>NZ_DATKFQ010000009.1:0-364910 GCF_035511235.1 Dokdonella sp.
GGCGCGCATCGTCAACGTGTCGAGCATTCTCGGCTCGCTGACGCTGCACAGCGATCCGACCTCGGGCATCTACGCGTTCAAGGTGCCGGCCTACAACGTCTCCAAGTCTGCGCTGAACGCGTGGACCGTGCAGCTGGCCTACGAGCTGCGCGACACGCCGATCAAGGTCAACGCGATCCATCCGGGCTATGTGAAGACCGACATGAATGCCGGCGAGGGCGAGCTCGAAATCGCCGACGGCGCCAAGTCGAGCGTCGAACTCGCGCTGATCGGCGCCGATGGCCCGACCGGCAGCTTCACGCATCTGGGCCAGACCCTGCCCTGGTGATTCGGGGCGGCGATCGGCGGCGTAGACTGGACGCATGCGCCGCCATCGATGTCCTGGAAGCTCGTCGAGCAGGCGCCGGCCGGTTCGGATCCGGTCCGCAGCCGCTCGATTCGCGGAGGCGCGGCAGCAGCACCGCCTCGAGGGAGCAGATCGGCCGGCAGTGTCGTTGCTGCACCGGCGATCGGCCTCCGTGCGCGCCGGCCGCGAGTTTGCCGACGGCCTGACGATCCTGTTCGCACTGGTCGCCGGCGGACTGCTCGCGATGCCGCCGAGCGCCTCGGCCGCCCAGGCGTACAAGTGCACCGCGGCGGATGGTTCGATCAGCTTCCAGGATCGCCCCTGCGCGGCGCATGCGCACCAGCAGCGTCTGCAACTGCCTGATGATCCGCCGCCACCGCCCGAGAGTGCTCCCGCTGCCGTCGCTGTGCCGCCGCCGGCGCAACCGGCCATGGGGGCGGCGCCGGTCGCGCCGAGCGTGCTCGGTCCGGATGTGTTCCTGTGCGTGCGCTACGACGGCAGCCGCTATCTCAGCGACACCGGTATCGGCGATCGCTACGCAGTGCCCTACGGCGTGCTCGGCGATTCGGGAGGCGGTCTGGCGCACCGTTACGGCGGCCGTGACGGTATCGGCGTGTCGGCCCCCGGCCTGCATGCGATTCCGGCCCTGCCGGCGGGCGAGGCGCCGTTCGCCGCGGCCCATGTGCAGGTGGAGGACGCATGCCATCGCGCCACGCCGCAGGAGGCGTGCGCTTACATGCGCGAGCAGATCGACGAGGTGCGCGGCAAGCTGGACCGTGCCTTCAGCGACACCCGGGCCGACCTGGAGCGGCAACAGCGGGCGTGGCGCATGCGCGGCTGCTGATCCTGCGGCGTCACCGGTTCATTGCAGTGCGAAGGTCGAAGCCGGTGCGTGGCGGCGCTCGTGCGCGAGCAGCCATTGCTTGATCGGCAGGCCCCCGGCGAAGCCGGTCAGCGCGCCGCTGCTGCCGATCACGCGGTGACACGGCACGATGATCGGAATCGGGTTGGCGCCATTGGCGGCGCCGACTGCGCGGCTCGCCGACGGCTGGCCGATGCGCCGCGCCAGCTCGCCGTAGCTGATCGTGGTGCCGTACGGAATGCGGGTCAGCGCGTTCCAGACGCCGCGCCGGAATGCCGTGCCGTGCGCGGCCAGCGGCAGATCGAACGCGGTCAGCTCGCCGCCGAAGTAGGCCTCGAGCTGGGCGATCGCCTCGCCGAGGCGGCGCCGGTCGCGTCGCCAGTGCGGCTCGATGCGCCGCCCCTGCGATTCGCCCGGAAATTCGACGTAGTGCAGGCCGGCCTCGTCGCCGGCCAGCAGCAGGGTACCGATCGGGGTTTGGAGCAGTTCGTAGTCCATCGCAGGTTCCTGGTCAGTCGCCGGGACAGGACGGCGTCCGTCCTGTCGTGGCTTGAAGACTTGCGTCGACAGGGCGCCGCATCTCGCCGTCCGGCCGTGTGCCGCACAAGCCGGATGCGCCGATCGTTTCCGTCCGGTCGCCGCGCCGTGTCGCGAGCCGCGGCGCGGTCGCCGCACCTCGTGCCGGCGCTGTCCGATCGCGCCGGTCGCCGGCGCCACCGTTCAACTGGCGCGCCACAGCAGCATCACCGCATAGGCGCGCCACGGGCGCCAGCTCTCGCCGAGCGCTTCGAGTTCGCGCGTCGTCAGCGTCCGGCCCTGGCCGGCCGCACGGCGCAGGATCAGATCCGCCGCCGGAAACGCATCGGGCTGCGCGAGCGCACGCATCGCGACGTAATGGGCGGTCCAGGCGCCGATGCCGGGCAGGGCGACCCAGTCGCGTTCGAACTCGGCCAGCGGCTGCTCCGGGCGGAAGGCGATGCGGCCATCGTGCACGGCGGCCGCCAGCGTGCGGATCGTCTGTGCGCGGGCACGCGTGATGCCGAGTGTCTCGAGCGGCGCATCGGCGAGGCGCTCCGGCGTCGGGAACAGCACACCGACGCCGGCCGCGGCGCCGTCCGCATAGGGCGTGCCGTACTGCGCGGCGACCCGCGCCGCCAGCGTGCGCGCGGCGGCCACGCTGACCTGCTGGCCGAGCACGGCGCGCACCGCCAGCTCGAAGCCGTCCCAGGCGCCCGGCAGGCGCTGGCCCGGCCAGCGCCGGATCAGTGGCGCCAGCACGGGACTGCGCCGGAACACCATGGCGATCGCGCGTGGATCGGCGTCGACGTCGAACATGCGCTTGACGCGGGCGGCGAGCGGGCCGAGCACGCCGCTGCGCGGATGATGCACGCGCAAGGCGAGCGCCTGCTCGCCCGGCAGCGGCTCGACCGCGAACCAGCCGGGCACGCCGTCGGCGACGAAGCTGCGCCGGTATGCGGTCGCATCGACCGCCTCGACGCCGGGAATAGCGCGCCGCGCATAGAACGCGGCGAGCTGGGCGAAATCGTACGGCGCGCGGTACGGCAGGCGCAGCGTCCATTCGCCGCTGCCGCCGTTCGCGAGCGCATCGCGGCTGCGCCGGATCTCGCGCGGCGCCTTGCCGTAGGCCGCGCTGAACGCGGCATTGAAGCGGCGCAGGCTCGCGTAGCCGGCCGCCTGCGCGACCTCGGTCATCGGCAAGGCGGTTTCACCGACCAGCTGCTTGGCGAACAGCAGGCGCCGCGTCGCCGCGACGTCGAGCGGGCTGGCGCCGATCTCCTCGGCGAATACGCGGCGCAGATGGCGCTCGCCGACGCCGACACGGCGCGCCAGCTGCGGCAGCGAACCGGCATCCAGCGCGCCCTGCTCGATCAGCCGCAGCGCGCCGGCGACCAGCTCGCTGCGGGCGCGGTGCAGCGGCGAGCCGGGCGCCGCTTCGGGCCGGCAGCGCAGGCACGGCCGGAAACCGGCGGCGGCGGCCGCGGCCGCGCTCGGGTAATAGCGCACATTGTCGCGGCGCGGTGCCGGTGCCGGGCAGACCGGCCGGCAGTAGATGCCGGTCGAGGTCACGGCCGTGAAGAACAGGCCGTCGAAGCGCCGGTCGCGCGTCAGCCGCGCCCGCTCGCAGGCGGCGGCATTCGGCATCGGCGGGGTGGCGGGTCGGTCCATGAGCGACACCGTAGCAGGCTTGGGCGCGTCGGACTCGCCGTTTTCGGCTGTGATACGGCGGCCCTCCGCTCCATGCTGCCGCCTGGTGCCGCCCGGGCCGCGGCCGAGCGCCGGCTCGCATCGCCGCCGCCCGCTCAGAAGCCGTAGCGCAGGAAGCCGCCGTCGACCGCGATGCACTCGCCGGTGATGTAGCTGGCCGCCGGCAGGCACAGGAACGCGACCGCGGCGGCGACTTCCTCGACCTCGCCGATGCGGCGCATCGGCGTGCGCTCGAGCACCTCTTCCAGATAGTCCGGATCGGCCAGCGGTTCCTCGGTGCGGCGCGTCCGGATGTACCAGGGTGCGACCGCGTTGACGCGGATGCCGTCCTCGGCCCATTCGCAGGCGAGATTGCGCGTCAGCTGATGCAGCGCGGCCTTGGTCATGCCGTACGGCGCGCCGGTGCGCACCGCGGTCAGGCCGGACACCGAGCCGACGTTGACGATCGCGGCGCCGCCGTGCTCGGCCAGATGCGGATGGGCCAGGCGGCACATCTCGAACGCGCCGAGCAGATTGATCTCGACCAGCTCGCGCACGTCCTCGAGCGTGTAGTCGAGTGCCGCGCGGCTGGTATTGGCGCCGGCGTTGTTGACGAGCAGCGACAGCGGCAGGTCGAGGTCGGCGATCCAGTCGAACACTTCCAGGCGCTGCTCGGCATCGGCGATGTCGGCCGCGAACGCGAGCAGACGGCATGCCGGAAATTCCTCGGCGAGCTCGCCGGCGATCGTCTCCAGATACGGCTCGTCGCGCGCAACCAGCAGCACGTCGGCGCCGAGGCCGGCCAGCTCGCGCACGCAGGCCAGGCCGATGCCGCGGCTGGCGCCGGTGACCAGCGCGACCCGTCCGTCCAGCCGCCAGCGCGCCGGATCGATCACCGCTCCACCCGCTTGTCGGCCCTCGCGTCCACGCGCAGACTGTAGCCGATCCCGCCGCCGCGGAGCACCGATGAATCGCCTGCGCCTGCTCTCGTCCGCCGCCGCACTCGCCCTGCCGCTCGCGGCGTGCTCGCCGTCGCCGTCACCGCCGCCGGTGGAGGCGCTCCAGCCGGCGCTGCTCGACGCGCAGCAGGCAGCGCTGGAGAAGGCCAAGGCGCTACAGGCGCAGGCCGACCGCCACGCCGCCGAGCTCGACCGCGCGGCTGACGGCGGCCAATCGCCGACGCGCTGAAGCGCCCTCGCGCAGCCCTCGATCCCGCGCGCCCTCGCCGGCTGTCGCGGCCGGATCGCAACGCCCGGGAACGCGCCAGCCTCCGGATCGCTCAGCCTTCGCGGAACACGTAGCGCGCCGCGCCGATCTGGATCACGTCCTCGTGGCGCAGCAGACGCTCGCGGATCGGCTCGGCGTTGACGCGCGTACCGTGCCGGCTGTCGAGGTCGGTCAGCACGTAGCCCTGACTGTTGGCCTCGATGCGCGCGTGCTGCGCCTCGACGCCGGGCCCGCCGACGCGGATGTCGCTGCCCGGATCGCCGCCGAGCGTGACCGGCTTGGGCGGCAGCGGGATCGCCGCGCGGCCGGCCTCGACGTTCTGCGGCACCAGCCGCGCGGTGCGCAGGAACATCGTCGAACCCGACACGGCAGCCGGCCCTGGCGGCACGACGGTCTGGGCCGGTGCGGCCGGCGGCGGGGGCGTCGCGACCGCGGCGGCCGGTGCCGGAGCGGCACCCGATCGCGGCTCGGTGCTGCGCGGCCCCGCGGCGGCCGGCCGGGCGGCCGGCGCCGGCGGAGCCGGCGGGATGTCCGGCAGCTCCGGCATGTCGAGCACCTGCAGGATCTGCGTCACGGCCGCATCGATACGGGCCGGGGCGCTGTCCTCGCGCGGCACCGGTGCGGGTTCGGCCGCTGCGCTCGCGGCAGCCGGCTCGGGAATCTGCGCGAGCATCGAGGCATCGAGTGCGAGCGCGGCCAGTTCGTCGTCGAGCGCCGGCTCCTCGATGCGTGCCGGCGCCGACCGCGCCTGGGGCTCGCGCACCGCGTCGTTGGCCGCGGCGGGCGGGCCGGACGCCGGCACTTCGGCTTCGAGGTCCGCCTCGCTTTCGAAGACCTCGAAGAAGCGCGTGCGCAGCGCTTCGGCCCGGTCCTGGGCGATGCTGCGTTCGCGCAGGGCGCCGTCGATCGTGCCGAGGCGTTCGGCGCGGGTGGCCGCGTCATACTCGCCGAGCTGATGGCGCAGCTCGACCTCCTGGCGGTCGAGCTGGATCGATTCGTAGGCGTGCCGGATCGCCTCGATGCGGTCACGCAGCCCGGCATAGGCCAGGCGCGCCTGTGCGCGCAGCGGCGCGCTGCGCGTTTCCAGTTCGGCGAGGCGCCGGGCGTAGTCCTCGTGCACGCGGCGGTAGACCGCGTCGCTGAGATTGGCCCGCATGCCGTCCAGGGCATTCAGCCGCCCGCGCAGCAGGTCCACGTCGTGCTTGAGCTCGCGCAACGCGTCGACCACGCCGAGGTCGGCATCGTCGAGCGCACCCGGATCCGCGGTCGAATCGGCCATCTTCGTTTCTCCCCTGCGGCCGCCTGGCGCGGCATCGATGTGGACGCTGGCGATCCCGGCGCCGTGCGACGATGCATCCGTGCGCCCGGCCGGACGCCGAGGCGCGATCGATTATGCGAGCGGCCGGTGACGGCGGCAACCGCGCGCGGCCGCGTGTCGTCCGCAACCGCGACGACGTCACATTCGGGCGGCCGTCCGCGGGCGCCGGTCAGGCCCGCGGCGTCAGGACGGCATCGCCGCAGCCGACCGCGGCCGTGCCGCTGCGCGCCAGTTCGAGCACCGGCGCGAGGTTCGAGAGTTCCGCGAAGAACGCGTTGACGTCGCGGCCGGTGCCGCTGAACTGCACGACGCGGCTGCCTGCGCCCTGGTCGACCACGCGCGCGGCCGGATGGCGCTGCATGCAGGCATCGAACTCCGCGGCGGCCAGGCCGGTCAGGCCGATCTTGACGATCAGCAGCTCCGATTCGAGATGATCGCTGCGGCTGAGGTCGGCGATCTCGAGCACGTCGATCAGCTTGCGCGACTGCTTGACGATCTGGTCGATCACCGCGTCGTCGCCGCTGGTGACCAGGGTCAGCCGCGAGATCGCCGGGTCGTGCGTCGCGGCCACCGTCAGCGAATCGATGTTGTAGCCGCGTGCCGAGAACAGGCCGGCGACGCGTACCAGCGCGCCGGCTTCGTTCTGCAGCAGGATGGCGATGATCCTTCGCATCAGAACATCTCCGACGGGCCGGCCTCGAGCGCGGCCGGCTGCGCCTGGCGCGAGACGATGAAGTCGCCGGTGATCATCTGCGCATAGGTCATGCCGGGCCCGACCATCGGATAGACGCCGGCGTCCGGATCGATCACGACCTCGAGAAACGCCGGGCCGTCGAACGCGACGAACTCGGCGATCACCGCCGGCAGCTCGGCCGGATCGGCCAGCCGGCGCGCCCATTCGAAGCCGTCGGCCTGCGCGGCGCGCACGAAGTCCTTCTTGTGCAGGCTCTTGTCGGTCGCCGAGTAGCGGCCCTTGAAGAACAGCTTCTGCCACTGCCGGACCATGCCGTCGCCGGCGTTGTTGAGCACCACGACCTTGATCGGCAGCCCATAGGTGGTCACGGTCTCCAGCTCGCCGAGGTTCATGCGGATGCTGGCGTCGCCGTCGATGTCGATGACCGGCAGGTCGCGCCGCGCGAACTGCGCGCCGATCGCCGCCGGCAGGCCGAAGCCCATCGTGCCCATCGATCCGGAGGTCAGCCACAGCCGCGGCTCGCGGAAGTCGAAGTACTGCGCGGCCCACATCTGGTGCTGGCCGACGCCGGTGCTGATGATCGCGCGGCCGCGCGTGATCGCGTTGATCGCCTCGATCACCGCATAGGGCTGGATCAGCGCGCTGGCACGGTCGTAGTTCATCGCGTGGGTGCGCTTGAGCGCGGCCAGATGCGCGTGCCAGGGTGCGTACAGATCCTGCTCGCGCGGCCGGAAGCCATGCTGCAGGCCGTAGATGCGCAAGGTGTCGAGCGCGCGCGCGAGGTTGCCCAGGTGATGCCAGTCGGCGCGCTTGACCTTGTCGATCTCGGCCGGATCCACGTCGAAATGCGCGATGTAGCGCGCGCCGCCGGCGAACGCCTGCGGCACGCCGGCGACGCGGTCGTCGAAGCGCGCGCCGACCGCGATCAGGAAGTCGCAGTCCTCGACCGCGTAGTTGGCGAACGCGGTGCCGTGCATACCGAGCATCTGCAGCGACAGCGCCTCGGTGGTGTCGACCGCGCCCAGGCCCATCAGCGTCGTGGTCACCGGCATCGCGAACGCGCGCGCGAAGTCGCGCAGCGCGCCGGTCGCGTCGGCTGCGATCACGCCGCCGCCGGCGTAGATCAGCGGCCGCCGCGCGCGGCCGAGCGCGTCGAAGAACGCCGCGCAGCGTGCCGCGTCGAGCGTGGCGGTGTCGATCGCGCGCAGCCGCGCGCGATAGCCCGGCAGCGGCAGCGTGCCGCTGCCGCGAAACCTCAGCTCGGCGTTCTGGATGTCCTTGGGGATGTCGACGACGACCGGTCCGGGCCGGCCGGTCCGCGCGATCTCGAACGCGGTGCGCAGCGTCGCCTCGAGCCGCTCGGCGTCGGTGACCAGGAACACGTGCTTGGCGCAGGCGGCCATGATGTTGCTGATCGGCGCCTCCTGGAACGCATCGGTGCCGATCGCGCCGGTCGGCACCTGGCCGCACAGCACGACGATCGGAATCGAGTCGGCCATCGCATCGCGGACCGGCGTGACCGTATTGGTCGCGCCCGGGCCGGAGGTCACCAGGGCGACGCCGACGCGGCCCGACGCGCGCGCGTAGCCCTGCGCCATGAAGCCGGCCCCCTGTTCGTTGGCCGGCACGATCAGCGGCAGCGGCTCGGCGCCGTCGGCGGTGGCGTGCTCGCGGTTGTAGCGGAATACCGCATCGTAGACCGGCAGGATCGCGCCGCCGGAATAGCCGAACACGACCTCCACGCCTTCGTCGGCGAGCACCTGCACGACGACGTCGGCACCGCTCATCGCGGATCCGGCCAGCGGGTGCCCGGTGGTCTCGGGCGGGTCTTCGAGCACTGCATTCATCGTCATCGTCCTCGGGTGGCGTCGGCGCGGCGCGCGGCCGCGCGTTCGGTCAGGCACTGCCGCTCAGCCACGGCATGCGCGCGCGCAGGCGGCTGCCGACCTGCTCGATCGGATGGTCCAGGTCCTTCTGCTTGTAGGCGGTGTAGTTGGGCAGGCCGGCGGCGTGCTCGGCGGTCCATTCGCGCGCGAAGCGGCCTTCCTGGATGTCCTTGAGCACCTCGCGCATGCGGTCCTTGGTGCCGGCGTCGACGACGCGCGGGCCGCGCGTGTAGTCGCCGTACTGCGCGGTCTCGGAGATGAAGCTCAGCATCTTGGCCAGACCGCCCTCGTAGAGCAGGTCGACGATCAGCTTGAGCTCGTGCATGACCTCGTAATACGCGATCTCCGGCTTGTAGCCGGCCTCGACCAGGGTCTCGAAGCCGTTGATGACCAGCTCGCTGGCGCCGCCGCAGAGCACGGCCTGCTCGCCGAACAGGTCGGTCTCGGTCTCTTCCTTGAAGTCGGTCTCGATCAGCAGCGCGCGCGCGCCGCCGAGGCCGGCCGCATACGCCAGCGCCTTGTCGCGGGCCTGGCCGCTGGCGTCCTGATGGACCGCGAACAGGCACGGCACGCCGCGGCCGATCTCGTACTCGCGGCGCACCAGCGCGCCCGGGCCCTTCGGTGCGACCAGCACGACGTCGATGTCGTAGCGCGGCTCGATCGTCTTGAAGTGCACGTTGAAGCCGTGCGCGAACAGCAGCGCGGCACCGGGCTTGACGTTCGGCGCGATGACGTCGCGGTACAGCGTGGCCTGGACCATGTCCGGCGTCAGCACCGCGATCAGGTCGGCGCCCTGCACGGCTTCGGCCGGCGTCAGCACGGCGAAGCCGTCGGCGGCGGCCTTGGCCGAGGTCGGACCGCCCGGACGCAGGCCGATCACGACGTCGAGGCCCGAGTCGCGCAGGTTGAGGGCATGCGCGCGGCCCTGGCTGCCGTAGCCGAGCACGGCGATGCGGGCCTGCTGCAGGGCGTCGGTGGTGGCGGTGATCGTCTCGCTGCTCATGGAGTTCTCCGGGGGTGAAGGGCGTGGCGGTGCGGGTGAGGAAGAAAGAATCGATGCGTCAGGCACTGGTGACCGCGCCGAGCGCGGCCGAGCCGACCAGACGCGCGTATTTGGCGAGCGCGCCGCGCGTGACCTTCGGCGCCGGCGGCGTCCAGTCGCGGCGGCGCGCTTCGAGATCGGCGTCGGTCTCGATCACGCGGCGCGCCGCATCGATCACGATGCGGTCGCCGTCGCGGAGCAGGGCGATCGGTCCGCCGCGCGCAGCCTCCGGCGCGACGTGGCCGACGACGAAGCCGTAGCTGGCGCCGCTGAAGCGGCCGTCGGTCATCAGCGCGACCTGGTGGCCGAGGCCGCGGCCGACCAGGGCCGCAGTGACCGCGAGCATCTCGCGCATGCCCGGCCCGCCGGCCGGGCCTTCGTTGCGGATCACGACAACGTCGCCGGGCACGATGCGGCCGGCCTGCACGGCGGCGAAGCAGTCCTCCTCGCTCTCGAAGACGCGCGCAGTGCCTTCGAAATGACCGGAGTCGAGCCCGGCCAGCTTGAGGATGCAGCCCTCCGGCGACAGGTTGCCGTAGAGGATCGAATAGCCGCCGCGCGGCTTGAGCGCGCGCGCGACCGGATGGACCACCGGCTGGCCGGCCGGGGTCGGCGCTGCCGCGTCGATCTCCTCGAACAGGCTGCGCCCGCTGACGGTCGGCGCGTCCTCGATCAGACCGGCTGCGCGCAGCTCGCGCGCGACCGCGGCCATGCCGCCGGCAGCGGTCATCTCGATCGCGGTGTAGCGACCGCCCGGCATCAGATCGGCGATCACCGGCGTGCGCGCCGCGGCGTCCTCGAAGTCCTCGATCGTCAGCGTCACGCCGGCCTCGTGCGCGATCGCCAGCAGATGCAGCACGGCATTGGTCGAACCGGCGGTCGCCGCGACGATGCGCATCGCATTGCGGAACGCGGCCGGCGACAGCAGCTGGCGCGGACGGCGGTCGCTGCGCAGGCAGTCCAGCACCAGCTCGCCGCAGCGGCGCGCCGCATCGCGCTTCGCCGGGTCGGTCGCGGCGATGTCGTTGAGGCCGAGCGGGGTCAGGCCGAGCGCGGTCAGCACCATCGCCATCGTATTGGCCGTGAACTGGCCGCCGCAGGCGCCGGCGCCCGGACAGGCGCGCTGCTCGACCGCGCACAGGCGGCCGTCGTCGATGCGCCCGGCGCCGTGCGCGCCGACCGCCTCGAACACCTGCTGCAGCGTGATCGGCGTGCCGTCGAGCGTACCGTGCGCGATGCTGCCGCCGTACAGCGCGACACCGGGGATGTCCAGGCGCGCCAGCGCCATCGCCGCGGCCGGGATCGTCTTGTCGCAGCCGCACAGCACGACCATCGCGTCGAGGCAGTGGCCGTCGACCGCCAGCTCGATCGAGTCGGCGATCAGCTCGCGGCTGATCAGCGAGGCGCGCATGCCCGGCGTGCCCATCGCGATGCCGTCGGTGACCGCGATCGTGTTGAACTCGACCGGCGTGCCGCCGGCGGCGCGGATGCCGTCGGCGACGTCGGCGGCCAGCTCGCGCAGATTGAGATTGCACGGCGAGATGTTCGACCAGGTGTGCACGACCGCGACCAGCGGCCTGGCGATCGCCGCGCGGTCCAGGCCGGTCGCGTACAGCATCGCGCGCGCCGGCGCACGGTCCGGGCCGGACTTGATCGCGTCGCTGCGCAGCACCACGGCCGACAGCGGCGGCTTGGCGCGCGTCTCGTCGGCGCCGCTCATGCCGCGGCCCTGCGGTGGCCGGCCAGCCGCGCGATCACCGCCGCGGTGACCTCGGCGGTCGTCGCGGTGCCGCCGAGATCGGCGGTCAGTTCGTCGGTGTCGAGCACCGCGTCGACGGCGGCCTCGATCGCGGCCGCCTCGGCGTCGAGACCGGCGGAATGACGCAGCAGCAGCGCGGCGCTCAGGATCGCGCCGATCGGATTGGCGATGCCGCGCCCGGCGATGTCGGGCGCCGAGCCGTGGATCGGCTCGTACAGGCCGCGCCGGCCGTCGCCGAGCGAGGCCGACGGCGAGACGCCGAGCGAGCCGGCCAGGGCCGCCGCCTCGTCGGTCAGGATGTCGCCGAACAGGTTCTCGGTGACGATGACGTCGTAGCTGGCCGGGCGCGTCAGCAGCAGCATCGCCATCGAATCGACCAGCTGATGCTCGAGCGCGACGTCCGGATACCCGGCGGCGACGCGCTCGGCGGTCGAGCGCCACAGCCGCGAGGTCTCCAGCACGTTGGCCTTGTCGACCGAGGTCAGCCGGCCGCGCCGCGAGCGCGCGAGCGCGCAGGCGCGGTGGACCACGCGTTCGATCTCGGCGCTGGTGTAGCGGCACTCGTCGATGGCGGTCTCGCCCTCGCGCGTCTTGCGGCCGAAGTACGCGCCGCCGGTCAGCTCGCGCACGAACAGCAGATCGACGCCGTGCAGCCGTTCGGTCTTCAGCGGCGACAGCGCGGCCAGGCGCGGATGCACGCGCAGCGGCCGCAGGTTCGCGTAGACGCCGAGCGCGGCGCGCAGCGCGAGCAGGCCCTGCTCGGGCCGGACGCGCGCGTTCGGGTCGGACCACTTCGGACCGCCGACCGCGCCGAGCAGCACGGCATCGGCGGCGAGGCAGGCCTCCAGCGTCGCCTGCGGCAATGGCTCGCCGCTGGTGTCGATCGCGACGCCGCCGATCGCATGCTCGGCGGCCTCGATCGTGTGGCCGGCGGCGCCGGCGACCGCGCGCAGCACCTCGAGCGCGGCGGCGGTGACTTCCGGGCCGATGCCGTCGCCGGGCAGGACGGCGAGCGTGATCTTCATGCGGGATTCTCCAGGGAAGGACGATGCGAATCGGCGCGCCGCTCGAACGCGGCGATGTCGGCCTCGGCGTCGAGCAGGAAGCCGAGCTGGTCGATGCCGTTGATCAGGCAGTGGCGTGCGAAGCCGTCGAGCGCGAACGCGAACACGCGGCCGTCGGGCAGGGCGATCGTGCTGGCCGCGACGTCGATGTCGAGGTCGAGGCCCGGCCGCGCCAGCAGCTCGGCGTGCTGCTCGGGCGGCAGCACGATCGCGAGCAGGCCGTTCTTGAGCGCATTGCTGCGGAAGATGTCGGCGATCTCCGAGGAGATCACCGCGCCGATGCCGTAGTCGAGCAGGGCCCACGGCGCGTGCTCGCGCGAGGAGCCGCAGCCGAAGTTGCGTCCGGCGACCAGGATCGCGCAGTCGGCGGCCTCCGGCGCATTGAGCGGAAAGCGCGGATCGGGCGCGCCGTCGGCGGCATAGCGCCAGTCGTTGAACGCATGGCGGCCGAGGCCGGCGCGTTCAGTCGTGGTCAGGAAGCGCGCCGGGATGATGCGGTCGGTGTCGATGTTCTCGAACGGCAGCACGGCGGTGCGCGAGCGCACCCGGGTCAGCGGCTTCATGCGGCGTCCTCCAGCAGGCTGTCCGGATCGGCGATGCGGCCGGCGACCGCGGCCGCGGCGGCGACGCGCGGGCTGGCCAGCACGGTGCGCGCACCGGGGCCCTGGCGGCCTTCGAAGTTGCGGTTGCTGGTCGAGACCACCAGCTGGCCGGGCCGGGCGATGTCGCCGTTCATGCCGATGCACATCGAGCAGCCGGCGTCGCGCCATTCGGCGCCGGCCGCATGGAACACCGCGTCGAGCCCTTCGGCCTCGGCGGCGTGTTTGATCGCGACCGAGCCCGGCACGACCAGCATGCGCACGCCGGCGGCGACGCGGCGGCCGCGCAGCACCGCGGCCGCCTCGCGCAGGTCCGTCAGCCGCGAGTTGGTGCAGCTGCCGACGAAGACCACGTCGACCGGCTCGCCGGTCAGCGCGCGGCCGCCGGCGAAGCGCATGTAGTCCAGCGCCTTGGCCTCCTGCGCATCGCGCGCGGCCGGAATCGGCGCGCCGATCGGCGTGACCATGCCCGGATGCGTGCCGTAGCTGATCGTCGGTCCGATCGCCGCGGCGTCGATGCGGATCTCGCGGTCGTAGCGTGCGCCCGGATCGCTGGCCAGTTCGCGCCAGGCGGCGACCGCGCGCGTCCAGGCCGCGCCGCGCGGCGCGCGCGGGCGGCCCTGCAGATACGCGAACGTGGTGTCGTCCGGCGCGATCAGGCCTGCGCGCGCGCCGGCCTCGATCGACATGTTGCAGACGGTCATGCGCTGCTCCATCGACAGCGCCTCGATCGCGCTGCCGCGGTACTCGATCACGTGGCCGGTGCCGCCGCCGACGCCGATCACGCCGATCACGTGCAGGATCAGATCCTTGGCGCCGACGCCGGGCCGCAGGCGGCCCTCGAGGTGGATCGCGAACGTCTTGGGCTTGCGCTGCAGCAGGCACTGCGTGGCCAGCACGTGGCCGACCTCGGTGGTGCCGATGCCGAACGCGAGCGCGCCGAACGCGCCATGGGTGGCGGTATGGCTGTCGCCGCAGACGATCGTCATGCCGGGCCGGGTCGCGCCGAGCTCCGGTCCGATCACGTGGACGATGCCGCGATGCGGGCTGTCCCAGCCGTTCAGCGCGATACCGAACTCGGCGCAGTTGGCCTCGAGCTGGGCGACCTGGTGCGCGGCCTCGGGCGTGGCATACGGCCGCGTGCCGTCGGCGGCCGCCGGCAGCGTCGGCGTGGAATGATCCAGCGTCGCCAGCACGCGCTCCGGACGGCGCACGCCGAGGCCGCGCGCGCGCAGCTCGGCGAACGCCTGCGGCGTGGTGACCTCGTGGATCAGATGCAGGTCGACGTAGAGGATGCCCGGCGTGGCGTCGGTCTCGGCGCGCACCTGATGCGCGTCCCAGATCTTGTCGATGATCGTGCGTGCGCTCATGCCGCGATCGTCTCCTGCGCGGCGGGCGCACGATCGGCGGTGGCCGCGTGCACCGGCGTCAGCCAGCCCCAGCGATCGGCGGTGCGGCCGTCGAACAGGCCGAAGAACGCCTGCTGCAGCGCGCGCGTGACCGGGCCGGGCGTGCCGCTGCCGACCGCCTTGCGATCGACCGAACGCACCGGCGTGATCTCCGCGGCGGTGCCGGTCATGAAGATCTCGTCGCTGGTATAGAGCGCCTCGCGCGGCAGGTCGCGCTCCTCGACCGCGTAGCCGAGCTCGCGCGCCAGCGTCATCACCGTGTCGCGCGTGATGCCGGCGAGGATGCCGGCGCTGCTCGGCGGCGTGTACAGCACGCCGCGACGGACCAGGAACAGGTTCTCGCCGGCGCCCTCGCTGAGCAGGCCGTTGCAGCCGAGCGCGATGCCCTCGTCGTAGCCGCCGCGGCGCGCCTCCAGGCCGATCAGCTGGCTCGACAGGTAATTGCCGCCGGCCTTGGCCCAGCTCGGGAACGTATTGGGCGCCGGCCGCTGCCACGAGGACACGCACACGTCGGCGCCGTGCTCGATCGCCTCGCCGAGGTAGGCGCCCCAGTCCAGCGCGATGATCGCGACCTCGACCGGCGCGCCCGGCTGCGCCAGCACGCCGAGGCCGCCGGCGCCGCGGAACACGATCGGCCGCACGTAGGCCGACGGCATCGCGTTGGCGGCGATCAGCTCGATGCAGGCGGCGTTGATCGCCGCCTCGCTGTAGCCGATGTCGATCTCGTAGATGCGCGCCGACTCGAACAGGCGCCGGGTGTGATCGGCCAGCCGGAAGTAGGCCGGGCCCTGCGGCGTGGCATAGACGCGCTCGCCCTCGAACACCGACGAGCCGTAGTGCAGCGCGTGCGCGCCGACGTGCACGGTCGCCTCGTGCCAGGGTTTGAGGCGTCCGTTGTGCCAGATCAGGGAAGGGGGGCTCATCGCTGCAGTCCTCGCGTGTGCATGGGGGTCAGATCGCCTGGGCGAGCGTGCGCAGCGGCGCCGCCGGCGCCGCGCGCTCGATCCGGTTGGCGACCTCGAGCGCGGCCAGCGCGGCCGCCTCGACGATGTCGGTCGATACGCCGCGGCCCTGCAGCACGCGGTCCTGGTGGCGCACGCCGAGCGTGGCCTGGCCCTGCGCGTCGCCGCCTTGAGTCAGCGCGCGGATCTGGAAATCGGTCAGTTCGAGCTCCCGTCCGATCGCGCGGCCGATCGCGCGCAGCACCGCATCGATCGGGCCGTCGCCGATCGCCGCCTCGCTGGCGCGGCGCCCGTCCTCGTGGACCAGGCGCACCGAGGCCGAGCCGTTGCCGCCGAGATGGCTCGACGCGTGCAGGTGCTCCAGATGCCAGGGGCCGACCGCCTCCGGATCGCGGCCGACCGCGAGCGCCTCCAGATCGCTGTCGAAGACCTCGCGCTTGCGGTCGGCCAGCGTCTTGAAGCGCGTGAAGATCGCATCGAGCTGGGCGTCGTCCGGCGTGAAGCCGAGCCCGGCCAGGCGCTCGCGCAGCGCATGGCGGCCGCTGTGCTTGCCGAGCACGAGCTGCGAGCGGCTGAAGCCCACGTCCTCAGGCTTCATGATCTCGTAGGTGCCGCGATGCTTGAGCATGCCGTGCTGGTGGATGCCCGACTCGTGCGCGAACGCGTTCTCGCCGATCACCGCCTTGTTGCGCGCGATCGGCTGGCCGGTCAGCTGGCTCAGCAGGCGTGCGGTCGGGTAGAGCTTGCGCGTGTCCAGGCCGGTGGCGACGCCGAAGCGCTCGGCGCGCGTCGCCAGCGCCATCACGACTTCTTCCAGCGAGGCGTTGCCGGCACGCTCGCCGATGCCGCCGATCGTGCACTCGACCTGGCGCGCGCCGGCGGCGACCGCGGCCAGGCTGTTGGCGACGGCGAGGCCGAGGTCGTCGTGGCAGTGCGTCGAGATCACCGCGCGGTCGATGCCGCGCACGTGCCGGCGCAGATAGGCGATCCGCTCGGCCATCTCGGTCGGCGTCGTGTAGCCGACCGTGTCGGGCACGTTGACGGTGCCGGCGCCGGCCGCGATCGCCGCCGAGAACACCTCGGCGAGGTAGTCCGGCTCGGTGCGGATCGCGTCCTCGGCCGAGAATTCGACGTCGTCGAAGTGGCGGCGCGCGGTCTCGATCGCGCGGA
Organism: Dokdonella sp.; assembly: GCF_035511235.1. Classification (GTDB taxonomy): domain Bacteria; phylum Pseudomonadota; class Gammaproteobacteria; order Xanthomonadales; family Rhodanobacteraceae; genus Dokdonella. The sequence goes on from NZ_DATKFQ010000009.1 coordinate 16,544, forward strand.
CCGCCGCCTCGATCACCTGCTCGCGGCTCATGTCGAGCTTGAACTGGCGGTGCAGCGGACTGGTCGCGAGGAACAGGTGGATGCGCCGGTGCGCGGCCGGCTCGAGCGCGCGCGCGCAGGCCTCGATGTCGCCGGCGACGCAGCGCGCCAGGCCGCAGACGATCGGCTTGCGCAGCTCCCGCGCGATCGCCTGGACCGCCTCGAAGTCGCCGTCCGAGGCGCTCGGAAAGCCGGCCTCGATCACGTCCACGCCCAGTTCCTCGAGCGCGCGGGCGAGCCGGAGCTTGGCCGCGCGCCCCATCGAGAAACCGGGCGCCTGCTCGCCGTCGCGCAGGCTGGTATCGAAGATGCGCACGCGTTCGGCTCCGGCCGAGGGCGTGGCGGTTACGTCGCTGGAAGGGTCTTGATCGGTCATGGCTGTTCCGATGGGCGGGATCCGGGCAATAAAAAACCCCACGTCCGTTGCCGGAGGCGGGGTTCGAGGTGTCTTGGCGTTCTGTCGGACGCGTACCCCTAACCCGCACCCCCGGCGGTAATAAGGCGTACGAGCACGAGAATCGCGACGACGGCGCCCGCGAGGCTGCCGACCGGGGCGAGCCGGGCGATCGGGAGAACGAGGCGGGCGGTGTTGCGATGCGTCATGGGCAGCGACCGTACCGGCACTCGTGGCGAGCTGTCAACTGTTTCGTGCAAAAAAAGAAACGATCCCGTTCGGCGAGCGTCGCTTCGGGCCGTGCGAGGCGCCGCGAGCCTTGTAGTACGCTTGCACGCGCTGCGTACCGACGGGAGGCTTCGATGCTGAAAGTTCTGGTTGCCAGTTCAAAAGGCGGCTGCGGCAAGACGACCCTGGCTACCAATCTCGCGGCCTATTACGCCGCCGACGGCAAGCGCACGGTCATCGTCGACGCCGACCGCCAGGGATCGAGCCAGCGCTGGTGCGAGAAACGCGTCCTGCTCGGCGGCATCGTGCTGCCGGTCGACGGCACCCGGCGCGGCTGGCAGCAGCGCATTCCCGCAGACGCGCAGCGCGTCGTGATCGATACGCCGGCCGGCGTGCGCGCCGCGGAGATCGCCGACTGGATCGACGACGTCGACGTGATCGTGGTGCCGGTGCTGCCCTCGACGATCGACCTGGAGGCCAGCGCGGCCTTTCTCGCCGACCTCGCCGCGCTGCCGCGCATCAAGCGCGGCAAGCTCCCGGTCGGTCTGGTCGCCAACCGGCTCAAGCCGTGGACCTCGGCTTCGCAGCAGGCACTGGAGGAGATCAAGGGCCTGCCGTTCCCGCTGGTCGCGCAGATCCGCGACACCCAGGCCTACGTGCTGCTGGCCGGTCTCGGCAAGAGCATCTTCGACTACCACTCCGAGCAGGTCCGCTCGCACCAGGACGACTGGGGCAAGCTGCTGCGCTGGATCAAGCGCCAGTAGCCGGCTTCGCGCAGCCTGCCGATGGGCAGGCCCTGTGCGCGGACGCCGTCGGCGTGGCCATTCCGTCGGAGACCGAAAGGATCGACATCGACATGCTGCGACAGGCCGCACCGTCCATGCCCCGGCCGCAAAGCGGCGGACTCAGGGGTTTTCTCGCCGCGCTGCTGATCGCCGCCGCCGCCGCGGCCCAGGCCGGGGTCGTCGTCGGCGAGCCGCCGCCCGACCTGCTCGGCAAGGATCGCGACGGCACCCAGGTGCGGGTCAGCGACCACCGCGGCAAGGTCGTGGTGATCAGTTTCTGGGCCTCGTGGTGCACCTACTGCCTCAAGGAGCTGCCGGCCCTGGAAGGGATTCAGAACGCTGCCGGCAGCGGGCAGCTCCAGGTCGTCGCGGTCAACTTCAAGGAGGAGCCGGCGCTGTATCGCCGCCTGCTGCACAAGCTCAAGGACGCGCAGATGACCTTCACGCACGACCGGACCGGTGCGATCGGCGACGGATACGGGCTGCGTGGCCTGCCGTTCCTGGTCATCGTCGGTCGCGACGGCCGTGTCGCCTATACGCACGCCGGCTACGGCGAGCAGACGCTCGACCGGATCATCGAGGAGATCAACGATCTGCTCTCCGAGGCTGCGCCGTCCGCCTGAGCCGCGCGCGCGGGTGTCTCAGGCCCGGCGGTCCGCGTTGCGGAGTCTCGACCGGCGTCTCGGCAGCCGTCGCAGCCGTGTCTTAGCGTAGCGCTGCCGCGATCGGCGGCCGAATGAGGGGAGCGGCGATGAACCTGCGGGGACCGGGCCGCCTCGCCGGCCGGCTCATCGTGCTGCTGGCGGTGCTGGCCGTGGTGTCGACGCCGGCGCGCGCCGTGCAATGGATGGGCGTCAACCTCGCCGGCGCCGAGTTCGACGGCCAGTCGTTCTGGCCGGTGCCGGCCGAGGCCGACTATTTCCGTGCTGCCGGCATGAACGTGGTGCGCATCCCGTTTCGCTGGGAGCGCATGCAGCCGACGCTGTCCGGTCCGCTCGACACGGCCCAGCTCGCCGCGCTGACCGCGGTCGTCGACGATGCGATCGCGGCCGGCCACCAGGTGATCCTCGATCCGCACAACTATGCCCGCTACGACGGCCAGGTCATCGGCAGCGCGGCGCTGCCGCTCGACGCGTTCACCGACTTCTGGCGGCGCCTGGCGACGCAGTTCGGCAACCGCCCGCAGGTGATCTTCGGCCTGATGAACGAGCCGCATTCGATGCCGACCGAGGCCTGGCTCGACGCGGCCAATGCCGGCATCGCCGGCATCCGCGCGGCCGGGGCGACGCAGTGGATTCTCGTGCCGGGCAATGCCTGGACCGGCGCCCACAGCTGGCTGTCGGACTGGTACGGCACACCGAACGGCACGGTCATGCTCGGCGTCGTCGACCCGCTCGACCACTACGCGTTCGAGCTCCACCAGTACTTCGACGGCGACTACTCGGGGACCTCGCCGACCTGCCGCGAAGACGCCGGCGCCGCACAGCTCGCCGCGGTCACCGGCTGGCTGCGCGCGCACGGCCGGCGTGGCATGCTCGGCGAATTCGCCGGCGCCGACAACGAGACCTGCCAGCGCGCGGTCCGCAGTGCGCTGGACCACCTCGACGCGAACGCCGACGTCTGGCTCGGCTGGACCTGGTGGGCGGCCGGTCCGGTCTGGGGCGAGTACATGTTCACGCTCGAGCCGACCGGAAACTTCAGCGTCGACCGGCCGCAGATGGCCTGGCTGCGCCCCTACCTCGACCGATTGTTCGCATCCGGCTTCGACTGAGGCCTCGCATCGGTCCGCCGGGCGTGCACTACACTGCGCGACTTTCGTGTCCGGTCCCTCGCGCGTGCCGTCTCCACCGTCCGTCCGCATCGTCCTGTTCGCGCTGGCGGCGCTCGCGCTGTACCGCGTGCTCGGTCTGCTGCTGCACGATCCGCTGCTCGCGCTCGCCAACAACTACGACCAGATCCGCTACACCGGCTGCTACGACGTCGGCCCGCTGCGGCCGGACGTGCCGGCCTGGCACAGCAATCCGCAGGCGCCGCTGCGCGTCTACGCGCGCCAGCCGATTCCCGAGGGCAACTGCTACTGGACGACCGACTGGCTGGCCGGCGCAGCGGTCGCCGCCGCCTGGCGCGCTGCCGAATCGCTCGGCGACGCGCCCGAGCATTCGATCCGCGCCCTGGGTCTGCTGCGCCTGGCCGGCTGGCTGCTGGCCGCCGCCTGGGTCACGCGCCGGCTGCAGCGCGCCGGACGCGACGATCTGGCGATCACGCAGCTGGCAGTGCTGGCGCTGATCGTCGCGGACCCGGCCAACACGCTCTACCTCAGCACCTTCTATGCGGAAGCCGGGGCGCTGTTCGGTCTCTACGTCGCGCTGGCCGGCGCGCTGGTCGCCGCGGTCGCCGGCGGCCGCTCGGCCTGGGTCGTAGCTGCGATCGGCGGCTTTCTGCTCGGCGGCAGCAAGTACCAGCACTTCGCGCTGCCGTGCCTGCTGGCGCTCGCGCTGGCCAGCGCCGGCGAGCGGCGGCTGCGCCAGGCCGCGCTGGCACTGGCGCTCGGCGGCCTGGCCGGTGGTGCCCTGCAGCTCCAGCAGGCCGCTCGCACGACGCCGCTGACCGAGGCGATCGCATCGACCAATCGTGTCAACTTCGTGCTGACCGCGCTGCTGCCGAACGTGGCCGATCCGGCCGCCACCGTCGCTGCGCTCGGCCTGCCGGCGGGCTGCGCGGCACTGTCGGGCAAGAGCATCTACGTGCTCGCCGAGCCGGTCGAGACGCTGTGCCCCGGCCTGCGCGAGCTGCCGGCGCTGCGCGCCTGGACCGCGCTGGCGGCCGAGCCGGCGGCGTGGCTGCGCGCCGCCGCGCGCGCGCCGCCGTACATGCCGTGGATTCCGGACTACCTGGGCCTGGTCGAAGGCGCCCAGCAGCAGCGCCTGCCGGACGGCTACGTGACGCTCGATCGCTGGCTGGACCGGCGGCCGCTCGCGCTGCTCGGCCTGTTCGGGCTGCCGTGGCTGGTGCTGGCCGGGAGCTGGCTGCTGCGCGCGCCGCCGCTCGCGCGTGCGTTCGCGGCGGTGTTCGCGGCCGGCTCGGCCGCCGTCGCCGGCATCGCATTGCTCGGCGACGGCTACGTCGAGCTCGGCAAGCACGCGCATCTGGCGTTCAGCCTGGCGCTGGCGGCGATCGCGGTGCCGGTCGGCGGCGCGCTGGCGCGCTGGCATGCCGCCGCGGCCGGGCGACGCGCTGCCGGCACCGGCGGCGAAAAATGATGCGGCGTGTTTGACCGCGCCGCCGCTTCCGGCATGATCGGCTGACCATCGACGGGAGAGGTCCCATGGCTATCCGCGAAGTCATCCTGCTGCGCCATGCCCATGCCGATCCGGCGGCGCCCGGCCAGGAGGATCGGGCCCGTTCGCTGAGCGCCCGCGGCATCGCCGAGGCCGAAGCCGTCGGTGCCTGGCTCAAGGCGCATCGCGCCGAGCCGGACCGGGTGCTGTGCTCGCCGGCCGAGCGCACGCGCGAAACGCTGCAGCAGGTCCTGGCGATCACCGGCTACTCGGACCTGCGCGTCGAGCCGCGGATCTACGAGGCCAGCCCGGTCACGCTGATCCGCGTGCTCGACGACCACGCCGACGCCGAGCGCGTGCTGCTGGTCGGCCACAATCCGGGCCTGGAGGATCTGGTCGCCCTGCTCGCCGACGGCGCCTCCGATGCCGGGCGCGGCCTGCCGCCGGGCGCCGTGGTCTGGCTGCGCCTGCGCGAGGCGGGCCGCCTCGAACCCGACTCGGCCGAAGTGCTGTATTTCTGGTGGCCCTAGATCCGCCGGCCTCGTGCGTGCCGTCGCCGCGTTCCTGGCCGCTCTGGCGCTTGCCGCGCCGGTGCACGGCGTCGAACGCGTCCGGCTCGATCCGGCGCGGTCCCAGGCCGGTTTCGGCATCGGCGTGCTGCTGCTGTTCGACGTCGTCGGCCGCTTCATCAGGGTCGACGGCGTCGTCGAGGTCGACCGCGCGCGGCAGGAAGCCGTCGTCGACGCGCGAATCGCCGCCGACTCGGTGCGCATCGACGGCGGCAGCCGCGAGGACTGGGCGCGGTCGGCGGAGTTCTTCGACGCCGAGCGCTATCCGGAAATCCGTTTCCGTTCCGAGGTGTTCCCGCTGGCGCGCCTGAGCACCGGCGGGCCGCTGGACGGCCGCCTGACCCTGCGCGGCGTCACCCGCAATGCGACTTTCGAATTGCTGCCGGCCGACTGCGCGCATCCGGCGCGCGATTGTCCGGTCCGCGCCAAGGGCGTGATCCGCCGCAGCATGTTCGGCATGCGCACGCGCCGTGGCACGCTGTCGGACAAGGTGATCCTGGAGCTGTCGATCTACGCGCTGCCGAACGAAGCGGGATTCGCGCCCTCATGAGTACCGCGCCGCCGTGAGCCCCGCCGTCACGCGTCCCGCCGTCCGACGTCTCCCGGCCCGCGTGCCGCCTGCACGCGCGGCCTTCATGCGCCGCCTGCTGCACCTCGTGGCGCTGGCCCTGCTGATGCTGGCCGGATCGGGCTGCGCACTGAACCGCCAGCTCGCGCGCGAGGCCGACGCGCGCGTCGCGCTCGACCGGCCCAGCGCGCTCGACTGCGACCGTGCCGACCGCTGCGCGATCGCCTCGCCGTACCAGGCGCTGGCCGAGGAGGCGCGCACGTCGAGCCGGCCGGGCGCGCCGGTGCACTACGTCAACCTGCTCGAACGCGGCGAGGACGCGCTGCTGCTGCGCATCCACCTGATCCGCGCGGCGCGCAGCACGATCGACGTGCAGACCTTCATCTGGGCCGACGACGATTCGGGCTGGCTCGTGCTCGAGGAGCTGATCGCCGCGGCGCGCCGCGGCGTGCGCGTGCGCGTACTGGCCGACCAGCTGTTCTCGATCAGCGACGTGGACTGGTTCGCGCGGCTGGCGACCGCGCACGCCAACTTCGAGTTCCGCCTCTACAACACCACGTTCCACAAGGCGCGCGCCGGCGGGCTGGATCTGGCGCTGAGCGTCGCGTGCTGCTTCTCGCGGCTGAACCAGCGCATGCACAACAAGCTGCTGCTGGTCGACGGCCAGATCGGCATCACCGGCGGCCGCAACTACCAGGACCGCTACTTCGACTGGGATCAGACGTTCGACTACCGCGATCGCGACGTGCTCGTGCTCGGGCCGCAGGCCGGCCAGGAGATGACGAGCTCGTTCGAGCAGTTCTGGCAGCATCCGCTGTCGGTGCCGCTGACGCGCCTGAACGACGTCAACCGCCGGCTGGTCGCCGTCGGCGGCGAAGGGCCGCTGCCGCCGCCGGCGTCGATCCGCTGGGCGCGGATCGGATCGATGCGCGATCGCGCCAGCGACGCCGGCTACGTCCGCGCCGCGTTCGCCGCGCGCGCGCTGCGCGTGGGCCGCGCCGAGTACTTCTCCGATCCGCCCGGCAAGAACGCCGATTCCGAGCAGGCCGCCCAGCTCAGCGGACGCATCGCCGCGCTGCTGCGCAACGCGCATGCCGAGGTCCTGGTGCAGACGCCGTATCTGGTGTTCAGCCGCGCCGCGCAGAACCTGCTGCGCGAGCTGCGCGAGCGCGATCCGCCGCTGCGCGCGGTGGTCTCGACCAACTCGCTGGCCGCGACCGACGCGTTCTACGTCTACGCGATCTCCTACAAGCACAAGAAGAGATACCTCAAGCGGCTCGGCCTGCGGGTGTTCGAGTTCAAGCCGTTTCCGGGCGACGCCGCGCTGATGATCGCCCACTACCACGAGCTGTCCGGCGGCGGCCAGACCGCCCGGGTCAGCCGCCAGGGCCAGACGCCGCTCAAGCAGGCGCACGGCCTGCGCGTGGGCCTGCACGCCAAGTCGATCGTGATCGACCGCCGCGTGACGATGATCGGCTCGCACAATTTCGATCCGCGCTCGGAGTACTACAACACCGAGTCGGGCTTCATCATCCACGACCGCGCCGTCGCCGACGCGGTCGCCGCGCAGATCGAGCGCGACATCGAGCCGCAGAACAGCTGGACCATCGCGCGGCGTCCGCTGGACGGCCCGGTGGCGCGGATCAACAACGCGATGAGCACGATCTCCGCGGCGCTGCCGGTGTTCGATCTGTGGCCGTTCCGCTACGCGACCAGCTACGAGCTCAATCCCGGCTGCGAGCCGCTGTGGCCGAACGATCCGGGCTTCTACGACTGCTACACCTCGGTCGGGGATTTTCCGGAGGTCGACCTGCCGCTCAAGACGATCTACACGCGCATCATCACCGCCTTCGGCGTCGCCCTCGAGGGCGTCCTGTAGCGGCGCAGGGCCGGCGCCGCCGCCGATTGACGCAAAATGCGCGGCTGGTTAGTCTCGTCGAGCCTTTTTCGAGGAATGCCCGTCCATGTCCCTGGCCATCACGATCGAACTCGGCGATGCCGACGTCCAGCGCTTCGCCGAAACGATGCAGCGTGCCGAGAAGAACGTGCGCGGCCGTCCGACCGAGGACATCGTCGCCGCCGCGTCCAAGCTGCTCGCGCTCGCCACGGTCGAGGGCGTTCCGGGCTTCATCCGCGAGCGGCTCGACGCGCTGCGCAACCTGATCGACATGGTCGGCGACCAGGGTTTCGCGCTGCCCGACGAGGACCGCCAGCGCGTGCTGGCCTGCCTGGCCTATTTCGCCGACGCCGACGATCTGATCCACGACAGCGTGCCGGTGCTCGGCTTCCTCGACGACGCGATCATGATCGAGCTGTGCCAGCGCGAGCTCAAGCACGAGATCGAGGCCTACGCCGACTTCGTCGATTTCCGCAACCACGAGGCGCACCGCCTCGGCGTCGATCCGGCCACGCTCAAGACGCAGCGCGTGGACTGGGCCGAGGCGCGCCGCGTCGAGCTGATCGACCGCATGCGCCGCCGCCGCCGCGACGGCTACGCGAACGTCGGCGGCTGGTCGCCGGTACTGTTCCGCGTCGGCTGAACCGCTCCATCGCCACGGATCGAAACGAAAGGCCCGGCATCGCCGGGCCTTTTTTCGTCGGGTGCCGCGCTCGCGCGGCGGTGCGGGGTCGGCCCGGCCTCAGAGATTGACCAGCGCGCTGAAGCTGGCCCAGGCCGCGAAGAAGGCCAGGACGAACAGGGCGGTCATCAGGATGTTGACGACCCAGCCGTACCACGGCATCGGCGGACGCGTGGCCGGCAGCGGCCGGCCCGGTTCGACCTCGCGGAACACCACGACGGTGCCGCAGATCATGTCGTGCAGCGCCTGGCGGCGGCCGGTCCAGCCGGCCAGCATGAAGCCGATGTTGAAGATCACGCTGGACAGGATCTTGCCGAAGAAGCGGCCCGTCGCGCGGCCGAAGCCGATCCGCCGCGCATAGTCGTCGGTGACCTTCAGGCCCATCGCGCGCTTGCCGAGCGTGGCCTGGGTCGCCGAACTCTCCTGCAGCGCGAAGTACAGCCAGGACAGCACGATGCCGACCAGCGCCTGCAGCGCGACCGTGCCGAACGCGGCGTTGACGCTGCCGGCGGCCAGCGAACCGACCATCGCGACCATGAGGATCATCGTGATGACCCAGTTGACGACGCCGATGATGAAGCCGTCCATCAGATAGGCCGCGGTGCGCCGCCAGAAGCCGCCGTGGATCGTCAGGCCCGCCGGCAGCATGCCCGACTCCGACAGCACCGGGCCGGCGGCGGCCGGCGCGGCATCGGGTGTCGCGGCGAACGCGGCCGGCGCCGGGGCCGCCCCCGGCTGCGGCGCGGCCGGCGCCATCGGCGGGACCGCTGCCGCCGCCGCCGCGGCCGGACGCGTCGCCGAGTAGGCATTCCAGGTGGTCGAGCCGACCGCAGCGATCGAGACGTCGGCCGGCCACAGGCCGCGCTCGACGCGGTCGGCGACGAACGCCAGCGGCATCGGTCCGCGCGGCTGGTTGGCGATCAGCGCGAAGTACGCGCCGCCGTCGGCCGCGTGCAGCTCGGCTTCGGCCCCCGCCGCGTTGATGCCGCTCTGCAGGCCCTGCAGCTTGGCCAGGTCCTCGCTTTCCTTGATCGTGACCGGCGCCCGCGCCAGCAGCTGGCCGGTCAGCTTGTCCGGCTCCATGCGGAAGTAGGCCGCCAGCGCCGGCCAGACCGTGGCCGGCTCGTAGCCCGGGAACAGCTCCCCGGTCAGCACCAATGCGTATTTCTCTGTCATCTCCCCTCTCCCCAAGAGGCGGGCCGTGCGCCCGCCGTGTGTTCCGTGTGCGTCGCGAGCGGACGCCGGGTGTGGCTAGTCGCGTTGCAGGATCGCGGTCACGCCCATGCCGCCGGCCGTGCAGATCGAGATCAGGCCGCGGCCCGAGCCCTTCTCGTGCAGCAGCTTGGCCAGCGAGGCGACGATGCGCGCGCCGGTCGCCGCGAACGGATGGCCGAGCGCGAGACTCGAGCCGTTGACGTTGATCCGGGCAGGATCGATCGCGCCGAGCGGCGCGTCCAGACCGAGCCGGTTTCTGCAGTAGTCGGCCGATTCCCAGGCGCGCAGCGTGCACAGCACCTGCGCGGCGAAGGCCTCGTGGATCTCGTAGAAATCGAAGTCCTGCAGCGTCAGGCCGGCCGCCGCCAGCATGCGCGGCACCGCGATCGTCGGCGCCATCAGCAGGCCTTCGCCGTGCACGAAGTCGACCGCGGCCACCTGCGCATGCGTCAGGTAGGCCTGGATCGGCAGGCCGCGCCGGGCCGCCCAGTCCTCGCTGGCCAGCAGCACCGCCGAGGCGCCGTCGGACAGCGCGCTCGAGTTGCCGGCGGTCAGCGTGCCGGCGCTGCGGTCGAACGCGGGCTTGAGTGCGGCGAGCTTCTCGAGCGTGGTATCGGGCCGCAGGATGTTGTCGCGGCGCACCGCGCGGAACGGCACCACCAGATCGTCGAAGAAGCCGCGCTCGTAGGCGGCGGCGGCCTTGCGGTGACTGTCCAGCGCCAGCTGGTCCTGGTCGGCGCGCGCGATGCCCCATTCGCGCGCCATCATCTCGCAGTGCTCGCCCATCGACTTGCCGGTGCGCGGCTCGGCGACACCCGGAAACGAGGGCTTGAGCTCGCCGAACGAGAAGCCCGACAGCGCGGTCCGGAGCTTGTCCTTGAGCGTCTTGGCGCGATTGACCGCGAGCAGGCGCTGCTGCAGCGCGCGGCTGTAGACGATCGGCACGTCGCTGGTGGTGTCGCTGCCGCCGGCGATGCCGGCCTCGATCTGGCCGGTGGCGATCTTGTTGGCGATCAGGATCGCGTTGTCGAGCGAGGTGCCGCAGGCACGGGCCGTCGTGATGCCCGGCGTGGTCGGCGCCAGCCCGGACGAGAGCACGGCCTCGCGCGCCAGATTCCAGTCCGAGGCATGCTTGATGACCGAGCCGAACGCCACCTCGCCGAGCTCCTGGCCGTGCAGGCCGTAGCGTTCGACCAGGCTGCCGAGTGTCTTGACCGACATGCCGAAATTGCCGACGTCGGCATAGGCCGTGTTGTTGCGGCAGAACGGGATCCGCACCCCGCCGATGACGCCCACCCGATTGCTTGCAGTCACGATGATTCCCGTCGCCGTTTGACCCAGGTCAGAAGCGGTGGTCAAAGCGTTGATATGATGCGCCGAAACACCTTCTTCCAGTGTATGCCCTACGTTTTCGATCTTAACCGACTCGATCGCATCGCGTCGGAAGACGGGCCGCGGTTCCGCGCCGCCCAGCCCTATCCGCACATCGTGATCGACCGGTTCCTGAAGCCCGAGGCGGCGCAGCGGCTGGCCGACGCGTTTCCGGCGGCGAGCGACGACGTCGGCTGGGATCAGTACGCGGCGGCCGGTCTGGAAGTGAAGATGGGCACCTCGCACGAGGCGCGCTTTCCCGAGCCGCTGCGCGCGGCGATCCACCAGCTCAACGCCGGTCCGTTCGTCCGCTTCGTCGAGCGGCTCAGCGGCATCGATCACCTGCTGCCCGATCCGCATCTGGCCGGTGGCGGCCTGCACCTCACGCGCGCCGGCGGCCTGCTCGGCGTCCATGCCGACTTCAACTGGCACGAGCGCCTGCAGGCGCATCGGCGACTCAATCTGCTGATCTATCTCGGCCGCGACTGGCAGCCCGGCTACGGCGGCGAACTCGAGCTGTGGGACACCGCCGCCAAGGCGCGTGTGCACACGATCGAGCCGCTGTTCAACCGGGCCGTGCTGTTCACGACGCGTTCGGACAGCTTCCACGGCCATCCCACGCCGTGGTCGGCGCCGCCGGGCGTCGAGCGGCGCTCGATCGCGCTCTACTACTACACCAGCGCGCGTCCCGAGGAGGAGCTGCGGGCGCCGCACAACACGCTCTACAAGGGCTACCACTTCGACTGAGGCGGCCGCGGCCCGCTCCGGCCCGATCGCCGGCATCGAGCGCGGCGCCGGTGCGCCCGAGCATCGAAGCGCCCCCGGCATCCGAGGCGCGACGCCACGGCCGTTCGAGTCCGTCGCGCTGGAATCCGGGCCGGGCGCGCGCGCAGCGCTGATCGCGGCATCGAATCGGCACCGGCGGGCCACGGCGGTCGTCGCCATCCGGATCAGCCGCGCCGGACGACGGCCTCGCCGCTCACGCCTGCGGCGGTGCGGACTCGAACATCGCGTCAGCGGCGCTCCACATCTGCCAGTAGGCCGGCTGCTCGCGCAGGCACCGATCCAGGTGCGCGGCGTAGCGGGTCATGATCTGGCCGACGTCGGCCTCTCGCGGCAGCGTCTCGATGCGCAGCGTCCGCGTGCCGCTGTCCGGATCGAGCCCGCAGCTGAAGATCACCACCGGCACGCCGCTGCGCACGGCGAGCTCGGCCAGGCCGCACGGCAGCTGCACCGCACGGTCGAGCACCGACGCGCGGAACCTGGACCGGTCCGCACGCGGCGGCAGGTCGAGCATGCCGACGATGCTGCGTCCGGCGGCGAACGCCGCCTCGATCTGCGGCACGCTGCCGCCGAGGTACAGCGGCCCGGCCGATCCGATCCGGCGCAGCGCCCAGCCGCGGAACCGCCCGTACAGGACCGAGAGCCGGCCGACGCCGAGGTCGCCCGGCGCCGGCCGCCGCGCCAGGAAGTGCGCGTCGATGCCGTGCATCCGCAGCTGGCTCCAGACCCAGTGCCCGGCGCCCCAATGGAACGTCAGCAGCAGCGCCGGCGTGCCCGGAGCGGGCCATTCTCCGTCGCGGACGATGCGGCGGCGCCACCAGGTCCGGCTGCGCAGCAGGGTTAGATACGAATCGACCGGCTCGACCAGCCGCAGCAGCCGGTGCCGGCGCTTCCAGGCCGTTTCGTCGGCATCGGGCAGGTAGCGTCTTGCGACCGACCAGGCCGGCGCGACGCCGCTGCGGTAGAGCAGATCGATGCGCGCGCAGCGCCTGAGCACCGCGAAGCCGAGCGGCCACGGCAGCAGCGCGACCAGGCCCGGCAGCACGAACAGGAACAGCAGATCGGCGGCGGCGCGGCGAACGCGGTTTGACAGCTTCACGTGGCTATCGGCGATCCAACGGACGTCGCCACCGGACGCCCGTCCGGTTCGACTCGCATGGTCGCGGCCGCGCCGCGCCACCCCTCGCATCATCGACGGTCAGGCCGCCGGTCTGCGCCGCGATCGGTCCATGTGATCGCACCGGCGGCCGCTCGCGGGCGGCCGGCCAGATCGCCGATGGTACACTCCGCGGCCCCGCGCCGGCGGCTGCCGCCGCCTCGGCCCACGCCCGACTCCGATGTCCGATACCGCCCCGTTGCACTGCACCGCCGCGCTCGCGATCGAATGCGAGCTGGCCGGCGCGCCGCCGCAGGCCACGCTCGATCGCGCCCGTGCCGAGCGCTACGGCGACGCGCTCGCCGCCGATCTGCTGCGCCTGTTTCCGGCCGTCGCCGAGCTCGACCTGGTCTGCGCCGGAGCGCTCTACGATCAGGCCCAGCTGCTGCGTCCCGGTTGGCCGCTGCACGCGGCGCTGGCCGGCCTCGACGCGCGCTTCGGCTCGCGCGAGCGGTCCGCGCGCGTGCTCGCGATCGGCGCGCACGAAGGACGCTTCCCCGATGCCGCGCTCGATCCGGACCGGCGTCTGTACGGCAGCGCGATGCTGGTGATGCCATGGCTGCTGCGTGGCGAAGCCGAACGCATCGCGGCCACCGGTGCGCTGCTCGAACGCGAGCTGCTCGATCGCGGCATGGCCGGCGCCGATTTCGCGCTGACGCTGCGCGAGCTGCTCGGCGTCCCGATCCGCCACGTGCGGCATCTGACCGCGTTCGATCTGTGCGCGCTGGCCTGCGCGCAGTACGAGCATGCCGGACTCGGCGCGCTCTGGCAGATCGTCGAGACCGCGCTGCTGGCGCCGGAACGCGAGCAGACGGTCGATCTTGCCGACGGCGGCCGCCTGCACTGGCGCGGAGGGCATGTCGAGGCCGAGGCGGTGCACGATCCGCGCCGGCTCGCGCAGTGCGCGGCGATCCTCGGCGCGCACGGTCTGGAGCTTCGCACCGCCTGAGGGCGCGCGCCGCTCAGCTGCGCCGGTTGCGGCGGCGCGAACTGCCGAGCTTGCGGGTCACTGTGTTGCGGCCGATGCCGAGCGCTTCGGCGGCCTGGCTGCGATGGCCGCCGTGCGCGGCCAGTGCGACCTCGAGCAGCACCCGGTCCAGCTCGGCACGTGCATGCGCATGCAGGTCCTCGGTGCCGGTTTCGAGCATGCGCCGTGCCCAGTCGCGCAGCGGCTCGATCCAGACTGCACCGTCGGTGCCGGCATTGCGGCGCCAGTCGGCCGGCAGGTCGGCGGCGTCGATCTCGCGGCCGCTGGCCAGCACGCCGAGCCGGCGGCACAGGTTCTCGAGCTGACGCACGTTGCCGGGCCATTCGTGCTCGGCGAGCAGCGCGAGCGCCGCCGGCGTGAAGTGCTTGCGCTCGGTGCCGGCTTCCGCGGCGACCGCGGCGATGAAGTGCTCGGCCAGCGCGGCGACGTCCTCGCGCCGCTCGCGCAGTGGCGGCAGACGGATCCGCACCACGTCGAGGCGATGCAGCAGGTCGGCGCGGAACTCGCCGCGCAGCACCTTGGCGTCCAGATCCTGGTGCGTGGCGGCGATCACGCGCACATCGGCATGCAGCAGCTCGCGACCGCCGACGCGGTAGAACTCGCCGCCGGCCAGCACGCGCAGCAGCCGCGTCTGCAGCGCGGACGGCATGTCGCCGATCTCGTCGAGGAACAGCGTGCCGCCCGAGGCCTGCTCGAAGCGGCCGGCATGACGGCGCAGCGCGCCGGTGAACGCGCCGGCTTCGTGGCCGAACAGTTCCGACTCCAGCAGCTCGGCCGGAATCGCCGCCGTGTTGAGCGCGACGAACGGCTGCCGCGCGCGCGCGCTCTCGCGATGCAGGGCGCGCGCGACCAGCTCCTTGCCGGTGCCGGTCTCGCCGGTGATCAGCACGGTCAGGCCGCTCGCGGCGGCGCGGCCGATCGACCGGAACAGGTCGCGCATCGCCGGTCCGCGGCCGATCAGCTCGGCCTCCGGCTGCGCTGCGGGCGAGGCGGCCGGCACGGCGAGCACCGGCGACTGCGCCAGCGCGCGCCGCGCGACCGCGACGGCTTCGTCCAGATCGAACGGCTTGGCCAGATAGTCGAACGCGCCGTGGCGGTAGGCCGCCGCGGTCGAGGCCACGTCGGTGAACGCGCTCATCACGATGACCGGAAACGAAGGCTGCAGCGGCTGCAGACGCTCGAGCAGATCCAGCCCGCTGATGCCCGGCATGCGCACGTCGGTGAACAGCGCGGCCGGCCGCTGCTCGGCGAGCGCGTCGATCGCGCTCTCGGCATCGAGGAACTCGCGCAGCTCGAAGCCGGCGTCGCGCAGCGCCGCGCCGAGCACGCGGCGCACGCCGCGGTCGTCGTCGACGATCCAGATCGTGGCGGGCTCAGTCATCGTCGTTCACCGGCAGCAGCAGCGTGAAGGTGGTCGCACCGGGACGGCCCAGATGGCGCAGGTCGCCGCCGTGTTCGCGCGCGATCTCCTGCGCCAGCGCCAGGCCGAGGCCGGTGCCGTCCGGGCGCCCCGACACCAGCGGCTGGAACAGCGTGTCGGCCAGCTCGGCCGGCACGCCGCGGCCGTCGTCGATCAGATCGATGCGCAATGCCAGGCGGCGCCGCCGCTCGGCCAGGCGCACGCCGTGCTCGACACGCGAGCGCAGGGTCAGCTGCGTCGCGCCGGCTTCCACCGCATTGCGCGCGAGGTTCAGCAACAGCTGGTGCAGGCGGTCGCGGTCGCCGTGGATCGGCGGCACGCTCGGGTCGTAGTCGCGCCGGATCTGCGGCGCGCCGGTCTCGGCGCCGATCAGCGCGGCGACGCGCTCGAGCAGTTCGTGCGGATTGATCCGCGCCAGCCGCGGCTTGCCGCCGGCGCGCAGCAGGCGGTCGGCCAGCGCGGCCAGGCGGTCGGCCTCGTCGATGATCAGCTCGGCCAGCTCGGCCTGGTCCGGATCGCCGAGATAGCGCTTGAGCAGCTGCGCCGCGCCGCGCAGGCCGGCCAGCGGATTCTTGACCTCGTGGGCGAAGCCGCGCAGCGAGGCCGACAGCGCCGGCGCGGCCGCGTCGGCCGCGGCCGGCAGCCCGTGCCATTCGAACAGCAGCGCATCGCCGAACGGCGTGAACGCTGCATCGCCGGTCAGCTCGCCGCCGCTGCCGTCGCCGAGGCGGGCCTGGCGCAGCAGCACGGTACGGCCTTCGAGCCGCGCGCGCTGCGCCGCCTCGGCCAGGCTGTCGTTGTCGAGGTCGAGCGTCGCGCGCTCGGCTCCGGCGCGGCGGCGCAGCAGCGCGCCGAAGCGTTCGGCCATGGCCGGGTTCAGCCAGAGCACCTCGAGTCCGTCGTCGATGAGCGCCATGCCGGTGACGACGGCATCGAGAATGCCGATGGGATCCTCGGGGATTGAACGCACCGATTTGGCGTGTTGTGCCGGCATCGCACCATTCTAGTGCTGATTCCCCATTCTGATGCAACTGTCCCGGTTTCGAGCAGGCCCGGCCCGACGGGATCCCGATGTGCCGGCGCGGCGGCATTGCCAAATCCAGCGCGGCTGCCGATGTCGCGCCGCCGCAGACAGCACGGCCGTGCACGGCGGCAGGCTACGCTTCGGTTCTGCGGGCGCGTGCTCGCGCCACGTGCGCGACCGAGCGGGGGCCGGATGTCTTCGTGGCCGGCCCTCGTGCGCTGCGCGCGCGATGCCGGCTTCGGCGTCCTGGCGTGGCGGTGCCGCACCGGATCGGCGCGATGCCGGGCGGGATGCGGGGAGAACACGCGGATCGGGCGAGACGGGCGGGGCGCTCGCCGCGCGGAAGCGGTCGTGACGACCGGTGCGGATGGTTCTGGCAACGGCGTCGACGACCGGCCGGGCCGGCCGTCGACGCCGTCGGGCTCACTCGCAGGTCAGGCCGTTGACGTCGGCCAGGCGGATCCACTCGCGCTCGCCGCTGCCGGCCGGCACGCCCGTCGGCAGGCCGGGATTGGACGCGTAGCGGAACACGAACGTGCCGCAGCTCGGGAACTCGAACGTGACCGAACCCCAGGGCCTGGTCTGCGCGTCGAAGCCGGCGCCGCCGGCGAAGCGGCCACCCTCGACCCAGATCGCCGGCGAGGTCACCTCGCGCGCGCCGGGCTGGAAGTCGACGTTGCCGTTGATCCAGTACGGCAGGCCCAGGTCATCGAACGTGAACCACGCCCACTGCAGCACCATGCGCCGCGGGGTGCTGCCCGACGCCGGCACCTCGAAGATGTCGACGTACATGCCCTCGCCGCCGTGCGCGGGATCGAAGTACGCCGCGGTCTGGTAGCCGGTGATCGGCAGGCTGCGGAACGCGTCCGGGTAGGTCTGCTGGGTCGGGTTGTAGAGGCTGACGTCGGTGACGAAGAAGCGCGTGATGCCGCCGCCGTTGATCAGGTTGTCGAAGCGGATCGAGAACGGCAGGTTGAAGTCGAAGTAGCCGGCACCGCTGTACGGGTAGTTCTCGAGCACGTAGGTCGTGCTGTTGATGACCGGCGAGTCGACCAGCGTGTCGGCGATGATCGTGTTCGGCTCGGTCGCGACGCGCACGAAGCTCTTCGGCGAGTCGAAGCCGACGTTGTTGACGCTGTTGTTCTGCGCGACCTGGATCGCCGGAAACAGCGGATAGGCGTCGCGCCGGCCTTCGTTGCCGCCGAGCCGCTGGACGCGCATCAGCGTCGCCGAATTGAACGTGGTGTCGCTGCTGCAGGCCACGCGCCAGATGCGGATCGAGACGTTCTCGGTCGACGGATTCTGGTTGACGCGGACCTGATACAGCGTGACCTGCTTGTCGAACACGATGCCGCTCGGCTCGTCGGCCAGCGGATCGGCCAGGCAGCTCGGCGGATAGACGCGCAGCGGGTTGGCCTGCGGCAGGCCCGAATACTGGCTGGCGATCGACTCGTCCTGAGTCGTGGCCGCCGTCGGACGGCGCAGCAGGTCGGCGCGCGCGGCCTGCTCGGCGGTGACGCGCGCGGCGCGGCCGTCGGCATCCGGGGCATCGGCCGCGAACGCGGCGACCGCGGCGAGGCTGCCGGCGAGCAGGGTGGAAAGACGCAACAAGCGGGACATGGACATCTCCTTCAGGGGCGAAGCGCGATCGGACCCTAGCCCCGGGCCGTGAACGCGCAGTGAACCGAACAGACGGCGCTCGGATCGACACCGTCGCGCTGGCCGCCCGTACGCGCCGATGCTAACCTCGCCGCCCCGTCGCGGCGACCCTTGGCGATCGCACGGGCAGGTATCCCATCGAACGCCCATGCGGCCCGGCGGCCGGATCGCGTCCGCGGCGTCGGCCCGCGCGCTCACGTCCGCTTCCGCTGCCATGACCCTGATCGACATCGGCGCCAATCTCACGCACGAATCGTTCCGCCCGGATTTCGACGCCGTGCTCGCGCGCGCGCGAGCAGCCGGCGTCGAGCGCATCGTCGTCACCGGCGCGAGCGCCGCCGGCAGCCGCGCCGCGCACGCGCTCGCCAGGGCGCATCCGGACTTCCTCGATGCGACGGCCGGCGTCCATCCGCATCACGCGATCGACTACGACGACGCGACCGACGCGCTGCTGCGCGAGCTGCTCGGCGACGACCGCGTCAAGGCCGTCGGCGAGACTGGCCTGGACTATCACCGCAACTACTCGCCGGCGGCCGCGCAGATCGACGCCTTCGATCGCCAGCTGGCGATCGCGGTCGACTGCGGCAAGCCGCTGTTCCTGCATCAGCGCGACGCGCACGGCGATTTCCTCGCCTCGCTCGATCGCGTGCGCGACCGCATCGGCCGCGCCGTCGTGCACTGTTTCACCGGCGAGCGCGCGGAACTTTTCGATTATCTCGACCGCGACTGCTACATCGGCATCACCGGCTGGATCTGCGACGAACGGCGCGGCACGCACCTGCGCGAACTGGTCGCCTCGATACCGGCCGAGCGCCTGCTGATCGAGACCGACGCACCGTACCTGCTGCCGCGCGATCTGGTCCCCAAACCCTCGCACCGGCGCAACGAGCCGATGTATCTGAGCCATGTCTGCGCTGCGGTCGCGGCAGCGCGCGGCGAATCGCCCGAGGCGGTCGCCGAGCTCACCACGCGCAACGCGAAGACGTTCTTCGGTTTGTAACGGTCGCGCGACGGGACGTCAGCCGGCGCAGCGGCGACGAATTCCGCGTGGCGTCGTCGTCAACGGCACGGCGGCCCGCTTCATAGGGCTCGACGGATCACGCGATCGATCTGTGCGACGGCTCTCCACAGGGCCGGCGCCGCTGCCCGGACTCGATGCGACGCGCCGGTCAGTCCTGATCCTCGAAGCGCAGATGCTTGACGCTGCGGCCGCGACGCCGCACCAGCTTGAGCGACTCGATGCCGATGCGGATGTGCGCCTCGACGAAGCGCGAGGTGATGCTGCGGTCGCTCTGCTCGGTCTTGACGCCCTCGGGGATCATCGGCTGGTCGGAGACCAGCAGCAGCGCGCCGCACGGGATGTGGTTCGCGAAACCGGCCGCGAATATGGTCGCGGTCTCCATGTCGATCGCCATGCAGCGCGTGCGCCGCAGATACGACTTGAAGTCCTCGTCGTGCTCCCAGACGCGCCGGTTGGTCGTGTAGACCGTGCCGGTCCAGTAGTCGTGGCCGAGGTCGCGGATCGTCGTCGACACCGCGCGCTGCAGCTGGAACGCCGGCAGCGCCGGCACCTCCGGCAGCAGGTAGTCGTTGGACGTGCCCTCGCCGCGGATCGCGGCGATCGGCAGCACCAGATCGCCGAGCTGGTTCTTCTTCTTGAGGCCGCCGCATTTGCCGAGGAACAGGCAGGCCTTCGGCGATATTGCGCTGAGCAGGTCCATCACGGTCGCCGCGTTCGGGCTGCCCATGCCGAAGTTGATCAGCGTGATGCCGTCGGCCGTCGCGTTCGGCATCGGGCGGTCGCGGCCCTCGACCGGCACGTCGTGCCACTGCGCGAAGATCTCGACGTAGTGGCCGAAATTGGTCAGCAGGACCTGCTCGCCGAACCGCTCCAGCGGCGTGCCGGTGTAGCGGGGAAGCCAGTTGTCGACGATCTCGTTCTTGCTGCGCATCGGGCCAGTATAAGCGGGCCGCTCACGGCCCGGAGCGGGCCTGCCGCGGCGGCGTCGCGTGCAGCCGGCGCCAGGCGCGTCGCAACTGGCGCGCCGAGCCGAAGCCGCAGCGTTCGGCGACGCGGTCCATGTCCAGACGCGTATGGCCGAGCAGCTCGGCGGCCAGGGCGATGCGCAGGCCGTTGACGTAGTCGGGCAGGCTCATGCCGGCATGCTGGTTGAACAGTCTGGACAGTTGGCGCGGACTGGTGCCGACCGCGGCAGCCACTCGGGCGAGCGGCCAGGCGGCGGCCGGATCGGCGGCGATCAGATCCTGCGCGCGATGGACTGCCGGATGGAGGTGGTTGCGCCCGTCGAGCCAGGGCGAAAGCTGCGGATCGCCGCCGCCGCGACGCAGATAGACCACCAGCTGGCGCGCGATCGCGGCCGCGCAGGCCGGGCCGGTCCAGTGCGCGACCAGGTGCAGCATCAGATCGATGCCGGCCGTGACGCCGGCGCTGGTCCAGCAGTCCTCGTCCTCGACGTAGAGACGATCCTCGACGACGCGTGCGGCCGGCGCCAGCGCGGCCAGTTCGGCGCAGCAGTCGAAATGCGTCGTGCAGAGGCGCCCGTCGAGCAGGCCGGCGCGGGCCGCGAGCAGCGCGCCGGAACAGATCGAGACCAGGGTGCGCGTACGGCCGACCGACTGGCGCAGCCAGTCCACGATGGCCTGTTCGTCGGCCGCGTCGCAGCTCGGCTGCCGATCCGCGCCGGCGAACGCGACCTCATCGACACTGCCGGCGATCACGACGATCGCGTCGGCCGGCACGCGGCGCGGCAACGGTCCGAGACGGTCCATGCGCAGTCCGATCGAGCAGGTCAGCGCGCGCGTCGCCGCGACGTAGCGCACGTCGAAGCGCAGCTCGCGCTGTTCGAGATGGGCCCGGCGCAGCACCTCCAGCGGACCGGCGACGTCGAGCAGCAGACAGCGCGGCGGCAGCACGACCAGGACCGGGATCGTGCGGACGCTCATGCGGCGCGTGCGATCGATCCGGTCAGCGCTTCGGACACCTCGACGATCCGCGCGAAGCGGCCGGCCAGCACCAGCTCCGTCCGGGCGGCGATCTCGCCGGCTTCCCAGCGCCGGCCGTGCCGGTCGGTCATCGCGAACGTCAGCGTCGCCTCGGTCACGAAGTCGACCGCATAGCCGAGGTCCGAGGCGTGCCGGGCCGTGGTCTCGCAGCACTGTTCGGTGCGGATGCCGGCGACGATCACCCGGCCGATGCGCCGCTCGACCAGCCAGGTGCCGAGACCGCTGCCGACCAGCGCGCTGTGACGCGACTTGTGGAAGACCGCGTCGGCCTCGATGCGCAGTCCGTCCAGCGTACGCACGTGGCCCGATTCCATCGCGAACGGTCCCTGGGCGTCGACGTGGAAGACCTGCGCGATCGGCAGGCCGGCCGCGCGTGCGCCGTCGATCAGCGCCTGCAGCCGGTCCAGAAAATACGGAATCGGCGCCTCGTCCCAGTACGGACGGTGGCGGAACGATTCCTGGACGTCGATGACGATCAGAGCGGTATCGGCGGTGTGCATGGCAGGCTCCTGGCGGATCGGGAGCGTCAGTGTCCGCGCCCCCTCGACACGTCGAAAGATCCTCCCCGGACCCATACCGGACCGAAAACGCCATGCGCGCGAGCACTCATGGTCGTACGGCGCTCAGATAGTCCAGGCTCGCCTGCAGCATCGCGCGTGTCCCGGTCTGGAGCGCGGCTTCGTCGACGAAGAAGCGCGGCGAGTGGTTGCTCGGCGCAGTCGCCGGATCCTGGCCGGGCGGCGTCGCGCCGACGTTGAAGTAGACGCTCGGCGCCTTGGCCGCGATCGCCAGATGCGGAAAATCCTCCGAGGCGGTCCAGCGCTTGGCTTCCAGGACGCGATCGGCGCCGAGCGCGCGCTCCAGGCTCGCGCGGACGCGCCGCGTCAGCGCCGGATCGTTGACGTTGACCGGGTTGCTGCCGGGTACGACTGGAATTTCGGCTTCGATCGTCGCGCCGCTGGCCGCGGCGGTGTGCTCGGCCAGCCGGCGCAGGCTGCTCAGCGCCTGCTCGCGCATCGCCTCGTCGAACGCGCGTACCGTGCCGTGCAGCTCGGCGCGGTCGGGCACGATGTTGAAGCGCTGGCCGCCGTTGAAGATGCCGAACGTGACGACGGCCGGCTCGGCGTTGATGTCGAGCTGGCGGCTGACGATCGTCTGCGCGGCGCTGACGATCTGCGCGCCGATCACGATCGGGTCGATGCCTTTCCACGGCGTCGCGCCGTGGCTCTGGCGGCCGTGCACGGTGAGGCGGAACGTATCGGAGCTGGCCATCATCGGGCCTTCGCGCAGCGCGACCGTGCCGGCGTTGAGCGTGCTGACCACGTGCATGCCGAAGATCGCGTCGGGACGGAAGCCGGCGAACACGCCTTCCTCGACCATCAGCGGTGCGCCGCCGGCCTCGCCGGGCGGCGCGCCTTCCTCGGCCGGCTGGAAGATCAGCATGACCTCGCCGGACCAGTCCGCGCGCGCCGCGGCCAGCGCAGCGGCGACGCCGAGCGTCATCGCGGTGTGCGTGTCGTGGCCGCAGGCATGCATGACGCCGACCTCGCGGCCCAGATACTCGCCGCGGGCGCGCGATGCGAACGGCAGATCGACCTCCTCGGTGACCGGCAGCGCGTCCATGTCGGCACGGATCGCGAGCTTCGGACCGGCCCGGCCCGAGCGCAGCACGCCGGTCACGCCGGTGTGGGCGATGCCGGTGCGCACCTCGTAGCCGAGCTTGCGCAGTTCGTCGGCGACGATCTTCGCGGTGCGGACCTCGCGGTTGCTCAGTTCCGGATGCTGGTGCAGGTCGCGCCGCCAGGCCGTGATCTGCGGCAGCAGGCGCTGCACCTCGGCCGCGCTGCGGTCCGGCGGCGCCGCCTGCACGCCGCTCATCGTCAACGAAAGCGCGCCGATCACAAGGCGAAGTCGCATCACGCAGTCTCCCCGATGTCGCCGACGGGCCGGCGGTGCGGCACTTTCGCATCTCGGCCGACATCTGCACAGCGCCTGCGCTGGCGGGCGGACCCCGGCACGTGGTGGCCGGCAGAGATCCCGTGGGGTGATCGTGCGAGCCGAGCGCATCGGGAGTCCTCCTCGATCGGCGATCGGGCAGGCGCGCGCCAGATGAAAGTGTTGGGCCAACCGCGCGTCGGCATCGGATTGCCGGGCCGGACGGCGCCCCCGCTCAGCGCCGGCGCAGCCGGAACTGCACCGGCACCACGACCTCGACCGGATCGCCCTCGATCTCGGGCGGCGGCGCCGGCAGCGGCTGGGCGCGGCGCACGACGTCGAGCGCCTCGGCATCGAGCAGGTCCGAGCCGCTGCTGCGCTCGAGCCGGACCGCGTGGACGCCGCCGCGGCGATCGACGCCGAAGCGCAGATAGGCCACGCCCTCGTGACGCTGGCGCAATGCGCGCGTCGGGTAGCGGCGAAAACCTTCGAGATGGCCGAGCAGGCGGCTCTGCCAGGCGACCTCGGCTGCGGGCCGGCCCTGCGTGCTGCCGCGTTGCGGCGTGGCTGCGGGGTTCGCCGTCGCGGTTATGGCGGCCGCGGATTCCGAGTCCGGTTCTGGGCTCGATGCCGCTTGCGACGACGTCGCGGCGGCATCGGTGTGTTCGGGCGTCGGGGCCGCCGGCGCCGCCTCGCGAGCGGGCGGCGGTGTCGCCGTTTCGACGGCGGCGCGCTGGGGCAGGGGACGCTCGAGCGGGCGCGGCGCGTCGGCCCGGAGCGGTTGCGGCGCGGGCTCGGGTCGGCGGGGCTGCGCGGGCTCGGGCGGACTCGTGAGTGCTGCTGCCGGCGGCTGCGGCGGCGTCGCGGCCGCCGCCGACGATGGCGGCGGACTCGCCGCCTGCAGTTCGACCAGGATCGCCGCCGGCGCCGCAGCGGCCGCGTCGGGCCGCGCCGCGCGCGGCCACAGCCAGGCCGCGATCAGGCCGTGCGCGGCCAGTGCCGCCGCCAGCGCCACGCCCCAGCGCTTCGTCGGCCGGGCCGCCGCGCTCACGGTGCGGGTGCGGCCTCCAGGCCGACCAGGGCGACGTGCCGATAGCCGGCGTCGCGCAGGCGGTTCATGACGGCCATGACGCTGCCGTAGTCGATCGCGCGATCGGCGCGCAGGAACACGCGCCGTTCGCGATCGCCGCCGCTGGCCGCGTCGAGCGCGGCGGCGAGCTGCTCCGGCGCGACCGGTGTCTCGTCCAGCTGCAGCGAGCGGTCCGGCGCCAGGCTCAGAAACAGCGCCTGCGCGTCGCGCGGGTGTGCCGCGGCGTTCGACTCGGGCAGGTCGACGTCGGTATCGACGGTCGCCAGCGGCGCCGCGATCATGAAGACGATCAGCAGCACCAGCATGACGTCGATGAACGGCGTCACGTTGATTTCGTGCGACTCGTCGAGATCGTCCTCGTCGTCGCGACCGGTGCGCATGCCCATCGAGGCCCCTCGCGATCAGGCGGCGGCGATCCGGCCGGCGCCGGATCCGTGCGCGGCGGCGCGCCGATCCAGATCGCGCGAGACGATCCGCTGCACCGCGGCCGAGAGGTCCGCCGTCTGCATCCGCAACGCGGCGACGCTGCGCGCGAAATGGTTGTAGATCACCACCGCCGGAATCGCGGCGACCAGGCCGAGCGCGGTCGCCAGCAGCGCCTCGGCGATCCCTGGCGCGACCACGGCGAGCTGGGTGGTGTGCGAACGGGCGATGCCGATGAAGCTGTTCATGATGCCCCAGACGGTGCCGAACAGGCCGACGAACGGGGCCGTCGCGCCGATCGTCGCGAGCAGGCCGGTGCCGCGGCGGAGCAGACGCGCCTGTGCCGCTTCGAGCCGTTCGAACTGCGAGGCGATCCGCGCCTTGACGCCCTCGGCCGGCAGGTCGCGCGACAGCGCGAGTTCGCGCTCGGCGGCCTCGACGAAGCGGCCGGCAATGCCTTCGGCCAGCGCGCCGTCGCGCTCGATCGCGGCCAGCGACGCGGCCGCGGCCAGGCGTTCGCCGAGCGCGCGCTGACGGCGCGCGACGTCGCGCAGCTCCCAGGCCTTGGCGATCAGGATCGTCCAGGTCAGCAGCGAGGCCAGCGCCAGGCCGATCATCACCGCCTGCACGACCGCGTCGGCGGCCAGGAACATGCCCCACGGCGACAGATCGCGCGGCAGGGGGTCGATGGCGGTGGCGGCGAGTAGCGGGTCGGCCATCGTCAGCACGGCCTCGCCGCGGCAAGAGCGGCCAACGCGGGATCGGTACCGCAGCACGGGCACGCGGTCGCTCGGGGGCAGGTCATGGCATCGGCGGTCAGAGGGTGCGGCGCCGCGCGCGCAGCGAGGCGCTTTCCCTGCACACGATCCTGAACTAAAATGAGAACCATTCTCACTCGTATATGCAATCAAACGGGACCATGATATGACCAGCGCCCCCCTCATTGCCAACCGGCTCCCGCGCCGCCTGCCGGCGCGCCTCGCACTGTGCGGCGCGCTCGCTGCGGCGCTCGCCGCCGGCGCCCAGGCGCAGCCGCTGCCGCCGCCGCCGCCCGCCGATGCGCAGGACGGCACGGTCTATCTGTCGCCGCTGGTGACGCAGGCCGATGCGTCCGATCCCTATGCCGAGCCCGCCGCCGAAAGCACGATCAGCGCCGATGCGATCGATCTGTTCGGCGGACAGAACCTCGACGACGTGCTGCGCTCGACCGCCGGCACGTTCACGCGCGACAACCCGCAGAACCCGGGCGTCGCCGTCAACATTCGCGGTCTGGAAGGCTCCGGCCGCGTCAACATGACGGTCGACGGCGTTCGTCAGAGCTTCCGCTTCACCGGCCACGAGGCACAGGGCTTCACCTACGTCGATCCCGCGCTGCTGGCCGGCATCGACGTCAGCCGTGGCGCGGTGTCCGGCGTCGGCGGCGCCGGCGCGCTGGCCGGCTCGGTCAACTTCCGCACGCTCGGCGCGGACGACATCCTCAGCGGCGGGCGCGACGCCGGCGGCTTCGCGGCACTGAACTGGGGCGACAACGGCTCGGGCTTCGCGCCGGTCGCCGCCGGTGCGGCGCGCTGGGGCGCGGTCTCGCTGGCCGCGGCGGTCAGCCGGCGCTCGCCGGACGACTACGACAACGGCGACGGCGTGGAAGTCCCCGGCACCGCGCAGGATCTCACCTCGGGCCTGGTCAAGTTCGAGTACCGCCCCAGCGAGACGCACCGGCTGAACCTCGGCGGCGTCTATTACGACAACGACTTCCTCGCCAACTCGTACAACCAGAACATCGACTCGCGCCAGTACACGGCCGGCTACGCCTACACGCCCGGCACCGACTGGGTGAACCTGCGCATCAACGCCTACCGCAGCGACGTCACGATGACCTACGACGATGCGCCCGGCATCCCGACCGGCGGCACCGCGATGGGGCGCGTGATCGAGGACGTCGGCACCGGCTTCGACCTCAGCAACACCTCGCGCCTCGGCGCCAACGTGACGACGACCTACGGCGTGGAGTACTTCCACGACGACGTCGACGTCGTCAACAGCGCCGCGGTGCCCGATCGCGGCGTCAACCCCAGCGGCGAAAGCTCGATCGGCGGCGTCTTCGCCGATACGCGGTGGAGCGTCGGCCTCGCCGACCTCATCGTCGGCCTGCGCTACGACCGCTTCACGGTCAAGGGACACGGCTCGGTCACCGCCGGCAATCCGCTCGGCATGCCCGAAGGCCCGTACACGGTCGACCGCTCCGACGGCCGCTTCAATCCGAAGCTGACGCTGGCGCTCAGCCCGGCCGACTGGGTGCAGCCCTATGTCAGCTGGAGCAAGACCTTCCGCCCGCCGACGATCTCCGAGACGATGACCGGCGGCAGCCATCCGGCCTCCGGCGGCCCGCCGCAGTCGTTCTTTC
Source organism: Dokdonella sp. (assembly GCF_035511235.1). Taxonomy (GTDB): domain Bacteria; phylum Pseudomonadota; class Gammaproteobacteria; order Xanthomonadales; family Rhodanobacteraceae; genus Dokdonella. Next base: position 43,473 of record NZ_DATKFQ010000009.1, read on the forward strand.
CGAATCCGTTCCTGAAGCCGGAGACCTCGCGCGGCTGGGAAGCCGGCGCCAACTTCGTCGCCGGTCCGGCGCTGACCGCCGACGACAGCCTGCGCGTCAAGCTCGGCTACTTCCACAACCGCGTCGACGACTACATCACCGCGGTGATGGGGCAGGGCGTCTACTTCGGCAACAATCCCGGCACCTCCACCGTCAAGGGCGTCGAGCTCGAGGGCGGCTACGACGCCGGGTTCGTGTTCGCGAACCTGAGCTACACCCACACCGACTCGGACCTGCCCTCGCAGGTCAACGGTTTCGGCGCGCAGAGCTACGTGCCCGACGACGTGCTCAGCGCGACGATCGGCGCGCGCATGCTCGAGCGCAGGCTCACGCTCGGTACGCGCTACTACAAGGTCTCGCGCAGCTTCATCGGCGACATCAATGCCTACGACGGCGATCCCTGGGATCCGGGGTATCACCTGGTCGACCTGTTCGCGAACTACGTGTTCCGCAACGGTACCGAGCTGCGCGCGAACGTCTCGAACCTGCTCGACGAGGCCTATACGCCGGTGCTGAGCACGCCGGCCGGCGGCAGCGAGATCGACACCGGACGCGGTCGCACCGTGTCGCTGACCGCGAAGTTCCGCTTCTGATCCGCGCGCCGGCGGCCTCGGTCGGAAACGTCCGACCGAGGCCGCCGTTCGTCCCTTCCGCCGCACCGTCGCCACGGCGCGGCGGACCGTCCGAGGAGATCGACATGACCATCCGCCACCCGCTCGCCTTCGCGCTCGTCCTGGCCGCCGCTCCGGCCGTGGCGGCGGATTTTCCGCTGTCGTTCACGGCCGATGGCGCCAGCCGCTGGTACGAGTTCTATACCGATTCGTTCGCGCAGCTCGACAAGGGCTACGGCGGCGATCCGGCGCTCGACGGCTACTTCCGCATCGGCGCCGAAGCCGATCCGTTCGCGCCGAGCGTGTTCGAGGAAGCCGGCGACGGGGCCGACGTGTTCCCGCACGAGCGCGCGTTCGCCGACATCGGCACGATCAGCTACGACGGCTCGGGCGACGGCACGTTCCCGATCACGGCGGTTACGCTCGACGTGTCGCCGCACGTGACGGCCGAATACGGCGTGCTCGGCACCGACTACCGGACCACGGTCAGCCAGCCGGTCGGCACGGTCACCGTCAGCGGCGGCGTGGTCACCGACATCCGGCTGGAAGCGGCGATCCGTTTCGAGCTCGACGCGAACTACATCCCCTCGATGGGCTGGCTGCCGTACGACGGCACGCTGTCGATGGCCGGCGACCGCTTCGACCTTTTCGTCGACGACGAGTACGCGTTCACCCATGGCAACCTGCGCTACGTCTGGGATCTGACCGGCGGCATCGACGGCGTCGGCAGCGCCGCCGACCGCATCTTCGATTCGGGTTTCGAATGAGCGGCCGGCGCGCGTCGCGCGGCGGGCCCCGGTGGGCACGAGCGGTGCCGGATCGCGCGGGCGAGACAATGGGCTGATTTCCGGTCTTCCACAGGGCTACAATGCAGCCGACCCGGCGATCGACGCGATGCGTCCGGGGCGCGCAGCAGCCGTGGCGCGCCTCGCGGCGAGGTATGTCGAGTCGGTCACCGCACATCGACGACGGGGGCGAGGTGATCAGCGGCGGTATCGAAGCTCGAGCGGATACGAAGACATTGCGAGTGGCCCTGGTCGAGGACGACGCCGAACTGCGTGACGCGATCCTGATGCCGGCGCTGGTCGAGTCGGGCTTCGACGTCGCCGCGTTCGGCAGTGCGGCGGGTCTGTATCGCTCGCTGCTGCACCGCAGCTTCGACGTCGTGGTGCTCGACGTCGGCCTGCCCGACGAAGACGGTTTCGACGTGGCCCGCTATCTGCGCTCGCTGTCGTCGATCGGCATCGTCATGCTGACCGGACGCGCCACCAGTCCCGATTTCGTACGCGGCCTTCGCGACGGCGCCGACGCGTACCTGACCAAGCCGATCGATCTGGACGTGCTGATGGCGACCCTGGACAGCCTGTCGCGCCGGCTCGTATCCGAAAAGGTCGAGCGTGCCGTCGAGGGTTCGTGGCGGCTCGGCGACGGCGACTGGAACCTGCTGACGCCGGACGATGCCCGCATCGATCTGACCGCCTCCGAGCGCAGCATCCTGCGTCTGCTGTTCGACGCGCGCGGGCAGCCGGTCATGCGCGATGCGCTGATCGCCGGCCTGACCGCCGACGTCTACGATTTCGATCCGCACCGGCTCGAGATGCTCGTCCATCGCTTGCGCCGCAAGGTCGCCGGCGGCTGCCGCCATCCGCTGCCGCTGCGGGCGGTGCGCGGCAAGGGCTACGTGTTGGCGGTCAACCGCGCGGCATCGTCCGCGCCGCCACGCGCCTAGCCGGGCGCCGGCCGGTTCGCCGCACGCGCCGCGGCCGAGTCCACGCGGGGCAGGCGCATCCGAAAGCGAGCGCCGGCATCCGGCGCGTTCTCGACGCTGAGCGTGCCGCCGGCGTTGCGGACCAGATTGGCCGCGACGGCCAGGCCCAGCCCGGTCCCCTGGCCGCTCGGCTTGGTCGTGAAGAACGGCTCGAAGATCCGCTCGTGCAGATCCGAGGCGATGCCCGGACCGCTGTCGGTGAACACGATGTCCACGTCCGGCCCGTTCGGCCGCACGTCGATCTCGAAGCGGCCGCCGTCCGGCATCGCATGGTTGGCGTTGGCGGCGATGTTGAGCGCGACCAGCGCGAACTGCGCCGGATCGAAACGCACCGGCAACGGGCCGCTGCCGGCCACCGTGACGCGCATGCGGATCGACGGATCGAGCAGCTGCACCAGCATCGGCTCCATCTCGCGGACGGCGGGTCCGGCGTCGAGGATCTCGATCCGGGTCGCGTCGCTGCGGCTGAAGTTCAGCAGGTTCTGGGTGATCGAGGCGGCGCGCCGCGCCGCCGATTCCATGCCGTCCAGGCTGCGGCGCAGCTCGTCGGGTTCGCGGCTGTTGCGGCTGCGCTGCGCGTAGCCGAGCATCAGCCCGAGCAGGTTGTTGAAATCGTGGGCGATACCGCTGGCGAGCCGCCCGACCGCCTCCACCTTCTGCGCATGGAACAACTGTTCGCGCACGCGCGCGTGCTCGGCGATCTCGGCCTCGAGCCGCCGGTTGATGCGCACCAGCTCGTTGCCGCGCCGGTTCGCCTCGCCGAGGCTCTCGCGCAGCGCCGCCACCGCGCGGTCGATGACGATCGCGATCAGCAGGAACAGCGTCGCGGTGATCATCACGCCGATCGCTTCGTCAGCGAGCGACGCGGCCGTGATCTTGCCGGCACGCACGTCCACCGCGAAGCCGATCGCGAATGCGACGATCATCCAGCCGTACATCCACCACAGCGCGCGGCGCCCGAGCACCAGACCGGCGATTGCGATCCACACGACCTGGATCGGCTGTTCGTAGGTCTGTGCGCCCAGGCCGCTGGTGGCGTACGACAGCACCATCAGCAGCGCGACCACGCCGAGCACCAGACTCGCGGCCGCGCGGAACCGACCGCGCCGGATCATCGCCAGCCCGATCCAGGCCATCGTGCTCAGCGACAGGCTCATCAGCATGCTGGCGGTCTCGCCGGGCCGCCACGGAAGCGCGCTGGCCGTGATCCGGTACAGCCACATCAGCGGCGGCACGCAGCCGATCACGATCAGCACGATCTGCAGCATCGGCGCATTGCGGCGGTCGACCGGATCGCCGATCGGCGCCGACGCCAGCCAGCGGCGCAGCCGGTACCAGGCAGTGGGTGCAGCGCGGGATTCGCTCATTCGGACCGAGCCATCGAAGCGGCGATACGGAGCGGCCGTTATACACAGACGGTCCTCGCGCATGCCAGCCGCGACCGGACCGTCGCATGCGGCGTCGCCCCCGGGGCGCACGGATGCCTCGCGCGGCGAGGCGGCGCAGGCGAGCCGTGCGCGTCGCCGGCCGGGCCGGGCAGCATGGATGGGCCCTCGCACACCTCCCGGTCGTCACGAGTCCCGATGCGCGTCCGGCAGGGGGCGTCGAAGCCGGGCGATCGACGGTGCCGCGACGACGCGTGGCGGGCGCTGGCGGCGCGCCGATGCAGCGGTCGCGGGGCTGCCCGGCACGCGCGCCGAAGACCGCCGGCCTGACCGGCGCCGGCATCGCGTGCTGGCAGCCGCGGACGATCGCGTTATGCTTGCCGCAAGCCACCACGAGGCGGGGAGCGGATGGATTGTTTCGTCTACAAGAGCGTGCGCAAGACCGATACCTATATCTTCCTGCGCGAGGAAGAGGGCTTCGACGTCCTGCCCGACGCCCTGGCCGAGCAGCTCGGCGAGCTGGCGTTCGTGATCTCGCTGCAGCTCTCGCCGGAGCGCAAGCTGGCGCGCGAGGACGTCAACGCGGTCATGCGCAACCTGCGCGAGCAGGGCTTCCATCTGCAGTTGCCGCTGCCCGACGAGTCCTTCATGATGGGTCCGTCATGACGTCGGGCGCGCTCGGCGCGCCCGGCAGACCGCCGACGAGGCCGGCATGCCCGATTCCGTACTGACCCTGCTGTCCGGCCTGATCCGCCATCCCGCGACGCTGGTCGTGCTGCTGGCCCTGGACGCGGTCGTCATGACCCTGGTCTGTCGCGCGATCGGCTTCGGCCGCGAGCGCGGCGTCTGGCGCGATCTGGCCCGCTCGGGTCTGGTCGCGCTGGTGCTGCTGATCGGCTTCGCCGCGGTACTGACCGCGATCATGGCGGTGCCGGCGTGGTGGCTGCTGCATGCCCCGTCGGCGGCGACCGCGCTCGGTTCCTCGCTGGCGCTGCTGGCCGCGCTGTACGTGTTCTGGCGCTCGTGGCCGGCGCTGGCGCTGCCGTTCGAATGGGACGACGCCTACACGCGCGACGAGGGGCGTTCCTGGCTGTTCGCGGCCCTGCAGCGCAGCGTCGCGTTCGCTTGGCATCTGACCCGCGATTTCCGCAACAACCTGTTCCAGGGCCTGCCGGCCGCGGTCGGCGTGCTGCTGATCGTCGGCGGCGCGCTGGTCATGCCGACGGCCGGCGACCGCATCGCCGACGGGACGCGCCTGGTCGCGGCGCTGCTGTACCTGCTCGTCGTGGTGCCGCTGGCCTGTCTCGGCATCGCCGGCGGCTGCATCCGGCTGCTGCTGACGCGGCGCGGCCGCCGGCGCAGCCAGCCGGACCGGGCCGCACCGGCCGTGGAGGCGGCGTCCTCGCCGCTGCTGCCGCCCGGCATGGCGCGCGCCGAGCTCAATGCGATCGCGCTCAATGCCGCGCGCGCCGGCCAGGTCGATCTGGCGCTGGCCGCGATCGAGCACGGCGCCCATCCGGATACCGCGCCGGAAGGCCACGACCGCGACCAGCGCAGCGTGCTGATGGTCGCCGTGACGCAGCCGGATCTGCGGCTGCTGCGCACGCTGATCGGCCGCGGCGCCGACGTCAACCGCGCCCAGGCCGGACTGACGCCGCTGATCGCCGCGACGCGCGACAGCTACCAGGGCCGCCCCGACGCGGTGATGATGCTGCTCGCCAACGGCGCCGATCCGCGGCTGGCCGACGCGGCCGGCAACACCCCCTTGCATCATGCCGGCCTGTGCGTGGAGCCGGCGGTCGCCGCGCTGCTGGTCGATGCCGGCGCCGACGTCGACGCGATCAATCACGAAGGCCTGACCACGCTCGGCATCGCCTGCGCCAACGCCAACTGGACGATCGCCGGCTTCCTGCTCGACCGCGGCGCGCGCAGCGACGTCGCCGGCGCGCAGCCGGCCCTGATCCAGGCCGCCACGGTCGCCGAGGACGATCCGGCCGGCGTGCGCCTGCTGCTCAAGCGCAAGGCTGCGGTCGACGTGCGCGGCACGCTCGATCGCACCGCGCTGCTCGCCGCGGCGCTGGCCGGGCACGCCGCGATCGTCGAGGCCCTGCTCGCGGCCGGCGCCGATCCGAATCTTGCCGACCAGCACGGCACCACCGCGCTGATGGCCGCCGCCCAAGTCGGCGCAGTGCAGGTCGTCCATGCGCTCGGCCGGCGCAAGGTCGATCCGGACCGCGTCGACGTCAACGGCCGCACCGCGCTGATCGTCGCCTGCGCCTCGCGCCATGCCAGCGAGGACTGCGTGCGCGCGCTGCTGGCGCAGGGCGCCGATCGCGAACGCCGTGCCGGCGACGGCCGCCGCGCGCTCGACTACGCGGTCGCCGCCGGGCGCTGGCACATCGTCGCGCTGCTCGATCCGGCCTATCCGCTGCCGAGCAGCCTGGTCGGCACCACGCTGCCGATGGAGGCGGCCAGCGCCGAGCATCTGCTCGATGCGCTGCGCTTCGGCCACTGGCCGGTGGTGCAGGAATTCGCCGGCATGGTCCGCGACTGGCCGCAGAACGTGCTGGCCAGCATCTTCCTGGCGCTGCGCGACGCGGAGCATCGCGCGGCGCGCGACTGGCTGCTCAATCGCGCTCTGGACGTCGATGCGCGGATGGCCGACGGGCGCAGCCTGTTCGAGGCGCTGCTCGCCGAGCTGCCCGACGCCCACGAAGCGCTCGCCGAACTGGTCGCGCGCGGTGTCGCCGTCGGCGGAGCCGGCGTGCTCGCGCGCGTCCTGGCGGTCACCCCGGCCGACAAGCCCGGCCTGCCGCTGCGCCGTCTGGCGCGCGACCTGCTCGAGCGCGGTGCCGATGCCGCCGGACGCGCCGCCGGCGAGCGCACCGCGCTGCATCTGGCCGCTGCGCTCGGCGACGCCAACCTGCTCGATGCGCTGCTCGCGCGCGGCGCCGACCCGAACGCGCGCGACGTGGTCGGCCGCACGCCGCTGCATGCGGCGATGAAGCTCGAAGCCGCAGCCGCGGTGCCGCTGCTGCGCAGCCTGGTCGCTGCCGGTGCCGACCCGGAGATCGCCTCGGCGCACGGCGAAACCGCGCTCGGCCTCGCGCTGGCGCGGCCCGAGCGCGACTTGGCCTACTGGCTCAACTGGACGCGCTGGCATCTGCCGCGCCGCCGCCTGCGCGGCGAGGATCTGCCGGCCGCCGCCGCGCTCGGCGACCTCGACGCCGTCGAGCGCATGCTGGCGATGGGTGTCGCGCTCGACGGCACCGACGCGCAGGGCGCGACCGCGCTGGTGCGCGCCAGCGGCGCCGGCTACGCCGGTCTGGTCGCGCTGCTGCTCGATGCCGGCGCCGACCGGCACCACCTCACGCAGTCCGGCGCGCACGCGCTGTCGGCGGCGGTCAGCGCGCGGCGCGAGTCGGTCGTCGCGACCCTGCTCGAGCGCGGCGTGCCGGCGGATCTGCCGCTGCCCGGCGGCGGCACCGCGCTGATGGTCGCCGCGGCGCTCGGTCTGCCGCGCATCGCCGAGCTGTTGCTGCAGGCCGGCGCCGACGCCAATGCCGCCGACGATACCGGCATCGTCGCGCTGCACGCGGCGGCGCAGTTCGCGTTCAGCAGCCGCGACACGGCGACCGCGCATGCCTTGTTCGACACGCTGCTGCGCCATCGCGCCCTGCTCGAACAGCGCGACGAGGCCGGCTACGACACCCTGCTGCTGCTGCTCGGCGCGCGTGCCGACCCCGGCACGCCCTGCGATGCACGGCATCTGGCGCTGGTCGCCGGCCTGCTGGTCGAGCGCGGCGCGCCGCTGGATCGGCAGGACCAGCGCGGCGTCAGTCCGCTGCATGCCTGCGCGATGCATGGTCTGCTCGGCTGCGCGCGCCTGCTCAAGACGCGCGGCGCGCCGCTTGATCTGCCCGACCGCATGGGGCGCTCGCCCGGCGAGGTCGCCGCGCTGCTCGGCTATGCCGATCTGGCCGCCGAGCTCGGCGTCAACCGGCGCGCGATCCCGAGCGTGCGCCAGACCTTGCGCCGCCAGGTCATCGAATAGCCGGCGGCCGGACGCGGCCGCGGCGGGCAGGCCGCAGCGCCGTTCGTGCGTCCGGCCAGTGCCGCCCGGGCCGCGTCGTTGCCGAGCGCGGCACGGGCTCGTGCAGTCTCCACTCGGCACGGGCAGGCCCTCGTTTACCGGCAGCCTGCTAGTGTCGCCTCCGACGTCTTTCCATCGATCCGGGTCTCGCGCATGTCCATCGTTCCGTTCCGCCACGCATCCACCTGGGCGCCGCTGCTGCTGGCCGGCCTGCTCGCCGCCTGTTCGGGCTCCGACCGCACGCCGGCACCGGCCGCGCCGGCGGCACCCGCCGTCAATACGCAGCTGGCCAAGGAGATCGCGATGTACGAGGACCTCCTGAAGACGCAGAGCTACGAGCTGGCCGCGCCGATCGGCCAGGACATCGTGCAGCGCTTTCCGGACAGCCCGGAGGCGGCCAAGGTCAAGCAGACGCTGGCCGACGTGCAGGCCAAGGCCGAGGCGACGACGACGCGGCGGCGGCTGGAACGGCTGTGGTCATACCAGACCGGCACGTCCGAATCGGGCGGCACGCAGAACACCGCGTCGATCTACAGCAGCGGCGGCGCGGCCGAGGAGCGCATCCGGCTGGTGCTGCGCCGGCACAGCGAGTGGGGCCTCAGCGTCTACCTGTTCGGCAGCGGCAAGGGCTTCGTCTGCCGCGACGTCTGCAAGCTGCCGGCGACGTTCGACGGCCAGGCCGCCGCGATCGAGGCCTATCTGCCCGAGACCGGCGAGCCGGCGCTCTTCATCAAGGACGAGAAGGGCTTCATCGCGCGCATGAGCAAGACCGGCACGATCACGCTGGAGGCCACGCTCAAGGACGGCGGCAAGCGCCGCTTCGAGTTCGAGGTCGGCGGCTACGACGCGGCCAAGTTCCCGGAACTGGCCAAGAAGAAGTAGAGCACCCACGAAGCCAGCGCGAACGCGCAGGAGCACGATCATGGTCAAGAGCACCGCCGTCAGCGTGAGCGCCTATCTGGCCGAATTGCCCGAGGAGCGCCGGGCGGTGATCGCGCCGCTGCGCGATCTGATCGTGCGGCATCTGCCGCCGGGCTACGTCGAGACGATGAACTGGGGCATGATCTGCTATGAAGTCCCGCTCGAACGCTACGCCGGCACGTCCAACGGACAGCCGCTCGGCTACGCCGCCCTGGCCGCGCAGAAGAACGCTTACTCGCTGTATCTGATGAGTCTGTGCGAGGGTTCCGCACGCGAGCAGACCCTGCGCGACGCGTTCCGCGAGGCCGGCAAGAAGCTCGACTTCGGCAAGTCCTGCGTGCGCTTCAAGCGACTGCAGGATCTGCCGCTCGAAGCGCTCGCCGCGCTGATCGCCTCGACGCCGGTCGAGACTTTCGTGGCCGAGCACGAAGCGGCCCGCGCCGCGGCCGCGCGCGCGAAGAAGGCCTGATGGCCGCGGACCATCGCGTCAGCAGCTTTCCGCCGCAGGTCGGTCCGGATTGCCGGCTGCTGCTGCTCGGCAGCGTGCCGAGCGTGCGTTCGCTGGAGCTGCGTCAGTCCTACGGGCATCCGCACAACCTGTTCTGGCGCTTCATGGGCGAGATGTTCGACGCCGGACCGGACCTCCCCTATGCCGAACGGATCGGCCGTCTGCATGCGCTCGGCATCGGCATCTGGGACGTGCTGCGCGACTGCGAGCGGCCCGGCAGTCTCGACGCCTCGATCGTACGCGCCAGCGAGGTGCCCAACGACATCGCCGGCCTGCTGCGGACCCAGCCGCGCCTGCGCACGATCGCGCTCAACGGCGGCAAGGCGCAGGAGGCGTTTCGCCGTCTGGTCCGGCCGACGCTGCCGGCCGGGTTCGAGGAAAGCCTGACCGTGCTCGCGCTGCCGTCGACGAGCCCGGCCAATGCGTCGATGCCGGTCGCGGTCAAGCGCGAGCGCTGGCGCGTGCTGCTCGATTACGTCGACCCCGCCGCGCGCACGGCGGCGGAGTAAGCTGTCGGGGTTTTCTTCGCCCCGAGGAGTCACCCCCAATGCGATCCCTGATCCTGTCGGCCGCGCTGCTGGCCTTCGTCGGGTACGGCGTCACCGCGCCGCAGGCCGGCGCGGCCGAGATGGCGACCGCCGGCCCGCAAGCCGGCCAGGCCGCGCCCGATTTCCGTCTGCAAGACCAGAAGAGCCGCTGGCACACGCTCGACCAGTACCGCGGCCACTGGGTCGTGGTGTACTTCTATCCGAAGGACTTCACGCCCGGCTGCACGACCCAGGTCTGCGCGTTCCGCGACGACATCGCGCAGCTGCGCAAGGCCGGTGCCGACGTGCTCGGCGTCAGTCTCGACGACGTCGCCTCGCATGCCGAGTTCGCCGAGAAGCATCAGGTGCCGTTCCCGCTGCTGGCCGATATCGACAAGTCCACGGCGCGCCGCTACGGCGTGCTCGCCGAGCGCATGGGCATGTCCTACGCGCGGCGCGAGACCTTCCTGATCGATTCGCAGGGCCGCGTGGCGCGGCGCTACGTCGACGTCGATCCGGAGCAGAACGTCAAGGACGTGCTCGCCGACCTGGACCGCTTGAAGCGCGAACAGGCGATGCCATCGGCCGGCTGAACCGCGCTGCCGACAAGTTTCGCCCCGTTCAGGCTCGTCGCCCAAAACTGAACGCCCTTCAGAGGAGGACGACACCATGGCAACACGTGCAGGGTTGGCAGGCGTGGCCGCGGCCGCGCTGATGATCGGTGCGATGAGCGCGACGCCGGCGCGCGCGGCCGATCTGGATTGCAAGCTGCGCTTCACGCTGAGCGGCTGGGCCGCGGTGGTCAAGCACGCGGAGGGGACCGGCACGGTCACCTGCGAGAACGGCCAGTCGATGCAGGTCAAGATCGAAGCCAAGGGCGGCGGCCTGACCGTCGGCAAGTATCGGATCGACGACGGCCGCGGCACGTTCTCGGACGTGCGTACGATCAACGACGTGCTCGGCACCTACGCCGAGGGCGAAGCGCAGGCCGGCGCGGTCAAGTCCGGCTCCGCGCAGGTGCTGACCAAGGGCACCGTCTCGCTGGCGCTTGCCGGCACCGGCGAGGGCGTGGGTCTCGGCGTCAGCGTCGGCGCGTTCACGATCAGCCGCGTCAAGTAGGCCTCCCCCATCACGATCGGCTCGACGGCGCCCCGAGGGGCGCCGTTTTTTTGCCCGCCATCGAAGTTTTCAAATGACGCCGATGCACACGCGTAGGATGCCGCCGTGCCCGCCGATGCGGGACGAGGGGCGCTCCGCACGTCGCGGAACGCAGGTTCACTTGAGAGGGAGTCAGCCATGTCCTTGGGCAAGCGTACGGCGGCCGAGTTTCTCGGCACGTTCTGGTTGGTATTCGGCGGCTGCGGCAGCGCAGTGCTCGCCGCGGCATTTCCGCAGCTCGGCATCGGGTTCGCCGGTGTCGCACTCGCGTTCGGCCTCACCGTGGTGACGATGGCCTATGCGGTCGGCCACATCTCCGGCGGGCATTTCAATCCGGCGGTCTCGATCGGCCTGCTCGCCGGCGGCCGCTTTCCGGCGCGCGATTTCATTCCGTACGTGATCGCCCAGGTGCTCGGCGCGATCGCCGCCGGCGGCGTGCTGTATCTGATCGCCAGCGGCAAGAGCGGCTTCGACGTCTCGGCCGGCTTCGCGTCGAACGGCTACGGCGCGCTGTCGCCGGGCGGCTATTCGCTGACGGCCGCGCTGGTCGCCGAGATCGTGCTGACCGCGTTCTTCGTGCTGATCATCATGGGTGCGACCGACGGCCGCGCGCCGGCCGGCTTCGCGCCGCTGGCGATCGGCCTGGCGCTGACGCTGATCCACCTGATCAGCATTCCGGTGACCAATACCTCGGTCAATCCGGCGCGCAGCACCGGCGTGGCGGTATTCGCCGGCGGCGCGCACCTGGCCCAGCTCTGGGCGTTCTGGGTCGCGCCGCTGATCGGCGGTGCGATCGGCGGCATCGTCTACCGCGGCCTGTTCGAGCCGGCCCGGCGCTGAGCGTCGCGGAACCGGCGGACGCGAGATCCGCCGGTTCCCTCATGCATCGTTGCACCCGCGGTGCGTGCAAGGGTGGGGCGGCGCGATCGTCGTATCGCGATCCGGCCCGGAACCCGCGGCCGGCGCTTGCGCTCAGCCGCGGTGTTCGCGCGCGAGGTAGTCCTCGCTCTGCATCTCGATCAGGCGCGACTCGGTCCGCGCGAACGCCGCGCGCAGCCGGTTGCCGTCGTACAGATCGATGATCGGCGTCGCCGCCGACAGCACCAGCTTGACGCCGCGGTCGTAGAGCTCGTCGACCAGCTCGACGAAGCGCAGGGCCGCGTCCTCGGTCTGAGGCGTGAACTGCGGGACGTTGGACACCAGCAGGGTGTGGTAGCTGCGCGCCAGCTCGATGTAGTCGGCCACGCCGCGCGGCCCCTCGCACAGCGCGGCGAAATCGAACCAGATCACGCCGGCCGCGGCGCGTCGCACCGGCACCGGCCGCTCGTTCAGCGTCAGCGTGAAATCGACCTGCTCGGCGCCGTGCGCGACGCGGCGGAACGTCGCCAGCATGCGTCGCTCGGCCTCCGGTCCGGGCGGCGTGTGGTAGACCGGCGCCTGCTTGAGCGCGCGCAGCCGCCAGTCGTGCGGCGAGGCCAGTTCGACCGTCTCGCAATGCGTCTGGATGGCCGCGATCGCCGGCAGGAAGCGGTCGCGCTGCAGCCCGTCGCGGTAGAGCTCGGACGGCGGCGTGTTCGACGTGGTGACCAGCACCACGCCCTCGGCGAACAGGGCCTTGAGCAGGTTGCCGAGGATCATCGCGTCGCCGATGTCGCTGACCAGGAACTCGTCCAGGCACAGCAGGCGCGCCTGCGCCGCGGTGCGCCGCGCGACTTCGACCAGCGGGTCGGCGCGACCGGCCAGCGCCTTGAGGTCGTGATGGACCTCTTGCATGAAGCGATGGAAATGCACGCGCCGCTTGGCCGCGATCGGCAGGCTGTCGACGAACAGCTCGGTCAGGAAGGTCTTGCCGCGGCCGACCCGGCCCCACAGATACAGGCCGCGCGGCGCCTCGCGTGTGCGGCGCCCGGTCAGGCGCTGCCACAGCGGCAGCGGGCGCTCGGCCTCGACCACGGCGTGCCAGATCCGGTCCAGCGCCGGCAGGGCCGCTTCCTGGGCCGGATCGGACTGCCAGTATCCGGCCGCCGCACCAGCGCGATAGCGCGCGCTCGGCGGCTGAGGCGGGTCGTGCGCGGCTTCGGTCACGGCGGCGCGTTCGGCGAAACGCAGCGGCCGCTCATGCCGCCGGCGGCAGGTGCGGCTGCAGCGCGTTCTTGAGCAGGCCGCGCAGGTCCATCAGGCGGCGATGGAAGAAATGGCCGGTCTCGGGCATGCGCACGAGCTGCGGCGGCTCGGCCAGCGTCTCGATCCAGTCGAACACCGCCGCCGGATCGACGACCTCGTCCTCCTCGCCCTGCACGACCAGCCATGGGCAGTCCGGCAGCGTGATCTGCGAGAAGTCCCAGCGTCCGACCGGCGGCGCGACCGTGACCAGGGCCGCCGCGTCCAGACGCTGCGCATTGCGCAGCGCAACGTAGCTGCCGAACGAGAAGCCGGCCAGCCAGACCGCGTCGCCGGGCCGCACCTCGCGCACCCAGGCCACGATCGCGGCCAGATCGTCCGACTCCCCGTTGCCTTCGTCGTAGCGGCCTTCGGACGCGCCGACGCCGCGGAAGTTGAAGCGCACCGTCGCCAGGCCGAGCTCGCGCAGCGCGCGCTCGATGATCGTGACGACCTTGTTGTGCATCGTGCCGCCCTGCAGCGGGTGCGGGTGGCAGATCACCGCCGTGCCGGCGCGCGCGGTGCCCGGCTCCGGCACTGCGCAGGCCAGCTCGATCGCGCCGGCGGGACCCGGCAGCAGCAGGCCCGCCGCGTCGGCGGGGAAGGCGGTGGGGCGGGAAGGAGACGAGGCATTCATCGGATAGCGATAATAAGGGATGCGATGCCCCGATCGGCCATGTGCCGTGTCGACCCGAGCGGCCGGCCGGTGAATCACCTCGCGCACGCCCTGCTGGCCGGCGCCGAGCCGGAGCGGATGCTCGGCAGCCTGATGGGCGATTTCGTGCGCGGCACGGTCGACCCGGCCCTGCCGGCGCTGCGCCGCGAGGGTATCGCGCAGCACCGCGCGATCGACCGCTACACCGACGCGCATCCGCAGGTGGCCGCTGCGCGCGGCCTGTTCGCGCCACCGTTCCGGCGCTATGCCGGCATCGTGCTCGACGTGTGGTTCGACCATCTGCTCGCACGCGACTTCGCGCAGTGGTCCGGCGAGCCGCTGGCCGATTTCAGCTTGCGCGTGCAGCGCCTGCTGCACGGTCACGACGCGGTGCTGCCGGACGGGCTGCGGCGGTTCTCGCGCTATCTGCACGCGAACGATCTGCCGCTGCGCTACCGCGAGCGCGCGATGATCGGCCGCGTGCTGGCCGGTGTCGGCAGCCGTCTGAGCCGGTCCAATCCGCTGGCCGAAGGGCTCGACGCGATCGCGCCGATCGAGCCGCAGCTCGACGCGGCCTTCGCCGCGTTCTTTCCGGATCTGGTCGAGTTCGCGCGCCGGCCCGAACGCTGGCGCGCCTGATCGCGCAACGCGGCGGGTGCCCGCGATCGGGCACCCGCCGCCGGGTCTCAGCTCTCGTAGGCGGATTCGCCGTGGTAGGTGATGTCCAGACCCTCGCGTTCCTCTTCCTCGGTCACGCGCAGGCCGAACACCAGCTTGGCGACGAAGAACGAGACCGCCGAGACGATGCCGATCCAGACAATCGTGATGCCGACGCTGAGCGCCTGGACGCCGACCTGCGCGCCGATCGCGTAATCGGCCGCGCCGGTGCCGCCGAGCGACGGCGCCGCGAACACGCCGGTCAGGATCGCGCCGACGATGCCGCCTATGCCGTGCACGCCGAACACGTCCAGGCTGTCGTCGGCGCCGAGCAGGCGCTTGAGGCCGGTCACGCCCCAGACGCAGATCACGCCGGCGGCCAGGCCGATCACGATCGCGCCGAACGGCCCGACCAGGCCGGCCGCCGGCGTGATGCCGACCAGGCCGGCGACCGCGCCGGAGGCGCCGCCGAGCACCGAGGGCTTGCCCTTGGTGATCGCCTCGACCAGCGACCAGGCCAGCACCGCCGCGGCCGTCGCGAACAGCGTATTGATGAAGGCCAGCGCCGCGCCGGCGGTCGCCTCGAGGTTGGAGCCCGCGTTGAAGCCGAACCAGCCGACCCACAGCAGCGAGGCGCCGACCATCGTGAAGGTCACGTTGTGCGGCTTGATCGCCTCGCGGCCGAAGCCGGTGCGCTTGCCGACCAGGTACGCGCCGACCAGACCGGCGATGCCGGCATTGATGTGCACGACGGTGCCGCCGGCGAAGTCCAGCGCGCCCTTCTCGAACAGGTAGCCGCCGGCCGCCCAGACCATGTGCGCCATCGGCAGGTAGCCGAACGTGAACCACAGCACCGAGAACAGCAGCGCCGCCGAGAACTTGATGCGCTCGGCGAACGCGCCGACGATCAGTGCGCCGGTGATGCCGGCGAACGTCGACTGGAACGCGATGAACACGTACTCGGGCAGCTTGACGTTGTCGGTGAAGGTGTCGGCCAGCGAGTCGATCGTGACGCCGGACAGGAACAGCTTGTCGAACGAGCCGATGAACGCGCCGCCGCCGGCGAACGCCAGGCTGTAGCCGTACACCGCCCACAGGATCACCAGCAGCGAGAACACGGTCAGCACCTGCATCAGCACCGACAGCACGTTCTTGGCGCGCACCATGCCGCCGTAGAACAGCGCCAGGCCCGGCACCGTCATCAGCAATACCAGCAGGGTCGAGGTCAGCATCCAGGCGACGTCGCCCTTGTCGACGACCACCGGCGCGGCCTCCTGGGCGAACGCGAGCGACGGGAAGGCGGCCATCGTCACGCCCCAGAGCAGGGCCAGGCCGGTCAGCGGACGGTGCTGCCACCGTGTCGAGAGTCGATTGTTCATGGCTTCCTCGCGATGGGAGTTCAAAGGGCGTCCGCGCCGACTTCGCCGGTGCGGATGCGGATGACCTGTTCGATGGCGGCGACGAAGATCTTGCCGTCGCCGGTCTTGCCGGTGGCCGCGGCGGTCTGGATCGCCTCGAGCACGGCGTCGACGCGGTCGTCGGTGACGACGGTTTCGATCTTGATCTTGGGCAGGAAGTCGACGACGTACTCGGCGCCGCGATAGAGCTCGGTATGGCCCTTCTGGCGGCCGAAGCCCTTGACCTCGGTGACGGTGATGCCGGACACGCCCGCTTGCGAAAGCGCTTCGCGGACCTCGTCGAGCTTGAACGGTCGGACGATGGCGGTGATCAGTTTCATGGGGTTCTCCGTGAGCGAGGCGTCGCCTCAGAACGACTTGGTCAAGGTCACGACGCCGGTGGACTTGCCGAGGTTCTTGCCGAAGGCGTTGGTGTAGTAGTCCTCGTCGGCGTTGGTGTCGACGTAGGCGGCCGACAGCGAATAGCCCTGGCCGAAGTCGTAACCGATGCCGACCTTCCAGTCGGTGTAGTCGGCGCCGCTGGTGCCGTCGATCGTCTGCCGGCCCACGTGCAGGTCCAGCGTCCAGACCTCGGCGAACGGCAGGCTGTAGTTGAGTTCGACGTAGTCGCTGTGCTTCGAATCGGCCCAGCCGAACGTATTGGTCAGCGCGTAGGAGTACTTGAGCGTCAGCTCGGTCCAGCTCAGCGCGGCGTAGACCTCGGTCGTGTTCGGGCTGACGAAGCCGGTCGGGTAGCGGCCCGGATAGAAGTAGCGCAGCACGCCGACGTCGTAGCCGAAGTCGCTGTCGCCGAAGCTGTTGGAGAAGCCCGCGTAGGCGTCGAGCTCGACGCTGCTGGACACCTCGTCGGAGGCGTCGGACAGCCAGCTGACGTTGCTGCCCCAGACGCCGGCGTAGAAGCCGCTGGCGTGGTCGTACTGGACGCCGCCCTGCAGGGCCGGCTTGCGATTGGTCTGCGTCGTACCGCGGAAGATGTAGTCGCTGGTCAGCGCGAACGAGCCGCTGAACGGCGCTGCCGCCTCGTCCTGGGCATGGGCCGATACGGCCAGACAACACACGATCGGAACGGACACGCACAACGCCGAGAGTCGCTTGTTCATGACGGGCCTCTTGCTGGTGTGGGATCGGGGTCAACGCCCTCCCGGTTCAGCAAGCGACATGCCATCCATGCTGCGGCGCATCAGGCCTTATTTATCAAATATTTATCCTCGGCTGCAGGCGAGGATGAGCCGCCGGGCGCACCAGGCTGGTGCGCCGCGACAGCGGACTTGCACAAGCGCAGGGCGGCCGCGCTCATGCGGGGCCGCAACGAAAAACGCCGCCTGACGGCGGCGTTTCGATCGCAAGAAGTGGTGGAACCGGCGGTTTACTTGACCTGCTCGATCATCCACTCGACGGTTGCGCGGACCTGTTCGTCGGTCAGTGCCGGATTGCCGCCGCGCGGCGGCATCATGCCGCTGCTGCCGGTGTAGCCCTCGATCGCATGCTTGACCAGCGTATCGACGCCCTCGGCCAGACGCGGGCCCCAGTGCGCCTTGTCGGTCAGCTTCGGGGCGCCGCCGGCGCCGGTGCCGTGGCAGCTCTGGCAGAGGTTGCCGAAGATCACGCTGCCGTCGGTGGTGCCGCCGTAGGCCACCTGCGAGGCGGCCGCCTGGGCAGCGGCCTCCTGCGCGGCCAGCATCGCGGCGCGGCCGGTATCGCCGGCGTAGACGCCGCCGACCGGCGCCAGACGCGTGTCGACGACCTTGGTCTGATCGGTGTTGGTGGGCGACGGGTTGCCCGCGTAGATGTGCATGGCCAGCGCGAACAGGCCGATGGCGACCAGGACCAGGAACAGGATCAGCATCGAGAAATGCTTGAGGAAGGCCAGGTCGGTCTTGTTTACGGGATTGCTCACGAATCCACCTCGGTAGCGGGTAGCTAAAGCGGCTGCCGGCAAAGGGTCCGCACGAACGCTCCGGCCGGGGATGACCCGCCCGGATCGTCCAACAGGCCAAAAAGACGCGCAAGTATAGCCAGCCGCCCCAGGCCACGAAAGGGCGCCAAGGTCGCAGGCGCATGGATCAACGCCGCGCGACACGCTATGATCGCCACCCCGCGGCGGCCTCCCGGCCGCTCCTCGGCGGCAGTTCCCTTCCGCGGACACGCCGACACCCGCAACAACGCGCCCGTAGCTCAGCCGGATAGAGTAGTGGCTTCCGAAGCCATTGGTCGGGGGTTCGAATCCCTCCGGGCGCGCCATTTCTTTCGAGTCGACGCCCGTTTCGGCCAGTGGTAGCGGGCGACGGGGAAGCCAGGCTGATGCCGGTCGTGCGCCGGCTTTCGACCCCGTAAGGTACCGCGCGCTCCATACGCGCAGCGGTCGGCTGACGCGATGGAGCGCTGCAGTCCGTTCCGCTCGGCCAGCGCTTCAGCGAAGCGGTCTGGTGACATCAGCGGGCTTGCGATGCGCCTCACTCAAACCCGCTCGCGAAGATCTCGTCGATCAGGATCGAGTGATGGGCGAGGATGAAGATGTCGCTCTTGCCGTTGCCGTCGTTGGGGTCGATGTCGCTGGCGGTCGATTCGAACACCATCGACAGTCCCGAGCCGTTGACGGACATCGTGTAGCCGGACGGCCGGTTGCCGGGTGCGCTGCCGACGCCGGTGCTCAGCAGCTCCGGTGCGCCGGCACCGGGCACGAACAGGAAGACCTGCGAGTTGGAGAACGCGCCATTGGGCAGCGGGCAGGCCATCATGACCGAGCCGACGCTGGAGATCGCCGAGACGTTGCAACTGTCGTAGTTGCTCGAGGCGACCAGCGGCGGGCGCGGGATCGCGATCGTCGTTTGGGTCTGGCGGTCGCGCAGATAGATGCCGCTGTTGCTGTTGATGTTGGCGCCGTCGGCATAGCCCAGACCGCCGTAGCCGGGGGCCTGGAACGTCACGAAGCGGCCGCTCGGCGAGATCGACTGCCGGCCCGGAAAGGCGGTCGACGAGGGGCCGTCGGCGCCGACCCGGCTGATCAGCTCGGTGGTATTGGCCTGCAGGTCGCGCACGTAGATCTGCACGTCGCCGGCACCCGCCAGCATCTCGACGTGGCACAGCATCGCGATGTAGCGGCCGTCGTCGGAGAGTGCGTGCGGCCCGATCGTGCAGCGCCCGCCGGAGGGGCTGCCGTTGGCCTTGACCGATGCCATCTCGATCTGGCCGGTGATCATGTCCTTGACGAA
The DNA here is from genome assembly GCF_035511235.1 of Dokdonella sp. Lineage (GTDB taxonomy): Bacteria > Pseudomonadota > Gammaproteobacteria > Xanthomonadales > Rhodanobacteraceae > Dokdonella. Next base: position 62,585 of record NZ_DATKFQ010000009.1, read on the forward strand.
GATCTCCTGACCGTTCGCAGCCGGCACGCCGAAGTTGGCGGCGGCCGTCTCGATCGCCACGTAGCGGCCGTCGGCGGAGATCGACACGGTGTCGTCGCCGGTGCCCGACTCGGCCGGCTGGCCGGCGGCGTTGGCGCTGGCCACTTCGAGGCCGCCGGTCAGGCGGTCCTTGCGCGCGACCTGCCAGCTCGGGCCGATGTTGGCGATGCCGTAGGTCAGGAACGTCACGTAGCGGCCGTCGCCGGAGACGGCCGGCGCCTCGCCGCGGAAGACCGTGCCGTCGGGCATGCTCGAAACGACGTCGATGACGCCGGTCATCAGATCGACCGCGACGGCGCGGTTGCCGTTGTACGGATTGCCGCCCCAGTTGCTGGCGTCGCTCGAGAACACGACCGTGCGGCCGTTCGAGGACAGGCTGACGTTCTTGGACTCGCCGTTGGGCTCGATGCCGGCTGCGGGCGTGATGCGTCCGTAGAGGAAGCCGGCATGGGCGGCGCCGGACAGCAGCGAAAGGCCCGATACGAACAGGGCGGAAACGAGGGGGCGGCGCAGCGCGACGAGGTTCATGAACGGCTCCGGGGCAGGGGGTCTTCCCTCCCAATACGCAGTTCCCCGGCGAGTCCCCCAATGGCGCGACCGAACCGGCAACGGACCCGCGATGCGGCCGCCGGCAACGAGCCGGTCCGCCGGCACGCGTCGCCGTGATCCGCGCTCGATCAGTGGTCCTGCCGCCGGCATGCGGACACGGCGACGAGCGACGCTGGCCGCCGCACCGGCACCAGACTCAGAGCTGAGCGATCCACTGCCGGACGATGCCGAGCACGGCCGCTTCGTGCTCGGCCAGCGCCTCGGACGAGGCCAGCGTCAACACGCAGCGGTCGGTGGCGGGCCAGGTCAGCAGGCCGGCCGGGTCGTCGATCCGGAACGCGCGCGCATCGCGCCTGCCCTTGGCACCGGTGTGCAGCACCAGTTGGATCTGCCGCGGCGGGTGCAGCTTGAACGTCGCGAAGTGGTCGTCGAGTTTGAAGCTCGGCGCATTCCACTTGATCTCCTCGCCGATGCGCGGGTCCAGGCCGAGGATCAGGCCGCGCAGGCGCTCGATGCCGGTGCGGTGCGGATGATCGGACCGGGCCAGGAACTGCGCGACGGAAGACGCGGCTTCGGTTGCAGGCTTCGGTTTGCGCGGGGCCATCGCGGCGGTCTGCTCCGGATTCGGGGTGAGTAGCGGCATCGCTGCATCGGGCCGCTGCGTCGCGACCGTGGTCCGGTCGTGTCGGCGGCTCGATGCGCGCTGCGTCCGCCCGACGGTCGGTGCTGCCGCGTCAGCAGGCGCCCTGCCGGCGGACATGCAGTGTGCACGATCAGGCATACGCCAGCGTCGCGGCCGTCAGCGCGACGTAGCGTCCGGTCTTGGCGATCGCGACCAGGGTCACGAACACGCCGAGGCGTTCGCGCATCACGCCGGCGACCAGGGTCAGCGGATCGCCGACGATCGGCAGCCAGCTCAGCAGCAGCGTCCAGCGGCCATAACGGCGGTACCAGCGCGTCGCGCGCGCCAGCGCCGGCGGCTTGACCGGAAACCACGGCCGGTCGCTGTAGCGGTCGAGGCCGCGCCCGAGATACCAGTTGACGATCGAGCCGAGCACGTTGCCGATGCTGGCGACCGTCACCAGCAGCCACGGCCGGTAACCGGCCTGCAGCAGGCCGACCAGCACGGCCTCGGACTGCGCCGGCAGCAGCGTGGCCGCGACGAAGGCGGCGATGAACAGTCCCGCATAGGCCATCGCGCGATAATACGGGCGCGTACGAGGCGCGCGGCGTCGCACCGCGACCGGCGTCGTGTCGCTTCGAAAGGTGCCGTGTTTCCGCCGCCCGGTCCGCGACGACCGGCCCGCAACGGCCGTGTTCCGGGCGCCTGGGGCATCGACGGCGGCGCGGCCGGCCGGTATAGTCCGCGCCGTCATTGGGGAGTAGCCGCCTCCGCACAGGAGGAGCCGACGTCAACACACTTGGGTCGTCACGACCATGGCGTCGGCAGCATCCGCCAGGCGAGACCTTTGACCTTGCACTCCACAGCCGGGGCCGGCGATGGAGGGCAGGGTCATCGGTGTTCGATCGCCAGCCCCAGGATCATCTCGAGTGGAAGCCCTCATCGCGTCGTTCGGCATGGTCGCCATCGCCGAAATCGGCGACAAGACCCAGCTGCTGTCGTTCGTCCTGGCCGCCCGGTTCCGCGGACAGCATGAGCGCATCATCGCCGGCATCTTCATCGCCACGATCGTCAATCATCTGTTCGCGGCCGCGGTCGGCGGCTGGGTCGCCGGACACGTCGGTCCCGACCTCATGCGCTGGATCCTCGGTCTGGCGTTTCTCGGCTTCGCGGTCTGGGCGCTGATCCCCGACACGCTCGACGAGGATGCCAGGCCGCCGCGCTACGGTGCCTTTGCGACCACGCTGGTGCTGTTCTTCCTGGCCGAGATGGGCGACAAGACCCAGCTCGCCACGGTCGCGCTCGGCGCCCAATACGCCAGTCTGGCGATGGTCGCGGTCGGCACCACGCTCGGCATGATGGCGGCCAACGTGCCGGCCGTGCTGATCGGCGAGAAGCTCGCGCAGCGATTCCCGATCTCGAAGATGCGCTTCGCCGCTGCGGCGCTGTTCGCGCTGTTCGGCCTGCTGATCCTGCTGAAGGTCGATTTCAGCCTCGGTCTGCTCGGGTCCTGACGCGATGGCGTCTGGACCCGCCCGCGCAACGGGTGAGCGGCGCGGCATCGGCGCGTCGCGCGCATCGCGCCGCGTGCGAGCGCCGTCGCCGGGCGATCCGGCAACGATGATAGGATTCGGCCGATCGCCTGCGCCCACGACACGCCGCCTATCATGGATCCGTCGCCCACCCGGGAACAGCATCTGCTGGTCGTCGACGACGATGTGGACATCCTCGATCTGGTCCGCCGCTATTTCGGCGCACAGGGCTTCCGCGTGAGCGGCGTCGCCGACGGTGCGTCGATGCGTGCGGCGCTGGCGCAGGGGCCGGTCGATCTGGTGCTGCTCGATCTGGGCCTGCCCGGCGAGGACGGTCTGGACCTGACGCGCTATCTGCGTACGCACTGGGGCGGCCCGGTCATCATCGTCACCGGCCGCGGCGAGTCGGTCGACCGCGTGGTCGGCCTCGAGCTCGGCGCCGACGACTACGTCACCAAGCCGTTCGATCTGCGCGAACTGCTCGCGCGCATCCGCAGCGTGCTGCGCCGCAGCCGCAGTGCCGGCACGGCCGCGAGCGCCGATGCGGCGCCGGCGGCGGCGGACGAGGGCATGGTGTGCTTCGCGGGCTTCCGCCTCGACCCGGCCGCGCGCGAGCTGCGCACCGACGGCGGCGAGCCGGTGGCGCTGACCGCCGGCGAGTACGCGCTGCTGCAGGTGTTCCTCGACCGGCCCAATACCGTGCTCTCGCGCGACCATCTGATCTCGCGCCTGCACGGCCGCGACGCCGGACCGTACGATCGCGCGGTCGACGTGCAGATCGGCCGCCTGCGCCGCAAGCTCGAGGCCGATCCGGCGCGGCCTGCGCTGATCAAGTCGGTGCGCGGCGCCGGCTATCTGTTCACGGCCCGGCCGCAACGCGGATGAGCGCGGCGCCGGCCGAGCACGAAGCCCTGTTCCGCGCGCTGTTCGAAACGGCGCCCGACGCGATGATCGTGGTCGACCGCGACGGCACGATCGTGCTCGCCAATACGCAGGCCGACCGCCTGTTCGGCTATCCGGAGCGCGGTCTGTACGGCCTCGGGCTGGAGTGCCTGCTGCCCGAGCGCCTGCGCGGCGGCCACAGCGCGCACCGCGACCGCTTCATGTCCAATCCGCGCGTGCGGCCGATGGGCGCCGGCTTCGAGCTGGTCGGCATGCGCCGCGACGGCACCGAGTTTCCGGTCGAGATCGGCCTCAGCCCGGTGCACGGCGGCGCCACGCCGCTGTACGCGGCCTCGATCCGCGACATCTCCGAGACGCAGCGCGCGCGTCAGGCGCTGGCGCGTGCGCGCTACGACGCGGTGATCGGCGAGGTCGGGCGGCTGGCGCTGGAATCGCACGATTACGAGACCCTGCTCGGGCGCCTGCCGCACCGCGTCGCCGAGGCGCTCGGCGTCGACGCGGTCGCCGTGCTGATCGCCGGCACCCAGCGCTACGACCTGCACGTGCGCGCGCATGCCCAGGTGCCGCCGGCACTGCTCGACCGGCTGCCGGACCTGCTCGGCATCATGGCCTGGAGCACGCGGCTGGCGACGCCCGATCGCGCCGCGCTGACGCTGGCCGAGTTCGACGTCAGGGACGAGGGCGGCCTGCGCGCGGCGGCGGCCGCGCACGGCTACGTCGACGCGGCGCTGCTGCCGCTGTTCGACCGCTACGAGCCGACCGGCGCCTTGCTCGCGTTCGCGGCCGACGCGCGCGCGTTCGACCGCGACAAGCTCAACTTCCTGCAGTCGATCGGCCATCTGCTGAGCGCGGCGCTGCAGCGCAACCGCAGCGAGGAGCAGCTCGCGCATGCGCAGCGGCTCGACGCGATCGGCCAGCTGACCGGCGGCGTCGCGCATGACTTCAACAATCTGCTGACGGTGATCTCGGGCAATCTGCAGCTGCTCGAGGACGATACGCTCGGCCTCGAGCGCGGACCGATCATCCAGAGCGCGCTGCGCGCGGTCGGCAACGGCGCGGCGCTGACGCGCAAGCTGCTGGCGTTCGCGCGGCGCCAGCACCTGTCGCCGCGGCCGATCGCGCCGCGCGCCTGGCTCGCCGACCTGTCGGCGCTGCTGACGCGCACGCTCGGCGAGGCGGTGCGGATCCGCATCGAATGCGCCTCGCCGCTGCCGGAGGTCTTCGCCGATCCGGGCGAGCTCGACGCGGCCCTGGTCAACCTCGCGCTCAATGCGCGCGATGCGATGCCGCGCGGCGGCGAGCTGACGATCGCGGCCGGCGCCTACGAGGGCGGCGACGCGCCGGCGGCCGAACTGGCACCCGGCCGCTACGTCGAGATCAGCGTGACCGACACCGGCATCGGCATGGCGCCGGACGTGCTGGCGCGCGCGCTCGAGCCGTTCTACACGACCAAGTCCGCCGGCAAGGGCAGCGGCCTGGGCCTCAGCATGGTCTACGGCTTCGTCAAGCAGTCCGGCGGCACGATGTCCGTCGACAGCCAGCTCGGCTATGGCACGCGCGTCGCGCTGTACCTGCCGGCCGCGGCGGAGAATCGCGAGAGCGCACCGCCCCGTGTGCAGACCGCCGTCGCGCGCGGCGGCGAGACCGTGCTGGTGGTCGAGGACGAGCCGGACGTGCGCGAGGTCGCGATCGCGTTCCTGCATTCGCTCGGCTACGCCAGCCGCGTCGCCGCCAGTGCCGAGGAGGCGCTGGAGCGGCTGCGCGCCGAGCCGGTCGATCTGTTGTTCTCGGACGTGATCCTCGGCAGCGGCATGACCGGCGTCGATCTCGCACACGAGGCGCGCCGGCTCTATCCGGGCCTGCCGGTGCTGCTGGTGTCGGGTTACGAGCAGGCCCTGCTCGACGACGCCAAGGACGGCGACCTCAAGCTGTTGCGCAAGCCCTATGGCCGCGACGAGTTCGCCGCGGCGATCCGCCAGGCGCTCGACGCGTCCTGAAGGTTCAGTGCACGGCCCCGGCGCCGTGACGCAGGCCGTCGGCGTCGAGGATGCGGATCTCGCGGCGCTGCACCTCGATGTGGCCGAGCGCGTCCAGGCGCGACAGGGCGCGGCTGACGGTCTCGTGCTTGAGCGCGAGGTAGCTGGCCATGTCGGCGCGGCTCATGCGCAGGATGAAGTGCCGGCCGCTGAAGCCGAGTCGCGCATGACGCTCGGCCAGGTCGAGCAGGAACGCCGCGACGCGGCGTTCGGCGCCAAGCGTGCCGAGCGCGAGCATCCAGAGCCGGTCGCGGCGCACCTCTTCGGCCAGCGCCGAGGTCAGCCGCGCCTGCAGCGCCGGAATGCGCAGGCAGGCCGTCAGCATCGGCGGGTACGGCAGTTCCCAGACCTCGCCGTCCTCGAGCGCGACCACGTCGCAGGCGAAATGGCTCAGACCGATCGACTCCACGCCGATCAGGTCGCCGCGCATCCGGAAGCCGGTGACCTGCTCGCGGCCGTCCTCGGCCAGCTCGCAGGTCTTGAAGCAGCCGACGTTGACCAGGAACAGCGCCGCGAACGGCTGGCCGGCGCGATACAGGTACTGGCCCTGGCTGATCTTGCGGCGGATCGCCGGCACATGCGCCTGCAGCTCGGCCAGGCCGATCTCGTCGTGGCGCTCGAAGGTGGTCGTGGGCGCACGGCCGGCGCTGCGCGGGGCGGACGTGAGGGAGGCGGTGGCGGTGGTCATCGGAATCGTTCCGGGCGGGCGCTGCTGCGCGAACGGTGCCCAGACTAGGCGGCGCCGCGCACGCGGCGACGACTGCTCCGCAACGATCGGTAACGCTGTGTAACCGGCGTGTAACCGATGGCGCCTCGCGTGGACTTGATCCCGCTCAAGTCGGGTGTACGCGGCGATCCGATACTCGCTGTTCTCGAAACCGCGCGCCCCGAGGTCCGGGGCCTTATGCATCGCACTTCTCCTTTCATCGATCCCGCCTCGGTCGAAGCCTGGGACAGCTGGTTCCGCTGGCGCGAGCGCGGCCGCCTGCGCGATCTCGACGTCGAGGCGACCTGGCGGCGCGTCGTCACGGCGCTGACGTCCTCGCCACAGGCGTCGCCGCCGCCGGCCGAGCTGCTCGAGGCCTGCGCGTCGTGGCGGCTGCTGCTCGACGAGCGGATCCTGGCCAGCGCCGGCACGCCCGAGGCGTCCTGGCCCGACGACGGGCTGGTCGCGCTGGTCAACGTGCCGGTCTTCGTCCGCGGCCGGTTCGGCGCCGATGCCGCGATCGACCGTGCCTCGCTGGCGCAGACCGCGCGTCTGGCGGTGACCGCACTCGACGCGGCGGCCGATGCGGCGAGGCCGGACGGCGGGCGATCGCGCAGTCTGCGCATCGGCCTGACCGGCATGGCCGACGCGCTGGCGCTGCTCGGCGTCGGCTACGGGTCCGAGGCGGGCCGGCGCCAGGCCGCCGAGATCGCGCGTCTGCTCGCGCAGGCCTGTCTCGAAGCCGGCGTCCGGCTCGCCTGCGACCGCGGGGCCGATCCCGGCGGCGCCGCGCTGCCGCTCGAACGCGCGCGCCTGCGCGGCTGGCCGGCCGAGCTGATGCGCGATCTCGCGCGCCACGGCGTGCGCTACGCCTCGTTGACCGCGATCACCGCGCAGCCGCGACTGGCCCTGCTCGCCAACAACGTCAGCGACGGGCTCGATCCGTTGCCGGCCAAGCGTTCGCGCGTCTTCGACGCGGCGGCGCCGCGCGCGCCGGTCTCGGGCGGCTATGCGCTCAATCTGCGCCGCACCCGCGCCGCGCCGCCGACCGCGGCGTTCGCGACCGGCGCCGAGCTGCCCCCGGACGCGATCCGGGCGATGCGCGCGGCCGTGCAGCCGTGGATCGATGCGCCGATCGCCGGAGCGCTGACGCCGCCCTCGTCAGCCGGCGTGCCGGAATCCGAGGCGGTATGCGGCCGGGCCGGGCGTTCGCCGCGAGTCGATTCGGCCTAGCGCGGCGTCGGCCGCTGGCCCGGCACCGGCGTCGCGGCTACCGGGCCGGCGCGATTCCATCTGGCCGCCGCCTGCTGGCCGGCGCCGAAGCTGGCCGCACCGCGGCATCCGGGCCGACGGATCGCATCGGCGTGACGCGCCTCGTCGGATTGCCGCGTTCGCCGTCGAGCCATGGCCCTGTGCCGGCCGCTGCGACTTTCCGCTTCGGCCCGCTGCGGGCGGCGCGGATGCGGTGCTGCGCATCGACGCTGCATGCAGCGCGGGGCGAGGCCGTGCCGCGCGGACCTCCCCGGCCTGGTCGAGTTCGATCGGCCTCAGTGCTCGCCTTTGACGCGCCGCCGCCAAGCGTGCAGCAGCGGCTCGGTATAGCCGTTGGGCTGCGCGCAGCCTTCGAAGATCAGCGCGCGCGCGGCCTGGAACGCCGCCGATGCGGCGAAGTCGCTCGCCATCGGCCGATACGCCGGATCGCCGGCATTCTGGCGATCGACGATGCCGGCCATGCGCTGCAGCGTCGCCTCGACCTGGCTCGCGTCGACGACGCCGTGACGCAGCCAGTTGGCGATGTGCTGGCTCGAGATGCGCAGCGTCGCGCGATCCTCCATCAGGCCGACGTCGTGGATGTCCGGCACCTTCGAGCAACCCACGCCCTGGTCGATCCAGCGCACGACGTAGCCGAGGATGCCCTGGCAGTTGTTGTCGAGTTCCTGCTCGATCTCGGCCGCCGACCAGCGCGGCTCGGCAACCACCGGAATCGTCAGCAGACCGGCCAGCAGCGCCTCGGCGTCGACGCCGGGCAGCGCGCGTTCGGCCTCGGCCTGGATCGCGGCCACGTCGACGCGGTGATAGTGCAGCGCATGCAGCGTCGCGGCGGTCGGCGACGGCACCCAGGCGGTGCTGGCGCCGGTGCGCGGATGGGCGATCTTCTCGGCCAGCATCGCCGCCATGCGGTCGGGCATCGCCCACATGCCCTTGCCGATCTGTGCGCGGCCGCGCAGGCCGCAGGCGAGGCCGACCACGACGTTGTTGCGCTCGTAGGCGCCGATCCAGGCGGCCGACTTCATCTCGCCCTTGCGCACGACCGGGCCGGCTTCCATCGCGCTGTGGATCTCGTCGCCGGTGCGGTCGAGGAAGCCGGTGTTGATGAAGACCACGCGCGCCGACGCTGCGGCGATGCAGGCGGCGAGGTTGATCGAGGTGCGCCGCTCCTCGTCCATGATGCCCATCTTCAGCGTTGCGCGCGGCAGGCCGAGCAGATCCTCCACGCGTGCGAACAGCGTGTCGGCGAACGCGACCTCGTCGGGTCCGTGCATCTTCGGCTTGACGATGTAGATGCTGCCGTGGCGCGCGTTGGCGCGGCGCGTGCGGTCGTGCAGCGCGGCCAGGCTCGTGACCAGCGCGTCGAGCAGGCCTTCGGGCACCTCGCGGCCGTCGCCGTCGAGCACCGCCGGCGTCGTCATCAGATGGCCGACGTTGCGGACCAGCAGCAGCGCCCGCCCGCGCAGCAGCAGCGGCCGTCCGTCCGGCGCCACGTAGCGGCGATCCTCGGCCAGGCGCCGCTCGAAACTGCGGCCGCCCTTGGTCACGGTCTCGCTCAGATTCCCGCGCATCAGGCCGAGCCAGTTGCGGTAGACGGCGACCTTGTCCGGCGCGTCGACCGCGGCGACCGAGTCCTCGCAGTCGACGATGCTGGTCAGCGCGGCCTCGACGACGACGTCGGCGACGCCGGCGCGGTCGTCGCGGCCGATCGCGCTGTCGCGGTCGATCGCGATCTCGACGTGCAGGCCGTGATGGCGCAGCACGATCGCCTCCGGCGCGGCCGCGTCGCCGCGATGGCCGGCGAACTGCGCCGGATCGCGCAGGCCGGCCGTCGCGCCGTCGCGCGCAACGATCAGCCGGCCGTCCTCGACCCGGTAGGCCGTGGCCTCGGCGTGCGAGCCCGAGTCGAGCGGGAAGGTCTCGTCGAGGAACGCCCGCGCATAGGCGATCACCGCGGCGCCGCGTTCGGCGTCGTAGCCGGCGGTGCCGGCCGGCGGCGCGCTGCCGAGCGCATCGGTGCCGTACAGCGCGTCGTACAGCGATCCCCAGCGCGCGTTGGCCGCATTCAGCGCGTAACGCGCATTGCTGGCCGGCACGACCAGCTGCGGCCCGGCCAGCACGGCGATCTCCGGATCGACGTCGGCGGTCGTGATCGGCGCGGGCGACGGCGCCGGCCGCAGATAGCCGATGCGCTCGAGGTGCGCGCGATAGGCCGGCGCATCGGCGACCGGCCCCGGATGCGCACGGTGCCAGGCGTCGAGCTCGCCCTGCAGGCGGTCGCGTTCGGCCAGCAGTCGGCGGTTGAGCGGCGCGAGCTCGTGGATCAGCGCGTCGGCGCCGGCCCAGAACGCCTCGGCCGCGATGCCGGTGCCCGGCAGCGCCTCGCGCTCGATGAAGGCGTGCAGTTCCCGCGCGACCTGCAGGCGGCCGGCTGCGACTCGTTCGATCATCTGCGTACTACCTCGTGGACTCGGATCCAGGATTCGGCGGCGATTGGACCTGCGCCGCCCGATGGCACGGCAGTCTGACACAGACGGTTTTCGGTGCAGCAGTCCCTGCCGCGGACCCGATCGGGCTCAGCCGCCGCGATCGGCTTCGCGGCGTGCGGATCGGCGCTCCCGGTCGCGGGCACGCCGGCGCGCTCGACGAGCGGGCAGCGACGACGCGGAGGCGAACGCGGCCCTCGTGGGGTAGTCGGGCGCGGCCCCGGATCGACGGGCCGGCCGTGCGCGCGGCGCCCGGCGAGCTGGCGGTGCCTGCGCGAGGCGATCGGTGCCGTTGCCGCAGCGTGTGCGATCGGAGCGCCTGCTCAGCGCGGCAGCTGCTGGCGCACCCAGGCCACGATCGCCTGGGTCGGCATCGCCCCGGCCTGGCGCGCGAGTTCGCGCCCGTGCAGGAAGATCGCCAGCGTCGGGATGCTGCGGATGCCGAAACGCGTGCCGAGCGCGGGCTCGGCCTCGGTGTCGACCTTGGCCAGATGGACCTGCGGTTCGAGCATCGCGGCGGCCTGTGCATAGGCCGGGGCCATCGTCCGGCACGGCCCGCACCACGGCGCCCAGAAATCGACGAGCAGCGGCAGGTCGCTGCGCGCGGCGTGTGCGTCGAAATGGGCCGCGTCCAGCGCGAACGGCGTGCCGGCGAACAGGGCGCGGCGGCAGCGGCCGCAGACCGGTCCGTCACCGAGACGCGCCGCCGGCACGCGGTTCAGCGCATGGCAGTGCGGGCAGGCGATCTGGAGCGGGGCAGAGGCGGACATCGCAAGGATCCGGTCGACCGTGACGGCTCCTAGCGTAGTACAGCGCGCGGGCGGTTGCCCGGCGGCCATCGGCGGACCGGCGGTCGAACGGCCGTCTTCCCGCGCATCGCCGGGGACGATCGCGCGGGATCGAAGGCGTGCCGTGGCCGCTGCGCGGGGCAGGCGTGCGCTGCCGCCGTGTTCGCGCGAACCGGGGAGCGCGTCAGAGTCCGCGGCAGCCACTAGAACGCGAACGTCGCCAGCCCGGCACGCACCGCGGCGGGCGTGCAGCGGCGCGGCAGGTTGCGCAGATCATCGTGGATCGCGCTGGCCGGACCGGCGGTCGCCGCCAGCGCGAGCGCATGGTCGCGCAGCGCGTATGCCGGTCCGTTCTGCTCCAGCGCCAGCAGCGCGCAGGCGGTGCGCCCGCTGTACTCGCCGAAATCGAGGACGCCGTTGCCGGCCAGCGCCTCCTCCATCGCGCGGTAATGCGCCAGGGCGGCCGCCGCGTCGCCGCCGCCCAGGTCCAGATCGCCCAGGCTGCGCAGCACCTGGGCGCGTTCGGTCCGGGTGCCGGCGGGCAGTGCGTCGAGTGCGGACAGCACCTCGAGCAGGCCCGCGCGCGCGCCGGCCACGTCGCCGCGCCGCGCCTGCAGGCGTGCCTGCGCGGCATCGAGCGACAGCAGCCGCGGCGACTGCGCACCGTGCCGGCGGAGCACGCGTTCGCGTGCATCGGACAGCAGCGACTGGGCCTCGTCCAGGCCCGGCGCGTCGCCGAGGTCGATCAGCAGCTCGGCCAGCACGGACTGGGCGTGGATCGCGCTGGAGTGATCGGCTCCCGAGATGCGCCGGGCGCCGTCCAGCGCGATGCGCAGCGTCTTCTGCGCATCGCCGGTACGGCCCGACTGACGCAGGGCCAGCACCTGGTTCAACTGCAGGAAATGGATCGTCGGCTCGTCCGGTCCAAGCCGCCGCGCCTGCGCGATCGCCTCGTCGAACAGCGCGATCGACTGTCCGAGCCGGCGGTCGTGGAATGCCAGCGTGGCCTGGATGCCGAGCAGGTCGGCGCGGAGCCGGGCGTGCGCGAGGCCGGCGCCGAGGGTCTCGAGCTCCGCCTCGATCACCGCATGGCCCTCGGCGATGCGACCCAGGTCGCGCAGTGCGGAGGCGTAGAGCTGGGCGCGGCCGATGCGCTCGCTCTCCGGCACGGTCGATCCGTGCTCGGCGGCGACGGCGACCGCGCGCTCGTACAAGGCGACGGCCCTGCCCGGATTGGACAGGGTCAGCTGGTAGACCCCGCCCAGCGCGGTCAGCAGCGGTTCCTGCAGCTCCGGCGCGCCGTCGAGGTCGCGCAGCGCGCGCTCGGCACCGGCGGCGATCAGGGTCTCCACGTCCGGCGGGCCCGTGCGCGGCCTGTCCGGGGTGGCGCCGTCGAACACCTCGACCATGAATCGGGCGATCTGCTGCGCGGTGCGTGCCTGTCGTTCGGCGTCGCGGCGTGCCTGTTCGACGCGGCTCAGATACCAGCTGTTGCTGGCGATCAGCGCGGCCGCCATCAGCAGGCAGGCCAGCGACGACCAGGGATGGCGCAGCGCCAGCAGGCGCAGCCGCGCCGCCGCAGTGGCGCGGCGTGCGCCGACCGGCCGCAGCGCCAGCAGCGCGCGCAGGTCGCCGGCCAGCGCGTCGACGCTGGCGTAGCGGTCTTCCGGACGCGCCGCCAGGGCTTTTGCGATGATCGCCGCGAGATCGGCTTCGCGGCGCGGCACCGTCGCATCGGCGGTCAGCCGCGCCAGCAGCTGGCCGAGCTGGTGGATGTCGCTGGCGATACCGGCCGGCTGGCCGGCGCGCTGTTCGGGACTGGCGTAGCCGGGTGTGGCCGCGGCCATGGCCGGATCGTCGTCGCGCTCGGCGTCGAGCAGGCCGGCGATGCCGAAATCGAGCAGGCGGACCTCGCCGCGTTCGGTCACCAGCACGTTGGACGGCTTGAGGTCGCGGTGCACGACCAGCTGCGCGTGGGCGTATCCGACCGCGGCGCAGACCTGCAGCAGCAGCTCGACGCGCTCGCGTCCGCCGGCGGCGCATGCCGCGCAGTACGCGTCGATGCGGACACCCTCGACGTATTCCATCGCGAACCACAGCAGCTCGCCGCTGCGGCCGCCCGACACCAGGCGCGCGATGTACGGATGCTGCAGGCGCGCCAGGGTCTTGCGCTCGCGCGCGAGCAGGATCTCGGCGCGGTTGCGATCGCTGCGCGAGCCGACCACCTTGAGCGCGACGCGCTGGCTGAAGTCGACGTCGCTGCGCTCGGCCAGATAGACCGCGCCGAGTCCGCCACGGCCGATTTCGTGCAGCACGCGAAACGCGCCGACGCGCTGTCCCGGCAGCAGCGACAGGCGCTCTTCCAGCAGCAGGTGCTGGGCCAGGCTGCTGCGCAGCGCTGCGCCGGGTTCGAAACGCAGGAACGTGTCGGACGGGTCGCCGCTCATCGCGACTCCAGCAGGCTCGCCAGCTGCGCGCGCGCCTGGAACCACAGCCGCTGCACCGTGCGTACCGAGACGCCGGCGGCGTCGGCCGTCTCGGTCTCGCTCATGCCGGCGAAGAAGCGGCACTCGACCACTCGCACCAGCGCTTCGTTCTCGTCGGCCAGCGCGTTCAGCGCCTGATCGAGCGCGATAAAGCCCAGGCTCTCGGCGTCGGCACGCGTGTCCAGTTCGCGCAGGTCCACGCGCTGCCACTGGCCGCCGCGTTTGACGGTCAGACGCTCGCGCGCGTAGCTGCAGATGACCTGCCGCATGATCTTGGCGCTGAGCGCGAAGAAATGCCGGCGGCTCTCTGGAACGCCGCCGGCATCGCTGAAACGCAGATACCACTCGTTGAGCAGGCCGGTGGTATTGAGCGTGGGCACCGTCGCGTCGCGTGCCAGCATGCGATGGGCCAGGCGCTTCAGGTCCCCGTACGTGCACTGCAGCAGATGCGCCCAGGCGTCGCGCTCGCCGTCGCGCGCCTGCCGGAGCAGACGCGTGATGTCTTCTTCGTCACGCCCGGGCATTGCGCTCATCGGCCCGCCGCGCCGCCGGCCGCGGGCCGCTGTGCCCGTTCGCTCAGGTGCACGCTCATGACCAGGCCGTTGCTGGTGTGAAAGCGGGTGGTCGACCAGTCGGTCGGCTCGGACGGCATCACCGGGCACTGGCTGGCGACGTAGCTGGGGCGCGACTGCGCTGCGGTATTGGTGCCGATCAGGAACTCGAAGACGCCGCGGGGCAGTTCGATCTGCACGACCAGATCCTGGCTGGCGGGGTCTTCGATCACGGCCGGCGTACGCACGTTGCGCACGAACTGCCGCTCGTTGCCGGACACGGCCATCCGCCCGCTGCCGATCGGCGTCATGTCGGCATAGGTCAGCGGCGCGCCGTGCGCGATGCTGAACAACGTGACCGGCAGGCTGCCGACGGTACCGGCGCGATCGATGCCGATGTCGACGCTGTCGATGTCGACGCTGCCGCTCAATCCGTGGTCGCCGGCCAGTTCGAAGCGGCGCAGGTAGAAGTTCGACTCGGCCATCTCCCCGCATACCGCGTCCTCCTGAATCGGCTCGACCAGGGTGGGATCGGCGTTCTGGGTGATCGCGATAGTGCCGGCAGCCGGGCCGGCGTCGAAGGGCTCGGCGAACAGCGCGTCGTCGAGCGCCGGGCCGGGGAACGGGCAGTTGCCGGCGCCGGCCAGCTCGACCGAGTCGACCGAGACCAGCACGCCGTTGTTCACGCCGGGCCAGTAGCCGACGTTGGGGACGTGATAGTGAAACGCCACGCGGCCCTCGCCGGCCGCCGGCAGCGTGACCTCGTAGCGGGCCCAGAAGGTCGGGTATCCGTAGGCCGGCTCCGTTCCGTCGCCGCCCTGGGTCGGATACAGCATCGGGTTGATCGCCAGGAGTTCTTCGGTGAAGTCGCCCAGATCGTCCGGGCCGCTGCCGACCGAGTCGCACGCACCGCTGCTGCAGGCGCGCACGTACAGACGATCGCCGAGCGGCATCGGCGTGTACACCGAGCGCGTCCAGAACGACAGCCGCGCGCCGGGTCGGAACTGGATCGTCGGCGTCAGCGTCCAGGCACTGGCGGTGTGTTCCTCGCCGGCCACGCCGATCGCGTTGACCAGGATGCGCGAGTACGGACTGCCGCGATGCGCGCCGAACGTCAGGAAGTCGGCCGCTCCTCCCTCGGCGGTCACCGCGTCCCACAGCACGGTCGGTTCGAAACCGTTGGGAATGCCCTCGCTGGTGTTGAAGCGGGTCCAGCCGCCGCCGTCGTAGAGCGCCGGAATGTCCTCGAAGTTCTCGGTGCAGGCCGCCGGTGCCGGCGATTGCGCCGACGCCGGCGACGTACAGACCACCGCGGCGATTGTCACGACGGCCCGGGCGGCCGACAGCAGGGCGGAACAGGTCACGGCGCGCGTCTTCATGCAAACCCCTCTGGTGGATGGCGGCGGCCCGCGCGGCGGCGGGCCTTCCCATCAATAGGCGGATTTCCGGAAAAACCCGCCACCTGCCCGCTCCGCCAGCCGCAAGGGGTCAGGTACCGGCACTGCCGGCGTCGGCCACGAATGCCTCGGCCAGCGTCTGCACCTGGCCGCAGCGGGTCGCATCGTAGCCGGGCAGGCGGTCGAGTTCGGCGCGGAACGCGGCACTGCGCAGGACCTCGACCAGGCCGGCCAGCGGCGCGCGCGACAGCAGGTCGCCGTCGCAGAGAAAGAAGTAGTGCTCGGACAGGATCGGGATGAAGTCCAGTCCGTAGCGGCGCGCCGGCGGTTCCAGGCCGAAGCCGGCGTCGGCCAGTCCGCTGGCGACGTAGGCGGCGACCGCCGCATGCGTCAGTTCCTCGACGTCGCAGCCGTGGATGCGCGCGATGTCCAGGCCCTCGCGTGCGAGCAGGCGTTCGAGCAGCAGGCGCGTGCCCGAACCGGGCTGGCGGTGGATGAAGCGCAGATCCTGGCGCAACAGGTCGGCCAGGCCGCCGACACGCTTGGGATTGCCGGGCGCGAGCACGATGCCCTGGCGCCGTACCGCCAGATGGACAACGCGGTCGCGCTGCGGATCGAGACGGCCGCGGTAGTGGTCGAGCAGTTCGCGCTGCATCGGGCCGATCGGCAGGTGCAGGCCGGCCAGATCGCAGGCGCCGGCGCGCAGCGCCGCCAGCGCGTCGTCGGGGCTGCGGTACTTGAGATCGAGCGGCGTGCCGGCCTCGGCCAGGAAGCGGCGCAGCGCCTCGACGCCGAATCCGTGCGAGGCGTGCATGCGCAGCGGCGCGGCCGGATCGGCCAGCGTGCGTTCCAGTTCGATGCCGATCTCGGCGGCGAGGCTCTCGAGCATCGGCGAGAGCCGGTCGGCGATGCGCCGGTCGGCCCAGACCAGACGCTCGCCGAAGCCGGTCAGGCGCGCGCCGCGGCCGCGCGTGGGCACCAGCAGCGGCGCGCCGAGCTGGGCCGTGGCCTGCTGCAGCAGGCCCCAGGCGTAGCGGTACGACAGCCCGCAGGCGCGGCACGCCGCGGCCAGCGAACCGTGCTCGTGCACCGCGCCGAGCAGGGCGATCAGATGGCCGGGCAGCGGCTGGCCGCCGCGAATGCGCAGCGACCAGTCCGGGCGGATGTCGATCTCGAACATGAGGATCCCGCAGTTCGGCCAAATAGGCTATCAATAGCCTAATACTAGACGATCTTGCGATTGAAATGCGGCGCCGATACGGTACTCTGGCGGCATCCCGATAAGCTGCTCACAACATATATTCGGGCCATCGCCAGCCGCTGGGAGGATCCATGGCCAGCATCGTCCACCGCCGCGGCGCGACGTCCGCGCAGCGCGGCGTTCCCGCCGCCGTTCGCCGGAGGGCCGCATGAGCCTGGCCGTCGCCGATACGGAGGCCGCCGCGCCGCTGCCCGCGGCCGCACAGGCCGAGGTGCTGGCCGCGGTCGAGCGCCTGCGCGACCTGCCCGGCGCGCTGCTGCCGATCCTGCACGCGATCCAGGACGCGCTCGGCCACGTGCCGGCCGCGGCGGTGCCGGTCATCGCGCAGGGTCTCAATCTGAGCCGCGCCGAGGTGCACGGCGTGATCAGCTTCTATCACCATTTCCGGACTCAGCCGCCGGGCCGGCACGTGTTGCAGCTGTGCCGCGCCGAGGCCTGCCAGGCGATGGGCGCGCGCGAGCTGGAACGCCATCTGCGCGAGCGCCTGCACGTCGATTTCCACGAGACCACGGCCGACGGTGCGGTGACGCTCGAGCCGGTCTACTGCCTCGGCAACTGCGCCTGCGCGCCCTCGGCGATGCTCGACGGCGAGGTGCGCGGCCGGCTCGGCGCCGAGGCGCTCGACCAGTGGCTCGACGATTGCGGGGTGGCGCGATGAACGCATCACCGACGCCGGTCCGCGTCTACGTACCGCTCGACACCAGCGCGCGTGCGGTCGGCGCCGATGCGGTGGCGCGCGCGATCGCCGCCGAGGCCGAGCGGCGCGGCCTGCCGCTGACCGTGGTCCGCAATGGCTCGCGCGGGATGTTCTGGCTCGAGCCGCTGGTCGAGGTCGAGACCCCGGCCGGCCGGATCGGTTACGGACCGGTCGCCGTCGCCGACGTGCCGGCGCTGTTCGAGGCGGGCTTCCTCGCCGGCGGCGCGCATCGCCTGCGCGTCGGCGCGGTCGCCGAGCTGCCGTATTTCCACAATCAGGAGCGCCTGTGCTTCTCGCGGATCGGCACGATCGATCCGCTCGACCTCGAGGACTATCGCGCGCACGGCGGCTGGACCGGTCTCGAGCGCGCACTGGCGATGGACGGCGCGGCGATCGTGCAGACGGTGCTCGACTCGGGCCTGCGCGGCCGCGGCGGCGCGGCGTTCCCGGCCGGCATCAAATGGAAGACCGTGCTCGGCGCCGAAGACGGGCAGAAGTACATCGTCTGCAATGCCGACGAGGGCGATTCGGGCACGTTCTCCGACCGCATGATCTTCGAGGGCGACCCGTACCGTCTGATCGAGGGCATGGCGATCGCCGGCCTCGCGGTCGGCGCGACGCAGGGCTACGTCTATCTGCGCAGC
Source organism: Dokdonella sp. (assembly GCF_035511235.1). GTDB lineage: Bacteria > Pseudomonadota > Gammaproteobacteria > Xanthomonadales > Rhodanobacteraceae > Dokdonella. The sequence goes on from NZ_DATKFQ010000009.1 coordinate 80,551, forward strand.
GAGTATCCGTTCGCGTTCGCGCTGTTCCGCGAGGCGATCGAGCGCGCGCGCGCGACCGGCTGGATCGGCGACGACGTGGCCGGCAGCGGCCGCAGGTTCGAGCTCGAGGTGCGCCTGGGCGCCGGTGCCTATGTCTGCGGCGAGGAGACCTCGCTGCTGGAGAGCCTCGAGGGCAAGCGCGGTCAGGTCCGCTTCAAGCCGCCGCTGCCGGCGCTCAAGGGTCTGTTCGGCCGGCCGACCGTCATCAACAACGTGATCACGCTGGCCTCGGTGCCGGACATCCTCGCGCACGGCGCCGAGTGGTACCGCGACTATGGCGTCGGCCGCTCGCGCGGCACGCTGCCGCTGCAGCTCGGCGGCAATATCCGCTACGGCGGCCTGATCGAGAAGGCGTTCGGCCTGACCCTGCGCGAGCTGCTCTACGACTACGGCGGCGGCTCGGCCAGCGGTCGGCCGATTCGCGCGGTGCAGGTCGGTGGCCCGCTCGGCGCGTACCTGCCCGAGTCGCAGTTCGACACCGCGATCGACTACGAGGCGTTCGCGGCGATCGGCGCGATGCTCGGCCACGGCGGCATCGTCGTCTTCGACGATACGGTCGACATGGCCGAGCAGGCGCGCTTCGCGATGGCGTTCTGCGCGATCGAATCCTGCGGCAAGTGCACGCCGTGCCGGATCGGCTCGACGCGCGGCGTCGAGGTGGTCGCCAGGATCCAGGCCGCGCGCGAGGTCGAGCGCAACACGGCGCTGCTGCGCAGTCTCTGCGACACGATGCTCAACGGTTCTCTGTGCGCGCTCGGCGGATTGACGCCGTATCCGGTGCTCAGCGCGCTCAACCATTTCCCCGAGGATTTCCGGCCGCGCGATCACGCGCAGGTCGCTTGAACGGCGCCCCGGCCGGTTCTGGCCGGTCGGGGCGCGGAGCAGCGAGGTTCACGCCATGCGTTCGATAGCCGAAGCCGATTACGGCACTCCCGCCATCCAGCTGTTGTCGAGCCTCAAGCCGGTCCGGCTCGAGATCGACGGCGTCGCCGTCAGCGTGCCGCCGGGTACCTCGGTGATGCGCGCCGCCGCGCAGAACGGCATCGCGATCCCGAAGCTGTGCGCGACCGACACGCTCGATGCGTTCGGCTCGTGCCGGCTGTGCCTGGTCGAGATCGAGGGCATGCGCGGCTATCCGGCCTCGTGCACGACACCGGTCGCCGAGGGCATGAAGGTCGCGACGCAGACGCCGAAGCTCGGCGAGATCCGCCGCGGCGTGATGGAGCTGTACATCTCCGACCATCCGCTGGACTGCCTGACCTGTCCGGCCAACGGCCACTGCGAGCTGCAGGACATGGCCGGCGTGGTCGGCCTGCGCGAGGTCCGCTACGGTTACGACGGCGCCAATCACGTGCAGCCGTACGTGGCCGCGGACGGCGCGGTCGCCGGTCACGGCGCGGCGACCGCGCTGGTCGCCAACCCGCTGTACGTCGCCAAGGACGAAACCAATCCGTACTTTACGTTCGATCCGTCCAAGTGCATCGTCTGCTCGCGCTGCGTGCGCGCCTGCGAGGAGCAGCAGGGCACGTTCGCGCTGACGATCCAGGGCCGCGGCTTCGATTCGAAGGTCAGCGCCAGCCAGGACGATCCGTTCCTCGCGTCCGAATGCGTGTCCTGCGGCGCCTGCGTACAGGCCTGCCCGACCGCCACCCTGTCGGAGAAATCGCTGATCGCGCTCGGCCAGGCCGAGCACAGCACGGTCACGACCTGTGCCTACTGCGGCGTCGGCTGCTCGTTCCGCGCCGAGATGAAGGGCGAGGAGGTCGTGCGCATGGTCCCCGACATCGACGGCAAGGCCAATCACGGCCATTCCTGCGTCAAGGGCCGCTTCGCGTTCGGCTACGCCACGCATCCTGACCGCATCACCACGCCGATGATCCGCGAGAAGATCACCGATCCGTGGCGCGTGGTGTCCTGGGAGGAGGCGATCGCGCATACCGCGCGCGAGTTCCGCCGCATCCAGGCGACGCACGGTCGCGACGCGGTCGGCGGCATCACCTCCTCGCGCTGCACCAACGAGGAGACCTATCTGGTGCAGAAGCTGGTGCGCGCCGGCTTCGGCAACAACAACGTCGACACCTGCGCGCGGGTGTGCCACTCGCCGACCGGCTACGGGCTCAAGCAGACGCTCGGCGAGTCGGCCGGCACGCAGGACTTCGACTCGATCATGGACGCCGACGTCGTGATGGTGGTCGGCGCCAATCCGACCGACGGCCATCCGGTGTTCGGCTCGCAGATGAAGCGCCGGCTGCGCCAGGGCGCGCGGCTGATCGTCGTCGATCCGCGCCGCATCGACCTGGTGCGCACGCCGCACGTCAAGGCCGACTACCATCTCAAGCTCAAGCCCGGCACCAACGTCGCGCTGCTGACCGCGCTGGCGCACGTGATCGTCACCGAAGGCCTGGTCGACGAAGCTTTCGTCGCGCTGCGCTGCGAGACCGACGCGTTCGACAAATGGCGCGCGTTCGTCGCCGATCCGCGCCACTCGCCCGAAGTCAGCGAGGCCGACACCGGCGTGCCGGCCGCCCTGGTGCGCGGTGCCGCGCGTCTCTACGCGACCGGCGGCAACGCGGCGATCTACTACGGCCTCGGCGTCACCGAGCACTCGCAGGGTTCGACCTCGGTCATGGCGATCGCGAACCTCGCAATGGCGACCGGCAACGTCGGCCGCCGCGGCGTCGGCGTCAATCCGCTGCGCGGCCAGAACAACGTGCAGGGTTCGTGCGACATGGGCTCGTTCCCGCACGAGCTGCCGGGCTATCGCCACGTCTCGGACGGCTCGACGCGCGCATTGTTCGAATCGGCCTGGGGCGTGACGCTGCACCACGAGCCGGGCCTGCGCATCCCGAACATGTTCGAGGCCGCGCTCGACGGCGAGTTCAAGGGGCTCTACATCGAAGGCGAGGATATCGCGCAGAGCGATCCGAACACGCAGCACGTCACCGCCGCGCTGACCGCGATGGAATGCATCGTCGTGCAGGATCTGTTTCTCAACGAGACCGCCAAGTTCGCGCACGTCTTCCTGCCCGGCTCCTCGTTCCTCGAGAAGGACGGCACGTTCACCAATGCCGAGCGGCGCATCTCGCGCGTGCGCCGCGTCATGCGGCCCAAGGCCGGCTATGCCGACTGGGAGATCACCCAGCTGCTCGCCAACGCGCTCGGCTACCCGATGGACTACCGCCACCCGTCCGAGATCATGGACGAGATCGCGCGGCTGACGCCGACCTTCCACGGCGTCAGCTACGCCAAGCTCGACCGCGAGGGCAGCGTGCAGTGGCCGTGCAACGAGACCGCGCCGGACGGCACGCCGACGATGCACATCGACCAGTTCGTGCGCGGCAAGGGCAAGTTCATGCTGACCGAATACGTGCCGACCGCCGAGAAGGTCAACGCGAAGTTCCCGCTGATCCTGACCACCGGCCGCATCCTCAGCCAGTACAACGTCGGCGCGCAGACGCGCCGCACCGCCAACAACACCTGGCATGCCGAGGACCGGCTCGAGCTGCATCCGCACGACGCCGAGCAGCGCGGCATCGCCGAGGGCGACTGGGTCGGCATCGAGAGCCGCGCCGGCGAGACCGTGCTGCGCGCGACGATCAGCGACCGCATGCAGCCGGGCGTCGTCTACACGACGTTCCACTTCCCGTTCTCGGGCGCCAACGTCATCACGACCGAGAACTCGGACTGGGCGACCAACTGTCCCGAGTACAAGGTCACCGCGGTCGAGGTCACGCGCGTCAGCCAGCCCTCGGAGTGGCAGCAGCGCTACCGGGCCTTCAGCGAGCAGCAGCAGGCGCTGCTGCGCGAGCGGCGCAAGGAAGCCGCACCGGCACGCTGAGGCGCCGAGCCGCTGCGTCACCGGCCGGATCCGGTCCGGCCGGCGTTCGCTCGCAGCGTGACGATGCGGCCTGCCCAAGCCGGCGCTTCGCATCGCGGCGGCGGATCGCTCAGCGCGTGTCCGTGACTGCGTAGCGCGCGGCCTGGCGCAGCCGCGCCGCGTCGGCCGGAAAGGTCCGCCGCAGTGCCGCCTGTGCCGCCTGCGCGCGGTCGCGTGCCGCGGCGCCGCCGTCGCGCCGCCACAGGCAGCCGGCCGCGACCGCTTCGGCATGCAGGCGCTGCGGATCGTCGGCCGCGGTTTCGGCGCGCGCGAGTACGGCGACGGCCTCCTCGGCGAGCGCGCAGTCGCTCGGCCCGAGCGCGAATTCCACCTCGGCGCGTTCGGTCAGCGTCCTGGCCAGATGCGAGGGTTTCGGCGAGGCATGCGCGCGCAGCAGGCCGAGTGCCTCGTCGACGCGCGCTTTCGCATCGCCGAGCCGGCCCTGCTCGCGCGCCGCGCCGGCGCTGCCGGTCAGGCTGAACGCGACGTCGGTCGGATCGCCGCCGGCGCGGCGGATCGCCAGCGCAGCGTCCCAGAGCCGCTCGGCCTCGGCCCAGTGACCGAGCGCGTATTCGGTCGTCGCCAGGTTGTTGAGCGTCGCGCCGAGCTTGCGCGAGCCGGGCGGCTCGGTGGCCTGCACGCCGGCCAGCGACTCCTTCATTGCCGCGTTCGCGCCGGCATAGTCGTGCGCGCGCAGCAGGCTGAAGGCCAGGTTGTTGAGGCGGATCTGCACGTAGCCGTGGGCGTCGCCGTAGAGCCGGCGCGTGATCGCCAGCGCCTCGCGGCGCAGCGCGACCGCCTCGCCGGCCTCGCTGGCGGCGGTGTAGGTATTGGCCAGCGCGTCCAGCGCATCGGCCAGCCGCGCCGGATTGTCCTCGGGTGCGGCGCGCAGCGCCGCGACCACCGGCGTCAGCACCGCGCGCGCGTCGGCGACGCGGTCCTGCTCGTCGTAGGCCCAGCTCAGCGTGATCGCCGCGCTCGCGGTCTGGCTGTCGCCGGGTCCGCGCGTGGCGCCGAACAGCGCGACGCCGCGTGCCATGTCGTCGATCGCGCCGGCGGCATCGCCGAGTGCGAGCCGGTTGATGCCGCGCGACACCAGCAGGTCGGCCGCCAGCTCGCCGTCGGCCGCCTCGGCCGGCAGCAGGGCAGCGGCCTCGTCCAGATGCCGTCCGGCCAGTGCCAGATCGTCGCCGCCGCCGCGGCTGCGGCCCATCAGCACCAGCGCGCGCACGCGCTTGAGCGTGTCGGCGGGCAGGGCCTCGCGCTGCACGGCCAGGGCGCGCTCGAACAGCGGATAGGCGCGGCCGAGATCGCCGATGCCCAGATACGCCTCGCCCATCGCGACGAGCAGGCCGTAGCGCATCGCCGCATCGTCTAGGCGTTGCCGGTCGATGCGCTCGACGCCGCGCTGCAGCAGCTCCTCGGCGGTGACCTTGCGGCCGCGCGTCAATGCCGGATCGGCGCTGCGGAAGATGTCGAGCAGGAACTGGATCGTCTGTTCGGCCTTGCCGCTTTCGCTGCGCGCCAGATCGCGCTGCGCGCGCGCCTCGGCGGCCTGCCAGAGTGCCACGGCCAGTCCGGCCGACAGCGCGAGCACGGCGGCGGCGGCGAGGCCGGCGGCCAGCGCATGCCGGCGCAGGAAGCGGCCGGTGCGGTAGCGCCAGTCGCCGCGTCGCGCGGTGACCGGCCGTCCCGCCAGGTAGCGCTCCAGATCGGCCGCGAACTCGGCCACCGATGCGTAGCGGTGCGCCGGATCCTTGCGCAGCGCCTTGAGCACGATCGCGTCGAGATCGCCGCGCAGCGCGCGATGCAGGCGCCGCGACACCGGCGCTTCGGATGCGCCGTCGGCCTGCAGCACGGCCTGGCTCGGCCGCGCCGGCTCCTGGTCGAGGATCGCCCGCTCGTACGCAGCCGGCGTGCTGCGTTCGAGGCGGTACGGCCGCCGGCCGGTCAGCAGCTCGTACAGCAGCAGGCCGAGCGCGTGCACATCGACCGCGGTGGTCACCGGCTCGCCGCGCACCTGCTCGGGCGCGGCGTACTCGGGCGTGAACACGCGTGCGGCGCTGACGCCGGCGTCGCCGGCATCGACCAGCTTGGCGATGCCGAAATCGAGCAGCTTGACCTCGCCGGCCGGCGTGACCAGCAGGTTCGACGGCTTGAGGTCGCGATGCACGATCAGCCGCGCATGCGCATGCGCGACCGCCGCACAGACGATCAGGAACAGGCGCAACCGCGCTGCGATGCCGAGTCCGGCGCGGTCGCAGTATGTGCGCAGGTCGACGCCGTCGACGTACTCGAGCGCCAGCCACGGGCGGTCCTCGCCGTCGACGCCGCCGTCGATCAGCCGCGCGATGTTCGGATGGGTCAGGCCGGCCAGGATCTGCCGCTCGGCGCGGAAGCGAGTGTGGCCGTCGGCGGCGTCCCAGCCGCTGCGGATCAGCTTGATCGCGACCTGCTGCGCGAACTGGCCGTCGGCGCGCTCGGCCAGCCAGACCGTGCCCATGCCGCCGCGGCCGATCTCGCGCAGCAGACGGAACGGACCGACGCGCCGCCCGGTCAGATCGGCCTGCGCCGGGCGGCCGGCCAGATCGTCGAGCAGGTCCGGCGCCTGCGCCGCGAGATCGGTTTCGAGCTGGCGGCCGCGGTCGGCGGCGAGCAGCGCCAGCACGTCGGCGTGCAGCGCGTCCTCGCCGGGCGCCAGGGCGTGCAGGCGGTCGTGCCACTGCGCCGGCGGCGTGTCGGCCAGTTCGTCGAAGAGGGCGCGCACGCGGCGCCAGTTCTGCGCATCCACGATGTCTCTCCCCTTGGTACAGGTCGCGGGCGTGCGGCCGCCGGCCTCAGCCGCTGCCGAGTCGCTGTTGCAGGAACGCCTTGGCCGCCCGCGTGTCGCGCTTGATCGTCGGTTCGGAGACCTCGAGCAGGGCCGCGATGTCCTTGACCTCCAGGCCGGCGAAGAAGCGCAGCTCGACGACCTTGACCAGCCGCTCGTCGAGCGCGGCCAGCGCATCGAGGGCCGCGTCGATCGCCAGCAGCTGCTCGGCCTGCGCGTCGACCGGCAACGGCTGGCCCTCCAGCGCGTCGAGGTCGACGTGCTCGGCGCCGCCGCCGCGCCGGTCGGCCAGGCGCGCCCGCGCGTAGTCGATCGCGACCTGCCGCATCGCGCGCGCCGCGGTCGCGAAGAAATGCGAGCGGTTCGCATAGTCCATGCCGCCGCCGTCGAACAGTTTCAGATAGGCCTCGTTGACCAGGGCGCGGGTGTCGAGCGTGTGCCCCGAGCGCTGCCGCCGCAGCTGCGCGCGTGCGATGCGCAGCATGTCCTCGTAGACCAGGGCGAGCAGCCGGTCGCGGCCTTCGGCGTCGTGTGCCTGGGCCAGGGCGGAGGTGATCGCGGGCGATGGCTCGACCATCGCCCGATGGTAGCGATTCGCCGCCGCGCTGTCCGTGCGCGGCCGCGCCGGATGCGCGGCGGCGCACGGCCGGTGATCCGGCCTGGGTTCATGCCCGGCCGCTCACTCCAGATCGTCGGCGAAGATCCCGTCGTTGCCGAGCCGCGCGACGGTCAGGTCGTAGTTCTGCGGCGAGGCACGCAGCGAGTGGCCGGCGACGATCAGGCGGCCGGCCTGCGAGGCGATGCGTGTGCCGTAGTCGAACTCGCCCGGCAGCACGAAATCCAGGTATACGCGGCCGTTGCTGCCGAATGCCGGATCCGGTGAGCCGTCGCGTCTCAGTCGCAGCACCGCCATGTCGAGCGCGAAGGCCTCCGTGGCACGGCGCGTGCCGATCAGCGCGATCCGTCCGTCGCTCTGCACGAGGAGGTCGTCGGTCACCAGCGAGTGGCCGTCCTCGATCAGCACGCGGCCGTTGCTGCCGAAGCCGGCATCGAGCGTCAGCAGGGGCGCCGGCACGATCTTGTACGCAAACAGGCGGTAGCGCACGCTCGAATCGGCGATCTGCGTATTGCCGATCACCAGGATCGTGCCGTCGCGCAGGACGCGCACGCCGGTGGCGGCCTCGTCGCGGTTGAACGGCGCGCCGCCGTCGATCGCCAGGCCCGCGAAACCGGCGCCGGCCTGGAAGCCGGGGTCGGGATTGCCGCTGACCGACAGGATCGCCATGAGCGCCGAGGTGCCGTTCTCCGCGTCGGGCGAGCCGAACTCGCCGACCACGACGTACTTGCCGTCCGTGGTCAGGTCGATCGCATTGAAGCGGGTGACCGGTGTCGGCCCGAGCTGATAGGCGCGCTTGCCCTGGATGCCGTAGGTCGCGTCGAAGCTGCCGTCGCCGCGCAGTCGCGCGATCGCGCCCAGCTCGACGCCGCCGGGCAGGCGGGTGGTGCCGACCAGCAGGATGCGTCCTTCCGGTTCGACCAGCAGGTCGTTGACGACGTCGGCACGCTCCTCGTTCTGCGTATCGAACGCGATCGTCACGCAGGCGCTGCCGATCGCGGTGAACGGCAGCGGCTGGCCCTGCGGCGTGTAGCGGCACAGGTGGAAATCGGTATTGGTGCCGCTCACGGTGCGGAAGCCCGCGACCAGCAGGTTGCCGGCGCCGTCGAAGCGCGCGCGCCGCGCGGTCAGGTCCGCCGCGGACGAGTAGACGGTGCCGCCGACGCCGAACGACTCGTCGCGGATGCCCGCGGCGGTCAGGCGCGTGATCGCCTGGCGCGAGCCGCCGGCGGTCTGCGCGGTGCCGACCAGATAGATCGATCCGTCCGGCGCGACCAGCGCACCGGCCGACTGGTCGGCGTTGCCGCCACCCTGGTCGTGGGCGATGACGTTGCGGCCGGTGCCGAAGATGCCGAAGTTCGAATCGAGCAGGCCGTCCTGGGCATGGACGGCGCCGGCGGCGAGGGCCAGCGCGAGCGCGGGCATGGCGATGGAGCGGTGCATGGGTCGATCTCCTGGAGGAGGGCAGGCGCCCCCGATGTCCGGACATACGCAGTGCGCTGCGGCCAGGGATCATCGAAGCGCTCCGCCGCGACATTCGCGCGCAGCCGCGGCGCCCGCCTTAGCACGCCGGGGCGAATCCGGTAGAGTCGATGCGGGCGCGCCGCGGCGTGCCCGCCGCCGCCGCCGAGAAGCCGTTCCGTCCATGCCGTCCGCGCCCACCCGCCATGCAGCGCCCCCCGGTGCCGCGCCGGCTCCGTCCGGCGAAGCCGGCGCGGTGCGGCGCGCGATCGTGCGCGTGCGCGACGGCCGGACGCAGCGCGAGGACGACTGGATCGCGGCCGAGATTCCGGTGGCGCTGCGCTACAACGGCCAGCCGCACGTCGTGATGATGGCGACGCCGGCCGATCTGGAGGATTTCGCGCTCGGCTTCTCGCTGAGCGAGGCGGTGATCGCCGATCCGGCCGAGCTGCAGGACGTCGCGGTCGAGCCGCGGCTCGAAGGCATCGAAGTCGCGATGACGGTGCCGACTGCGCGCGCCGAGGCGGTGGCCGCCCGGCAGCGCAACCTGACCGGCCGCAGCAGCTGCGGCCTGTGCGGCACGCAGGCGCTGGAAGACGTCGTGCGGCATCCGCCGCCGGTCGGCGCCGGACCAGCCGTCGACACGGCGGCCGTGCAGCGCGCCCTGGCCGCGCTGGCGGCCGCGCAGCCGGTCAATGCGCTGACCGGCGCCACCCATGCCGCCGCCTGGGCCGATTCGGCCGGCGCGCTGCAGCTGGTGCGCGAGGACGTCGGCCGCCACAACGCGCTCGACAAGCTGATCGGCGCGATCGCGCGCGCGAAGCTCGACACCGCAACGGGCTTTCTCGTCGTCACCAGCCGCGCCAGCTACGAGATGGTGCAGAAGGCCGCCACCGTCGGCATCACGCTGATGGTCGCGATCTCGGCGCCGACCGCGCTGGCGATCCATCTGGCCGATTCGGCCGGCCTGACCCTGGTCGGCTTCGCGCGGCGCGACGGCCATGCCGTCTACACTCATCCGCATCGCATCCTCGCTACGGAGCCCTGACCGATGGACGTCGAAAGACTCGTACAGATGGCCAACGACATCGCCGCCTACTTCGTGTCCGACCCGGACCGCGAAGCCGGCATCGACGGCATGCTCGGCCATATCCAGCGCTTCTGGGAGCCGCGCATGCGGCGCCAGATCGTCGCGCACTGGCAGGCCGGCGGCGCCGGCCTCTCGGCGCTGGCCGCAGAGGCGGTCGCGCGCCTCGCCCAGGCCGAGGTGCGCAGCGCCTGACCGGACAGCAGCTCGCCGATGAACGCGGGCTCGCTGGCGCTGAACGAAATTCAAACGAACGCTTGAAAGTTGCCGGGCGAACGGGCCTGATACGCCCCGGGAGACCCAGGGCAACTTTCAGGCATCGAGTTCGACCAATGACAATATCCCCACGCATCTTCACCCTGCCGGCCCTGGCCGCGCTGCCGCTCGCGCTCGCGGTCGGTCTCGGCGCCGGTCATGCGCATGCCAGCGCGTTCCAGCTCAAGGAAAACAGCGTCAAGGCGATGGGCCGGGCGTTCGCCGGCGCCGGCGCCGCCCCCGACGACTACGCGGTCGTCGTCAACAATCCGGCGGCGATGCTCGACCTGCCCGGCAGCGGCTTCCAGTTCGACGTCACCGCGATCCAGGTCAGCGCCAAGTTCTCCGGCAGCGGCACCGACGCGCTCGGCCGGCCGATCAGCGGTGGCGACGGCGGCGACGGCGGCGGCACCAAGCCGGTGCCGGCGATCTACTACGTCGCGCCGATCAACGACCGCCTCAGCCTCGGCGCGGCGCTGACGGTGCCGTTCGGCTTCGTCACCGACTACAACACGGGCTGGGTCGGCCGCTATCAGGCCTACAAGTCCGACCTGCAGGTGCCGGCGCTGACGTTCTCGGGCGCGTTCCGCCTCAACGACGCGTTCTCGATCGGCCTCAGCGCGATCGCGCAGCGTGCCAAGGCCGACCTGTCCAATGCGATCGACCTCGGCGCGGTGCTGGCCGGACCGACCCAGGGCGCGATCCTGCCGCAGGGCGCCGACGGCCGCATCCGCATGGTCGGCCACGACTGGGCCTACGGCTGGCAGGCCGGCCTGCTCTGGAAGCCGACCGATGCCGACCGCATCGGCCTCAACTACCACTCCAAGATCAAGCACGAGCTGTCCGGCGACGCGACGTTCCAGGTGCCGGCCGCGGTCGCGCCGCTGCTCGACCCGGCGTTCACCAATACGCGCGGCCACGCCACGCTGAACACGCCGGCGTTCACCGAGCTCAGCTGGTGGCACACCGTCAACGACCGGCTCAGCCTCGGCGCCAGCGTCGCCTATACCGAGTGGTCGAGCTTCCAGGCGCTGACGATCGACTTCGACAATCCGGCGCAGCCCGCCGCGACCGAGCCGTTCGGCTGGCGCGACACCTGGTTCGGCTCGATCGGCGGCGACTACAAGCTCAACGAGGTCTGGACGCTGCGCGCCGGTTTCGCGGTCGACGGCACGCCGACGCATGCCGATACGCGCACGCCGCGCGTGCCGGACGCGACGCGGCGCTGGGTCAGCGTCGGCGTCGGCTACAAGCCGAGCGAGACGCTGGAGATCAACGCCGGCTACACGCATCTGTTCGTCAACGATGCGCACGTCGACACGATCAACGCGACCGGCAACCGCCTGACCGGCGTCTTCGACAACTACTCGAACCTGCTCGGCGTCTCCGGCATCGTACGGTTCTGAGCATGATCGTCCGCACTGTGCGGACGTTCGCTGAGACGAAACGGCCATCCGCGCCAGCGGGTGGCCGTTTCGTCGCCAGGGCGGCGTGGCGAAGTCGCGTGCGAGCGCGGCGCATCGGCGACAGGCGAACACGGTGAGCCGCCGCGGCAGCGGCACGATGACGCGCGGCCTCTCGCGTCGCGCGCTCAGCCGCCGCGCCGCTGTTCCTCGAGCGTCAGCGCGACCTTGTCGCGCAGATAGACCGGCAGCGCGAGTTCGGCGGCGACGCCGTGGCCGGCGCGCGCCAGCGGCGCGGCCAGACGCGCGACCGCGCCGGCCTGCGGATAGCGCTGGCCGTCCGCGTACAGCGGATCGGCCGGCAGGTGCGCGCGCAACGCATCCGGAAACGCCGTCCAGCCGGTGCCGACCACGGCCCAGCACGCGGCCGCCGGCAGGCGCAGCGCGGTCGCCGCGCCGACGCTTTCGTCACCGAGCGCTTCGAGGCCGCCGTCGGCGGTCGGCCGGAACGCGCCGGCATAGACCTCGCCCATGCGCGCGTCGATGACCGCCAGCGTCGCGTCCTGGCCGACGTCCGGCGCCTGCAGCGCCAGCGCGGCCAGCGAAGAGATCGTGATCACCGGCCGGTCGAGCGCGAGCGCGATGCCTTGCGCCGCCGCGATCGCCAGCCGAACGCCGGTGAACGCGCCGGGACCGCGCCCGACCGCGATCGCGTCGAGCTGGCGCCGCGAGAGGCCGGCCTCGGCCAGGACCGCCTCGCACATCGGCAGCAGCAGCTCGGCGTGCCGGCGCGGCGCCAGCTCGCAGCGCTCGACGAGGCCGGCATCGGTCAGCACGGCGGCCGAGCAGGCTTCGGTGGCGGTTTCGATCGCGAGGAGATTCACGGCGGCGGCACGGTCGGGGTGCGGCAGGTTAGCACGCAGTCCTTCGGCGGCCTGCCCGCCGCCCCGGTGCCACGACCGGCGCTGCGTGCGCCGGCCTCGGCCGTCGCGCGGCGTGGTCGCCCGATGCCTCCTCGCGTGCGGCGGCGGGCCCGCTGTGCGCCATCGTGGCGTCGGGATAGCATGGCGGCCGCCGGCCGTGCCCGACGGGCCGATGCGTGCACCAGGGGAGGCTCGCGATGCCGCTGGACCCGTGGATTCCGCGCGAAGTCTCGTGGACGTTCGCGGCGATCGTCGCCGTGCTGGTGGTCGCCAGCGTGATCGTCGCACTGATGCGCCGTGGCGCCGGCGCCGGCCGGCACGCGGAGCTGGCCGCGCGCGTCAACGCCTGGTGGGTGATGGTGGCGGTGTTCGCGATCGCGATCGCGTTCCGCCGCGGCGTGGCGATCGGCTTCTTCGCGATCCTGTCGTTCCTCGCGCTGAAGGAATACCTGTCGCTGATCCCGACCCGCCGCGCCGACCGGCGCGTGCTGTTCTGGGCGTACCTGGCCGTTCCGCTGCAGTACCTGTGGGTCTACCAGGCCTGGTATCACATGTTCCTGGTGTTCATCCCGGTCTGGGCGTTCCTGTTCATCGCGATGCGCATGGTGCTCTCGGGCGAGACGCGCGACTTCCTGCGCGCGGCCGGCACGATCCACTGGGGCCTGATGACGATGGTGTTCGGCCTCAGTCATCTGGCCTATCTGCTGGTGCTGCCCGATGCCGGGCCGGTTCGGCCCGGCGCGCCGACGCATGGTGCCGGCCTGCTGCTGTTCGTCGTGCTGCTGACGCAGTTCAACGACGTGCTGCAGTACGTCTGGGGGCGTCTGCTCGGGCGGCACAAAGTGATTCCGAGCGTCAGCCCGAACAAGACCGTCGAGGGCCTGCTCGGCGGCGCGCTGACGACGACGGCGATCGCGTTCTTCCTGGCGCCGGTGCTGACGCCGCTGACGCCGCCGCATGCCATTGCGGCGGGTCTGATGATCGGCTTCGGCGGCTTCATCGGCGATGTGACGATCTCCGCGCTCAAACGCGATCTCGGCGTCAAGGACAGCGGCACGCTGATTCCCGGTCATGGCGGACTGCTCGATCGCATCGACAGCCTGCTGTTCACGGCGCCGCTGTTCTTCCACTTCATGAAGTATTTCTACTACTGATGGGCTTCGTGCTGCGGGCGCTGTTCTACGGCGTGATCGTGCGCGTCGTCGTGCTGTTCGTGCTCGGCCTCAACGTGCGTCATCGCGAGCGCCTGCCCGGTCGCGGCCCGGCGATCCTCGCCGCCAACCACAACAGCCATCTCGACGCGATGGCGCTGATCAGCCTGCTGCCGCTGCGCCTGCTGCCGCGCGTGCGGCCGGTCGCGGCGGCCGACTACTTCCTGCGCAACCGCCTGCTGGCCTGGTTCGCGCTGAACGTGGTCGGCATCGTGCCGCTGAATCGCCAGCGCCGCGATCCGGACGAGGATCTGCTGGCGCCGGTCGTCGACGCGCTCGATCGCGGGCAGATCCTGGTGTTCTTTCCGGAAGGCTCGCGCGGCGAGCCCGAGCAGGTCGCCGAGTACAAGACCGGCCTGGCGCGCATCGCCGAACGCCGGCCCGAGGTGCCGATCGTGCCGGTGTTCACGCACGGGCTCGGCAAGTCGCTGCCGAAGGGCGAGTGGCTGATCGTGCCGTTCTTCGTCGACGTGTTCGTCGGCGAGACGCTGCGCTACGAAGGCGACCGTGCACAGTTCATGGCACGCTACCGTGACAGCATGCAGGCACTGGCCGGCGAGGAGGCGAGGTCGCGATGGGAATGATCCGATACCGGCTGCCGGCGCGGCACTCGCGTCGCGGTGCCGCCGTGCGATCGGGGGCGGCATCGCGCCCGCCCGGATTCGCCGCGATGCTGTTGTTCGCTTGGGCGCTCGCAGCGCCGGGCCTGCATGCCGAGTCCGATCTGACCCTGGCCGACGGGCGCCGCATCGCCGTGATCGATCTCGTCGAGGTCGAGCCGGAGGCTGGCGAGCGGACGCTGATCCTCGAGTACCGGACCGAGCTGGAACTCGCCGACCGGCCCGCGCTCGAGGCCGAGATCGAGGCGGTCTGGCAGGCCTTGCGCGCCACCGTCGAGGCCGCCGGCGTCTCCCGCGCGGCGATCAAGGCGATGGCCCCGCCGACCGGCTTCCTGCGCAAGCGTTCGCGCGCGTCGGAAACCTACGTATACCGGCGCGCTGCCGACGGCGAATGGCTGCGCCGCTGAGCGCTGCGCAGGGGGCGAAGCGTGCACGAGGCCGGCCAGCGATGTGCTGGCGTTGCGAAAAGAGCAACCTATGGGTTGCGTTTCGCATCCGGTGCGCGTAGCGTACACGCAACCAGGAGGTTGCATATGACCGATAATACCGATCGCATCGAAAAGCAGGTCGTGCTCAAGGCACCGCGCGAGCGCGTCTGGCAGGCCATCAGCGACGCCCGCCGGTTCGGCATCTGGTTCGGCGTCGAGATCGCCGGGCCGTTCGTCGCCGGCGAGCGCGTCAGCGGGCGTCTCGTGCCGACCCGTGTCGACGAGGCACTCGCCCGCAAGCAGGCGCCGTACGAGGGCACGGTCTTCGACTTCTTCGTCGAACGCATCGAACCGCCGCGCCACTTCTCGTTCCGCTGGCATCCGTGCGCGGTCGAGCCGGGCGCCGACTATTCAAAGGAGCCGACGACGCTGATCGTCTTCACGCTGGAGGAAGTGCCGGAGGGCACGCGGCTGACGATCACCGAGTCGGGCTTCGACCAGGTGCCGCTGGCGCGTCGTGCGGCGGCGTTCGCCGCCAACGAGGAAGGCTGGCGCGAACAGCTGCGCCTGATCGAGAAGTATCTCGAGCAGACCGAGCAGAGCGCGTGACGGCATGAGGGCTTCCGCGTCCCAGGCCCGGCTGATCGAGGCCGCGCCGGTATTCGCCGCCCTCGGCGACCCGGCGCGGCTGACCCTGGTCTCGCGCCTGTGCAGCGAGGGGCCGTTGTCGATCGTGCGTCTGACCGAGGGCGCCCGGATGTCGCGCCAGGCCGTCACCAAGCATCTCTATGCACTGTCCGACGCCGGCCTCGTGCACAGCGAGCGCAGCGGCCGCGAGCGCGTCTGGCAGCTGCGACCGCGCCGGATCGAGGAAATCCGCCGCCACCTCGATCAGATCTCGCTGCAGTGGGACGCGGCGCTCGACCGGCTGCGCGTGCTGGTCGAAGACGGCTGAGCCGCTCGAGCCGAACGGATCGCGGCGCGTCCGCGCATCGCGCGCGCCGCCGCCGATCCGCGCCGCCGCATCGGCGCATGCCGGGCCTCACGGCTCGATCAGGATCGGCGTGCCGTCGGCGACCTGAGCATAGATGACGTCCATGTCCTCGTCGGTGACCGCGATGCAGCCGTCGGTCCAGTCGAACGGGCGGAACCACGCGTTGCCGCCGTGGATCATGATGTCGCCGCCCGGCGGATGGCCGCCTTCGCGTGCGCGGCGGCGGTCCTGCGCATCGGGATACGAGACGCGCAGGCTCAGGTGGAAGCGGCTGTCCGGATTGCGGCCGCTGATCGTGTAGGCGCCTTCGGGCGTGCGTTCGTCGCCTTCCCGCTGCTTGTGCCCGAGCGGCCGGTCACCGAGCCGGATCGCATAGACACCGATCGCGTCCTCGCCGCGATCAGCAGCCCGGACAGCAGGGCGCGACGCATCGGGCAGCCGCGGCGCTCCGATCGACGGCGATGCGCGGTTCGGGCCATCGCCTCGCGACTCGAGACGGCCGGTGCTCAGGCCGACCCGACGGCGGGTTCGGCGGCGAGCGGTACGGGCGCCGGACCGAGCCGCTTCACGAAGGTGGCGCGAACGCGCTCGGATTTCATGAAGTAGGCGATCCAGATCGCCGCAGTCAGGGCCTGTCGGACGAGACCGGCGATGTCCTTGGTCTCGAATGTGGCCGTCGGCAACAGGGCCATCAGTCCGGAATCGAACACAGTGTAGAGGACGCTGGCGATCAGCATGCGGATGTACCAATACGGCGCGCTGGTGCGTCGCTGGTAGAAGAGCACGCAGACCAGACCCCAGAACACCATCAGGCCGAGGATGCCGATCACCTCGAACAATAGCGCCGGTGCCCACAGCGGATGGTAGTTGTCGGCTCCATAGGTCGTCAGAACGGACCACGTGGCCGGTGTCAGTGCAGATGAGAGGTTATAGAGGCCGAACATCATCACGAACGGCGTCACCGTCACGCCCAGCGTCGCCAGCCCGAGCCAGCCGCGAAGGCCGCTCGGCGCCGAAGGCGAGGCGGGTAGGCCGATCGGCGCGGGATCACCGTGCCAGGCACGGACCGCGAGCCAGATCCACAATCCCAGTGCCATCGCGCCGACCATCAGAATCAGCCAGTTGATGCGGTCGGCCGGACCGCCGGCAGCCACGCGTGCCGGATCGCTCCAGTAGAGCTGATAGAACGTATTGTCGCGTGCCTTGGCGATATTGCCGGCGTAGCGCACCGCGTCATCGGCAGGCACTGCGTCCTTGAGCGATCGGTAGCGGTCGGTGATCGAAAACCGCTTCGGTCCGGGCGAGATCGTGCGCTCGAAGACGAAGGCCGGATCCTCGACCACGATTCGGTCGGCCTTGATCGTCCATTCCTCGGGCAGGTTCACCTCGGTGACCACGGTCAGATCGCTCGGATGAGCCACGGCGATCGGCGCCGTGCGGGCTGCGGCGGCCGGCACACGCAGGACTTCGAGCGTATCAGGCACTGATAGGGTCGCCTTGAATCGTCGGTCTTCTTCGGACCACTCGGCGAGGTCGGCGATCGAATAGTGCTCGGTGACCGTGATGCGATTGGTCCGCTCGTCGTCTTGTACCTGCATCGGTGCGGTCACGCTGATGTCCGGATAGGCGCCGGAATAGAAATTGAGATAGGACTTCTGCAGTGCTTCGCCGTTGGACGATGCGATCGCCTGGCGCAGGGTGTCGGCCCGCTCGCCCGAGGCCGTCGTGGTGACGGTCAGCGCGACCGGCTGATCCAGGCCGGCCTTGGCGTCATAGCTCAGTCGCACTTCGCGTGCCGGCGCCGGCCGATCGTCCGGCGCCATCGGCGTCAACGCCTGCGTCTGCGGATCGACGACCAGGGCGAGGCCGAAGTCGGCCTGGGTCAGATGGGCCAGATCGGCCATCTGCGGCTGGCGGGTCGGATCCAGCCAGTACTGCGCGTCGCCGACGCGCGCCCGCACCAGCACATGGTCGAAGACGCCTGGCGAAGGCTGGCGGCCGGCGGCGCCGCGCCGCAGTTCGGTGTTGACGAAGGCGGCGCGCGCGTCGATGCCGAGGCGATCGAGCAGCGTCAACAGCAGCAGCGTCTTGTCCTTGCAGTCACCGAACCTGCGCTCCAGTACCGTATCGGGCGCGTTCGGCGCGTGCGAGCCGGCGCCGATCATGACACCCAGATAGCGGATGTCGCGCTGGACGAACCGCAGCGCAGCCAGCAGGCGTCCTTCCTCGCTGGATTCGGCCTGCGCAATCCGGTCCGCTTCCCGTTGCAGCGTCGTACTCGGCGAGCCGGGCGTGCGATACAGCGGCCAGGCCCATCGGGCCACGGCGTTCCAGTCGTGGAACGCGCTCCACTGGACGGCCGGCCGCGGATCGTACCAGCCCGGTTCGTCCGCTTCGGTGATCAGCGCCGGCACGTCGTCGTGCTGCCAGACATGCACGCGTAGGCCCTGCCGTGAGCGAATGCGCGCTTCCAGCGAGGTCTCGCGCGGCTGCAGTTCGACCGCGGAGCCCTCCGGGACGGCGATGCCGACGTGCACGCGTGCGACCGGCACATCGAACCGCAGCCCCAGACGACCGAACGAATGGTCGCCGAAGACCGGATTCCAGCCGCGAACGCTGTAGGCATAGTCGACGACGTCGCCGACGCGCACATCTTCCAGCAGGATGGAAGCGGTCTTGCTGCCGTCATAGATGCGCCGCTCCAGCTCGGTCTCGCGCTGGAGCATGCGGACGTTGGCGTGGCCGAGCTTGGGAATCGCCGCCCCCTCGCGGATCACGTCGATCCAGTGCAGCTCTAGCGTTTGGTACGACGGATCGAATGCGATGCTGATGTTGGCGATCGACTGCACGCCTTCGGACGTGACGGCCTGGCTGGCGATGCGGTGGAAGCGCACGCGATCGCGCGGGTCGGCCTTCTCCTGCGAGTCGCTCAGCAGGTAGTAGACGCCGCCGCTCACCTGAGCGCGCAGCGAGTCGTTCGGCGT
The DNA here is from genome assembly GCF_035511235.1 of Dokdonella sp. GTDB lineage: Bacteria > Pseudomonadota > Gammaproteobacteria > Xanthomonadales > Rhodanobacteraceae > Dokdonella. The sequence goes on from NZ_DATKFQ010000009.1 coordinate 99,279, forward strand.
GCCGCGTTCGACTCGTGTGGCCCAGTCGGGAGCCGGTCCGACGCGGTATTCCGCTGCCGCAGCAGCCGGGTTCGGCTGCGCGAGCCAGGCGACGGCGAGCGCCCAGAGTGCCCGCCCCGCCATGTGGAAGCCGCGACGCGCCATCGCGCGCGCCTGATGCATCGAGCCTACCCCGATCACGAATGCCGTCCCCTGGATGTCCATCCCCAAGGACGGATCGCGCGATGTTCCCCGATCGGGGGCGTCGAGGCCAGCCCGGGGCGGGCGGCGGCGATCGAGCGAGGATGTCGTCAGCAGCAACTCCGCTTCGAGGCGCACGGCCGTCTGTCCTGGTTCTATCCTGCGTGCCCGTGCAGCCGGAACGAGGTGACGATGTGGTCGATGAGCTGATCTGGCCCGATACGCGCGCGCTGGACCTGTTCGGGATCGAACGGCCGATCCTGCAGGCGCCGATGGCCGGTGCCGGCGGCGCCGCGCTCGCCGCGGCCGTCGCCGAGGGCGGCGGGCTCGGTGCGATTCCGTGCGCGGCGCTGGAGCGCGACGAGGCCGCGGCCGAGGTCGCGGCGTTCCGTGCGCGTACGCGCGCGCCGCTCAATCTCAACTTTTTCTGCCATGCGCCGCCGTCGCTCGATCCGCAGCGCTGGCAGGCCTGGCTGGCGCGCCTCGCGCCGTACTACGCCGAGCGGCAGGTCGCGGCGCCGCAGACGATGCCGGTCGCGACACGGCAGCCGTTCGACGCGGCCGCCTGCGCGTTCGTCGAGGCGGTGCGGCCGCAGGTCGTCAGTTTCCATTTCGGATTGCCGCCGGCCGACCTGCTGGCGCGCGTCAGGGCGACCGGCGCAGTCGTGATCGGATCGGCGACGACGGTGCGCGAGGCGTGCTGGCTGGCCGCGCACGGCGTCGATGCGGTCATCGCGCAAGGCGCCGAGGCCGGCGGCCATCGCGGCATGTTTCTGAGCGACGATGTCGCCACCCAGGTCGGCCTGTTCGCATTGCTGCCGCAGGTGGTCGACGCCGTCGACGTGCCGGTGATCGCCGCCGGCGGCATCGCCGACGGGCGCGGCATCGCGGCCGCGTTCGCGCTTGGGGCCTGCGCGGTGCAGATCGGCACGGCCTACCTGTTCTGTCCGGAGGCGAGGATTCCGGCCGCGCATCGTGCCGCGCTGCGTAGCGGCGGCGATGCCGATACCGCGCTGACCAACCTGTTCAGCGGCCGGCTGGCGCGCGGCATCGTCAACCGGCTGATGCGCGAGCAGGGCCCGGTCGATCCGGCCGCACCGCCGTTTCCGCTGGCCGGCGCGGCACTGGCGCCGTTGCGGGCACAGGATGCGACCGGTGATTTCGGCTCGTTGTGGTCCGGTCAGGCGCGCGCCCTGGCGGTCGAACTGCCGGCCGCCGCGCTGACGCGGCGACTTGCCGAGCAGGCGGCGGCCCAGCTGGCCCGGCCAAGCGCATCGCCGCCCATGACTTGAGCCTTGTGTGCGCCGCGATTGACTTCATGTGTGGAGTGAAAATCATTTCATGCTATAAATGAAGTCCATTCGAGAGGTGGCCATGGTGCCGATCCGATCCGTCCAGCCGGCAGCGCCGGAAACCGATACCCGCCTCATGGCGGGTGCCGCGTTGCGTGCGTTCTTTCGCATCGCCGAGGCCTGGGGCCTCAAGGCCGCCGAGCAGCGCATCCTGCTCGGCAGCCCGCCCGAATCGACGTTCTTCAAATGGAAGCGAGAACGCGACGGCAGCCTGCCGCGCGACACGTTCGAGCGCATCAGCTACGTGCTCGGCATCTATAAGGCGCTGCAACTGCTGTTTCCCGATCCGGTCCGGGCCGACGCCTGGATCCGCAAGCCCAACAGCGCCGAACCGTTCGGCGGCGGCAGCGCATTGGCGCGGATGCTGTCGGGCCAGGTGGCCGACCTCTACGTCGTGCGCGAGTATCTGGACGGCCAGCGGGGCGGGTGGGGCTGATGAGCGGCGAGGTGCCGCTCGCACAGGTGGTCTGGACACCGGCGCATCGGATCGTGTCGAGCCGGTTTCCGCCGGTCGGCCTGTGGGACCGCATCGCCGACCCGGCCGACTTCGAGGCGCTGGCCGCGCTCGAGGGCCTGACCAATCCGCGCCTGCGCGAATCGCTCGGCCAGCTCGCGCTGATACCGCCGCAGCGCCGCGTCGCCGGTCCCGGCACGACGCCGGTGATGGCGGCCTTCACGCATCTGGATCCGGCCGGCAGCCGGTTCTCGGACGGTCGCTACGGCGTGTTCTACGCGGCGCGCACGATCCAGACCGCGATCGAGGAGACGCGCTACCACCGTGAACGCTTCCTCGCGAGCACGCAGGAAGCGCCGATCGAACTGACGCTGCGCTGCTATGCGATGGACATCCGGTCCGAGCTGCACGATCTGCGCGGCGGCTACCGCGAGGCGCACGATCCGGTTGACTACGGCGCCAGTCAGGCACTCGGCCGCGCGCTGCGCGAGGCAGGTTCCAACGGCGTCGTCTACGACAGCGTGCGCCACGCCGGCGGCGAATGCGTCGGCGTGTTCTGGCCCGATCAGGTCGGGCCGTGCCGACAGACCCATCACCTGGGCTACTGGTGGGACGGTCGGCGCATCTCGCACGTGGTGCGCAAGACGCTGGTCGGCTGACGGAGACTCGGCGAACGGCCGGCTGCCCGTCCGTCCGTGTCGCGATCGTTCCGGTCCGGTCGACCGGCATGCTCGTCGAGCGACGCTCCGATCGGCCGGGAACCGCAACGGCGAAGAGGCCGAGTCCTGCAGGCACGCTCGACCGCCGACCGCCGACCGCCGACCGCATGCCGTGCGATGCGTCAGACCTGCATCGCTTGATGCTGCGCCCTCCGGCAGACTCCGGCGCGCTTCGCAGCGCCGCGCCGTCCGGGCTGCTGTCAGCGCTCGCTGCGCGGTCGTGGACGGATATCCTCGAAGTACGGCGTGAACGCCTGCACGAACGCGTTGCGCAGCACGCCGAGCACGGCCTGCCAGGTGCCGGTCTGCGCGTCGTCGATCGAGCCGCTGATCGGAATGCGCGTCGCGAACTGGTCGGCCGGGTGGTTCTTGAAGACGCTGACCACGCCCTGCGCCAGCGCTTCCCAGGCGATGCGCAGCGGGTTCTTGCCGTCCTTGCCGACGTCCTCGCGCCAGCTGAAGATCTTCAGATCGTGGAACAGCGGCTTGGCATAGCCGTCCAGACGGCCGTCGACCGCCTCCAGTTCGAGCACGATCTCGCCGCTGCCCGACTCGAGATCGAGATTCGCATAGGCCTGGGCCAGGTCGTTGAGCCGGGTCAGGTCGATGCCGAGCACGCGCAGCGCCAGGTCGAACGCGTCCATGCGGCCGAACGGATCGAAGTGCGCGTCGAGCTCCATCGACGCATCGCCGAACATCCGGCCGCGCGCGGTCAGCCCGGCGACGCGCTCGCCGGCCTCGTCGCGCACGTTGGTCAGATTGTCGATCCGCGCCTCCATATCGGTCATGCGCAGATCGACCGGCGGATCGGAGACGAAGTTGTGGAAGACCACGGTGCCGCCGTGGACGCGGATCTCGTCGATGCTGATCGGCACCAGGGCGTCGAGACGCTCGCGCCAGTCGACGCCGGCACCGGTCAGGCTGTCGGCCTCGTCGCTGCCGTCGACGAAATGCACGGTCGGCTGCTGGAAATCGACTTCGGCGACGACCGCGCCGTGCAGCAGCGCACGCCAGCTGACCAGCACGTCGACGCCGGGCGCGTCGAGCAGCGGCACCGGCACGCCGTCCTTCTCGATGCGCAGTCCCTCCAGGCGGTAGGCGCCGCGCCAGAGGCTGAGGTCCAGATCGGCGATGCGCCCGTGATAGGCGCCCATCGTCGCCAGCTGGTCGTTGATGACGTTCTTGAGCACCGGCGGCAGCGCCAGGCGCGCGGCGACCAGGACCAGCACGATGACGATCAGCGCGATCGCGCCCTTGCCAAGCCGTCTCATGGCCGCACCCCGATCGGCCGCGCGATCGAGGCGCGATCGCCGGCACGCCCGCGCGCGGCGGGTGCGGACTTCACGGGGCTGTCGGAAGCAGCGGATGCGGGCATGACGATCTCCGGCACGGACCGATACTCAGCGTGGCGCGGCGCGGATGGCTCCAGCGTGAACTGGCGCCGTCAGGTCAGCACCGAGGTCGCCTCGAACGGCAGCAGCCGGGCGCCGCCCGCGGTCAGCATCGCCTCGATGCGCGGCAGCGCCTCCTCTTCGGCGTCGACCACGACCAGGACGCGGCCGCTCTCGATCTCGGCCTCGAAGTGGCGCCGGATCGGGTTGGGCACGGTCGAGCCGACCAGGGCCGAACTCCAGGTGCCGACGGCCGCGCCGGCCAGCGTCAGCAAGGCGACGCCGGCGATCGTGATGCCGAGCGGCGGCACGCTGATCGCGGCAATGCCGGCCAGCAGTCCCATCGCGCCGCCGCCGGCCGCGCCGCGCATCGCCGCCGGCATCAGATCGCTCTCGACGTTGATGCGGTCGTCGGGGATCTGACGCAGCTCGATGTCGGATCGGGCAATCAGCGAGACGTCTTCGTCGGCGGCGCCGCAGGCCCGCGCCGTTGCCACGGCGGTCTCGGCGGCCGCCACATCGTTCACCGAAAACACACGTCGCTGTCTCATTGCGCTCTCCTCGCCGGAAACGAAGTCGACGTTCTGCTCGCGGACGGCTGAACCTGCGTCGAGCGGCCGTTCGATTGGGCAAGAAGCCAAGGCGATCGGGCATTGGCGGCAACCGGTCGTGCTCGTAGGCTGTCGAACATCGGGCCGACCGTCAGACCGCGCCCCGCCCGTCTGCAGGGGCGGTGCCCCGGCCCCGTCTGCCTGCTGACACCGCGTTGTCAGCAGGCCTTCCTTATCGTCGTTTCCCATCGTTCGCCTGCGACGGCCTGCCGCCGTGGACGTGCCGGCGCCCGACACGGCGATGACCTTCCATCCGGATCGAGGAAAACCCCCATGCGCAACATCGTCTATCTGTTCGTCTTCGACGGCTTCGCCGACTGGGGCAGCGCCCTGGCCCTGTGCGAGGTGCGCCGCCCCGGCGACTACCGGGTGCGGACCGTGGGCCTGCGCCGGGCGCCGGTGCAGTCGATGGGCGGCCTCGGCGTCGTGCCCGATCTGACGCTCGATGAGGTCGACACCCGCCATGGCGCGCTGATGATCCTGCCGGGCGGTGCCGCCTGGGAGCGCGGCGAGAACGCCGCGGTGACCGAGCGTCTGCCGCGCTGGCATGCGCACGGCATGGCGATCGGCGCGCTGTGCAGCGGCGTACTGGCGCTGGCGCGCGCCGGCCTGCTCGAGCGGCGCCGCCATACCGCCAATCACCCCGGCCACATCGAGACTTTCGTGCCCGGCTATGCCGGTACGGCCCATTACGATGCCGACGCGCTGGCGGTCGGCGAGGCCGGCATCCTCACCGCGAGCGCGGTCGGCGGCGTGGAGTTCGCGCGCGAAGTGATCCGGCTGCTCGATCTCTACGACAGCCGCGACACCGAGGCCTGGTATCGCCTGTTCAAGTACGGCGATCCGCCGTCCTGGCTGGTCGCCGAGACCGCGCCGGTCGCGGCCGTGGAGCGCTAGATGCGGTCTCTCGACGCCGGCATCGTGCGCGCGGCGGCCGGCGGCCGGCCTCGGTAGCCGCCGATGCGCGCCGCGCCGTTCGCGATTCACAGGCCGTGGACCGGTGCGCCGGGCCGGGCGGCCCGGTCGCGGCGGCGATCGGATGCCTGGCGCGCGGCGCGGCGGGCGGCGATCATCGCGGCATGCGCCGCGCCGACCGCCTGTTCCTCATCATCCACGCCCTGCGCGGCCGCCGCACCGCGCTGCCGGCACGGCGTCTGGCCGAGACGCTCGAGGTCTCGCTGCGCACGGTCTATCGCGACGTGGCGGATCTGCAGACCTCGGGCGTGCCGATCGAAGGCGAGGCCGGCATCGGCTACGTCCTGCGCAAGGGGGCCGACATTCCGCCGCTGATGTTCACGGCCGAGGAGATCGAGGCCCTGGTGGTCGGTACGCGCTTCGTGCGCGCGTTCGCCGGCGGCCGCCTCAACGCCGGCGCGCAGGCGGCGCTGCTGAAGATCGAGGCCGTGCTGCCGCCGGACCTGCGCGAGCGCGCCAAGCGCTCGCGCATCTACGCGCCGATGGACTGGAACGAGGCGCGCAGCGGCCTGATCGACCGCCTGCACGAGGCGATCGCGGCGCAGCAGGTGCTGCGTCTGGACTATCGCGACGAGTCCGGCCGTCCCAGCCTGCGCGAGGTCGAGCCGCTGTGCCTGGCCTGCTGGGGCGGCGTCTGGACGCTCGGCACCTGGTGCCGGCTGCGCGAGAGCTTCCGCAATTTCCGCCCCGACCGCATCGCCGCGTTCGCGCCGACCGGCGAGGTCTTCGCCGAGTCGCCCGAGCGCGGCATCGACGCATACCTGCGCGCCGCCGGCACCGACCCGGCCGGCTTCGGCGGCTGAGGCGGCGGCATCGCGCATCGGTGCACGGTACGCGACGCGGCCAATCGCCGCCGGGACGCGATCGATGTCCCCCGGCGAGGCGGTCGTACGCGACCTGCTCCACGATGGCCATCGGGTAGCGGCAATTCGATCTTCGTGCAGTGCGAGGACGCATGACGCGGTGGCCGCTGCGCCGACGCGGCGGCGATCCACGAGCGAGGTGCCGCTCAGATCACGCGCAGCGTGATCGCCTTGAGCACCGCGCGCGTGCGGTCGCGCGTGCCGAGTTTGTCGAGGATGTCCGAGACGTAGTTCTTGACCGTGCCCTCGGCCAGGAACAGCGAGCGCGCGATCTCCTTGTTCGAGTAGCCGCCGGCGAGCAGGCGCAGGATCGACACCTCCCGTTCGGTGAAATGCGTCTTCGGCGCGGCCTGCTCGCGGTAGGCGTAGCGCGCGCGCACAGGATCGGTCGCGACCGGCTGCAGCAGCGACTCGCCGCGGGCGACCATGCCGATCGCCTCGATCAGGTCTTCCGGTGCCGCGTCCTTGAGCAGGAAACCCTGCGCGCCGGCCTCGACCGCCTCGAGCAGCAGCTCGCCGTCGTCGAACGTCGTCAGCAGGATCACCGGCGTGCGGTCGCCCCGTGCGCGCAGCGCGCGTACGGCATCGGGACCGCCGAGCCCCGGCATGCGGATGTCCGACAGCACGACGTCGACCGGCATCGCGGCCAGCGCGTCGAGCAGGGCCGCGCCGTCGGCGGCCTCGACGACGACGGTCACGCCGCCGACGCCCTCGAGCAGTGACTTGAGGCCGGCGCGGACCAGGGCCTGGTCGTCGGCCAGGGCGATGCGCAGCGTGGCAGGCGGGTTCGACATCGTGGTCAGCCGAGCGGCACGCGCGCGGTGATCGTGAAGCCGCGCTCGCTGGCGATGATCAGCGTGCCGCCGATCGCGGCCAACCGCTCGCGCATGCCGGCCAGGCCGTGGCCGATCGTCAGCACGCGCGCGCCGCGGCCGTCGTCGCGGACCTGGAGCACCAGCGCGCGGCCCTCGCGGGTCAGCCGCAGCCAGAGATTGGCGGCGCCGGAATGGCGCGCCGCATTGGTCAGCGCCTCCTGCGCGACGCGCAGCAGCGTCTGCGCCCGGGCGATGTCGTCGACGCGCGCGTCCTCGGCCAGGTCCAGATGGACGGCCGGCCGCGGAATCGGCGCGGCCAGCTGGGCGATCGCCTGACGCAGGTCCAGGCCGTCGGCCTCGCGCAGCTGGCCGACCACGCCGCGGATGTCGCCGAGCAGGCTGTCGGCCAGGCCCGCCGCCGTCGCCACCGCCGGCGCGGCGCCCGGCTCGCGCGCGAGCAGCGCCAGCTGCAGCTTCAGCGCGGTCAGCGTATGGCCGGCGACGTCGTGCAGCTCGCGCGCCAGGCGCAGCCGCTCGCGGTCGCGCGCGCTCTCCTCGAGCAGCGAATGGGTCGCCAGCAGGTGCGCGTTGACCTGGGCCAGCTCGGCGCGCGCCGACTCGGCGCGCTCGGCGTAGATCGTCATCGCCGCCGCGAACACCTGGAAGCCGGCATGGATCATCGTCAGCAGCACCGGCGTGGAGCTGTGCCAGATCCGGCTGATGATCAGATACAGCGCGAGATTGATCGCGACCATCGCGGCGACGAGGCCGCGCCGCGTCAGCAGCGGCGGCAGCTGCGCGACCGCGATCACCAGCAGCACCGGCGCCAGGCCCTCGCGCGCGATCGAGCAGGTGGCCAGACCCAGCAGCACCTGCACGACCACCAGCACGCGCCGCCAGCGCAGCGGCGCGCGCTCGTCGTCGATCAGCATGCCGGCGATCAGGCACAGGCCGAAGCCGCCGAGCAGGCCGGCGATCAGCGGCATCAGCGCCGGCGGCGCCAGGCGGACGATGCCGAGGAAGATCGCGGCCCAGGTCAGCAGGCCGGCCAGCGAGAGCGGCTCGAGCAGGCGGCGCAGGACGGGACGGGAGGCGGCGAGAGGCATCGGGTGACCGGCGGCGGGGAGGCGCCAGCATCGCGGCTCGGCGCCGTGCGCTCAAGCGGTCCGCCACCGAAAGTGACTTCCGGCAGGTCGCGAAGGTGACGCCCGGCATCTGCCGGCACCGCGGCCGCGCGACCAGACTGGTTCCGTCGAAACCGCCCTCTCATCGCCCGGAGCCACCGCCATGATCACCCGTACCGCATTCGCCGCCGTGCTGTTCGCCGCCGCCGGCGCCGCCGCCGCTGCCGATCTGACCGTCGAGGTCGCCGACATCCGTGTGCAGTCCGGACAGCTCAAGCTCGCGGTCGTCGACTCGGCCGACGGCTGGGACGGCAAGGCCAAGGCCGTCGCCGGCGAAGCGCTGACGCCGACCGGCGCGACCGCGACGTTCCGCTTCAAGGACCTGCCGCCCGGCACCTACGCGGTCCAGGTCATGCACGACGAGAACGGCAACGGCAAGCTCGACACCAACTTCGTCGGCATGCCGACCGAGGGCTACGGCTTCAGCAACAACCCGCGCGTGATGCGCAAGCCGACCTGGGACGAGGCCAGGTTCGAGCTCGGCGCCTACGGCACGACCGTCGCCGTCCAGCTGCGCTGATCCGCGCCGACCGCATCTGCGAGACCAGCCATGAACCGCCGCCGATTCCTTCGCGATCTCCTCTCCGGCGCTGCCGCGCTGGCCTGCACGCCGGCGCTGCTGCGCGCCGCGACCGGCAACGACGTCGCCACTGGCTTCGCCACGGGCCTGCGCCGCCATCCGTGGATGGCCGGCTGGAAGAACATGGACGCCGAGTCGCTCGGACCGACCGCGGCGACGCTGCGCGGGCGCTGGCCGAAGGGCCTGGCCGGCACGCTGTACCGCAACGGGCCGGCGCGCTTCGAGCGCGACGGCTTCCGCTATTCGCACTGGTTCGACGGCGACGGCATGGTGCATGCCTGGCGCGTCGGCGAGCGCGGCGTCAGCCACCGCGCGCGCATGGTCGCCACGCCCAAGTACACGCGCGAACAGGCCGCCGGACGCTTTCTGTATCCGGCCGTCGGCACGACCGTTCCCGACGCGCGCGCGATCCGCAACAACGACGACGCCAACGTCGCCAACACCTCGGTCGCGGTGATCGGCGGGCGGCTGTTCGCGCTCTGGGAAGGCGGCTCGGCGTTCGAGCTGGAGCCCGATTCGCTGGTCACGCGCGGGCCTACCACCTGGCGCGAGGATCTGGCGCTGGCGCCGTTCTCGGCGCATCCGCTGCGCGATCGCGACGGCAGCTGGTGGAACTTCGGCTCGATCTCGCTGCTCGGCGGCGCCGGCCTGCTGGTCTGGCATCTCGGCGCCGACGGCCGCCTGCTCGGCGCCACGCAGCTGGCGACCGAGCAGCACGGCTATCTGCACAGCTTCGCGATGACCGACCGCCATCTGGTCTTCATGCTGATGCCGTTCCGCTTCAGCGAAGCGGGCGCGTTCTTCGAGCGCATGCATTTCGCACCGGACCTGCCGTGCCGCGTCGCCGTGGTGCCGAAGTCCGCGCCGGATACCGCGCGCTGGTTCGACGTCGACTTCGCCGCGGTCTACCACTTCGGCGACGCGTTCGAGCGTGACGGCGAAATCCACGTGCGCGCGGTGCGCCATACCGACCCGGCCGGTGCGAGCTCGCCGATGGCCGCGACGATGCGCGGCGAGCGCGAACCGGCACCGACCTCGGGCCAGCTGCGCACGCTGCGGCTCGACCTGCGCAGCGGCCGCGCGCGCTGGCAGACGCATGCCGACCACGTCATGGAGTTTCCGCTGTTCGATCCGCGCACGCCCGGCGATCGGCCGGCGCGCCTCTACGCGCCGACCGCGGTCACCCCGGACGTGCCGTACTTCAACGCGGTCATGAGCTTCGATCCCGAGCGCGACCGCCGTCAGCTGCACCGCTACGGCGATCGTGTGCTCGCCGAGGAACACGTCTTCGTGCCGCGGCCGGGCAGCCGCAAGCCCGGCCAAGGCTGGCTGGTCGGTACCCTGCTCGACGCCGACCGCGGCCGCTCGGGCCTGGCCGTGCTCGACGCCGAGCACGTCGACGACGGCCCGCTGGCCGAGGCCTGGCTGCCGTATACGTTCCCGCTCGGGTTCCACGGGGCGTTCGCGGGCGTCTAGCGAGGCAAGAGCCCACCCGCCTCGGGAGGCGACGCGTTCGCGGATGCGCGATGCATCATGCCAAACGAATCGATGCGATCATCGCGGCTTTGATCTGCAAGGGGTCCGCGATGCCCAGTCCGTCTTTTGGCCGCTCGCTCTTCGTTTGGGTTCTGATCTTGGGCGGCGGTCTGGCCGCACCGGCCGACGCCAACGACACCGACGATGCGTTCCGTGCGATCACCGCGCGCGAATGGACCTGGCGCAATGCCGAGTTCGCCGGCGGCGACGACGAGGACGGCGAGGCTGCGCCGTCGCGGCGGCTGCCGTCGGTCGATCCGGCCACGCACAAGGCGCGGCTCAAGGTCTGGGAGGGCGTGCTCGCCGAGCTCGACGGGCTCGACGTCGATGCGCTGTCGGAGGAGGAGCGCATCAACTACGCCGTCTACCGACCGCAGGTGGAGAATCTCGCCGCGTCGGCGCGCTTCCGCGATTACGAGATGCCGTTCAACAGCGATTCCTCGTTCTGGTCGGACCTCGGCTTCATGACGCGCCGACCGATGCGCAGCGCGGCCGACTATCGCGCCTATCTGGCGCAGCTCGACGACGTGCCGCGCTATTTCGACGAGCAGATCGCCAACATGCGCCGCGGCCTCAGGCGCGGCTTCAGCGTGCCGCGCGCGGTGCTCGATGGTCGCGAGGTGTCGATCGCGGCGGTCGCCGATCTGGCCGATCCGGCCGAAGCCTCGTTCTACGCGCCGTTCAAGACGCTGCCGGCGTCGATCGCGGCCGACGAGCAGGCCGCGCTCAGGCGCGAGGCGGCCGAGACGATCGGCAAGCGCGTGATCCCGGCGTTCGCGAAGCTGCTGAAGTTCTTCCGGTCCGAATACGTACCGAAGGCGCGCAAGACGCTCGCGGCCGAGGCGATGCCGGACGGCAAGGCCTGGTATCGCCAGCAGATCCGCGAGTACACCACGCTCGATCTGGAGCCCGATGCGATCCACGCGATCGGCCTGGCCGAGGTCGCGCAGATCGAGGAGGCGATGCGCGAGACGATGCGCGAGGCGAAGTTCGAAGGCAGCTTCGCCGAGTTCCTCGCGTTCCTGCGCAGCGATCCGCAGTTCTACGCCAAGACGCCCGAGGAGCTGCTGATGCGCGCGGCATGGATCTCCAAGCGCGTCGACGGCCAGCTCGGGCGCTTCTTCGGCCTGCTGCCGCGCGGGCGCTTCACGATCGTGCCGGTGCCGGCCGACATCGCGCCGTTCTGGACCGCCGGCCGCGGCGGCGCGACGACGTACTGGGTCAACACCTACGACCTGCCGTCGCGGCCGCTGTACAACCTGCCGGCGCTGACGCTGCACGAGTCGGCGCCGGGCCACTCGCTGCAGGGCGCGCTCGCCAGCGAGCAGACCGGCCTGCCGGCGTTCCGGCGCAAGACCTACATCTCGGCCTATGGCGAAGGCTGGGCGCTGTACACCGAGAAGCTCGGCCAGGAAATGGGCATCTACGAGACGCCTTACGAGGAGTTCGGCCGGCTGACCTATGCGATGTGGCGCGCCGCACGCCTGGTCATCGACACCGGCATCCACCACAAGGGCTGGACGCGCGAGCAGGCGCTGGCCTATCTGCGCGACCGCACCGCGCTCAGCGAGCACGAGGTTACGACCGAAGTCGACCGCTACATCTCCTGGCCGGCGCAGGCGCTCAGCTACAAGCTCGGCGAGCTCAGCATCGTCGGCCTGCGCGCCGAGGCCGAGCGCGAGCTCGGCGAGCACTTCGACATCCGCGCGTTCCACGACGCCGTGCTCGCGCTCGGCTCGGTGCCGCTGCCGGTGCTCGAGCGTGAGGTGCGCCGCTTCATCGCCGAGGCGCGCGACAAGGCGGCCGAGGCCAGCGGCTGAGGGCGTTCGCGCGTCGCGACAGGGCGCGGCCGTCACGAACGATGCGGGGGCGTTCGTTCGCGGCGGGCCGATGCGGTGGCCGCCATGCGCAGGCGATGCACGCAGCTCGCGCGCAATGCGTGTGCGCGCGGTCTCGTCGCCCGAAGCCGGTCGCGCAGTCGCTGCCGCCGCCGCAGCAGGCGGACGGCCGCGCGGCCCGCGGATGCGCTAGTCCCGCCCGGCCAGCGGACCCATGTGGAGCCGGTAGTAGGCCAGCTCGGCGATCGAGTCGCGCACGTCGCTGAGCGCGGTATGCGCGGCTTCCTTGACGAAGCCGCGCCCGATCTCGGGCGACCAGCGCCGCACCAGTTCCTTGATCGTCGAGACGTCGAGGTTGCGGTAATGGAAGTAGCGCTCGAGCCGCGGCATCAGCCGGTGCAGGAAGCGGCGGTCCTGGCAGATCGAATTGCCGCACATCGGCGACTTGCCGGCCGGCACCCACTGCGCGAGAAACGCCACCGTGCGCGCCTCGGCGGTCGCGATGTCGATGTCGGACTCGACGACGCGCTGCCACAGGCCGGACCGGGCGTGCTGGTTGCGGTTCCACTCGTCCATCGCCTCGAGGCGCTCGACCGGGTGGCGCAGCGCGTATTCGGGCCCCTCGGCCAACACGTTCAGGTGCTTGTCGGTGACGATCGTAGCGATCTCGAGGATCGAGTCGCGGTCGGTATCGAGCCCGGTCATTTCCAGGTCGATCCAGACCAGATTGTCCTCGTGCGCCTGCGTCACCGTCATCGCGTTTCGTCCTTCGGAACGGAGCCCTATTCTGCCTGCAGCCGCGGGGTGCGCAAAGAAAATGCGACCGGTGCCTTCCGTGGCGCCGACCGCTCGGGGAACCGTGGCGAAAGAGCACCCGCGCCGTCCGTGGCGCGGGCACCCGGGAAAGCGGTTCAGCGCGACTCGAAGTCGCCGAGGAAGATCCGGTCCGCGCCGTACTCGTAGGCGCCGATGTCGGGGCGGGCGGCAGCGGTGTTGGCCTGGTTCGGATCGCTCCAGGCGCGGACGAAGCCGGGACCGCGCTGGTCGGTGCTCAGGCCGCCGGGGTTGGTGCCGGCGTCGATCGCCGGACTGGTGCGTGCCAGGGCGTGCACCGGGATGAAGCCGAGGCCGCCGCCGTGCATCGCCAGCGGTCGCAGCTGCGCGTCGGTCGCAAACCGGTTGGAGATCGACTCGCCGTTAATCGCGCCGGCCTCGGGCAGCGTGTGGAACAGCGAGTGGCGCACGTGCACGACGCTCGGGTTCTGCGGCGAGGTCGAGACGTGCGACAGGTCGGTCGCCGGCGTCGTGCTGGTGCCGTTGGTGTTGTGGTTGAACAGCGTGCTCTCGATCGTCACCGTCGTGGCGGTGTTGGACACCCACAAGGCGCCGCCGGCGCCGACCGGATCGGGGTAGGTCGGGCCGTTCTTGTTGTAGGCGAACGTGCTGTTGCGGATCACCGTGTTGCCGCCGGTCAGCGACAGCGCGCTGGCGCGTCCGGACTGGTGGCGCGAGCGGTTGTCCGAAAACGTCGTGTTCTCGATGATCGCTCCCGGGTCGCCGGGATTGTTCGATACGGTCAGCTCCAGGCCGCCGCCGTGCGGCTGTCCGGTCGAGTTGCCGAGGAACGTGCTGTTGGCGATGCGCAGGCCGGTGACGGTGTTGATCACCGCGCCGCCGCCGGTGTGGTCGGCCCAGTTGTCCTGGATCAGCGTGTCGGTGATCACCACGTGGACGCGCGGCGAGCTCAGGCGCATGCCGCCGCCGAACGCGGCGCGGTTGCCGGCGATGAAGCTGCGCGCGATCGTCGCGGTGCCGGCGGTGAAGTAGATGCCGCCGCCGTAGCCGGACACTTCCGAGGCGCGGTTGTCGGCGACGACGACACCGTCGAGGCCGAGGTCGGCTTCGGTCATCCAGATCGCGCCGCCATGGTTGGTCGCGACGTTCGCGTTCAGCGTCACCGCGACCAGATTGAGATTGTCGTCGTTGGCCCAGATCGCGCCGCCGTCGTCGGCGCGGCCGCGCGTGAGGGTCAGTCCGCTGAGCGTGACGGTGCGCGGATTGCCGCCGGAGCGCTGCACGCGAAACAGGCGCGTGGCGCCGTTGCCGTCGATCGCGAGCACGCCGGCGCCGGGGCCCTGCACGTGCACGCTGCTGCCGATGCGGATCTCGCTGCCGAGCACGATCGAGCCGGTCAGCCCGGGCTGGAACTGGATCAGATGCGGCTCGCCGGCGCTGGCGTTGGCCTGCGTGACCGCCTCGCGCAGGCTGCCCGCGCCGCCGTCGGCCAGGGTCGAGACCGTGAACGTCGCGGCGCTCGCCGCGGGAGCGGCGGCCAGCAGGGCGGTCAACAGGACGGATCGGGCAGGTATCATGCGGACACTCCGTTACAAATAGCGTTGTGGACTTGAAGTCCGGTCCATTCGGGACTGGTCCGGACCAAGGCGGTCCGGTACAAGGGCGGAGCGTTTCGGGGCCTCCGGTCCGGACTGCGACGATCCGGGACTTCTCGCTGTCCCTAACGTCGCGCTCGACGACCAGGACGCAGTCGTGCGGAATTTCCTATCAGTGTCCGAAGCTCTTCGTACTCATGACCGATCTCGCCGATGACTCACCCGCCACGCGCCGCGACGTCACCGTGCTGCTGCACGCGTGGAGCGACGGCGACGCCGCCGCTGCCGACCGCCTGACCGAACTGGTCTACGCGCAGGTCCGCGCGATGGCCGGCAAGCACCTGCGCCAGGTCGACGCCGGCGTCACGCTGCAGGCGACCGAACTGGCCCACGAGATGTTCATGCGCCTGCTCGAGGCCGACGTCAGCTGGCGCGACCGCCGTCATTTCTACGGCGTGGTCAGCGCCGCGCTGCGCAACATCCTGATCGACACCGCGCGCGCGCGCGGCAGCGAGAAGCGCGGCGGCCGGCAGATCCACGTGACGCTGTCGGCCGCCGACGGCGTTGCCGACGAGCGCAGCGACGCACTGGTGCTCGACGACGCGCTGCAGGCGCTCAAGGCGGTCGACGCGCGCAAGCACGAGATCGTCGAGTTCCACTATCTGCTCGGCCTCAAGCGCGAGGAGATCGCCGAGGTCACCGGCCTGTCGGTGCCGACCGTGGACCGCGACCTGCGCTTCGCGCGCGCCTGGCTCAAGGAGCGCATGCAGGCATGAGCGGCGAGGAGCGCTGGCAGCGCCTGCAGGCGCTGTTCGACGCACTGATCGAGATCGATCCGGCCGAGCGCGAGGGCTGGCTCGCCGCTCACGAGGCCGATCCGGCGCTGCGGCGCGAGGCGCTGGCGCTGGCCGCGGCCGACGCCGGCGCCGACGAGAGCATCACCGACCGCCTGCGCGACGCGGCCGGCGAGCTCGGCGAGCAGCCGGTCAGCGGCACGCGGCTGGGTCCGTACCGCCTGCTGCGCGAGATCGGCAGCGGCGGCATGGGCACGGTGTTCCTGGCCGAGCGCGTCGATGCCGAGTTCGACCGGCAGGTCGCGATCAAGCTGATCCGCGGCATCGCCACCAGCGACGCGCGGCAGCGCCTGCGCCGCGAGCGGCAGATCCTGGCCGACCTCAATCACCCCCACATCGCCCGTCTGCTCGACGGCGGCACCAGCGAGGCCGGCCAGCCGTATCTGGTGATCGAATACATCGAGGGCGCCAGCATCACGCGCTACTGCCAGAGCGCGAACCTGCCGCGCCGGCAGCGCCTGCGTCTGTTCCAGCAGGTGTGTCGCGCGGTCCACTACGCGCATCAGCGTCTGGTGATCCACCGCGACCTCAAGCCGGCCAACGTGCTGGTCCGCGAGGACGGCACGCCGGTGCTGCTCGATTTCGGCATCGCCAAGCTGCTCGACGCGCAGCACTCCGGCCAGCAGACGCAGACCGGCGTGCCGTGGTTCACGCCGGCCTACGCCAGCCCCGAGCAGCGCGCCGGGCGCCCGGTCAGCACGGCCACCGACGTCTACGGTCTGGGCGCGCTGTTGTACGAGCTGCTGCTCGACGCAGCGCCGTCGCCGCAGGCCGACGGCAGCCTGCCGGCGCCGAGCGTCGGTGCCGGCCAGGCCCGCATCGATCGCGATCTGGACATCATCGTCGGCAAGGCCACCCATCCGGAGCCCGATCGCCGCTACGGCTCGGCCGAGGCGCTGGCCAACGACCTGGAGCGCTATCTGCGCGGCCAGCCGATCCAGGCCGCGCCGGACAGCCTGCGCTACCGGCTCGGCAAGTTCGCGCGGCGCCACCGCTGGGCGGTCGGCGCGACCGCGATCGCGCTGGTGCTGGCCTCGGTATTCACCTGGCGCCTCGCGGTCGAGCGCGACCGCGCGCTGCGCGCCGAGGCGCAGGCGCGCAGCGAGTCGGCGACCGCCGAGCAGGTCATCGAGTATCTGGTGTCGCTGTTCGAGGAAGCCGCGCCCGAGCACGGCGGCGCCGGGCCGGTCACGCCGCGCGAGCTGGTCGACCGCGGCCGCACCGAACTCGACAAGCGCCTGGCCGACCGCCCGCAGCAGCGCATCCGCCTGCTCGGCGCGCTCGGCGACATCTACGAACGCCTCGGCCTGACCGATCAGGCGATCGGCACGCTCGAGGCGGCGGTCGCCCTGCAGCGCGAAACCGCGCAGGAGGACCGGCGCATGGCCCTGCTGCTGCACGAACTGGCGCGCAGCTACGGCCTGGCGCAACGCTTCGACCTGGCCGCCGAGCGCGTCGAGGAGGCCGGCCGCCTGCTCGAGACGATCGGCACCGAGCCGGTGCTGATGGCCGAGCTGCTCGGCTCCCGCGCGTTCTTCCTGACCCAGCTCGGGCGCAACGAGGAGGCCGTGACCGCCGGGCGCAGTGCGCTGGCGCTGGCCGAGCTGGCGAGCGGTGCGGACAGCGAGGATGCGGCGGTCGCCGCCTCGATGCTGTCCGACGCGCTGACCGGCGGCGGCCGGCTCGACGAGGCGCGCGCGGCCGCCGAGCGCTCGGTGGCGATCCTGCGCCGCCTCAAGAAGCCCGACGACGACGTCCTGATCAGCGCGCTCGGCCATCTCAGCAAGATCGTCTACGAGCAGGGCGACATCGCCGCCAACGAGGCCCTGCTGCGCGAGATGCTGGCGGCGCGTACCGACCGCTATCCGCCCGAAAGCGCGCGCATCACGACGGTGCGCAACGAGCTGGGCCGGTCGCTGTACCGGCAGGGCCGTCTGCGCGAGGCCAGCGCGGAATTCCAGGCGATCGTCGCGGCGATGCGCGGCCAGAAGGAGGCCGCCGGCTACCTGATCGCACTGAACAACCTGGCCAGCCTGCTCGAGACGATGGGCGACTACGCGGCGGCCGAGCCGATGTTCCGCGAGGTATTCGAGCTGGCCGGGAACGACGGCACGATCGTCGGGCCGCGCCTGCTGGTGTTCCGGCAGAACCTCGGCCGCTGCCTGCTGCTGGCCGGCCGGCTCGACGAGGCCTGGCCGCTGCTGGCGCCGGCGATCGTCGGCGACGATCAGGATTCCGTGCTGCGCTCCGAGCGCATGCGCCAGCAGTTCCACCTCGGCGAATGGATGCGGCGGCGCGGCCGCTACGCCGAGGCGCTGGACTACTTCGCGCAGGCCGACAAGGCCGTCGCGCTGCTGCCGCCGGAGCAGCAGTACCGCGCGGCCGTCGTGACGCGCTCGCGCGCACTGACGCTGCAGGCGCTCGGCCGCCGCGCCGAGGCCGAGGCCGGCCTGCGCCGCGCCGAGTCGATGCTGCGCGCCGAATTCGGCGACGACAGCCCGCAGGTGATCGAGGTTCGCGTCGATCTGGCCGGCCTGCTGGTCGAGCTGGAGCGGCCCGACGAGGCAGGCCCGCTGCTCGACGCGGTCGCGCCGTCGCTCAACGAGCGCTTCGTCGACCGCGCGCCGGCGCGCGTGCGTTACCACGCGCTGCGCCGCACGCTGCAGCAGGAGGCGGCGCCCGTTGCGGCGGCATCGGGCTAGGTCGTTGCCGCCGCATGCGGCGCGCCGCGTGCGCTTGCGGCACACTGCCGGCCCATGTCGCTCCTGATCGTCCTGCTCGACTTCGCCGGCTCCGTGGCCCTGCTGCTGTGGGGCACGCATATGGTGCAGACCGGCGTGCAGCGCGCCTACGGACCGCGCCTGCGCGCGCTGCTCGGCGATGCGCTGCGGCGGCGCGACCGCGCGTTCCTGGCCGGCGCCTGCGTGACCGCGCTGCTGCAGAGCAGTACCGCTACCGGCCTGATGACGACGGGCCTGGCCCATCGCGGCATCGTCGCGCTGGTGCCGGCGCTGGCGGTCATGCTCGGCGCGAACGTCGGCAGCACGCTGATCGTGCAGGTGTTCTCGTTCGACGTCGCGGCGCTGGCGCCGGCGTCGATCCTGGTCGGCGTGACGCTGTTCCGGCGCGGCGCCGGTTCGCGCGCGCACGATCTGGGCCGCGTGTTCATCGGCCTGGGTCTGATGCTGATGGCGCTGCACCAGCTGCTCGGCCTGATGGCGCGCTACGAGGACGCACCGGCGCTGCGTGCCGCGCTCGGCACGCTGTCGTCGTGGCCGCTGCTCGACGTCGCGCTGGCCGCGCTGGTGACCTGGGCCGCGCATTCGAGCGTCGCGGTCGTGCTGCTGGTGATGTCGCTGGCCGCCCAGGGTGCGGTCGCGCCGGAAGCGGCGTTCGCGTTCGTGCTCGGCGCCAACATCGGCACCGCGATCAATCCGGTCGTCGAGGGCGCCGCCGGTGCCGATCCGGCCGGCCGGCGCGTGCCGGTCGGCAATCTGCTGCCGCGCGTGGCCGGTGCGCTGCTGATGCTGCCGGCGCTGCCGCTGCTCGCGCATGGCGTGGCGCCGTGGCAAGCCGATCCGGCACGCGCGGTCGCCGATTTCCACACCGCGTTCAATCTGGCGCTGGCGGCGCTGCTGCTGCCGATGCTCGTCCCCTATGCCGGCCTGCTGCGGCGCCTGCTGCCGGACCGGCCGGCCGCCGACGATCCGGGACGGCCGCTGTATCTGGATCCGGCCGCGCGCCAGGTGCCGGTGGTCGCGCTCGGCAATGCCGCGCGCGAGGCCCTGCGCATGGCCGACGTGCTCGAGCGCATGCTGATCGCGGTCCGTCCGGTGCTGACCCGCGACGGCCGCCACGACGCGGGCGAGATCGAGCGTCAGGACGACGTCCTCGACCGTCTCAATGCCGCGATCAAGACCTATCTGATCGGCCTGGATGCCGACGAGCTCGGCGCCGCCGACCACCGCCGGCTCAACGAGATCCTGCGCTTCGCCACGCACCTGGAGCAGGCCGGCGACGTGGTCGACCGCAGCCTGCGCGGACACGCCGCGAAACGGCTGCGCGAAGGCACGGCGTTCTCGGCCGAGGGCCGCGGCGAACTGCTGACGCTGTTCGACCGGCTGATCCCGGCCCTGCGCGTCGCCGCCGCGCTGTTCACGACCGAGGACGCGCGCGGCGCGGGCGCGCTGCAGGCCGAGCGTGCCGCGTTCGAGCGGGCCGAGAGCGAAGCGGCCGACAGCCATTTCGAGCGGCTGCGCAGCGGGCGCGCCGACACGCTGCAGAGCAGCGCGCTGCATCTGGACGTGCTGCGCGACCTCGCGCAGATCAGTACGCTGATCGCCGAGGCGCCCGCGCCGCCCGAGCGCGAGGCCGAACCGGCAGCCAGAGCCGAACCCGCAGCCGCAGCCGCGCCGCCGACGACCGCATCGACCGAAGGATCGCCGCCCCGATGAGTCCGACCTTCCTCTGGCACGACTACGAGACGACCGGCGCCGATCCGCGCCGCGACCGGCCGGCCCAGTTCGCGGCGATCCGCACCACGCCGGACCTGGAGCCGATTGGCGAGCCGATCGATCTGCTGTGCCGGCCGGCGCCCGACGTGCTGCCGCACCCGCAGGCGGTGATGATCACCGCGCTGACGCCGCAGCGCCTCGCGCACGAAGGCCTGGCCGAGGTCGATTTCGCCGCGCAGGTGCACGAGGCGATGAGCGTGCCGGGCAGCTGCGTGGTCGGCTACAACTCGATCCGCTTCGACGACGAGTTCACGCGCCAGCTGCTGTACCGCAACTTCTACGATCCGTACGAGCGCGAGTGGCGCGACGGCAATTCGCGCTGGGACCTGATCGACCTGATGCGCATCTGCTATGCGCTGCGGCCCGAGGGCCTGGTCTGGCCGACGCGCGAGGACGGCAGCGCGAGCTTCCGCCTCGAGGACCTGGCGGCCGCCAACCGCATCGTGCAGACCCGCGCGCACGAGGCGCTGTCGGACGTCGAGGCGCTGATCGGACTGGCGCGGCTGGTGCGCCTGCGGCAGCCGCGCCTGTTCGAGTACCAGTTCGCGCTGCGCCGCAAGCAGCGCGTGTTCGAGCTGCTCGACGTCGCCACCATGGCGCCGCTGCTGCACGTGTCCTCGCGCTATCCGGCCA
This sequence comes from Dokdonella sp., assembly GCF_035511235.1. Classification (GTDB taxonomy): domain Bacteria; phylum Pseudomonadota; class Gammaproteobacteria; order Xanthomonadales; family Rhodanobacteraceae; genus Dokdonella. The sequence continues at coordinate 120,168 of NZ_DATKFQ010000009.1, forward strand.
GCCGCGGCTGCCTCGCGCCGATCGCGCCGCTGGCGATGCATCCGCATCTGCCCAATGCGGTGCTGGTCGTCGATCTGGACGCCGATCCCGCCGACCTGATCGCGCTCGACGCCGAGGCGATCGCCGATCGCGTGTTCACGCCGCGCGCCGATCTGCCCGAGGGCGTGGAGCGGATCGGCCTCAAGGCGATCCATGCCAACCGCTCGCCGGCGCTGGCACCGCTGTCGACCGCGCGCGGCATCGACCTGGCGCGTATCGGCCTGGATCTGGACCGCGCGCAGCGCCACCTGGACCGGTTGCGCGCCGCCGACGGCCTGGCCGCCAAGGTGCGTCAGGTGTTCACGCTGGCCCGCGACGCGCAGACCGCTCAGGATCCGGAGCTGGCGCTCTACGGCGGCTTCCTGCCCGACGCGGACCGCGCCCTGCTGCGCGAGGTGCGGCGCACGCCGGCGGCCGAGCTCGCGCGCTACGCGGCGGCCTTTCGCGATCCGCGCTATGCCGAGCTGCTGTTTCGCTATCGCGCGCGCAACTGGCCTGAAACGCTCGACGCCGACGAGACCGCGCGCTGGCAGGCGTTCCGCCGCGAGCGGCTGCTGCGGCCGACGCCGCTGACCGGCCTGACGCTGCAGGACTATCGCGCCACGATCGCGGCGCTGCGCGCCGATCCGCTTTACGCCGATCGCCAGGCGCTGCTCGATGCGCTGGAGGCCTGGGGGCTGAGCGTCGAGGCGGAGCTGGCCGAATGAGCGCGGACCGTCCTAGATCCGCAGCCGTTCGGGCAGCCGTGAACCGGCTCGTCCGTGCTGACCCGGCGAGCGAGACGGGTCGTGCCGACGCGGAGCATTCGATGATGTCCAGACGGCACGCGGCGGCGATCGCGCTCGTCCTGGCCGCGACGGTCTGCGCGGCGTCGCCGGCCGGGGCGCAATCGCAGGCGAACGCGCCGCCCGACGGGGTCGCACGCAGCATCGAGCTGATCTGTGGCGGCGGCTTCAGCGGCGCGTCCGGCGGCCGCCGTATCGACGGCGCGGGACGGCTCTGGCAGGTCCGCCAGCCGCTCGGCGCGCCGCGCGTCGAGCAGCCGCTCGGCGACGATGCCGGGGCGCTGCGGCGCTGGCATGCATGGCTCGACGCGGCCGACTTCGAGCGTCTGAGCCATCGCAAGCCCGGCAATATCAGCTGCACGCTGTCGCGGACCGGCAGCGGCGGCACGCACCGGATCACCTGGAGCGGGAGTGCGCCGCCGGCCACGCTGCCGGCGCCGGTGATCGCCATGGTCGGCGAACTGCGCGCCTGGGCACCGCCGGCAGCGGACGGGGAGACGGCGGTGAACGGTGCGGCGCCGCCGAGCGAGGCGGCGCCGCCGTCGATGCGGTCCGGACGCTGAGGACGTCCCGGCGGCGTCCGGCGTGCGCGCTCAGCGCGGACCGAACAGCGACTGCAGCAATGCGCTGCCGGTCGCGACCGGGTTGTCGCGAATCTGCGCTTCCTGCTCGGCGATCGTGTGGAACAGGCCGTCGAGCGCCTTGTCGGTCACGTAGCGGTCGAGGTCGAGCGATTCCCTGCTGGCACCGAGCGCGGCGAGCTTGCCGCCGCCCTTGTCGGTCAACTGCTTGTAGGCCTTGGTGACGCCGGCCGAATCGGTCGCCTGCGCGACCAGCGGCAGCATCTTCGCGCGCAGTGCCTCGCCGCTGCTGCGGCGGAAGTAGGCGGTCGCGGCGTCCTTGGAGCCGCCGACGATGCCGAGCGCGTCCTGCACCGACATCGCGCGGATCGCCTCGCCGAAGATCTCGGCAGCGGCCGGCACGGCCTGCTCGGCGGCGTGGTTCATCGCGGTCTCGAGCTGGTCGACGTACTGGCCCTGGCCGAGCCTGCGTGCGGTCTTGGCGACCGGTTCGAGCGGCTTGGGCACGGCGATGCGCACGGCCTTGTCGGCGAGGAAGCCGTCGGGCTTGCCGAGCTGGGCAATCGCGGCCTCGACGCTGCGCGAGAGCGTTTCCTTGATGCCGGCGGCGGCCTGCGGCGCGTCGGCGGCGATGGCGGGAGCACCGATCGCGAGCAGCGCGAGCAGCGCGAAGATTCGCATCGGGCGTAGCGGCAGGTGTTTCATCGGCAGCTCCGGGTCGGCGGGAGGTGAAGCCGATTCTACGTGTGGTGCGGACTGCCATTCGCAAACAAAAGCGACGAGCCGGCGCTGATGCGCCGGCCCGCAGCTTCCCCCTGAACGGCGTGACGGCATGCGTCCTGCAACCGCCGCGCCCGGCCGGCGCGCGCTGCGCGGCCGTCGAGCCCGTGGGAGCTCGTGCGGCGGCCCGATACGGGCGGGACCGCCGCTCGTGCCGGCGGCGTCCTGCCGCCGCGCGACGCGGATCAGAACCGATAGCCGAATGCGACGCCGTAGACGATCGGATCGATGTTGACGGTGCCGACCTTGGCGCCGTCGACCTTGACGTCGGTGTCGATGTCCATCCAGCGCGCATCGAGCGTGACCGACCAGCGGTCCTTCAGCGCGAAGTCGACGCCGACGTGGGCGGCCAGGCCCCAGGAATCGTCGAGGTCGAGGTTGGTGCCGGCCAGTGGACCGGTTTCCTTGGTCGAGAAGAAGCGCGTGTAGTTGAGGCCGAGGCCGACGAACGGACTGACCTTGGCGTCCGGCAGGAAATGCCACTGCAGCGACACGGTCGGCGGCAGGTGCTTGGTCTCGCCGGCCTTGGTGCCGTTGAGGCTGATGTCGTGCTTGAACGGCAGCGCGGCCAGCACCTCGAGGCCGAGATTCGGCGAGAAGTAGTACTCCAGCGAGAACGTCGGCTTCCAGTCGCTGTCGACGTCGGCCTTCAACGTGCCGCCGGCCAGCGTGCCGTTGTTCGACTTGGGGTCGACGACGTGCGCGCCGAACTTGAACTGCCAGTCGCCGGCATCGGCGGCCTTGAGGGCGGGCGCGCCGAGCGCGAGGGCCGCGAAGACGGCGAGAGACAACGAGTGCTTCATGACGGGGCTCCGGGTTTTATTGATGTGCCGCCATCATCCGTTGCGGCCCGGCAGGCGAGTTGATCGAGGTCAACTGCGGAAAGGGTGCGGCACCGTGTCACGCAGCGGCGTGCCGCTGCCGCGCCGGATCCGTGCGGCGTTCGCGCCGGCGTGCCGCGTCTGCCGGGGCCATTCGTCCGAATCCCGCGCCGGGCGCGCGGGCGCGGCGCGCGCAATCGCGTCGGATCGACATCGACAGCGATCGGGATGCAAGGTGCTCGATCGGCTGCGCCCGGTTCGCGCCGACTCGATCGGCGAGCGCTCGATCGGTGCGCCCGGTCAGGGCTGCCGGGTCGGATGGCTCGATCGGGCTGGCCGTCAGGTAAGTCCGATCAGGCGCGTCTCCTCAGAACAGGCTGCCCTGCGGCGAGTCCGGCCGCGGCGGCCGGAACAGGTCGGTCGCCAGCGGCCGCTCGCGGCCGCGGTCGAGGCCGGCCTTGCGGCAGGCGACCGCGAAGCGCTGGCGCAGCAAGTCGGCGAACACGCCTTCGCCGCGCATGCGGTGCGAGAAACGCGGATCGTTGTCGCGGCCGCCGCGCATCTGCCGCAGCAGGCTCATGACGTGTTCGGCGCGCTCGGGGGCGTGGAGGTCCAGCCAGTCGCGAAACAGTTGCTTGAGTTCCCACGGCAGGCGCAGCACGGTATAGCCGGCGCTGCATGCGCCGGCGGCGACGGCCTGCTCGAGAATCCGCTCGATCCACATGTCGGTCACGGCCGGAATGATCGGCGCGACCATGACGCCGCACGGCACGCCGGCCGCGTTGAGGTTGGCGATCGCCTCGATGCGCCGGTGCGGTGCGCTGGCGCGCGGCTCGAGCGCGCTGGACAGGTGGTTGTCGAGCGAGGTCACCGACACGAACACCTGCACCAGCCGGTCGCGCGCCATCGGCGCGAGCAGGTCCAGGTCGCGTTCGACCAGCGCGTTCTTGGTGATGATCGTCAGCGGATGGCGGCACTCGGCCAGCACCTCGATCACCTGGCGCGCGATGCGGTAGCGCCGCTCGGCCGGCTGGTACGGGTCGGTGTTGGAACCCAGATTGATCGGCGAGCAGACGTAGCCGGGCCGGGCCAGTTCCGCGCGCAGCCGCTCGCTGGCGTTGACCTTCGCGAACAGCCGCGTTTCGAAGTCCAGGCCCGGCGAGAGATTGAGGTACGCGTGCGACGGCCGCGCATAGCAGTAGACGCAGCCGTGCTCGCAGCCGAGGATCGGATTGATCGACTGCGTGAACGGCACGTCCGGCGATTCGTTGTGCGTGACGATGCTGCGCGCGCGGATCTCGCGGACTTCGGTGGCCGGGCGCGGACGGCCCTGTTCCTCGCGGTACCAACCGTCGTCCTCGACGGTGCGCGTGACGGTCTCGAAGCGGCCGACCGGATTGGACGCGGCGCCGCGGCCCTTGATGCGTTCAGGTCGGCTCAGGTCGGCGGGATCGTCGGGGCGTGGACGCGGCATGGGTGTGAGTATGCGCGCGGCCGTCTCAACGTCTGCGAACCGTTGCAAGCCCGCGCCGCGCCCCCATTTCCTCGGCTCCGCGCGAGCGCGGACGCGCCGGGCCCCGCCGGCGCGATCCGTCTACACTGCGCGCTTTCCTTGGAGCGTGTCATGGCTTTGGTCTGCGACATTCCCGGACGCAATCTCACCGTCGCGCGTGGCGACTTCCCCGATGCCGCACGCGACATCGACCCGGTCAGCGTCAGCGGTCCGCAGAACGCGGTCCTGGCGGCCGGCTGCTTCTGGTGCGTCGAGGCGGTGTTCCGCGAGCTCGACGGCGTGATCGACGTCGTCAACGGCTACAGCGGCGACAGCGCCGCGACGGCCGACTACAAGACCGTCTGCGCCGGCGACACCAATCATGCCGAGGTCGTCTCGATCGACTACGATCCCGAGAAGATCAGCTACGGCGAGCTGCTCAAGGTGTTCTTCTCGGTCGCGCACGATCCGACCCAGAAGGACCGCCAGGGCAACGACGTCGGCCGCCAGTACCGCTCGGCGGTGTTCTACGCCGACGCCGCGCAGAAGGAGGTCGCCGAGGCCTACATCGCGCAGTTGCAGGCCGCCGGCGTCTTCGCGGCGCCGATCGTCACCGAGGTGGTGCCGCTGGATGCGTTCCACCGCGCCGAGCAGTACCACCAGAACTATGCGGCCCAGCATCCGGAGCAGCCGTACATCGCGGCCGTGGCGATCCCGAAGGTGATCAAGGTCCGCAAGCAGTTCGCCGATCGTCTCAAGAAGGAGGGCGAGCGATGAGCAAGTCCGCTTCCGGCTACGAGCTCAGCCTCGATCCGGCCGAGCGCGACCGTCTGGCGGCGCGGCTGGATCCGGAGGAGCGGCGCATCCTGCTCGACCACGGCACCGAGCGGCCGTTCTGCGGCGCGCTGCTCGACAATCACGAGGACGGCATCTACGTGTGCCGGCTGTGCGCGCTGCCGCTGTTCCGCTCGGATGCCAAGTTCGAATCGGGCAGTGGCTGGCCGAGCTTCTTCACGCCGTACGATCCGGCGCACATCCGTGAGCTGCGCGACACCAGCCACGGCATGATCCGTATCGAGACGCGCTGTGCGCGCTGCGACGGCCACCTCGGCCACGTGTTTCCGGACGGCCCGCCGCCGACCGGCAACCGCTACTGCATGAACTCGGTCGCACTCGACTTCCTGCCGACCGATCCCTGAGATCGCGGGCGGGCGCGGCTTGGCCGTGCCCGTCCGCCGCCCGCGGCCCGGCGCGCAGCGCGCCGCCGGCGGCGCGGCCGGTGCTGCGGATGCAGCATAAACCTCATGATTTTCATGAAATGCCGGCGCCCGGCGCCGCCCGGGGCCGATTCGCCTTGCGGCGCCGCGCGCGATTGGGCACAACACCGCTCCTTCCACATGTTCAGGGGCGTTCCGCGATGCGTACAGGCCTGACCGGCTTCCTGGGTTCCGCGCTGGTGCTGGCCGCGCCCGTTCTCGCCGAGACCGCCGCCGCACCGGCCGAGGACGCCGACAAGCTGCCGGTCGTCGTCGTGACCGCCACACGCACCGCACGCCAGGCCGAGGACGTGCCGGCCGCGATCGACGCGGTACCGGTCGACACGGCCGACCGCGCCGCGCTCGGCGTCAACGTCTCCGAAGTGCTCGAGGCCGTGCCCGGCGTGCTCGCGCGCAACCGCCAGAACTATGCCCAGGACGAGCAGATCTCGATTCGCGGCTTCGGCGCGCGTTCCACCTTCGGCGTGCGCGGCGTGCGCCTGTTCGTCGACGGCATCCCGGCATCGATGCCCGACGGGCAGGGGCAGGTCTCGCATTTCAATCTCGACTCGGCCGACCGCGTCGAGGTGCTGCGCGGCCCGTTCTCGGCGCTGTACGGCAATTCCGCCGGCGGCGTGATCCAGCTCTTCACGGCCGACGGCCGCGACGCGGACGAGATCCGTCTCGGCCTGGTCGGCGCCAGCTACGGCGTCGGCCGTGCCAGCGTCAACGCGCGCGGGAGTTCCGGCCCGTTCGGCTACAACCTCGACTTCAGCCACTTCCAGACCGACGGCTATCGCGACCACAGCGCCGCCCGTCGCGAATCGGGCAATGCCAAGCTGAGCTGGGACTTCGGCAGCGGCAGCTCGCTGACGGTGGTCGCCAACACCGTCTACATCCCCGATGCGGACGACCCGCTCGGCCTCACGCGCGCCCAGTACGAGGCCGACCCGCGCCAGGTCGCCGCCGTGGCCGAGCAGTTCGATACGCGCAAGAGCGTCGACCAGAAGCAGGTCGGCGCGATCTTCGAACAGGCGATCGGCGGCGCGCATACGCTGCGCCTGATGGCCTACGGCGGCCGCCGCGAGGTCGAGCAGTATCTGGCGATCCCGGTCGCGACCCAGTCCAATCCGCTGCATGCCGGCGGCGTGATCGACCTCGACGGCGACTACGCCGGCGCCGACGCGCGCTGGACCTATGCGCTCGACCCGATCGAGCTGACGGTCGGCCTCAACTACGACGAACAGGACCAGCACCGGCGCGGCTACGAGAACTTCGTCGGCGAGGCGCTCGGCGTGCGCGGCCGGCTGCGCCGCAACGAGATCAACACCGTCGACAACTTCGACCAGTACGCCCAGGCCACCTGGCGCTTCGCCGAGCGCTGGTCGCTGATGGCCGGGGTGCGCCACAGCAAGGTCAAGTTCGACATGACCGACCGCTACGTCGTCGGCGCCAACCCGGACGACAGCGGCAACCGCGACTACTCGGCCACCTCGCCGGTCGCCGGCCTGCTGTTCGAGGCTTCGCCGGACGCGAGTGTCTACGCCAGCTGGGGCAAGGGCTTCGAGACGCCGACGTTCAACGAGCTCGGCTATCGCAACGACGGCGGCTCGGGCCTCAACTTCGGCCTGCTGCCGGCGCGCACGCGCAGCGGCGAGCTCGGCGCCAAGTGGCGGTTCGGCCGCGCTGCGGCGCTCGACGTCGCGCTGTTCCGCGCCGACACCGACGACGAGATCGCGGTGGCGACCAATGCCGGCGGCCGCACCAGCTATCGCAACGTCGGCGCCGCGCGGCGGCAGGGCGCCGAGGCCGGGCTCACGCTCGGTCTGGCCGAGGATCTCAGCCTGCGCCTGGCGGCGACCTGGCTGGAAGCCACCTTCCGCAGCGGCTTCCTGACCTGCACCGGCGTGCCGTGCACGAACCCGACCACGCCGGTCGCCGCCGGTACGCGGATCCCCGGCGTGCCGCGCACCGACCTGCACGCCGGCCTGACCTGGGGCGGCGAGCGCGGCTGGCGCTTCGGCGCGCAGGCCGACTACGTCAGCTCGATTCCGGTCAACGACGTCGGCAGCGAATCGGCGCCGATGTCGGTGATCTACGCGGCCGACGTCGGCTACGGCTTCGAGCTGCCGAACGGGCGTCTGCGCAGCTTCCTGCGCGTCGACAACCTGTTCGACCGCGACTATGTCGGCTCGGTCATCGTCAACGACGGCAACGGCCGCTACTACGAGCCCGGTGCCGGCCGCAGCGTCATGCTCGGCCTGCAGTGGGTCTGGACGCGCTGACCGGCAGCCGGACCGGCACGATGGCGCGATTCCTGGTGATCCTCTCCGACAAGCAGCGCGGCCGGCTCAGCGATGCGCTGCTGCTCGCGCACGTGCGTCACCTGCGTACGCAGGCGGCGCTCGGCCATCTGATCCTGTGCGGGCCGTTCACCGACGACGACGGCGCGCTGCAGGTGCTCGAGGCCACCGATGCCGCCGCCGCGCAGCGCCTGGTCGAAGCCGATCCGTTCGTGCGCGAGGGCTACTACCGCCGCTATGGGCTGCACGCGTTCATCGAGGCCAACGAGGCCAACGACTGGCTGATCGGTGCCGCACAGACCGCGGCCAACCGTCTCGCACCCGATGTCGATGCCGAGGCTGTCCCGGAGGCACCCCGCGCCGACTAGGCCCGGAGCGCGGCAAAAAAAGCCCGCAGATCCGGCGTCTCACGACGAGCGGCTGCGGGCGAGTGGTGTCGCCGCCCGGCCAGGGGAGGCAACGCGGGCGACCGGTGCATCCTCGCCGCGCGGCGTCTCACGGCTTGAGACCCGGGCTTGCCGGGCGCGGCCTCGTTCGAATCCGCCGGGCCGTCTCTGCGCCCGGCTGTCTCCCGGCGGCGCCATCCTGCGCTTAGCAGGCATTGGCTCCAGCCGTCTCCGGCGGCGCGGACCGTCCTTCCCGGGAGAGTGCCCATGAACGTCCGAATCCTGATGACCGCCCTGCTGTCTCTGGCCGGCGTCGCCCCTGCCGCTGCCGTCACGGTCCGCGTCGGCAGCGGCGGCGGCTGCGACCATGCGACCCTGGCCGCCGCGCTGGATGCGTTGAGCACCCAGCCGGGCACGCACCAGATCCGCATCCGCAACGGCACCTATGCGATTCCCGACGGCCTCGTCTATGCGCCCTTCGTCGTGCAGGACGCCGTCTTCATCGAGGGCGGTTACGCCGAATGCACCGATCCGGCGCCGACCGGCGATCCGTCTTCGGACGCCGGGCGCGCCGTCTTCGACGCGTCCGGCGGCGCCGCGCGGCCGGCCTTCGATCTGAGGCTGTTCGGCCGCGTCGGGTCGCTGCAGCTGCGGCGCATCGTCGTCACCGGCGGCGATGCGTTCGTCGGTTCCGACGAGTTCTACAACGCCGGCGGCGGCCTGGTGATCCGCGGGCGTGCCTCGGTGCTGCTGGGCCGGGGCGCCACGATCCGCAACAACGGCGCCGGCCGCGGCGGCGGCGTCGCGCTGATCGGCAGCGAGGTCCGGACCACCGATCCGGTCGCCAAGGCCGATCTCTACGTCGACGAAGGGGCGCAGATCATGAACAACGCCGCGGCCGACCAGGGTGGCGGCATCTATTGCGGCGGCACCTGGGCGAACGCCTCGCCGGACCGGATCCGCCACGGCAGCATCGTCCTGGTCGACGGCACCATCGGCTTCAACAGCGCGGCGCGCGGCGGCGGGTTCTACTGCTTCGGCAGCGTCGAGGGCGGGGGCGGCTTCCAGCCGCGGCCGCGTGCCGGGGCCGCCGCCTGGATCGTCGGCAATCGATCCACCGGTGCGGGCGGCTGCGGCGCCGGCTATGCCACCCTGGACGCTGCCGTGCCGATGGGGCCGGACGGCTGGCGCAGCCTGGGTGCCGCGGAAGGGCAGAACGGCATGCTGGCGGTGACCCACAACGAAGGGCAGGCGCCGGGGCTGTGCCTGGCCGCGAGCTTCCAGCTCGGCTCGCTGAGCCTGCCCAACGGGCCGAGCCGGTTCCGCCTGCGCAACCTGCACGTCGCCGAACAGCGCGGCCGCGGCACGCTGGGGCTGGCCTTGATGAATCCGGAACTGGCCGTGCGCGTGGAACCGGCCGGCCCGGCCGTGCGCTGCGAGTTCTTCGCGCCGGTGCCGTGCGTGAGCTTCCAGGGCAACCGCTTCGATCCGGCCGATCCGGCACCGGTGGCCGAGGGCGAGCTGATCGCCTCCCAGGGCGCGCTGGAGCTGATCCGCGCCTTCGTCACCGGCAACGAAAGCCGCCGGTCGCTGATACGCGCGGCACAGCGGCGCTCGCGCATCGAAAGCAGCGTGCTGACCGGCAACCGCGTGGACGCCAGCAGCGCCGAACCCGCGCTCGGCCGCTCGCTGTTCTCGGTCGCCGGCGCCGGGACGCTGGAGGTCGTGCATACCACGGCGCTGACCGACACGCCGCTGGACCAGTTCGTGCGGATGGACGTCGCCGACGCGGCCGCCGTCGCCCAGGCCAGCATCTTCGGCGCCGTCGGCGTACCGGCACCGGTGGCCATGGCCGGCGCGGCGCCGCCGAGCCGGTTCACGCGCAGGTGGTGCGGCTTCTTCCAGAGCACGGCCGGATTCGACGCGCACACGGTGATCCCGGACCCGACGTCCGGGTTGTTCGAGGTGCTGCCGCCCGGGGCGCTGGCGGTGAACGGCACGACCTTCGCGCCGGGCGCGGACCTGATCGACCGCTGCACGGTGTCGGTGGAACGCGACTTCCACGGCGAGCGCTTCGGTGGCGCGCATGTCTATCCGGAGTCACCGCCGGGCGATCTGGGTGCGGTGGAGTGGTACGACACGATCTTCCGCGACGGGTTCGAGCAGTAGACCAGCCGGTCCGGCACGTTTCCGATGGAGGGACGCGCGACGCTCGTGTCCGATACCTCCGCTCGGCCGGCCGCTGCCCCGATCGCGGGGCGCACGAAGAGCGAAGAGACGGCATGGCGCCTGAGCGCCGCTCCTCGTTCTCGAGCGGCGACGCTGCCGGACGGAGCGTCCCGCACCCGCCGCGGCGTGGCAGTGCGGATGCGCTCATCCGCGGGGAGGCGGGGTGGGCGACAATGCGCGCCTGGACCGCTGCGACCGCCGTCATTTGAAACGCGAACGCCTGTTGCCGCTGATCGTCGCCACCGCCTTGTTCATCGAGAACATGGACTCGACCGCGATCGCGACCTCGCTGCCGGCGATGGCGGCCGATCTGGGCGTCGAGCCGGTCGCGCTGAAGCTGGCGCTGACCAGCTATCTGCTGGCACTGGCGGTGTTCATTCCGATCAGCAGCTGGGTCGCCGACCGCTTCGGCGCGCGGCCGACCTTCATGACCGCGATCGGCGTGTTCCTGCTCGGCTCGCTCGGCTGCGCGGCTGCGCAGTCGCTCGAGAGCCTGGTCGCGGCGCGGTTCGCGCAGGGCATCGGCGGCGCGATGATGGTGCCGGTCGGCCGCCTGGTGCTGCTGCGCAGCGTGCCCAAGGCCGAGCTGGTGCGCGCGCTGAGCTGGCTGACGATCCCGGCGCTGCTCGGGCCGATGCTGGGGCCGGTGCTCGGCGGCCTGATCACGACCTACAGCCACTGGCGCTACATCTTCCTGATCAACCTGCCGATCGGCCTGCTCGGCATCGTGCTGGCCTGGCGCCACGTGCCGCTGCTGCGCGAGACGGTCGGACCGCTCGACTGGCGCGGCTTCGCGTTGTCGGGCACCGGCCTGGCGGCGACGATCTTCGGCCTGGCGACGCTCGGCCGGCATCTGGTGAGTCCCGCGCTGTCGGTCGCCGTCGCGGCGGCGGGCGTCGCGATCCTGGTGCTGTATGCGATGCATGCGCGGCGGCGCACGCATCCGCTGATCGACCTGACGCTGTTCGGGCTGCCGACGTTCCGCATCGCCGTGCTCGGCGGTGCGCTGTTCCGGATCGGCATCGGCGCGATCCCGTTCCTGCTGCCGCTGATGCTGCAGCTCGGCTTCGGCTTCGATCCGCTGCAGTCGGGCCTGATCACGTTCACCTCGGCGGCCGGTGCGATGTTCATGAAGACGATCGCGACGCGGATCCTGCGCCGCTTCGGTTTCCGACCGGTGCTGGTCGCCAATGCGGTGCTGGCCTCGCTGCTGCTGTGCAGCTACGGCCTGTTCGGCCCGGATACGCCGATCGCGCTGATGATCGGCGTGCTGCTGATCGGCGGCTGCTTCCGCTCGCTGCAGTTCACGAGCCTCAACGCGATCACCTATGCCGAGGTCGAGCCGGCGCGGATGGGGCAGGCCAGCGGCCTGGCGGCGATGGTGCAGCAGGTGGCGCTGGCGCTCGGTGTGACCGCCGGCGGCTACGCGCTCAGCGCCGCCGGCGCGCTGACCGGCCAGCCGCTCGGTGCGCTCGACAACTATGCGCTGGCGTTCGTCGCGATCGGCCTGGTCTCGGCCAGCTCGGTCTGGATGATGCGCGGCCTCGCGCCCGACGCGGGTGCCGAGATGGCCGGCCGCGCACGCCCGGGCGAGGAGGTGACCGAGCCGAAACCCGAAGCGCGGCCCGGCAGCTGATTCAGACGCGCTCCCTCAGCGCGGCGCGATGGCGGCGGCTGCATGGCAGCACGGTGCCGTCGACCAGATGCAGGCGCGCATCGCCGGTGTCGAGCGGCTCGATCGAGGCGATGCGGTCGAGATTGACGATGTAGCTGCGGTGCACGCGCGCGAAGCGGGCCGGATCCAGGCGCGTCTCGATGCCGGCGATCGTGCTGCGCAGCGGATAGTCGTGGCCGCGCATGTGCAGGTTGACGTAGTTGCCGGCGGCCTGCAGCCACTCGACGTCGGCGGCGGCGACCAGGAACTCGCGTCCGAGCTTGCGCACCAGAAAGCGCTCGGGTCGGTCGACCGGCTCCAGCGGCGGCCCTTCGTCGGGCGCGGCCAGCAAGCTGACCTCGCCCTGCAGCCGGCGCAGCAGCAGCCGGTAGATCTCGATCGCCAGCACCATGCCGGCGTAGCTGCGGATGTCCTTGATGTACTCGTAGCCGAGTTCGGTCGCCCAGTCGCCGAAGGTGTAGGTATCGCCCATGATCCGGTAGGCCAGCACGCGCAGACCCACCATGCCGCCGACATGGACCAGGCAGACCACGACGCTGGCGGCCAGGTGCAGGCCCAGATAGCGGCGCAGGCCGTCCCACTGCAGCGGCACGCGCCGCGTGAACCAGACCAGGCACGGCACGATCGCCAGCCACAGCAGCGCGCTGGAGAACTCCCAGACCGCCGGCTCCCAGTCGGCGACGTCGAGCCCGACGCGGCGCACGTCCATCAGCACGGTCACGCTGTTGCCGATCGCGTTGGCGAGGATCGTGACGACCCAGAAGCCGATCTCGACGAGGCGCTGCCACGGCCGGTAGCGGTCGTAGGCGGAAGGCGCGGGAGCGGGCGTGGCGGCGGGCGTGGACATGGCTCGCGCATGGTAGGGCGTGCGATCCGGTTTGCCGACCCCGCGTCCGGGCCCACGCCGGCGTCGTGCCCGGCCGGACCGCCCCGGACGGTGATGCGGCATCGCGCAGGCGCAGGGCGGCGGCGGACGTCCCGACCGGTCCCCGTGGGGCCGCGTCTCGTCCCAGCGGCCGCGCGGCCGGTCACTTTCGGCTGGTCGGCACGCATCCCACGGGACAGGCTGTGCCGGTCCCTTGACGACCAGGAGCACCGATGGAGCGCCGTTACGATCTGGACTGGGTGCGCGTATGCGCGTTCGGCGTGCTGGTCCTGTACCACGTCGGCATGTACTACGTGAGCTGGGACTGGCATGTGAAGAGTCCGCAGGCCGGTCCGGCGCTGGAGCCGCTGATGCTGCTGAGCGGGCCGTGGCGGCTGTCGCTGCTGTTCCTGGTGTCCGGTGCGGCGACCGCGTTCCTGCTCGGCAAGGCACAGGCCGCGCAGGCGGCCGGCGGGCGTCTGCGCTTCTTCGGGCCGCGCTCGTGGCGGCTGCTGCTGCCGCTGGCGTTCGGCATGCTGGTGATCGTGCCGCCGCAGGCCTATTACGAGCTGCTCGATTCGCGCTATCCGGGCGGCTACCACGACGGCTACTTGGCGTTCTGGCTGCGCTATCTCAAAGCCGATTCCACTTTCTGCGACGACGACGGCTGCCTGCACCTGCCGACCTGGAACCACCTGTGGTTCGTGGCCTATCTGTGGGTCTACACGATGGTGCTGGGCGTGCTGGCCGTGGCGGCGCCACGGGCGGTCGAGCGCCTGCGCGGCGGACTGGCGCGCGCGCTCGGAGGCTGGGGACTGCTGGTCTGGCCGATCCTGTTCCTGGCCGCGGCCCGCATCGCCCTGATCGGACGATTCGGCTCGACGCACGGGCTGACCGACGACTGGTACAACCACGTGCAGTACTTCGCCGTGTTCGTCGCCGGTTTCCTGATCGCGCGCAGCGGTCCGGTCTGGGATGCGATCGAGCGCCGGCGCTGGACGGCGCTCGGGCTGGCTCTGGCCGCCTGGGCCTTCATCGCCTGGTACTTCGCCGCGTATGCCGATACCGACCCGCCGGCCATGCTGCGCCAGGCGCAGCGCGCGATCTGGGCGGTGCAGCAGTGGTGCGCGATCGTCGCGGTGCTCGGCTTCGCGCGGCGGTTCGCCGCGCACGACGGTCCGCTGCTGCGCTACCTGGTGCCGGCGGTGTTTCCGGTCTACATCCTGCACCAGACCCTGATCGTGATCCTGGCCTACCAACTGCGGCCGCTGGCGCTGCCGCCGCTGCTCGAAGGGCCGCTGCTGGTGGTGCTGACGCTGGCCGGCTGTTTCGGCGGCTACGAGCTGATCCGCCGGATCGGCTGGCTGCGGCCGCTGTTCGGTCTCAAGGCGCGTTCGCGTCCGGACCCGCGCCCGGTGCCGGCCGTGCCGTGAGCGGTGGCGGTTGCACGGCGCGCGCTTTCATGTAACATAAGAAGTTATATGAAAAGCGACAGCCGCCTCTCCTCGGTGCTGCACGTGCTGCTGCACATGATCCACAGCGACCGCCCGCTGACGTCCGAAGCGCTCGCCGGCTATCTCGGCACGCATCCGGTCGTCGTGCGGCGCACGCTGGCCGGCCTGCGTCGGCTCGGCTACGTCGGCTCGGCCAAGGGACACGGCGGCGGCTGGGTGGTCCGCTGCGATCCGGCCGCGGTCACGCTGCGCGACGTCTATGCCGCGGTCGGCGCGCCGCCGCTGCTGGCGATCGGGCATCGCACGCCCGATCCGGTCTGCCTGGTCGAACAGGCCGTCAACGCCGCGCTCGAGGAGGCCTTCCAGGCCGCCGAGGCGGTCGTGATCGGACGCCTCGGCAGCGTCACGCTGGCCGCGCTGGCGGCCGATTTCGGGCGGCGCCTGGCCGCTCATCCGAGAGGCGCGGCCTTGCATGCACACTGAAACCTCCGATCGCGTCGACGTCGCCGTGATCGGCGGCAGCTATGCCGGCCTGTCGGCCGCGCTGCAGCTGGCGCGTGCGCGCCGCCGCGTCGCCGTCGTCGACGCCGGCCTGCGGCGCAACCGCTTCGCGGCGCATGCGCACGGCTTCATCGGTCAGGACGGCCGCGCGCCCGGCGACATCGCCGCGGCCGGCCGCGCCGATCTGCTGGCCTACCCGACCGTGCGCTGGCATGCCGACGCCGCCGTCACCGCCCGGCCGGACGGCGACGGCTTCCGCGTCGAGCTGGCCGGCGGCGCCGCGATCCGGGCGCGCCGGCTCGTGCTCGCGGTCGGCGTCGAGGACCGGCTGCCGCCGCTTGAGGGGCTCGCCGAGCGCTGGGGCCGCAGCGTCTTCCATTGCCCGTACTGCCACGGCTACGAACTCGACAACGGCCGCATCGGCGTGCTGGCCTCGAGCGAGCTCTCGCAGCATCACGCGATGCTGCTGCCGGACTGGGGACAGGTGACGCTGTTCACCGACGGCCGCTACGCGCCCGATGCCGCGCAGCACGCAGCGCTGACCGCGCGCGGCGTCACGATCGAGGGCGCCGGCGTCGTGCGGATCGTCGACACGGCCACCGTGGTGCTGGCCGACGGCAGGCGGATCGCCCTGGACGGCCTGTTCACGCTGAGCCGCACCGTGGTCAACGGCACGCTGGCCGACCAGCTCGGCTGCGCGACCGAGGCCGGTCCGCTCGGTGCCTATCTGCGCACCGACCAGACGAAGGCGACCACGGTGCCCGGCGTCTACGCCTGCGGCGACGCGGCGCGCATGGCCGGCAGCATCGCCTTCGCGGTCGCCGACGGCATGCAGGCCGGCGTCGCCGCGCATCAATCGCTGATCGCCGCCTGACCGTTTCTGCGCCGATCGGCGGGCGGCTGCGTCGCGCGCGGCCCGCACGCCGCTGCGGTGCGGAATGTTAGTGATAATTTCATACAAAATGTAAGTGAAACTTGCATGCGCTGATCCGTTGTGCCAGCCTGCGATCACGACACGGCACTTCAGGGAGAAGACCATGCGGGCTGATGCGGCAGCGCGATCCAGCGCTCGAGGACGGACGCGGCAAGGCGCCGCTCCGCGCCGGCTGATCGCCGGCATCGCGGCCGATGCCGGCCCGCCGCATCGCCTGACCGTCGACCCGCGCGATCCGTTCGCGCCGCGGCCGTGCCGCTCGCGTCGCTCCCGTATGCGCTTGAGCCTGCGCCGCGTGCCGCCGGCTCGCGCATGCCGCTCCCGTTTCGATCCCGCATCGCGGCCGCCGGGCCGGGGGAGGGCGCACCCGAACTGAGTCCAGCGCGATACCTCATCGATGTGGTGTGGCGTCGTCCGGTTGCCTGGGGCAGGCATGGGCCGGTCGGCAATGAAACCGACAACCGAAGGAGATATGCACCGATGAAATTCCATCTGATCCTCGCCGCCCTGGTCGCCTTTCCGATCGCCTGCCAGGCGGCCGATCTGCATTCGCGCGAGCAGCCCCCGGCCTATATCGACGCGAGCATGCAGCCGGCGTTCGATACCGAAGTCCAGCGCCGCCGCGACATCGAGCAGTTCCTCGCGCCGATCAAGTCCGCGTCGGATCTGCAGGCGCATCTGGCGAACCGGCTCGGCCGCGGATCGCCGCTGGACGCGCTGAGTCCGCATGCGCGCGAGCGCTTTCTCGCCAGCCTCAGCTTCAATGCGCGCGGTCTGACCGGCTACCGCTACGACGACGTTGAGGCCGAGCTCAGCGTGAGCCAGGCATTCGAGCTGCTCGGCCTGTTCGGCGTGCAGGACACGCTGCGGATCCTGCACCTGCGCCAGACCACCGACCGTGACGCGCAGCTGCTCGGTCTGTACGTGAACGGCGGCGAGCACGTCGCCGCCGACCACTACAACTATCGCTGCGCGAGCCGGGCGTCCTGCGAGTTCAGCCGCAACTTCATCTGCATGACCGGCTGCGCCGCCTACATCGAGTGACGGCGCACGGGCCCCGGCCTGGCCGGGGCCCGACCCGCCTGCGCGCACCCGCACGATCCGAGACCCGACACGATGCCGATGACCGTCACACGCCATGGCTGGATTCTCGCGCTCGCATTCGGCGGCGCGTTCCTCGCGCTCGGCGGCGCGTTCGCGTCGACGCCCGCACCACGCGACCTGCAGGCCGACTACGATGCGCTGGTGGCCGTGCAGACCCGCGCGATCGACCGCTCCGAGGCCGAGCGCGGCGCGATGATCGCGGCGAGCTACCGCGAACGGTTCGGCACGCTGACCGCTGCGGAGCTGGATGCGCTGCCGGACGCCTCGCTCGATCTGCGCTTCCGCGCGGCCGAGATTCCGGTCGGCTACACGCTCGATCCGTACTACGCCGAGCAGATGAGCGCGGCCTACGAACGGCTCGCGGCGCGCTCGCGCATCGAGCCGCGCCATCGCCGCTCGATGTTCGAGGCCTGGGTCATGGTGCGGCGCTTCGATGCGGCGCGCCGCATCGCCGATGCCGCGGCGGACGCCGGCCATCTGCCGCTGCTGCACGAGACGCCGGTGCCGTCCGGCGCCCCGGCGCTGTGGGCGCCGGGAGAGGGCACCGACACGCTGACACGCCGCCCGGCCGACCTGACGCAGCCGCGGATCGTCGTGGTCTCGCATCCGCTGTGCGGCTTCAGCCAGAACGCGGCCCGGCAGATCGCCGCCGATCCCGAGCTCGGGCCGCGCTTCGCGCAGCGGTCGCTGTGGCTGCTGCCGCAGACGGCGACGCTCGACGTCGAGCAGGTCCGCGCCTGGCAGAGCGCGCATGCGCCGTACCCGATGGCCTACGTCGACGTCCAGCGGAACTGGCCCGGCATGGACGAGTGGGGCACGCCGACGTTCTACTTCTTCAAGGGCGGCCGCGTCGTCCACAAGGTCGTCGGCTGGCCGGCCGCGGGCCGCAAGGCCGAGCTGCTCGAGGGTCTGGCGCGAATCGGCGACTGATCGCGCCCGCCGCGACCGCAGCCGCCCGCCCGTCAAGGGGCCGGCCGGCGCGCATCGCCCGCGCGATGCCCGACCTCCGGCGCCCCGGATCTCATGGCGGTGCCGCGCCGGTCCCGGCTTCGGCGAAGTCGCGCAAGCCTCGCGGGCGTCCGCTGCGACGCGCGCCGCCGCCGAGACGCCGCGCCGGCGTGCGGACCGTTCCCGATGTCGCCAGCGCCGCCCGGCACCGTCATGCGGCTGCGCTCCGCGACCGGCGGATGGTCGCTGCCACCGGCGGTCCATCGGTCCGGCGCACCGGCCGCCGCCCGTTCCCGGGTCATCGGCGCAGGCGCCGCCGCCGCGCCAAACGTCTGATTTGCGTGCCGATAAGCACCTCGTCATGACTCCGTGATGGCAGCGGGCCGCGGCCGGTGATCGAATGCGGCGGTCAGGCCCGTCCACTCGGCGCGGCCGGCATGTTCACTCCCATGTCCGCCTGGCCGGCCGCGCGACCCGCGTGCGCCGGCTCCGTTTCCAGAGGATCGATCCGTCATGCTCGCGACATCCGCTGCTCCGCTCACCCTGGCACTGTTCCTGGCGCTGCCGTTCACGGCCGGCGCGGCCGGCTGGCTGCCGGCCGATGGCGCCGGCGTGTGCTCGGTCACCGACGTGGACTTTTCCGACGCCCGCCACGGCTTCGCGGCCGGCGCGTTCAACTGCGGCCTGGTCACCTCCGACGGCGGCCTGACCTGGACCGAGATCGACGTGGTACCGCAGCAGGGGCAGAGTCTGCTGTTCGGCCATGCGGCCGATGCCGACACGTTCTACGCGGCGCGTCAGAGCCTCTACCGCAGCACCGATCGCGGCGCGACCTGGGTCGAGCTGCCCGCGCTCGGCGAGGCCGGCGGCGGCAGCGTGTTCGACATGCACTTCGCCGATGCGCAGCACTGGGTCGCGATCAAGGGCGGCCAGATCCACGTGACCGCCGACGGCGGCGACAGCTGGACGCTGGCGTTCCCGGGCAAGTTCAACATCAACTTCGACGAGCTGCACGCCCCGGACGCGAACATCCTCTACGCGACCGGCGGCATCATACGCAGCTCCGGCGAGCTCGGTTCGGTCCTGCGCAGCGACGATGCCGGCGCGACCTGGACCCTGCTGACGTTCACGCACGGCAAGATCAACGCGACCGACTTCCTCAGCGCCGACCACGGCATCGTCTCGACGCAGAGCCAGGGCATGTTCGAGACGCTCGACGGCGGCCAGACCTGGACCCGCATCGGCGATACGCCGGGTGATACGCCGCTGCTCGACCTCAGGCACCGCGGCACGCACTGGTACGCGGCCAGCTACGGCGGCTGCCTGTACGAGTCGGTCGACCTGGCCCGCACCTGGCAGACCGGCTATTGCGACCCCGCCGAGCGCCCGCTGGCGACGCTGTCGGTGCGCGGCGGTGCCGTGGTCGCCGCCGGCAACGACGGCCTGGTGCTGTTCGAGGACCGCATCCTGTACGCCGATTTCGAGACGCCCTGAGCGGACCGGCCCGCCGCGGGGTCCGCGGCCGGTCAGCGCAGCGTCGCGGCGGTCGTGCCGGCCGGCAGCGCAAACTCGATCGCCGCAAGCGCTTCGCGCGCGCCGCGCTCGATATCGGCGCGCCGCTGCCTTGCCTGGGCGGCCAGCGCCGCGGCGCCGTGCGCATCGGCCCATTGCGCGTACAGGCGCAGGACTTCCGCATCGTGGCTGGCCAGCGGATCGGCGCCGTCCGAGGCCAGTGCGGCGATCGCCGCGTCGTCGTGCGCCAGGGCGATGTGCAGCGCGACGCGGCTGAGTTCGTTGCGCTGCGGGTCGTCGCGGTCCGGATCGTCGCGTTCGGCGCGCAGCGCCGCGGCGGCGGCCTCGCGATCGCCGGCCGCCGCGGCCGCGAGCGCCTCGATCAGGCGCGCGGCATGCCGGTAGGTGTCCGGCGACTTCGCATCGGCGACCATCTGCTTCAGCCGCGCGTGGATCTGCGGCAGCGCGCCCGGCTCGGCGACGAACGCCGCCAGCGCCTCGTACTGCAGCACCAGCGCCGCCAGTGACGGATCTTCCTGCACGTCGACCAGCGGCCAGGTCGCGCGATAGGCGGCCAGCCCTGCGGCGGCGTCGCCGCCGGTGCGCCGGCAGCGCGCATCGGCGGCGGTCGCGATCGCCGTCCAGTAGCGGTTGGACTGGTCGCGCAGGGTCTCGAGCAGGGTGCCGGTCAAAGCGCAGGCCTCGGCGTAGAGACCGGTCTCGACCAGCACCCAGGCCAGCTCGACGCCGCTGGACACCTGCGTGAACAGCATCTGCGCGTCGATCGCACGCTGCCAGGCGCGCACCAGCAGCGGCAGCGCCTCCAGCGGCCGTTCCTGCCAGCTCAGCATGCGGCCGAGCAGATAGGTCTGGCCGATCGCGGTGCGCTCGTCGCCGATCGCTTCGGCCGCCGCCAGCGCGCGGCGCGCCGCCGCGTACTGTGCCGCGTAGTCGCGGCGCGTCTCGGCGATCAGGCCCTCGGTATGCGCCAGCATCGCCAGGCGCTGGCGCAGGCCGTGCGCCTGGATCAGCTCGCGTGCCCGGAACAGGCGCTGCGCCGACTCGGCCGGACGCTCGAGGATCGCCAGTGCCTGCGCGGCCATCAGATCGCCGCGCGCGCGCAAGTCCGGGTCGCCGCTGCGCTCGGCCGGCTCGCGGGCGCGTTCGATCAGGGTCAGTGCCGCCGAGCGGTCGCCGCGGCGGAACTGGTTCTCCGCCAGCGCGAGCAGGGCCGCCGCCTGCAGGTTCGGCAGTTCGCGCGCGGCGGCCGCGTCGACCAGCCCGGCCAGCGTGACGTCGCTGCGGGCGAGATCGCGCGTGTTGGCCTCGGCCTCGCCGAGGCGCAGCCGCGCCGGCAGGAAGTCCGGCGCACTCTGCACGCACAAGGCGAAATACGGCTTGGCGCGCGCCCAGTCGCCTTGTGTCGCCAGATCCATGCCGCGCGCGAAGGTCTGCGCGAAGTAGTCATCGCCGTGCGCACCGGCATCGGGCCGCGCCGGTGGTGCGTGCAGACCGAGCAGACGCAGGATCCGCGGCGCGGCATTGACGCCGAGCGTGGCGACATCCGCTGCGCTGACGACGAGGCGGCCGTCGCGCGCGAGCGCGCCGCCGCCGTCGATGCGCAGGGTCAGCTCGTAGAGTCCGTCGCCGATCCGGCGCAGCCGGCCCTCGACGACGAGATCCGCGCCGGTCGCATCGCGCAGGCGATCCTGCGCGGATCCGCCGCCGACCGGCGCGAAGTTGCCGGCACGCGCACCCTGCAGGGCGTCGCCGGCATCGATCGCGCCGGACTCGGCGGCCAGGCTGCCGATCAGGCCCGGCAAGCCGTTGCGGACCCAGTCCAGGCCGGAATCGCCGGTCGCGTTCTCGATCGGCAGGAACGCGATGCGCGGCACGGCGGGCGGCGGCGACGCGCGCGGCCACAGCAGCACCGCGGCCAGCACCGACGCCGCCAGCGCGAGCACGGCTGCGGCCAGCGCTGCGCGCCGGCGCGCCGGCTGCGGCCGTGCCGCCGGTGCCGGATCGGGACCGGCCGCCGGCGTGGTCTCGGGCGGATCCGGCGCGACCGCTTCGGTCGGCGCCGCCCATTGCAGGCCGCGTCCGTAGACGGTACGGATCATCGCCTGGCGTTCGCCGTCGTCGTCGAGCGCGCGCCGCGCCTTGTAGACGAGCTGGCTGAGCGCGGTATCGGTGACCGGCCGCCGGCCCCACAGCGCCTCGGCCAGCATGCGCTTGTCGAGCGCGCGGTCGCGATGCTCGATCAGCAGCACGATCAGGTCGAAGACCTTCGCTTCGAGCTCCAACGCCCGGCCATCGCGCAGCAGGCGGCGCTCGGCCGGAACGATCATGTAGTCGCCGCAGCGATAGGCGGCGGGTGTCGCCGGGTGGGCCATCCGTACTCCGGGTCCGCGCGCGGATCGGCCGCGGACGCCGCGCTAGGATACCCCGCGGCCGGCGCCGCGCAGCCGGTCAGGCGTCCCGTTCGAGATCGTGCGCGATCAGCCAGTCGCGGGCCTGCCCGATCGAGGCCGGGTTGCGCTGCATCTCGTACAGCCGGAAGCGCCGGTAGACCGCGGCATGGGCGCTCAGATGCGCGCTGATGTAGCCGCGCGCGCCGTCCAGCACGGCCCGCCGCAGCAGGTATTCCTTGAGGAAGGTCGTGATGAAGATCAACGGGCTGAGCGCGATCCACGGCCGCTTGCCGGCGGCATGGCGATCGGTGGCCTTCAGTTCGGCGTAGAGGGTGGACTTGATCTGCTTGTGTAGCAGGCTCGGCGTGGTGCGATGGTGCAGCGGCGCGTCGAGCATCGCGGTCGGGCCGCGCGGGCGCAGCGATTCGTGCACGCGCGCCTCGGTCCAGCGCGCGCGGTCGCGATGGTAGAGCCGCAGCTTGCGCTCGCCGCGCAGCGGCCGGTAGTGGCGCATCGGCTTGGCCATGAACAGGCCGTGCCGGCGCAGGCCGACCGCGGCGAGCGGACCGGCCAGCCACGCCGGCAGGCGTTCGCGGCACTCGGCCACCAGCTCGGGCGACAGAAACTCGTCGGCGTCGAGCACCAGCAGCCAGTCGTGCCGCGCCAGCGCCGCGGCGGCGTTGCGTTGCGCACCGAAGCCGAGCCATGGCTGATGTACCACGCGGGCGCCGTGTTCTTCGGCGATCGCCACGGTCGCATCGGTGCTGCCGCAGTCCACGACCAGCTTCTCGGCCGCGAACGGCACGCTGTCGAGGCAGCGTGCGATGTTGTGCGCCTCGTTGTAGGTCAGCACGACCAGACTGATCGGCAGCGTCGTCGGACCGCTCGCGAGCGCGGCCGGATCGGGCAGGAAGGCGGTCATCGGCGGCGGGCCCGGACTGGCTGCGGAGCGCGATCGCTGCGCGGAGCGGGCGGCGGCGACAGGCGGGAAGGGCAGGGCATCATCACGTACGGCTCTCGGTCGCCCGGCTGGGCGCGGCGGATCGTGCGCGGTTGCGGTTAAACGACGTGCGAACGGGCGCGTGAAGATTCGATGACACCGCCCGCGGGCGGATGCCCGCACGGCCCGTCGCCGGACCGCGCAGGCGCCGTGACGGACTGCCCGGCAGTGTCAGGTACCCGACGTCGGCGTCATGTCGGCGCGCGCGCGGCGCGCCGCGCGCCGGGCTTCGCGCAGGGCGCGCTTCTCGGCGCGGCGCTGCTTGCGCCGCGCGGCCATCCGCGCGAAGACCAGATAGATCGCCGGCGTCGACAGCAGCGTCAGCGTCTGCGAGACCAGCAGGCCGCCGATCATCGCGATGCCGAGCGGCTGGCGCAGCTCCGAGCCGACGCCGAAGCCGATCGCCAGCGGCACGGCGCCGAGGATCGCCACCATCGAGGTCATCATGATCGGGCGGAAGCGGACCAGGCAGGCCTCGCGGATCGCCTCGATCGGCGGCAGCCCGAGATCGCGCTCGGCGTGCAGCGCGAAGTCGATCATCATGATCGCGTTCTTCTTGACGATGCCGATCAGCAGCACGATCGCGATGATCGAGATCAGCGTCAGCTCGGTATTGGTCGCCAGCATCGCGAGCAGGCAGCCGACGCCTGCCGAGGGCAGCGTCGAGAGGATCGTCACCGGGTGGATCAGGCTCTCGTAGAGCATGCCGAGCACCAGATAGACCGCGAGCACCGCCGCGATCAGCAGCAGGCCCTGGCTCGACTGTTGCTGCTGGAAGCGGCGCAGCTCGCCGCCGAACTCGCCCTGGATGCTGCCGGGCATGCGCAGGTTGCGCATGGTCTGCTGGATCAGCGGGATCACCTGGCCCATCGTCACGCCTTCGGCCATGTTGAACGTCAGGTCGAGCACCGGGAACTGGAAATCGTGCTGGATCATCAGCGGCGCGCGGCTCGGTTCGATCCGCGTGACCGCGTCGAGCGGGATCATCGCGCCGCTGTTCGACCGCACGTAGAGGCGCTTGAGCGTATCGACGCCCGGCGATTCGCCGGTGATCGCATTGAGCACCACGCGGTACTGGTTGAGGTCCGAGTAGATCGTCGAGATCTGGCGCTGGCCGAACGCGTTGTAGAGCACGCTGGAGATCGCGCCGATCGACACGCCGAGCCGCGAGGCGGTGTCGCGGTCGATCACCAGGTTCTGCTCGATGCCGCCGTCGTCGAGCGAGGTGCCGACATTGGTCAGCTGCGGCAGCTTCTTCATCTCGGCGGCCAGGCGCGGCCCCCACTCGAGCAGTTCGGCGTAGTTGCTGCCCTTGATCGAATAGCTGAACTGCGAGTCGCCGCCGCGCGGACCGCCGCCGCCGCCCAGATCCTGCACCGGGCGCAGGCGCAGCTCGACGCCGGCCAGGTTCTCGGTCTTGCGGATCAGCCGGTCCATGACCTGGAACGTCGTTTCCTCGCGGCCCTTGCCGAGCGGCTTCAAGTTGATGAAGAACTGGCCGCGATTGGCGCTCGCACCGGGACCGCCGCCGCCGCCGACCGACGAGCCGACGCTGGCGACCGCCGGATCGGCCATCAGGATGCCGGCCACCTTGCGCTGCAGATCGACCATCGCCTCGTAGGAGACCGACGCGCTGGCGACCGCGGTGCCGTTCATCATGCCGGTGTCCTGCTGCGGCACCATGCCGAATTTCAGGAACGTCGACAGCCAGATCGTCACGATCACCAGCAGCAGCGGCTGCAGGCTCATCAGGCGCGGATGGCGCAGCGACCAGTCCAGCGCGCGCCGGTAGCCGGCGAGCATGCCGGCGTGCATCGCGTCGATGCGGCGGCCGAGCCGGGACGGCTTCTCGACGCCGTGCGGCTGCAGGTAGCGACCGCACAGCGAGGCGGTCAGCGTCAGCGAGACCAGGGCCGACATCGCGATCGCCGCGGTGATCGTGACCGCGAAGGAATGCAGGAACATGCCGATGAAGCCGCCCATGAACAGCAGCGGCACGAACACCGCGATCAGCGAGGCGGTGATCGACACGATCGTGAAGCCGATCTCCTTGGCGCCGTCGAGCGCGGCCTCGAGCCGCGTCTTGCCCATGTCCAGATGGCGCACGATGTTCTCGATCACGACGATCGCGTCGTCGACGACGAAGCCGATCGAGATCACCAGCGCCATCAGCGTGAGGTTGTCGAGCGTGAAGCCGAGCGCGTACATCACGATGAACGCGCCGGCCAGCGACAGCGGCACCGAGAGTCCGGCGATCACGGTCGGCGCGACGCGGCGCAGGAACAGCAGCATCGTCATGATGACCAGGGCCAGGCTGATCAGCAGCGTGATCTGCACCTCCATGACCGATGCGCGGATCGTCGCGGTGCGGTCGTTGAACGGCGTCAGCTCCACGCCCTCGGGCAGCCAGCTGCGCATCAGCGGCAGCTCGTCGTAGATGTGGTCGACGGTCTGGATGACGTTGGCGTCGGCCTGCTTGCTGACGACCATCAGGATCGCGCGCTGGCCGTTGAACCAGGCCGCCTGATTCTTGTTCTCCTGGCCGTCGCCGACGGTGGCGATGTCGCGCAGCCGGATCGGCACGCCGTTGCGCACCGCCACGACGATGTCGGCGAACTGCGCGCCGGTGGTCAGCGCATCGTTCGCGGCGATCGTCATCATCGTGCGGCCGTCGCTGAGGAAGCCCTGCGGCGAGGTCACGTTGGCCGCGGCGATCGCGTTGCGGACCTGGTCGGCCGACAGGCCCATCGAGGTCAGCTTGCGCAGGTCCACGTCCACGCGCACGGCCGGCGTCGCGCCGCCGGTGATGTTGACGTCGGCGACGCCGGGCACCTGGCGCACGCGCTGCGCCAGCAGCGAGTCGGCCATGTTGTACAGATCCGCCGTCGTGCGCGTCTTGGAGGTCAGCGCCAGCAGCAGCACCGGATCGTTGTTCGGATTGGCCTTGCGGTAGACCGGCGCGGTGCGCAACCCGGACGGCAGATCGGCCATCGAGGCGTTGATCGCCGCCTGCACGTCGCGCGCGGCCGCGTCGATGTTCTTGTCGAACGTGAAGAACAGGATCACCACCGCCGAGCCCTGGCGGCTGGTCGAGCTCATCTGGTCGACGCCGGAGACCCGGCCCATATGGCGTTCCAGTGGCGCGGCGACGGTCGAGGCCATGTTCTCGGCATCGGCGCCGGGCTGATTGGCGACGACGAAGATCACCGGAAACTCGACGTTCGGCAGCGCCGCGACGCCGAGCTGGAAGTAGGCGATCAGGCCGCCGACCATGACGCCGAGGGCGAGCAGGATCGTGCCGATGGGGCGTTTGATGAAGGGGGCGGCGATGTTCACGGGGGGGTTCCGGTGTTTCGCGCGGTGTCGCGCGAATGTCGCGGACGGTTGGAGCTGAGGTGTGTTGCCGGCGAGGCGGGGGCCGCTTCGTCGGTGGGCGGCATCCTGCCTTGTTCCGCTCGCCTCCAGGCGAGCGGGTCACTTTTCTTTGCGTGGCCAAAGAAAAGTAACCAAAAGAAAGGCCACCCCAGAGACGCGCCCTCCGGGCATCCTGCCCTGCGGGTGCGTGGACCGGCGCCGGGGTTCGTCGACAGCACCTCCTGTGCTGACGACGAACGCGCGGGCCTCCCTGCCCGCGCCCCTGCGGGCTGATCCGGCACCGATCCACCGCGTCTCACGGGACCCGTCAGCGCGCTTCCTGCGCGCAGAAGACGAAGCAAAGGCCAGAGCCGAAGCGGCGTGGTTCGCTCGCGAGCGTCTGCGCACGCGTTCGTGCGCGAGCTTTCGCATGCGGGTAAGGCTGCGCGTACTTTCGCTTCCGCTTTCCGCTCCTCGCTCTCGCTTCTCGCTCTAGCGCGCAGGATGCGCGCCCACGGGGCCCCTGTGCCGCGGCGAAGGTGCGCAGGAAAGGCCCGAAGGGTGGGCCACAGGACGTGGCCCAGTCTGCTGTCAGCGCAGGATGCGCTGTCAGCAGACCCCCGGAGCACCTTCGCGCAGTCGTAGGACAGGATGCCCGGAGACCGCGGTACCGGGGTGCCCTTTCTCTTGGTTACTTCTCTTTGGGCACGCAAAGAGAAGTGACCCGCTCGCCGGGAGGCGAGCGGAAAAAGGCAGGGATGCCGCCCACCGACGAAGTCAGGCCCCGTCGATGGCTTGGGATCGAGGGGGCCACGTCTCCCGGAGGCGAGCGGAGCGGCCCGTCGAGAGGCGGGCGCGACAAGGTGCGATCGCAACCGGCTCACGCAGGGCCGCGCACACCTGGGAGACGATCCCCCGCCATTCGCCGGAAAAAGCGCGCCAGCGCTCATACGAGGCGCGCCCGCGCCAGCTCGCGCCGCTCGCGCCGCGCCTTGAGCCAGTCCGACACCCGTTCCATGTACAGGTACAGCACCGGCGTCGTGTACAGCGTGATCAGCTGCGAGAGCAGCAGGCCGCCGACGATCGACACGCCGAGCGGCCGGCGCAGTTCCGAGCCGATGCCGGTGCCGAGCGCCAGCGGCAGCGCGCCGAACAGCGCGGCGGCGGTCGTCATCAGGATCGGACGGAAGCGCAGCAGCGCGGCGCGGCGGATCGCGGCATGCGCATCGGCGCCGGCGCGCTGCGCGTCGATCGCGAAGTCGATCATCATGATCGCGTTCTTCTTGACGATGCCGATCAGCAGGATGATGCCGACGATGCCGTCGATCGACAGGCTGAAGCCGCACAGCGTCAGCGCCAGCAGCGCGCCGACGCCGGCCGGCGGCAGCGTCGAGATGATCGTGATCGGGTGGATGTAGCTCTCGTAGAGCACGCCGAGCACGATGTAGATCACGATCAGCGAGGCCAGGATCAGCAGCACCTCGTCGGTCATCGACGCGGAGAACTCGGCGGCCTTGCCGATGAAGTTGCCGCGCACCTGCGGCGGCATCTGGATCGACGCCTCCACCTCCTCGATCGCGCGCACCGCCTGCGACAGCGAATGGCCGGGTGCGAGGTTGAACGAGATCGTCACCGCCGGCAGCTGGTTCTGGTGGCTGATCACCAGCGGCGCGTTGATGACCTGGGCGTCGACCAGCGAGGCCATCGGGATCGTGCCGCCGGAGCCGAGCGCGATGCCGGTGTTGCCCTGCGCGCCGATGCCGCTCGGCGTCGCCGAATTGCTCGAGGTGACCTGGCCGAGCGTGGTCGCGTTGGAGCCGATCAGTGCGCCGCTGCCGCTGCCGCGCACGCCGAGGCGGTTGAGCAGGTCGGCACTGGTGCGGAACTTCGGGTCGACCTCGAGCACGACGCGGTACTGGTTGAGCTGCGTGAAGATCGTCGAGATCTGGCGCTGGCCGAACGCCGAATACAGCGTGTCGTCGATGGTCTGGATCGGCACGCCGAGGCGGCTGGTCTGGTCGCGGTCGATCGTCAGCTGCAGCTGCAGACCGGCCGCGGCGAGATTGTTGCCGACGTCGGCGAGCTCGGGCCGCGCCTGCAGTGCCGTGGTCATCTTCTCGGCGAACGCGTGCAGCTCCTCGGCGTTGACGTCGGTGAGCGCGTACTGGTACTCGGTCGGCGCGATGCGGTTGTCGAGCGCGATGTCCTGGACCGGCTTGAGATACAGCGCGACGCCGGGGATCGCGTCGACCGCGTCCTGCAGGCGCGGCAGGATCTCGGCCAGGCCGCCGCGCTCGGCACGCGGCTTGAGCACGATGCTGAGCTGTCCCTGGTTGAGCGTGGGATTGATCGAGCCGGCACCGATGAACGCGGCCACGCCGCTGACGGCCGGGTCGGCGCGCAGCGCCTCGGCGACGCGCTGGGTGCGGTCGAGCATCGCCGGGAACGCGATCGAGTCGTCGGCCTGCACCACGCCGGTGATCATGCCGGTGTCCTGGTCCGGCAGCAGACCCTTGGGCATCATCACGAACAGCAGCACGGTCAGCGCGACCGTCGCGGTCAGCACCAGCATCGTCAGCGGCTGATGCGCGAACACCCAGTCCAGGCTGCGCGCGTAGCCGTTGACGAGGCGGTCCCACCAGCTGCGTGCGCGGCCGGCGCGCGGCGCGTGATCGCCTTCGGCCTCTTCCTTCGGCGCGTTCTCGCGGCGCAGCAGGTAGGCGCACATCATCGGCGTCAGCGTCAGCGAGACCAGCATCGACAGCGCCACGGCGATCGACAGCACGACCGCGAACTCCTTGAACAGGCGTCCGGTCACGCCCGGCATCAGCAGCAGCGGCAGGAACACCGCGATCAGCGAGACCGTCAGCGACAGCACCGTGAAGCCGATCTCGCGCGCGCCTTCCTCGGCGGCCTCCTTCGGCTCGCGGCCCTTTTCGAGGTAGCGCACGATGTTCTCGATCATCACGATCGCATCGTCGACGACGAAGCCGGTCGCGACCGTCAGCGCCATCAGCGACAGGTTGTCGAGCGAGAAGCTCGCGAACGCCATGACCGCGAACGTGCCCATGATCGACAGCGGCACCGCGACGCTGGGGATCACGGTCGCCCACAGTCGGCGCAGGAACACGAAGATGACCGCGATGACGAGGCAGATCGTCAGCATCAGCGTGAACTCGACGTCCTCGACCGAGGCGCGGATCGTCACCGTGCGGTCGGCGAACACGTCCAGCTGCACGTTGGCCGGCAGCACCGCGCGCAGCTCCGGCAGCATCGCCTTGATCGCGTCGACGGTCTGCACGATGTTCGCGCCGGGCTGGCGGCGGATGTCGAGCAGCACGGCCGGCTTGCCGTTGGCCCAGGCCGCGAGCTGGTCGTTCTCGACGCCGTCGACGACGTTGGCGACGTCGCCGAGCCGCACCGGCGCCTCGCCGCGGTAGCTGATGATGACGCGCCGGTATTCGTCGGCGTCGGAGATCTGGTCGTTGGCGCCGATCGTGAACGATTGAGCGGCGCCGTCGATCGTGCCCTTCGGGCCGTTGACGTTGGCCTGGGTCAGCGCCGAGCGCACGTCCTCGATCGTCAGTCCCTGGTTGGCCAGCGCGGCCGGGTCGACCTGGATGCGCACGGCCGGCCGCACGTTGCCGGCGATGCTGACCAGGCCCACGCCGGCGACCTGCGACAGCTTCTGCGCGAGGATCGAGTCGGCGTAGTTGTTGACCTCGCGCAGCGGCAGCGCGTCGGAGCTCATGACCAGGGTCAGGATCGGCGCGTCGGCCGGATTGACCTTGTTGTAGACCGGCGGATACGGCAGGTTGTTGGGCAGGGTGCCGCGCGCGGCGTTGATCGCCGACTGCACGTCCTGCGCGGCCGCGTCGATGTCGCGGCTCATGTCGAAGGTCAGCAGGATCGTGGACAGGCCTGCCGAGGAATCGGAGGTCATCATCGACAGGCCGGAGATCTGGCCGAACTGCCGCTCCAGTGGCGTCGTCACCAGGGCCGCCATCGTCGTCGGGCTGGCGCCCGGATACTGCGTGGTGACCTGGATCGACGGCGCGTCGATGTCGGGCAGGGCCGAGACCGGCAGCTGGCGATAGCCGATGAAGCCGAGCAGCAGCAGGCCCGCCATCAACAGCGAAGTGGCGACCGGTCGTCGTATGAACAGGGTGGAGAAGCCCACGGCGTGCAGTGTCCTGGCGGTGCCGCGCCCGCGCGGGCGGCGGCTGGGAGAGGGAAGGAAGGGCGGCGGCGGCGCGCCTCAGCCGCCGCGGCGCGCCGTCTTGGCGGCGTCGGCCGGCGGCGGCGTCGGTGCCGCCACCTCGCCGGGCGCCAGCGGCTTGACCTTGCTGCCGACCTTGAGCCGGAACTGGCCCTCGGTCACGACGCGGTCGCCGAGCGCGATCCCTTCGGCGATCAGCACCAGGCCGCCGTCGACCACGCCGGCAGTCTTGACCGGCTGCATCCTGACGGTGTCGTCGCCCTGCACGATCCACGCGTACTCGCCCTGCGGTCCCTGCTGCACGCCGGTGGCCGGCACGACGAGGCCATCGTTCACGGTCCGCACCTGCAGGCGCACATTGACGAACTCGCCCGGCCAGAGCCGGCCGTCGGTGTTCGGGAACTCGGACTTGAGCCTGAACGTGGCCGTGGAGGTGTCGATCGTGTTGTCGATGACCACCAGCTCGCCTTCGGCGATCGGCGTGGCGTCGGTCCGCGACAGCGCGAGCACCTTGAGCGGCGTCGCGTCGGCCTCGCGGACCTTGGCCATGTCCTGCTGCGGCAGATTGAACATCACGTTGATCGGCTGGGTCTGGGTCAGCACGACGAGCGCGGTCGCATTGGCCTGGACCAGATTGCCGACGTCGACCTGGCGAATGCCGGCCAGGCCGTCGATCGGCGCGGTGATGCGCGTGTAGCCGAGCTGGGTGCGCGCGCTCGAGATCGCGGCCTCGTCGGAGGCCACCTGCGCTTCCTGCTGGCGCACGGTCTGGCGCTGGTTCTCCAGATCCTGCGCCGACACGAACTTCCGTTCGATCAACTCGTCGTAGCGCTTGAGCGTGCTGCGCGAGGCGGCCAGCTGCGCCTCGTGCTGCTTCTTGAGGCCGATGGCCTGGTCGAGCGCGGCCTGGTACGTGCGCGGATCGATCTCGGCGATCAGGTCGCCCTTCTTGACCGCCTGGCCCTCGCGGAAGTGCAGCGCGGTCAGCTGGCCGCTGACCTGGGCGCTGATCGTCACCGTGTTGAGCGCCTGCACGGTGCCCAGTGCGGTCAGGAACAGCGGCACGTCCTGGGCGACGGCGGCGACGGCCGTGACCGGGATCGGGCCTTCGTCGCGGTTCTGGCCTTCGCGCGGGTTCTTCGGCGCGCCGACGATGCGCCAGGCGACGGCCGCGACGACGAGAACCGCCACGACGGTGATGATGAGCTTGCTGCGGGACATGCGGGGGAGTTCCTGGTGTTCCTGGCGGTGGCGGGGAGGCACATCGATGCCTCCTCACGCAGCGAGGTGGCGTTGGCGACGATTGTCCGGGCGGCGGGCCGGGCTCCGCATCGGCCGAGCGTCATGCTCGATCCGTCAGTCAGCGGGGCGTCAGGTAGCGCCGGGGCGCGGAGTCTGCGACACGTCCACCGCGGCGTCAGTTGCATCGGGCCGGCCTTTACGTGAATTTTCGGCACCGAACCGGCACGATCGGTGCGCGCGGGCCGCCCGGGGCGCGGGGGCCCGAAGCTGTGCGGTACGTCCCTGCACGCGAATGTGCCGGTCCGCACACTCGCGCCGGTGTGCCTGGCACACGGACTGCTTTCCGTTCAGCGTACTTTCCAGACCCAAGGGACTCTTGAATGAACATCCGACCGTTCCTCGGCGTGGCGCCGCGGCTGGCTGCCAGCGCTTACGTCGATCCGGCCGCCGTCGTCATCGGCAACGTCGAAATGGAGGAAGACGCCTCCCTGTGGCCGGGCGCGGTGGCGCGCGGCGACGTGCACGCGATCCGCATCGGCGCGCGCAGCAACATCCAGGATTGCGCGGTCCTGCACGTGACCCACGACGGCCAGTACACGCTCGGCGGCTTCCCGCTGTCGATCGGCGCCGACGTGACGATCGGACATGGCGCCGTGGTGCACGCCTGCACGATCCAGAGCGCGGTGCTGATCGGCATGAACGCGACGATCCTCGACGGCGTCCTGGTCAAGAAGCACAGCATGGTCGGCGCCGGTGCGGTGGTCACGCCCGGCAAGGTGGTCGGCGAGGGCGAACTGTGGCACGGCAACCCGGCGCGCTTCGTGCGCAAGCTCAGCGACAGCGAGATCGAGCACCTGTACTACTCGGCCAAGCACTACGTGCGGCTCAAGAACCAGTACCAGGGCAAGCTCTGAGGAACGCCTCCGGCCGGCCGCTCAGGTCGGGTCGGCGATCGCGTCGTAGCCCTGCGCGCTGAACGCGATCAGGCAGATGCCGTGACCGAACGGGTCGGCCAGCCGCACGATGCGGCCCCAGGCCGCCGAGCGGATCTCGCCCTCGCGGATCGCGCCGGCGGCCTCGGCGCGCGCGAGCGCGGCCTCCAGATCGTCGACGACCCAGTCCAGGTGGACCGGCGTCCAGTGCCGGCGGTAGTCGCGGCGATGGTCGGCGGCGGCGATGCTGTCCTGGGGTTGATAGAGCAGATGGAGCGGCACGCCGGCGCCGAGCAGTTCCACGCCGCCGCCGCCGAAGCGGCGCCCCGGCCGCAGGCCGAAGACGGTCGTGTAGAACGCCTCGGCGCGAGCCAGGTCCGCTACGTCGATGTTGACCAGCAGGGTCGCGTCCACGGATTCGCCTCGTCGCGTCGGCTCGGCCGATCAGACACCGCGACGGCGCGCGGCGCAAGCCTCAGACGTCGCCGTCGTGCAGCCAGCCCTCGCCGCTGCCGCGCTGCAGGACGTGATCGGTCGGCAGCACGTCGCCGGCCGGGATCGACGGCCGGTCGGCCAGCCGCGCATAGATCGGCGTGAAGTCCGGCCGCGTCGCGTCCATCAGCTGCTCGAAGCTGTCGATGACGTGGTAGGTCTTCTGGTAGGTGTCGATGCGGTAGCGCGTGCGCATGATGCGCTCCAGATCGAAGCCGATCCGGTTCGGCGCCGCCGATTCGAGCGAATGGATCGATTCGCCCTTCGACGAGACGATGCCGGCGCCGTAGATGCGCAGGCCGTCGTCCTGGCGGATCAGGCCGAACTCGACCGTGTACCAGTACAGCCGGGTCAGGTTGACCAGCGCCTCGGCACCGATCGCATGCGCCTTCACGCCGCCCTTGCCGTAGGCCTCCATGTAGTCGGCGAACACCGGATTGAGCAGCAGCGGCACGTGGCCGAACAGGTCGTGGAACAGGTCCGGCTCGGCGATGTAGTCGATCTGGTCGGGCCGGCGGATCCACCAGGTGACCGGAAAGCGCCGGTTGGCCAGATGATCGAAGAAGGTCAGTTCCGGCAGCAGGCCCTCGACGCCGACCAGTTGCCAGCCGGTCGCGCGC
Source organism: Dokdonella sp. (assembly GCF_035511235.1). Lineage (GTDB taxonomy): Bacteria > Pseudomonadota > Gammaproteobacteria > Xanthomonadales > Rhodanobacteraceae > Dokdonella. The sequence continues at coordinate 154,103 of NZ_DATKFQ010000009.1, forward strand.
GCGAGCACCTCGTTGAGGTCGTCGAAGCGCGGAATCGCCTCCGGCGACATCTGGAAACGCTCCTGGTTGTCGATGAACTCGCGGCAGGCGCGGCCCTTGAGCAAGGCGCGCTGGCGGCGGAACAGCGTCGCCCAGGTCTGATGGTCGGCCGCTGCGTACTCGCTCCAGCGCTGCTCGACGACCGCGGTGGTATAGACCGGCACGTAGCCCTTGTCGGTCTGCAGGCTTTCGACGCGGCGGGGCGCTTCGCTCATCGGGGGCTCCGGTCGAACGGGGGGCACACCATGCTATCGTGGATGCCGCGCAATAAGCTTGCGATATTGCGAGTAAAGCTGATTCTCGCGCAAGATGATTGCGTGCATGCGGCAATCGGAGCAATCCTGTGGCGGAACCTGCGATCAAGCTCGACCGCACCGACCTGCGCCTGCTGACCCTGCTGCAGCGCGAGGGACGTGCCACCAACAGCGACATCGCCGCGCGCGTCAATCTGTCCGCGTCGGCCTGCCTGCGCCGGATCCAGCGGCTCGAGGCGGCCGGTGTGATCGCCGGCTATGGCGCCTGGATCGACCCGACGGCGGTGGGCCTCGGTCTGCAGGCCTTCGTCCGCGTGCAGCTGGAGCAGCATGGACCGAGCGCGATCGAGCACTTCGTCGCGCGCGTGCAGCGCTGGGACGAGGTCGTCGCCTGTCACGCGCTGACCGGCGACATGGACTATCTGCTGCATGTCGTCGTCGCCGACCTGGAGCATTTCTCGCGCTTCCTGCTCGACAAGCTGCTCGACGCCTCCGGTGTCGCCGACATCAATTCCAGCTTCGTGCTGCGCACGGTCAAGCAGGCGCGGCAGCTGCCAATCGAGCCGATGTGAACCCGATCGGCGATGCCCGATCGCACCGGTCCGGCACCGGCCGCGGATGCCGGGGCCGGACGCGGCAAGCCAAGGCGCGATGCGGTGTCGCGCGTCACGGCGGCTCGGCGATAATCGCCGGCCGCGATGAGAGGGCAGGGGATCGGTGGTGCATCAGCGTCTGCGTTTGAGTCTGGCCGCCGCCGTCATCGCCGCCGCCCTGGCCGGCTGTACGGCTACGCGTCCCGCGCCGCGCGCATCGACCGCGAGCGATGCGTCCGCGATCGACGTGCCGGCGATCGCCCGGCCCGGCGGCGAGACGCCGCAATGGTGGTTCCGCGCCGGTGCCGCGGCCGCGGCCGATGCGCGCGGCCGCACGGCCGGACGCGCGCGCAATCTGATCGTGTTCATCGGCGACGGTATGAGCCTGGCGACGATCTCGGCCGCGCGCATCCTCGAAGGCCAGCGCCGCGGCGACTCGGGCGAGGAGAATCGCCTGAGCTTCGAGACGTTTCCGCATACCGCGCTCAGCCGCACCTACGAGACCAATCAGCAGACGCCCGATTCGGCCGGCACGATGTCGGCCATCATGACCGGCGTGAAGACGCGCGCCGGCGTCATCAGCGTCGACCAGCGCGTGCCGCGCGGCGATTGCGCGGCGATGCGCGGCAACGAGGCGGTCACGCTGCTCGAGCTCGCGCAGGCCGCCGGCCTGGCGACCGGCATCGTCACCACCGCGCGCATCACGCATGCCACGCCGGCCGCGACCTACGGCCACTCGCCCGACCGGCACTGGGAGCACGACGCGGCGCTGCCGGTGGCGGCGCGCGTGCAGGGCTGCCTCGATCTGGCGCGCCAGCTGGTCGAGTCGGCCGCGCCGATCGACGTCGTGCTCGGCGGCGGCCGCGCGCGCTTCCTGCCGGCGTCCCGGCCGGATCCCGAATACGCCGGGCGCAGCGGATTGCGCCAGGACGGCCGCGATCTGACCGCCGAATGGTTGCGCCGTCCCGGCGCCGCCTACGTCTGGAACGCCCGGCAGCTGGCGGCGCTCGACTGGGCGCGGACCGGCCCGGTGCTCGGCCTGTTCGAGCCGGGCCACATGCAGTACCAGCACGAGCGCGACGCCGACAGCGGCGGCGAACCGAGCCTGGCGACGATGACGCGGCTCGCCGTCGACCGGCTCGCGCGCGCGCCGGACGGCTATTTCCTGATGGTCGAGTCGGGCCGCATCGACCACGCCCATCACGCCGGCAATGCATTTCGCGCGCTCGACGAGACGATCGCGCTGTCGGACGCGGTGCGCGTCGCGCGCGAGATGACCGACGATCGCGACACGCTGATCCTGGTCACCGCCGACCACGCGCACACGCTGAGCTTCGCCGGCTATCCGGTGCGCGGCAATCCGATCCTCGGCCTCGTGCACGGCGTCGCCGACGAGGATCACGACGAGACGGGCCCCGCGCTCGATCTGCTCGGTCAGCCTTACACGACGCTGAGCTACGCGAACGGGCCCGGCTACGCCGGTGCCAGCGATAGCCAGGCCGCCGGCAGCAAGCGCTTTCCGCATCTACCCGGCCGCGCCGAGCCGGCCGCCGGCCGCCCCGATCTTCGCAGCGTCGACACCGGGTCGCCGGACTATCTGCAGGAAGCGCTGCTGCCGCTCGCGTCCGAATCGCACAGCGGAGAGGACGTGGCGGTCTTCGCGAGCGGCCCCGGTGCCGAAGCGGTGCGCGGATCGCTCGAGCAGAACGTGCTGTTCCATCTGCTGGCGCAGGCCAACGCGCCGATCCTGCGCACGCTGTGTGCGCTCGACAGCTGCGATCGGCACGGCATTCCGGTGAACCTGCCCGAGCGCGCGCGCCTGCTCGGCGGACAGCGCTGAGCGCGGCCCGATCTGCTGCGGCGGGTTGCGTACGGCGGCACGAAGCTTGCGGCGGCCGCACAGAGACGATGCCGCGCGCTCGATTCGCACCGTCGCGCGCCTTCGCCGCATCGCTGCGCCGGCGCCGCAGATGCGCCGTCATCGCGCTTTTCCACATCGCGGCAGGGTTCAGCGGCAATTCAATCCGTGCTGTCGAGACTGTCGCTCCGCGGTCAGCCTTGCGCCTGATTGCGGGCGCCTTCAAGATGAAGTCCATGCCTCTGTCCCGCTGGTGGTTGTCCCTGGTCCTGCCGGTTGCGCTCGCAATCGCGCATCGTGCGTCCGCACGCGAAATCAGCGTGCAGGAAGCGGTCGACCAGGTGCAGCGCGAGACCGACGGCAAGGTGTTGTCGGTGCAGACGATGGAACGCAACAAGCGCAAGATCTACCACATCAAGGTGCTGACTCGGGACGGCCAAGTGAAGGTGTTCCAGATCCGCGCCAACCAATAAGACACTAAGGAGATCCGACATGCGCGTACTGCTGGTCGAAGACGAAGCGCCGCTGCGCGAGACCCTGGCGGCCCGGCTCAAGCGGGATGGTTTCGCGGTCGACGCCGCGGGTGACGGCGAAGAGGGTCTCTACCTGGGCCGCGAGGTTCCGTTCGACGTGGCGATCATCGACCTCGGCCTGCCCAAGCTGTCGGGCATGGACCTGGTCAAGCAGCTGCGTGACGGCGGCCAGCGCTACCCGATCCTGATCCTGACCGCGCGCTCGTCGTGGCAGGACAAGGTGCAGGGCCTCAAGAACGGTGCCGACGACTACCTCGTCAAGCCGTTCCACGTCGAAGAACTGCTCGCGCGCATGAACGCGCTGGTCCGCCGCGCCAGCGGCTGGTCGCGTCCGCAGCTCGAATGCGGTCCAATCGTGCTCGACACCACCGCACAGACCGTGCACGTCAACGGCCAGTCGGTCGATCTGACCAGCTACGAGTACAAGGTGCTCGAGTATCTGATGCTGCATGCTGGCGAGCTGGTCTCCAAGGCCGACCTCACCGAGCACATCTACCAGCAGGATTTCGACCGCGACTCCAACGTGCTGGAGGTGTTCATCGGCCGCCTGCGCCGCAAGCTCGATCCGGAGAACGCGATCAAGCCGATCGAGACCGTGCGCGGTCGCGGCTACCGGTTTGCGCTCGAGCGCACCGACGCGCCGGAAGAAGCGGAAACCGCAACCGGCAACTGATCGATGCCACGGCCGCTGTCGCTGCAGGCGCGCTCGCTGGCAGCGGCCGGTATCGCGCTGACGGCCTTCCTCGGTCTGGCGTTCTTCGCGCTCGACCAGGCGTTCTACGATGCTGCGGAAGGCTCGATGCGCGAGCGTCTGCAAAGCTACGTCTTCGCGTATCTGGCCGGGTCCGACACGACGCGCGGCGGCGAGCTGCTGCCGCCGGAGTACGGGCCCGATCCGCGTTTCGACCGTCCGGCCGGATCGGGCCTCTATGCCGGCATCGTCGGCGCCAAGATCCGCGGCGCCAAGGATCAGGTCTGGCGGTCGCCGTCGGCGCAGGGACGTGACCTGCCGTTCGGCGAGGAACTGCCGCAGGGCGCGGTGCGCTTTCGCGGTCCGATCAGGACCGATCAGGGCGACCTGTTCCTGCTGTCGCAGGGCGTCACCTGGAACACGCCCGGCGGCGGCGAGCTGCAGCTGACGTTCCACGTCGCCGAGGACGTCAACGGTCTGCGCCGCCAGGTCGAGATCTACCGGCGCACGCTGCTGGCCTGGCTCGGCGGCCTGGGCGTGCTGCTGCTGCTGCTGCTGATGGCGGTGCTGCACTGGAGCCTGGCGCCGCTGCGGACGCTCACGCGCGATCTGCGCCGAGTCGAGCAGGGCAGCCAGCAGCGCCTGACCGGCAACTATCCGGTCGAGGTCGCCGGCATCACGACCGGCCTCAATGCGTTCATCGACGGCGAGCGCCATCGCCTGACGCGCTATCGCAATACGCTGGCCGATCTCGCGCACAGCCTCAAGACGCCGCTGGCGGTGGTGCGCAACCAGCTCGAGTCCGACAGCGATCCGGAGCAGCTGCGCTGGACCGTGCTCGAGCAGGTCGGCCGCATGGACGAGATCGTCGCCTACCAGCTCTCGCGCGCCGCGACCTCGGGACATTCGACGTTCGCCGCCCCGCTGCCGGTCGAGCCGTACGCCGAAGAGGTCGTGCGCAGTCTCGAGAAGATCTATCTCGCCAAGAACATCCTGTGCGAGTTCGACATCGACAGCCAGGCGCGCTTCCACGGCGAGCTCGGCGACCTGATGGAAGTCCTCGGCAATCTGCTCGAGAACGCGTTCAAGTGGGCCGCGCATCGCGTCGTGCTGACGGTGCGCGAGATCGCCACGCGCGACAAGGCGCGGCCGGGCCTGCAGATCCTCGTCGAGGACGACGGGCCGGGCATTCCCGAGGACAAGATCGAGCACATCCTGCAGCGCGGCGTGCGCGGCGACGAGCGCGTGCAGGGCCACGGCATCGGCCTGTCGATCGTGCAGGATATCGTCAAAGCGTATCGCGGCGAGCTGGTCGTGTCGCAATCGGCGCTCGGCGGCGCGCGCTTCGACGCGCGCTTCCGCGTTAATTGAGCCAGACCGGCCGGGCGGCGCGTCGCGCGTCACGCCGCCCGCGTTCCTGCATCAATGCGCGGCAGCGCCCTCGAGGATCGTCGCGGTCAGGCGCTCGTAGTCGCCGCCGAAATGATGGTTGCCCGGCAGCGTGACGACGCGGAAGCGCTGGCGGTCGAGGCGTGTGCAGGCGTTGTCGTCGTCGCCTTCGCCGGCCACGCACAGCAGCGGCACGCTCAGCCTGTCGATTTCCGGTGCGACCGGCCGGCCCTCGTCGCTGTCGCTCATCCAGTCGCTGACGTGGAATTCGAACGTCGCGTTCAATCCCGGCGCCAGCGCGGCGCCGTAGGCGATGCGTGCCCGCGTCGCCTCGGGCAGGCGGTTCAGCGCGAACGGCAGCACGTCGGCGCCCATCGAATAGCCGATGACGATCGCGCTGCGCTTGCCCCAGCGCTGCAGATAATGGGTCAGGATGCGGTCCAGGTCCTGCGCGGTGCGCTCGGGCGTCTTGGCCGACCAGAAATACTTCAGCGTCGACAGGCCGACGACCGGAATGCCGCGGCCGGCGAGCGTGTCGGCGACCTCGCGATCGAGCCCGGCCCAGCCGCCGTCGCCGGTCAGGATCACCGCCATGCGGTCATCGGTGCCGCCGCCGGCCGGCACCTCGACCAGCGGCAGGTCGGCCAGATCGGCCGGCGCGGCGGAGCGGTCGGTGCGTCGTGCCGCGTCGGCCAGCGCGTCGAACGCGGCGAGATACTGCGCGCGCCAGGCCGGCTGCAACCGGTAATCCACCGCGGCGCCGCTGGAGGCGACGTAGCGCGCGCCCGGCACCGCCGCGACGAAGGCAGCCGCGTCACCGGCGTCGCTGGCGGCCGCGGACTGCAGCACGATCCACGGCGCCGGCGCCGCGGTCGGCTCGAGCGCTTCGCGATGCGGCGTCGCGGCCGGCCGGCTGCGCAGCGCATAGGCGCCGCACAACGGCTTGTCGAGTGCGACGGTCGGCGAGAAGCCCAGGCTCAGCGCGCCGGCGAAGGTGCCGGGCGGCTGCTGGACCAGGATCGCATAGGCCATCGTCGCGCCCGCGCCGACGCCGGCGAGCAGCGGCGGCATGAAGCGCGCCAGGCGATAGTGCGACTGCACGGCGCGCCCGAGATCCTCGAAATCCGACGACAGGTACAGGCACGGCGCGCCGTCGCGCTCGACGGTCGCGGCGAATCGCGCATAGTCGATGCCGACGACCAGGGCGCCGCGCTCGGCCAGCGGCTCGGCGAGCGCGGCCATCCTCGTGTCCCATCCCGCCTGATCCGACACGTACAGCACGACCTCGCCGGGCACGCCGGCCGGCTCGATCACGCTCAGCGCGCCGAAGCGCCCGAACGCGAAGCCGGTGTCGGTGCGGACCGGGCCGGCGGCGGCCGGCGGCTTCGCATCAGCCGGTGCCGGAGGTGGCGGGTCGGCATGGCGCAGCCACATCACGGCAGTGCCGATCGCCAGCACCGCCAGTGCGATCCGGAAGACGAGTGTGCGCAGTCGGGTCATGAGCCGGAGCGTGCCGTGAGGGGGGAATGAGACGGCCCGCGCAGCGCGGCCGGGCCGCGATTGATCAGGCGGGTCAGATCGAGAAAGACGCCGGCCAGGTGCACGCCGCCGGGCGCGGCCAGATAGCGCGGCTTCCAGGCAGGGCCGAACTTGTCCTTGTAGCGGCGCAGGCCTTCGAAGCCGTAGAAGCGTTCACCGTGGCCGGCCAGGAAGCCGAGCAGGCGCTGCGACCGCGCGGCCAGACGATGGCGCGCCATGCCCGACAGCGGCGCCATGCCGAGATTGAAACTGCGATAGCCCTGCGCCTTGCCCCACAGCATCAGTTCGACGAACAGGAAGTCCATGACGCCGCGCGGCGCGTCGGCGGCGTGCCGCATCAGGTCGATCGACAGCTCGCCGCCGGCCGGCGCCGGCCACAGGTTCGCGAACGCCACCGGCGTGCCGTCGGCGGTCAGCACGACCGCGGCCGGAAAGCGCCGCAGGTAGTCCTCGTCGAAGAAGCCCAGCGAGAAGCCCTTCTCGCTGCCGGCCTTGAGCGCCAGCCACTGATCGGAGATGCGCCGCAGTGCCGGCAGCCACGGAGGGATCTCGTCGGCGGCGAGGTGCACGACGCGCAGTCCTTCGCGCTGGCCGCGGTTGCGCGACTGGCGCAGCTCGGCGCGCGCGCTGCCCTCCAGACCGAACGTGGGCAGGTCGACCACGGCCTCCTCGCCGAGCTTGACCAGGGCCAGGCCGAGGTCGAGATAGGCTTCCAGATCTTCGCGCTCGACCTGATAGAACACGCAGCGCAGATCGCGCTGGTCGGCCATCTCGCGGAACGTCCAGCGCAGCCGCGCGCGCTCCTCGGGCGAGCCGAGCGGGTCGCCCATCGCGATCAGCGAACGGCCGCCCTGGCGGAACATCAGCAGGCCGCTGGTCCCGGTCGTCAGCAGCGCCTTGTCGCCGAGATAGGCGAGATTGGCCTGGCTGCGCGTGGCGCCGTCGATCAGCGGCTTGAGCGCGTCGAGCCGCTCGCGGTCCGGCAGCGGATCGCGGCGCGGCGCCGGGCGCAGCAGCTGCCACAGCGCGACCAGCGACAGCACGATCACCACGGCCAGCAGCGCGCGCAACGCGCGCGGCGCGTCGCCGCTGAGCTCGAACTGCCACCACAGCCGGTTGCGGTACGGCACGTTGCGATACGCGAACAGCATCAGCCAGCCGGTGCCGAGCACGACCAGCGCCACGTTGCGCCACCAGATCAGGCTGAAGCGTGCCTCGAGCACCGCCGCCGGGCGCGAGAAGTGGCCGCGGCCGGCCAGCAGCAAGGCCGCCAGCACGGCGAACGCGGCGATCAGCAGCGGCGGATCGCCGCGGATCAGCGCGATCGGCACGCCGGCCGCGAGCACGCCGAGCGTCAGCAGCCAGGCGCCGTGGCTGCAGCGCTGGATGCCGAGCGCGAGCACCAGCAGGAACACGCCGAGCAGGCTGCCGAGCAGATGCGAAATCTCCAGCAGCGGCAGCGGCGCCGAGACCACGGTCTGCTCCGGCACCGGCAGTACGCCGGCCACCAGCAGCCAGGCGCCGGCCGTGAATACCGCCGCCGCCGCCACCGCCGGGATCACCGCCGCGGCCAGGCGCGAGAAGCGCCGCGCGGTGCCGCCGACGCTCCAGACCACCATGCCGGTCAGCGCCAGCAGCAGCGGCACGACGTAATAGACCAGCCGGTAGGCGACGATCGAGGCGAGCAGGGCGTTGCGGTCGATCTGCGGCAGGGTCCGGATCAACGTCCACTCGAACACGCCGAGCCCGGCCGGCACGGTCGAGATTACGCCGGCGAGAATCGCGATCACGTAGCTGCCGGCGAACTCGACGAACGGCGGCGCGCCGTCCGGCAGCATCACGTACAGCGCGCCGGCCGCGCAGCACAGTTCGGCGGCACTGATCAGCAGCGCCAGGGCGGCCACGTGCCGGGCGGGCAGCCGCAGCGAGAAGCGGCCGACCGACAGCAGGCGCGGCCGGCGGCCGAGCGCGAGCAGACCGGCCAGCAGCGCGCCGAGAATCGCCATGCCGAGCCCGCGCCAGAACGTCGCGTCGCCGGGCAGCACCGCGGCCAGATGGGCCGGTGCCGCGGCCAGCGTCAGCCCGGTGAGGCTCCAGGCGCCGAGCAGGAAGGCCAGACTGACGTGCACGGCGATCCGGCCGACGTCGGCCAGACCGACGCCTGCGTCGCCGTAGCCTTTGAGGCGCACCGTGCCGCCGGTCAGCGGCGCGAGGCCGAGACTGTGGCCGAGCGCATTGGCGACGAACGAGGTCGCCGCCAGGCGCGACGGCGCGACGTGCCGGTCGACCAGGGCCAGGCCCTGCCGGTCGAACAGCACCAGCAGGGCGTAGCTGGCCAGCGTCAGGCCCAGGCCGGCGGCCAATGCGCGCAGCGGCACCGCGCGCAGCTCGGCCATCAGCTGATCCCAGTGCGTGTCGCGGAACTCGTGCTCGAGCGCGTAGAGCGCCAGCGCGACCACCAGGACACCGAGCACGCTGCGCAGACGCGTCGGCGAGAAGGGCAGTTTCACGCAGTGAGGATTCGGTCGGTCCGGCGATCCGGCGGCGCCGTGCATGCTACTGCGGCGCACCGGCCTTGGCACGCGACGGCGCGGGCCGGCCGACCGTCGTTCAGCTTGCCGGGGCGGACCGTGCATGGACTGCCCCGGTGCGGTGTGCAAAGCAACAGGGCTTTGCGCAGAATGCGGATTCTCTCCAGGCGATCCCGATCGATGGCTTCCAGCGCGCCCCTGTTTCCGACACCGGCGGGCCACCGCACGCCGCACCTGAGCGTCGTGGTGCCCTGTTACAACGAGGAAGCGGTACTCGGCCAGACCCATCAGCGGCTGACCGCGGCCTGCGCCGCCGCGGTCGGCGAAGACTACGAGATCGTCTACGTCGACGACGGCTCGCGCGACGCCACCTGGCCGCAGCTCGAGGCGCTCGCCGCGCGCGACGGCCACGTCGTCGCGGTCTCGCTGTCGCGCAACTTCGGTCACCAGCTCGCGCTGAGCGGCGGCCTGTCGGTCGCGCGCGGCGAGCGCATCCTGATGATCGACGCCGATCTGCAGGACCCGCCCGAACTGCTCGACGTGATGATGCGGCGCATGGACGCCGGGGCCGACGTGGTCTACGGCCTGCGCACCGAGCGCGAGGGCGAGACCGCGTTCAAGAAGTCGAGCGCGCGGCTGTTCTACCGCACGCTCAACCGCCTGACCGATCTGCCGATTCCCGAGAACGTCGGCGACTTCCGCCTGATCAACCGCCGTGTGCTCGACGCGTTGCTGGCGATGCCCGAGCAGCACCGCTTCGTGCGCGGCCTGATCGCCTGGCTCGGCTTCCGCCAGGAGGCGCTGCCGTACGTGCGCCATGCGCGCGCGGCCGGCGAGACCAAGTATCCGCTGCGGCGCATGCTCAAGCTCGCGGCCGACGCGATCACCGGCTTCTCGGTGCGCCCGCTGCGCGTCAGCATCCTGTTCGCCGGCCTGTCGTTCGGCGTAGCGCTGGCGATCCTGCTCTACGCGCTGGTGTCGTGGATGCTCGGCGATACTGCGCGCGGCTGGACCAGTCTGATCATCATCGTCGCGCTGTTCTCGGGCGTGCAGCTGCTGTGCCTGGGCATCATCGGCGAGTACCTGGGCCGGATGTTCATGGAGCTCAAGCGGCGGCCGCTGTTCGTGTTCCGCGAGATCCGGACCCAGGAGGGCGGTGCCGGCGCTTCGTCCCCGTCCGGCGCGGAGCGCGCCGCGCGCGTGACCGAGACCGCTTCATGACGGCCGATCGCGCCGACCGCACCCTCGCCACGCCCGCGGTCCGGATACCGGGCGCGGGTGCGTCCGCGATCGTGCGGGCGATCGGGCCCGGGCTGGCGCGGCTCGCGGACAGTCCGCTCGCGGCCATCCTCGCGCTGTATGCCGTGTCGAGACTGGCGCTGCTGGCGATCGGCGGACTGACCGTCGTCGCGATCGATCCGGCGGTCTACATCGGGGCCGGCCGCTCGCTGCTGTGCCGCTGGGACTGCGGCTGGTACCTGGAGATCGTGCGCCATGGCTACTCGATGATCGGCCCGGTCGAGCAGCCCGGGCAGACCACGCTGGCGTTCTTCCCGGTCTATCCGCTGCTGATCGGCGCGGTGTCGGCCCTGCTCGGCATCGAGGTATTGCCGGCCGCGCTGCTGGTCTCGAATCTGTGCTTCGTCGCCGCGCTGGTCTACGTCTACCGCTACGCGCAGCTGCTCGGCTGCTCGCGTCCGGCCGGCCTGTTCGCGGTCGCGCTGATCTGCTTCGTGCCGCAGGGCTTCGTGTTCTCGGCGGCGTATACCGAGAGCCTGTTCCTGCTGCTGCTGGCCGGCGCGATGTACCACGTGCGGCGCGGCCAGTTCCTGATCGCCGGCCTGCTCGCCGCGGTGCTGTCGGGCGTCCGCGCCAACGGCGTGTTCTTCGTGTTCTTCATGTTGTTGTGGATCGTGCGTCATTTCGGCGTGGCGGCGTTCCTGACGCCGTGGCGGCGCCCGCAGCTGTTCGTGCCGATCGTGCTGGCGCCGCTCGGGCTGTTCTGCTTCTGGGCCTACTGCTTCGCGCTGACCGGCGATGCGTTCGCACAGGCCTCGAGCGTCGCGCACGGCTGGGGCTGGCAATCGGACCTGCCGTGGATCAACGTGTGGAACCATCTGCGCACCGGCGGGCTGGCCACGTTCTGGGTGCTGTGCAGCCTGGGCGCGTTCGCCGCCTCGCTGCTGCTGCTGCGCCTCAGGATGTACGAGGAATTCGGCCTGTGCCTGGCGATTCTGCTGCTGCTGTGGAGCGGGCAGATTCCGAACTCGCTGCTGCGCTACTGCATCGTGCTGTTCCCGATCGCGATCGGTCTGGCCCGCCATCTGGACGGCAGGCCGCTGACGGGCGCGGTGCTGCTGGCGTGCTTCGCCCTGCTCAACGGATTCCTGATGACCGCATGGACACTCGGCAACTCGATCACGATCTGAGCGCGGTTCCGGCGTACCGGCGCTGGCTGCTGCTCGCGCTGCTGGTCGCGATCGGCTGCGGCTACCTGGCCGCGTTCGCGTTCTTCGTCGAGCGCAGCGAGGACTTCGTCGAGCGCCAGATCGATGAGCGCGCCGCGCGCCAGGCCTGTGCGCAGCCTGCGTCGCTGCCGCTGCAGCTGGCCCTGCGCGAGGGTGGCGCCGATCTGGCCAAGCTGGGCAGCGGCTGGCATGCGCCGGAGGCCGGCGGGATCTGGACGCGCGACGAAGACGCATCGCTGATCGTCTGCGTGCCGGCGGACGGCGATCTGATGGTCGAGGTCGCCTTGCACAGCTTCGTCGCGCGGCGTCATCCGCAGGTCAGCGTCGAGCTGCTCGCCAACGGCACGCCGCTGGCGCGCTGGGAGACGCGACCCGGGCACCATCACGTCGAAGAGCAGATCAGACTGCCGCGCGCCGTGCTCGGCGACGGCCGCGTCAAGCTGACGTTCCGCGTCGACGCGCCGGCGTCGCCGTTGTCGAAGCGGGCCGGGCCGGACATGCGCCGTCTCGGCGTGTTCGTCTCGCGCCTGACAATCGCCCGCGCCGACGTGTCCTGACGCGCGCGCCAGCGCTGCAGCCGGCCGGTTTGCGCGAGGTCCGCCGTTGCGGCGCTGCGGCGACCGCGTGGGCAGGCCGCCGCCGCACCGGCGCGATCCGCACCCGCATCAGCGGGCTTCGCGTCACCTGGGTGGTGCCGGCACCGTCGTGCACAAGCAGTGACGACGGCGGCATCTCAGCGCGGAGGATGGCGCGCGGCGAGCTCGGCGACCACGTCGGCCAGGGTCAGATCGCGACCGCGCAGCAGCACCAGCAGATGGAAGACCAGGTCGGCTGCCTCGGCGCGCAGTTCGTCGCGATCGCCGCCGACCGCGGCCAGCGCGGTCTCGACGCCTTCCTCTCCGACCTTCTGCGCCTGCCGCTTGGGACCGCGCGCGAACAGGCCGGCGACGTAGCTGGTCTGCGGATCGGCGCTGCGGCGCGTGTCGATCAGCGCCTCGAGCCGGTTCAGCCACGGATGCGCATCGCCGCCGCCGTCGAAGCAGCTGGCCGCGCCGGTATGGCAGGTCGGGCCGGCCGGCACTGCCTGGCACAGCAGGGTGTCGCGATCGCAGTCGAGCGCCAGCGAGACCAGCTGCAGCACGTGCCCGGAGGTCTCGCCCTTCTTCCACAGCCGGCCGCGGCTGCGCGAATGGAAATGCACCTGGCCGCTGGCGAGCGTCGCGGCCAGCGCCTCGCGGTCGGTGTAGCCGAGCATCAGCACGCGGCCGTCGTGCGCGTGCTGCACGATCAGCGGCGCCAGGCCGTCGCCCTTGTTCCAGTCGATCCGGTCGACGATCCCGCCGCTCACAGCCGCACCTCGATGCCGCGCGCGGCCAGATAGCGCTTCAGATCGCCGATGCGGATCTCGCCGCTGTGGAACACGCTGGCGGCGAGTGCCGCGTCGGCCTCGCCGCGCTCGAAGACCTCGGCGAAATGTTCGGGCGTGCCGGCGCCGCCGGAGGCGACCAGCGGCAATCGCGTCGCCGCGCGCACGGCCGCCAGCTGCGCATGCGCATAGCCGCCGCGCACGCCGTCGGCGCGGATCGCATTGAGCACGATCTCGCCGGCGCCGCGCTCGCCGATCTCGCGGACCCAGCCGAGCAGGTCGCGGCCGCTGTCCGATGCGCGGTCCGGACGGCCGCTGTCGGCGACCACGCGCCAGCTGCCGCGGTCCTCGCCGGCCGCGTCGACGTCGATGCCGATCACCACGCACTGGCTGCCGAAGCGGGCGGCCAGCTGGTCGATCAGGTCGGGCCGGGCCAGTGCCGGGCTGTTGACCGAGATCTTGTCGGCGCCGGCCGCCAGCACCTGTTCGGCATCGGCGACCGAGCGGATGCCGCCGGCGACGCAGAACGGGATGTCGAGCTCGCCGGCGACGCGCGCGATCCAGCCGGCATCGACGCGCCGGCCCTCGGGGCTGGCGGTGATGTCGTAGAACACCAGCTCGTCGGCGCCTTCCTCGGCGTAGCGGCGCGCCAGGTCGAGGATGTCGCCGACCACGCGATGGTCGCGGAAGCGGACGCCCTTGACGACGACGCCGTCGGCGACGTCGAGGCATGGAATCAAGCGGTGCGCGAGCATGCGGCGATCTCCTCCAGCGGCAGGCTGCCGTCGAGCAGGGCGGTGCCGGCGACGCAGGCGGCGACGCCGGTGGTGCGCAGCGCGGCCACGTCGGCGCCGTGCCGCACGCCGCCCGATGCGATCCAGGCCAGGCCCGGCCAGCGGCCGGCCAGCATCCGGTACAGCACCAGATTGGGCCCTTCGCCCATGCCGTCGTGCGCGATGTCGGTACTCAGCACGTGGCGCAGGCCCCGCTCGGCCAGCGCGTCCAGCAGCTCGGCGACGTCGGCGTCGCCGGCGGACTGCCAGGCGTCGACGGCCGGCAGCCAGCGCCCCTGCGCATCGCGCAGCAGATCGAGCGCCAGACACAGCCGCTCGGTTCCGAACGCGTCGAGCCAGGCGGCGAAGGTGTCGGGTTCGCGGATCGCGACGCTGCCGACGACGACGCGCGCGACGCCGGCCGCGAGCAGCGACTCGACATCGGCGCGGCTGCGCACGCCGCCGCCGGCCTGGACCGGCGTGCCGAGTGCGGCGATGCGCGCGAGCAGCGCGGTCTGCACCGGATGGCGCGCGCGCGCGCCGTCGAGGTCGACCAGATGCAGCCAGCGCGCGCCGGCCTCGACGTAGCGCCGTGCGAGCTCGACCGGATCGTGCGCGAACTGGCGGCTGCGTTCGAAATCGCCCTGGCGCAGGCGCACGACGCGGCCGTCGCGCAGGTCGATGGCGGGCACGATCAGCATGGCGTCGAGAAGAAGTTGGCCAGCACGCGGCGGCCGGCCGCTGCGGATTTTTCCGGATGGAACTGCACGCCGTGGACGGGACCGGCACGCACCGCCGACGCGAACGCCGTGCCGTAGTCGGTACGCGCCTGCAGCGTCGCGTCGACCGGCGCCGCATAGCCGTGGACGAAGTAGAACCAGGCGTCGGCGGCGATGCCGTCGAACAGCGCCGCTCCCGGCACGGCCCGTGCGCGGTTCCAGCCCATGTGCGGCCAGCGCGGTTCGGCTGGCAGGCGCCGCACGCGTCCCGGCAGCACGCCGAGGCATTCGGCGTCGTCCTCGTCGGAGCCCTCGAACAGCAGCTGCATGCCGAGGCAGATGCCGAGCAGCGGCTGGCCGAGCCTGCGGATCAGGCGGTCGACGCCGCGCGCGCGCAGTCCGCGCATCGCGTGCCCGGCGGCGCCGACACCGGGCAGGATCACGTGGCTGGCCGCACCGACGCGGGACGGATCGTCGCTGACCTCGGCCTCGACGCCGATCCGCGCACAGGCCTGGCGCAGCGAACCGAAGTTGGCGCCGCTGCCGGGAATGATGACCGCACGGACGTTCACGCCAGCACGCCCTTGCTGCTCGGCACGCCGCCGGCTTCACGCGCGATCGCCTGCCGCAGCGCGCGGCCGACTGCCTTGAAGCAGGCTTCGATCATGTGATGCGTGTTCTCGCCGCGCACGCGCAGGTGCAGGTTCGCGCCGAGGGCATCGCACAGGCTGCGGAAGAAGTGCGGCACCAGCTCGGTCGGCAGGACGCCGACCGCCTCGCGCGGGAAGCCGCCGTCGAACACGAAGTACGGACGCCCCGACAGGTCGATCGACACCTCCGCGAGGCTCTCGTCCATCGGCAGCGTGAAACCGTAGCGGCCGATGCCGCGGCGATCGCCGAGCGCCGCGCGCAGCGCCTGGCCGAGCGCGAGCGCGCAGTCCTCGACGGTGTGGTGCTCGTCGATGTGCAGGTCGCCGTGGCAGCTCAGGCGCAGCGCGAAACCGCCGTGCACGCCGAGCTGCTCGATCATGTGATCGAAGAAGCCGAGGCCGGTGGCGATCTCGGGCCGCGCGGCGTGGTCCAGGTCGAGTTCGACCACGATCCGGGTCTCGCGCGTCGTGCGCTCGACGCGGCCGAGCCGCGGCGCGTCGAGCAGCGCATGCGCGATCGCCGCCCAGTCGCCGTCGGCACCCAGGCGCAGACCGCGGATGCCGATGTTGCGCGCGAACTCCAGGTCGGTCTCGCGGTCGCCGATCACCGCGCTGCGCGCGCGGTCGAGCGCGCCGTCGCCGAGGTAGTGGCGGACCAGGCCGATGCCGGGCTTGCGTGTCGGCGCGCCGTCCTCGGGGCGATGCGGATCGATCAGGATCTCGCGGAACGTGATGCCTTCGCCGGCGAGGATGTCGAGCAGCAGCAGCTGCGGCCCGGCGAAGTCGGCATGCGGGAAGCTCGCCGTGCCGAGGCCGTCCTGGTTGCTGACCATGACCAGCTGATAGCCGGCCTCGACGCAGCGGCGCAGCGCCGAGATCGTGCCCGGCACCAGGCGGAACTTCTCGTAGCGGTCGATCTGCTCGTCCGGCGGCTCGACGATCAGCGTGCCGTCGCGGTCGACGAACAGGATCTTCGGCGCGCTCATGCCAGTGCCTCCAGCAGGGTCTCGTTCTCGTAGGGACTGCCGACGGTGATGCGCAGGCAGTCGGCGAGGCCCGGTTGCGCCGAGACGTCGCGCAGCACGACGCCGGCGGCCAGAGCGCGCTGCAGCGCGGCGGCGCCGTCGGCGAAGCGCGCCAGCACGAAGTTGGCCGCCGACGGCCAGACCGTGCGAACGTCCGGCCGTGCGGCGAGCGCGTCGGCGAGCTGCCGGCGTTCGCCGACCAGGGTCGCGATGCGCGCCCGCGTGCGCTCGAGCGCGCCGGGTTCGAGCGCGGCGATCGCCGCGGCCACGCACGGCAGCGGCAGCGGATACGGCGCGGCGATGCGGCCGATGAAGCGCGCCACGTCCGGATGCGCGATCAGGCTGCCGACACGCGCGCCGGCCAGCGCATGCGCCTTGGACAGCGTGCGCAGCACGACCAGGTTGTCGTGGCGGTCGAGCAGGGCGGTCGCGCTCGGGATGCCGGCGAACTCGATGTAGGCCTCGTCGACGACCAGCAGCGCACGGTCGGCCAGCGCGTCGGCGAGGAAGCCGATGACGTCGTGGTGCAGCTCGCCGGTCGGGTTGTTCGGCGAGCACAGCACGACCAGCTTGGTATCGGCGTCGACCAGCGCCAGCAGCCGCTGCGGATCGAGTGCGAAGCCGTCGTCTGGATTCAGCGTCAGCGCGCGGTACTCGGCGCCCTGCAGCTGCGCGCCGATGCGGTACATGCCGAAACTCGGCGCCAGGCCGACCACGTTGTCGCGGCCGGCACGGCAGAAGCCGCGCAGCAGCAGGTCGATCGCCTCGTCGCTGCCGCGCCCGGTCCACAGCCGGTCCTCGGCGACGCCATACAGTGCCGCGAGGTCGCTGCGCAGTGCGAGCGGCTGCGGATCGGGATAGCGGTTGAGCGCGGCCGTATCGCCGTCGTCGGCCCACGGCGATTCGTTGGCATTGAGCCGGATCGCGCCGACCAGACCGCTGCGGCGCGCCGATGCGTACGGTACGAAGGCGGCCAGGTCCGGCCGCGCGCGCGCGAGCGGGCTCATGCCGTCACCGCCTGGCGCTGCGGCAGCGCGGCCAGGCGCAGATCGACCGCGCGGGCGTGCGCCTCGAGCCGTTCGGCGCGCGCCAGCAAGGCCGCGTCGGCGCCGATCGCGGCGAGTCCGTCGGCACTGAGTTCCTGCACGTAGACGCGGCGCAGGAAGCTGTCGACGCCGACGCCGCTGAACGCGCGCGCGAAGCCGAGCGTCGGCAGTACGTGATTGGGGCCGGCGCAGTAGTCGCCGAGCGTTTCCGGCGACCAGGCGCCGAGAAAGATGCTGCCGGCGGCCGACAGCCGCGGCAGCAGCGCGCGCGGATCGCGCGTCTGCACGATCAGATGCTCGGGCGCGTAGCGCTCGGAGACGGCGATGGCCTCGTCGAGGTCGCCGACCCGGATCAGCCGCGCATGCGCCAGGGCCGCCTCGGCGATCGCGCGGCGCGGCAGTGTCGCGGCCTGCCGCTCGACCGCGGCGGCGACCTCGCGCAGCAGGACGGGGCTCGGGCTGACCAGCACCACCTGCGAATCGGCCCCGTGCTCGGCCTGCGCGAGCAGGTCGGCGGCGACGAAGTCCGGATCGGCGCCGTCGTCGGCGATCACCAGCACTTCCGACGGACCGGCCGGCATGTCGATCGCGGCACCTTCGGGATCGGCGGCGACCTCGAGCTTGGCCTGCGTGACCCAGGCGTTGCCGGGACCGAACAGCTTGTCGCAACGCGGGACGCTGTCGGTGCCGTAGGCCAGCGCGGCGATCGCCTGCGCGCCGCCGAGCTTGAACACCTGCGTGACGCCACACAGGCGCGCCGCGGTCAGGATCACCGGATCGGCGCTGCCGTCGGCGCGCGGCGGCGTCGCCAGCACGATCTGCGGGCAGCCGGCCAGATGCGCCGGTACCGCCAGCATCCAGACCGTCGAGGGCAGCGGCGCGCTGCCGGCCGGCACGTACAGGCCGACGCGGCCGATCGGACGGATCAGCTGCTCGCAGCGCACGCCCGGCGCAGTGTCGGCGCGCAATGCGCGTGGCAGCTGGGCGGCGTGGAACGTGCGTACACGCTCGATCGCGCGCTCGATCGCGGCGCGCAGACCGGCATCGACGGCCGCCTCGGCCGCCGCGAACTCGGCCTCGCCGACCGCGAAGTCGGCCAGGTCGCAACCATCCAGCCGTTTCGTGAGCGTGCGCAGCGCAGCGTCGCCGTGCGCGCGCACCTCGGCGAGGATCGCGCGCACGCGCTCGAGCTGCTGCGGGTCGCGCACCTGGCGCGGACGGGCCAGCGCCGCGTCGCGCTCGGCCGGTCCGAGCGCGCGCCAATCGAGGATTCTCATGCCAGCATCCGCTCCACGTTCAGCACCATCAGACCGCGCGCGCCGAGCCGCTTGAGGTCTTCCAGGTGCTGCCAGTCCAGCGCGCCGTTGCACAGGGCCTGCACGGCGATGTCGTCGGGCAGTCCGTCCAGGCTCAGCACGCTCGGCGATTCGCGCATCGGCAGCAGGCGCGTGATCGCCGCCAGCGCGGTACGCGGCGCCTGCATCATCAGCAGGCGCGCGCCGTCGCTGGAGCGGGCGCCCTCGATGCGTGCGCACAGCCGCTCGATCTGTTCGGCGCGCAGGCCGGTCTGCGGCAGCGGTCCGGCGGCGAGCACGGCTTCGCTGCGCAGGATCGTGTCGATCTCGTGCAGCTGGTTGGCGGCCAGCGTGGCGCCGGAGGACACCAGATCGCAGATCGCATCGGCCTTGCCGAGCCGCGGCGCGATCTCGACCGAGCCGTTCAGCACGACCACGTCGGCGCGGATGCCGTTGCGCGCGAGCCAGTCGCCGACCAGGGCCGGATACGAGGTCGCGATGCGCAGGCCGTCCAGATCGCCGATCGAGGCGATCGCGCCGCCGTCGGGTGCGGCCAGCGACAGCCGGCAGCCGCCGAAGCCGAGAGCCTGGCGCTCGGCCGGCAGCGCGGCGCCGGCCGGCGCGCCGAGGCGATACTCCTCGAGCACGTTGCGGCCGACGATGCCGAGCTCGCAGCTGCCCTCGACGAGCAGGCCGGGAATATCGTCGTCGCGGACCAGCAGCACGTCGATCGGCAGGTTCTCGCCGTAGAGGAACAGACGGTCGCGGCTGGCGCGAAACGCCAGACCGGCGCGCCCGAGCAGCGACAACGAAGCCTCGGCGAGGCGGCCGGATTTCTGCACCGCCACGCGCAGGCGGTCACGCGGCGCGATCATGCCGGACTCCTCGCCGACGCTTCGGCCGCGCGCGGTGCCGGCCGGTCCAGCTTCAGACGCTTGGCCGCCAGCCGGTAGCCGCCGGCGCCTTGATCGAGACAGCGCGCGACGCGGCCGATCGTGGTCACGCTGACCGCCGTGTTCTCGTGGATTTCGCGATACGGCTCGCCGGCGATCAGATGCGGGACCACGCACCAGCGGTCGCGCATCGCCTCGCGCTCGGCCGGCGTGCACAGATCGTCCAGGAAGGCGCGCATCTCCTCGACGCTGCGCAGCGCGAGCAGCGCCTCGCAGAGCGAGCGTTCGGCGTGCTCGGAGTCGAGCGAGGGGGTGATCGGGCGACGTTTCATTGCATTGATGTAATAGCGTGTTAGTGCGTCATGGTATCGGCCTGCATCCGTTGCGGTCAATCCCCCGGGTGCGGCGTCGTTACGCTGCCCGGGCCGGCGGCATCCGGGCGGCGGTGTTCATATGTCCCGCAATACCGGTAGGATCGACTCCGGGTCAGTCTTGCCTGGGGGGAGCTGGGTGACTACCGTCGAGAATAGGGATGATTCGTCCACTGAGAGCCTGCAGGGCGTCCTCGAGCGGATCGCCGCAGGAGACCGGGCGGCCGAAGCGGCGTTGCTCGCTAGGTTCCAGCGTGGTGTGCGCGCACTGGTCGTGCGTCATTGCCGTCCGGGGGACGTCGTGGTCGACGACATTGCTCAGGACGTGCTCAGCGCCGTCCTGGTCCGCGTACGGGAAGGCGGCATTCGGGATGCGCAGACATTCCCTGCCTACCTCCAGACGATGATCGTGCGTGCGACGACCGCCGAGTATCGCAAGCGGCGGGCACGCGGCGAATCACTGCCGATCGACGTGGCGGACGGTTTGTCCGATCGTTCCGATCCCCCCGCCGACCTGGACTCGCAGCGCATGGCTGCGCAGTTGCGAAATCTCATCGCCGATCTGCCGGTCGCGCGAGACAGGGCACTGCTGAGCCGCTTCTATCTGGAGGAGCACTCCAAGGAAGACATCTGCCTCTCGATGGGGATAGCCGATGATCATTTTCATCGCGTGGTACACCGGGCTCGGGTCAGATTCCGGGCCTTGCTGGCGCAGGCCGGCATCGTCTCGCTCGCGGGGCGAGACAAATGAGGCACTCGCCGCTCCTGACTGGCAAGGGGCATCGGCAACGGTCGGCAGGAGGACGTTGTGACTGAAACCCCGACGACGACCGCCATGTCGTCCTGGTTGGAGGAGGCATGGCTTGCCCGCTATCTCGATCGCGCATTGTCCACGGACGAGCGCGACTGGTTCGAGGCGTACATGCTGGACAAGGCTCACTTGATCGAACAGGTGGAGGTCGACAACGCGCTGCGCGATGCGGCCCATGTCGCCGCGCCGCTGTCGGTGGCGCCGGACAGGCCGGCTGAACCGGGAGCTCCGCCTTCGCGATCGCCGCGACGCAGCCTCGCACGCGCGCTGGCGCTGGCCGCCAGCTTCGTCCTCGGCGTCGGTTTGACCTGGATCGGTTTCGATCGTCTGCCGCACGGCGTGCCGGCTTCAAATCCCACCCGCATCGTCTATGACACGCTGCGCGCGCAGGCCAGCGAACCGCTGATCGAGCGTGGCGATCCGGACTCCCCCTGGATCATCGTCGATATCGCCATTCCGAGCGGCGCGCAGATCCTTTCCGCGAAGGCCGTGGTCGGCGGAGATTCGACCGTGTTGCGAATCCCGACGGTTTCCTCCGAGGGCTTCGCAACTTATCTGCTGCCCGCTCAATGGCAGGGCAGGTCGAAGTTGCGCTTCGGTCTTCGCCTGCTCGGAAACACCGAGGAAACGGAGCTCGAACTGGTGTTCTAGGAGATGATATGAACGTCCCAAGTGCGACGAATGCGAAACGCGTGGTTGCAGATGGTGTATCGGACGAGAAAGGGATGTATCCGGCTGTCAAGATTACCGGCGGAACCTCGCTGATTCTCGGGACAGGAGTAGCCATTGCTCCACGCTGGATTCTGACTGCATCCCATCTCTTTCGGGGCCCGCATTTGCGAGTTCGGGTCAAGAGTTGGTGCGGCCGCGATGATGTCGCGGTGAAGGCAATTCATTGGCAAGACATTTCCTACGTGTTTCCATCACGCACGCATGTGGGAGAACCGCCGCACTGGCCGCGAAATGTCGATCATCTGCGAGGCGAGTGTGATCAACCCGTCCTCCTTGAGCTGGAGGAGGATCTGGGGTTGGCGAACTACGCGCAGCTCGGGGGCGGGTACAGGACGGGCGAAGAACTCCGCATCGTAGGTTATGGGATCGACGGCACGGGCAACTACAATGCCGACGAGATAGCCACTATTGCGCGGATGGTGGGTGTGGATGCCGCTCAGTCTCAATTCGGCCGGTGTCGCTCCGATCCACGGGTTGCCCCTGATGAAGACATGCCCCGTCACGACGACAGTGGCGCACCGGTTTTCAAGGCGGATACTTTGGATGTCATAGGGATACATTCATCGCGCGACTGGTCGAGGCTTGCCGGTGCGCCGCAGGAAACCGAGACGGCACAGTTCATCCTGATCACGGGACCGATACGCGACTGGGCGATCAGGCATGTCGAACAGGGATCGAGAGAGCCGCGGGATGCAGCTCGCAGGCCACGCAGGTTCGTACTCCGCCGTTTGCACGCCTGCCTCACGCTGACCGATTGCGAAAAGAGCCTTGATGGAACGTGGCATCTCAGCGTGCCCTCGGGAAACCCGTCCGTGCTCAGGCTCTGCGATCGAATCCAGATCGCCAACGGGGAATTCAGACTCTATCGGTGCAACGCCAAGGTACCTGTCTACCAGTGTAAGGTCCAATTGGGCGGTGACGGCCAGGTACCCGACGCTTGGCTTCATGGTGTCGATAAACCAGGCTCCAATCGAGTGGAGTTCTATATTTTTCGCCGTAGCGATGGCCTGCTGCCGGTCGCATCAAGCAGCGGCACCATTCAGTACGAAATCAAGAGGCGCCTGCACGTCGAGGTGTTCAAAGGCGATTCGCCTCACGACACGCCCGATGGAAATCTCGAGCTCGGTGGTGCCGTGCTCGATCCTCTCGAGATGCCGCGTTGTACCGGATGCCTGAGTTCGGGGAAGCTCCTCGCGGAGGTCGACGATCAGGACGATGAGGGCGACGCCTACGAGGGATAGCGTGAGCCGCCGGAGATGGATTCTGGCAGCGGTCGCGGTTGCAACCGTGACGACGGTGCGTGTCGACGCAGCGGATCTGCACCAGCGCTGGCCGCTCGACTGCGGCAGCGACGGCGTGCTGCGGGACCGCTTCGTTCCGGCGCAGGGCGTTCTGGACATCGATGTCCAGGCGCCTGCCGGCGCCGTGCTCGTGATCGAGGAGCGCGGCCGCGATCTGGATATCCGCTCCGGGCCCGATGCGGCTTTCGAGGCGATCTCGACACGTCCGCCGCGGCTCGGGCTGTGGGCGGGTGCGCGCAGCGTCCAGGTGAAGCGCAGCGGTGCTCCGGGAACGGAGGCGCCGCTGCGCGCGACCCTGCACTGCACACCCGATGCGGCACACGCCGGCCTGCCGGCGTGCAGCGCCGCAGCCGCTGCGCTGGCCGCGAAGGGCGGCGCCCTGCCGCCCGACCTGCTCGCCGGCACGCCGTTGTGCCGCGCCTTGCTGCAGCACGGACTGGCGACGTTCGCGTCGCGGTCCGGCTCGCCCGCCGAAGCGGCACGCCTCTATACGGACGCCATCGACAGCTGGCGTGCTGCCGGCGATGCATCGCGCGAGGGCGCCGGCTGGCTCGGTCTGACCGAACAGCGCCTTCGTCTGGCCGACCACCGAGCCGCGCTCGTCGCGGCCGAGCGAGCAGGTGAGCTGAGCGAGCGGGATGGCCTTCCGTACTTCGCCGCGCGAGCGCGGGCTCAGGCATGTCTCATTCACGGCTATCTGGGCGATCCGCGCCGCGCATCCGACTGTCTGGGACCGCTGCCGGACGCGTTCATGGCGATGGGGGAACCTGGAGAAGCCGCCAACACGTGGTACAGCCTCGGTCTGCTGGCGGCCGATGCCGGTCGGGTCGACGAAGCAGAATCCGCGGCGCGACAGGCGCTGGCGATCGCGCCGAGTGCGATCACGCCGATCGTCCGCGGCAGGTTGCTGCAGTTGTCGGCGCGACTCGCGCTCGAAGCCGGTCGTATCGACGAGTCGATCGCCGCGATCGGCGGCGCAATCGCGGCTTTTGAAGCGGCCGGTGATCTACGCTGGCAAGGCAATGCGTATCTCTTTGCTGCGGAATTGCACCATGGCCTCGGCGCAGACGCGGAGGCGCGCGTCTTCGCCGAGGCGGCGGTGCAGCGATTCAATGGCGCTCAGGCACCTGCGCGTCTGGCGGCCGCACTTCTGGTACAGGCGCGTATTCTCGCCGCGCGGGACACCGAGGCCGCATGGCGGGCGACACAGCGTGCTCGCGCGCTCTATGTCCAGGCACAGATGCCGATGCAGATCGTGGAGGCAGACGTCACCGCACTGAGATTGCAGGCGACCCCGGAAGCCGAGCGTGCGGTGGCCGATGCGCTGGCCTCGCTGCCGGCTCGCCGCGCGGACCAGGCGCGGCTCGCACTCGCGGCAGCGGCCCTGCGGCGCGGTGATCGAGTCGCCGCCGGCGCCGAGCTGGGAAGGCTGTCCGATCGGTCCTTGCCGCTGGCAGCGGCGCTGGACCGCGATCTGCTGCGCGCTCGCCTGATGATCGATGAGGGTGCAGCTGCCGGAGCCTTGAGTCTTCTGGAGCGCGCCATCGATGCCCTGCACGCCTTGGTGCGCCGCGCCGGAACGCCGGGTCTGCGCTACGCGCTCGCGCGCAGGCTCGCGCTGCTGCGGCGAGCGTGGGTGGATGCGTATCTGGCCGATCCGGCTGCGCGCCCGGGCTTCGAGGCTGCTTGGAGCGTCCTGGCGCGGACGCAGGTCACCGCGCTGTTGGGCCACGGCACTGCCGCCGCCTCGGTCGCGGGAGGCAGCGTGGATCGCGCACTGGCCGATGCGCTCCTGGCGCCGGAGGATGAGACGGCCGAGCGCGACTTGAGCGTGCAGCGCGAGCTGATGCGCTTCTACGCCGAGCGTCTGAGCGTGGCGCCGACTGCCTCCCCGGTCGAACGCTGGGTCGATGTCGGTCGCGCGTTGGCGCCCGGTCAGGTCTGGATCGCCTTCGCGCTCGGAGAGCACGGGGCGATCGCGCTGAAAGCCACGTCGGATGGGGCGTCGCTGCATCGCCTCGAGAGCGCCGAGGCGATCCGTCGCTCATCGCTGGCCCTGCGAGAGGCGCTGTCGTCGCCGACGGGATCGGTCGCTGCTATAGAAGCCGAAGCGCGAAATTTGGGTGAGCGGCTGTTTCCGGATGGTGTCGACGCCTCCGCCACGCAGCTGTGGGTCATGGCCGACGACGCGCTGGCATCGGTTCCTTGGGCGTTGCTGCGTATGCCCGGCCACGCCGGTCCGTTGATCGAGCGTATGGCCGTCAGCACGACATCCGGTATCCCGGTATCGCGTGCCTGGGCGCGCGAGCCGCCGGCTCTGACCGCGCTGGTCGCATCACTGAGCGAGGCTCGTCACGAGGAACTGGCGCCGTTGTTCGGCGCCGAACAGGAGCCGCGACTGATCGCGGGCATCGTGCCGGACATGCCGGTGACCGTGATGACAGGAGCCGATCTGGACGAAACCACGCTGCTCGAAGCGTTGGCCGCTGATGCGAACTGGGTGCATGTGGCCGCACATGGGATCCATCGAGAGGGCTTGCCGGGCTATTCGGGTCTGTGGCTGGCGCCGGTTCAAGCCGATGCGCCGCTGCGCTTCATCGGATGGCTCGCACTGGCCGACACGCCGCTTCATGCCGGACTGGTCGTCCTCAATGCCTGCCAGCTCGCGCAGGCCGACGACCTGCCGGACGGTGGCGTCGATTTCGCAACCGCTCTGGTGTCGGCCGGCGTGGCCCATGTCGTCGCCGCTCGCTGGACCATCAGCGACGCCGCCTCGGCGCAGTGGGTGCCCGCCTTCTACGCTGCCTTGAATGCCGATCGGGAAGCCGGTCCGGCTTTCGCACTGCGTGCCGCGCAGTTGCGGATGCGCGCCGGCCGTGCATTCCGTCACCCGTATTACTGGGCATCTCTGGTGCATCGGCAGCAGTCACGTTAGCGAATCGGTCAGAGAGGGCGGTGCGTATGACCCGGCTTCGACCTCACGTGTGAACGAGCCGGCCCGCTGTCGGTCGACGTCCCGTCGGCTGCACGCGCGCGTCGAGCGAAAGCCGGCCCATCGTGGCCGGCATTTCTCGAGACCGATCGCGCCGGCTGCCCGATGCTCCGACGGGAGGCGTCAGGCCAGCAGCAGATACAGATTGCCCGTGCAGCTGGATGCGGGGAAGACGCGGTCGTCCTGCGGCTCGATGAAGCCCAGCGTGCCGGTCGAGTCGATGAACCAGTTGACCGCGTGATTGCCTTCGAGCCACTCGAAATTGCCCCAGGCGATGCCGACGCACAAGCCACAGGTCAGCTCCGCGTTCGCATAGGCGTGACTGCTCATCTCGCCCTTGAGCACGTAGGCGAAGTCGTCGCAGTCGAAGCGGTTTTGCAGCCAGGTGCGCCGGTCCAGCTGACTCTCGCCGAGTATCCAGGCGATCTCGTGGAGAGAAGGAAGATAGAACTGCTCATCGCCGTAGCGAATGCCGGGATCGCTCGCGAACTTCCCTGCCAGGCTCGCGGCCACGATGTCGTGAACGTCCTTGGACGAGGCGAGCGTGCCCTGGGCGGGCGGTGCGGTGAACGAGGCGAGTGGATCGGCAGTGGCCTTGTTGAATCGAGGCCCGGTTGTGCGCGGGCCGATCAGTCGGGCAGGCGCGGGGTGGGCGGGCATGGGGCGTCTCCGTTGGTGAGGGGTCAGGAGCTGACGACGAGCTTGGCCGATGCGGCCGCTCCGTTCTTGTCGTTGACGACGAGGGTGTAGGTGCCGGCGGCCTTGCTGCCGGCCTTGATCGTCAGGGTCTGGCCGTCCGGAGCGATCTTCACGACCAGCTCGGCGGCATCGGCCGGCGGATTGCGGACGAGAGCCGCGTATGGCCGATAGCCACCGACGATCGTCACCTGCAGGGTCTGACCTGTCTTCATCGACAGCGACTCGTCAGGCGCCGTGCTGATCGTCACCGGCGGGTGCGTGGCGCCGAGCGAGCAGGCGGCGAGCAGCTCGGGGTCGTAGACGACCGGCGATGTGCGGTCCAGATAGGACTGGGCTTCGCTCAACGCGTCGTCAAGCGCCCGCAGGTTCTGCTCCAGTTGGCTGAGCGCGTCCGTGATCGAGCTCTCGGATGGGCAGGTCTTGCCGCGTGCCAGAGCCTTTGCATTTGCGTCTTTCCGGATCGCCAGCGCGGAGGGTGCCTTGGCTTTCTCGGTCTTGCCGCCGCCGGCGGTCGGCAGCGACAGATTGCCGAGTTGCGCAGCAAGGTCGGCCGGTGAGGGCGTGGAGGTAGACAACTGCAGATTGACTTCGGTGCGGATCCGCTGGACTGCCCGATCGAGATTGCAGGCCAGCACGTCGGTCTTGGGCAGAAACGACCGGCTGTACAGGGCATCCTGAATCTCGTTGACGCGTCGAGCCGAATCGACCTGCCGGGCCTGCACGTCGTCGAGCCGGGCAGTGATCGCGGCAGCCTGATCGGTACCGCTGTCGCAAGTCGCGTTCTCGACGACGGCAGCCAGTGCCTGCTGCGCCCGTTCGACGGTTTCCCAGTTCCGACTGAGGCTGTCACGCCGTTTTTTGTCCTCCGCGCGCTGCGTCTCGCTCGCCAACGCCAGTGGTTCGATGGTATCGATCGCGCAATCCAGCGCCTGGATGCCGTTGAAGTAGATCTTCTGTCGAGGTGCGTACAGGTAGGTCGCCCCGGTCGCTCCGACGAATCCACCGGCCGCCAGTGCCGCAACGTTGTGCGGATTGTTGTTGACGTAGGCCTTGTAGCCGACGACGGCTGACAGCGGGATCAGCGCAAGACCGGTTCCGACCGCGAAGCGGTTGTGGTCCAGCGCAGCTTCCTCGTAGAGGCCTTGCAAACGCCGCGCGCGTTCGATCGATGTCTTCATCGACTGTTCGGTCGGACAGATCGGGACTTTATCCGTGTAGACCGGCTCGGCTGCCTCGAGCGCCTCGTGGCTCACGTAGGGCTGCATGACCGCACAGCCGGTGAGCACGGTCAGGGTCGTCAGGGCGGTGAGACGGATCGCGCGATGAAGGATCGGCATGGCGTACTCCCTTTGGCGAAGTGGGGAACCGATGACGGCTGGACGTCCGAGCTGAGCGGTGCCGCCGGATGCGATCTGCAAGGTGGCGTGTGGGCGCGCGCTGTCTCAGCCCCTCTGAGAAATGGGAGGCGCTTCGGTTGGCCTATCGGGCGATGTGAGCGGCGGGCTGCCGGGTGATCGCAACAGTGGTTCTGTCGCCGCTATACGGCCGCGCCTGGAAGCAACGCAGCCGTTCGTAGCGTCCTGCTACACGAACGGCCCGCGCGCGCGCTTGCGCATGGTGCGCGGGGCGCGTCCGGCCAGCGCGCGGAAGTCGCGCGCCATGTGCGGCTGGTCGGCATAGCCGTGCAGCGCGGCCTGGTCGGCCAGGATGGCGGGGTCGGTCTGGATCGTGACCAGCGTGTCCTGGAAGCGCAGCAGCCGCAGATAGGTGCGCGGCGCGATGCCGACGTGGCGCCGGAACCAGCGCTGCAGGCCGCGCATCGTCAGGCCGCCGTGGGCGGCCAGCGCCGAGACCGTGGTCGCGCCGAGGATCGAGCGGCCCATTGCGGCGAGCGTGCCGTCGTCCAGCGCGGCCAGACGCTCGCGGAGCGCGGGGTCCGGATCGGCCTCGAGCGTCGCGAACATCGCGCTCAGATCGGCCGGCAGGCCGGCCTCCTCGAGCGCGATCCAGTCGTTGACGAAGCGGCTGCACGGCCGGCCGCCGAATGCATGCCAGGTCCAGGGCCACAGGCGCAGGCCGACGAAGGCGGCATCGCCGCTGAACCGCAGGCGCGCCGGCCGATCGATCAGGCCGGCGACGAATACCGCCGGCTGCGCGCGGCCCCAGCCGGAACGTCCTGCGATGCGCCGGATCACCTCGAGGCAGCCGTCGGGCGTCGCATCGTGCTCGACGATGGCGTCAGGCGTGCCGTCGCAGCGCAGCGTCCATAGCGTCTTGACCAGGCCGTCGAGTGCCGGCAGCGAGATTTCGGCGTAGTGCATGCGTAGGCTCCGCGTGTCGCGTTCGTCCAAGTCCAGCCGGCTCCGTCAAGACTAACCTGCGCCCACCTCGACCGGCGGAGCCGCACATGAAACACCTGATCGCGATTGCACTGGCCTGTATCGGCGCCGCCGCGCCGCCGGCGCACGCCGGCGATGCCGTCACGATCGACCGGCTGGCCTGGCTCGGCGGCACCTGGGCCGCGGAGACCGACGGGCGCTGGTCCGAGGAACACTGGACTGCGCCGCGCGGCGGCCTGATGCTCGGCGTCAATCGCAACGGTGCCGGCACGGCCGCGCGCGGTTTCGAGTTCCTGCGCATCCAGACCGGTGCCGACGGCGTCGTGACGTATTGGGCGGCGCCCGCCGGGCAGGCGCCGGTGCCGTTCCGGCTGACGGCCGCTACGGCCGACAGCGTCACGTTCGAGAACCCGCAGCACGACTATCCCGCGGTCATCACCTACCGGCGCGACGGCGACCGTCTGCACGCGACGATCGCCGGACCGGATGGCGCGCGCCCGATGAGCTGGACCTGGCAGCGCCGCTGATCGCGGTCGCCCGGCCGCGCTTGCCGTCGCACGCGGCGACGCGTGCAGGCCGGACGCAGTGCGGGTGACGGACCGGGCCCGCCGCGATCAGGACTGCGGCGGCCGTTCGTCCCCGCGCGCCAGGCGGCTGTGACGGATGCCGTAGCCGAAGTAGACGACCAGGCCCACGCCCATCCAGATCAGGAAGCGCTCCCAGGTCGTCCACGGCAGGAACGAGAGCAGCCACAGCGAGAAGGCGATGCCGATCAGCGGCACGAACGGCACCCACGGCGTGCGGAACGCGCGCGGCAGCTCCGGCTGCCGGTAGCGCAGCACCAGGATCGCGCCGCAGATCACCACGAACGCGCTCAACGCGCCGATGTTGACGAGCTTGGCCAGCTCGCCGAGCGGCAGCAGGCCGGCGGCGAGCGCGGTCAGCACGCCGAGCATCAGCGTCGGCCGGTACGGCGTGCCGTAGCGCGGGTGCACCTTCGCGAACCAGGCCGGCAGCAGACCGTCGCGCGCCAGCGAGAACCAGATCCGCGCGGCTGCCAGCATGAACGCGAAGACGACGCTGATGATGCCGGTGACCGCGGTCACCGAGATCGCCACGCTGACCCAGGTCAGACCGAGGTCGCCGAACGCGCGCGCGACCGGCGCATCGTTGTCGAGCGTGGAGTAGTGCGCCACGCCGGTCAGCACCAGCGAGATCGTCAGATACAGCGCCATCGAGATGCCGAGCGAGAGCAGGATCGCGCGCGGCAGGTCGCGCTGCGGATTCTTCGCTTCCTCGGCGGCGGTGGTCAGCGTGTCGTAGCCGAACACCGCGAAGAACACGACCGACGCGGCCGCGACCACGCCGTGCCAGCCGTAATGGCCGACGCCGCCGGCGTCGACGACGCGCTCGGGCACGAACGGCTGCCAGTTGGCCGGATCGATGTAGAACGCGCCGACGCCGATGACCAGGGCCACGCCGACGATCTTGATCGCGACGACCGCGGTATTGAGCCGGGCACCCCATTCGGTGCGCAGCGTCAGCAGGCCGGCTACCGCCAGCGCCACGAACGCGGCGACGACGTTGAACACGCGGCCCTCGCCGGTGCCGAGCGCGCCCTGCGCCCAGACCGGCAGCGGCATGCCGGCCGCCTCGAGCAGG
Source organism: Dokdonella sp. (assembly GCF_035511235.1). Taxonomy (GTDB): domain Bacteria; phylum Pseudomonadota; class Gammaproteobacteria; order Xanthomonadales; family Rhodanobacteraceae; genus Dokdonella. Next base: position 184,672 of record NZ_DATKFQ010000009.1, read on the forward strand.
GCCTGCAGATAGCCGGCCCAGCCGCTGGCGACTGCGGCGACGATCAGCGCGTATTCGAGCAGCAGATCCCAGCCGATCAGCCAGGCCACGCCTTCTCCGAGCACCGCGTAGCCGTAGGTGTAGGCGCTGCCGGTCACCGGGATCAGGCCGGCGAACTCGGCATAGCACAGCGCCGCCGCGGCGCTGGCGATGCCGGCGATCAGGAATGCGATCGCCACCGCCGGGCCGGCATTGACGGCCGCCTGCTGACCGGCCAGCACGAAGATGCCCACACCGATGATGCCGCCGAGGCCGATGCCGGTCAGCTGCCAGACGCCGAGCACGCGGCGCAGATCGCGGCGCTGGCCGAGCTCGGCCTGCAGTTGTTCGACGGACTTGTGACGTGTGAGCCGCTCGATCAGACGCATGCACGTTCTCCCCGGACGTTCGGTCGATCATAAACCGAGCATCGGCCGCGATCGCGTGCGCCGTCTGAGGCGATTGGCTAGAGTCGCGCTCTACTGCATCGCAGCATCCGGATCCATGTCGCGAGTCCTGGTCTTCCAGCACGTGGCCGCCGAGCCGCTCGGCACGCTCGACCGGCTGATCCGCCGCCGCGGCCATCGCATCAGGTTCGTCAACTTCGAGCGCGAGCCTGACGCGCAGCCCTCGCTCGACCGCTATCGCGGCCTGATCGTACTCGGCGGGCCGATGAACGTGGCCGACCAGCTGCGGCGGCCGCATCTGAGGACCGAGCTGGCTGCGATCGAGCGCGCGCTGGCGCAGGGCAAGCCGGTGCTCGGCATCTGTCTCGGCGCGCAGCTGCTGGCGCATGTACTCGGCGCCGCGGTGCGCCGCAACGATCCGCCGGAAATCGGCTGGTACGACCTGGAGACGACCGAGGCCGGGCGACGTGACGCGGTCACCGCTTCGCTCGGCGAGATCGCGCCGGTGTTCCAGTGGCATCGCTATACGTTCGACCTGCCGAGCGGCGCCGAGCACCTGGCGCGGACAGCCACCTGCGAGAACCAGGCGTTCCGCTACGGCGCGGCGGCGTACGGATTCCAGTTCCATCTCGAGATGGACACGGCGCTGATCGAGCGCTGGCTCGGCCTGCCGGCCTATCGCGACGATCTGGAGGCGGCCGGCCTCGGCCACGGTGCCGAAGCGATCCGTGGCGCGACCGTCGCCCGTATCGAGACGATGCAGGCGGCGGCCGATGCGGTGTTCACGGCGTTTCTCGATCAGGTCGGGCGGCCGGCGCGGCGGATCGTGCTGCCGTCGCGCTGAGCAGGTCGATCGGGTGCGACCGGGACGCAAGCGTGCCGCGCGAGCCGCCCGTGCCTATGCGCATCGGGCCGGCTGCGCAGTTGGGCGATCCCCGTAATGGCCGGCCGATGATCGCGGCGCCGCCAGCGCCCGAGCCGCGTGGAAGGATCGCGCCGGCAGCAAGAGCGGTGACGATGTGACGACCGGTGGCCTCCCGGCCCGCGCCGCCTTGGGCGCCGGGTCGAGAATCGTTCGACAGCGATCGGGTGCGGCGCGTGACCCGACGGCCTTCTAGATTGTTTCGCTGACGAGTGGTGTCCCGGCGACGGACGGCATCGTCAGTCCATGTTCAAGGGGGGCGGTCGATGCGTCGGAGCTGGATCGGAGGTGCATTGCTGGCGGTCTCGTTCGCGGCCGGCGCGCAGGAGATGCCGGGCGTCGAGACGATCCGGGTCTGGGTGCAGATCGGCATCGACGCCGAAGGACGCACGACGCGCGTGACCTATCCGTATGCGCAGTGCTACACGCCCGCCTTCATGGACCGGTTGCGGGTGCAGCTGGCGATGCGCGCGTTCGATCCGCTGCTGATCGACGGACGCGCCGTGGTGGTCGATACGCCGGCGCGCGTGGACGTGGCGTTGCGTCCGGACGCGGACGGCCTGGTCGCGACGATCGCCGCGGTCAAGCCGATGCCGCGTCCGGTCACGATGGTCGCGCCCGGCTATCCGGCCAGGGCGCTCGCGGCGGTGCGCGAGGGTCGCATCGTGTTTCGCTGCGCGCTCGGCGAGGACGGCCGCTGCGCCGACATCGATCTGGCCGACGGCGGCGTCAACATGACGCTTGCGCGGGCAGCGCGCGAGGCGTTGCGGCGCTGGACGTTCGAGCTGCCGCGCTACGACGGCAGGCCGATCACCGGTACGGTCGCGGTGCCGTTTCGATTCACGACGCGGCCGGCCGGCGAGGATCCGGCCGACGGCGAAGCCGACACGATCAGCGCGGAGGACTGGCGGCTGCCCGGCGCGCGTCCCGCGCCGAGCCGCGCGTTTCCGGTCGGCTCGCAGACGGTGCGCACGACGGCGCAGCTGCAGGTCTGCCGTTGAACACACCGCACCCGGCCGGCCCCGTTCCGCGCCGGCGGCGCCGCGCTCGCGCCGCCGCGTCAGTAGATCTCCGCGACGCAGCAGCGCAGGCTGCCGCCGGCGGTTTCGATCGTCTCCAGGTCGACGCTGCCGATCGTCCAGCCCCAGCGCTGCAGCGCGGCGTGCTGGTCCGGTGACAGCGCGTCGGCGCCGCGTGCGCTGATCCAGACCCGCTCCGCGCCGAGGCTGATCGCATTGCCGGCATAGGCGCGCTTCTGTCCGGGTGTGAGCCAGACCGCGCGGTCGCCGTAGGCGCGCGCGATCGCGGCCGGCACGGCCGGGTCGGCGAAGCCGTCCGGCGCGAGCATCGCGGTGCGGCCGCCCAGCAGCGCCAGCACGACATTGGTGTGGTACTCGCCGGCGGCGAGCGCGAAACAGAACGTCAGGCGCAGGCCGAACGCCTCGTGCATCGCGCGCGCGCCGTCGGCATCGCAGCGTTCGGACAGCCCGCAATAGCCGATGCCGCGCGCGCGGTCGATCACCAGCGAGCCGGTCAACTCGGCGACGAAGGCCTCGTGCGAGAGATCGATCGTTCGATAGCCGAGCGTGTCGGCGAAGAATGCGCGGATGTCGCCGCGCTCGGCCTCGCGCCGGCGCACCGCATGGCGCATGCGGCCGACGATCAGCCGGCCCGGCGCGGTCGCGAACACGTTGTTCGGGAACAGGCCGTCCGGGCAGTCCGGATCGCCCGGGAAGCACACGGTCGGCAGGTCCGCGCCGATGCGCCGCGCCAGCGTCGCGTGCTCGGCCAGCGCGCGCAGCGGATCGGGCCTTGCCGCCATGTCCATGTAGCGGTTGTCGCGTGCGGATTCGGCCGCCAGCGAGAAGTCGGCCGGCGCCACGAGGAACGCCGCGCGCGCGGTCGCCGGCATGCGCGGCGGGAAGCGTTCGTCGTCGAACGCGGCGAGGAACGCGGCCGGCTCGGTGACGATCACGCGCCGGCCGCGACCTGGCGGTAGCGGAAGCAGTCGGTGACATGGTCGTTGACCATGCCGGTGGCCTGCATCATCGCGTAGCAGATCGTCGTGCCGACGAAGCGGAAGCCGCGCTTCTTGAGCGTCTTGCTCATCCGGTCCGAGGCCGGCGTGTGCGTCGGCGCCTCGCGCATCGTCTTCCACGCATTGACGACCGGCTCGCCGTCGACGAACGACCACAGGAACGCGTCGAGACTGCCGAACTCGTCGATCGCCGCGAGCGCGGCGCGCGCGTTGTCGCGCACCGAATACACCTTGAGCCGGTTGCGCACGATGCCCGGATCGGTCAGCAGCCGCTCCAGGCGCGCGTCGGTCAGCTTCGCGCAATGCGCGATGTCGAACTGCTCGAACGCGGCACGGTAGTGGCTGCGCTTGGCGAGGATCGTGCGCCACGACAGGCCCGCCTGCGCGCCTTCCAGGCACAGGAACTCGAACAGCGTGCGGTCATCGTGCAGCGGAACGCCCCACTCGGTGTCGTGGTAGTCGCGCTCGATGTCGGTGTGCATCGCCCAGCCGCAGCGGACCGGTTCGGCGGATGTCACGGCCGGCTCAGGCGCTGACCTGGCGGATCCAATCCTCCAGGTTGTAGTAGTTGGTGACGCGGGCGATCCGGCCGTCGCGGATGTCGAAGAACGCGCCGCCGGGCAGCACGTAGGTCTGGCCGTGCGCCGGCGGCAGCCCCTCGTCGGCGACCAGATACTGGCCGTGCACGACGTATTCGGCCGAGGCGTTGCGGCCGTCCTCGCTGGCGCATACGACGATGTTCTCGAGGCGCTCGCGGTAGCAGCGGTTCATGCGCGCGAGAAACGCGCGGAACGTGTCCTTGCCGGTCTCGCGGCCGCCCTGGTTGATGTCGTGGGCGACGTCGTCGGTCAGATGGGCGAGCATCGCGTCCCAGTCGGCGCGGTTGAAGGCGGCGTAGTAGTCGCGGATCAGGTCGGTGGTGGCGGACACGGGTCTTCCTCCGGTAGGTCGGCGCGTATCATAGGCGATCCCTCCCGGCACGCCATGCGACGTATCGCCATGTCCCGTCCTGCTTCGCGCGCCTGGTTCGCGCTCGTCGTGCTCGCGCTGATCTGGAGCTACAACTGGATCGTCATGAAGCAGGCGATGGTCCACGCCGGACCGTTTTCGTTCTCGGCGCTGCGCTACACGCTCGGTACCGGCGTGCTGTTCGCGCTGCTGGCCGCGCGTGGCGAGAGTCTGCGGCCGCCGCCGCTGCTGCAGACCGCGCTGATCGGCGTGGCCCAGACCACCGGCTTCCAGGCGCTGGTGCAGTGGGCGCTGGTCGACGGCGGCGCCGGCAAGACCGCGCTGCTCGCGTACACGATGCCGTTCTGGGCGGTGCTGCTGGCCTGGTGGCTGCTCGCCGACCGGCCGGCGGGGCGGCATTGGGCCGGTCTCGCGGTCGCGGCCGCGGGTCTGCTCCTCGTACTCGAGCCCTGGCACGGCGTCGGCAGCGTGCGCAGCGCCTGGCTCGCGGTCGGCGGCGGCCTGTTCTGGGCGATCGGCGTCGTGCTGTCCAAGCGCCTGTTCGCGCGCGGCGGCGTCGGCGCGCTGTCGCTGACCGCCTGGCAGATGGCGTTCGGCAGCGCCGGCCTGATCCTCATCGCGCTGCTGGCCGACGAGCGCACGTTCGACTGGAGCGGCCGCTTCGTCGCGATCCTTACCTACAACGCCGTGCTCGCCTCGGGCCTGGCCTGGCTGCTGTGGTCCTATATCGTCGAGCATCTGCCGACCCAGGTCGCCGGCATGACCAGTCTGGTGATTCCGGTGCTCGGCATCGGTTTCGCGTGGTGGCTGCTCGGCGAGCGGCCGGATGCCGCCGAGAGCGCCGGCATCGTGCTGATCTGTCTCGCGCTGCTGGTGATCAACCGGCGTGCGGGCGCGTCCCGTCGCGCCGATCCGGCCGGAGGCGGCGATCAGCCGCGATAGCCGATGCCGCGCGCCATCAGCGCGGCCAGCAGCGGCAGCAGCGCGATCAGGTGCAGCTCGAGCAGCACCAGCAGGCGGACGCGGCGCTGCTCCGGCGCCGGCAGCGGCCAGGCCGGATCGGCGCGGCGCAGGCGCCGCCAGCGCAGGAACGTGCGGGTCGGCACGATCGACAGCAGGCCGATCAGCACGAACAGCCCGATCTTGGCGTGGAACACCGGGTTGCCAAGATAGAACGCGGCTGGCTTGAGACCGAACAACAGCCGTCCCGCGCCGCTGGCGAGCACGGCCACCGCGGCGATGCAGTAACCGATGTCGATGCGGACCAGGAAGGCCGGATCGGGCGCGATGTCCTTGCGCCGCAGCAGCAGGTATTCGCAGAGCAGATAGCCGGCGAGCATCAGGATGCTCGCGTAATGGGCATAGGCGAGCAGGGCATCGGTCCACATCGTCAGGTTCTCCGGGTCCGGGACGGCAGGCGCCGGCGCTGCGGCTCGGCGGCACAATTGGGCCAGCGCATGGCGCGAGCGTCGATCGTCCGGGCAATCGCGCGGCTCCGGCTGGTGCCGGTCCGAAGCACCGCTATGCCAGCCATGGCAGATGGTCCAGATCGACGTTGCCGCCGCTCAGCACGACGCCGATGCGGCGTCCGGCGAACGCCGGGCGGTGGCGCAGGATCGCCGCCAGCACCGTCGCGCTGGACGGCTCGACGATGATCTTGAGCCGCTCCCAGATCAGTCGCATCGCCGCGATCACCTCGGCGTCGGAAACCGGCAGCACCTGGACCGCGTAGCGCTGCAGCAGATCGAAGTTGATCGCGCCGATCAGGCCGCGCAGGCCGTCGCAGATCGTATCCGGCGTCAGGTCGGTCACGCGATGGCCGGCGCGCAGCGAGCGCAGCGCGTCGTCGGCGCCCTCCGGTTCGGCCGCGAACAGCCGGGCCGACGGCAGCAGCTCGGCGGTCGCCACGGCGGTACCGCCGATCAGGCCGCCGCCGCCGATCGGCGCGATGACCGCGTCGAACGGGCCGGCCTCCCGGATCAGCTCGAGCGCGGCGGTGCCCTGGCCGGCGATCACCTGCGGCTCGGTGTACGGATGCACCAGGGTCGCGCCGGTCTCGGCGGCGACCGCCGCAGCCGTGGCCTCGCGCGCAGCCATCGTCGGCGCGCAGCGATGCAGGATCGCGCCGTAGGCCTGGATGCCGGCGAGCTTGGCCGCGACCGCGCCCTCCGGCACGACGACATGCGCGGGGATGCCGCGCGTACGCGCGGCCAGCGCCAGCGCGGCGCCGTGATTGCCGGAGGAGTGGGTCACCACGCCGCGCTGCGCGCGGTTCTCCTCGAGCGACCACACCGCGTTGCAGGCGCCGCGGAACTTGAAGGCGCCGACGCGCTGGAAGTTCTCGCACTTGAAGACCAGTGCGGCGCCGGCCAGCGCGTCGAGGCTGCTCGAACGCAGGATCGGCGTCGACGCCGCGAACGGCGCGATGCGGCGCGCGGCGGCTTCGACGGCGGCAAAGTCGGGAATCGCCTCGTTCATGATGATCGCGCCGGGAGTCGGACCGGCGACGATACACGCCGGCGGTTTTCGCGTGCTAGTGTGACCGCCGCGCACCTCGTGCCGCGGCCGCCGCCGCGCGCGGCCGCGCACCGCCACGACCTGCCGCCGATCGCGCCGTCCTTTCCATGTCCACTGCCGCCACGCCGGTCCGACTCGGCGACTATCGACCGCCCGACTGGCGCGTCACCGACGTCGAGCTGATCTTCGATCTGGATCCGGCCGAGACGATCGTAGAGGCCTGCCTGCGCGTCGAGCGCGACGGCGATGCAGCCGCGCCCCTGCATCTGGACGGCGAGCAGCTCGAGCTGCTGTCGCTGCAGGTCGACGACCGGCCGCTGGAAGCGGATGTCTATCGGCTCGACGCGCGCAGCCTGACCGTGTTCGATCTGCCGCCGGTGGCGTCGATCCGCACGCGCGCACGCATCCGCCCGGCCGCCAATACGGCGCTGCAGGGCCTGTACCTCAGCGGCGGTGCCGCGAACGGCTTCCTGCTGACGCAATGCGAGGCCGAGGGTTTCCGGCGCATCACCTGGTTCCCGGACCGCCCGGACGTCCTGGCCCGCTACACGGTCACGCTGCGCGCCGATCGCGCGCGCTATCCGGTGCTGCTCGCCAACGGCAACGCGGTCGCGGCCGGAGAGGACGACGGCGGCCGCCACTGGGCGCGCTTCGTCGACCCGCATCCCAAGCCGTGCTACCTGTTCGCGCTGGTCGCCGGCCGGCTGGAGCGGATCGAGAAGCCGTTCGTGACCGCCGAGGGACGCCAGGTGCGGATCGTCGTGCACGCGCAGGCCGATGCGATCGCGCAGTGCCGCTGGGCGCTGGACTGCATCGAGACCGCGATGCGCTGGGACGAGCAGCGTTTCGGACGCTGCTACGACCTGGACGTATTCCACGTCGTCGCCACGCACGACTTCACGATGGGGGCCATGGAGAACAAGGGCCTGAACATCTTCAATTCCAAGTATCTGCTCGCCGACGTCGACGAGGCCACCGACGAGGACTTCAGGCACGTGCTGGCGGTGGTCGGCCACGAGTACTTCCACAACTGGAGCGGCAACCGCGTGACCTGCCGCGACTGGTTCCAGCTCAGCCTCAAGGAAGGGCTGACGGTCTACCGCGAGCAGGAATTCGAGTCCGACGTGGCCTCGCGCACGCTGCGCCGCATCGAGGACGTACGCACGCTGTGGCGCGCGCAGTTCCCGGAGGACGCAGGTCCCTTGTCGCATCCGGTGCGGCCCGCGCAGTACAGCGCGATCGACAATTTCTATACGGCCACGGTCTACGAGAAGGGCGCCGAGATTGTGCGCATGCTGGCGACCGCGCTCGGCCGCGACGGCTTCCGGCGCGGCCTGGATCGGTATTTCGAGCGGCACGACGGACGGGCCGCGACGATCGAGGATTTTCTCGCCGCGCTCGGCGAGGCCAATGGCCGCGACCTTTCGCCGTGGCTGGCCTGGTACGAACAGGCCGGCACGCCCGAGCTGAGCGCCGAGGGCCGCCACGACGCGGCGAGCGGGCGCTATGCGCTGACGCTGCGCCAGCACCTGCCGCAGGCGGGGCCGGGCCGGCCGCTGCCGATTCCGGTCGCGCTGGCGCTGTTCGACCGCGGCGGCAGGCGTCTGGCGGCTCAGGCGAGCGGCCCTTCGCCGCTGTCCGGCGACGGCGTGATCGTGCTCGACCGCGCCGAGGCGACCTGGACCTTCGAGGTCGGCGCCGCGGCGCCGGTGGTCTCGCTGCTGCGCGGCTACTCGGCACCGGTCCGGCTCGCTCAGACCGCCGACCCGTCGGATCTGGCCGTGCTGGCGCGGCACGAGGACGACGGCTTCAACCGCTGGCTGGCGGTCGACACCCTGGTGCGGCGACTGTTCGCCGATGCACTGCAAGGCGACACGCGGTCCGCCGTGCACGACGCCTGGCTCGACGCGCTCGCCGGCCTCCTCGGCGACGCTTCGGCCGACCCGGCGCTGATCGCCGAGGTGCTGACCCTGCCCGACGAGACGACGCTGTCCGAAGGCCTGCAGCGGATCGATCCGGAGGCCGTGCACGCGGCGCGCTCGCAGCTGGAGGCGCGCCTGGCCGATGCGCTCGAGCCGCAGCTGGCGGCCCGCTACGCCGCGCTGGAGACGATCGCCGCCGCTGCGGTCGACCCGGCGAGCCAGGCGCGGCGCCGGCTGCGCAATCGCTGTCTGACGCTGCTCGCGCGTGCGGCGCCGCGGTATCTGGAGCTCGCGCGCACGCAATGGCGGCAGGCCGCCAATCTGACCGACCGGCTGGCCGCGCTGGCATGTCTGCTGCAGGCGCAGGCACCCGATGCGCCCGAGGCGCTCGACGCGTTCGCGCAGCGCCATGCGGACCGCCCGCTGGTCATCGACAAATGGTTCAGCCTTCAGGCGACGGTCGCCCACGACGACGCGGTCGAGCGCGTGGCCGCGCTGACGGCGCATCCGGCGTTCCGCTGGGAGAATCCGAACAAGGTCTACGCCCTGCTGCTGACGTTCGCGTTGCGCAATCCGCGTGGTTTCCACCGCGTCGACGGCGCCGGCTATCACCTGATCGCCGAATCGATCGCGCGCGTCGACGCATTGACGCCGCAGGTCGCGGCGCGTCTGGCGACCAGCCTCGGCGGCTGGCGCCGCTACGAGCCGGTACGGCGCGCGCAGATGCGCCATGCGATTGAACGGCTGCGCGCGCGCCCCCATGTATCGGCGGACCTGTCCGACATCCTCGACCGCAGCCTGGCCTAGCGCGCTTCAGCGCGGCTTGTCGGGCCTTCGACTATGATCGGAACGGCAATACGCGGAGGTGCATCATGATCCGACTCGCTCTCGCCCTGGCCGTCGTCCTGCTGGCCGGCTGCGCGACCACCCCGAGCTACACCTACTACTACGGCGACGAACCCGAAGGCACGGTCGCGGATTCGGGCGACTATTACGCCGGCAGCGCGCCCGCCTACGTCGGCGGCTTCGGCGCCTATGGCTACGGGCACGGCTGGGGCGGCTGGAGCAGCTACGGCTACTGCCCGTATCCGTACGTGCTCGGCGCGTGCTCGCCGTACAGCTGGGGCCTCGGCTATGCCGGCTGGGGCTACCCCGGCAGCGCCTGGGGCTATCCGGGCTATGGCTACGGCTGGGGTTACGGCTGGGGCTATCCGTGGGTTTACTACAAGCCCGAACCGCGCGGACCGCGCCGCGACGAGGACATGGTCGAGCGCGAACGCGCGCGCATGGCCGGCTACACGCGCGACGGCGAGGGCCGTACGCCGGGCGCATCGAGCTGGATCTCGGTGCCGCCCGAGCGCGGACTGAACCGCAGCGGCATGGCGCCGGCATATCGCGAGCGCTCGACGATCGCGGCGCCGCCGGCAGCGCGCGGTGTGCGCCGCGCACCGGTGCAGGCCGACGACGGCTGGCTCAACCGCAGCATCGGTCCGTCGGCCCGGCCGATCGCGCCGACGGCCGCGCCGCGCGCGCAGCCGCGCTTCCAGTCCGCGCCGCCGATGCGCTCGGCCCCGCCGCCGGTACGTTCGGCGCCGCCCGCACGGATCGAATCGGCACCGGCATCGCGCGGCAAGGGTGGCCGCTGAGCGCCGGACGGTTCGCTGCCGCTCCGCTCGCCCGAAACAAGAACGCCGCAGGCGCAAGCCTGCGGCGTTTTGTCGTTCCGAGCGTGCGGCTTACTCGCCGAGCGCCTCGCGCATGAACTCCGGCAGGGCCAGGGCGGCCCTGTGGATGTCGGCGTTGTAGTAGCGCGTCGCGAACTGCTTGGTCGCTGCGCCGCGTTCGCGGAAGCCCGACAGGTCCGCGCCCTTGCGTGCCATCGTGCAGCTCCACCAGCCGGTCGGATAGCACGGCTGCGGGAACGGCAGCGTCTTGACGGCCTGGAACCCGGCGCTGCGCATCGCGATCCGCATCGACTTGATCAGCTCCAGGTGCGCCAGCGGCGATTCGCTCTGCTGCACGAGCAGGCCGGCCGGGCGCAGCGCCTTGAAGCAGCTCGCGTAGAACGCGGCGTTGAACAGGCCCTCGGCCGGGCCGACCGGATCGGTCGAGTCGACGATGACGACGTCGACCGACTCGGGCTCGCACTCGGCCATGTAGCGGATGCCGTCGTCGAAGCGCAGCTCGGCGCGCGGATCGCCGTTGGCTTCGCACAGCTCGGGGAAGTACTTCTCGGCCAGGCGCGTGACGCGCTCGTCGATCTCCACCTGCACCGCGTGCTCGACCTCCTCGTGGCGCAGCACCTCGCGCAGCGTGCCGCAGTCGCCGCCGCCGATGATGACCACGCGCTTGGCCCGTGCGTGCGTGAACAGCGCCGGGTGCGCGATCATCTCGTGATAGAGGAAATTGTCACGCGCGGTCAGCATCATGCAGCCGTCGATGACCATCAACTTGCCCCAGTCGGTCGAGTCGTAGATCTCGATGGTCTGGAACGGCGTCTTCTCGGCATGCAGACGCTCGGTCACGCGGAACCCGATCGACGAGCCGGACGGCTCGTAGGCTTCGGTGAACCAGTTCGATTCGGTGCTGGACATGATGTGTTTTCCGGAAACGGACGAAGATCGCGGGGAAAAGGCGCGCGATTGTAGCGGTTCGCGATTGCCAGTGGACGCGCGGCCGCAGCGGCGCCCTTACAATAGGCGGCTCCGGCCGCCGCGGCCGCTCCCGGATATCGGACACTCAGCATGACGACGCCCTTCAGCATCGAAGACGCCCGCCATACCTATTCGGTCCCGCACTGGAGCGAAGGGTACTTCGACGTCGGGCCGCGCGGCACGGTGCTGGTGCGCCCGCGCGGCGAGGGCGGCCCGACGCTCGATCTGGCCGAGGTGGTGCGCGAGGCGCGCGCGCGCGGCAGCCGTCTGCCGTTGCTGGTGCGCTTCGCCGACATCCTGAACGACCGCCGCGCGCGGCTGCAGGCGGCCTTCGCCCGGGCGATGCACGAATGGGACTATCCGGGCGGCTACACCTCGATCTATCCGATCAAGGTCAACCAGCAGCGCAACGTCGCCGGCGAGCTCGCCGCCAACGGCGGCGAGGGATTCGGTCTGGAGGCCGGTTCCAAGCCCGAGCTGATGGCGGTGCTCGCGCTGGCGCGGCGCGGCAGCATCGTCATCTGCAACGGCTACAAGGACCGCGAATACATCCGCCTCGCGCTGATCGGCCGCAGGCTCGGCCTGGAGATCTTCATCGTCGTCGAGAAGCCGTCCGAGCTGCGCTACGTGATCGAGGAGGCCGCCGCGCTCGGCGTCGAGCCGCTGCTCGGCGTGCGCATGCGCCTGAAGAGTCTGGGCGCCGGCAAGTGGCAGAACTCCGGCGGCGACAAGGCCAAGTTCGGCCTGACGCCGCGCCAGCTGCTGACGCTGATCGACGAGCTCAAGACCGCCGGTCTCTCCGACACGCTCAAGCTGCTGCACTTCCACATGGGCTCGCAGATGTCCAACGTGCGCGACATCGCGCGCGGCATGCGCGAGGCGGTGCGCTATTTCGTCGAGCTCTCGCAGCTCGGCCTGCCGATCCGCTACATGGACGTCGGCGGCGGACTCGGCGTCGACTACGAGGGCACGCGCTCGCGGTCGGACTGCTCGATCAATTACGGACTGGACCAGTACGCCTCGAGCGTCGTCGGCGCGCTCGCCGAGGCCTGCGCGGCCAACGGTCTGACGCCACCGCACGTGCTGACCGAGTCGGGACGCGCGCTGACCGCGCACCATGCGGTGCTGGTCGTCAACGTCAGCGAGGTCGAGCAGGCGCCGGCCGGATCGGTGCCGGCCGAGCGCGACGACGAGCCGGCCGTGCTGCGCCGCCTGCGCGAGGTGCAGGCCGAGATCGGCCGGCGGCCCGCGACCGAGCTCTACCACGAGGCGCAGTACCATCTGTCCGAGGGCCAGTCGCTGTACGCGCTCGGCCAGCTGTCGCTGGCCGACCGCGCCCAGCTCGACGATCTGTACTACGTGATCGTCAACGCGGTGCGCGAGCAGCTCAAGTCCGACGAGCGCTCGCACCGGCAGGTGCTCGACGAGCTCAACGAGACCCTGGTCGACAAGTATTTCGTCAATTTCTCGGTGTTCGAGTCGGCGCCCGACATCTGGGCGATCGACCAGGTGTTCCCGATCGTGCCGATCGCCCATCTGGACCGGCGTCCCGAGCGCCGCGGCGTGATCGCCGATCTCACCTGCGATTCGGACGGCCGCATCGACCGCTACGTCGACGCCGACGGCATCGACGTCAGCCTGCCGCTGCACGCGATCGAGGACGGCGAGCCGTATCTGCTCGGCCTGTTCATGGTCGGCGCGTATCAGGAAACGCTCGGCGACATCCACAACCTGTTCGGCGATACCGATGCGGTCAACGTGCGGCTGAGCGCCGACGGTTACGCGTTCTCGCATCTGCGCCGCGGCGACACCACCGACCTGATGCTCGACTACGTCGGCTACGACCTCGGCGAGCTGCGCGCGGCCTATCGCGACAAGATCGCGGCGGCCGGACTTGCGGGCGCGCCGGCCGAGGCGATCGAGGCGGCGCTGGAGGCCGGTCTGACCGGCTACACCTATCTGGCCGAAGACGCCTGAGTGCGCGGCCCACCGGAAGACCTCACGATGAGCGAATTGAACGCGGGTTTCGTCGGGCTCGGCGCGATGGGACGGCCGATGGCCGGTCATCTGGCGCAGGCCGGTCTGCTGCGCGCGGTATGGACGCGCAGCGCCGACAAGGCCGCGGCGGCGGCGCACGGCTGGGCGATCGCACCGGTCGCCGGACTCGCCGAGCTGGCCGCGCGCTGCGACGTGATCGCGCTGTGCGTGCCGGCCGATGCCGACGTGCTCGCCGACGTCGACGTGATCGCGCAACATGCCGCGCCCGGCCTCGTCGTCGTCGACCATTCGACGGTGTCCTCGGTCACCGCGCAGGAGGCGCAGCGGCGCCTGCGTGCGGCCGGCGGCGATTTCGTCGACGCGCCGGTGTCCGGCGGCGTCGAGGGCGCGATCCACGGCCGGCTGTCGATCATGGTCGGCGGCGAGGCCGCGGCGGTCGAGCGCGTGCGCCCGCTGCTCGCGTGCTACGCGGCCAAGATCAGCCACCTCGGCCCGGTCGGCGCCGGGCAGAACGCCAAGGCGGTCAATCAGGTGCTGGTCGCCGGCATCGCGGCGGCGGTCTGCGAGGGGCTTGCGCTGGCCGACGCGCTCGGCCTCGATGCGCAGACGCTGATTCCGACGCTGTCGGCCGGTGCCGCCGGCAACTGGTTCCTCGACAAGCGCGGCGCGACGATGCTGCGCGACGAGTTCTCGGTCGGCTTCAAGCTGGCCCTGCTGCACAAGGACCTCAAGATCGTGCGCGAACTCGCGCGCGGCGCCGGGACCGACCGCAGCGTGATCGAGAAGGCGCTGGCCGACTACGCCGTGCTGATGGCGCAGGGCCATGGCGACGAGGACATCTCGGCGCTGATCCGGCTCAAGCGGCGGCCATCCGGCGCCTGATCGGGGGGACGCCGGTCCATCAAATTGTGTGACAGAATTCACATAATTTGACCAAGGAGCGTCGCCGTGTTTGAGCATCCGTTCGTCCGCATGGCGCTGGCGTCGTGTATCGGCATCATCGGGATGGGCGCCGCCCGTGCCCAGGTGCCGGCCGATCTGGCGCTCGAGCCGGTCGTCACGTCCGGCCTGACCAATCCGACTGCGATCGCCAGTCCGCGTGACGGCAGCGGCCGGATGTTCATCCTCGAACGCGAGGGCCGCATCCGCGTGCTGACCGCCGGCGGCAGCCTGCTGCCGACGCCGTTCTACACGCGCGATGTCAACACCGGCGACGTCGAACAGGGCCTGCTCGGCATCGCGTTCGATCCGGCGTTCGCCAGCAACGGCACGCTGTACATCGTCTACGGCGGCCCGGCCGCCGAGCAGCGCGGCCTGATCCTGCGCCGCTTGGTTGCGAGCAATCCGGCGGCCAACGTGTTCTCCGGCAGCGAGGCGCGCGTGCTGCGCATCCCGGACCTCAGCTTCAACCACAACGGCGGCGACATCCACTTCGGCGCCGACGGCTACCTGTACTGGAGCACCGGCGCCGGCGGCGGCGAGCCGAACGAGCACGGCCATTCGCAGGCGCTCGACAACCTGCTCGGCAAGCTCCTGCGGCTCGACGTGCGCACCCCGGCCGCCTCGGCCTCGGCGGCCATGTGCGGGGCGACGCCCGGCCAGCCGGCCGAGTATTCGATCCCGGCCGGCAATCCGTTCACCGGCAGCGGCCAGTGCGCCGAGATCTGGCTGCACGGGCTGCGCAATCCTTGGCGCTTCAGCATCGATCGCACGACCGGCGACCTGTGGATCGGCGACGTCGGCGTCAACCGGGAGGAGATCGACCGCTACGTCGCCGGCGGCAACCGCAACTTCGGCTATCCGACCTGCCAGGCCAGCCAGTACTACCCGCCGACCGGCAATGACAACTGCCCGGCGCAGACCGGTACGGCGCCGCCGGTCTTCGAGTATCCGGGCGGCCAGAACCTGCGCTGCGCGATCACCGGCGGCGTCCGCTATCGCGGTCCGATCGTCGGCCTGCGTGGCGTCTACGTGTTCGGCGACTCGTGTTCGAGCGAGGTCCTGCTCGGCAGCCAGGGCAGCGGCGGCGCCTGGAGCTACGCGCCGTTCCCGTCCGGCATCGCGCCCGGTTACGGCACCGTCGCCGCGTTCGGCGAGGCCGAGGACGGCCAGCTCTATCTGGTCGACCACCAGAACGGCCGCATCTACCGCTTCCGCTCCGACGAGAAGGGCGACGACACGATCTTCAGCTCCAGCTTCGAATAGGCCGGTATGATCGCCCGGCCGGTGCCGCCGGCGCGATCTGGGTCACACTTGCGCGCAGGCGCGGTGGCGAGGGTCGGGTGCAAGCGGTAGAAACCGTTGTGTCTTCGGCTCGGTGCGGTCATGCGGCTGGACATGCGAACATCCTCGCGACATCGCGCGGCCCGGACGGTCGCGTCGCGGCGGACATCGCACCCACGCGCGGTGCCGCCCCAGCCGGCGCGACGTCGAGGTCCGGCGCGTGCGCCTCGCCGAATGTCTCGCCGCCTCGACGGTGGCCCCTTTCTGATCGACGGAGTACGTTCATGCGCAAGATGATTCGACTGCTCGCAGGGCTGCTGGTCGGCGCCGGTGCCGTGACGGGCGCAGCCGCCCAGGACATCCCCGGCGTCACGCTGACCCAGATCCCCGGCTCCTACTCGGCTCCGGTCGCGCTGCGCGCGCCTCACGACGGCAGCGGCCGCCTGTTCATCGTCAAGCAGGGCGGCGAGATCCGCGTGTTCAAGGACGGCGCGATGCTGCCGACGCCGTTCCTGACCGTGCCGGTCAACTTCTCCGGCGAGTCGGGCCTGCTCGGCCTGGCCTTCCATCCGAACTTCGGCAAGCCCGACCTGCCGCACAACACCGAGTTCTACGTGTTCTACACGCGACCGACCGGCGATCCGCGCCTGGGCTCGTCGCCCGATCAGGTGGTCGCGCGCTACACGGTTCCGACCCACGATTCGGACGTGGCCAACCCGACCGGCACCCTGGTGCTGCGCATTCCGGATCTGGCGAGCAACCACAACGGCGGCGACATCCACTTCGGCCCCGACGGCTATCTCTACATCTCCTCGGGCGACAGCGGCGCGCAGAACAATCCGTACCACCTGGCCGAGTGCCTGTGGAAGAAGCCGGCGACCTCGGCGAGCGCCTGCGGCGACAGCGGCGGTACGCAGTACTACCTGCTCGGCAAGATCCTGCGCATCGACGTCGACAACCGCGGCGGCGCGGTCGACGCGGAGATGTGCGGCTCCAACGGCATCGCACCGGCCGAGTATTCGATCCCGACCAGCAATCCGCACGCCTCGACCACCGATACCTGCGACGAGATCTGGGCGCACGGCTTCCGCAATCCGTGGCGCATGAGCTTCGACCGCGGCACCGGCGACCTGGTCATCGGCGACGTCGGCCAGAACCAGTACGAGGAGATCACCGTGCAGCCGGCCGGTGTCGGCGGCGGCGACCACGGCTGGAGCCGCTGCGAGGGCCGGCACTACTTCGACGCGTCCGGTTCCGGCACGACCTGTCCGGCCACGACCGGCACGATCGCGCCGGCCATCGAATACAGCCATGCCAATGGCTGCGCGGTCAGCGGCGGCTATGTCTACCGCGGTCCGGCGACCGCGTTCCACGGCACCTACTTCTACGGCGACTCGTGCTCGAGCGCGCTGTGGTATGCGACGGCCTCGGGTCCGGTCTGGGATGCCGACGGCATCCGCCAGACCAGCTCGGCCAGCGGCAACGTCTACGGCTTCGGCGAGGACGAGGCCGGCAACGTCTATATCACCCGCTCCAACGGCACGGTCTGGCGCATCGACATCGAACACGATGCCGATGTGATCTTCGCCGACGACTTCGAGTGATGCCGTAGCGGTCCCGGCGCCACCGGGATCATCGGTGGCGTCACGCGCACCGCGCGTGACGCCACTCGATACCGATCCGGTTCGATACCGACCCCGACCCAAGCCGGTCGGCATCTCGTCGGTGCCAGGTGGACGCCAGGTGGACCGGCGTCCGAATGCGTCTCCTGCGGCGCTTGCGCGTCCTGCGCGTCCTGCTCGGACGCGATCTTGAAATCGCCGATCGCGCTCGGCCAGGCCGAGTCGAGCACAGCACGATCACGCCCTGCACCTATCGCGGCGTCGGCTGCTCGTTCCGCGCCGAGATGAAGGACGAGGAAGTCGTGCGCATGGTCGTGCGCCGATCACCGGCGAGCGCCGCCGCCCGTCTCGGGGAGCGGGGCGGCCGTCGCGCAAGCACGGGGGCGCCTACTGCGCGTTTTCCTTCAGCGCGATCGCGTTGATGCCGTTGTCGGCGAGGGCGCGCTTGGCGTCCTCCAGTTCGCTCGCGCTCGGATACGGGCCGAGCCGGACGCGGTTCCAGGTCTTGCCGTTGATCGAGACCGGCTGCACCTGAGCGACGAAGCCGAGCAGGGCCAGCTTGGCCTTGACCTCGTCGGCTGCGCGCGCGTCGGGATAGGATCCGGTCTGCAGCATGTAGCGCGTGCCCGGTGCCGCCGGTGTGGCCGACGGCGTCGCCGGCTGCTGCGCCTGGGCGGCCTTGGCCTGCTGCTCGGCGCGCGCGCGCGCGGTCAGCTCGGCGTCGGGGATCACGACCTCCTTCTCCGGCAGCACCTGGTAGAAGTCGTAGGTCTTGCGCGGCTTGCCCTTGCCGTCCTCGGCGATGCCGGCGTCGCCGGCGCGCGGTGCGGTCGCCTCGGGGTTGGGCTGCGGCAGGCTCTGCTTGCGCAGCAGCGGGGCCCAGTCCTTGCCGAGCACGACCAGCATCAGCCCGATGCCGAGCAGCATGCCCAGGCCGACCCAGACCCAGACCGGCCAGGACGAGCGCGACGAGCCGCGCGTGGCTTGTTTTCCCTTGCGCCGAGTCGCCATCAAACGGTCTCCGCGGCCGCCAGGCCGACTGAATCATCGCGCAGCATCGCCTCCGGCGCCGACAGGCCGAGCAGATCGAGCCCGTTGGCGAGCACCTGACGCGTGCCCTCGGCGAGGCTGAGTCGTGCATCGCGCAGGTCGGCGTCGTCGACGATGAAATGGTGAGCGTTGTACCAGGCGTGGAACGCGGCCGCGAGATCGCGCAGGTACTGCGCGACGAGCTGCGGATCCAGATGCACGGCCGCGGCCTCGACGACTTCGGGGAAACGCGACAGCTCCAGCAGCAGCGCCTGTTCGTGCGGCTCGGCGAGCCGGTCCAGATGCGCCAGGCCGTTGGGCCGGTCCCAGCTCAGGCCGCGCTCGGCCAGCTGCCGTCGCACGCTGCACACGCGGGCGTGCGCGTACTGGATGTAGAACACCGGATTGTCGTTGGTCTGCGCGCGCGCCAGGTCGATGTCGAAGACCAGCTGCGAATCGGTCTTGCGCGCGATCAGGAAGTAGCGCGTCGCATCGCGGCCGACCTCGTCGATCAGGTCGCGCACCGTGACGTAGCTGCCGGCGCGCTTGGACAGCTTGACCTCCTCGCCGCCGCGCATGACCGTCACCATCTGGTGCAGCACGTACTCGGGCCAGCCCTTCGGGATGCCGATGTCGAGCGCCTGCAGGCCGGCACGCACGCGCGTGATCGTCGAGTGATGGTCCGCGCCCTGCTCGTTGACGACGCGCTGGAAGCCGCGCCGCCACTTGTCGACGTGATAGGCCACGTCCGGCACGAAATAGGTGTAGCCGCCCTCGCTCTTGCGCATGACGCGATCCTTGTCGTCGCCGAAGTCGGTGGTCTTCAGCCAGAGCGCGCCGTCCTGCTCGTAGGTGTGGCCGGCCGCGATCAGGTCGCGCACGGTGGCCTCGACCTTGCCGTCGGCATACAGCGAGGACTCCAGGAAGTAGACGTCGAAGACCACGCCGAACGCACGCAGGTCCAGGTCCTGCTCACGCCGCAGCCAGGCCACCGCGAAGCGCCGGATCGCGTCGAGATCGTCGCTGTCGGCGGCGCCGCGGACGTCCTGGCCGTCGGCGTGGACGGTCGCGCCGGCCATGTAGTCGCGCGCGACGTCGAGGATGTAGTCGCCGCGGTAGCCGTCGGCCGGCCAATCGGCGTGGTCGGGCGTCAGACCGCGGCTGCGTGCCTGCACCGACAGGGCCAGATTGGCGATCTGGGCGCCGGCATCGTTGTAGTAGAACTCGCGCGTCACCGCCCAGCCGTTGGCTTCGAGCACACGCGCCAGGCTGTCGCCGACGGCCGCGCCGCGGCCATGACCGACGTGCAGCGGTCCGGTCGGGTTGGCCGATACGAACTCGATCTGGACCGGGCGTCCGCGGCCGCTGCCGTTGCGGCCGTAGGCGTCGCCGCGCTCGAGGATCGTGCGCAGTTCCTGCGCGTACGCGGCGCCGTCCAGCGCGATGTTGATGAAGCCGGGGCCGGCGATGTCGACCCGCGCGATGCCGGCACGCGCCGGCAGGGCGGCGACGAGCGCGGCGGCCAGGTCGCGCGGCTTGCTGCCGGCGGCCTTGGCCAGCAGCAGGGCGGCATTGGTGGCGAAATCGCCGTGATCGCGGCTCTTGGTGCGCTCGACGACGAAATCGGGGAGGTCGCCGGCAGGCAATGAGCCTCCGGCCTGCAGGGCGGTCAGCGCCTGAAGGATCCAGTCACGCAGGTCTTGTTTCACGATGGAAGCCGTTCGAAGAAGCGGCCCTATTGTAGGGCAGGGACGCGGATCGCGATCCTGTGGATAAGTCTGTGGGTGAGTGTCGCCGATCGCGCCGATTTCGCGGACAAGATGGCCGCCGGGCCGCGAGCTGATCGAGATGTCAGCTATAAAACTCATCTATTTCATAAGGATACGGATGACTTCGCGAAACCGCATGTGAAGTCGCGCGAAAGTCGCGGAGCGGGGGCGGTTTGTGAATAAGTGCGGCGGGCGCGGCCGGACACGGCCCGGTCAGCCGCCGGGCCGGGCGGCCAGCGCCGCACCGAGCGAGCGGTACAGCGCGATGGCTGCCTCGCCGGTCGCCGGGGCGGCGCCGGCCGCCACGCGCGCCCGTACGCCGGCGCACAGAGCCCTCAGGCGCGGGGCGTTGTCGTGTTTGCCGGCGGCGAACGCGTTGCGTCCGGCCTGGGAGTGGAAGCGGTGCAGGTCGAAGAAATAGGCCTCCTGTGCGTCGGTCAGGAAGCGCAGCACCGGCGTCGCGCTGTCGGCGGCATCGAGACGCCGCCCGCACAGCATTTCGCGCTCGCGGCACAGCCGTTCGCCGCTGGCGAGGAACGAGATGAACGGCTCGGCGACGTTGGCGGTGTCCAGGTCGGCCGCGATCAGCGCCAGCTGCGCGGCTCGGCTCCAGTGCGGGCGCTCGCGCCAGTGCGGGTCGTGCAGGTCCAGATAGGCTGGCAGGCTCGGCGCCAGCGCACCACCGGTCTGCAGCATCTCGGCGGCATTGGGCACGGGGCCGCCCGAGGAGCCCCGTGCATCGAACGTGCTGCCGCCGATCATCAGCGCGAGGTCGACGTAGAAATCCTGGTCGTCGGGCCGCGAGAAGCCGCAGACGTCGAGGATGCGCCAGGCCTCCTCGATGCTGGCGCGCTCGTTGGCGCCGATTCGCTCGTCGCGCTGCGGCGCCTCGCGCTGGCGCAGGTCGTGCATCGCGGCGAACAGCGCCAGTGCGCACCAGTCGCGCCAGCCGAGCGCGTGCAGTCCGCCATCGGCGAGCAGGCGCCCGATCCGGCCGTCGAGGATCTCGAGGATGTGGTCCTCGCAGTGATAGGCGTGGTAGTCCTCGCCGAGCCGGCCGTGGCGCACGCTGGTGCGGGCATGTGCCAGCACGATCGCGTCGGCCACGCGCGGCAGCCGGTCGGCCTGCGGGCCGGCGAACGGCAGCAGCGGTCCGAGCCGTTCCGCCAGCAGGTGCTCCAGTCGCGCGGCGTCGGGTCGCGACAGGCGGCGCGCATCGTCGACGCTGGCGATCCGCGCTTCGACGTCATCGGGTGGGAAGGACCGCGGAAACGCCGGTAGCACGCACGCTCCATGTCTGCCTCGGGAGCGCGCAGTATAGGCGGGGGCGCGGCGACGCGCGTCTCAGATCAGGCCGCGCCGCGCCAGCGAGACCGGCGCGCCGCGGCCGATCACGAAGTGGTCGAGCACGCGCACGTCGATCAGGTCGAGCACGTCGCGCAGGCGCAAGGTGATCGCGCGGTCCGCGGCGCTCGGCTCCGATTCGCCGGACGGATGGTTGTGCGCGAAGATCACCGCGGCCGCGTTGAGCGCCAGACAGCGGCGCACGACCTCGCGCGGATGCACGTTGGCGGCCGCGACCGTGCCCTGGAACAGTTTCTCGAATCCGATCACGCGATGCCGGTTGTCGAGGAACAAGCACGCGAAGACCTCGAACGGATAGCTCGACAGCTGCGAGCGCAGGTAGTGCGCGGCGGCATCGGCGTCGCCGAGCGTCGTCGAGCGGCGCATGCGCTCGTCGAGATAGCGCTTGCCGAGTTCGAGGCCGGCCTGCAGCCGGCACCAGGTCACCAGTCCGATCGAGGGGCCGTCGCCGGTCGGACGCGTCGATCGCGGCGCGTCGAGTAGGTCGCATACGCCGCCGGCTGCGCGCAGCCATATGCGTGCGACCTCCACCGCATTGCGCCCCGAATGGCCGGAGCCGAGGAAGACCGCCAGCAGTTCGGCGTCGGACAGCAACGGTGCGCCGCGCGCGAGCAGTTTCTCGCGGGGGCGCTCCTTGCCCGGCAGTTCGATGATCCGCACGCTTGCTCCTTCCGACCGTTTGCAGCCACTGTAGCGGGCGCTGCCGGACCCGACCGCCGTCGCGGCGGCCGATTTTGAGTAAGCTAGGCGCCGGCAATCCGGTCGGATTTTTCGTACATGGCAACTGCGAGCTTGGCGTCCGTGCGCGTGCTGCTCGGCGTGTCCGGCGGCATCGCGGCCTACAAGGCGGCCTATCTGTTACGGCGCCTCGTCGAGGCCGGTGCCGAGGTGCAGGTCGTGCTGACCGAGAATGCCGCCCGTTTCGTCACCGCGCTCACGTTCCAGGCCCTGTCCGGGCGCACCGTGCGCACCGGCCTCTGGGACGAGGCCGCCGAGGCCGCGATGGGCCACATCGAGCTGGCGCGCTGGGCCGACCGCATCGTGATCGCGCCGGCGTCGGCCGATCTGATCGCGCGGCTCGCGCATGGGCACGCCGACGATCTGCTGACCACGCTGTGCCTGGCGAGCGCGGCACCGGTCGCGATCGCGCCGGCGATGAACCAGCAGATGTGGGCGCAGCCGGCCACGCAGGCCAATGTCGCGCTGCTGCGCGGCCGCGGCATGCGGATCATCGGGCCCGGCGTCGGCGATCAGGCCTGCGGCGACGTCGGCGCGGGCCGCATGTCCGAGCCGGAGGACATCGTCGCGGCGCTGGCCGCCGACGCGCGGCGCGGCGATCTGCTGCGCGGCAGGCGCGTGCTGGTCGACGCCGGTCCGACCCACGAGCCGATCGATCCGGTCCGCTTCATCGGCAACCGCAGCTCGGGCCGGATGGGATTCGCCGTCGCCGCTGCGGCCGCGGCGCAGGGCGCCGAGGTCACCCTCGTCGCCGGTCCGGTCTCGCTGCCGACGCCGGCCGGCGTGCGCCGCATCGACGTGCGCAGCGCCGCGCAGATGCATGCGGCGGTACTGGCCGAGGCACCGCGCGCCGACATCTTCATCGCGACTGCCGCCGTCGCCGACTATCGGCCCGAACGCGTCTCGCCGTCCAAGCTCAAGAAGACCGGCGAGGCGATCGCGCTGACGCTGGTGCAGAACGCGGACATCCTGGCCGACGTCGCGGCGCTGCCCGACCGGCCGTTCGTGGTCGGGTTCGCCGCGGAGACCGACAACGTCGAGGCCTATGCGCGGGCCAAGCTCGAGCGCAAGAAGCTCGATCTGATCGCCGCCAACCTCGTCGCCGACAACGTCGGCTTCGAGTGCGCCGAGAACGCGCTGCTGCTGCTGTGGGAGAACGGCGGCCGCGAAGAGCTGACGCGCGCCGGCAAGGACGTGCTGGCCGGCCAGCTGATCGAGCGCATCGCCGAACGCTACCGCGCGCGCTGATCGCGGCGGATCGCGGCAATGCCCGGCAAGGCCGGCATCGCCGCGTCCGCGCCGCCGGTCAGCGCGGCATGCGCCAGATCAGGTTCAGCGTGTAGGCGTCGGCGTGATCGAAGCGGCCGTTGCCGCCCTCGGTCAACGCGAAGCGGTTGCCGATCCGGAACCAGCGATCCCAGTCCAGGCGCAGGCTCCACTGCGGATCGATGTTCCAGGCGAGGCCGAGGCCCGCGACCGGCCGCGTCTTGTCCTCGTCGTCGGCCTCGAAGCGGTGCGGCGTGTCGGTGGCGGTGATGCCGCGCTCGGAATACTCCAGACGCGAGAACACCAGGCCCGCGCGCAGCGACGCCGAGAAATCGGTGCCGAGCGGAATCTCGCCGACGGCGACCGCGCTGACGCCGTGCAGCTTGTACTGGCCCCGGATCGTCGCGCTGCCGGTCGTCAGCGGCACGATCGAGTTCAGCACGAAGTCGCTGTGCGCGTCGCCGAACGTCGTATAGGCCAGTTCGCCGCTGAACCACGGCGTGAAACGGTAGCCGGCGGTCAGCTTGAACGCACTGCCGCTCTTGTCGCTGAGCTTGGCCGATTCGACCGCGTAGGTCGTGTCGCCGGCGTAGGCGTCGAAGATCTGTCCGCGCAGATCGTCGGCGTATTCGCTCGATCCGGCGCCGATGCCGAAGTAGGCGCCCGGCGCCTGCGCCTGCGCGGCGGCGCTGCCGGCGAGCACCAGCGCGAGGCCGGCGAGGATGGGGGCGGTGCGATGGTTCATGTCGTCTCCTTGGCATGGCGCACGGCTGCGCCCAGCTGCGCATGGTAAGCATTGCGCGCCGCCACGCCAGTGCGGTTCAGGCGACCGGCGCCAGTTTCGCGTAGGCGAGCACCAGCCACTTCTGTCCGCTGGTCTCGAAGTTGACCTGGACGCGCAGATGCTGGCCGGAACCTTCGAAGTCGACGACGACGCCTTCGCCGAACGCCTCGTGCCGGACGCGCTGGCCGAGCGAAAGGCCGGCGGTCTGGGACTCGGCGGCCGCGACGGCCGGCCGGTGACCGGCATACATCGGCCGGCTGACCTGCACGCGCGGGCGCACCTCGTGCAGCAGCTCGCGCGGAATCTCGCCGAGGAAGCGCGACGGGCGCGCATAGGTCTCCATGCCGTGCAGGCGGCGCGACTCGGCGTAGGTCAGCACGAGGCGCTCGCGAGCGCGCGTGATGCCGACATAGGCCAGCCGCCGCTCCTCGGCGAGGCGACCGGCTTCCTCGACCGACTTCTGGCTCGGGAACAGGCCATCCTCCAGGCCGACCAGGAAGACCAGCGGAAACTCCAGGCCCTTGGCCGAGTGCAGCGTCATCAGCTGTACGCAAGCCTGCCAGGACTCGCCCTGGCCCTCGCCGGCCTCGAGCGCCGCGTGCGACAGGAACGCGCCGAGCCGAGAGAGGCCGGCCTCGAGATCTTCCGGCGTCGGTTCGAAACGGTCGGCCACGTTGACCAGCTCGTCGAGGTTCTCGACGCGCGACTCGGCGCTGCCGCGCGAATCGGACTCGTAGAACGCACGCAGTCCGCTCTGGGCGAGCACGTGCTCGACCTGCTCGTGCAGCGGCAGCGGCTCGTCGGCCGGGCGTCGGTCGGCCGCGCTGCCGTCGGTACGGTCCGCCGGCGCGTCCGCGCCCGGAGCCAGACATTGCCGTGCCAGCGCCTCGATCAGATCGAGGAACGCACGCAGCGCATTGCGGGCGCGTCCGGCCAGCTCGCCGCCGGCCAGTTCGTTCAGCGCCGCCTCCCACAGCGAGGTATCGTCGTGGCGTGCGCGGCGGCGCAGCACCTCGAGCGTGCGATCGCCGATGCCGCGCGGCGGCGTGTTGACGACGCGCTCGAACGCGGCATCGTCGTGTCGGTTCGCGAGCAGGCGCAGATACGCCAGCGCGTCGCGGATCTCGGCGCGCTCGAAATAGCGCAGTCCGCCGTAGACGCGATACGCGATCGCGTGCTGGATCAGCTGTTCCTCGAAATTGCGCGACTGTGCGTTGGAGCGGTACAGCACCGCGACGTCCGAGGCCGCGCCGCCGCCGTCCAGATGCTCGCGGATGCGGTCGACCACGTAGCGCGCCTCGTCCTGCTCGTTGTAGGCGGCATAGACCTCGATCGGGGCGCCGGCCGGGCCGGCGGTCCACAGCTGCTTGCCGAGGCGGTCGGCGTTGTTGGCGATCACCGCGTTGGCGGCGCCGAGTATCGTCGAGGTGGAACGGTAGTTCTGCTCGAGCCGGATCGTCGCGGCGTCGGCGAAGTCGCGCAGGAAGTGCTGCACGTTCTCGACGCGCGCGCCGCGCCAGCCGTAGATCGCCTGGTCGTCGTCGCCGACGACGAACACCTCGGCGCTGTCGCCGGCGAGCACGCGGATCCACGCGTACTGCAGCGTGTTGGTGTCCTGGAACTCGTCGATCAGCAGATGGCGCCAGCGCTCGCGATAGTGCGCGAGCAGGGCTTCGTCGTTGAGCCACAGTTCGTGGGCGCGCAGCAGCAGTTCGGCGAAGTCGACCAGGCCGCCGCGCCGGCATGCGTCCTCGTAGGCGCGGTAGATCGACACCAGGGCCTGCGCGAGCGGATTGCCGTCGGCCTGGATCGCGTCGGGGCGGCGGCCCTCGTCCTTGGCGCCGTTGATGAACCAGGCCGCCTGCCGCGGCGGAAAGCGCGCCTCGTCGAGGCCCAGGCCCTGGATCGTGCGCTTGACCAGGCGCTGCTGATCGTCGCTGTCGAGGATCTGGAACGTCTCGGGCAGGCCGGCCTCGCGCCAGTGTCGGCGCAGCAGGCGATGCGCGATGCCGTGGAACGTGCCGATCGTCAGGCCGCGTGTGCCGGCGCCGACCAGTGCCTCGGTGCGCGCGCGCATCTCGCCGGCCGCCTTGTTCGTGAACGTCACCGCCAGGATCGACCACGGCGACGCGCGCTCGACCTCGAGCAGCCAGCCGATCCGATGGGTCAGTACGCGCGTCTTGCCCGATCCGGCGCCGGCCAGGACCAGGCAATGGCGCGCCGGCGTGCTGACGGCTTCGCGCTGCGCCGGATTGAGCGCGTCGAGCAGGTGAGAAACATCCATCCGTCGGGTCTGGCTGGGCGTCGGGAGGCGGGCTCCTGCCCGCTACTCGATCGAACCGCGCAAGCAGGCTTGCGCATCGTGTCCGGGCATCCGTTCTGGATCGCGCCTGCGGACCCTCGTTCGGCGAGCGACGAGGAGGTCACGGCAGGCAGGACCGCTCGCACGCGGCGGCATGCCGGGTGAGGGATTTGAACCCCCGACCTTCGGTTTACAAAACCGCTGCACTACCGCTGTGCTAACCCGGCGCAAGCGGCCGATTGTACCCCGGAAGCTCGATCGCCGTTAACGGTTCGGACGCCGGCAGCAGGCCGAGCGCGGTCGCGCGCGCCACCGCATGATGCCGGCTGAACACGCCGAGCTTGTGCGAGGCGTTCTCGAGATGGAACA
Source organism: Dokdonella sp. (assembly GCF_035511235.1). Taxonomy (GTDB): domain Bacteria; phylum Pseudomonadota; class Gammaproteobacteria; order Xanthomonadales; family Rhodanobacteraceae; genus Dokdonella. The sequence continues at coordinate 211,584 of NZ_DATKFQ010000009.1, forward strand.
CGACGGTGCGCTCGGCGATGCCGAGCAGGCGGCCGATCTCCCAGCCGGTCTTGCCGAGCGAAGTCCAGCGCAGGCACTCGATCTCGCGCACGGTCAGATGGACCTGCTCCGCGCGCGTCATCCGTGCCACGCAGCGATGACCGGCCTCGTGCAGATACGTCGCCAGCAGCTGCCCCTGCGGCAGCCGGTTGACGACGTCGCAGCGCTTGAGCGGGTGATAGGTCGCGAGGATCATCACGCCCCAACGGCAGCCCAGGCCGTGCACCGGAACGCCGATCGCGGCCTGCAGCCCGAACGACGCGGCCTCCGCGAACAGCCGGCAGGTCCGCTGCTGCGGATCGTGCGTGTCCGCTTCGGACGTCCATACCAGCGGCGTGGCGTGTTCGCGGCAGTGCGCCATGACCGGATCGTCGCTGCGGCACAGCAAAAGCAGGTGATCGGAGATGCCGCTGCGCGGTTCCTCGCTCAGGAAGTAGGGGGCGCCGGGCGAGTTGGACGGGCTGACCATGTAGGTCCAGCACTCGAATCCGATGGCGAGTGCGCATCGGCTCACCTGCCGCTGCAGCTTCTCCTCGGTGTCGCAGTCCAGCAGTCTTACGAATCGGTCCAGGTGTCTGACCATGACGTTCTATCCATCCATTCATCCGGACCGCGATGCGCCGCGGCCGCTTCCCGGCGATTCCTCCACGCTCGCGACTTCTGGCGCAGGCGCGAGAGGAGTGGCAATGCGACAATGACCATGTCCTTTCTTGTCCAAGCACGTGATGTGCCAGGGTGCCATGTCAATTCGTGATTTCATCCTCGTTTCGATGCTGGCGGCGCCGGTCTGCGCGCTCGCCGGCGATCCGCACAGCTATGCCAACACCGAAGCCGTCCGCGTGCGCGCGGCAGCGCTCGATCTCAAGGTCGACTTCTCCGATCGCCGGCTGGCCGGCAACGTGCGGCTGGATCTGGACTGGAAGAAGCCGGGCCAGCACGCACTGGTGCTCGATACGCGCGATCTGGATATCCAGCGCGTCGTCGCGATCGACGCGGCCGGCAACGAGAAGGCCGCGCAGTTCCGGCTCGACAAGCGCGATCCGATCTTCGGCTCCGCGCTGCGCATCGATCTGCCCGAGGCGGCGCCGGCGGTGCGCATCCACTATCGCACCGCGCCGACCGCTTCGGGCCTGCAGTGGATGACGCCGGAGCAGACTGCCGGCAAGAAGCGCTCGTTCATGTATTCGCAGTCGCAGGCGATCCACGCGCGCAGCTGGGTGCCGCTGCAGGACACGCCGTCGGTGCGCTTCACCTACACCGCGCAGATCGCTGCGCCCAAGGGCTATCGCGTGCTGATGAGCGCCGACAACGACGCCGCGCATCCGCTGAACGGCCAGTTCCGCTTCGCGATGAAGCAGCCGATTCCTTCGTATCTGCTGACGATCGCCGTGGGCGATCTGGCGGTGCGCCAAACCGGCCGGCGAACGGCCGTGTATGCCGAGGCCTCGGTGGTGGAGGGGGCGGCCAAGGAGTTCGAGGACACCGAATCGATGATCGAGGCGGCCGAGAAGCTCTACGGCCCCTATCGCTGGGAGCGCTACGACATCCTGGTGCTGCCGGCGAGCTTCCCGTTCGGCGGCATGGAGAATCCGCGCATCACGTTCGCGACGCCAACCGTGATCGCCGGCGACAAGAGCCTGGTCGGCCTGATCGCGCATGAGCTGGCCCATTCGTGGTCGGGCAATCTCGTCACCAACGCCAACTGGCAGCACATGTGGCTCAACGAGGGCTTCACGACATACGTGGAGAACCGCATCGTCGAGGCCGTCTACGGCAAGGACGAGGCCGTCATGCAGCTGGTCGTCGACGACGGCGAGGTGCGCGAGGAAATGGCCGAGATGTCCGACAACGAGCAGCTGCTCGTGCCCGACCTGAAGGGCGTCGATCCCGACGAGGGACTGTCCGGCGTGCCGTACAACAAGGGACGCTGGTTCCTGCGCTTCCTCGAACTGCGTTACGGACGCGACGCGTTCGATCCGTTCCTGCGCGGATACTTCGACCATTTCGCGTTCCAGAGCATCGATACCGACCAGTTCCTGGCCTACTACGAGGAACACCTCGCCAAGCCGCATCCGGGCAAGGTCAGCCGCGCCGAGATCGACGCCTGGCTGCACAAGCCGGGCATTCCGGCCGATGCGCCGGTGTCGCGCTCGCCGCGCTTCGACGCGGTGGATACCGCGCGGACCGAATGGCTGGCCGGCAAGCGCAAGGCCGACGCACTCGGCGCCGGAGAATGGGTCACGTACGAGTGGCTGCACTTCCTGAACGGCCTGCCGGCCACGCTGCCGCCCGAGTCGCTGCAGGCGCTCGATACGGCCTGGAAGCTGACCGGCACCGGCAATGCCGAGATCGCGTTCCGCTGGTACGCGCTGACGATCCGCAGCGGCTACGTCCAGGCCCGGCCGGCGATCGCCGCCTTCGTCGAACGGATCGGCCGGCGCAAGCTGGTGCTGCCGCTGTACGAAGCGCTCGCCAAGACGGACGACGGCAAGGCGTTCGCGCGGCAGGTCTATGCCAAGGCCAAGCCCGGCTACCACCCGCTGACCCAGGGCAGCGTCGAACGCGTCCTCGCCGACCGAGATGTCGGTGAGGGTCCGTGAATAACGGTCAGTGTCAGTAAATGACGAAGGGCGCGACCGTGGCCGCGCCCTTCGTGATCGATGCCCGGAACCGGGCCGCGCGGATCGACGCGGCGCGGAACGGCTTTACTGCACCTGGAACGACTGCGTGCCCGCCTGCTTGCCGTCGATCGAGACCGCGACCTGGTAGCTGCCGGCCGGCCAGCCGTCCGGCTTGCTGATCTGGAACGTCGTCACGGCCGCGCCGGTCGGCGCGATCGTCTTGCTGTCCTCGTTGACGACCTGGCCGTCCTGGTAGGTCCACTTCGCGGTGATCGTCGCGCTCGGCGCCGAACCGGAGGTGCTGACGGCGGCATGGATCGTGTCGGTCGGCGCGAACGTCGTCTTGGCCTCGGTGACCTTCATGTCGGCGCCGACGGCGCTGCCGAGATCGATCGACACCAGCAGCAGGCCGGCCGGTGCCGGCGGCGGCGTGACCGGGGCCGGCGCGGGAGCGGGTGCCGGAGCCGGTGCGGGTGCCGTGGCGGGTTCTTCCTTCTTGCCGCAGGCGGTCAGCGCCAGTGCGCCGCCGAGGGCCAGGACGAGAGTTGCGGTTGTGCGATTGACGATCATGGAAAGCTCCTAGGGCGGATGGTCAGGACTTGTCGGCGTCTTCGGGAATGGTCAGCACCTGACCGGGTTTGATCAGATCGGGATTGGAAAGCTGATCGCGGTTGGCCTCGAAGATCGCCTTCCATCGATTGGCGTTGCCGTAGAACGTCTTGGCGATCTTCGACAAGGTATCGCCCTTGACGACCGTATAGCTGCGCTTTTCGCTCGGAGCGTCCGGCGCAGTCGAGGTGACGCCGCTCTGGACGTTGCTGAAGTCGGCTTTGGCCGGCGCATCCGCTGCGGTCGAGTTGACCGCGCTGTTGACGTTGGAAAAATCCGGTTTCTTCGGTTCGTTGCTCATCGGTGGCTCCCTCCTCGCCGCTGCGAGGGCCGTTAAGTTACACCTCTGGTGGATTAATGGACGGTAATCGGGTTCCCCATCAGGCAACAAATGGTGTCGATGGCCTCGTCGCGTCAGTTACCGTTCACACGGGCGCGGCGCCGAGCGCCGCCCCCGATACGGTGCAGCGTCAAGATGAAGCGGACATGGCAGCGCGGCGGCGGCTGAAGTTCTCGGCGACCGTGCGATCTTCGCGGCAGACCGGGGGCCACGCGCCGCTGGCGATCCGGCGCTACTGGCGTGCCGTACGCAGATTCGGCGGCGGCGCGTAGCCGGCCGATGCGCGCCATGGGTTGATGTCGATGCCGCCGCGGCGCGTATAGCGGGCGTAGACGCTCAGGCGCTCCGGCGCGCAGCGCCGCGCGATGTCGACGAAGATCCGCTCCACGCACTGCTCGTGGAAGTCGTCGTGCAGCCGGTACGACAGCAGATAGCGCAGCAGGCCGGCGCGGTCGATCGGTGCGCCGGCATAGGCGATCTGCACGTCGGCCCAGTCGGGCTGGCCGGTCACCGGGCAGTTCGAGCGCAGCGCTCGCGAAAGCAGCGTCTCCTCGACGCGCGGCTCGCGCGGATAGGCGATCAGCGCGTCGGGCTCGGGCGGCGCATAGCGGCCGATCTCGATCGTCGCCTCGTCGATGGACTCGCCGTCGAGCTCGGCGCTGCCGATGCCCGGGCCGGGCAGCGGCAGCAGTTCGATGCCGACCGCCGCACCGGCCGCGCCGGCGAGGTCGGCCGCGAGCCGTCCGCGCAGCGCAGCCTCGTCGGCCAGCCGCGTCTGGTTGTAGCTGTTGAGGTAGAGCTTGAGCGACTTGGATTCGACGATGTTCGGCGAGTCGGCCGGAACGCGGAACGTGGCGACGGCCACGCGCGGCCGTCCGTTCGGATCGAGCCAGGACAGCTCGTAGGCGTTCCAGATGTCGACGCCGACGAACGGCAGCGCGCCGGCGATGCCGATCTCCGCACGCTTGGGACCGCGCGGAATCGGGAACAGCAGCGACGGGTCATAGGTGGCGCCGAACGTCACCGTGCGACCGAGCGGGGAATCGTGCGGCGTGCTCATGTCGGATCGGGAGCGGCGCCGGCCTTCGCCGGCGCCGCCGTCGGATCAGGCCATGCCCGGCTGTGCGGGCAGCGCCGGATCGCCGGCCTCCGTGCGCTTGGCGGCCTCGCCGTGATGGTCCTGCGCGAGCAGCATGTAGAACGCCGGCACGACGAACAGCGTGAACAGCGTGCCGATCGTCAGGCCGGTCGTGATGACCAGGCCCATGTTGAAGCGGCCCGCGGCGCCTGCGCCGCTGGCGATCACCAGCGGAATCACGCCGAGCACCATCGCGGCCGTCGTCATCAGGATCGGGCGCAGACGCGTGGCCGACGCCTGCTCGATCGCCTCGCGCTTGGTCTTGCCGGCGCGCTGCAGCTCGTTGGCGAACTCGACGATCAGGATGCCGTGCTTGGAGATCAGGCCCATCAGCGTGACCAGGCCGACCTGCGTATAGATGTTCAGCGAGGTGGCCCAGCGCGAGGAGATCGCGCCCATGCCGACGAAGCCCGGCAGCAGGTTGATGAAGATCAGGGCGCCGAGCAGCGCCATCGGCACCGAGATCAGGATCACGATCGGATCGCGCAGGCTGTTGAACTGCGCCGCCAGCGCGAGATACACGATGATCACCGCGAACAGCAGCGTCAGCGCGAAGCCGCCGGTCTCGTTGACGTACTGGCGCGCCTGTCCGGAGTAGTCGACGTTGTAGCCGGCCGGCGCGACCTCGCGGATCGTGTCGCGCACGAACGTGATCGCCTCGCCCTGCGCGACGGCCGGTACGCCCTGGATCGTCACCGAGTTGAGCTGCTGGAAGCGCGTCAGCGACTGCGGCACGACTTCGTTCTTGATCGTCGCGACCGTGGACGCCGGCACCACCGCGCCGGCCGGCGTGCGGATGTAGTAGTCGAGCACCTGATCGGGATTGAGACGATCGGCCTGCAGCACCTGCGGGATCACCTTGTAGGAACGGCCGGCGATCGAGAAGTAGTTGACGTAGCCGCCGCCCAGCGCCGCGCCGAGCGCACTGCCCACGTCCTGCTGCGTCATGCCCATCGAGGCGACTAGGTCGCGGTCGATCTCGACCGTGCTCTGCGGCTTGTCGATCTTGAGGTTCATGTCGGCGAACCAGAACATGCCGCTCTTCTGCACGCGGTCGAGCACCGTCTGCGCGACCTCGTACAGGTTCTCGAACGGCTCGGTGGTCGACATCACGACCTCGACCGGCATGCCCTGCGCACCCGGCAGCGACGGGAACTGGAACGCGACCGTATTGGTGCCGGCCATGCCGGCCCACTTCTGCTGCAGATCCTGCTGGATCGCGTTGGCATTGCGGGTACGCTCGGACCACGGCACCAGCTGCGCGCCTGTGAAGACCGAGTTGGGACCGGAGAAGCCCGTGAACTGGAACGTCTGCTGCACCTCCGGCACGGTCTTGGTGATCTCGTGCATCTGCTGCAGGTACTCGCGCACCTGCGTCGGCGAGGCGTTCGGCGCGGCCATGCCCATGCCGAGCACGATGCCCTGATCCTCCTCCGGCGCGAGCTCGGATTTGGAGTTGGTGAACAGATACGCCGTGCCGCCGAGCAGCAGCAGGCCCATCACCACCGGCACGGTCCAGGTGTCGAGCGTGCCGTGCAGGCGCCGCTGATAGCCGTGATGCAGACGGTCGAACTGGCGGTCGATGAAATTGACGAAGCGGTTGCCGCCGTGCTCGCTCTTGAGGAAGCGAGAACCCAGCATCGGCGAAAGCGCGAGCGCGACGACCGCCGAGACGGTGACCGCGCCGGCGAGCGTGAACGCGAACTCGGTGAACAGCGCGCCGGTCAGGCCGCCCTGGAAGCCGATCGGCACGTACACCGCCACCAGTACGATCGTCATCGCGATGATCGGGCCGGTCAGCTCGCGTGCGGCGACCAGCGCGGCCTGGAACGGCGTCTTGCCCTCTTCCTTGATGTGGCGGTCGATGTTCTCGACGACGATGATCGCGTCGTCGACGACCAGGCCGATCGCCAGCACCAGCGCGAGCAGGGTGATCAGGTTGATCGTGTAGCCGAGTATCAGCATCACGAAGAACGCGCCGATCAGCGACAGCGGCATCGCGATGATCGGGATGATGACCGCGCGGAAGCTGCCCATGAACAGGAAGATCACCAGCGTGACGATGACCAGCGCCTCGATCAGGGTCTTGACGACCTCCTCGATCGAGGTGTTGATGAAGTTGGTCGCGTCATAGGCGATCTGGCCGGTGATGCCGGCCGGCAGCTGCGCCTGGATGTCCGGAAACGCGTCACGCACGCGCTCGATCACGTCGAGCACGTTCGCATCGGGCGAGGTCTTGATGCCGAGGAACACCGACTGCTTGCCGTCGAAGGCCACCGCCGAGTCGTATTCCTCGGCGCCGAGCACGACGTTGGCGACGTCCTCGAGGCGGACCAGCGCGCCGTCTTTCTGCTTGACGACGAGGCGCCGGAATTCCTGTACGGTGTGCAGGTCGGTCGCGGCGGTCAGCGCCACGGTGACGGTCTGGCCCTTGGTCGCACCGACCGCCGCCAGGTAGTTGTTGGCCGCCAGCGCATCGTAGACGTCCGAGGCGGTGACGCCGTGCGCGGCCAGACGCACCGGGTCGATCCAGGCGCGCAGCGCGAACTGGCGGCCGCCGATCAGCTCGGCGGTCTGCACGCCGTCGATCGAGTCGAGCTTCGGCTTGACGACGCGCACGACGTAGTCGGTGATGTTGTTGGCCGGCAGCGTGTCGCTGTAGAAGCCCATGTACATCGACGCGATCGTCTCGCCGACCTGCACCGTGATGACCGGCTGCTGCGCCTGTGGCGGCAGCTGGTTGGTGACCGAGCTGATCTGGGTCTGGATCTCGGTCAGCGCGCGGTTGGAGTCGTAGTTGAGCTGCAGCGTGGCGGTGATCGTCGAGGCGCCGGTGACGCTGGACGAGGACAGGTAGTCGATGCCCTGCGCCTGCGCGATCGCCGCCTCGAGCGGCTGCGTGATGAAGCCGGCGACGGTGTCCGAGTCGGCGCCGTAGTAGGTCGTGGTCACGGTGACCACGGCGTTCTCGGTCTTCGGGTACTGGCGCACGGTCAGGTCCGTGGCCGATCGTATTCCGAGCACGAGGATCAGCAGGCTGACGACGATCGCCAGTACCGGCTTGTGGATGAAGATGTCGGTGAATTTCATCTCGTGTTCCTTCTGCCCCGGCGCGTGCGTTCCGGGAGGGTGCGGACGGCGGGCCGGCCTCTCGTCGCCGAGCGCGAGAGGCGGCGCCGTGCGCGCGCGGGAGTGGGCGCGTCAGTGTTCCTGGGGCTTGGGATCGGCGTCGTTCTTGGGCGACTTGCTGTTGTCGACGATCAGCGGCGTGCCGTTCTTGAGCTTGAGCTGCCCGCTGGTGACGACCTCGGTACCTTCCTCGAGGCCGGACAGGATCGCGACCTGGTCGCCGCGGCGCGACCCGGTCGTGACGAACACCTGCTGCGCCTCGGGCTGCGCCGGCTTGCCGTCCTCGCCCTTCTTGTCGCTCGGCTTGACGACGAAGACGGTCTCGCCGTACGGATTGAACGTGATCGCGGTCTGCGGCAGCGTCAGCTGCCGCGCCTGCTCGCCGACGTCGATGCTGACGTTGGCGAACATGCCCGGCACCAGGGTGCCGTCGGCGTTCGCGGCCGAGGCCTCGATGCGGACGTTGCGCGTGTCGCCGTCGACCTTCGGATCGATTGCGGTCAGCACGGCTTCGAACGTGCGGTCCGGAAACGCGTCCAGCGTCAGCGCGACGCGCTGGCCGGTCTTGACCTCGCCGAGGTTGCGCTGCGGCACGAAGAAGTCGACGAACATCGGGTCGGTCTGCTGCACGGTCACGACGGCGGTGCCGGAATTGACGTAGGCGCCCGGGCTCAGCGTGACGATGCCGGCGCGGCCCGCGAACGGCGCGCGCAGCGTCTTCTTGGCGACCAGCGCCTGCTGCTGCTGGACGGCGGCCTGCTTGGCCTTGAGGTCGGCCGCGGCGTTGTCGTAGTCGGCCTGGCTGACCGCCTTCACGTCGAGCTGGCGCTTGGCCCGGTCGAACGTCACCTTGGCGAGCGCGGCGGCGGCCTCGGCCTGGCGCAGCGCGGCCACGTCGTCGTCGTCGCGCAGCTGCACCAGAACCTGGCCCTCCTGCACGGCATCGCCGGACTTGAGGTTGACCTTGGTGACGACGCCCGACACGTCGAACGCCAGATCGGCGCCGCGCACCGCGCGCAGCGAACCGACGGTCGACTGCGACGGCTGCCACTGGTCGTAGCCGACCTTGGTCGACGTGACCGTCTGCGGCGGCACCGGCATGTTCTCGCGGAACTTGGCCTGCATGACCTGTCCGGCCACGTTCCAGCCGATCAGGACGGCCAGCAGCAGGCCGACGATCAGCAGCATGATGATCATGCGCTTGGTGGTGCTCGGTTTGCGTTGCTCGCGCGTAGCCATGCGCGTCTCTCCTCAGTTCGAAATCGTCTGCGCATCCGCGAAGGCGGACGCGTCGGTGCCGCGCCAGCCGCCGCCGAGGGCGGTGTAGAGCGCGGCGGTATTGGTCAGTCGCGCGGCGCGCGCCCGGATCACCGCGATCCGCGCCTGCTGATACAGGCGCGTGGCGTCGATCACCTGCAGGTAGTTCGCCGCGCCGTCGTCGTACTGGATGCGCACCAGATCCAGGCTGCTGCGCGTGGCCTGTTCGGCCTCGGCCTGCGCGCGCAGGCCGGCGGCGTCGAGCTCGAGCGCGCGCAGCACGTCGGCGACGTTCTGGAAGGCGGTCAGCACGGTGGTGCGGTAGTCGGCCGCAGCCTGGTCGAGTCCGGCTTCGGCGGCGCGCTTCTGCGCGCGCAGCGTGCCGCCGCGGAAGATCGGCTGCAGCAGATTGAGGCCCAGGCTCCAGGCTTCGCTGCCGCTGCCGAACAGATCGCCGCCGCTGGCCGCCTGCGAGCCGTACGAACCGCTCAGCGTGATCGTCGGGAACAGGTTGGCAGTCGCGATGCCGACCTGCGCGGTCGCCTGGTGCAGCTGCGCCTCGGCGGCGCGGATGTCGGGCCGCTCGCGCACCAGCGTCGAGGGCAGGCTGACTGGCAGATCGGTCGGCAGCGTGATCGCGTCGAGCTCGAGCGCCGCCAGCTGCGATTCGGACGGAAACCGGCCGAGGTACACGGCCAGCTGGGTCTGCGTCTGCGCCAGCGCCTTGCGCAGTTCGGGCAGCTGCGCGCTGGCGGTGGCCATCTGGCTCTGCGCGACCAGTACGTCGGCCTGCGACTTGGCGCCGATGTCGCTCTGCGCGCGCGTCAGCTCGTACTGCTGGCGGTACAGGTCGAGGATCTCCTCGGTGGCGCGAATCTGCTCGCGCAGCGAGGCTTCCAGGATGCTGGTCGTGGCGACGTTCGCGGCGAGGCTGAGATAGGTGCCTTCGAGCTGATAGCGCTGCAGGTCGGCGATCGCCGACTGGGCCTCCACGCCGCGCCGCACGCCGCCGAACAGGTCCAGCGTGTAGGAGACGCCGACGCCGGCGTTGTAGACCGTGAACGGCGACACCCCCGGCGTGCCCGCAGCCAGGCCGTTGCTGCGCGTGGCGCCGACGCTCGCGTCGACCGCCGGGAACAGCGATCCGCGCGCCGCGGCGACGTTCTCCTGGGCCTGCCGCAAGGCGGCCTGCGCCGAGGCGACGGTCGGACTGTGCGCGAGCGCCTGCTCGACGCGGCGATCGAGCTCGTCGCTGCCGAAGCGGGTCCACCAGCGCTGCGGCGCCGATGCGCCTTCCAGGAAGCGCTGGGCGTCGCCGGTCGGCGTGTCGGCGGCCTCGGCCGTGGCCGCCGGCAGCGCATCGGGCAGATAGGCGCCGGTTTCCGGCGCCGCCGGCGCGCGGAACTGCGGACCGACCGCGCAGCCGCCGAGGAGCGCGGCAGTCAGGGCGGTCGCGATCAGCGCGCGACGCAGCGGACGTGTGATGAGGGCGGGAGAAATCCCGGGCGCGAGGCAGGGTTGGTTGGCCATCGGTGGCACCAATAAAAAATGAACTGGTCGGTATAGTAACAGCGGGCGGGCGCAACGCCAATTGGACGAACCTTCCCGTTTCCGGTCAGACGTCGATGGCTGCGGCTGGCACGAGCGCGCGGATTCTCGCCTCATCCGCGCGGCACTCGCTAGTGTCTTCGGTCATACGATCGCATGTCTCTGGCTGAACAATAGCTGACTGCCGCGCGGCGTCATCGCCGCTGGCAGAGCGGGCAGTAGAACGTGTTGCGCTGTCCGAGCCGTCCCGCCCTGATCGGCGTCGCGCAGCTCCGGCACAGCTCGCCCTCGCGGCCGTAGACGTTGAGCTCCTGCTCGAAGTATCCGGGCGCGCCGTCCGGAGCGAGAAAGTCGCGCAGCGTGGTGCCGCCGCGCGTGATCGCATGATCCAGGATGCGGCGCACCGCGTCGGCGAGCAGGTCGTAGCGGGCGCGCGAGACGCGGCCGGCCGGCTGGCGCGGATCGATGCCGGCGGCGAACAGCGCCTCGGAGGCATAGATGTTGCCGACGCCGACGACCACGGCCTGGTCCATCAGGAAGACCTTCACGGCAGCCTGGCGTCCACGCGAGCGATGCCACAGCAGGGCGCCGTCGAACGCGTCCGACAGCGGCTCGGGACCCAGTCCGGCCAGCAGCGGATGAACCTCGCCGAGCGGCTGCCAGAGCTGGCTGCCGAAGCGGCGCGGATCGGTGTAGCGCAGGACCTGGCCCGAATCGAGCCGCCAGTCGACGTGGTCGTGGGGCCCGAGCGGCGTCGCGTCCGGCAGCACGCGCAGCATGCCCGACATGCCCAGGTGCAGCAGCGCGCTGCCGGTCTCGGTGTCGACCAGCAGGTACTTGGCGCGCCGGCGCACCGCCTCGATGCGGCGCCCGGCCAGGCCGGCGCGCAGCGCGGGCGGCACCGGCCAGCGCAACCGCGGCTGGCGGATGTCCAGATCGACGACGCGCCGCCCGGTCAGATGTGGCGCGAGGCCTCGCCGCGTGGTCTCGACTTCGGGCAGTTCAGGCATCGGTATGGGCGGCGGACGGGTCGAGCACCAGGACCAACGGCCCGCCGAAACGTATCACGGCGTGGTCGGCACGCCGTCGGGCAGCACGGAGGCGATGGTGTCCGGAGCGAGGACGTAGATCAGCGCCGGGGCGTCGCGCACCGCGAGATAGGTTTCGCCCCGGCGCAGCAGACGGTAGCCGATGGTCTGGCCGTCCGCGGTGTGCAGCTGCACGCGCAGCGGCGCGGCCGACGCGTCGATCTCGGCCTGCGCCGCGTCGATGCGCAGCGCCTGCGCCTGCCGCCACGCATCGACATCGCCACCGTGACGCTGCGTGCCGGCGATCAGGTCGACGCCGCTCAGCGCGGTCCCCGGCGGCGCGAGATGGCGGTCGAGCTCGGCCTCCGGCACCGTGAGCAGGCGCGGGCTGAAGCGGTCGGGCGCGCGTGCGATGCGGCCGTCGACGCCGAGATAGCGGTCGCTGTCGATCGCATCGGTGGTGCCGATCCGGATGAGATGGCTGTCGAGCTGCAGCTCGATCAACGGCGGTTCCAGGCCCAGACGCGACGGGTCGAGGGCATCGTCGGCATACCAGGTGCGCACGGGGATTCCGGCGATCGCCAGCAGTCCCTCGACGGCCGCAGCGTCGGCCGGCAGCGCATAGGGTTCGCGCATCTGCCAGCCTTCGCCGGTTTTCTCGAAGCGCCGCGTCACGCAGCCGCGGCAGCGCACGGCGACCGTGGTGACGCGGGCGGTATCGATCCGCGTCAGCGGCTGCGGCAGTCCGGCGCGCTCGTGGCGGATCTGCAGGCCGACCGCCGCGGCCAGGAGGGCGGCGGCTGCGGCCGCGGCGAGCAGCTGGCGCGTGCGCCGACGCATCAGCGGCGCCGGCGCCGCCAGGCGATCAGGCCGCCGGCCGCGGCCAGCGCAGCCGGCAGTCCGGCCAGAAAGATCAGGCCCAGCGCGTTGAGCGCAGCCTGCGACATCGCCAGCTCGCGATCGGGCGCGCCGCGATCGGGTACCTCGATCAGGCTGTCGTCGTTGAGCAGCCAGTTGAACAGCCGCACGCCGAATTCGCGATTGCCGGCATTGCCGAGGAAGGTATTGGACAGGAAGTCGCCATCGCCGATCACCGCCGCACGCTGCTCGCCGCGTTCCGGATCCGGCGAACGCCGGCGCAGCGCGAGGCCGAGGTCGAGCGGCCCGGCGATCTCGCCGGCGTCGGCATCGTGGCGCACCGTCCCCGACGCTTCGCCGGCGCGTGGGATGTGTCCGGTCTCGTTCCACGACTGGGCGGAGCTGCGCAGCAACGGCGCGATCTCCCAGCGCGGCGGCGTCACCTGCGCCAGTGCTGCCGCCTGCGGAAACAGCGTCGTCAGCACGAAGCCCTGCGTGACCGGATGGTCCGGGTACTGGCTGACCGCGACGAAGGTCGGGTCGTCCAGGCCGAATGCGGCGCCGCCCCCGTCGACGACGGTGCCCGGCAGTACCCGCAGCGAGAGCGCATCGGCCAGGGCGCCGAGTCCGCCGCGCTCGTCCGGCTCGGCCAGCCACAGCAGGTGGCCGCCGCGCTCGACATAGTCGACCAGCTCGCCGAGCACCGATTCGGGCAAGGCCACGCGCGGATTGGCGACGACCAGAAGATCGGTATTGCGCGGCACCTGGCCGCTGCTGGCCAGCGGCAGTCCGACTGCACGCACGCCCTGTTCCTGCAGCGCCCGCACGAACTGGCCCAGATCGGCGTTGGCCTCGCCGAGCGCCTGGCGCTCGCCGGCGCCCTCGAGGAACGCGACGATGCGCTGGCCCTGGCGCGACAGGCGCAGCAGCGCGCCGGAGAACTCGCTCTCGCTGAGCACCTTGAGGCGTTCGCTGCGATCGCGATAGCGCAGCTCGATCTCGCCGTCGAGCCGGATGCCCTCGGCGCGCATCGCGCCGGGATCGGCGTCGGGATCGACGAAGCGCAAGCTGAGATCGGGCTTGAGCCGCTGGTAGCGCGCGACGAACTCGCCGATGATCGGCCGCAGCCCGCCCTGCGGACGTGCGTAGGACACCACTTCGACCGGCGCATCGAGCGTGCCGAGCAGCGCGACCGAGGCTTCGCCGAGGCTGGCGCGGCGGCCGCTGCTCCAGTCGGCCTCGAAGCCGTAGCGCGTGCTCAGGAACGCCAGGCACGCGGCCGCGATGCCGACGGCGATGGTGAACAGCAGATCGCCCAGGCGCGACCGCATCACGGTGCCTGCCGCAGATGGTGCAGCCGACGCACCGCCAGCGCGAGCGCGACCGCGCAGATCAGCACGAAGTAGCCGATGTCGACGCTGGCGACGATGCCGCGCAGGAACGGCTCCAGATGCGTCGGCAATGCGAACCAGTTGATCGCGCTGTTGCCGATACCCTCGAAGCGTGCGCCGAGATCGAGCACGCTGAGCGCGCCGCCGATCGCGACGGCGAGCCCGGCGGCGAGCGCCGGCTGGGCGACCCAGGCCGAGCAGGCGACGCCGATCGCGACCAGGGCCGCTGCATATACCGCCATGCCCAGGGTCGCCGCGGCCAGCTTGCCGAGGTCCAGCGAGGTGCCGAAGGCGAGACTAAGGGGCATCGCCGCGACCAGTGCGACCAGCAGCAGCGCCAGCGGCAGGACGCCGAAGAACTTGCCGAGCACGATGCGCGTATCGCCGGCGCCGGCCGCCAGCAGCAGCGGCAGCGTGCGCAGCTGCCGCTCGCCGGCGAATGCGCGCATCGTCAGCAACGGCACGACCAGCAGCAGCAGATTCGAGAAGCTGCGCAGCAGCGGAATCGCGACCAGGTCGGTGACGCCGGGCGCATTGGGCAGGGCGCCGAGTTTGGGCGCGAGCTGCAGATAGGCCCCGAGCGCGACCAGGAACTGCCAGGCCATCAGCGCCAGCACCACCGCGGCCAGGGCCCAGGCGAACGGCTGCACGGCGTGGCGGCGCCAGTCGTTGGCGGCGATCAGCAGGGCGCTCATGCGGCGGCGCTCTCGGACGGCAGCTCGGCCTCCGCGGCGGTTTCGCTGCTGGCGATGCGCAGGAAGGTCTCTTCGAGCGGAACGTCGTCGGCGCGCAGTTCGGTCAGGCCCCAGCCGCGCGCGACGATCGCGACGGCCACCGCGGCGGCGCCGCCGGCGGCGGCCGGCTGCAGGCGCCAGCGCCGCGCATCGATCGGTTCGGCGGTGGCGACGCCGGCCAGACCGGTCCAGTCGGCCGCTGCCACCGCGCGGTCGAGCGTCACGCGGATCCGGCCGGCGCTCGCCGCCTCGTCGATGCGTCCCTGGTGGCGGATCCGCCCGCGATGCAGTACCGCGACCCGGTCGCAGCAGGCGGCCACGTCCGACAGCAGATGCGTGGACAGCACGACCGCATGCTGCTCGCCGAGACTGCGGACCAGTTCGCGCAGCTTCAGCGCCTGGACCGGGTCGAGACCCGAGGCAGGTTCGTCGAGCACGATCAGATCCGGCTCGTGCACGATCGCCTGCGCGATCCCGACGCGCTGGCGATAGCCCTTGGACAGCGCGCCGGTCAGGCGCCGGCGCACCTCGCCGAGATCGCAGCGCTCTATCGCGCGCTCGATCGCGGCGCGCAGGCGGCCGCCGGACAGCCCGTGCAGGCGCCCGCAGAAGCGCAGGTATTCGACGACGCTCAGTTCCGCGTACAGCGGCGGATCCTCGGGCAGGTAGCCGATCGCGCGGCGCGCCAGCGTCGGATGCTCGTCGAGCTCGCAGCCGTTGATCCGTACGCGGCCGCGGTCGGGGCTCAGCACGCCGGCGATCAGGCGCAGGGTCGTGGACTTGCCGGCACCGTTGACGCCGAGCAGCCCGACTACCTCGCCCTTGTCGATCGTCAGGTCGATCGCGTCCACGATCAGGCGCCCGGCGAGAGAGCGGCCGGCATGTTCGAGGGCGAGGACGGGGGCGGAGGCGGTCATGCGGCCGGCATTGTTCCGGTTCCCGGCCCCGCGCGGCAAGCTATCGCGTCCACCGGGCCTTTTGAAACCTTTACACGCAGTGTGACCGCGCCGGTGGCGGGCGCCGACGCGGCTCACGTATAGTCGGGCATCGCATTCCGGCAGGATCGTGAACGACGGTCCGCCGAGGCGATCCAGGACGGATCGCTCCGGATCCTCGCACGCGCGACCGGTTCCGGGAGTGGCTGCGCGGGCTCCGTCCGCGCCCTTCGATCGGAAACGGGCAGGTGCGCGTTTCCGGTTCCCCGCTAAGGTTTGGCATCCCATGTTGGACTCGCTTCTCGGTTTCGCCGCGCGCGGCCTGTTCGATCAGGCTTCGTGGACGACCTGGATCCTCTATTTCGTCGTCGTCACCCAGCTGACGATCTTCTCGGTCACGCTGTATCTGCATCGCAGCCAGACCCATCGCGGCGTCGATTTCCATCCGGCGCTCGCGCACGTATTCCGCCTCTGGCTGTGGCTGAGCACGGCGATGGTCACCAAGCAGTGGGTCGCGATCCATCGCAAGCATCATGCGCAGACCGAGACCGCCGAGGATCCGCACAGTCCGGTCGTGCACGGCATCGGCAAGGTGCTGCTGGACGGCGTGGACCTGTACCGCGCCGCGTGCCGCGACACCGCGATCATGGACAAGTACGGCATCGGCACGCCGGAGGACTGGATCGAGCGCAACGTCTATTCGCGCGCGCCGTCGCTGGGCCCGACGCTGTTGCTGCTGATCAGCTTCGCGCTGTTCGGCGCGGTCGGCGTCGCGATCTGGGCGCTGCAGATGGTCTGGATCCCGTTCTGGGCGGCCGGCGTCGTCAACGGCCTGGGCCACTGGTGGGGCTACCGCAACTTCGAATCGGCCGACACCTCGACCAATCTCTCGCCGTGGGGCCTGATCATCGGCGGCGAAGAGCTGCACAACAACCATCATGCGTTCCCGAGCTCGGCCAAGTTCGCGCTGCGCAAATTCGAGTTCGACATCGGCTGGGCGGCGATCCGCCTGTTCGAGACGCTGCGGCTGGCCAAGGTCCTGCGCGTCGCGCCGGCGCTCGATCTGCGGCCGAACGTGTCGCTGCCGGACGCCGATACGATCAAGGCCCTGCTGTCGCACCGCTTCCACGTCATGAGCGACTATTTCAGCGGCGTCATCGCGCCGACGCTGCGCGAAGAGGCGGTGCATGCCGGCGCCAGCATCAAGTCGCTGCCGCGCAAACTGCGCAAGGCGCTCGCCAACGGCGGACGCTGGCTCGACTCGCACTCGCGCGAGCGGCTCGAGGCGGTCGTGCGCGAGCGGCCGCTGCTGGCGACCGTGTGCGAGTTCCGCGCGCGCCTGGCCGCGCTGACCGAACGCAACGGCCGCAACGCCGAGGCGATGCTCGAGAGCGTCAAGCAGTGGTGCCACGAGGCCGAGGCGACCGGCATCCGCGCGCTGGTCGATTTCGCCGCGCGCCTGAAGGGCTACCGGCTGGCCGCCGATCACTGACCGGCGGCCGGGTCGACGGCCGCTGTCGGGCCGCAAACGAAAAAACCCGCCGTGAGGCGGGTTTTTTCTTGGGGCGGCTGACGCTGCCCGATTACTTGATCTTGCCTTCCTTGTACGGGACGTGCTTGCGCACGACCGGGTCGTACTTCTTGACTTCCATCTTCTCCGGCGTGTTCTTCTTGTTCTTGTCGGTCGTGTAGAAGTGACCGGTGCCGGCGGTGGAGATCAGGCGGATCTTGTCGCGCTTGGATGCCATGATTTAAGTGCTCCTCTCAGACCTTCTCGCCACGGGCGCGCAGTTCCTTCAGAACCGCGTCGATGCCCTTCTTGTCGATCGTGCGCAGACCGTTGCTCGATACGCGCAGGCGAACCCAGCGGTTTTCGCTGGCGACCCAGAAGCGACGTTCGTGGAGGTTCGGCAGCCAGCGGCGCCGGGTCTTGTTGTTGGCGTGCGAAACATTGTTGCCGGTCAAAACGCTCTTGCCGGTCACTTGGCAGACTCTGGACATGCGGACCTCGAAAATACTGTCGGAGCCGCCCTTGGCCAGGGCGGCGGCGGCCCAGCGGCGGCGATGCGCCACACGGTGCTGGAGCGCTGCGACCCTGGCGCCGGGACGGACCGTGTACCGTGGCCAGGCGGCCTGCCGAGGCAGGCGGGTCGGAGCGAGCCGCGCTTTATAGCGGAAATCATCCCTGTGAGCAAGCCGCCGGCGGTGGTGCCTCAGTTTGAAATCTCGGGTAGGTTTCTGCGCCAAACTCTGATATGCCACCTATCGGCAATACTCTAGGGATGAAGAGAGCATGAAGTGCAAGAGCACGTTCAGACCCATCAGGCCGCTGCTTACGCGAATCGAGGAAGCTGCATACGGCGTCATGGCTCAGATCGAATACGCCGACAACGTCCGTGTGCTCGCGGTCGGGCCCAGCGATGAATGGGTTCAGGTCGAGTACGACTGGCACTCAGACACGACGCACTATGACGCAACGGACGCGCTTGCGAAGTTCGGACTTGAGAAGTCCGATAGGCCTCCTGAGCAGCATCACGACCCGCTGGCCTAGTTGTTGAAGCCCCCGCCTTCCTACGTAACCCAATGGCGGTATGCCGCTCACCACCGTCAGGTCCAGCCATTGGCCCGAGTCTGCCACGCCCCGGTGGCGCTTAGAGTTCCTCGACCGGCGTGCGGCGCGAGCGCCGGATCAGCCAGGCGACGCCGCGCAGGTCGGCGATGCCGACCAGGGCGCGGTTGAGATTGTTGTACTTGGACGTGCCGGCGCCGCGGGCGCGGTGGTTGACCGGCACGCTGCGCACCTGCCAGCCGGCACGCTGCATCAGCGCCGGCAGGTAGCGGTGCATGTGGTCGAAGTACGGCAGATCGAGGAACGCGGCGCGTTCGAACAGCTTGATGCCGCAGCCGGTGTCCGGGGTGTCGTCGTGCAGCAGGCGGCGGCGGATCGCATTGGCGATGCGCGAGGCGTAGCGCTTGGAGCCCGAATCCTGGCGATGCACGCGCCAGCCGGCGAACAGCTTGACCTCGGCCGGCGCGCCGTCGCGCAGCGCCAGCAGCTTCGGGATGTCGGCCGGGTCGTTCTGGCCGTCGCCGTCGAGCGTGGCGATCCACTCGCCGCGGGCGGCCTTCACGCCGGTGCGGATCGCGGTGCTCTGGCCGCTCTGCGCCAGATGGCGCACGACCCGCAGCTGCGGCGTCGCGGCCTTCGCGCCGCTCAGGATTGCCAGCGTGTCGTCGCGACTCATGTCGTCGACGTAGACGATTTCGAAATCGCATACGCCACGCAGCGCGGCGAGGATTTCGGCGATCAGCGGGAGAACGTTGTCGCGCTCGTTGTGCACCGGAACGACGACGGAGAGCTGGGGCATGTACCGGACCACGATCGAAGAGCGGCAGCGCCGCCGGAAAGTGCCATTATCGCCGATACCGCCAGCGCCGATACGCCGTGCCGGAGCACGCGCGAGCGCCAGGCCGCAGCGGGGCATGCGCGCGAGCGAACCCGTGCACACCCCTCAGAGCGTGCGGGCCCGGCCGGCAGCGGCCGGCCGCAACCGGTCAGCCGGGGCCCTCGAAATCGTCGGCGAACAGCACGTCGTCGATCACCGTGATCGTCCCGGCCATGCCGGTGCCGGGACCGCCGTGCGCCTCGCAGTGGTAGCCGGCCGTACCGGCATCCGGAAACGTTACCACGGCGCTCCAGGCCGTATTGCTGAGGTCGCCGTTGCCGCCGGCACCGTCGCAGCCGTTCGCGCAACGGAACGTGGCGATGGCCCCCGGATCGGAAACGACGTTGTGGAAGCCGCCGCCGTTGACGAAGGTGACGGTATCGCCGGCCTGGATCGTCAGGCTGGCCGGTTCGAAACGGAACGGTCCGCTGAGCGCGGTGACCGTGTGATTGGCCGCCTGCACGGCCGGAGTCTCGAGCAACAGGCACAGCAACGACATGCGCAACATACGAAACCCTCCCAGGTCCGGTTGAACACGTCGCGTCGTCCACGACGTTGCAGACCGTGGCCGGTGGGCGACGGCAGCCAGACGCGCATCGGAGACGCTTCGTCGCACGCGTTGCGATTTTTTTTCGAGGCCGCACAGGCGCTTGGCCCGGCTGCATGCATTCTTGCGTACCGGCCGGCCTTGGGCCGTGCCGTCAGCGGATCTTCTCGAGGATGCCGTCGAGTTCGTCGAGGCTGTGGTAGTGGATCACGATCTTGCCGCGTCCGCCGCGCCCATGGCTGAGCGCCACGCGCGTCGCCAGCTTCTCGGCGAGTTCGCGCTCGAGCGACTCGATGTTCGCATCGCGGCGCACCGGCGAGGCGGCCGACAGCGTCTTGATCGGCTCGCTCGCGCGCCGCACGGCTTCTTCCAGTTCGCGCACCGACCAGCCGTTCTCGGCGGCCTGGCGCGCCAGCGCGACCGCCTGCGGCGGCGGCAGCGTGCCGAGCGCGCGCGCGTGGCCCATGTCGAGCTTGCGCGCGTCGAGCAGCGCGCGAATCTCCGCCGGCAGCTCGAGCAGGCGCAGCAGGTTCGACACGGCCGCGCGCGAGCGGCCGACCGCGTCGGCCGCCTGCTGGTGGGTCAGATCGAATTCCTCGATCAGGCGCGCCAGCGCCTGCGATTCCTCCAGCGGCGAGAGATCCTCGCGCTGGATGTTCTCGATCAGCGCCATCGCGACGACGGCCTGGTCGGGCACTTCCTTGACCAGCGCCGGTACCTCGGTCATGCCGGCCTTCTGTGCGGCACGCCAGCGCCGCTCACCGGCGATCAGCTCGTAGCGGCCCGGCGCGATCGCGCGCACGACGACCGGCTGGATCAGGCCCTGCGCCTTGATCGAGGCGGCCAGTTCCTCGAGCCGTTCCGGGTCGATCGTCTGGCGCGGCTGGTATTTGCCGGGCTGGATGCTCGCCGTCGCCAGCGTGCGCAGCTCGCCCTCGCTCTCGGCGAGCGCCGTTTCGCCGCCGCCGAGCAGTACGTCGAGCCCGCGGCCGAGGCCACGTTTCTTGGCTGCCATGGGAAGGACTCCTATGCGTGGGTCGCCGGCGCCGCGGGCGCCGGCACGGGGCCGCGTTCGCGGCGCAGCATCTCGCCGGCGAGGCCGAGGTAGGCGATCGCGCCGCGCGATTCGCGGTCGTACAGATTGATCGGCTTGCCATGGCTCGGCGCTTCGGCCAGGCGGATGTTGCGCGGGATCACCGAGCGCAGCACCTTGTCGCCGAAATGCTGGGTCAGCTGGGCCGAGACCTCGTTGCCGAGGTTGTTGCGCACGTCGTACATCGTGCGCAGCAGGCCGTCGACCTCCAGGTCCGGATTGAGCCGACGGCGCACCGCCTCGATCGTCTCGAGCAGGCTCGACAGTCCTTCCAGCGCGAAGTATTCGCACTGCACCGGAATCAGCACGCCGTGCGCCGCGGTCAGCGCATTGAGCGTCAGCAGGTGCAGGCTCGGCGGGCAATCGATCAGGATCGTGCGGTAGCGGTCGCCGAGCGCGGCCAGCTGCGACTTCAGCCGCGACTCGCGCGCCAGCGCGTCCATCAGCTTGACCTCGGCCGCGGTCAGGTCGGGACCGCCCGGCAGCAGGTCGAAGCCGCCCTCGGTGGTCACGATCGCCTGCTCGGCGCGCACCTCGTCGAGCAGGACGTCGCAGGTGTTCGGCTTGGCGTGGCGCTTGTCGACGCCCGAGGCCATCGTCGCATTGCCCTGCGGATCCATGTCCACCAGAAGCACGCGCCGGCGCGTCTCGACCAGCGCAGCGGCGAGATTGACGGCGGTCGTCGTCTTGCCGACTCCGCCCTTCTGATTGGTGATGGCGATGATGCGCGTCATGACTGCACCGGGTCCTGGGCCTTGCGTTGGATGACCACCAGGTGCCGCTCGGCCTCCAGGCCCGGCACTTCCAGGGCGTGGACGGCCTCGATGCGGAATCCGGCGGGGACGGCGTCTATTTCATCCTGAGGGAAACGGCCCTTCATTGCCAGCCACCGACCCTTCGGACCGAGCAGCTGGCCGCCGCCCTCGAGCATCTCGGCCAGCGTCGCGAACGCGCGCGCGGTCACGCAATCGAAGGTCTCGCCGACGTCCTCGACGCGGCTCTCGGCGACGCGCGCGTTGCGCAGACCGAGATCGCGGATCGCCGCGCGCAGGAAGCGCGCCTTCTTGCCGTTGGCGTCGATCAGCAGCACCTGGCGCTGCGGCGCGAGGATCGCCAGCGGCAGGCCCGGCAGGCCCGCGCCGGAACCGACGTCGGCCAGGCTGTCACCGGCGACCCAGGGCGTGATCGCCAGCGAATCGAGCAGGTGCCGCGTGACCATCTCGCGCGGGTCGCGCACCGCGCTCAGGTTGTAGGCGCGGTTCCAGCGGACCAGCAGATCGATGTAGTCGAGCAGGCGTTCGACCGTCGCCTCCGCCAGATCGAGGCCGAGACGGGTCGCGCCGCCGGTCAGCAGATGCCGCAACGGGTCGCGGGCGGGCATGGGATAGGCGAAAGCGGGCGCGCCAGTATCCGGGGCGGCGCCGGCAAAATCCAGCGGCGACCCCGCGAGGCCGAGCCTCACGCGCCCGCTCAGGCGGCGTCGGCCAGCTCGATGCGGGTCACCAGCAGACCCTGGTCACGCAGCTCGCGATTCAGCGACTGCTTGAGCCAGGCGCGCCGTTCGGACAGGTCGTCCGGCAGCGCCGGCTGGTGCAGCAGCGCGCAGGTGCGGTCGCGCAGCAGGTCGTCGACCTGCTCGATCACGGCATCCGCACGCTGCGGATCGAGGACCTGGAAATAGACCGCGCCGCGCAGGCGCTGGCCGTCGCTGGCGGCGTCCTCGAACGCGAGCGTGCTGCCGGTCAGGCTGATCTTGTGCGCGACGCGCTCGACCAGCGGAACGACCCAGTGCGTGCCCGACTGCAGCAGGCGGATGCGGCCGTCCAAACGGCGCAGCGTATAGGCCTGGCCTTCAGGAATGCGGCGCACCGAGAGCAGTACGAGCACGGCGAGCGCCGCGAGAGATGTCCATACGAGAGGCGACAACATGTCCTGTGTTCTCTTGTTTACAACGAGTTGCAGAGACTTTCTGAGGAAAGTCTAGCAGAGAGTGCCGTAACTGATCATAACACGGCTTTAACAGTTTGGCGGCCAGTGACCTAACAAAAACTGAACATGTGCTGATCGACATCGGCGATGCTCAAGCCTGCGACAGGCCCGGATGGAGCCGATCGGATGCGGATCGCGGCTTTTGCGAGCCGATTCGCGGGCGCGAGAGGCGGGCGCCCTACGTCGTGCACGCACGTCGCGCGGGGCCGGTGGCCCGCGATTCGGAGTCGCGGGCTGCGCTTCCGAGGCCGCGAAGGCGCGTGTGACCGGTCGGGTGGTCGATGCCGGGCTGCCGGGCCCTGCTCGATCAATCGAGGCTGGCCGCGAGCATTGCATCGGCGCTTGGCCGCGTTCCGCCGATGCGCCCCGCCGGCGGCGTCGGCCCGGGGCAGCACTACGGCTGCAGCAGAACCTCGGCGGCCGTCGCAGGCTCGGCCGGGGCCGCCGTGCGCGTCAGCAAGGTCGGCAGATCGAGCTTGTGCAGCAGGCGCGGCTCGCCGATCCAGTGGCCTTGCGCGTAGTCGACGCCGGCCGCTCGCAGAGCCTGCACGCTGCCGAAGCTCTCGACGTGCTCGCCGATCACCTGCAGACCGAGCGAATGCGCCAGCTGGCTGATCGACACGATCATCTTGCGATCCATGTCGCTGGTCGTCATCGCCTCGACGAAGCTGCCGTCGATCTTGACGAAGTCCACGTCCAGATCGCGCAGATGGCTGAACGACGAGAAGCCGATGCCGAAGTCGTCCAGCGCGAAGCGGCAGCCGAGCGCACGCATGCGGCCGATGAAGCGGCGTGCCAGCCTCAGGCTGACCAGTTCGCTGGTTTCGGTGATCTCGATCATCAGCCGGCGCGGCGGCACGCCGGAGCCGACGATCGCCTCCTCGATCGCCTGCAGCGTCGGTGCGTCGTCGAGCGTGATGCCGGAGAGATTGACCGTGAAGGTCACCGGCACGTCGTCCGGGATCGGCAGCTTGACCAGCTGTTCGAGCAGGTGACGGAACACCCACAGGTCGAACCGCGGCATCAGGCCGACGCGCTCGGCCATCGGCACGAACACGCTCGGCGTGATCAGCTGGCCGCCCTTGCCGACCATGCGCGTCAGCACCTCGAACAGGTATTCGCGGCCGGCATCGCCGCTGCCGCCGCCGATCCGCCAGCCCTGACGCGCGAGGACGTCATGTTCGTGCTCGGGCAGCGCGCCGATCGGCACGATCGCCTGCGCCAGCAGCACGAGGCGGTCGTACTCGAGCGCGGCGCGGATCCGCTCGGTCCAGCCGGCCTCGAGCTCGCGCGCGACGCGCGCGTCGCGCTGGCCGCTGTTGATCTCGGTCTGGTCGCGGCCGCGCTGCTTGGCGGTCTTGCAGGCCATGCGCGCCTGCTCGAGCGCATGCTCGACCGACGGCGTGCCGGGCCCGAGGATCGCCACGCCGAGCGAGGCGGTCGCGGCGCGCCAGTGGTCGCCGGCGCGATAGCGGCGCTGCCGGACCAGGGCCCGATAGTTCTCGGCCTGGGCGTGGATCTGGTCGAGTTCGACCCGCGACAGCAGCACGGCCAGACGGTCGCCTTCGAGACGCGCCGCCTGGTCGTGCGGGCCGAGCTGGTCGCGCAGCGCGTCGGCCAGCTCGGCCAGCATGCGGTCCGCGGCCGTCTGGCCGCCGGCGTCGATGACCTGGTTGAAGCGGTCGATGTCGATGTAGAGCAAGGCCGAGTAGCCGCCCTGTTCGCCGAGCCGGGCGATCTCGCGGGCCAGCAGCTCGTTGAAGCGGCGGCCGTTGAGCAGGCCGGTCAGGTGGTCGTGCGTGAGTTCCCAGTGCAGGCGTTCGATGTCGCGCTGGCCGGAGGCGTCGCGGAAGATCAGCGCGGCGCCTTCGCGCTGGCGTGGATCGTCGAGCGGCAGCAGGGTGTAGGTGACCGCCAGCGGCGCGCCGTCGGCTCGCGTGAAGACGGCTTCGAGGTCGCGCACCGGCGCACCGGCATCGAGCGCTTCGCGCAATGCGCGGGCGGTCGCGCCGTAGCCGCCGAGATGGCGGTCGACGTCGGTGCCGACCAGGGCCGTGTCGTCGGCGTGCCCGAGCAGCTCCAGCGCGGTCGGATTGACGAAGCGGATGCGCCCGTTCGCGTCGAGGCCGAATACGCCGTCGCCGACCGAGCCGAGAATGCCCTCGAGCCGCTCGCGCTGGGCGGCTGCCGAGCGCTCCAGCTCGATCTGTCGCGCCAGCCGCCGGACGCGCGCGAGGAACAG
Organism: Dokdonella sp.; assembly: GCF_035511235.1. Classification (GTDB taxonomy): domain Bacteria; phylum Pseudomonadota; class Gammaproteobacteria; order Xanthomonadales; family Rhodanobacteraceae; genus Dokdonella. The sequence continues at coordinate 236,528 of NZ_DATKFQ010000009.1, forward strand.
GTCCTTGGTCTCGGTCTTGAACAGGCATTCGCCGGCGCCGGCCGCCAGGCAGCGCTGGATGATGTCGTCGCGGTAGGTGCCGGTCAGGACCGCCAGCAGCGGCGGCGCCGGCTGCGCGGCCAGCCGCCGGCACAGTTCGTCGCCGGTGCCGTCGGGCAGGAAGTAGTCGACGATCGCCAGGTCGTGCTGCGCGCCGGCGGCGCGCGCCAGCGCCTCGGCGACCGATCCGGCGGTGTCGACCGCGAAGCCGCTGCGCTCGAGCAGCTGGCGATAGGCGTGGCGCACGCTGTGCGAGTCGTCGACGAACAGGATCCGCAGCTGGCCGGCGCGGACCGGTGCCGGCGCCTCGCTCGCCACCGGCGCGATGCCGAGCGGATGCAGCTCGCCGATCAGCGCCGGCAGCCGCGCGAAGTTCGACCACAGCAGCAGGCGGCCGTTGCGGCAGCTTCGTGCCCAGCTCGCCGCCTCGGCGCTGTTCTCGTGCGCCAGCAGCACGGCCGACGGCGCGGTCGGATTGCGGCCGAGGTAATCGAGCAGCGCGAGGAATTCGCGGTTGGCGCGCGGCGGCGCGCCGATCACGGCCAGCGAATAGGCCTGGTTGGCGCCGACCGACTTGCGCAGATGATCGTGGGCGTCCAGATAGCTGGCCAGCTCGGCGCGCGGCGGCAGCCGGGCGGCGTTGAGCGTGCGCCGCAGCAGATGGCTGAGCGTGCTCGACCGCTCCACTAGCAAGATGCCGCTCAAGAGACCCCCGGATGATCGTTGCGAACCGTCGAGCGACGTCCCCACGCCGTGCAGGCGGGTGCCCCGATCGGTGTGCCGGCGCGGCCGTTCGTGTGCGGCGACGCCCACCTCGCCACCCGTCCGGGGCGGCCGGAGCCCAGCCCGCCCATCAGATCAAAGCGCGCCGACGCTGGCAAGCGGCCGCGCGCGCCGGCACGGCGCGCCGCTGGACGGGACATCCCACCGCAGCGGGCCGCCGGCCGGCTTTCATTACAATGCCGCCTCCCGCACGCCGACCGCCCGCCGGAGCCGCCATGTCCTATCCGTCCATCCGCCTGCGCCGGATGCGCCGCGACGCCTTCTCGCGCGCCCTGATGCGCGAAACCACGCTGACCGCCGACGACCTGATCATGGTCGCCTTCGTCATTGACGGCGAGCGCCGCCGCGAGGCCGTGCCGTCGATGCCGGGCGTCCAGCGCCTCTCGATCGATGCCCTGGTCGAGCTGGCCGGCGAGTGCGTGGCGCTCGGCATTCCGGCGCTGGCGCTGTTCCCGGCGCCCGGTCAGGACGTCAAGAGCGAGGACGCCAGCGAGGCCTGGAATCCCGAGGGCCTGTTCCAGCGCGCCGCGCGCGCGGTCAAGGCGCAGTATCCGCAGCTCGGCCTGATCGGCGACGTCGCGCTCGATCCGTACACCACGCACGGCCAGGACGGCCTGATCGACGCCGCCGGCTATGTGATCAACGACGCGACGATCGACGCGCTGGTGCGCATGGCGCTGGCCCAGGCCGAGGCCGGCTACGACTTCGTCGCGCCGTCGGACATGATGGACGGCCGCATCGGCGCGATCCGCGCCGCGCTGGAGCGCGCCGGCCACGTGCACACGCGGATCCTGGCCTATTCGGCCAAGTACGCCTCGGCTTTCTACGGACCGTTCCGCGACGCGGTCGGCTCGGCCGGCAATCTCGGCGGCGGCGGCAAGCACACCTACCAGATGGACGTCGGCAACAGCGACGAAGCGCTGCGCGAGGTCGAGCTCGACATCCGCGAGGGCGCCGACGCGGTCATGGTCAAGCCGGGCCTGCCGTATCTGGACGTGCTGCGCCGGGTCAAGGACCGCTTCGGCATGCCGACCTTCGTCTACCAGGTCAGCGGCGAGTACGCGATGCTCAAGGCCGCCGCGCAAAACGGCTGGCTCGACGAGCGCGCCGTCGTGCTCGAGACGCTGACCGCGATGAAGCGCGCCGGCGCCGACGCGATCCTGACCTATTTCGCGATCGACGCTGCGCGCTGGTTGCAGAAGGGCGGATGAGCGAGCGGTTCCTCCACGCGGTCTTCGGCCAGCCGGTCGCGCATTCGCTGTCGCCGCGGATCCACGCCGCGTTCGCGGCGCAGGCCGGCATCGACCTCGACTATCGGCGCATCGAGGCCGCGCCCGAGGCGTTCGCCGATGCGCTTGCCGCGTTCGCGGGCGCCGGCGGCCACGGCGCCAACGTGACGCTGCCGCTGAAGGAGCGGGCCGCGGCGCTGTGCATCGCGATCACGCCGCGCGCGCAGCGCGCCGGCAGCGTCAACACGCTGACGCGCGACCCGCGCGGCTGGGTCGGCGATACCACCGACGGCATCGGCCTGCTGACCGATCTCGCGATGCGCCACGGCCTGCAGCCGGCCGGCCTGCACGTGCTGATGCTCGGCGCCGGCGGCGCCGCGCGCGCGGCCGCGTTCGCCCTGCTCGACGCCGGCATCGACCGTCTCGTGATCGCCAATCGCACACCGGCGCGCGCGCAGCAGCTGGCCGCCGCACTGGCCGATCCGCGCGCGACCGCGGTCGCGGCCGATGCGGCACCGGTCGGCCCGTTCGATCTGATCGTCAACGCCAGTGCGGCCGGTCATCACGGCGCCGCGCCGCCGGTCGCGCATGAGATTCTGCGCTCGGCGCGTCTCGCCTACGACCTCTCGTACGGCGCCGCGGCGGCCCCGTTTCTTGCCTTGGCAAAGTCCGCCGGTGCCGCGCGGACCGTCGACGGGCTCGGCATGCTGGTCGAGCAGGCTGCTGCCTCGTTCGCGATCTGGCACGGCCATGCGCCCGATACCGCGCCGGTCTACGCAGCGCTGCGCGCGCAGGCGCGCTGAGCGATGGACTGTCGCCCCGGCTGCGGTGCCTGCTGCATCGCGCCGTCGATCTCCTCGCCGATTCCTGGCATGCCGCACGGCAAGCCGGCCGGCGTGCGCTGCGTGCAGCTGACCGATGACAACCGCTGCGCGATCTTCGGCCGGCCGGAGCGGCCGGTGGTGTGCGCATCTCTCAGACCGTCCCTATCCATGTGCGGGCAGAGCAGTGCGCAGGCATTGCTGTGGCTGAGCCTACTTGAGGAACAGACCACGCCCGGCTAGCAATCCGATGCAAGCAGCGCGTGGCGGCTGCCATGAGGTGCGTCTTTCGCTTGTAGCTCATGGAGTCGTCATCAACGTAGAAGCCGCCCCGAAGCCATGTGCCGCCCGATGTCTCGACGCAGAACTGGGCTGGGACCACCCCAGCCCGAACCATCACCGTAGCGCGTTGCCGCCATCACGGCTGATTGAAGTCAAAGGTCGCGCTAAGAGGGGCGCCACATCACGCTCAGCAGGAATGAATGCCTGGCGCCCTGAACAAATCCGGCCAGTACTTGCTCGGCCTCATCCTGGTCGGAGAGGATGGCAGCACCGGGGGCCGTACTATGTTCCCATCACCCGTCTCTTAAGCGTCGGACTGGGCGTCAGCAAAAGAATCTAGAACTGCCTTAGTTGCTTCGCCGCGCGCAAACGTTCTGAATCTGGTAGACGACGATGTACCTCAAGAAAGTCACGCTCAAGAACTACAGATGCTTCGAGAGCATCGACATTGATCTGCATCCGCAACTGACGGTGATCGTCGGCGCCAACGGCGCGGGTAAGACAGCCATTCTTGATGGTATCACCGTGGGTCTGGCTCCAATCCTGAGTTACCTTTCTTCAGCCAATCAGCGCCTTTCCACCAAGGGTGCCAAGATTTTGGATACTGATTTCCGCCTGATGCCATTCGGAAAAAAGGGTGGTAGAGATCGATGGGGTGCTTGTGATTACGCGCAGGTCATTATCGAGACAACTGATGGATTGCGCTGGGATGAGTGGAAAGCCTCGACCAAGAACAAAGGCATTGCCCCGGAAGAGCGTATTGGGAAGAAAGCTCTTGAATCACTCCTTTCCGATATTTCAGAGAGCTTCAAGCGAGTAGATCGTGAACTACTCCCGATCTGTGCCTACTACGGCGTGCAACGCGGCCGAATCGAAGAGCCGCAGCGTTTGCGTGAGAACAAGAATAACTATGATCATCCAACGTCGGCATTGAGCGACGCATTGAATCCCCTAACCGACTTTCGTGAGATGCTGGCGTGGTTCGATGACGAAGAAGCCTCCGAATTTAGAAGAAACAAGGGGTTCTCGCCTGAGGAATGGGAGACTTCGCTTACGTTGGATGCGGTGCGCGAAGCAATCCGGCTATTGTTGAATGGCGATTTCGGAAATCCATATTTCAATGATCAACATCGATTTGTCGTACTGAAGAACGAAGGTGGCACTCCGCTTCGTGTCAAACAATTAAGTCAGGGTTATCAGAGTATGCTTGCACTGGCGATGGACTTCGCCCGAAGATTGGCGCTCGGGAACGATCATCTGGATATCGTACATAACGGAGCTGCTGTCAATGACTTGTTGAATCATATGCGCAGCCTTGGCCGTTCGATGGAAGGAATAGGAACCGGCAACGCCACGAAACTCGCTCCCGCCATCATGTTGGTGGACGAAATCGACCTGCACCTGCATCCCTCATGGCAGCAGCGGGTGCTTGGTGACCTGATGCGAACTTTTCCCGGCACGCAGTTCATCGTGACGACGCACAGCCCGCAGATCCTCAGTACCATCCGTAGGGAGAATATCCGTGTGTTGGCGCAGAACGCGGCAGGCGACGCCATATCCAGCCAGCCCATCGCTAGAACCTACGGTGAACCAAGCGGCGACGTGCTGGAAAGCGTGATGCAAGTGAACCCAATGCCGCCTGTGCCGGAACGTGCGCAGTTGGAGCGGCTGACCGATCTTGTTGATCAAGGCGAATACGACAGCGACGCGGCGAGTCGACTTTGGGAAGACTTGAAGCAAGCTCTTGGCGACCAGCATCCGCAGCTACAAAGGCTTGAGCGCAGTCGTCAGCGTCAGCGGAATCTCAAGAAATGAGGGCGATCACCAAGCAGGGGAACGGCGGCTATCATCTCAACCAGTCGCACGCGAATCCTCCCGCTACAGCGGCGCAGGCCGCGACGCGCTGGAGTAGATTTTCCCACAAACAAGCCGTTCTGAGTTCCCTGCTGGCCGAACAGTACGGTCTGTGCTGCTACAGCGAGCTTCGTGCGGACGAGGAAGGGCTGGGTTGTCACATCGAGCATGTCGAGAACAAAAGCCGGAATCCGCCACGCACGTTCGACTACGCGAATCTGGCCGCCAGCGCTTTGCATTCCGACGACTTGAAGACCCTCAATACAGTTGCAGCTTTTGGCGGTCATGCCATTGGCAAGCGAGCCGGCTGCGACATGGCGCGATTCGTTTCCTGTCACCAGCTCGATTGCAGACGCTTCTTCGCCTATGTGTCGGACGGTCGCATTGTTCCATCGCATCGCCTGAACCAGGTGGAAGCCGACAGCGCGCAATACACTATCGACCTGCTCAACTTGAACAGTCCCTACCTGCGCACGCTGCGGCGCAAGTGGTGGGACGAACTGGAAGACGTGTTTCAGGAGCATCAATCCAGACAATGGAGTCTTGACGACTTGGCAAGTATTGATCTGATTCCCACGAACAACTTGCTGCGTCGCTTCTTCTCCCTAACTCGACAATTCTATGGCATTGTCGCAGAACGAGTGCTGCAAGCCCAAGCGCCGCAACTGAGATGAATCATCCCATCCACTCCCCAAAAATTCATCGAAGTGCGCTCCCGCTCGACGACATCGACATAGCTGCGGCGCGCGAGAAGTCGATCCGGCATGGGCATGCCAGCACATTGCATCTGTACTGGGCACGGCGAGCATCGCTTCTCATCACGGCATCGCGTGCGCCTCGCACAACAGCGCCCTGAGGCGGCGCGTAGCCCCCAAGTGCCCGTCGTCCGCTGTAATGTTTTCAACGACTTAATGCTGAATGTGGGCTTACGTAGGCGAGGCGGCGCAATTAATTGCCTTGACAACTAAACTAGCGAGTTTAGAATGCGCCGCCCATGTGCTCCTCCGCTGCCACCTCGGCTGACGCCCATTACAGCCTCGGCTCGCTGATCGGCCAGACGCGCAGCGCGCTGGTCGGTTCGATCGAGCGGACGCTGGCGCGCGGCGGCTTCGACATCACGATGTCGCAGTTCCTGACGCTCAAGCAGCTGGCCGCTCACGGCCCGATGAGCGCCGGCGAGCTTGCGCAGGCGCTGCGCCACGATCCCGGCGCGATGACGCGCATGCTCGCCAAGCTCGAGGCCAAGGGCTATCTGCGCCGCCAGGCCGATCCGCGCGACCGCCGCGCCCTGCGCATCGAATTGACCGAAGTCGGGGCGCGGCTCTGGCAGGACATCCGCGCGGCCGCCGATGCCTGCATCGAACGCGCGCTGGTCGACCTCGACGCGGCCGAGCGCGAACAGCTCGAGACGATTCTGCGCCGCATCCTGCACACGCTGGCCCACGCGCCCTGATTCCCATCCGGACCCTTCCATCATGCGTTCCTCTTTCGTGACGCTCGTCGTTTCCGCCCTGCTGGTCGCGGGCTGCGCCAGCACGCAGGGCCTGCATCCTCAAGGTCGCCTGCGCGACCCGGACAGCCTCGCCGCGCAGCGCAGCCTGGGCGAGGTCGAGGTGTCGCCGGCTGCGTGGCCGCGGCACGACTGGTGGCGCGCGCTCGGCGATCCGCAGCTCGATGCGCTGATCGACGAGGCGCTGGCCGGCAATCCGGGTCTCGAGGTCGCCGACGCGCGCAGCCGCCAGGCGCTGGCGCGCGTCGGTACCGCCGATGCCGACCGTCAGCCGACCGTCGGCGCGGGCGCGTCCTCGTCGGGCCTGCGCATTCCCGAGACCGTGATCGAACCGCCGATCGGCGGTCACTACAGTGCGCTCAATTCGCTGTCGCTGAGCTTCAGCTACGGCTTCGATCTATGGGGCGGCAAGCGCGCGGCCTGGGAGGCCGCGGTGGACGAGGCGCACGCGGCCGAGATCGACGCGCAGGCGGCACGCCTGACGCTGTCGGCCAACGTCGCGCGCAGCTACGTGGAGCTGGCGCACGCGTTCGAGCGCGCCGACATCGCCGATCGCGAGCGCGAGCGCGCCCGGCATGCCTTGGACCTGACGCGTCAGCGCGTCGAGGCCGGCATCGACAGCGCGCTGCAGCTGCGCCAGGCCGAGGCCGCGGTGCCGATGGCCGAGCAGCAGTGGCTGGCCGCGCAGGCGCGCATCGACGACGAGCGCATCACGCTGGCGGCGCTGCTCGGTGCCGGTCCCGATCGCGGCCTGACGATCGCGCGCCCGCAGCTGGCGACGCCGGCCGCGCTGCGCCTGCCGGGCCGGCTGCCGGCCGAACTGCTCGGCCGGCGTCCGGATCTGGTCGCCGCGCGCTGGCGCGTCGAATCCACGCGGCACACGATCGACAGCGCGCACGCCGCGTTCTATCCGAACGTCGATCTCAGCGCGGCGGTGGGTCTGGCCGCGCTCGGCGGAGACGGTCTGTTCTCGGCGCAGGGCCGCTACTACCAGTTCGCGCCGGCGATCTCGCTGCCGATCTTCGACGGCGGCCGCCTGCGCGCGAATCTCGCCGGTGCCGACGCCCAGTACGACCTGGCCGTCGCCGAATACAACCAGAACCTCGTCGCCGCGCTGCGCGAGGTCGCCGCGCGGATCGCCGCGCTGCGCTCGCTGACGCCGCAGATCGAGGCCGCGCGCGAAGCCGCCGGGACGGCGGCCGCCGCGCACAGCCTGGCCGAGGAACGCTACCGCAACGGCATCGGCAACTACCTGGACGTGCTGATCGTGCAGCAGCAGCTGCTGAGCGCCGAGCAGCGCGTGGCCGACCTCGAGACGCAGCGCGTCGACGACGCGATCGTGCTGGTGCAGGCGCTCGGCGGCGGCTTCGAGGCCGATGCGCAGACGCCGTCCGATCGCGCACCCCATTCCTGACGATTCATCGCCTTTCCGCAAGGACATTCTCCATGAGCAGTCCGAATACCGAAGTTGCCGCCACGACGCAGCGCGGGCGCCGCCGGCGCCTGCTGATGCTGCTGACGTTCGCTCTCGCCGCCGCCGGCATCGCCTGGGCCGCGTGGTACTGGCTGCACGGCCGCTGGTTCGAGCACACCGAGGACGCCTACGTGCAGGGCAACATCGTGCAGATCACGCCGCAGACCGCCGGCACCGTGATCGGCATCGGCGCCGACGACGGCGACTTCGTGCGCCAGGGCCAGACGCTGGCGACGCTCGATCCGAGCGATGCCGACGTCGCGCTGGCGCAGGCCGAGGCGGGCCTGGCCGCCAGCGTGCGCCAGGTGCGCGGTCTCTACAGCAACGTCGACAGCGGCCGCGCCCAGGTCGCCGCGCAGAAGGTCGCACTCGATCGCGCGCGCGAGGACTTCCGCCGCCGCAAGAATCTCGCCGCCAGCGGCGCGATCTCGGCCGAGGAGCTGGCGCATGCGCGTGACGCGCTGGCCGCCGCCGAGACCTCGCTGGCCGCGACGCAGGAGCAGCTGGTCACCACGCGCGCCCTGGTCGACGACACCGTGATCGCCTCGCATCCGGACGTGCAGGCCGCCGCGGCGCGGCTGCGTGCGGCGTTCCTCGACCGCGCGCGCGTCGAGGTGCTGGCACCGGTCAGCGGTTATGTCGCGCGGCGCAGCGTACAGGTCGGGCAGCGCGTGCAGCCCGGCGCGCCGCTGATGGCGGTGATTCCGCTCGATCAGGTCTGGGTCGACGCCAACTTCAAGGAGACCCAGCTGCGCCACATGCGGATCGGCCAGGAGGTGGAGCTCAAGTCCGATCTCTACGGCAGCGAGGCGCGCTTCAACGGCCGCGTGCTGAGCCTGGGCGCCGGCACCGGCAGCGCGTTCTCGCTGCTGCCGGCGCAGAACGCCTCCGGCAACTGGATCAAGATCGTGCAGCGCCTGCCGGTGCGCATCGCGCTCGATCCGGCGCAGCTCAAGGCGCATCCGCTGCGCATCGGCCTGTCGATGCAGGTGGAAGTGAACCTGCACGACCGCTCCGGCCCGATACTGGCGGAGCAGCCGCCGGCACAGGCGCCGTTCGCGACCGACGTCTACGCCGGTCAACTCGGCGAGGCCGACGCGCTGATCGCGCGCATCGTGCACGCCAACAGCGCCGGCGCCCGCGACGCGGTCGCGGCCAAGACGCCCTGACGCGAGCCGACCGAGGATCCTCCGATGAATGCCGTCGCCGCGCCGCGGCCCGACGCCTTCCGCCCGGCCAGCGTCGGCCTGACCACGCTCGGGCTGTCGCTGGCGACCTTCATGCAGGTGCTCGACACGACGATCGCCAACGTCTCGCTGCCGACGATCGCCGGCAACCTCGGCGTCAGCGCCGACCAAAGCACCTGGGTCATCACCTCGTTCGCGGTCTGCATGGCGATCTCGCTGCCGCTGACCGGCTGGCTGACGCGCCGCTTCGGCGAGGTGCCGCTGTTCGTCGCCTCCACGCTGCTGTTCACGCTGGCCTCGTTCCTGTGCGGCATCGCGCAGAGCATGCCGATGCTGATCGCGTTCCGCGCGCTGCAGGGCGCGGTGGCCGGCCCGATGTACCCGGTCACGCAGAGCCTGCTGATCTCGATCTATCCGCCCGAGAAGCGCGGCCAGGCGCTGGCGCTGCTGGCGATGGTGACGATCGTGGCGCCGATCGCCGGCCCGATCCTCGGCGGCTGGATCACCGACAACTATTCCTGGCCGTGGATCTTCTTCATCAACGTGCCGATCGGCCTGTTCGCGTGCCTGGTCGTGCGCAGCCAGCTCGGCGCGCGGCCCAAGCGCCTGGAGCGGCCGAAGATGGACTACGTCGGCCTGATCACGCTGATCATCGGTGTCGGCGCACTGCAGATCGTGCTCGACAAGGGCAACGACGAAGACTGGTTCGAATCGACCTTCATCATCGTCACCTCGCTGATCTCGGCGATCTCGCTGGCGGTGTTCCTGATCTGGGAGCTCACCGACAAGGAGCCGATCGTCAATCTGCGCCTGTTCCGCCACCGCAACTTCGCGGCCGGCACCACGGTGCTGGTGTTCGCGTACGCGGCGTTCTTCGCGATCAGCCTGCTGATACCGCAATGGCTGCAGCGCCAGCTCGGCTACACCTCGACCTGGGCCGGCTTCGCGACCGCGCCGATCGGCATCCTGCCGGTGCTGCTGTCGCCGTTCATCGGCCGCCACGCGCACCGGTTCGACCTGCGCCTGCTGGCGTCGCTGGCATTCCTGACGATGGGTGCGACCAGCCTGATGCGCTCGGGCTTCAATCTCGACGTCGACTTCAACCACGTCGCGACGATCCAGCTGATCCAGGGCATCGGCGTAGCGCTGTTCTTCATGCCGGTCACGCAGATCCTGCTGTCGGACCTCGCCCCCGGCGAGATCGCCGACGGCTCGGGCCTGGCGACGTTCCTGCGCACGCTCGGCGGCAGCTTCTCGGCGTCGCTGACCACGTTCCTGTGGCAGCGCCGCGCCGAGGTCCATCACGCGCACCTGACCGAGCACGTGACCGTCTACGATCCGGCCGCGCAGCAGGCGATCGCGACGCTCGGCAACGGCGACCTGCCGCGCGCGGCAGGCCTGCTCGACCGCATGATCACGCTGCAGAGCTACCAGATCTCGTTCAACGAGGTCTTCCACCTGCTCGGCTGGGTGTTCTTCAGCCTGGTGCTGGTGCTGTGGCTGGCCAAGCCGCCGTTCGGCGCCAAGACCGGCGCGCCGCCGGGCGGCGGGCACTGACCGGCGCTGCGGGCGGCGCGGTCGTGCCGCGCTCGCGCCGCAGGTGCCGGCGGATGCCGCCTTAGCGCGCCGGCAGCAGCGAGGGGCGTTCGGCGTACCAGTCCTTGGCGCCGATCAGGTGCAGGTCGCGCTCCTCGTCGCGCAGTTCGATGCCGAGCGCGAGCACGCCCCAGCGCAGCAGCAGGTCGCCGTACGCGCGCGCGTCGGCGATACGCAGGCGCGCCTTGACGTCGAAGCGGTCGTTGGCGGCCTCGACGTGGTCGAAGACGATCGAATCGCCCTTGACCTGCATCTGGCCGGTCGCATGCAGCCGGCCCTTGTCGGCCAGGCCGAGCACCCAGCGCGGATAGTCCTTGCGCTGCGCGAACAGCGTCAGCAGCAGACCGATGTTCTCCATCTCGATCGCGGCCCGGCCGTGCAGCGACAGCGGCCGTCCGGCCACGACGTGACCGCGCGTGACGCCGATCCGCGCCCACCAGCGCTCGCCGGCGCTGCGGCCGGCGTCGAGTACCTGCACGCGGTCCAGGCGCAGCGTGCTGCCGTCCAGATCGAAGCGGCCGGCAGCCAGATCGGCGCGCGTCAGGCGGCCGTCGAGGTCGAAGTCGCCGGCGAAGCTGAGCCGGCCGAAGCGGACGCGGCCGTCGCGGCCTTCGACGCGGACGCGGCCGGTCGCGATCTCGCCGGCGGCGTCGAGCGCCAGATCGCCGCTGAGCCGGCTGCGGCCGCCGAGCAGGCGCAGGTCCGCGTCGGGCAGATACACGTTGAACGCGCGCAGATCGGGTACCTCGGCCTGCTCGAAGCGCAGCTGCGCATGCGCCGCGCCGAGGCCGTCGAGGCCCTCGGGCGCGGTCAGGTCGATGCGCAGGTCGCGGCCCTGCACCAGCGGCCGGTCGAGCGCGTCGGCCGCGGCGACGTCGAAGCGCTCGATCGCCAGGGCGACCTCGGCGACCGCCTGGCCGTCGCGCTCGACGACACGGCCGTCGGCATGGGCGCGTCCGGAGAAGCGGTGCCCGGCCACGGTCGCCGCGGCCGCGACCGCCGGCACCGACAGCGTGCTGCCGGGCTGGAAGCGGCCTGCGCGGATCGCCAGCTGCGCCCGGACCGCACCGGCGCCGTCGAGCTGCAGCCACGGTACGCGGGTCAGCCACGGGCCGAGCCAGGCCAGCGACTCGAACGGCCAGTCGATCGCGATCTCGCCGTGCAGGCGGCGCGCCAGCGCAGCCGCGTCCGGCGGCAGCGCCAAGCCGGTGCCGTCGAGCCTCAGATGCGCCTGCAGCGAACGCGGATCGTGCGTGTCGCGCGGCAGGTCCAGGTCGAACGCGATCGCCTCGTCGTGGACGGCGAGCCCGAGCGTCAGCGTATTGGCGAGGTGGCTGCCGGCGCGGCTCGCGCGCAGCGGCAGCTGCGCGGCGAGCGTGCCGCCCGATACCAGCGCACCGCGGCGCCAGGTCAGCCGCGTCTTCAGCGTGCCGGGCTCGGTTGCTGCGTCGAAGCGGCCGGCGATGCGGCCGTCGGCGTCGAGATCGACCGCCAGTGCCGGCAGCGTCGTATCGAGATCGAGACTCGCCTCGGCCAGCATCAGCTTGGCGATGCCGATCGCCTCGTCGGGCCGGTGCCGCGGCAGTGCGAACCTCGCCTCGGCGCGGCCGCCCTGCAGCAGGGCCTGTTCGCCCCAGGCCAGATCCAGCGCCGTCAGGCGCGCCTCGGACGGGTAGATCTCGAGCGGCCCGCCGCGCAGTTGCTTGTAGAAGCCGACGCGCGCCTCGCCCTCGGCACTCAGGCGGAGCGGGCCGAGGTCGACCTCGCGCAGGCCGTGCGCGACGATCCGGTCGAAGCGCAGCGCCCAGGCATCGGGACGCGGGGGCGGCGGCCGCTTGTCCTCGTCGGCGCGACGGACCTCGCCGCTGACGTCGACCGCGTCGATCGAGGTCAGCCGCAGTTCGCGCTGCAGCAGCGGCCACAGCGCGAGATGGCCGCGGCCGCGCTTGGTGCGCGCGGTCCAGGCCACGCGGCGCACGTGGCCGCGCAGCTCGACGTTCCACAGCATCGCGCTGCCGGGCCACCAGGTGAGCCCGTGCGACCACTGCATCGTGAAGCGGTCGGGCTTGCGGTTGATCGCCCACGGTCCGAGCGCCGTGTTGAGGAAGAGGTTGCCGGCGATCCAGTACGCGCCGAGCAGGGCGAGCAGGATCCAGCCGGCGCGCCGCAGCGCGAGCGGCCGGCCTGTGCCGCGCGGTCCGGTCGTGGAGCGGGCCGGGCCGGACCGCGGCGGTTCAGCCACGGCCGCCGCTGCGGAACTCGGCCAGGTTGCGGTCGACCGCGTCGAGCATCGGATCGACCGCCTCGCGCGCCTTCTCGGCGGCATTGAGCGTGGTGAAGTTGACCTGCTCGGCCGGGCTGCTCCACAGCACGCTGCCGTCGCGCGTGCGGTAGGCCTTGACGCCGACCTGCACCGTGTACAGCGTCGAACTCTGGCCGTAGTAGTGGATCTGCTCGCTGCCGACCGGGCGCGCCTGCACGAAGACCACCGCATCGGCGCGGCCGGCCAGCGATTTCAGGTTGGGCGCGCTGCCCGACACGCGGCCGGCCTCGATCACGCGGAAGCCGCGGCTCTGCAGCAGATCGGTGATCGCGTCGCGCGCCGGCTCGGCGATGACCTCGTCGCCGCCGTAGACGACCGCGACGGTCGGCACGCTCGGCCGGGCCGATGCGGCCGGCTTCGACGGCGGCGGCGCCTTGGCGATCTGCGGCGGCGCGCTGCTCTCGGCCTGGGCGGCCGGCAGATTGCGCAGCGCGTCGACGTCGGCCTGCGAGGCACGCGGCGCCGGCGGCTCGCTGTCGGCAGCCGGCACCGAGGCCGGTGCGATCGGCGGCGGTTCGGACGGCGGCGTCGACGGTGCGTTCGCGCCGGCCGTGTTCGCGGCCAGCGTGGCCGGCTCGGCGACGCTCGGCGTCGGGGCGGGTGCCGGTTCGGTCGAGGCGGTCCGCGTCGGATCGGCCGTGGCGGCGGCGCCGCTCGTCGAGGTCGTCGCCGAACCGTTCGGCGCGCTCGCCTGCAGGCCCGCGGCCGGGTCCGGCGACGTCGCCGGCTGCGTCGTCGTCATGCTGCCGGCGCCGAGGCCCGGGATGCGATCGCGCAGCGTCCAGGCGCCGGCCCCGGCCGCCAGCAGCAGGACGGCGGCGATCGCCCACGGCAGCGCGCTGCTGCGGCGCGGCGCGGACGCATGCACGGTCGGCCGGTCCAGCACCGACGGACGCGCCGGTGCCGCGGCACCCGGCAGCGGCGGCGGCGCGGCGTCGCCGGCGGTGATGTGGGTCGGCGCGCCGCCCGGCGCGCGCATCGGCGTCGGCGCGGTGATCGGCGTCGTCAGCGCGGCCGGCAGCGGCGTCTTCTGGCCGACCAGAGTCGCGGCGGCCGGCGACAGCTTCGGCTGCAGCGTGATCGGACCGCCGCGCGCGACCAGCGGATGGGCGAGCAGGTCGGCGGCCAGCTCGTGGCAGTTCTGATAGCGATGGGCCGGGTCCTTGGCGATCATCCGCGACAGGATCCGCGAGGTCGTGTCGTCGACGTTCGCATTGAGCTGGCGCACGTCGGGAATCTCGGCGCGCACGACCTCGAGCATCAGGCCGAGCGGCGACTCGTCGGTGAACGGCATCTTCCCGGTCAGCATCTCGAACAGCACGATGCCGAGCGAAAAGATGTCCGAGCGCTGGTCGACCGGCTTGCCGAGACAGACCTCCGGCGACAAATAGCCCGGCGTGCCGACGAACTCGCCGGTCGAGGTCAGCTTCTTGGACAGGTCCTGGTTCGACAGCGCGATGCCGAAGTCGGCGATCTTGACCGAGCCGCGGCTGCTGATCATCAGGTTGCCGGGCTTGATGTCGCGATGGACCACGCCGCGGTCGTGCGCGGTGGCCAGGCCCGAGGCGGTCTGGTGGATCACCTTCAGCGACTGCTCGAGCGTCAGGCGGCCTTCGCGCTTGAGCAGCGAGCCGAGCGACTCGCCCTCGACGAACTCCATCACGAAGTACGGATGGCCCTCGTCCTCGCCGATCGAATGGATCTGGATGATGTGCGGGTCGTTCAGCGCGGCCATGCTGCGCGCCTCGCGCAGGAAGCGTTCGCGCACGCCCGGATCGTGGGCCAGCGAATCGGCCAGCACCTTGATCGCGACGTAGCGGCCAAGGGTCGACTCGAAACCCTTGTAGACCACACCCATGCCACCGCGGCCGAGCTCGGCGACGATGTCGTAGTGACCCACGCGCTGCTTCATGGACTTGCCACTCCCGGGGATCATCCCCTGTCGATGGCCGGCATCCTAGCACCGGCCTGCCGGGGCCATGCGCGGACCGGCTTGGCAGGCGCGGGCGTGCGCGGCGCACGCCGCCACTGCCAATCCGGTCACGTTTCCAGGGCGAGGCCTTCGGCTTGGAGCAGTGCGCGCAGCGGCGCGAGTTCGGCCGCGTAGCGGCGCCAGCGGCCGACCGCCGAGGCGTACAGCGGCTGGCGCACCTGTACGGCACTGGCCGTCGCGACCGGCGCCCGATTGCGCTCGAACGACAGACAGGCCTGCTGCCAGGGCAGTTCGCAGTGCGCCAGCAGGCGCCGCGCCTGGCCTTCCAGATCGGCAACGACGTCTTCGTAGCGGACCTCGAGAATCCGGCCCGGCAGCAGGCGCTGCCAGTGCGCGATCAGGCGGTCGAAACGCAGGTAGTAGCGGCCGCAGTCGAGCAGATCGAAGGCGTAGTTGTAGTACGAGTAGTCGCGTGCGAACAGCTGGCGGAAATTGCTCAGGCAGGTGTCGAGCGGATCGCGGCGCAGGCAGACGATCTTCGCCTGCGGCAGCGCGCGCGCGATCGCACCGGCGTACAGGAAATTGAGCGGCATCTTGTCGAGGAAGTGCGCGGTATGACCGGTCGCCGGCCGCGTCGCGTCGAGGTAGGCGGCACCGACCGCGCGCGGATCGACCGCTGCCGCACGCGCCAGCGTGTCGGCGTCGAGCATGCGCGCCGTGCGGCTGCCGGTGGCGCGCTTGAACGCCAGCGGGAAGTGCTGCAGCTCGCCGGCGGCGTAGACCGCGGAGTGAGCCGACAGGATGCGTTCGATCAGCGTGGTGCCGGTGCGCGGCATGCCGATGACGAAGATCGGTTCACGGCTGGGATGTCCCTCGCCGGCCGGCAGCGGCGCGTCCTCGATCGCGTCGAACAGCGCGGCGTCCTCGGCGAAGTCGTAGCGCAGGCGGCTGCGTCCGGCCTGCTTGGCGGCGCGCAGATGCGCGAACGCGCTCGCCGGCTGGTCGAGGTCCTCGTGCGTCCTGGCCAAGGCGTGGTGCAGGTGCAGCAGCGCGTCGGCGTCGCGGGCCGCGGCCGGCAGCAGCGCGTTCAGCCGCGCCAGGCGCGCATCGCCGGACTGCCGGCGGCCGAGCTGGGCCAGGGCCGAATGCGCTTTCCAGTAATGCGGGTCGGCCGCGATGCAGGCCTCGTAGGCGCGTTCGGCGCCTTCGAAGTCGCCGAGGAATTTCAGCGACGAGGCCAGGTTGAACTGATAGCCGGCCACGGCCGGCGCGATACGGGTGGCGGCGGCGAATGCCTGCGCGGCGCCGGCGTGGTCCTGGATGCGGCTCAGCACGACGCCGAGCGTGTCCAGCGTCAGCGCTTCCTCGGGTGCCAGAGCCAGCGCGCGCCGCGCCCAGTCCCCGGCTTCGGCCAGCCGGTGCACGATCGACAATGCCCGCGCCAGCTGCGCCATCGCATCGGCGCGCCGCGGCGCCAGCTGCACGGCCCGGCACAGCCGCGGCAGCGCGGCGCCGGGCCGTCGCGTCTCCAGCGCGGCGACGCCGGCCAGCAGCCAGGCATCGGCCGCGTCCGGCGCGATGGCGAGCCAGTCCGTGCTCAGGCGCTCGACGGCCGGCCAGTCCTGCGCGGCGGCGGCGGCCTGCGCACGCTGGCGCGCCCGATCCGGCGCGTCCGCGTGCGCAAGGTGCGTCAGGCCGGCCACGCGCGTGCCGGCCTAGAACGTATACGACACGCTGACGCCCACGCGCATCGGTTCGAGCACCGAGTGGTAGTAGCTGCGCAGACGGAACGAGGTGCCGTCGCCCTCGATGTCGCGGATCGACGCGTAGGTGTTGCGCACCCCGGTCAGGGCGTACTTGTCGAACAGGTTGCGCACGTAGAAGCGCAGCGTCCAGCGGTCCGCGTAGAGATTGGCGGCGAGGTTGTGGATCGCGTAGCCGCCGAGGATCTCGCCGTTGTTGCGCAGGCCCACACGCGTGTAGACGTCGCTCTGTGCCGACACGCCGTAGTCGATCCCGATGCTCATGCCGTCGCCGAGCGGGCGCAGATAGCTCAGCGTCGCATTGGCCTGATGCTCGGGCGAGCCGGGCAGGCGGTCGCCGTCGAAGGCGTCCTCGCCGCTGACGATCGCCGGCGCGTCGCGGGTCAGTTCGGCCTTGTTGTAGGTATACGAGCCGGTCAGGCGCCAGGCCGGCGACAGCCGCGCCTGGGCCGACAGCTCCAGGCCCTGGCTGCGCGCCTCGGCTGCGTTGACGGTGATCGGGATCGCGCCGTTGACGGTGGTGCCGGCGACCTGGATGTCCTCCCAGTCGATCATGTACAGCGCACCGTTGAGGATCAGGCGGCCGTCCAGCCAGCTGCTGCGCAGGCCGATCTCGTGGTTGGTCGTCTTGTCGGGCTTGATCAGCCGCTCGTTCGGCAGCGCACAGACGTTCTGGCCCGGCGGCAGCGGATCCTCGCAGGCCGGCACGGCATTGGAGCCGCCGGTACGGTAGCCCTCGCTCAGCGTGAAGTAGCCGAGCAGGCCGTCGCCGAAACGGTAGGACGTGTTGAACTTGAAGATGTGGTCGCGATCGCTGACCTTGACCGGATCGTAGTCGAGCAGGATCTCGTCGGGTGCCGAGCCGTCGATCAGCGGCAATGCGAAGCCGACCTTCTGATCGTCCTTGAACTCGAACCAGCGGCCGCCGACGGTGACGTTCCAGCGGTCGGTCAGGTCGTAGCCGATCTCGCCGAACACGGCCTTCTCGGTGAACGTGTCGTAGGTCGCCTGGAAATACTCGAGGTTGTCGGGCCGGTCGATGTCCCAGAACTCGGGAATGCCCGGCACGAACTCGGCGCTGGTCGCGTCGAGGTCGGCCTTGTTGTAGAACACGCCGACGATCCAGTCGAGCGGCCCCTCGCTGTTGGAGACCAGGCGCAGCTCCTGGTTGTAGCGCTTCTCCTCGGCGCGCTCGTGCGTGTAGGCGGCGAAGCTCGGGAAATCCTCGTAGCCGTATTCGAAGTTCAGCAGCAGATCGGTCTGGTCGCGCTGGCCGTCCTCGTCGTACTTCGAATAGCCGCTGGCCGAGGTCAGCGTCGCGAAGCCGAGGTCGGCGGTCAGCTCCAGCGCCAGCAGTTCGTTACTGCGGTCGTTGGGTTCCAGGAAGCGATTGGCCGAGGCGTAGCGGCCGGTGCCGAACGCCTCGACGTGGTTGATCGTGCGGCCGCCGGACTTCTGATCCTGATAGAAGTAGCTGATGTTGGCCTCGACCGTGTCGGTGAACGCGTAGCGAAACGCCAGCCGTCCGCTCAGCGTGCGCTGGAAGTTCGCGTCCTTCTCGCGGCGCAGGTTCTCGGCGACGGCGATCGGGTCGTCCGGATCGGGCTGTGGATTGGAGAGGCCGGGCTGACGTATCAAATGACCGTAATCGATGAAGCCCGGATCGTCGAAATAGCCGACCGCGGCGCGAAACGCGCCTTTTTCGCCGACCGGCAGGTTGCCGATCAGCGTAGTCTCGTTGCCGGTGCCGCTGCTGTGGCTGAGCGCGGTGACGCCGGTGGAGACCTCCAGCGAGGTCTGGCCGAGCTGCGGGCGATTGGGCAGGTAGCGGATCGCGCCGCCGAGCGTGCCCGAACCGTACAGCGTACCCTGCGGTCCGAGCAGGGTCTCGACGCGGTCGATGTCGAGCAGACGCAGATCCAGATACAGCGGAATGTCGCCGATGTACTGGGCGACCACGCCGCCACCGTCGTTGCCGACGCCTTCGCTGGCCGATAGGCTGTTGACGTTGAGTCCGCGCACCGTCAGCAGGTTGGAGTCGCGTCCGCCCTGGTCGACCAGGTACAGGCCGGGCACCGCACGGACCAGATCGGCCAGATCCTTGAGGCCCTGCCGTTCGATCTCCCGGCCGCTGACCGCGGTCACGTTGATCGGCACGTCCTGCAGGCTTTCGTCGCGGCGGGTCGCGCTGACCACGATCGTGTCCAGTTGCGTGTCGTCGTCGGCATCGGCTTCCTGGGCGGCGGCCGGTACGCCGGCGCCGCCGAGCAGCAGGGCGATCGCGGCGGTCAGCGGACGGCGCCGCAACGGGCGAAAAGGACGTGGTGCATTCATGCTCTGGGATCTCCGCGGCGATGGCTGGACGGCAGGAACAGGAATGGATCGGCGGTGCGCCAAGACCGGTGTTTCGTCGCACCGGCGTCATCGAGATAGCATCGAGTATTGCAATGCGTCAATCGCCTTCGCGCGATTTTTTTAAGGCCTGTCCCGTTTGCACGAAACTGATGCAAACAGCCCATTTGATTGAGATTTTTTGCACTCGTATGAGGCGGCCCGCGATCGCCGTTTGCCACCTTTTGGTGCGCCGCGCGACACTGCATCGCACCGCCCGTCATTGACGAGAGCCGAGCGATGAGCGTCACCGAGAACCGCCGCGATCCCGAAGCCGCCGTCACCGCGCCGCCGCCGGTCGCGCGCGGTTGGCGGATCGCGATCGCGCTGCTGCTGGTCCTGGGCCTGATCCGCGCGCTGACGCTGTGGGCGCATCAGCCGCTGTACGCGTACGCCAACAGCTACGACCAGGTCCGCTATACGGCCTGCTTCGATCTGTATCCGGATCGGCCGGCCGACGTGCCGCCGACGCAGAACAGTCCGCAGGCGCCGTACGCGCAGTACCGCTTCATCGCCACCGACGATCCGATGTGCTACTGGTCGAGCGAGCTGCTGTTTCAGGGCGCGACGGCCGGCCTCTACGCGTTGGCCGAGGCATTCGGCGGCGGGCCTCTGCATTCGGTCCGCGTGATCGGTCTGCTGCGGCTGGCGGCCTGGGCGGCGCTGGCGATCGCGCTGACGATCGGATTCCTGCGGCGCGGCCGGCCCGGCGCGGCGCTGGTCCATGCCGTGATCGTGGCGGTGGTGCTCGCCGATCCGGGCAATACGCTCTATCTCAATACGTTCTATGCCGAATGGACCGCGCTGCTGGCGGCCTGGGCGCTGTTCGGACTGCTCGTGCTGTGGCGGCATCAGGCGCGCTCGCGCTGGCGCTTCTTCGCGCTGCTGCTGCTCGCGTTCGCGCTGGCGGCCAGCAAGATCCAGCACCTGCTGTTGCCGCTCGCGCTGGCGATCGTGCTGGTGATCGCCGACCGCCTGCGCCTGCGCCATACCAGCTGGCGCAGCGCGGCGGTCCTGATCGGCGCGCTGGCCGGCCTGTGGATGCAGTTCATCCAGCTGCAGCGGCCCGGCCAGATGGTCGACAGCATCCGCCAGTACAACCAGGCGCACGTGGTGTTCACGGCGTTCCTGCCGATGGCCGGCGATCGCGTCGCGCTGCTCGACGAGCTCGGCCTGGACCGCAGCTGCGAGGCCTTCAGTGGCCTGCGCGCCTGGCAGCTGCCGGACATGCCGGATCGCGCCTGCCCGGGGCTGGCCCGGTTCACGCGCGGCACCGAGCTGATCACGCTGCTGCGTCATCCGGATATGGCCGCGCGCGTGGTCTGGGGCGGCGTGCGGGCGCTCGATCCCTGGCTCGCGCGCAACATCGGCCACGTCGAAGGCACCGAGTTCGCGCTGATCCCGGCCTCGACGCCGAGCCTCGGACAGGCGCTGCACGCGGCGCCGCCGCTGCAGGCGGGCGTGCTCGCGCTGCCGCTGATCGCCCTGCTCGTGCTGGTCGCGCGCCACGGCCTGCGCCGCGACGCGCCGCTGCGCGACTACGCCGCGCTGACGGTGGTGCTGATGGTCGTCACCCTGGTCATCACCGTGCTCGGCGACGGCCTGGCCGACGTCGCCAAGCAAGGGCATCTGCTGGTCAATGCCGCGCTGGCGTTCGCGATCATCGCGATCGGTGCGGCGATCGGTGCCTGGATCGCGCGGCGCCGCGCGCCACCGCCGTAGCGCCGTGCATCGCGCGGGCGCGGCGGGCGCGGGCATTCTAGAATCGCCGGCTTCCCGCTGCCGTCGAAAGCCCAACCGTCCGTGAGTCCCGTCGCGCCCCCTGCCGCCGCCGAGGCGGTCCTCGATGCGCTGTTCGTCCCGTTCGCCGACGGCACGCTGACGCTGCCGGCCGCGCAGCCGGTGCTGTTCCTCGGCGCGCGCGCCGGCGCCTGGACGTTCGCGCACCGCGGCGTCGACTGGCACTGCGTGCAGGGCTTCAAGCCGTTCGCCGATGCGCTGGCGCGCCAGGGTCTGGGGGTGATCGA
The DNA here is from genome assembly GCF_035511235.1 of Dokdonella sp. Taxonomy (GTDB): domain Bacteria; phylum Pseudomonadota; class Gammaproteobacteria; order Xanthomonadales; family Rhodanobacteraceae; genus Dokdonella. The sequence goes on from NZ_DATKFQ010000009.1 coordinate 257,740, forward strand.
GCCGGCCGAGCCGGATCGTTACGCCGCGGTCCTGGTGCTGCCGCCGCGGCAGCGCGATCAGGCGCGCGCGCTGTTCGCGACTGCGCTGCATCATGCGCAGCCGGACGCGGTCGTCGCCGTCGCGGTCGCCAACCTCGAGGGCGCGCGCTCGGCCGAGGCGGATTTCGTGCGGCTCGCCGGACCGGTGCGCGTCCTCAGCAAGCACAAGTGCCGCGTGTTCTGGTCGCCGCCGGACGATCGCCGCGTCGACGCCGAGCTCGCCGCCGCCTGGCGCGCGCTCGACCGGCCGCGTCCGATCGGTGACGGCCGCGTCGTCAGCCGGCCCGGCCTGTTCGCATGGGACCGCGTCGATCCGGCCTCGCGCCTGCTGGCCGAGACGCTGCCGGCGACGCTGGCCGGCCGCGTCGCCGATCTCGGCGCCGGCTACGGCTATCTGTCGATGCAGGTGCTCGAACGCTGCCCGTCGGTGCAGGCGATCGACCTGTACGAGGCCGACGCGCGCGCACTGGAGCCGGCGCGGATCAACCTCGAGCGCGCCGCGCGGCGCCGCGCCGCGCCGGTCGAGTGGTCCGTGCACTGGCACGACGTGACCGCCGGCCTGCCGCAGCGCTACGACGCGATCGTCAGCAACCCGCCGTTCCACCAGGGCCGCGACGGCCAGCCGCAGATCGGGCAGGCATTCATCGCGGCCGCGGCCGACGCGCTGGCGTCGCGCGGACGCTTGTGGCTGGTCGCCAACCGCCACCTGCCGTACGAGGCCGAGCTGGCGCGGCGCTTCGCCGTCGTCGACACGTTGGCCGAGCGCGACGGTTTCAAGGTCATCGCGGCCGCCGAGGTGCGCCGATGAAACTGCTGCGTCTGATCGCCAATCTTGGCTACGGCAGCCGCAAGCAGGTCGCGGCAATGTTCCGCGAAGGACGCATCACGCGCCGCGACGGCGAGGTGCTCTATGCCGACGATCGCGTCGAACCGGCCGAGGTCTGCGTCGACGGCGAGCCGCTCGATCCGCCGCCCGGGCTGACGCTGATGCTGCACAAGCCGGTCGGCTACACCTGCTCGACGCGCGATGCCGGCCGCCTCGTCTACGACCTGCTGCCCGAGCGCTACCGCCGCCGCGATCCGGTGCTGTCGACGGTCGGCCGGCTCGATCGCGACACTTCCGGCCTGCTGCTGATGACCGACGACGGCGGCTTGCTGCACCGGATCATCTCGCCGCGCGCGCAGGTCGCCAAATGCTACGAGGCCGAGCTCGCCGCGGATTTGAGTGGCGAGGAGGCCGCGCTGTTCGCGAGCGGCACGCTGATGCTCGATTCGGAGACCACGCCGCTGGCGCCGGCCGCGCTCCAGGTGATCGCGCCGCGGCGGGCGCGGCTGACCGTGACCGAGGGCCGCTACCACCAGGTGCGACGGATGTTCGCGGCGACCGGCAATCATGTGCTGGCGCTGCATCGCGTCTCGGTCGGCGGCCTGACCCTGGGGGATCTCGCGTCCGGTCAGTGGCGCGCGCTGGACGCCGGCGACATCACGCAGATCTTCGACGGCGGCCGTACGCCCGACGCATGAAGCGCCGGATGCGATGCACGCGTCCGGCGCTTGCGTCATCGACTGCGTCTCAGCGCTGCGCGGTCCAGCGCGCGTATTCGCGCTCGGACAGGCGTCCGTCGCGGTTGCCGTCGGCGTAGAGGAAGTCGGTCGCCAGCAGCGGATAGGCGCGCGCCTCGTCGGCGGAAATGCGGCCGTCGCGATCGGCATCGAGCATGGCGAAGGCCGGGGCCGGGCCGTCGGAGCGGTAGAGCGGCTGGCCCGAGTGCAGCTCCACTTCGACGCCCTGACGGTCCTGGAACCGATGGACGCGATCGCCCTGCGCCCAGGCGGCACTGGCGACGGTGAACGCCAGCGCGAGGCCGGCACAGTGGACGATGGGTCGGCGGTTCATCATCGCGGCAACTCCCCGCAAGTTCGGTCTCCGCAGCCTAGTCCCGCCACCTGAATCGCCGATGGACCGGTTCGCGCCCGGCCTGCGGACCGTCTCCCGGCGGTCAGTCGCAGGCGCCGAGCGGTGCGTCGAGCAGGGCCAGCAGTGCGGCGTCGGGCGGAAAGCCGCCGGCCCGTTGCCGCGCCGTCTGCCGCCACTGATCCGCCTCGGCACAACGGCCCTGCGCGGCCAGGGCGCCGGCCAGCTTGAGCGGCCGCTGGCCGCGATCCAGCGTCTGGGCATGGCTGCCGCTGGCGTCGCGCTCGAGCATGCGGCGGTAGCTCGTTTCGGCCGCGTTCGCGTCGCCGCCGGCCAGCAGCGTATCGCCGAGCGCCTCGAGCACGTCCACGCTGAGCGTGTCGTTGCCGGGCGACAGCTGCTCGCAGACCGCCAGCGCCTGCCGGAGCGTCGCTATCGCCTCGGCCTGTCGGCCCGCGGCTGCGGTAACCGACGCGCTCTGCAGCAGCGCCAGCGCATAGTTCGGCGAGGGATTCCCATAGATCTGCAAGGCGCCGCTCACGGCCTCGCGCATCGGCGCCGCCGCCTCGGCATGCCGTCCGGACCGTGCCAGCGTGCCGGCCAGACCGCCCGCCGCCAGGATCGCATACGGATGCCTCGCGCCCAGGTACTCGCGCGCGCTGCCGTAGGCTTCCTCGTAGAACGACAGCGCTGCGGCGGGATCGTCCTCGGCCAGCGCGTTGCCCAGGCCGAGCAGGTCCGCGATCAGCGCGGGCTCGCCCTCGGCGAGCAGGCGGCGGCCATGCTCGAGCGCCAGGCGCAGGCGCCCGATCGCGGCGTTCCGGTCGCCGCCCGACAGATCGGCCATCGCCAGGTTCTGCTGCGCGATGTTGTAGGTGCGCGCGTGTTCGCGCGAGTCCGGGTCCAGGCCGGCGATCGCCTCGACCAGCAGCGCGCGCCGTTCGCCGATCCGGTCGACGTCGTGCAGCGTGATCGCCAGCGCGCGCAGGCGCTCGGCGCGCACCAGCGGCGGCGTCTGCGGCTGTCCGCGCGTCAGCTCGACCGCCTTGCGCAGCGGCGGCTGCGCGCGCGCGAAGTCGCGCAGCGCGATGAAGGTGCGGCCGATCGTGGTCAGCAGCTCGGCCATGACCTGCGGCTCGCCGGCCAGCTCGCGCCCGATCCGCTCGGGCGCGTCGGCGAGCACCGCGTCGATGCTCGGGATGCGGCCGCCGTGCAGCGCCGGGTCCGCGGCGCGGAACAGGCCGACCATGAACTCGCTGACGTGGCGGGCCGTCCGCGCCTCGCGCTCGGCACGATCGCGTTCGCGGTCCAGGCTCCAGAGGAAGTAGCCGACCACGCCGATCAGGGTCAGCGTGCCGAGCATCAGCGCGCCGGCGGCCAGGCGGTGGCGCCGCAGCAGGCGACCCAGCCGGTACGCGGCGGCGCCGTCGCGTGCGGCGACCGGACGGTGCTCGAGCAAGGCGCGCAGGTCCGCCGCCAGCGCGTCGACGTTGGCGTAGCGGCGCTCGGGCTGCTCGGCCAGCGCACGGCGCAGGATCGCCTCGGCGTCGGCACGGTCGCGCCGCGCCAGCCGGCCTTCGAGCAGGGTCTGCAGCAGCCGGCCGATCTGGTAGATGTCCTGGGCGACGCCGGCCGGTGCGCCGCGGCGCTGTTCCGGACTGGCATAGCCCGGGGTCGCCGCGCGCCGCGCCGGATCGTCGCTGGCGTCGTCCAGCGCCGCCGCGATGCCGAAGTCCAGCAGCCGCGGCACGCCGCCGTCGTCGACGAGGATGTTCGAGGGCTTGATGTCGCGATGGACCACCAGCCGCGCGTGGGCGTAGGCGATCGCCGCGCAGACCTCGACCACCAGTGCGACGCGCGCATGCGCGTCGAGCCGGCGCTGGTCGCACCACTGGTCGATGCGCACGCCCTGGACGTGGTCCATCGCGAACCACAGCAGGCCCGCGCCGCTGCGCCCGCCGTCGAGCAGGCGGGCGATATTCGGATGGTGCAGGCGCGCCAGCAGGCGCCGCTCGCGCTCGAGCAGGATCTCGGCGACGCCGGGATCGGCCTCCGGCGCGATCAGCTTCAGCGCCACCTGCTGCTCGAAGGCGCCGTCGGCGCGCTCGGCGAGGTAGACCACGCCCAGGCCGCCATGGCCGATCGGCCGCAGCACGCGGAACGGCCCGACCGGGGTGCCGGCTTCCAGCGTGTGCAAGGTCTGCCCCCGCATCGTCGAGACCAGCCGGCAGCGCAGCGCGCCGCCCGGCTCGAACGTCACCGTCGAGCCGCTCACGGCTCCTCCATGATGTGGGCGAGCCGGCCGCGCGCCTGCGCCCAGAGCCACTGCACCGTGCGCATCGGGATGCCGACCGCTTCGGCGGTCTCCGGCTCGGTCATGCCCGCGAAGAAGCGGCACTCGACGACGCGCACCATGTCCTCGTTCTCCTGGCCGAGCCGCGAAAGCGCCTGGTCGAGCACGATGAAGCGATGGGCCTGCTCGCTGAGTTCGCGGTCGACCAGGCCGATGTCGATGCGCGTCTGGTCGCCGCCGCGTTTGGCGGCGGCGCGCTCGCGGGCGTAGCGGCAGATGACCTGGCGCATGATCTTGGCGGTCAGCGCGAAGAAGTGCCGGCGGTTCTCCGGGATCGCATCGCCGCCGTCGGCGACGCGCAGATACCACTCGTTGACCAGGCCGGTGGTGTTGAGCGTGGGCATCGTCGCGCCCAGCGCCAGCTGCCGGCGCGCCAGCCGCTTGATGTCGCCGTAGGCCGAGCGCAGCAGGCACGTCCATGCCTCGCGTTCGCCATCGCGGGCCTGATCGAGCAGGCGGGTGATGTCGTCGAGAGGCTCCACTGCCGATCCGCCGGAGATGACCGGCGGACATAGTGATATGAGCGGCGCGCCGGCGTCCAATCGGCCCGGCGGCCGCGTGCGACCGCCGCAAGCCGCGCCGTCCTCGCGCGCCGCGCGGCGCCGGTGCGCGCCGCCGTGCAGGCGGTCGGGCGCCGGCAGGCCGCCCGGCCCGCTCAAGGTCCGGCCTGGCACGCGCCGGGCAGTTCGGCGTCGATGCGGACGTCGTCCAGGAAGAAGCCCGCCGCCTGGCTGGCCGGATCCGAGCTCAGCCGCCAGCGCAGTTGCACGTCCTGGCCGGCATAGGCGCCGAGGTCATGGCTGATCTCGACGAACTGGCCGGCGGCGAAGCCGGCCGACTCGCCGTTGAACGCGCCCTGCACCGACGGGTAGCCGCAGGCGTTGGCCGGCGGATCCATCGTCTGCGCGAAGCTGCCGGGATAGCCGCCGTCGGGGATCAGCGGCGTCCAGGTGGTGCCGCCGTCGGCAGACAGTTCCACGACCACGCCGTCCCATTCCCATTCCAGCTGGTAGCGCGCCGCGTAGCGCAGCCGCGGTGTGCCCGCCGCCAGCCGGACCGGCAAGGTGGCGATCGCCGCGCAGGTGTCGGCCGGGTAGGCCGGTCCCGAAGCGCTGCGGTAGCTGAAGCTGCCGCCGGCGGCCGCCGCGTTGGTGATCGACCACGGCCATTCCTGCCGCAGGGTGGTACGCGTATCGGCGTCGTCGATCCAGACGCCGACGCCGGCGCTGCCGGTGCCGCTCGGCGTCGTGCCGATGATGTGCGAGCGCGACGCGTTGCCGGCCTCGTCGAAGGCCTCGACTTGGTAGAAGCGCGGCTGGCCGTCGGCGACGTCGCCGTCGCGATAGGCCGGCAGGTCCACGGTCGCGACGACCTGGGGCGCGGTGAACAGTGGCGTCGTGTCGCGCAGCACCCGGTAGGCGACCGCCTTGCCGGGGCAGTTCGCGAACGCCGTCTGCCACGACAGATCGACGGCGCAGGTCGCATGGGCCGAGGCGGCCGCCAGCGAGCCGCCGTCGAAATCCAGCGACATCGAGCAGGCATCGGCCGAGACCACGTCCACGCAGGCGTCCGACAGCGGTCCCTCGGCGCCGTCCTTCACGGCGCGGACGCGGTAGGCGTAGGTCTGGCCGCCCTGGCTGCGTGTGTCGAGCAGCGAGGTGGTTGCGGACTGGCCGGCGAAGCGGAACCGGCCCGGGTCGGCCGCCGCGCAGCTGCCGTCGGCGCGATAGAGCTGGTAGCCCTCGGCGCCGGCCACCGGCTGTACCGCGATGCGCACACCCTCCTCGCCGTTGCCGGTGGCGTCCAGTGCCGCCGGCGCGGCGACACCCGGCGCATCATCCGCGCCGAAGCCGTCGGCCAGCAGCCGGTCGCCGAGCACGCCCATGCGCGCCCCGACCACCAGCGCGTAACCCTGGCGGTGGCTGGTCGGCCGGCCGTTGCCGGGGATGTCGTGCGCGGCCACGCGCAGCGTCCATTGACCGGGCGCCGGCGCGATCACGCGGACGTGCTCGACCGTGTTGAGCCGGTCCGGCATACCGCCGGTCGCCGACTGGCCGGCATAGAACACGTTGCCCAGGTACTGCCTTCCGTCCGGCGCGACCACCACCAGGTCCAGATCGTTGACCAGGGCCGGGCTCGCCGCCAGCGCCGCTTCCGGATCGAACCAGGCCAGCGTGGCGCGCAGCTCCTCGCCCGCCGCCACCGTCACCGTGAAAGCGTCGGCGTCGCCGCTCTCCAGGCCGGCGCCGTTGTCTCGGACCCAATGGCGCAGGCCGCGTGTCGCGCCCTGGAAGTAGAGGCTGTTCTCGAGCCAGATCCGTCCCCAGCCGACATTGTGGCTGGGCCAGCTGGTCGAGATCGGCGCGGCGCCGTTGATCAGCGCGGCCTTGAGCAGGGTGCCGGCCGGTTCGCTGCGCTCGCGCGGCGCCGCGCGGCCGGCCGGATACCAGCCGTCGCTGAAGTACTGGCGCAGCAGCGCGGCACCGCCGGAGACCGTTGGCGCGGCCATCGAGGTGCCGCTGAGCGCCTGTGTCTGCGGCGCCTGCATGGCGCTGCCGTTGTCGTCGTTGCCGAGCGCCGAGACGATGGCATCGCCGGGCGCCATGAGGTCCGGCTTGCGCCGGCCATCCATCGTCGGGCCGCGGCTGGAGAAGCTCGAGACGGTGGCCTGGTGGCCGTGCTGGGTCGAGCCGACCGCCAGCACGTTCTTGGCGTTGGCCGGCGATCCGGTCGTCGTCGCGCTCGGACCGGAGTTGCCGGCGGCGGCCACCACCAGCAGGTTCTCGCCCGCCCACAGCGCCGCATCGGCGCGGACGTCGTGACCGACGTAGTAGCCGCCGCTGGAATTGCCCCAGCTGTCGTTGTGGATGCCGGCGCCGCCGGCGTAGGCCTGGGCCACCGTCGCGCCGAAATCGGCGATCGCCAGGCAGCCGCTGACGTCCTCGCCGAGGTCCTGGAACAGCACCTGGGCGCCCGGCGCCATACCGTCGCCGTCACCGTAGTCGACCCGGCCCGGCACGGCGTACGGCGCGGCGTCGCCGAGCACGGTCCCGGTCACGTGGGTGCCGTGATAGCGGTTGAAGGCGCCGCAGAGCTGGTTGTTGTCGTAGGCGCTGGCGCCCGGCTGCACCCAGTAGGCATAGACCTTGCGGTCCGGATAGATCGCACCGGTCGCCAGCGGACCCGGCGCCGGATCATCGGCATCGGTGATCGCGACGGTGGCGCCGGCGCCGAAGTCGAGCCCGGCGAACCAGCCCTCGTTGCGGTCCAGTCCGCTGTCGGCGATCGCGACGATCTGGCCGTGGCCGGTCAGGCCGCGCTGCCAGAGCGGAGCGCGCGCCGGGTCCAGCCCGTCCGGGCAGGCGGCCGCGGCGTCCGGCGTCGCACAGGAGGGCCGGTTGGCCTGGATCGGACCGATCGAATCGCGATTGTGCGTGGTGGCCGGCAGGTACGGCTCGATCCAGGCGACGCCTTCGATCGACGAAGCGGCCTGCAGCAGAGCGTCGAGCTGGGCCGGGTGGACGTCGACCCGGACCGAGGGCAGGTCGAACGCGCCGGCGCGCGTGCCGAAGCCGAGGTCCAGGCCGGTCGCGCGCAGTACCTCGACCAGCCGCTCGGCCGCTTCGCCGCGGAAGCCGTGGACCTCGAGCGCGACGCGCGCCGACGGCGCATGGCGCGCGGCGACGCTGCCGTCGAGCAGGCCGGTTGCCAGCTTCAGGCCCGCCTCGTAAGGCGCCGTCCAGCGCACCGCCGGTGCGCTGCCGATGCGCGCCAGCGCCTGCGCGTCGCCGCGCACCTGGAACGCCGTGTTCGGCAGGTGGCCGACGATCGCAGCGCCGGCGCGCGCGATCGCGTCGCGGGCGCCGGCCGCCTGGCCGGCGTGGTACTGCACGATGCCGTAGCGCGCGTCCGGGCGCGGCGCGATGCGGCCGGCGGGAAACGCGATGCGCTCGCGCAGCGGATCGAAGGCGCCGGCCTGCAGCACCAGCAGCGTCGCGTCCTCGCGCAGGCTCTGGATCGTGTCCGGGTGCGGCGTGTGCAGCGGCAGGGTGCGCAGCGCCGGCGCGGCGGCATCGCCGCGGGTGGCCAGCGCAAGCAGGACGGCGGCGGCCAGCGCCTGCCGCGAGAGGGTGAGAACGGACATCGGACGGAGACTCCTGGTCGGCGGATCGATCGGCGGATGGAGGAAGGCCGCAGGCGCGGCGGTTGCGCAGCCGGTGCTCAGGGCGTGCCGGCTGCGCCGGCCGGATCGGCCAGGTTCACCCGCAGCAGCAGGCTCGCGTCCGGGGTGCCGGCGATGTTCGCGATGTCGGTCGGTTCCGGGTAATGGCCGCAGTTGTCGCCGCGGAACGCCATGTACGACGGCGCCGTCTGCGTCTGCGCGTTGAAGCCGACGTAGAGCTCGCGGTGGAACTCGTTCTTGCGGATCTCCACGACCAGGTCGTGCGTGGCCGCGTCGGGCACCGTGCCGGTCACGGCGACGTTGCGGATCGACAGGCGGTCGTCCTGGTCGACGGTGATCGTGCGCGAGCCGATCTGCTGCAGGTTCGCGTAGGCGAACGGATCATCGGCGGCGAGCGCGTAGAGACGCACCTCCACCGGCACCGTACTGAGACTGCGCTCCACGGCGAAGTCGACCGAATCGACCGACACCGGTCCGTCCAGGCCGAACTCGCCGTCGAGGTCGAAACGGCGCAGCCACGACGTAGGGGCCACGCAGGTCACGACCAGGCCGTCCACCGGTGCGAACTCGCCGGTGTTCTGCGTGAGGACGCGCGAGGCATCCGACTCGAAGCCGTCGGCGAACAGCGGCGTCGCGCGCAGCGGGCAGCTGGCGGCGCCGTGCAGCTCGACGCTGTCGAGCGCGATCATGTTGCCGTTGCCGATGCCGGAGAACGCGCCTTCCACGTCCATCGCGCCGGTGACGTAGTACTGGAACGCGATGCGGCCGGTACCCGATGCGGGCAGGTCGGTCAGCGTGAACTGGCGCCAGCTGTTGTACGGGTAGCCGAGCAGGCCGGCCGGATCGTCGGCCAGGCCGAGGTCCGGGTTGACCGTCAGCAGCGTGGTCGCGAAGCTGCCGGTGTCGTGCGGGCCGGCGCCGACGTCGGTGCAGTCGCCGCTGTTGCACAGGCGCACGACCATGCGGTCCGGCGCGTCGCCCCAGATCGGCGCGTATTCGTAGAAGCCCTTGCGCGTCCAGAAGCTCAGCGTCATGCCGGGGCGGAACGCGATCTCGGGCGTGAGCAGCCAGTTGCTGAGCACGCCGGTGCCGCTGCCGGTATCGGGCACCATCAGGACCGAGTGCGCATACAGGCTGGTGAAGATCGCCGAATGCGGCGTGCCGGCATGGGCGTTGAAGAACAGGCCCTCGGCGTTGGAATCGAGGTATTCGATCTTGCGCTCCCAGCGCGATCCCTTGCCCGGCATCAGCGCCTGGTCCCATTCCTGCGCCAGCGTGCTGTTGTTGCGGCGCAGCCAGCCGCCTTCGGCGAACAGCGACTCGACGTCCTCGAAGCCTTCGCTGCATTCGCCCGGCGCGCTGCCGGATGGTGTTTCGGCCACCGTCGGCGGCCGCTCCCAGCGCGGCGGCGCGGCCGTCGTGGTTGCGGCCTGGCCGCCGCACATAGCTGCCAGCAGCGCGAGCAGCGCCGGCGCGATCGTTGCTGTCTTCATAACCTTCCCCATGCACACGGGATACCGCGCGTTCCGCTCGGCGCGTATCGTTTCATCGGCGGTCCCGGTGGGCGGGACGTCCCTGCGGATCGATAGATAGATGGCAATAGGCAAAACGGCGGCCGATCACGCAAGACGATGCCGGCCGGCCGGCGCGGTCCCGGTCGCTTGCCGGTGCCGGCGGCGCACGCCTATAGTCGGCCTTCCCTCTTCTGCGAAGCGCGGGCATGTACTCGGGAAGCTGTCATTGCGGACGCGTGGCGTTCGAGGTCGCCGTGGACGCGCCGATCGGCGCGGTCGTGGAGTGCAACTGCTCCCATTGCAGCCGCAAGGGCTACCTGCTGTGGTTCCAGCCACGCGAGCAGCTGACGCTGCGATCGGGCGAGGCCGACCTGGCGACCTACACCTTCAACAAGCACCACATCCAGCACCGCTTCTGTACGCACTGCGGCTGCGCGCCGTTCGGTTTCGGCACCGGTCCCGACGGCCGCGCCACGGCCGCGATCAACGTGCGCTGCCTGGAAGGCATCGACCTCGCCGCGCTCGAGCGCACGCCGTTCGACGGCCGCAGCTACTGACGACGCAGCGATGCGGGGAGGACGGCGCCCGTTCCACGGGACGGCCAGGCCTCAGGCAGCGTCGGGCCGGTGCGGTGCCGATACGTGCGGTCAATCCGGCCCGGGACGGATGCCGGATTCGGGCGCCACATCCGGCGGCAGCGGCCGCTCGCCGGCCAGCAGGCGCGCGCGATCGAGTGCCGTGCGGCCGGCCTGGGCCTGGCCGAGCGCGAGATAGAGCCGCGCCTGCAGCAGCGCGCAGTCGAAATCCTCCGTGGCGAAGCGGTCGAGCTGACCGGTCACCGGCACCGCGCGGCGCAGCTCCTCGCGCGCGATCAGGCTGTCGGCATAGGCGATCGCGACCTCGGCCAGGTCGAGCGGCACGTTCTGCCGGTTGGCGTCGCTGAGCGCCTGCGCGTAGAGCGCGTCGGCGGCGGCGACGCGTCCTTCGGCGAAGGCCTGCTCGGCCTGCGCCAGCGCCAGCCGGATGCGTACCGAGCTGTTCGTCGAGGGCTCGGTCCAGGCGCCGAAGCGTTCGATGGCGGCGGCCGCTGCGCCGCTGCGGCCGAGCCGGCGCTGCGCGCGCAGCGCGATCGTCCAGGCCTCGGCCTGTGCGTTCTCCAGTTCGGGACCGAGCGGCTCCTCGAGCACCGGTGCGACCAGCGCCAGCGCCTGTTCGGCCTGGTCGCGCGCCAGCGCCAGCCGCGCGCGCTCGACCGCGACCAGCGGCGCCGAGCCCGGCTCGCGTGCCGGATCGATCGCGCGCGCGAGTTCGCCGAGCAGGCCGTCGGCCTCGCGCCAGCGGCCGACGTCGAGCAGGGCCTGCGCGCGGCGCAGCTGGATCAGATGCGCGGTGTCGATCGTCAGCGGTCCGGCCAGCAGGGCCATGCCGCGTTCGCTCGCGGCCAGCGCGGCGCGCGGCTGCAGCAGCGCGCGATGGGCAACCACCTGGTTGGTCAGCGCGGTCGCCAGTTCGTTCGGTACGCCGAAGCGCTCGAGCTGGTCGGCGGCGCGCTCGAAGCTGGTCAGCGCGGCATCCGGATGGTTGCGCATGCCGTTGAGCGCGCCTTCGTTGAGCTCGACCTGGGCCAGGCCGAGCGAATCGCCGGCCAGCTGCATCGCGATGCGTGCCTGCGCGAAGTCGGCCAGCGCCTCGTCGTAGCGTTCGAGCAGGCTGCGCGCGACGCCGCGCCGCATGTGCGTCTTGCCGATCAGGATCGGATCGCCGCGGCCTTCGAGCAGCGCCAGAGCGGCGCTGGTGTCCTGCTCGGCCTGCGCGATCTCGCCGAGGCGGACGTGCACGGCGCCCAGACCGCTGACGACGCGCGCGCGCAGCAGCGGATAGGTCTCGGCCGGCAGATCGTCGAGCAGGCGCGTCAGCACCTGGCCGGCTTCCTCGTTGCGTCCGGCCACGAAATCGATCTCGGCTTCGCGCAGGCGCAGTTCCGGCGTGGTGCGCATCGCGGCCGGCGCGGTCGTGATCAGGCGCTGCGCGTTCTCCAGATCGTCGATCAGCAGGGCGGCGTCGATCCGCGACAGGCGCTCTTCCTCGGCCGGTCCGGGACCGGGTGCGGCATCGGCCGGCGCCGCCGCGCCGAGCGCTGCGGCGAGCAGGTCGGCGGCGATCCGCGCCGCCGCCATCGGCTCGTCGGCGCGCGCCGGAAAGCTGCGCACGCTGCCGCCGCGCTCGCGCAGGTCGAGGTCGACCGTCCAGCCGGTGTCGGCACGGCGCAGCCGCGCGGCGATCTGCCAGCGCGGCGACAATGCGCGCTCGACGCGCTCGGACAGCTCGCCGGCGGCCGCGTCGTGGCGCAGCATCGACACTACGTTCTCGCTCGGCGCGACGCGCTTGCCGGCCTGGCGCAGGCGGCCAGCGACGAATTCCATGACGCCGAGCCGCAGCCAGGTCCACTCGGCCGGCGCGTCGACGCTGGCCGGCAGCACCGCGATCAGGTCGTCGGGCTGCGCCGGCCCGGCGGCCGCGCCGCTGCGGGCCGGTACGGCCGGCGCCGGCGTTGCAGGTGAACGATGCCGCAGCCACAGCGCGGCCAGCGCGATGCCGACCAGCACGAGCACCGCGACCGCGAGCGCGGTGCGGCGGCCGGAGGCGGGCGGCGTGGCTCTCGCCTGTTCCGTGCCGTCCGTGCCGTCCGTGCCGGCAAGCGGCAGTGAGGGTGCCGTCTCGGCGGCCGCCGCCGCGGCGATGGCCGGCTCGGCCGGCGCCGGCTCGGCGGGTTCCTCGCACGGCACGACCTCGGCGACCCAGCGGTAGCCGAAGCCGGCCACGGTGCGGATCGCCTGCTGCGTCTCGCCGGAATCGCCGACCGCGCGCCGCGCCTTCAGCATGACCTGGGCCAGCTGGGTGTCGGCGACGTCGGCCTTGCCCCAGACCGCGGCCATCAGCTCGTCGCGGCCGATCGCGCGGTCGCGGTGCTCGATCAGATAGGCCAGACAGTCGAATACGCGCGGCGACAACGGGCGCAGGCGGCCGTCCTCGGACAGCTCGCGCGTCGCAAGATCGATCAGATGGGAACCGAAACGCAGCCGTCTTGTCACCGGGGCGAGGGTAAACGCCGCGTGCGCGCGTGACCAGAGCGCCGCCGCGGACGGCGGCGCCCCGGTCGCGAATCCGCCCGGTGCCGGCAGGGCGGAGGAGGTCAATCGAAGCCGTCGGCGAAGATCGGATCGGCGGCGCCGTCGCGCGGCGTCACGAAGCTGCCGCGCGTCGTCGACAGGTACAGCCGCGGCTCGCCGGCGCGCGACAGCGCCAGTTCGGTCGGCGCGCCGGCCGCGTCGAGACCGGCCGCGAACGCCGTGAAGCTGGCGCCGCCGTCGGTCGAGCGGATCACCGCGGTGGCGCCCTGCTGGGCCGCGTACAGCACGCCGGCCTCCTGCGGATGGCAGGCGACGTCCGACAGATTGCCGCCGGACCAGCCGGTCGAGGTCCACGACGCGCCGTCATCGGTGCTGCGGTACACCGCGCCGGTGCTCCAGCTGTCCCACATCGACATGTAGGTGATGCCCGGTGCGGTGGCCGAGGAGCACAGCCGGCCGAACCGCGCGAAGCCGGGCAGGCCGGTCACCGCGGCGGACCAGTCCGCGCCGCCGCTGGCCGAGCGCAGCGCGCCGCCCTCGGGGCCGTCGTAGGTCGCGACCAGACGCTGGCCGCCGCTGCCGGCGACGATCTCGATGTCGACGACCTTGTCGCCGTCGGTGCCCTCGTGGGTCTTGGTCCAGGTGCCGCCGCCGTCGGTCGAGCGCCAGACCGTGCGCTCGGAGCCGGCCACGCCGAAATCGGCGCCGCCGAGATGGATCGTCGAGGCGGTGGCGCCGAAGCGGATCGCGACCAGGTCCGATTCGAACAGCGTGCCCTGATCGGGACCGAGGCTGGTCCAGCTGCCGTCGCCGTTGCGACGGTACAGGCCTTCCGGCGCGACCGAGCTCGGGCCGCTCGACAGCGCAAACAGCGTGCCGTCCGGCGCGTAGCGCACGTTGCTGTAGCGCGTCGGCGGCACCGGCTCGGCGGTCCAGGTGGCGCCGCCGTCGGTCGAGGTCAGGATGCCGCCGTTGTTGTTGCCCTGGAACGCGACCGCGACGTGGTCGGCCTCGGCCGGACTGGTGTCCACGGCCATCAGCGGCAGCTCGGCGATGCCGATCGTCGAGGCCGCGAACGCGTCGCCGCCGTCGTCGGAGCGATAGACGCCGAGCGAAGCCGCGCCGACCAGGACGCGGTCCGGGTCGCCGGGCGCGTAGCGCACCGACTGTGCCGACAGGATCGTGCTGCCGCCGACGCCGGTCTCCCAGGTCGCGCCGCCGTCGGTCGTGCGGTTGATGCCGCCGCCGTCGATCGCGGCCAGGATCGTCTGCGGATCGGTCGGATCCACGGCGATGTCGGTCACCACGCGCAGCGGCCAGCCGGCGTCGTGCAGCGCGGTCCAGGTCGCGCCGAGGTCGTTCGACGCGTAGAGGCCGACGAACTGGGAGCCGAACATCTGGCCGCCGCCGACCAGCAGCCGGATGCCGTCGTAATGGACCGCGCGCAGCGGATTGGCCGGCAGGCCGGCCGAGCGGTTGGTCCAGCTGCTGCCGCCGTTCGTGGTGACCCAGACCTCGCCGCCGCCCATCCAGCCGCCGAACGTCGCGATCACGATCTGCGGGTCGGCTGGATGGATCGCGATCGCGGTCGCGCTCATCGGCGTCGGCCGTGCCGGCGTGACGTCGGTCCAGGTCGCGCCGCCGTCGGTTGAGCGCACGACGTTGGCGGCCTGGGTGCCGAACGCATCGTCGATGCCGGCCCAGATCGTCGAGGGATTGCCCGGGTCGACCGCGATCGCGGCGGTCAGCTGATTGGCGCCGATGCCCAGATCGTGCTGGGTCCAGGTCGTGCCGCCGTCGCTGCTGCTGAAGAGGCCGCCGTCGGTGCCGACGTAGACGGTGCCGGTGGTCGCGAACGCGATGTCGAAGACACTGCGGAACGCCAGCGCGGGCACCGCGCTCCACTGCGCGGCGCCGTCGGTCGAGCGGTACAGCGTGCCGCCGCCGGCGCCGCCCGGCGCGGTGCCGGCGAACACCAGGTCCGGCTGCGTCGGCGACGCGGCGACGCTGGTGACGTCGCCGCCGTACGGTCCGAGCGCGCTCCAGGCGGCCGGTACGCCGCCGCCACGCGGCGCCGACGCTGCGGCATGGCCGAGCCGGGCGGCCTGCAGCGGCCGGCGGCCGGCATGGTCGCCGCGTTCGGCATGGCGCGCATCGAAGCCGGCGGCGCCGGCCGGGAGCGGTTGCGTCGCCGCGCCGGCGGCGAGCGCGGTCGCTGCGGCGGCGCAACAGGTCAGGGTCAGGATCAGGCTGCGTTGGGTCATCGGACACCTCGTTGCAGGGGGCTGAAGGCATGCGCGGCACGGCATCCGGGCCAGGCCGCGGCGGAAGCCGCCACCCGCTGCGCGACCGCGGCGCCGGGCCCTCTTCGCTCGGACGCGGTGCCGGTCGCCCGCAGGCCGGATGGCAGACGCTTAGCCTGCCGCAATCGATCGCCGAATGCGTTTGCGGCGTCTTTCGTTCGTGTTTGCGCGGTCGCCGAAACAGTGAACGCGAGCACGAAACGCGGCATCGCACGGCGTGCCGCGGCCGCATCGCCGATGCGGACCGTCAGCGCCGCGCATCCGTCGATGCGCGCACGCCAGGACGCCGCCGCGAGCCGGAGCGCGGGCATGCGAGGCGGCGCGCGCGGCCTTGCGGGGCGTCAGGGGCGAGGACGCGGTCGCGCGATGCGCGATGCGGAGGTCAGGGCGGTGCCGGCCAGGATGGTGCGCACGGCCCTCCGGCCTCGGGCCGGTCGCGTCGGCAGCGGCGGCTTGAAGGGCGTGCTGCGCCGCGGCACGTATCGCGGCGTCGAGCGCCGTCTGTGCACGATGGACGGTCCATCGCGCTCGCACAACCGGGCGATCGGTTCTCGCCGCTTCGGGCGGCCGGGCCGCGATCGCACGGCGCGTGCGCGTCCGTTTCAGGATCGATCGGCGCTGCGGTCGCGCGGCGCGATCCTGCATGGATCGGCGCGCAGGCGGCCGCTGGCGGGCCTGCGCGCCGGGGGCTGGTGCGGCGCCGCC
Organism: Dokdonella sp.; assembly: GCF_035511235.1. Lineage (GTDB taxonomy): Bacteria > Pseudomonadota > Gammaproteobacteria > Xanthomonadales > Rhodanobacteraceae > Dokdonella. The sequence continues at coordinate 273,883 of NZ_DATKFQ010000009.1, forward strand.
TACTCGGCGACCTTGGCGTAGCTGCCCTTCAGCGTGACGCCGGTGACGAAGGCGCCGTCGTGACATTCGTAGTCGGTCGGGCTGGCCTTGGTGTTCTTCTTGTAGTAGCTGACCATGTCGATCACGGCGTTGGCGCCGATCTGCTTGGCCTTCTGCTGGAACGCGATCAGCGCCGACAGCGCGGCCCACTGACAGGCGCGGTCGATGTCCTTGCCGGCGCTGTTGGTCTTCTTGTTCGATACGTCCGAGCTCATCTTCTGCAGCACCTTCGGCGTCTTCTGGCCTTCCAGATAGAACGCGACCGAGCCGTCGAGCTTGCCCTCGGCCTTGCCGAGCTCGATGACGTCCTTGAGCGGCAGCATGTGGGCATCGTCGCGGGCGGACGCGGGTGCGGCGGCGGCCAGCAGCAGCGTGGCCAGGGTGGTGGCGATGACGGTCTTCATCAGTGGTCTCCTTCGGAAAACGGTGGGGGTCAGTCGCGCCAGCGGCGCAGCACCAGCGAGGTGTTGATGCCGCCGAACGCGAAATTGTTGGTCATGACCAGATCGGTGTCGATCGCGCGGCCGGCGCCGGTCACGTGGTCGAGCGGCGCGCAGCGCGGATCGACGCCGGCGAGGTTGACGGTCGGCGCGAACCAGCCGTGGCGCATCATCTCCAGCGTGATCCAGGCCTCCAGCGCGCCGCAGGCGCCGAGCGTATGGCCCATGTAGCTCTTCAGCGACGAGATCGCGATGCGCTCGCCGAACACCGCATGGGTGGCCGCGGCCTCGGCGACGTCGCCCTGGTCGGTCGCGGTGCCGTGCGCGTTGACGTAGGCGATCGCCGCAGCCGGCAGGCCGGCGTCGGCCAGCGCCAGGCGCATCGCCGCGGCCATCGTCTCGCTGTTGGGATGGGTCACGTGGCGGCCGTCGCTGTTGGTGCCGAAGCCGACGATCTCGCCGAGGATCCGCGCATCGCGCGCCTGCGCGTGCTCGAGCTCCTCGAGCACGAACGTGCAGGCGCCCTCGCCGAGCACCAGGCCGTCGCGCTCGGCGTCGAACGGACGCGGCGTCAGCTGCGGCTCGTGGTTGTGGCGCACGCTGGTCGCGAACAGCGTGTCGAACACCGCCGCCTGCGTCGCGTCCAGTTCCTCGGCGCCGCCGGCGAGCATCGCCACCTGATGGCCGGCCTTGATCGCCTCGTACGCGTAGCCCAGGCCCTGGCTGCCCGAGGTGCAGGCGCTGGAAGTGGTCACGACACGGCCGGTGATGCCGAAGAACACGCCGATGTTGACCGGCGCGGTATGCGACATCATGCGGATGTAGGTCGTCGCGTTGATGCCCTCGGTGGTCTTCTCGGCGATCATCCGGCCGAAGTCGCCGATCGCGACCGGCGAGCCGGACGAGGATCCGTAGGCGATGCCGATGCGGCCGCTGCCGAGCAGCGGATCGCCGAGCAGGCCGGCGTCGGCCAGCGCCAGTTCGCTGGCGCGCGTGGCCATCAGCGCGACGCGGCCCATGCTGCGCGTGTTCTTGCGGTTGTAGGTGTCCGCCGGCAGCTCGAACGCGGCCGCGCGTGCCCCGACCCGCGTGTTGAGCCCTTCGTAGGCGTCCCATTCGTCGATGTACGTGACCGCATTGCGTCCGCCGCGCAGGCGCGCCTCGACGCTGGGCCAATCGTTGCCGAGCGGGCTGATCGCGCCGACGCCGGTCACCACGACGCGCCGCATTGCCGCCGGCCTCATGCCTGCACCCTCATCCCACCAGACCTCCGTTGACAGAAATCACCTGGCGCGTGACGTAGGCGGCGTCCTCGCCCATCAGGAAGCTGACCACCGCCGCGACCTCGGCCGGCCTGCCGATGCGGCCGGCCGGAATCAGCTTCAGCGCCTCGTCGAGCACGCGCGGGTCGACCATCTCGGTGTCGATCAGGCCGGGCGCGACGCAGTTGACGGTGATCGCGCGGCTCGCCAGCTCGACCGCCAGCGCCTTGGTGGCGCCGATGATGCCGGCCTTGGCGGCGCTGTAGTTGACCTGTCCGCGGTTGCCGATGATGCCCGAAACCGACGCCAGCGTGACGATGCGGCCGGGCTTGCGGCGGCGCACCAGCGGCATCGTCAGCGGATGCAGCACGTTGTAGAAGCCGTCCAGATTGGTGTGGACGACCGCGTCCCAGTCTTCCGGCGGCATCGCCGGAAAGGCGTTGTCGCGCGCGATGCCGGCGTTGCAGACGATGCCGTACGGACAGCCGTGCGCGTCGACCTCGGCGAGCAGCGCCGCGGCCGCGGCGGCGCGGTCGGCGACGTCGAACACCAGCACGCGCGCGCTGCGGCCGAGCGCGCCGATCTCCGCGGCGACCGCGTCGGCGTCGGCCTTGCGGCTGCGGCAGTGCAGGACCAGATCGTAGCCGTCGCGCGCCAAGCGCAGCGCGATCGCGCGGCCGATGCCGCGGCTGGAGCCCGTGACCAGGATCGTCTTGTCAGTCATCGCGTCCCCGTTGCAGCAAGGCGGCCGCATCGGCCGGTTCGAACACGGTCAGTGCGGCCTCGGCCACGGTCTGCGCATCGTGCGTGATGCGGCAGTCGAACTGGCCCAGGCCGTTGTCGGCGAGGTAGTCGCAGCGGATCGTCACGCGCAGCGTCTGTCCCGGCAGGAAGCGCGCGACCGTGCAGCGGTAGCGCCGGCTGCCGAGCAGGAAGCCGATCTTCGGCGCGCCGCCGCCGCCGCGTGCACGCAGGCCGGCCCAGGCCGCGATCGCCTGCGCCATGTACTCGATGCCGACCCAGGCGCCGACGCCTTCGCCGTCGAAGAACAGGCCGTCGGCGCGGATGTCGACCTCGGCGACCAGGCCGTCGGCGTCGGCCTCGATCGCGCGGTCGAGCAGGCGCATGCGCCCGGCATGCGGCAGCAGGTCGGCGATCGGCAGCGTGACCGGCGTCATCGGGCGCGGCCGAGCACGAGGCTGGCATTGCTGCCGCCGAACGCGAACGAATTGCTGAGCACGTAGTCGAGCGGCCGGCCGAGCGCGCTGCCGGGTTCGGCGATCGCGACCGGCGCCAGCGCCGGATCGGCCGCGCCGTCCCACCAGTGTGCGGGCAGGCGGCCTTCGGGATTGTCGGCCAGCGTCAGCCAGGCGATCGCCGCCTCGATCGCGCCGGCGGCGCCGAGCGTGTGCCCGGTCAGCGGCTTGGTCGAGCTGACCGGGACGCGGTCGCCGAACAGGCCATTGACGGCCAGGCATTCCATCTGGTCGTTCTGCTCGGTCGCGGTGCCGTGCAGGTTGACGTAGTCGACCGCGTCCGGACCGATCGCGGCGCGCTGCAGCGCCTCGCGCATCGAGGCCGACGCGCCGCGGCCGCTCGGGTCCGGCGCCGAGATGTGATGCGCGTCGGACGACTCGCCCCAGCCGGCCAGCGTGACCGGTCCGGGCTCGCGCGTCATCAGGAACAGCGCCGCGCCCTCGCCGATGTTGATGCCGGCGCGATGCCGGCTCAGCGGATTGCAGCGTGCCGGGCTGATCGCCTCCAGCGCTGCGAAGCCGGCCACCGTGAACGCGCACATCGAATCGCCGCCGCCGGTGATCACCGCGTCGCAGAGGCCGCCGCGCAGCAGCCGCGCCGCGCTCGCCATCGCCTTGGCGCTCGACGAGCAGGCCGTGGAGACCACGATCGACGGGCCGGCCAGGCCGAGCAGGCCGCCCAGCGCCATCACCGGCGAGCCGAGTTCCTGCTGGCCGACGTGATAGTGCGGCGGCAGCACGCCTTCACGCGCGTAGTGCGCGATCGCGGTCTCGCTCTCGCCGATGCCCGAGGTGCTGGTGCCGAGCACCAGACCGACGCGGTCGGCGCCGTAGCGCGCGATCGCGGCGTCGACGGCCGGCCGGATCTCGGCCAGCGCGGTCAGCAGCAGCGCATTGTTGCGGCTGCGCTGCCAGGCCGGCAGTACGCCGTCGTCGGCCAGCGTCGCGCCGACGACGCCCAGATGCAGCGTCTGGCCCGGCAGCACGCCGGTGTGCGCGGCGACGCCGCCCGGCGCCGCGGCGAACAGGCCCTCGCGCAACGCGTCCTGGCCGCGGCCGAGCGCGCAGACCACGCCGAGCGCGTTGAGATAGACCGGCTTGTTCACGGCGCCAGCTCGCGCGAGTCGATCGTCAGCCGATAACCCTCGTGGCGGTTCTCGAGCACGATCGTGCCGGCCCAGGCCGGCGTGGCGGCGTACTCGATCGCGACCGCGACGCTCGGGCCGTGGCGCAGCTCGCGCCGCAGGCCGCTCTCGTGCAGCGTCCAGCCGGCCGGCAGGGCCGCCGCGATCGCCGCGGCCGGCCACAGCACCAGCTGCACGTCGCGCAGCACGCGCGCCGGATCGACCTGCGGCGGCAGCTGCGGATCGCGCTCCACGTCGAGCGTCCGGCCGTCCCAGCTCAGCGTCAGCACGCGCCGGCTCAGCGCCAGCGCGGCCAGACGCACGCGCTCGGCGTCGATCTCGAGCGCGGCATCGAGCGGCTTGGCGCCGACCGCGGCACCGTCGAGCCGCGCGAAGCGCAGCTGCTGGGCCAGGCCGATCGCACCGCCGAACGCGGCCGGGGCCAGTGCCAGCGCCGGCAGCGGTGCGCCGGCGCGGCGCGGCGCCTGCGCGCAGGCGGCCAGCAGCACGGCCAGGCCGGCCGCGACGATCAGACCGCGCACAGCTGCTCCAGCGTCTTGAGGCGACGCGGTTCGGCGACGTAGGGGTTGTCCAGATCCCAGGCGTAGCCGGCGAGGATCGCCGCGATCATGCGGCGGATCTCGGCCGACTGGCGCGGATGGAAGATCACGTCCTGGAAGCCGCCGGCGTACCAGCTGTCGACGAACGCGCGGAACGTGTCGACGCCGCGCTTGAGCGGATCGGCATAGTCGCGCTGCCAGTCCACGGTCTCGCCAGCCGCCTCGCGCGCGAGCGCGGCCGCGGCCAGGCTGGCCGACTTGAACGCGATCGTCACGCCGCTCGAGAACACCGGATCGAGGAACTCGCCGGCATTGCCGAGCAGCGCGAAACGCTTGCCCCACAGCGAGCTGACGTTGGCCGCGTAACCGACCAGCTTGCGCGCCGGCGTGTCCCAGACCGCGTCGGCGAGCAGCCGGTTCAGCGTCGGCGTTTCGGCGATGATCGCGCGCAGCCGCTCGGTCTCGTCGCCCGGGAAGCGGTCGAGGAACTCCGGCCGCGCGACCACGCCCTGCGAACAGCGGCCGTTCGAGAACGGGATCGTCCAGAACCAGACGTCGACGTGCTCGGGATGCACGCTGACCAGGATCTTGTTGCGGTCGAACGCACCGGTCGCGATGCGGTCCTCGACATGCGTGAAATAGGCGCCGCGGACCGGAAAGTTCGACGGCGTCTCGAGCTTGAGCAGGCGCGGCAGGATGCGGCCGAAGCCGCTGGCGTCGAGCAGGAAGTCGGCGTGCACCTGGTACATCGTGCCGTCCGGCGCGACGACGTCGACGCTCGGGCGCTCGCCCTCGACGTCGACCGCGACCACCTGGTGGCGGTAGCGCACCTCGGCGCCGGCCTTCCCGGCGGCCTTGGCCAGCACGTGGTCGAAGTCGGCGCGCTGCACCTGATAGGTGGTGCCCCAGCCCCGGGAGGACTTGTCGCGGAAGTCGAACGCGGTGGCGCGCTCGCCGCGCACGAAGGCCGCGCCGTTCTTGTACTGGAAGCCGGCCTCGACGACGTCGCGGAGGAAGCCGGCCTCTTCCAGATACTGCATGCTCTGCGGCAGCAGGCTCTCGCCGATCGAGAAGCGCGGAAACTGCTCCTTCTCGATGATCAGCACGCGCCGGCCCTGCTGGCGCAGCAGGCCGGCGGCGACCGAGCCGGCCGGGCCGGCACCGACGATGAGGATTTCGGTGCGTTCGATCAGCATGGTCAGCGGTTCCCGGATGCGAAAGCGAGCGAGGCGGAGCGGCCGCCTCCCCGGCGGCGCGCGCAGTATGCCGGGAATGGCGGCCGGCGCAGAAGAACGCCGCGTTCAGCCTGCGCGGGCGCGGTGCGTCGACGGCGGGTCGCCGCCACGCACGCCCCCGTGGCCTTTCTGACGCAAGATCGCGTCATATCCGATCACGGCCCGCGGGTCCGGACGCCGGCATGAACAGCGGCGTCAGCAGCCAGGCCAGGAAGATGCCGAACAGCATCGTCAGGCCGAACGCGCGCAGCGCCGGCGTCTGCGACAGTGCCAGCAGACCGAACGCGAGCAGGGTGCAGGCCGCGGCGATCGTCACCGACAGGAACGGGCGGCGCTCGCCGCGGCCGGGCTGCTCGAGCAGGAAGATGCCGTAGTCCACGCCCATGCCGAGGATCAGCAGCAGCGCGAGCACGTTGAACAGCTGCAGCGACTGGCCGAGCAGCGCGAGCAGGGCCAGCGACAGCACGCTGGCGATCGCGGTCGGTGCCAGGGCGCGCCAGCCGCGCCGGCCGAAGCGCAGGCACAGCGCGACCAGCACCAGCGCATAGCTGGCCAGAATCACCATGCTCATGCGCTGGCGGTAGTGCGTGAGCACCTCGGACACCTCGCCGACCTTATCGACGAAGCGCACGCCGGGCACGCCGTCGGCGACCGCGGCCAGCCGCGGAAACTGTGCCGGATCGTGCGCGCCGCGCAGCAGCATCACGCTGGCGTAGCCGTCGCCGAAGCGGTCCAGCCACTGATGGCGCAGCGGCTCGGATACCGGCGCGGCGAGCCAGTCCTCGATCCGCAGCGTCGGCGCCGCTGCGGGCGCTGGCGGCGCGAAGGTCTCGCCGAGCCGCGCCGAGGCCTGCGCGAGCACGCCGTCGGCGCCGCCGATGCGGCCTGCGATCAGGGCGCGGTCCTCGGCCTGGCGCGCCGGCGAGGGCACCCAGTCCGAGACCGCCTGCCAGCCGTCGAGCACGCCCTCGCCGGCCAGGCCGGCCAGCGCGCGCTTGACCGCCTCCTCGGCGGCCAGCACCTCGCCCGGGCTCCGTGCGGTGACCAGGAAGAACTGCGCGGGACTCGGCAGATCGAGCAGCTTGCCGAGCGCCAGCTGTTGCTCGATCAGCGCCGGCGGCGAGTTCTGCAGCAGGCGGATGTCGTCGTTGCTGCGCAGCTTGAACGCGCCGGCCGCGACGATCGCGAGCACGAGCGCCGAGAACACCAGCGTGAAGCGGTTGCGCCCCAGTGCCGGCCAGTACGCGCGGCGGCTGCCGAGCCAGTCGGCGAAGCGGTTGAACGGGATCGGCCGGCGGTCCAGAAACGGAAACCACCACAGCACCGTCACGAACGCCGCGAGCAGGCCGACGCCCGAGAACACCGCGATCTGGCGCAGCCCCGGAAACGGCGCCAAGGCGAGCAGCGCATAGCCGATCACCGTCGTCAGCATCGCCAGCCACATCACCGGCGCCTGGCGCCGCCGCATCGCCCAGCGTTCCTCGGGCGGCCGGCCGAGCCGGTTGCAGAACCAGTTGGTGCCGTAGTTCTCGGCAACGCCGACCAGGCTCGCGCCGAACACCAGCGTGATCAGGTGCACGCGCTCGAACAGCAGCGCGCAGACCGAGATCGCCGCGAGCAGGCCGACGCCGATCGACAGCGCGACCAGCAGGCGCGGACGCAGGCCGTTGAACGCGAGCACGGTCAGGATCAGGATGCCGGCCAGCGAGCCGAGGCCGATCGTGTGCACTTCGCGATGCGCCTGCTCGGCCGCATGCGCCGCGTACAGCGGCACGCCGGCGTTGATGACCTCGGCGCCGGGCACGGCGGCCAGCGCGGCCGCGCGCGCCGCCTCGAGCACCGGCACCAGCGCGCGCTGTGCGGCGATCGAGAACGCCGATCCGTGCTGTTCGACCATCAGCAGCGCGTACTGCCGGCCGTCGCCGGCGACCGAGAGCCGCTCGTCGACGACGCGCACCGGGCTGTCGGCCGCGCGCGCGGCGAGCCAGCCGCCGAACAGGTTCAGCGGATCGTCCTGCCAGGCGCCGATGCGCGGCATGCCGAACGGCCGGTACAGCGCCTCGACCGCCTTGGCCGCCAGTCGTTCGGTCGATTCGGTCGTCAGCTCGGCGCGCTGCGCATCGGTCAGCAACTGGCCGCGATACGGCGCGAAGAAACCGATCCAGTCGTCGGCGAGGTCGGCGCCGACGCGGTAGCGCAGGCCGAGCGAGGCATCGGCGGCCTCGACGCTGGCCGCGTAGGCATCGGCCGCAGCGCGTGCCGAAGGCCAGTCCGCGGCGCCGACCAGGACCACGACGCGGCGTCCGGCCGCGTCGGCGAGCTGGCGCGTCGCGTCCTGCACCGCGCGGTCGTCGGCGCGCTGCGGCAGCATCGCCAGCATGTCGGTCTCCAGCTGCAGGCGGTCGCCGCTCCACAGCCACAGGCCGTGGCCGGCCATCGCCAGCACGACCAGCAGCCAGCCGATCGCGAACCGCCGCGCCGATGCGGGGGCCTCATTCAAAGCCGGCGGCCTCCTCGGCCGTCAGCGCCGGCGGCGTGTCGCGCTGATCGGAGAACACGATCTCGGTGCGGTCGCCGTTGGCCTCGTCGAGCACGATGCGCCGGACGTGGCGGTCACCCTGCAGATCCACGCCGCTCAGCAGCTTGGCCAGGCCCGGCTGCCGCGGCGTCAGCGCGAGCTCCCAGCCGGCATCGCCGGCCTGGCCATCGACCGTGAAATGCTCGGCGAGCCGGTCGACCTCGCCGTTGAGCAGCGAGAACATCAGGCCGTTGATGACGCGCACGGTCGGCTCCTCGTCGGCGCTGAGCCGGAACGCGGTCTCGCCGGCCTGCGTGGCGACGATCGCCTCGCGCGTCAGCCTGAGCTCGCCGGCGAACGGCTCGCGTGTGCGCCACAGCACGCCGTGGTCGCGTGCGACCAGGAAGTCGCCGCTCGAGCGCAGCGGCCGGCTGAAGCCGGCCACCTGCTTGGTCTGTTCGAAGCGTCCGCGCAGCACCGCCGGCTGCGCGAGGCGGCCGCCGATCGCGGCCGCCAGCGCGGCCGGATCGGCCGCGAGCGCACCGGGCGCGGAGCCGAGCGCGAGCAGCGCGGCCGCGAGCGCGATCGCGCGCGGCGTGGCGCGCAGCGGTGCCGTTCGCGCTGCGGTACGGGTCGCGGGCATGGCTCTCATGGAACGGTCCTCCAGGTCTGGACGGGGCGTCACGGACTGATGCCGAGACGATCCCACAGTACGCGCGGACACACGTACTGCATCTGACCGCTGGCGATCTCGACCGCGACCTGGATCGTGTGTGCGCGCGTCATGCGCTCGCCGCTGACCGCGTCGCGGATCAGGTAGTCGATCTTCAGCCGGTTCTCCCACTCGACGATCGTCGCGCGCACCTCGAGCGCGCGGCCCCAGGTCGCCGGCCGGATGTACTTGCTGCGCAGATCGACGATCGGCCAGAAATAGCCCGAGTCGCGCATCTGCGGATAGTCGTAGTCGAAGCGCTGCAGCAGCGCGCAGCGCGCCAGTTCCAGGTACTTGAGGTAATGCCCGTGCCAGACCACGTTCATCGGGTCGAAGTCGTGGAACGCCGGCGTCAGCTCGATCGCATGGCTGAAGCGGTCGTCGGCGGCGCGCTCAGTCATGGACGCTCCAGGCGCGCGTGCGGATCGCCTCGATCAGCGCGGCGAGGTCGGCGTCGAGCGCGCGGTCCTCGTCGACCAGGGCGATGCGCCGCTCCAGATCGGCATGCATCGCCGCCAGCGGCGGACTCAGCGCCAGCGCCGGATCGACGCGTGCGCGCAGCGTGATGCCCTGGCGCGCCGCGATCAGCATCGCCGCGACGACCTGCTCGGTCAGCTCGAGCACGCGCAGCGCGTCGCGCGCGGCGATCGTGCCCATGCTGACCTTGTCCTGGTTGTGGCATTCGGTCGAGCGCGAGAATACCGAGGCCGGCATCGTCAGCTTGAGCGCCTCGGCGGTCCACGCCGACACGCTGATCTGCAGCGCCTTCAAGCCGTGGTTGATCGCCGCGCGCGGGCCCTCGGCCGCGCTGAGATTGCTCGGCAGGCCGTGGTTGAAGCGCGTGTCGACGAGCAGGGCCAGCTGGCGGTCGAGCAGGTCGGCGAGGTTGGCGACCGCGTTCTTGAGGGTGTCCATCGCCAGCGCGATGTGGCCGCCGTAGAAATGGCCGCCGTGCAGCACGCGCGCGTCGTCCGGATCGACCAGCGGATTGTCGTTGGCGCTGTTGAGCTCGTTCTCGATCAGGCCGCGCAGGAACGGCAGCAGATCCTCGAGCACGCCGATCACATGCGGCGCGCAGCGCAGCGAGTAGCGGTCCTGCAGGCGCTGCTCGTTGCGCGGCGGCCGGTCGCTGGCCAGATCGGCGCGCAGCCGCGCCGCGACGCGCTGCTGGCCCGGATGCGGCTTGGCCGCGAACAGCCGCTCGTCGAAATGGTGCGCATTGCCGGCGCTGGCCAGCACGTTGAACGCGGTCAGCCGCGTCGCCAGCCGGCCCAGATAGTCCGCGCGCGCCCAGGCCAGGCAGGCCAGCGCGGTCATCACGGCGGTGCCGTTCATGATCGCCAGGCCTTCCTTCGGGCGCAGCCGCAGCGGCGCGATGCCGAGCTCGGCGAACACCTCGGCGGTGGCGCGCCGCGCGCCGCCGTACCAGACCTCGCGCTCGCCGCAGAGCACCGCGGCCACGTACGACAGCGGCGTCAGGTCGCCGCTGGCGCCGACCGAGCCTTCGGCCGGAATCAGCGGCAGGATGTCGTGCCGCAGCAGCCGCTCGAACTGCTCGAGCAGGCCGGTGCTGACGCCGGACATGCCGATCGCCAGCGAGGCCAGCCGCGTGGCCAGCACCGCGCGCGTCTCCTCCGGCGTCAGCAGGCGGCCGGCGCCGCAGCCGTGGTACGCGTACAGGTGATGCGGCAGCTCGGCGACCAGGGCCGGCGGGATCGTCACCGTGCACGAGTCGCCGTAGCCGGTCGTCACGCCGTAGATCACGCCGTCGGTCGCGAGCAGGCGGTCGAGGAAGGCCGCGCCGCGGCCGATCCGGTCGCGGAACGCCGGGTCGGCCGACAGCTCGACGCCGCGCCGGCGTTGCGCGACGGCGAGCACGTCCTCGATCGACAGCGCGCGGCCGTCGAAACGGACCGCCTCAGGAACGCTCGGAGCCATCGCTCTGATCCCAGAAAGGAAAGAAGTTGAACCAGTCATACGGCGAGCGTTCGAGCATGCGCGTCAGCGCGGCGGCGTAGCGCCCAGCATAGTCGGCAATCGCCTCCTCGCGGCGGCCGCGCGGCAGCTCGACGCGCTCGGCCAGCGGTTCGAAGCGGATCGTGTAGCTGCCGCGCTCGTGGATCGAGGCCAGGAAGTGCACCGGACACTTCAGCAGCGCCGCCAGCACCCAGGGACCGGCCGGCAGCGGCGCGCGGTGGCCGAGGAAGTCGACCGCGACGGTCTGGCTCGCGAACACCGGCACGCGGTCGCCGGCGATCACGACGTATTCGCCGGCGGCCACCTTCTCGCCGAGCAGCAGCGCGGTCTCCGGGCCGATCGACGTGACCTCGATCAGGTTGACGTCCTGCGCCGGATTGAGCCGCTTGAGCAGGCGGTTGAACTGCGCGGCGTGGCGCGTGTGGACCAGGATGTTGAGCCGGAACACGCCGCGATGGCCGGCCATCGCGCGGCCGATCTCCAGGCAGCCCAGGTGCGCGGTCACCAGCAGGCCGCCGACGCCGCGTCCGGCGATCGCGTAGATCTCCTCGCGGCCCTCGGTGTGCACGTTCGCGAACCGGTAGCGGCCCGACACCGCCAGCAGCTTGTCCAGCAAGGTCTCGGCGAACAGGCCGACGTGGCGCATGCCGTCGCGCCAGGTCGGTGCATGGCCGAGGGCGCCGGTCGCCGCCTGCAGCCGCTCCAGGTACTGCAGCGAGGCCGCGCGCAGGTCGCGCCGCGCCAGCCAGTAGACGCCGATCACCGGATAGACCGCGAGCCGGAACGGCCAGCGGCCGAGCAGGCGATGCACCCAGTACAGCAGCCAGATGCCGGCGACGAAGGTGTTCTCGCCGATCTGCGCCCAGTGCCGTGCGCTCAAGACGCCACCTTGCGCCAGAGCAGGCGCGGCAGCCGCAGCAGCATGCCGAAGAACAGCCGCGCGTGCATGCGCGAGATCAGCAGGTTGTCGCGCAGCACGTCGAAGTGCGAGATGCCGTCGGCCGGATAGCGCACCTGCGTCGGCAGATTGACGATGCCCACGCCGCGCCAGTGCAGCCGCACCAGCACCTCGCTGTCGAAATCCATGCGCCGGCCCAGCCGCACCGCGTCGAACAGCGCGATCGCCGGCGCCAGCGGATAGACGCGGAAGCCGCACATCGAGTCGCGGATCGCCAGCGACAGCGTGTTGATCCAGACCCAGACGTGCGTCGCGTAGCGGCCGTACAGGCGGCCCCTGGGCACGCTGTCGTCGAAGATCGGGCAGCCGCAGATGATCCTGGCCGGATAGCGCGCGGCCTGTTCGAGAAAGCACGGGATGTCGCGCGTGTCGTGCTGGCCGTCGGCGTCGATCTGCAGCGCGTGCGTGTAGCCGCGCGCATGCGCGGCACGCAGGCCGGCGATCATCGCGCCGCCCTTGCCCTGGTTGACCGGCAGCCGCAGCAGGCGGACCCCGTCCGGGTCGGCGCCGGCGATCAGGTCGAGCACGCTCGCGCAGTCCGCGTCGCTGCCGTCGTCGACGAGGATGCACGGCAGCCCGTGGCCGCGCACGGCCTCGACCACGGCGCCGACCGCCTGGCCGTGGTTGTAGACCGGGATCACCGCACAGGTCTTCACGGCGCCTCGCCGAACACGATGCGGCCGCCGGCGTGCGGACCGGCCGCCGAGCTCAGCCGGAACGTCAGCTGGCCGCGCTCGGCCGAGTAGGCAAGATCGAGCTCGACCTCGCCGCCCGGCACGATGACCTGCTGAAACTTCAGCGCCTCCAGGCCGCGGAACGCCGGCGGCAGCGCGAACAACTCGCGCGCGAAGCCGATCGCCCAGTCGACCTGGGTCACGCCCGGCACGATCGGCGTGCCGGGGAAATGGCCGTCGAACCACGGCAGCTCGGCGTCGATCGCGAGCCGCAGCCGCGCCGTCGTCGCGTCGCGTTCGAGCAGGCGCGCGTGCGGCCGGCGCGGGTCGAACAGTGCCCGCAGGGCGGCTTCGGTGGTCTTGCCCTGGCTGTCGAGCGGCAGCGCCCACGGGTAGCGCCAGCGCCGCGGCCGCACGCTGGCATCGACGTGCGCGGCGAGCAGGCCGCGCAGGCGCTCGCCGAACGCGCGGCGGCCGTCGGCGTCGAGCCGAGCCCAGCCGCGTTCGCTCGGTACGACCACGCCGCCGAGCTGCACGCGCGAGCCCGGCAGAACGACGACGCGCACGGCCTCGACGGCCTCGTCGGTGGCCAGTACGCGCTCGATCGCGTCGAGCGAGATGCGCTTCTCCTCGATCTTGGCGACGCGGTCGCGGCGGCCGAGCAGCACGAAACCGCCGGCGGCCGCTTCGGCACGGTCGGCGCTCGGCTGCCAGCCGCGTTCGGCCAGGTGCGGCGAGCGCACCCACAGCGTGCCGTCCTCGATGCGGATCTCCACGTCCGGCAGCGGACGCCACGCGGCATCGCCGTCGGCGTCGCGGCGGCGCCAGGCGACGCCGCCGGTCTCCGAGCTGCCGTAGACCTCGACCGGCGCATGGCCGAGCAGGGCGCGGCAATCGGGCAGCGCCTGATCCGGCAGCGGGCCGCCCGACGAGAACACGCCGTGCAGTCCGGCCCGCGCCGCCGCCCACGGCAGCGCCGGCGGCAGCCGCTTCAGATGCGCGGGGCTGGCGATCAGCAGCGACGGGCCCTGCGCGAGCGCGGCGGCGATGTCCTCCGGAAACGCCAGGCGCGCGGTCGCGAACGGGCGTCCGGCCGCGAGCGGCCACAGCACGCGGAACAGCAGGCCGTAGATGTGCTGGTGCGAGACCGTCGCGTGCACGCAGACCTGCGCCGGCAGGTCCGGCCAGGCGCGTTCGAGCGCGCCGACCTCGTCGAACAGCTGGCCGAGCCGCTTGCCGATCGCCGCCGGCTCGCCGCTCGATCCGGAGGTGTAGACGGTCAGGCCGGTCCAGGCCGGATCGAGCGGCTGCCAGTCGGGCGCGGCCGCCGCCGGCGCCGGCCGCAGCGGATCGAGCGCGGCCGGCACGTCGCCGGCGAAGCGCTCGACCTGGGTGCCCAGGCGCGCCAGCGTGGCCGGCAGGGCATCGGCTGGCAGCCACACCCGGGTGCCGGCGTGCCAGGCGCCGAACAATGCCGCGGCGAATTCGAATCCGTCCTCGAGGTACAGGCCGACCGAGCCGGCGCGCGCCTGCACGAACGCCTGTCGCCAGGCCGCGGCGGCTGCGGCGAAGGCCTCGAACGACAGCGGCGCACCATCGCGCGCGGCGACCGCGTGGCCGGCCGGTCGGCCGGTCGCGAGCAGCCGATCGGGCGCGACGAACGAGGGCCTCATCGCTGCGCTCCGGCCGCCGCGTGGCGCGCGCGGACGCGGCGGCGCACCAGCCACTCGGCGGCGAACAGTGCGCCGATCAGCCCATAGGCGATCAGGCCGTTGTAGAGCGCCCAGGTCGCCGCGTCGGCCCATAGCGCGGTCGCCAGCGCCAGCGTGCCGTTGACGACGAAGAAGCCGCACCAGACCCAGGTGACCTTGCGCGTATAGGCGACCGCGGCCGGCGGCAGATCCGGTTCGCGCAGGCGTGCCAGGCGCTCGATCGCGCTCGGCGGATGCGCCAGGCTGACCGCGAACACGGTCAGCAGCACCGCGTTGACCAGGGCCGGATAGAGCTTGAGCGGCAGCAGCGCATTGCCGAGTGCGGCGGCCGCGGCCAGCAGCAGCGCGCCACCGGCGGCGACCAGCCAGAGGCGCTCGCGCGTGGCCACCGCGCGCGCGACCGCGAGCACGGCCAGACCCACCGCCAGCCAGCGCGGTTCCAGATGGGCCATGCCCAGCCATACCAGCAGCGGATAGGCCAGCGTCGCCAGCGCGATCAGGGCCAGGCGCATGGCGTGCGGTCGGCGGCGCCGGGCGGGCGCTGCGGTCGGGACCGCGCCGGCCGGCGCGCGCGGGTGGGCCCGGAGCGCATCGGCAGGTCAGTCGTCGAGCAGGCCGTGCAGCGCATCGACCACGTCCTGCAGCGTGCGCACCGACTTGAACGCGTCCGGCTGCAGGCGCACGCCGACGATCGGCTTGAGCTTCACGATCAGATCGACCGCGTCGATGCTGTCGATATCGAGGTCTTCGTACAGGCGCGCCTCGGGCCGGATCGCGGCCGGGTCGATCTCGAAGGTCTCCTGCAGGATCGCCGAGAGGCGCTGGAAGATGTCGTCGGGCGTCATGGCCATCGCGGGGGCGTTCATGCGGTGCGGGAATCGGCGACGAAGCGCGCCAGCGCCCGCACGCTGGCGAAATGGCGGCGGGTCTCCTCCGACTCGGCCGACAGCGTCACGCCGTACCGCTTCTGCAGCGCCAGGCCGAGCTCCAGCGCATCGATCGAGTCCAGCCCGAGTCCGTCGACGAACAGCGGCGCGTCCGGATCGATGTCGTCGGCGCCGACGTCCTCGAGGTTGAGGGCTTCGATGATCAGCAGCTTGATCTCCTGCTCCAGCGGTTCGTGCATGAGGGGGCCTTGGTGACGGTGGGGGCGAAGTTTAGAACGGGTCGATCGGTTTGGGGCGGCGGGGCGGAGGCCGGCGCGGCGCGCATCCGGCGCGTTCAGCCGCTCTGCGGCAGCCGTTCGGACGACGCATCGTCCGCCGCCTCCGCCGCGCCTGCGTCTCCATACGAAAAATGGCGGTGCAAGTGATCGGTGATGCGGCGCGCGGCCAAGCCGGCCTCGCCGCCGGCCGCCGCCAGGAACGGCGCGACCGGGATGTCCTGGCCGATCCGGATCGTGTACTGCATGCGGCGCGGCGGTACGCGCCACCACGGCAGTCCCTTGGTCAGGCTGCGCGGCTCGCAGCGGATCAGCACCGGCGTGATGTCGCACGGTCCGCGCGCGGCGATGTTCGCGGCGCCGCGCTGCAGACGCATCGGTCCGTCGACCGGCGTGCGCGTGCCTTCCGGGAAGATGATCAGGTTGCTGCCGCTCTTGACCGAGGCGATGCAATCCTCGACCAGGCCGGCGCCGGAGTCGTTGCACAGATAGTCGGTGGCGCGGATCGGTCCGCGCGTGAACGGGTTGCGCGCCAGCCCCGAGCGCACGACGCAGTCGGCCTCGGGCACCAGCGAGACCAGGAACACCACGTCGAGCAGGGTCGGGTGGTTGGCCAGGATCAGCAAGCCGTGGCGGTCCAGGCGCTCGCGGCCCTCGATGCGGTAGTCGAGCACGCCGAGCAGACGCATCCATTCGATGAACAGACCGAAGGCGTGGTGCACCGAACGCCGTGCCAGCCGCGTGCGCCGCGCGCGATCGCGCACCGCGAGGCCGAGCAGCGGAAACCAGATCAGCCACAGCAGCACGCCGCCGACGCCGAACGTCGCGAACGAGAGGCCCGTGCCGATCACGCGCCAGCCGCGGTCGAGCGCCTCACGCATGGCGCCGCCACTGCCACAGCCGCGCGCCGGCGCGGTGGTCGAGGCCCGGCGCGTCCGAGCGCAGGAAGCCGAGCACGCGGCGGTCGGCGGTGAGATCCGGCGCCGGCGTGTCCGCTGCGGCGCCGGCCTGCGGGGCGCTCGCGTCCGCAGCGGCCGGCAGCGCGCTCAGGCTGATGCCGGCGCCGTCGCTCAGACGCAGCCGGCAGGCCCAGGCGTGCGGCATGTCGGGATGGTCGGCGTAGACGTCGTAGGGCACCGGCAGCGGCTCGTCGTAGCAGACCACCATGACCGCCGGCGCGCCGTCGACGAGCAGGCCGATCGCCTCGGTGAACGCGGCCTCGACGGTCTCCTCGCCGGCGGCGATCGCGGTGTACGGCGCCGTATGGCCATTGGCGATCGACCACAGCGCGCCGATCGCGTTGTGCACCGAGAGGCTGAACGCCGTCGGCGACGGCGTCTGGCCGTCGACCAGCTGGCGCAGCAGCGCGATCGAGCGCGGCACGTCGCCGTAGCGCGATGCGAAGACCACCGGCAGCGGCGTGTCCTGGCCCTGACTCGCATAGGCCACGTGCAGTGCCATGCGGCCGAGCGGTTCGACGCGGCGGCGCATCATCGGCGCCATCGCGCTCAGCGTTGGCAGCGGCGCGTCGGCACCGCCACCGGCCGCGGGCGATCCGGTCAGATCGTCCGGCCAGGTCGCCAGGTGGGACACCTGCAGGCGTGGGGTCATCGCGATTCGTCGGGGCGGCTGCAAACCGCGCATCCTACCGCGGTCCGGCCCTGCTATCCTCGCCGGCCGCAGCTGGGGGAGGGGTGGCGTGATCGAGCCGGGACGATCGGCAGGCGTACATTGGAGCGACCGGCCCGAGGGCGGCGGGCGCTTCGCGCTGTGGCTGCTCCGCACGATCGCGCTGCGCGGGGGGCGCCGGCTGGCGCGCCTGATCCTGCATCCGGTCACCTGGTATTTCTATCTGCGGCGCGCACACGAGCGCGAGGCCTCGCGGGCCTTTCTGAGCCGCGTCTGGGGCCGGCCGGCACGCCCGCGCGAGGTGCTGCGCCATCTGCACGCCTATGCGGCGACCACGCTGGACCGGGTCTTCCTGCTGACCGACCGCCACCGCCCGTTCGAGGTCCGCGTCGAGGGCCTCGACGCGCTGCGCGCACGGCTCGATCCGCGCCGCGGCATCCTGCTGCTCGGTGCCCACCTCGGCAGTTTCGAGGTGCTGCGCGCCTTGCCGCACGGCCGCGGCGATCTGGACGTGCGCGTGGTGCTCGACACGCGCAAGACGCCGGCGATGACCGAGCTGCTGCACGGCCTCGATCCGGATCTGGCGCGGCGCGTGATCGACGCCTCGCGGCCCGGGCCCGAGCTGGTCTTCGCGATGGACCGGGCGTTGCGCCAGGGTGCCCTGGTCGCCGTGCTCGGCGACCGCGCGCGGCCGCACGAACAGACCGTCGCGGTCGACTTCCTCGGCGCGCCGGCGCGCTTCCCGACCGCGCCGTTCCTGGTCGCGGCCCTGGTCAAGGTGCCGGTGATCCTGTGCCTGGGCCTGTACCGCGGCGGCGCCCGCTACGATCTCTCGTTCGAGCCGTTCGCCGACGCGCTGACGCTGACCCGCGAACGCCGCGAGGACGAGCTGCGCGAGGTCGTGCAGCGCTATGCGCGGCGCCTCGAGGCGGTCGTGCGCGAGGATCCGTACAACTGGTTCAACTTCTACGACTTCTGGGCCGACGCCGATCCGGACGCCGGCGACCACCCACGGTCCTGATCGGGTGCCGGGCCGCATCGCCGCCGCTCGCGCCGCCGCGGACGCACCCCGCCGCACGCCCCGCCGGTCGCTGCGTTCGCCCGCTGCGCTCAGGCCTCGAAGATCAGCGGGCGGCGACCGTGCGAACGCCGGTAGCTGGCGATCACGTGGCCGTGGCGGATCACCTGGCCGATCGTGTAGCAGGTGATCCGCGTGATGTCGCGGACCGGCCGGAAGTGGCTGGCGCCGCCTTCCGGATAGCGCACCGCGATCGGCACCGAGACGATGCCGACGCCGCATTCGCGCGCCGCGGCGATCAGGATCGCCGCCTCGAACACGAAATCGTCGGCAGCGAGGTCGAAGCGCTCGAGCACTCGCCGCGGGTAGTAGCGCTGGCCGCTCTGGGTGTCGGCGACCGGTAGTCCGCAGCCCCAGGAGATGCCCCAGTCGGCGACCGCGTTGGCGCGCCGGCGCGCGGCCGGCTGACGCTCGCGGCCGAGCAGGCGCGCGCCGATCACGAGGTGGTCCGGATACGAGCGCGCGGCGGCCAGCAGCCGCGGAATGTCGCGCGCGTCGTGCTGGCCGTCCGCGTCCATCGTGACGACCGCCGCGCAGCCCTGGCGCAGCGCTTCTTCGAACCCCGCCCGCAGCGCCTGGCCCTTGCCGCGCGGCGTCGCGTGACGCAGCACGGTCACCGGCAGGTCGGCGATGCGCTCGGCGGTGCCGTCGCTGGAGCCGTCGTCGACGACGATGACCCGGGCGCATTCGGCCAGCGCCGCGCCGACGACCTCGCGGATCGTCGCCGCCTCGTTCAGAGCCGGAATCAGGACGGCGACGGCGTTCGTATCGTCGGACATGGAAGCGCGAGCGGCGAGGCGAGGGAGACGACAATAGCGCAGCCGCGCCCGATCGCTTGCTGCGTTGCGAAGGCGGCACGCGCGTTCGTTCAGCGCGTGGGCGCGGCGCCCGCGTCGATTACCATCTGCGCTTCGCCGCCGATCGCCGATCTTCATGACCCCGCCGTCCAGCCTGCCCGTCGAGTCCTTCCTGCAAGACCTGCAAGACCGCATCTGCACGGCGATCGAGACGGTCGACGGCACCGCGCGCTTCGCCGAGGACCGCTGGCAGCGCAGCGAGGGTGGCGGCGGGCGCACGCGCGTGCTGCGCGACGGCGCGGTGTTCGAGCAGGCCGGCATCGGCTTCTCGCGCGTGCACGGTTCGACGCTGCCGCCGTCGGCGAGCGCACACCGGCCCGAGCTGGCCGGCCGCTCCTGGACCGCCACCGGCGTGTCGCTGGTGTTCCATCCGCGCAATCCGCATCTGCCGACCACGCACATGAACGTGCGCTACTTCGAGGCGACCGCCGAAGGGCGGGTACCGGTGTGGTGGTTCGGCGGCGGCTTCGACCTGACGCCGTTCTATCCGGTCGACGAGGACGTGCACCACTGGCATCGCGTCGCGCGCGACCTGTGCGCGCCGTACGGCGAGGATCTGTATCCGCGCTGGAAGCGCTGGTGCGACGAGTACTTCTTCATCCGCCATCGCAACGAGACGCGCGGCGTCGGCGGTCTGTTCTTCGATGATCTGAGTGAAGGCGGCTTCGATCGCTGTTTCGCACTGATGCAGGCGGTCGGCAACGGATTTCTCGACGCCTACCTGCCGATCGTCGCGCGCCGCAAGGACACGCCGTACGGCGAGCGCGAGCGCGAGTTCCAGCTGTACCGGCGCGGACGCTACGTCGAGTTCAACCTGGTCTACGACCGTGGCACGCTGTTCGGCCTGCAGTCCGGCGGCCGCGCCGAGTCGATCCTGATGTCGCTGCCGCCGCGCGTGCGCTTCGAGTACGGCTACCAGCCGGCCCCGGACAGCGCCGAGGCACGGCTGGCCGACTATCTCAGACCGCGCGACTGGCTCTAGCGCACCGCGGCGTCGGTGCCGCGGCGCGATCGCGCGCCGCCGGTGCTCAGTTCCACTCGTAGAGGCGGAAATACACCGGCGCGACCGGACCCATGTTCGGGTCGCGCGTCAGACGGCCGTTGCCGGTCATGTCCATGAAGGTCTGGTCGCTGCCGTCGGGCCGGACGATGCGGATCATCCAGACCTTGCCGTCCTGACGGTACTCCTCGACGGTGTCGTCGCCCTGCTTGCGGATCGCGATGTCGCTGGCGGCGGTGCGTTCGGCGAGGCCGGCCGCGCCGCGTGCGCTGCGTTCGCGCGCCGGCCGCGTATCGGGCTTGGGCAGCGCGTCGGTCTCGTTCGGCGGCGTCGCCGGGACCGCCTGTCCGGCCGCTGCCGGATCGCGTTTCGGGGCGGCGTCCTTGGCCGGCGCCTGCGCCGCGACGCCCGGATCCTCCAGCGTCGGCGGTGGCAGCACCGGCGTCTGCTGACGCGGCGGCGATGCGGCGCCGAGCGGCATCGCCAGGACGAGGAGCGTAGCGAACAGCACGGGGCGGGTCATGGCGCGATCTCCGGACGGGGACCGCAGCCTAGCAAACCACGGCTGTATGCGGTTTGACCCCGGACAAGAAACCGGCGGCGAGGCGTGCGGCTGCGCACGCGCATGCAAGCGCCGGCGCGGCCGGTATGCTGTGCTGGTCAACATCCGTTCCCGCAGAGGCGTCCATGTCCGATTCGTTCCAGGCGATCGAGCCCCGCATCCACGACGTCGGCCATCTCGAGGTCGCGCGCTTCCTGCCGCACGTGCTGCGGCGCCACCTGGGGCCGTTCGTGTTCTTCGACCACATCGGCCCGGCGCAGATGCCGCCCGGCATCGGCATGGACGTGCGCCCGCATCCGCACATCGGCCTGGCCACGGTCACGTATCTGTTCGACGGCGCGATCGAGCACCGCGACAGCCTCGGTTTCGACCAGGTGATCCGGCCCGGCGACGTCAACTGGATGACGGCCGGCCGCGGCATCGTCCACTCCGAGCGCACGCCGGCGGCCGAGCGCGCCGCCGGCCATCGCGTGCACGGCATCCAGACCTGGGTGGCCCTGCCGCAGAGCGACGAGGAGACCGCGCCGGCGTTCCATCACCACCCGGCCGCGACGCTGCCGACGCTGAACCTCGATGGCGGCCGCGTGCGGCTGCGCGTGGTCGCCGGCGACGCCTACGGCCTGACCTCGCCGGTGCAGGTGTTCGCACGCACGCTCTACGTCGCGGTCGAGTGCGACGCCGGCGCACGGCTGACGATCCACGACGATCATCGCGAGCGCGGCATCCACGTCGCCGACGGCGCCGTCGCGATCGGCGGCCACACGCTGACCGCCTCGCGGATGCTGGTGCTGCCCGAGCGCGGCGCCTGCGAACTGCAGGCGCTGGCGCCGACGCGCCTGTTCCTGTTCGGCGGCGATCCGCTCGACGGCGAGCGCTACATCTGGTGGAACTTCGTCTCGTCGCGGCGCGAACGGATCGAGCAGGCCAAGCGCGACTGGACCGAGCAGCGCTTCGGCCAGGTGCCCGGCGAGACCGAGTTCATTCCGCTGCCGGAGCGCTGATACGCGGCGCGCGCCGCGATCGTGGCGCCGCCCGCCATGACCGGTCAGGTTCGGCGAGGTTCGCTCGCAGGCATTGCATCCACGAGCGCGGCGCGTCCGTCGGCGTCGCTGCGAGCGCGTGCTGCGCGGCTATGCGAACAGCCTTCGCCTCGGCGATCGGCAACGCGTCGCGTATCGCTGCCGATCGGCAGGTGTGTCGACAAGTGCCGCCGCCAAGACTCGCGGCCGAGCACCCGACCGGTGCCGCGATCGAGCCTGGCCGATCAGTGCCCGGCTTCGCGGACCGGCCGCTTGGCCAGCTTGCGCTGCAGCGTGCGCCGATGCAGGCCGAGCCGGCGCGCGGTCTCGGAGATGTTGCCGTCGCACTCGGCCAGCACGCGCTGGATGTGCTCCCATTCCAGCCGCTTCAGCGGCGGCGGCGCATCGGGCAGGGCGGCTTCGAGCTCGGCATCGTCGTGGCCGTCGCCGAGCAGCGCATGCACGACCTGGTCGGCATCGACCGGCTTGGCCAGATAGTCGTGTGCGCCGCGCTTGATCGCCTCCACCGCGGTCGCGATCGACGCGTAGCCGGTCAGCAGCAGGATGCGCAGGCGCGGACTGGCCGCGAGCAGCTCCGGAATCAGGCCCAGGCCGTTCTCGCTGCCGAGCTTCAGATCGAGCACCGCGTGGTCGGGCCGGTGCTCGGCGCAGGCCGCCAGCGCCGAGGCGCGGTCGTGCGCGGTCGCCACCGTGAAGCCGCGCGCGGTCAGCGCACGCGACAGGACGCGGACGAAGACCTCGTCGTCGTCGATCAGCAGGATCGTGGCAGCGGGCTCAGACATCGTGGCCGGCATTCTCCAGCACCGACACCGGCAGGCGCAATCGCTGCAGCGTGCCGCCGCCGTCCGGACGCTGTGCGATCAGCTCGCCGCCGAGCCGCTCGGCGGTGGCCTTGGTCAGCGCGAGGCCGAGGCCCAGGCCGTCGCGCTTGGTCGTGAAGAAGCCGATCGAGGCGCCGCCCGGCGCCGGCGCATCGAGGCCGGGTCCGTAGTCGCGCACGCGCAGCTCGAGCCAGCCGCCGACGATCGCCGCCTGCAGCGCGACGCGCAGCTGGCCGGCGCTGCTCGAAGCGTCGCCGGCATTGTTGAGCAGGTTGATCAGCGCGTGGCGCAGCGCCGGCACGATGTAGACCGCGCGCTCGGCGACGATCTCGTCGGGCGTGTAGTCCAGTTCGATCTCCGGTCGCAGCAGCGCGAACGAGCGCCGCGCGGCGTCGACGTAGGCGCCGATCGTCGTGCGCTCGGGCTTGCCGGCCAGCTGGTTGCGGCCGACCGCGACCAGCTCGCGCAGGATGTCGCGGCAGCGGTCGGCCTGGCCGGCCAGCAGCGCGAGGTCCTCGGCCAGCTGCGGCTGGTCGCCGTGCTCGCGGCGCAGTTCGGTCAGCAGCGTGCGCATCGTCGACAGCGGCGTGTTGAGCTCGTGCGCGGTGCCGGCCGCCTGCGTCGCGATCGCGAGGATGCCCTCGTCGCGCAGCGCCCGCTCGCGCTCGTGCTCGGACGCGGCCTGGCGCGCACGCAGCGCGCCGGCCAGGCCGGCGATGAAGAAACCGAGCAGGCCGGCGGTGATCACGAAGCTGATCGCCATGCCGGCCACGTGCAGGTTGAACACGTTGTAGCTGCGGTCGCCGTGCACGTACGGCAGCGGCAGATACCAGCGCAGCAGCACCAGATAGGTCGTCGCCGCCAGCGTCGCGACCGCGGCGACGTAGAGCCGCGGCAGCGCCGCGGCGGTCAGCGTGATCGGCATCACCAGCAGCGAGACGAACGGGTTGGTCGCACCGCCGGTCAGGTACAGCAGATAGCCGAGCACGATCGTGTCGATCGCGATGTGGACCACCGCCTCGGCACTGCCGATCGGCCGGGGCTGCGCCAGTCTCCAGAACGCGAACAGCGCGAACGCGGCCAGCACCGCGATGCCGATCGCGAGCGGTATCACCGGGATCGGCAGATCGAGCCAGACCGCGACGAACGTCACCGTCAGCGCCTGGCCGGCGACCGCGCACAGGCGCAGCCAGGCCAGCGTCGACACCAGCTGGCGCGGTCCGTGCGGCCAGGTGCCGCTGGCCGCGGTCGTCGTGGCACTCATGTCAGCGTGCCAGCTCGAAGGCCTTCAGCAGCTCGGCGCGGAAGCGGTCGGGCGCCTCGATCTGCGGCAGGTGGCCCAGGCCCGGCATCTCGATCAGGCGCGCGCCGGGAATGCGCCGTGCGGCCTCGCGGCCGAGCGCCGGGTAGTCGCCGAGCGCCTTGGCGATGGCCGGTGGCGCGCCTTCGCGGCCGATCGCGGTGCGGTCGCGCTGGCCGATGATCAGCGTCGTCGGCACCGCGATGCGCTCGAACTCGTACACGACCGGCTGCGTGTAGATCATGTCCGAGGTCAGTGCGGCGTTCCATGCGTACGCCTTGCCGTCGGGACCGGCGTAGACCGCGGCGAGTCCGCGCGCCAGCGCTTCGTAGGCCGGCTTCCAGTCGCCGTCGTAGTAGTTGGCGCGCTGGTAGCGGGCGATGCTCTCGTAGCTGCTCTTGCGCTCGGCCGCGTAGGCCGCATCGATCGAGCGGTACGGCGCGCCCTTGGCCTTCCAGTCCTCCAGTCCGATCGGATTGACCAGCACCAGCCGCGCCGTCGTCTGCGGATACAGCAGCGCGTAGCGCAGCGCCAGCATGCCGCCCATCGAATGGCCGACCAGCTCGGCGCGCTCGACGCCGAGCTTGGCGAGCAGCGCCTGCGTGTTGGCGGCCAGCTGGTGCAGGCTGAAGTGGTAGCGCTCGGGCTTGTCCGACGCGCAGAAGCCGATCTGCTCGGGCACGATCACGCGGAAACCGTGTCCGGCCAGCGTCGCGGCGGTCTGGCGCCAGTAGTCGGCGCAGAAGTTCTTGCCGTGCAGCAACAGCGCCGTGCGGCCGTTGGCCGGTGCGGTCGGCGCCACGTCGCGATAACGCATCGTCAGCGTCTGGTTCTGGCTCTCGAAGCGGAATGCCTCGGCCGCCGGCAGCGGCGGAGCCTCGGTTTCGGCCACGGCTGCGAGCGGCGCCAGCGCAAGCGCCGCCAGCAGCGCGGCGCCGGCGCGCCGGCGGCGCGATGACGGACGGTCGGATGGGCGCATCGGCGGGCTCCGGCGACGGACGGCCCTCGATGATAGCGCGCCGTCTTCGGCCGCTGCGCTGCCGCGTCAGGCCGCGGGCTCGACCGGCAGGCTGATCGTGACTTCGAGGCCGCCGCCGTCGGCATTGCAGGCGATGATGTGGCCGCCGTGGTTGATCACCGCGCGCCGCGCGATCGCCAGGCCCAGCCCGGTGCCGCCGCTGGAGCGCGTGCGCGCCGCGTCGGTGCGGTAGAACGGCTCGAAGATGCGTACCAGCTCGTTCTCGGGCACGCCCGGCCCGTGGTCGCGCACGACGATCCGCGCCAGCGCCGGATCGGCCGGATCTCGCAGCAGCGCGACCTCGACCGTGGTGCCGTCGGCGGTATAGGCCAGCGCGTTGCGGATGATGTTCTCGACCGCGCTGTACAGCGCATCGGGCGCGCCCTGCAGGCGGATCGGCGCCGTCGCGGTCTGCACCACCTTGCGCTCGCGCAGCGCGCCCTCGTAGTCGGCGTTGCGGATCGCGTGGTCGACCAGCTCGTCGAGCGCGACGCGCTCGCGGCGCGGCTCGTGGGCGGTTTCCAGCCGCGACAGCTCGATCGCCTGAGCGAGCATCGCCTCCAGGCGGTCGGCCTCGCGCTCGATACGGTCGAGCGAACGCCGGGTCTCGGCCGGATCGCCTTCGCGCGCCAGCTCCAGCGCGACGCGCAGACGCGCCAGCGGCGAGCGCAGCTCGTGCGAGACGTCGCGGACCAGGCGGCGGTTGTTCTCGATCAGCGCGCGGATGCGCTCGGCCATGCGGTCGAACTCGCCGGCCAGGCCGGTCATCTCGGTGCTGCGGCCGAAGCGCAGCCGGCCCACGCGTGCGTCGAGATCGCCCTCGGCGAAACGGCGCATGCTGCCGCGGATGCGCCCGATCGGATGCGCGACGTAGTACGCCAGCAGGCCGCTGACCAGGGTGCTGACGACCAGTGCCAGGCCGATGTGACTCCAGAACGCGTACGGCCGGTGGTAGAGCAGGCGGCCGAACGATGAGCCGTCGAACACCGCGACCGCCGCATAGCGCCGCCCGTCGCGCAGGATCACCAGGCGCAGCCGGATCCGGTCCGAATCCGGTTCGGCCGCCGCGCTGCGCGCGGGGTCGGCCGGGTCGAGGCCGAGCAGCGCGGTGCGCGCCGCCTCGGCCGCCTCCGACGGCACGCGCCGGTCGAGCAGATCGCGGCCCTGCCGGTCGAGCAGATACAGGCGCACCGGCCCGCGCGCGTCGCTGGCGCGCAGCCAGCGATGCGGGCCGTCCGGTCCGTTGCGGCGCAGGTCGCGCGCGACGCGCGCGAGCTGGTCGTCCATCGTCGCCTGCAGGCGCGTGACGTCCAGACCCGGAATCTTCTCGGTCTCGAAGTTGCGCGTGGTGATCCAGACCATCGCCAGGACCAGGACCACCATGGCCAGCCAGAAGGCCGCGAAGATGCGCCAGAACAGCCGCCGCATGTCAGTGCTCGTCGAGCTTGCGGAACAGGTAGCCGCTGCGATGGATCGTCGTGATGTGCGACTGTCCGTCGGCGGCATTGCCGAGCTTGCGGCGCAGGTTCGACACGTGCACGTCGATCGAGCGGTCGTACGGACCGAGCGGCCGTCCGAGCACGGTCTGCGAGATGCGCTCCTTGGTGACCACGCGCCCGGCCTCGCGCATCAGCAGCGCGAGCAGGTCGAACTCGGTCGCGGTCAGCGTGACCGGCTCGCCATCGACGCTGACGCTGCGCGCGGCGGCGCGCAAGCTCACGTTCTCGCACTGCAGGTCGCTCATCGTCTCGGTGCCGGTCTCGCCGTGCGCGCGCCGCAGCACCGCGCGCAGCCGCGCGGCCAGTTCGCGCGGATTGCACGGCTTGGGGATGTAGTCGTCGGCGCCGAGCTCCAGGCCCAGGATGCGGTCGATGTCCTCGCCGAGCGCGGTCAGCATCAGCACCGGCAGCGTGCTGTCGCGGCGCAGCTCGCGCAGCACGTCCAGCCCCGAGCGGCCCGGCAGCATGACGTCCAGCACCATCGCATCGAACGGCTTGTCGCCGTGCACCGCGGCGATCGCCGCATCGGCGTCGTGCGCGAGCACCACGTCGAAACCCTCGCGCACGAGGAAATCGCGCAGCAGCTGGGCCAGCTCGACGTCGTCGTCGGCCAGCAGGATCCGGTTCTTGGTCATGCGCGCAAGCATAGCGCCGCGTCCGCCGCCTGCGGGCCGGGCTGTCCGGCAATTTCCAGGTTTTGCAAGGCTTTACGTCGCCTGTCGGCGACGGCGCAGAGCGATCCAGGCGCCGAGCAGCAAGGCCATCAACGCGGCGAAGCGTCCCGTCCAGCTCGTCGACGGAACGGGTTCGGGTGTCGGCGGCTCGAGCGGCGTACCGTGGATCGAGACGGTGTAGATCAGCGTTCGACCGGCGTAAGGTTGCGGCGCGCTGGCGTCGTAGCGCCAGGTGAAGGCAAGCGTGGAGCCATCGGCCGAGATGTTCACGATCGAGAGATCGGATGAGGAGCCGGGCAATCCCGCGCTGACGTTCACGATCTCATCGGTAAACCGATCCTTGAGATACACGGCGGGCGTCGGGCCCGGATCGGCCGTGATGTCAGGCGATCGCGAAGGGAACGCCAGGTATCGGCCGTCGGCGCTCATTGAGGGACGCCACCCATCGACTGCGGACGGTGGACTGGTCCAGGAGCGAGAGATCAACTCGACTTCCCCGGTCTGGATATCCAGCAGGTAGGTATGGAACTGGATAGGGTTTCCCCCGGGCACCAGTTCGCCGCCAATGGCGGAAAAAGGCACGTAGCGCTCGCCGATGATCCGGCCGGCGCCGGAGTCGAGATAGAAGTACGGCGGCGTGATGAACTCCCCGCCCGCCCAGTGTCGGGTCAGGCGTCGAGTCGTTCCGAGCCAGCGGTCACGCAGGAACAGATTGCGTGCGCCTAGCGGATTGTCATCGGTGAGGTTGCTGGCACAGCTGGAGAACACGACGTAACGCCCGTTCTCCGATACGAGCGTGCCATTGTCGGTGTAGCAGTTGCTTTGCTCTCCACTTGGCGAGCCGGAGATAAGCTCGATGGCGCCGGTGCGCCAATTCCTAATGTAGACGTCCTCCATGAGCGCGCCGTTGGTGTCTTCTCCTAAAAGATTGGCTCCGCTGGTAAGGACGGCCTCCGTTCTGTCGTATAGGGCAGCAGAAAACCGAGTGCCGAGTCGTTCGGATTCGCCAAGATGGTTCAAGCCGATGAGCGTGGTCGTGCCTTCTTGCAGATCACGCAAAAAAACATTGCTGATGCCAAGGTCGTAGTACTCCCATGGGATGACCGGATCCAGTTTCGCGTTGGAACCGAAGACGACCAGATGTCCGTTGTCGTAGGGGATGCCGATATCGCTGTGGAATCGATGGTCGTTCCCCCAACTGTCGACGCTGACGCGCTGCAGATGTCGTGTCTGACGATCGAGCAGGAAGGTGTCGTAGCGGTCGTTGTCGTCATCAGCGACGATGTCGCTGGAGTGGCACATGAAAAGCAGCAGGCGTGCCGAGGCCGAGAGTGACGGATTGATGCATGGCCCGTAAGCCGGCCCACCATAAAGGCTCGATGTTTCGAGTGTGGGAGCGCCGACTGTCAAAGCTGCGTGTACGGAACCAGGCAGCAGTGCGGCTAAGCCCGTCAGGATGAGACTACTGGAAGCCATTGGCGAAAATTACCTCAGGCCTCGCCCGGAATTCCGCGACAATGGGAGCTAGCCGCGCAAGCGTATCGTTGGCTCGCGCTGCGGGTCCAGCGCTTCCGCTATTCTGGACGCCAATGGGTATGGCGCCGGAGGTTGGATTGGGAACAATTGCGCCGTTCCATGCGAAGTCTGGATTGGAGTAAGCATCGATGAGGGGGCAGGCATGCTTCCCGGTGCATATCGGCCCTCCAGTTCCGACCCCGGTGGGGTATGACATCA
Organism: Dokdonella sp.; assembly: GCF_035511235.1. Taxonomy (GTDB): domain Bacteria; phylum Pseudomonadota; class Gammaproteobacteria; order Xanthomonadales; family Rhodanobacteraceae; genus Dokdonella. The sequence continues at coordinate 302,724 of NZ_DATKFQ010000009.1, forward strand.
CTGTGCGGAAGCCGATATTCGGGTTGGAATGAGAGTTGCGATGCCCGTAAGACCAGGGGCAAGTCGGAGACGCGAAGCCTGGCATTTGTGTGTTGAGCGGGTCATGTTCCATGCCCAGCAGATGGCCGAGTTCATGGGCGAGATTGAGCCGGTCGACGTCGCAGCTAGGATCGAAGACCAGATACGATTTTCGTTCGAACTCTGCGCCGGGCTCGATCCAGCCGCCGACTAAATTGTACAGGCGATGCACGAAAGCGGCCCCGCACGTATTCGAGGCTTGATTCCTTCGGGCCAGAGCGACGACATCGGCGCCAATCGCGTTACGTCGGTTGATGACGCCGGCATTGCTCGCATAAGTCCAGCCTGGGTATTGGCCTGGCGTCTCGCCGGTCACGCCTGCCAAATGGAAGAGCGCGTTCCCAATGTTTGGCTGGTCGTAGTCGAAAGATTCCGGGTTGGGCACCGGCTCTACGCCGCGCAAAGAGAAGCGTACAGTAGTGATGTTGCTGTTCTTCAAGCTGTTGTTGGCGTTGGCGATAGCGCTGATTGCGGCTCCCTCGACGCCAGCGAGGGTGGAGCCATATGAGCCAAAAACCGCCGGGGTGTACATCACCAGCACATCGATTACGCTAACGGCTGTGGGCAGAGGGTCAGGACAGGACGAGTTCCAGGTCGGGCCGCCGGATGGTGTAAGACCATTGGGAGTATCACCAGGCGAGGTTACTTGCTCGGACTGATTCTCGCGCTCCGGATGCATTTGCCACCAATCCGGATTGACCTCGGCCAGTTCGGTAACTCCACCTGCGCGCGGTTCCAATCCGTACTTGTGCTCCGCGTCCAGAGACGTGCCGCAACCACGCCATGATGAAAGATGAGCGAGATCGTGTGGCCCTCCGAGCGGCCATACCATTCCCACGCGAACTCGTCGGGTTCGGCATTCGGGTCCGGGAACCAGCGCACTTCGGGTCCATCGCCGATCAGCTCCGAGACGTAGCCCGCTTTCGGCGACCAGCGATCAAGCCGCACGATGACTTCGCGCTGGTCCGGAAGATTCAGCGTGATTGCCTGGGCCGGTTGTTGTATCGCCTGCTGATCGATGGCGATATGCCAGCTTTGCAGCCAGGGTCCGGGTTCCTGCGGCGGTGGCTGTCGGTCGATCGAGACGAACAGGCGCGGTGCCTGGTCCTGTGCAAGAGCTGGCGATGCGGCCAAAAATCCCAAGCACGCGAGAAAAAACGACGTCGTTGCCGATCGGTGCACGATACCTATCCCTGTTCCCCCTGTGACCAGGGCAGCCTACCCAGGCTACGTCGATGCCGCAACTTCATGTCGCGCGCCGTGCCGAGTGACGATCCGGATGAATCGATCGAGCGCCGTCATGGACTCTTCGTGCAAGGACTTCGATGGATCATGTTGCCGATTCGACGTGATGCCTTCGTGGTTCCGCTCAGCGTGGCGGCAACCACCGCCTCAGCACGAACGAGGCGACCAGCGCGTACAGCGCCGCGATCAGCGCCGAGGCCATGACGTCGGACAGGAAATGTCGCGCCAGATCGATCCGCGCGATCACGACGTAGGTCGGCACCGCCAGCAGGGTTGCGCGCAGCCAGGCTGGCCGCGCGATCGCGGCCAGCGGCAGGAACAGGCCAAAGTAGAACGCGCCGTGGCCGGACGGGAACGAGCCGCCGCCGGCGAACCAGATCCGCGACCAGTCGCCGGACTCGAACAACTGGATCGGGCGCAGGCGGCCGAACGCGTTCTTGCCCTGGATCATCGTCGCGATCGTCGCGACCTGGACCAGGCCGGCCGCGAACAGGGCCGCCGGCAGCCGGCGCGGCAGCGGCGGGCGCGGCCAGAGCAGGCCGATGCTGCCGGTGGCGATGCAGACGGTGCCGGCCAGCCAGAACCAGAGGTGGACGCCGAGCACGGTATCGAGCACGTCGAGGCCGACCCGGAACAGCGCGGCATCCTCGAGCCCGGCCGCACGGATCGCCTGCGCCAGCGGCACGTCGAGGCCGGCCAGGCCGATCAGCATCAGCGCCGCGGCGATCGCGGCGGTCCACAGCACGAGACGGCGGTTCATTCGGACGGGCTCCCCGGGCCAAGGCGGCTATCGTAGCGGCGCGCCCGGGACGGCGGTACGACCGTCAGCGCCAGCCGGGCATGGCCCCGTCGCCGCGGTGCTTTGTGGCATCATTGCGCGCTGATTTTTCCTCCTCTGGCGTGCCCGTCCATGCTGATCTTCGAGCTTTCCCAGCCCGGCCGTACCGCGGCCGCGCAGCTTCCCGCCGACACCGCGATCCCGTCCGACCTGCCCGAGGCGCTGCGCCGCCGCGAACGCCCGGCGCTGCCGGAGGTGTCCGAGCTGCAGACGGTGCGCCACTACACCAACCTGTCGCGCAAGAACTTCTCGATCGACACGCAGTTCTACCCGCTCGGCTCGTGCACGATGAAGTACAACCCGCGCGCCTGCCACACGCTGGCGATGCTCGACGGCTTCCTGGCGCGCCATCCGTACGCGCCTGAATCGCTGAGCCAGGGCTTCCTGTCGTGCATGTACGACCTGCAGGAGATCCTCGCCGACGTCACCGGCATGAAGGGCGGCGTGTCGCTGGCGCCGATGGCCGGCGCGCAGGGCGAGCTGGCCGGCGTGGCGATGATCGTGGCCTACCACCGCCACCGCGGCGACACCGAGCGCACCGAGATCATCGTGCCCGACGCCGCGCACGGCACCAATCCGGCGACCGCGACGATGTGCGGCTGCACGGTGCGCGAGATCCCGACCAAGGACGACGGCGACATCGACATCGAGGCGCTCAAGAAGGTGCTCGGCCCGAGGACCGCCGGCATCATGCTGACCAATCCCTCGACGATCGGCGTGTTCGAGCGGCGCATCCAGGAGATTGCCAGGCTGGTCCACGACGCCGGCGGCCTGCTCTATTACGACGGCGCCAACTTGAACGCGATCCTCGGCAAGGTGCGGCCGGGCGACATGGGCTTCGACGCGATCCACATGAACCTGCACAAGACCTTCTCGACGCCGCACGGCGGCGGTGGTCCGGGCGCGGGCGCGGTCGGCGTGTCCGAGCGGCTCAAGCCGTTCCTGCCGGTGCCGATGATCGAGAAGAAGGACGACGGCCGTTACGGCTGGGTCCGCCGCAAGGACCGCCCGCTGTCGATCGGCCGCCTGACCACGTTCGCCGGCAACGCCGGCGTGCTGCTGCGCGCCTACGTCTATGCGCGCATGCTCGGCCGCGAGGGCATGCGCCGCGTCGCCGAATACGCCACGCTCAACGCCAATTACCTGGCGCGCCGCCTCGCCGACGCCGGCTTCGACCTGGCCTACCCGGAGCGCCGCGCCAGCCACGAGTTCATCGTGACCGTGGCGCGCCAGAAGAAGGCCAACGGCATCACCGCGCTGGATTTCTCCAAGAGCCTGCTCGACCGCAACATCCACGCGCCGACCAACTACTTCCCGCTGCTGGTGCCCGAGTGCCTGCTGATCGAGCCGACCGAGACCGAGAGCAAGGAGACGCTCGACGAGTTCGTCGAGGTCATGACCGAGCTGCTCGCGCTGTCGGCCTCGGATCCGCAGGCGATGAAGGACGCGCCGCTGACGATGCCGGTGCGCCGCCTCGACGACGTCAAGGCCGCGCGCGAGCTCGACATCGCCTGGCAGCCGCCCGCTGCGGCCTGAGCGCGCGGTCGGCGATCGCACGGCCATGCCCAGTACCGAACCGCGCGGCCCGCGGCAGATCGTCCGCGCGCTGCGATGGTCGTGGAAGGGGCTGCGCGCGGCCTGGTCGTACGAAGCCTCGTTCCGGCTCGAGGTGCTGATCTGCCTGGTGCTGCTGCCGGCCGGGCTCTGGCTCGGCCGGGGCGCGGTCGAGAAGGCGCTGCTGGCCGGCAGCCTGCTGCTGGTGCTGGCGATGGAACTGATCAACTCGGCCGTCGAGGCGGTCGTCGACAAGGTCAGCCCGGAGTTCCACGAACTGGCCGGGCGCGCCAAGGACATGGGATCGGCCGCGGTGTTCCTGCTGCTGGCCAACGTCGCGCTGTGCTGGGGACTGATCCTGTGGCAGCGTTTCGCGTGAGCGCGCGGCCCGTCTCCGCGTCGCACCGTTCATCGGCGCTTGGGTGCCCGGCGGCGATCGTCGCGGACGCCGGCGCGCCGCCGGCGCCATCGGCTGACCGGAGCGCACGATGATCGAACTCCTTTCCGACCCGCAGGCCTGGATCGCGCTGTTCACGCTGGCGGCGCTGGAGATCGTGCTCGGCGTCGACAACCTGGTCTTCGTCTCGATCGCGGTCAGCCGCCTGGCGCCGCCGCAGCGCCCGCTGGCGCGGCGCGTCGGCCTGGCGCTGGCCTGCATCACGCGCATCGCGCTGCTGCTGGTGCTGGCGACGCTGGCCGGCTTCGACGACGAGCGCATGGGCCTGTTCACGGCGGCGGGGCAGGTGATCTCGCTGCGCGACATCATCCTGGTCGGCGGCGGCCTGTTCCTGCTGGTCAAGGCGGTCATGGAGATCCATCACGAGCTCGAAGGCGCGCGCGGCGGCGGCGACGAGGAGGGGCGCGTGTTTTCCTCGTTCGGCTTCGTGATCGCGCAGATCGCGGTGATCGACATCGTCTTCTCGCTGGACTCGGTGATCACCGCGGTCGGCATGGTCGACCACATCCCGATCATGGTCGCGGCGATCATCCTGGCCGTGGCGGTGATGATCTTCGCCGCCAACACCGTCGGCGAGTTCATCGACCACCATCCGACGATCCGCATGCTCGCGCTGGCGTTCCTGATCCTGGTCGGCATGGTGCTGATCGCCGACGGTTTCGAGCTGCACATCCCGCGCGGCTACGTCTACTTCGCGATGGGCTTCTCGATCGCGGTCGAGTCGCTGAATCTGTGGGCACGCCGCCGCACCAGTGGCGCGCAGCGCGATGGCTGAGCGCGCGCGCCGATCGTCGCAAGCGCGCCCGGCCGCGCCTGCGGGTGCGCCGCGATGACCGGCCTGGACCATCTGCAGCGGCTCGAGGCGGAGAGCATCGACATCCTGCGCGAGGCCGTCGCCGAGGCCGAGCGGCCGGTCATGCTGTACTCGATCGGCAAGGACAGCGCGGTCATGCTGCATCTGGCGCGCAAGGCGTTCTTTCCGGGCCGGCCTCCGTTCCCGCTGCTGCACGTGGACACCAGCTGGAAGTTCCGCGCGATGTACGAGCTGCGTGACCGCGCGGCGCGCGAGGCCGGCATGGAGCTGGTCGTGCATCGCAATCCCGAGGCGGTCGCGCGCGGCATCGGCCCGTTCACGCATGGCTCGGCGCTGCACACCGACGTGTGGAAGACTCAAGGCCTCAAGCAGGCGCTCGACCTGCACCGGTACGACCTCGCGTTCGGCGGCGCGCGGCGCGACGAGGAGAAGTCGCGCGCAAAGGAACGCGTGTTCTCGTTCCGCAATGCGCAGCACCGCTGGGATCCGAAGGCGCAGCGGCCGGAGCTGTGGCGGCTCTACAACGCGCGCAAGCATCCCGGCGAGAGCCTGCGCGTGTTCCCGCTGTCGAACTGGACCGAGCTCGACGTCTGGCAGTACATCGCGCGCGAGCGCATCGCCGTGGTGTCGCTGTACTTCGCGGCGATGCGGCCGGTGGTCGTGCGCGACGGGCGCCTGATCGTCGTCGACGACGAGCGCATGCCGCTGGCCGACGGCGAGGTGCCGGTGCTGCGCAGCGTGCGCTTCCGCACGCTCGGCTGCTGGCCGCTGACCGCCGCGATCGAATCGCAGGCCGACAGCGTCGAGGCGGTGATCGCCGAGATGCTGACGCTGCGCAGCAGCGAACGCGAGGGCCGCCTGATCGATCACGACAGCAGCGGCTCGATGGAGAAGAAGAAGGCCGAGGGCTACTTCTGATGACGCCGTCCGACGCGCCCGCGCCGCCTGCTGCCGCAACCGCCGACGGGCAGACGCTGCTGCGCTTCATCGCCTGCGGCAGCGTCGACGACGGCAAGAGCACGCTGATCGGCCGCCTGCTCTACGACACGCAGGCCCTGCTCGAGGACCAGCTGGCCGTGCTCGCGGCCGATTCGCGCCGGGTCGGCACGCAGGGTGGCGCACTCGATTTCGCGCTGCTCGTCGACGGCCTGTCGGCCGAGCGCGAGCAGGGCATCACGATCGACGTCGCCTACCGTTACTTCGCGACCGCGCGACGCCGCTTCATCGTCGCCGATACGCCCGGCCACGTGCAGTACACGCGCAACATGGTCACCGGGGCCTCGACCGCGGACCTGGCGGTGATCCTGGTCGACGCGCGCCAGGGCGTGCTGACGCAGACGCGCCGGCACAGCCATCTGGTCGCGCTGCTCGGCATCCGCCATGTCGTGCTGGCGGTCAACAAGCTCGACCTGGTCGGCTACTCCCAGGCCGTATTCGAGGCGATCGACGCCGACTACCGCGCGTTCGCCGAGCGCATCGGCATCGCCTCGGTCGTCAGCGTGCCGCTGTCGGCGCTGCGCGGCGACAATCTGATCGCCGCGCCCAGTCCGAACACGCCGTGGTATCGCGGGCCGAGCCTGATCGCGCATCTGGAGAGCGTCGCCGTCGATCCGCCGGCCCTGACCGCGCCGCTGCGCTTCCTGGTGCAGGGCGTGCAGCGGCCCGATCCGGATTTTCGCGGCTATGCCGGCCGCGTGCTCGGCGGCCGGGTCCGGCCCGGCGACGCGGTGCGCGTGCTGCCGTCGGGCCACACCTCGACGGTCGCGCGCATCGTGACCTACGACGGCGATCTGCACGAAGCGGTCTGCGGCCAGTCGGTGACGCTGACGCTGGCCGATCCGGTCGACGTCAGTCGCGGCGACGTGATCGCGGCCGCCACGGCGCCGCCGGCAGTGGCCGACCAGTTCGAGGCCACCGTGGTCTGGATGGACGAAGAGCCGATGCTGCCGGGCCGCGGCTATCTCGTGAAGATCGGCGCGACGACCACCGGCGGCACGCTGGCGGCGCCGAAGTACCAGATCGACGTCGACAGCCTCGAGCATCTGGCCGCGCGCACGCTGGCGCTGAACGCGATCGGCGTGTGTACGCTGACGCTGGACCGCGCGGTGCCGTTCGACCCGTATGCCGACAACCGCGACATGGGCAGCTTCATCGTGATCGACCGCATCAGCCATCGCACGGTCGGCGCCGGGCTGCTGCATTTCGCGCTGCGCCGCTCGCAGAACGTGCACTGGCAGGCACTGAGCGTGGACCAGGCGGCGCGCGCGGCGCGCAACGGGCACGGCGCGGCCGTGGTCTGGCTGACCGGCCTGTCCGGATCGGGCAAGTCGACGATCGCCAACCGGCTCGAGCAGCGCCTGCACGCGCTCGGCGTGCACACCTATCTGCTCGACGGCGACAACATCCGTCACGGCCTCAACAAGGATCTGGGGTTCACCGCCGCCGACCGCGTCGAGAACATCCGCCGCATCGCCGAGGTGGCCGGCCTGATGGTCGATGCCGGCCTCGTCGTGATCTGCGCGTTCATCTCGCCGTTCCGCTCCGAGCGCGAGCTGGCGCGCCGCCGCGTCGCCGCGGGCGAGTTCGTCGAGGTCTTCGTCGACACGCCGCTGGCGGTCGTCGAGCGGCGCGACCCGAAGGGCCTGTACGCCAAGGCGCGCCGCGGCGAGCTCAAGAACTTCACCGGCATCGACTCGCCGTACGAAGCGCCCGAGGCGCCCGAGGTCCACGTGCGCAGCGACGAGACCGGCGTCGACGCCGCGGTCGAGCGGATCCTGGCGCGGCTCGCCGAGCAGGGCATCGTCCCGCACGGTCCGGCGCGCGGCTGACGTCGCGTACGCCGGCCGATGCGATGGCCGGTCGGCCGAGCTGTCGCAGCGACCCGGAACGCGCCGCCGCTGCCGCCCGGGTTCGCGATTCGAGCGCGCCGGCCGCGATTGCGGCCGCGGCGAACCGGTCGACCCGCGGCCGGGACGCGCGCCTCGACGGCCTCCGCGCTGCGATCCCGATAGAATCGCCACCCCCGCGCTGCCCGATGCGTTACGAGCGATCCGATGAACGAAGTCCTTTTCTACGTGCACAGCATCGGCGTCACGCCATGGAAGCTGATCGGCTATCTGGGCGTGTTCCTGTTCACGAGCCGCTGGTTCGTGCAGATGTATGCCACGCGCAAGCTCAAGCGCGTGCACATGCCGCGTGCGTTCTGGTGGCTGTCGGTGTTCGGCAGCCTGCTGCTGGTCAGCTACTTCACGTTCGGCAAGAACGACTCGGTCGGCATCCTGTCGAACCTGTTCCCGTCGGTGGTGGCGATCTACAACCTGGTCGTGGACCTGCGCCACCGGCGCGGCGGCAGCACGGCTTGAGGCTTCGCGGCCGGCGCGGACGCGGAGGCCGTGCCGGCCGATCGCTGACGAGGGGCCGCCTCTTGCACAGCTCCGGGCCGCGGCGCACAGTGCGCTGCAGGCCTATTCGGGAGAGCGGCGATGCGTAGATTCCGGCTGGTGCTGATCGGTCTGGCGGCGATGCTGCTGTCGGGCTGTGGCTACAACGCGATCCAGCAGAAGGACGAGGCCGTCACCGCGGCCTGGTCGGAAGTGCTGAACCAGTACCAGCGGCGCGCCGATCTGGTGCCCAATCTGGTCAACACCGTCAAAGGCTACGCCAGTCACGAAGAGTCGGTGTTCACGCGCGTGACCGAGGCGCGCGCGCAGGTCGGCACGCTGAAGATCACGCCGGAGATGCTGAGCGATCCGGCTGCGATCGCGAAGTTCCAGTCCGCCCAGGGCGAGCTGTCGAGCGCGCTGACGCGGCTGATGGCGGTGTCGGAGAACTATCCGGACCTCAAGGCCGACGGCCTGTTCCAGAACCTGCAGGCGCAGCTGGAAGGCACCGAGAACCGCATCGCGGTCGCGCGCAACCGCTACGTGGCCGCCGTGCAGGACTACAACACCTACGTGCGCAGCTTTCCGCAGAACCTGACCGCGAAGCTCTTCGGCTATCCGACCAAGGCCAATTTCTCGGTCGAGAACGAGAAGGCGATCTCGACCGCCCCGGCGGTCGATTTCAGCAAGCCCGCACCCGCCGGCGGCTGACGGCGCCCGCGATGACGCCGCTGTTCCGATGCGCGCTGGCCTGGCTGGCCGTCTGTGTGCTCGCCGGCGCTGCGGTCGCGGCGGACGGCGATCCGCAGCCGGTGCCGGCGCTGACCGCGCGCGTGACCGACCTGACCGGCACGCTCGACGCAGCGCAGCGCGCGGCGCTCGAGTCCGAGCTCGCCGCGCTCGAGCAGCGCAAGGGCGCGCAGCTGGCCGTGCTGATCGTGCCGACGACGGCGCCGGAGGACATCGCGGCCTATGCGATCCGCGTCCAGGACCAGTGGAAGCTCGGCCGCCGCGGCGTCGACGACGGCGTGCTGCTGCTGGTCGCCAAGAACGACCGGCGCGTGCGCATCGAGGTCGCGCGCGGCCTCGAAGGCGCGATTCCGGACGCGGCGGCGATGCGGATCATCCGCGAGTACGTGACGCCGCGCTTTCGCGAGGGCGACTACGCCGGCGGCATCGATGAAGCGGTCGGCGCTTTGACCCGGCTGATCGACGGCGAACCGCTGCCGGAGCCGTGGAGCGGCGGCCGCGAGCGCGGCGAGGGCGACTTCATGAGCGCGCTGATGTTCGGCTTCATCGCCGCGGTCTGGGCACGCAGCCTGTTCGGCCGTGTGGCGCCGCTGCCGCGCGCCGGACTCGTCGCCGCGGCCGGCGGCGGCGTCGCCTGGCTGATCAGCGCGCTGCTGCCGGTCGGGCTCGGCATGGGTCTGTTCGGCCTGCTGATCGGCTTCGCCGGCGGCAGCGGCGGCGGCTTCGCCAACGGCGGCGGCCGCGGCGGCTGGAGCGGCGGTGGCCTCGGCGGTTGGGGCGGTGGCGGCTGGGGTGGCGGTGGTGGCGGCGGCGGTTTCAGCGGCGGCGGTGGCATCTCCGCCGGCGGCGGCGCTTCGGGCAGCTGGTGAGGGTGCGCGCGATGCGATGGCTGCGGCATCTGTTCGCGGGCGACCCGGTGGCACGGCACTTTCCGCCGGCCACGCTCGATGCGATCCAGCGCGCGATCGCCGCCGGCGAGCGCGGCCATCGCGGCGAGGTCTGCTTCGCGGTCGAGGGCGCGCTGCCGTGGCGGCTCGTGCTGTCGCGGCTGAGCGTCCGCGAGCGTGCGGCCGAGGTGTTCGCTCATCTGCGCGTCTGGGACACGCGCGAGAACACCGGCGTGCTGATCTACGTGCTGCTGGCCGAGCACGCGATCGAGATCGTCGCCGACCGCGGCATCGCCGCGCGCATCGGCGATGCCGAGTGGCAGGCGCTGTGCGCATGCATCCGCGAGCATTTCGCGGCCGGCGCGTTCGAGGCCGGCGCGATCGCCGCGGTCGAGCGCGCCAACGTGCTGCTCGCCGCGCAGTTTCCGGCCGAACCCGACGACAACCCCGACGAGCTGCCGGACCGGCCGGTCGTGCTGTAGCCGCGGTGCGCTCAGCGGCGCGCGGCCGGCGATCGATCCTCGGCCGGCCTGGCGGTGACCTCGATGTGATAGTGCGCGGCGTCGCCGCCGGCTCTGCCGATCTCGATCGAGGCGGGTTGCCCGTCGAGCCCGATCTGCAGCACCGGCTCGCCGAGCGTCTGCCAAGCGCCGTCGACACGCGTGTGCAACGCCGCTTTCAGCACGATGCTCGGCGGGTCGGTCGGCCTGGCCGGCGGATCGGCACGGACCTCGAACCGGTAGCCGCCGCCGTCGTCCGCCTCGACGCGGATCTCGCCGGGCGTACCGGGCTGCACGCGCAGGCGCGGCGAGCCGACGAGACGGCCGTCGACGCTCAGCGCGAAGCGCAGATCGAGCGGTGCCGAGGGCTCGGCATGCACGCCGGCGGCGAGTGCGAGTGCGACGACCGAGCCGAGCAGAGTGTGGCGCATGGGGGGCGTCCGGACGGGAAGGTGCGTCTTGGAGGCGGCAGGAGGACCGGAGTTCCTGGCCTGCTGCCGGACGCCGCCCTCGGCGCGCCGTGTCGCATCGCGGTCGGCGTCGGCGCTACTCCGGATCGTAGTCGAGGTTCGGCGCCAGCCAGCGCTCGGCCTCGGCCAGCGTCCAGCCCTTGCGCCTGGCGTAGTCCTCGACCTGTTCGCGCGTGACGCGGCCGACCACGAAGTACTGGCTGTCCGGATGCGCGAAGTACCAGCCGGAGACCGCGGCGGTCGGCAGCATCGCGTAGCTGTCGGTGATCGTGATGCCGGCGTTGTCCGGTGCGTCGAGCAGGCGGAACAGCGTGTCCTTCTCGGTGTGGTCGGGACAGGCCGGATAGCCCGGCGCCGGCCGGATGCCGCGGTAGCGTTCGGCGATCAGCGCCTCGTTGTCGAGCGCCTCGTCGACCGCGTAGCCCCAGTAGTCGCGGCGTACGCGCTGATGCAGGCACTCGGCGAAGGCCTCGGCGAGGCGGTCGGCCAGGGCCTTGAGCAGGATCGCCGAGTAGTCGTCGTGTTCGCGCTCGAAGCGTGCGACGTGCGCGTCGATGCCGATGCCGGCGGTGACCGCGAAGCCGCCGACCCAGTCCTGCACGCCGGAGCCGGCCGGCGCAACGAAGTCGGCCAGGCAGAAGTCCGGCCGCTCGACCGGCTTGTCGGCCTGCTGGCGCAGGAAGTGCAGCGTGGCGAGGCGCGGCCCGGGCGTGCCGTCCGCTGCGGCCGGTGCCGCGCGCAGCTCGACGTCGTCGCCGACCGCGGCAGCCGGCCAGAAGCCGATCACGCCGCGCGCCTGGAGCCATTTCTCCTCGACGATGCGCGTCAGCATCGCGCGCGCGTCGCGGTAGAGCTCGCTGGCCTGCACGCCGACGACCGGGTCGGTCAGGATCGCCGGATAGCGGCCGGCCAGTTCCCAGGCGTTGAAGAACGGCGACCAGTCGATGAACGGAATCAGTTCGTCCAGCGGATAGTCGTCGAACACGGTGAGGCCGGGCACGCTCGGTGCCGGCGGCACGTAGGCGTCCCAGCCGCCGTCGAAGCGCTGGGCGCGCGCCTTGGCCAGCGTCACCAGCTTCTTGGCGCCGCTGCGATCCTTGTGGCGTTCGCGGATCTCGGCGTACTCGGCGCGGATCTTCGCCATGAACGCGTCGACCATGTCCCGGGAGATCAGCGACTGCGCGACGCCGACCGCGCGCGAGGCGTCCTTGACCCAGACCGTCGGCGCGCCGTAGTGCGGCTCGATCTTCAGCGCGGTGTGCGCGCGCGAGGTCGTCGCGCCGCCGATCAGCAGCGGCATGCGGAAGTTCTGCCGCTGCATCTCGCGCGCGACGTGGCTCATTTCCTCGAGCGAGGGCGTGATCAGGCCGGACAGGCCGATCATGTCGGCGTTCTCCTCGCGCGCGGCGTCGAGGATCTTCTGCGTCGGCACCATCACGCCGAGGTCGACCACGTCGAAGTTGTTGCAGCGGAGCACCACGCCGACGATGTTCTTGCCGATGTCGTGCACGTCGCCCTTGACGGTCGCGATCACGATCTTGCCGTTGGACTTGGCCTGGTCGCCGGTGCGCGCCTTCTCGGCCTCGATGTACGGCAGCAGCCAGGCGACCGCCTTCTTCATGACGCGCGCGGACTTGACGACCTGCGGCAGGAACATCTTGCCGGCGCCGAACAGGTCGCCGACGACGTTCATGCCGTCCATCAGCGGGCCCTCGATGACGTCGAGCGGGCGCGTGGTCTGCAGCCGCGCTTCCTCGGTGTCCTCGTCGACGTAGGCGTCGATGCCGTTGACCAGCGCGTGGGCGAGGCGCTCGCGCACCGGCTTGTCGCGCCAGGCGAGGTTCTCGACCTGGGCCTCGCCCTTCTTCGCCTTGTAGCGGTCGGCGATCTCGAGCAGGCGCTCGGTCGCGTCGCGTCGGCGGTTGAGGATCACGTCCTCGACGCGCTCGCGCAGCTCCGGGTCGAGGTCGTCGACGATCGGCAGCGCGCCGGCGTTGACGATGCCCATGTCCATGCCGGCGCGGATCGCGTGGTACAGGAAGACCGAATGGATCGCCGCGCGCACGCTCTCGTTGCCGCGGAACGAGAACGAGACGTTGGAGACGCCGCCGGAGACGTGGCAGTGCGGCAGCGTCGCCTTGATGATGCGCGTGGCCTCGATGAAGTCGACCGCGTAGTTGTCGTGCTCCTCGATGCCGGTCGCGACCGCGAAGATGTTCGGGTCGAAGATGATGTCCTCGGGCGGAAAGCCGACTTCCTCGACCAGCAGGCGATAGGCGCGCGTGCAGATCTCGACCTTGCGCGCGCAGGTGTCGGCCTGGCCGGTCTCGTCGAATGCCATGACCACCGCGGCGGCGCCGTAGCGCAGCACCTTGCGCGCCTGGTCGAGGAACGCCGCCTCGCCTTCCTTGAGCGAGATCGAGTTGACCACGCCCTTGCCCTGCAGGCATTTGAGGCCGGCCTCGATCACGCTCCATTTGGACGAGTCGACCATAACCGGAATGCGTGCAATGTCCGGTTCGGACGCGATCAGGTTCAGGAAGCGCGTCATCGCCTTTTCCGAATCGATCAGGCCCTCGTCCATGTTGACGTCGAGGATCTGCGCGCCGTTGGCGACCTGCTGGCGCGCGACCTCGACGGCCTCCTCGTAGCGCTCTTCCTTGATCAGCTTGCGGAACTGCGCGCTGCCGGTGACGTTGGTGCGCTCGCCGACGTTGACGAACAGCAGGTCCGGCGTGATGAGCAGCGGCTCGAGGCCGGACAGGCGCGTGTAGCGGGGCATGGTGCTCATGCGGCGTCGCGGATCGGGTCGCCGGGCAGGCGGCGCGGCGCGACGCCGTGCACGGCTTGCGCGATCGCGCGGATATGCGCCGGCGTGGTGCCGCAGCAGCCGCCGACCAGGTTCAGCAGGCCCGACTCGGCGAACTCGCGCAGCGTCGCGGCCATCTCCTCGGGTGTCTCGTCGTATTCGCCGAACGCGTTCGGCAGGCCGGCGTTCGGATGCGCGCTGACGTGGCCCACGGCGACGCGCGCCAGCGTCTCGACGTGCTCGCGCAGGTCGGCCGCGCCGAGCGCGCAGTTGAGCCCGATCGACAGCGGCCGGCTATGCGCCATCGACGCGTAGAACGCCTCGGCGGTCTGACCCGACAGCGTGCGGCCGGAGCGGTCGGTGATCGTGCCGGAGATCATGATCGGCAGCCGTCCGCCGCGCGCGTCGAACACTTCCTCGATCGCGAACAGGGCGGCCTTGGCATTGAGCGTGTCGAAGATCGTCTCGACCATCAGCGTGTCGGCGCCGCCGTCGATCAGGCCCTCGACGGCTTCGCGGTAGGTGCCGCGCAGCTCGTCGAAGCTGGTGTTGCGGAAGCCCGGATCGTTGACGTCCGGACTGATCGAGGCGGTGCGGCTGGTCGGGCCGAGCACGCCGATCACGAAGCGCGGCTTGTCCGGGGTCTGCGCCTCGAACTTCTCGCAGCAGGCCCGCGCGAGGCGCGCGCCTTCGCGGTTGAGCTCGTAGACCAGATGCTCGAGGTGATAGTCGGCCTGGCTGATCGAGGTCGCGTTGAAGGTGTTGGTCTCGAGCAGGTCGGCACCGGCGTCCAGATACGCCTCGTGCACGGCCGCGATTACGTCCGGACGCGTCAGCACGAGCAGGTCGTTGTTGCCCTTGAGGTCGTGCCCGCACTGCGGGCCATGCGCGTGGCTGGCGTCGTAGCCGCCGGCGAAGCGCGCGCCGCGGTAGTCGCCCTCGTCGAGCTTCCAGGTCTGGATCATCGTGCCCATCGCGCCGTCGATGATCAGGATGCGTTGGGCCAGCGCCGCTTCGAGCGCGGCGACGCGGGCGGGATGGAGCCAGGTCGGGGTGCGGGTCATGGGGCCTTGTGCGCGAGCAGCGCGATCACTTCGAAATGCGGCGCCTTGCTCTCGCGCGTGATGCGCTCGCACGACAAGACGCCGAGGCCGGCCGCGACCGCGAGCTCGCGGAGCTCGTCGGGGCGGAAGCCGAGATTGCGATGGTCGAACGGCTCGACCGCGGTGCGGTGCGCGTGCCGTGCCAGCGTCGCGGCGAGCAGGCGGCCGCCGGGCCGCAGTAGGCGTGCGGCCTCGGCGACGACCGCGGCCGGATGCTCGCTGTAGGTCAGCGCATGCATCAGCAGCACCAGGTCGAAGCGCCGCTCGCCGAGATCGAGCGCGTGCATGTCGCCCTCGACGACTTCGACGTTCGCGAACGGTGCCAGGCGCTGCCGCGCCGCCGCGACCACACGGGCGCTGGCGTCGACGCAGACGATCGAGGCGGCACGCGGCGCCAGCAGTTCGGCCAGCACGCCGTCGCCGGAGGCGATGTCGAGCACGTCGCCGGGATCGACCAGACGCGTCAGCGAGCGCGCCAGCGTCTCCCAGGTGCGGCCCGGCGAGTAGTGGCGCTCCATGTCGCCGGCGACCGTGTCGGCCCAGCCTTCGGCGCGCGCGCGCTGCGCGAGCACGCCGGGCAGGCGGCGTTCGTCTTCGCGCAGCAGTGCGTCGTCGACGTTGTCGCGCAGCGCGTGCAGCAGGGCGCCGGCGCGCGCGTCGAGTTCGCCGTTGTAGCGGTAGTACGAGGACACGCCGGCGCGGCGGTCGCGCACCAGGTCGGCTTCCTTGAGCTTGGCCAGATGCGTGGACACGCGCGGCTGCGCCAGGCGCAGCACGGCCGACAGTTCGGCGACGGTCAGTTCTTCGCGCTCGAGCAGCGCCAGCAGGCGGACCCGGGTCGCGTCCGACAGCAGCCGCAGCAGGGCCGAGGTCGCGGCCAGATCCAAGGTTTATATCCCTTTATCTTGATTGAAAGATGGCTGTGCAGCGTAACGGCCGGGCCCGGGTCCGTCAATGCGATGCACGTGGTGTCTTTTGCGCCGCAGCACGGCGGTCGGAGGGCTCGCGGTAGAATCGCAGCCCTTTTTTTGCGGGCCGCCTCATGGATTTCCGTTTCACCGACGACCAGCTATCGATCCAGGCGATCGCGCGCGACTTCGCGCAGAAGCGCATCGCACCGATCGCCGCCGACTTCGACCGCAGCGGCGAATTTCCGCTCGAGACGATCCGCGAGATGGGCCAGCTCGGCCTGATGGGCATCGAGGTGGCGCCCGAATACGGCGGCGCCGGCATGGACACGGTGGCCTACGCGCTGGCGATGATCGAGATCGCCGCCGCCGACGCCGCCCATTCGACGATCATGTCGGTCAACAACTCGCTGTTCTGCAACGGCATTCTGAGCTACGGCAGCGAGCAGCAGAAGCAGACCTACGTGCGCGCGATCGCCGCAGGCGAGGCGATCGGCGCCTATGCGCTGACCGAGCCGCAGTCCGGATCGGACGCCTCGAACATGCACACGCGCGCCGCGCGCAACGCCAACGGCGACTGGGTCATCAACGGCAAGAAGAGCTGGATCACGTCCGGTCCGGTCGCCAAGTACATCGTGCTGTTCGCGATCACCACGCCGGGGATCGGCGCCAAGGGCGTCTCGGCGTTCATCGTCGACACCGGCCGGCCGGGCTTCCACGCCGGCAAGACCGAGCCCAAGCTCGGCATCCGCGCCTCGGCGACCTGCGAGATCGAGCTGACCGACTACGTCTGTCCGGCCGCCGATCTGCTCGGCCAGGAAGGCAAGGGCTTCGGCATCGCGATGGGCGTGCTCGACGCCGGCCGCATCGGCATCGCCTCGCAGGCGGTCGGCATCGCGCGCGCGGCCTACGAGGCCAGCCTGCAGTACGTGCGCGAGCGCAAGGCGTTCGGCCATGCGATCGGCTCGTTCCAGATGATCCAGGCCAAGATCGCCGACATGAAGTGCCGGCTCGACGCGGCCACGCTGCTGACGCTGCGCGCGGCGTTCGCCAAGAGCGAGGCGGCCCGCACCGGCGGCCGTTTCAGCACCGAGGCCTCGATCGCCAAGCTCTACGCGTCGGAGGCGGCGATGTTCGTCGCGCACCAGGCCGTGCAGATCCACGGCGGCATGGGCTACTCCAAGGAGATGCCGCTGGAGCGCTACTTCCGCGACGCCAAGATCACCGAGATCTACGAAGGCACCAGCGAGATCCAGCGCCTGGTGATCGCGCGCAACGAGAGCGGCGTGCGCTGAGGTTCCGGTCCGCGCGCCGGCGCCCGCGGGCGCCGCCTCGCGCGGACCGCTGCGGCGGCTTGACCTGCGCCGGAGCGCCACGTATCTACCGCGCATGCCTGCTCCGATCTATGCGTTCGGCCGCTTCCGTCTCGACGTCGATGCGCGGCTGCTGTATCGCGACGGCGAGGCGATCCCGCTGCCGACGCGCCTGTTCGACTGCATCGTCCATCTGCTCGAGCATCGCGCGCGCGCGGTCGGCCGCGACGAGCTGATCGCGGTCATCTGGGAGCGCCCGGACAGCGGCGACAACCTGCTCGGCCAGCTCGTCGTGCGTGCGCGGCGGCTGCTCGAGGACACCGGCGAGCAGCAGAGGGTGATCCGTACGCTGCCGGGCTACGGCTACCAGTGGATCGCGCCGACGCGGTGCCTGGACGGCGCGCCCGGGGCGGCGCCATCTCCAGCCGGCACCGCGTCCGCATCGGCCGCCGCAGATGCCGAGGGCGACCCCGGCGGCGGTGCCCACGCTTGCGATCGGGCGGCGCCCGCGCCGCGCCGCTCGCGGCGCGTGGCGGCCGGTCTGGCCGTCGCCCTGGCGGTTGCGGCTGCCGCCGGCGTCTGGTGGCCGCGCGCCGCGCCGCAGCCGCTGCCCGCGGCGGCGGCTCCCCGGCCGGCCGCGGCCGATCGCGACGAGACGATCGCGCAAGCGCGCCCGCTGCTGGTGCTGCCGGCGGCGCTCGAGGCGGGTCCGGACGAGGCATGGCTGCGCCTGGGCGTGATGGCCCTGGTCGGCGAGCGCCTGGCCGATGCCGGACAGATCGTGGTGCCGAGCGACGACGTCGCCACGCTGACGCGCGGGCTGGCAGTGGCCGCATTCGACGCGTCCGATTACGCGCGCCTGGCCGGCGTGACGCGGGCCGAGCGCGTGATCGCGGTCGCGATCGAGCGGTCCGGATCGCGCTGGCGGGTCCGCCTGGCCGTCGTGCACGGTGCCGCGCCGCTGGAGGTGGCCGCCGAGGCGGGGCAGGTGCTGGACGCGGCCCGCGACGCGGCCGACCGCCTGGCGAGCCACCTGCCGCCGGCCCGGGCGCCGGCGTCGCAGCCGCTGGCGGGCGGCGATGCGGCGCTCGATTTCGTGCTCAAGAAGGCCGAGGCGATCCATCTCGGCGGGCGCCCCGACGCGGCGGCGGATCTGCT
Source organism: Dokdonella sp. (assembly GCF_035511235.1). Taxonomy (GTDB): domain Bacteria; phylum Pseudomonadota; class Gammaproteobacteria; order Xanthomonadales; family Rhodanobacteraceae; genus Dokdonella. Next base: position 320,988 of record NZ_DATKFQ010000009.1, read on the forward strand.
CGCCGACGCGCGGGCGACCCGCCCGGACGCACCCGGACTCGACCTCCGGTTGGCGTGGATGGCGTTCCGGGCCGGCCGCTTCGAACAGGCCGAGGCCGGCTTCGCCGCGCTGGCGAAGGATCGGCCGGACTGGCGCGCCCGGGCGCTGATCGGCCTGGCGAACGTTGCGCTGGTGCGCCGCGATACCGACGCGGTGATGGAGCGGGCGCAGCAGGCGATCGACCTGCTCGAAGCCGCCGGCGGCGCAGCCGGCGAGCTCGGCAGCGCCTATCACGGCCGCGCGGTCGCCGCCTCGTTGCAGGGCCGTTACGAGGCGGCCTTCGCCGACTATGCGCGCGCTCGGGAGCTGCATGCCGGCGCCGGCAACTGGCTCGACGCGGCGCGCGTGGACTCCAACTTCGGTATCGCGCTGCGCCAGCGCGGTCTGATCGAGCAGGCGCTGCCGCGGCTGCAGCGGACCGCCGACCGGCTGAGTCTGTTCCAGGCCACCGACGACGAGTCGGTCGCGCGCGTCCACCTGGTGACGACCCTGCTCGACCTCGCCGATCCGGTCTCGGCGCTGGCCGAAGACGGCCGGCTCGCGGCGCTGGCCGGGCGCAGCCAGTGGCCGCAGCTGCAGACCTCGCTGGACCTGGCGCGCGCCGAGGTGCTGATCGCCAATGGCCGCCTGCGCGCCGCCGCACCGCTGCTCGATCGCGCCACCCGCGAGGCGGCCGCAGGCCCGCTGCCGAACACCTACCGCGCGCATTCGATCGCAGCCCGCCAGGCCTGGGCGCTCGGCGACACCGAGCAGGCCCGGCAGGCGATCGGACGCGCGCTCGGCGTGCTGTGCAGCGGCGACGTCTGTGCCACCGGCGACGGTCGCGATCTGGCCCATCTGCATCTGCTGCTGGCCCGCTCCGCGCTGCCGGCCGACCCGTCGGCGGCGGCGGCGGTCCGCGCACAGCTGGCGCGCCGGCTCGCCGGACACGCCTACGCGGAGGTCTACCTGTCGCTGATCGACGCCGACGTCGCGGTGGCCCGCGGCGACGCGGCGGCCGCGGACCGTGCATTCGAGGCGGCCGCCGGCGTTGCCGAGGCGATCCCGATCGATCGCGAGCGGATCGCCGAGGCCTACGTGCCGTGGCTGATGGCGCATGGCGCGATCGATCGCGCCGGCGGCGTGCTCGCGACGCTGGACGCGATGCCGCGGCGCAGCTTCGTCGCCGCGCTGATCGAACTGCGCGTGCTGCGCGCGCAGGGGCGGCACAGCGCCTGGCGGCTCAGCCTGGACCGCGCGATCCGGCTCGCCGGCGAGCGCGAGATTCCCGAGGAGCTGCGCCGGCCGGATTTCCTGGCCGCTTCGGCGGCTGCGCCCTGAGCGCGCTCCGTTCCGACGAGTTTTTTTAGAATCAATCGGTTGGAGTCTGCGCGGCATCGATCATGCGGCGCGCTAGCGCAAAGCGAATGCGCCTCGCGCAGCATCGGGGTATCCAGCGGCACGGTCCGGCGCGCTTGACGCGCCGCCGGCTCCCACGTCCATCGAGAACATCGCCATGTCCCTTCGCCACGCTGCACTTCCCCTACTCCTCGCCGCCGCGCTCGGCCTCGATGCCGCGCCGGCCGCGGCCGACGGCTTCGTCGCCGCCGGTTCGATGATCACCGCACGCCAGAAGGCGGTCGCCACGCCGCTGGCCGACGGCCGCGTGCTGATCACCGGCGGGCGCATCAGCCCGGCGGCGATGTCCAAGACACGCAAGGCTGAGATCTACGATCCGGCCACCGGCACGTTCACGGCCACCGGCGACATGCTGACCGCACGCCAGGACCACAATGCGGTCCGTCTGGCCGACGGCCGCGTGCTCGTGTTCAACGGCGGGGACCTGTTCGCGCCGCTCAACGGCGATCCCGGCACGCCGGCCGAGATCTACGATCCGGCCACCGGCACGTTCAGCGCGACCGCGCCGCTGCTGGTCGAGCGCGATCTCGGCTCGGCCACGCTGCTGGCCGACGGCCGCGTGCTGATCGCCGGCGGCCGCGGCTGCGGGCCCTGCCTGGACCTCGGCGGCGGCGTGTCGACGCTGCGCGATACCGAGGTCGTGGAGCTCTACGATCCGCAGACCGGGCAGTTCAGCGCGGCCGGCGCGATGAGTTCATCGCGTGGACTGACCGCGCTGCTGCCGCTGGCCGACGGCGGGGCGGTCGTGATCGGCGGCTACCGCGAGACGGTCGAGGAGGTCGACGGCGAGATCCGCGTCGTCAACGAGGCGCTGGCCACGGTCGAGCGCTTCGACCCCGCTTCCGCGCAGTTCACGCTGCTGCCCGGCACGATGGCGCAGGGCCGCGCCGGCCACGCCGCGGCGTTGCTCGGTGACGGCCGCGTGCTGGTCGCCTACGGCGCGTTCGACGTCAAGATGCTGCCGGCCCCGGCCGCCGCCGAGCTGCTCGATCCGGCGACCGGCCAGTTCTCGGCGATCGGCGCGCCACTGGCCGATCGGCCGCTGTTCGGCCTCGGCGTGACGCTGGGCGACGGTCGCGTGCTGTTCGCCGGCGGCGATCAGGACCAGGCCAACACGGCCGATCTGATCGATGTCGCCGGCGGCGCGAAGCGCCGCCTGACGATGCTGCGCAAGCATATCTACCACGTCGTCGCGCCGCTGCCGGGCGGCCGCGCCCTGGTCGCCGGCGGCCTGGATCCGGACAACCCGCCGCTGCCGCGCGGCGGCGCTCAGGTCTACGAGCCCGACGTGGTCGACGACGTGCTGTTCGCCGACGATTTCGAGGCGGCGCCGCCGGCGCAGATCGCGGCCGGCACCCTGGTCGACACCGATTGCCGCTTCGCGCTGCCGCCTGCGCTGCGCTATGCGCCGCCCGCCGTCGGCGAGCGCCTGCTGGCGCGACGGTCCGGCGGCGAGCGCTGCAGCGTCCGCTACGCGCCCTGACCGGCCGGCCCGGCGCACCGCACCTCGGGACGGGGACGTCCGGCGTCGCGAGCGGCTGTGTGCTGCCGCCTCAGCCCAGCGGCAGCACCGTCACGCGCACGTCGAGCTCGTGCGCGCCGCCGCCGAGGATCACGCCGCGCAGCGGCGAGACGTCGCCGAAGTCGCGTCCCCAGGCGATCGTCACGTGACCGAGGTCCGGCAGCACGTCGTTGGTCGGGTCGAAGTCGACCCAGCCGTTGCGCGGGCAGTGCACCGACACCCAGGCGTGCGAGGCGTCCGCGCCGACCAGTCGCGGCTGGCCGGGCGGCGGCGCGGTCAGCAGATAGCCGCTGACGTAGCGCGCCGGCAGGCCGAGCGCGCGCAGGCAGCCGATCATCAGATGCGCGAAGTCCTGGCAGACGCCGCGGCGCTGAGCCAGCACCTCGAGCAGCGGCGTCGCGATCTGGGTGGCCTCGGTGTCGAAGCGGAACTGGCGGTGGATAGCGTGCATCAGCCGGTGCACCGCCACCAGCAGCGGGGTGCCCGGCGCGAAATACGGATGCGCGAAATCGATCAGCTCGGTGCCGGCGCGCACGAACGGCGAATCGGCGCGGAAGCGGCAGGCCTGGAGTGCCGCGGCGTCCGGTGCGCGGCCGGCGCGATAGGCGTGATGCTCGGCGACCGACTCCCACGCCGGCGAATCGGCCGGATCGCGCAGGTCGCCGCGCGCGGTGATCGTCACGTCCGATTCGGCGACCACCAGCAGCGCGCGATGCGGATGGTCGATCTCGATGCGCGTCAGCGGATTGCCGAAGCAATCGACGCCCTCCTGGCGATAGGTCGGCAGCGGATCGATCGTCAGCCGATGATCGAGCGTGCGCTGCCGCGCGCACGCCCGCGGCGCCAGATGCATCGCCTGGCGCGACACCGAGACGGTGCTCGAGTAGCGGTACTCGGTCTCGTGCACGACGCGGTAGCGGGCGGCGGCGCGGCGCGGCAGCGGTCTGGCGTTCATCGGTGCGTACTCAGGCCGACACGATCGGACGGCTGACGTCGACGTGCGCGAAATGCCGCAGCGCCAGCTCGTCGGAGACCTCGCGCGCGGTCGCGGCGGCATCCTCGAGCAGGGCGGCGATCGCGCGCGCGGCCTCGTCGCGCAGCGCCTCGCCGAACAGCGAATCCTCCAGCGCGGCCAGGTCGCAGCCGTCGAGACGGTCGGCGATCGCGGCGAAACGCGCCGCGCAGGCGCTGTCGAAGCGGGCGTCCAGCGTTTCGAGCTCGCGCGCCAGTTCGCGCGCCTGGAACACGACCGAATGCGGGTTGGCCGGATCGCAGACGATCAGGTCGAGCGCCGGGATCGCCTGCGGCGCCGACACGTAGCGCATGCGGTAGGTGATGATGCTGTCGGCCAGCTCGAGCAGCCATTCGAGCGTGGCCGCGTCGCTGCGCGGCCGATGCCGCAGCAGCCAGGCGGTGACGTCGGCGACGAACTGCAGGCGCTCGATGCGGCGGCCGATCACCAGGAAGCGCCAGCCGTCGTCGCGCGTCATGTCGTCGAACGCGAAGCCGGCCAGCGCCGAAGTCGCCAGCAGCACGCGATTGAGCAGGTCCAGCGTCTCGCCGAGGTCGGCACGTTCGCGCGCCAGCGCCTGCGCTTCGCGCTGGATCTCCATCAGCCCGCGCCAGTTCTCCTGCGAGAGCCGGCCGCGTACTTGCGAGGCCGACCAGAGCAGGCCGCCGAGCACCTGGGCGAGGCTGTTCGGCGCAGCGTCGTCGGTGACCGCGGCCAGCAGCGCCTCGCGCACCGGCCGCCCGGCCGCGATCAGCTCCAGGTGGCGGCAGGTGTCGAGCGCGGCGGCCAGCGCCGGCGTCGAGACGCCGCCGCCGGTCTCGACGTAGCGGCTCAGCACGACGCGCAGCAGGCGCGTGGTGTCCTCGCTGCGCTCGGCATAGCGGCCGACCCAGAACAGGTTTTCGATCAGCCGCGACGGCAGGAAGTCGTCGTAGCGGACGATGTCGCGCGCGCCGAGCGGGCGCTGCTGCGGCGGTTCGGCGCCGGCGATGCGCGCCGGCGCCAGCACCCAGGTGTCCTTGCTGCCGCCGCCGCGCTGCATCGACACGACGCGCGCGCCGGCCTTGGCGGCGATCCGCGACAGCGCGCCGGGCATGACCTGATAGCCGCCGTCGGCGGTCGCGACTGCGTACGCGCGCAGGCTGACCGCGCGCGGCACGATCGGCGTGCGCGCGTGCTGGCGCTGCCAGACCGGTGCCTGCGACAGCTGCACCAGCTCCTGCGCGACCCATTGGCCGGGGGCCTGCGCGATGCGCGCGCGCAGCTCGCCGAGACGCGCGCGGCCCAGTTCGGGTCCGAACAGCGGTTCGCTGCGGCGCGACGGGAACGCCGGCTTGACGACCAGACGGTGCAGCTCGTTCAAGGCCTCGGCGCAGACCGGCGGTTCGCCGCACCACCAGGTCGCGACCGCCGGCAGCTTTAGCGGTTCGCCGAGCAGGCGCTGGCAGACCGCCGGCAGGAAGCCGAACAGGCCCGGCGATTCCAGCACGCCGCTGCCGAGCGCATTGGCGACCAGCACGCGGCCGGCACGCACTGCGGCGAGCAGGCCCGGCACGCCGAGCGCCGAATCGCCGCGCAGCTCCAGCGGATCGCAGTAGTCGTCGTCGACGCGACGCAGGATCGCGTGCACGCGGCGCAGGCCGTCCAGCGTCTTCATGAACACCGTGTCGGCGCGCACGATCAGATCCTGGCCCTCGACCAGCGGCATGCCGAGCAGGCGCGCCAGATAGACGTGCTCGAAATAGGTCTCGTTGAAGCGGCCCGGCGTCAGCAGCACGCCGAGCGGCGACTCGCCGGGCGCGGCCGGCGCCAGGCGCTGCAGCGTCGTCTGCAGCGCGCGGAAGAAGCCGCCGATGTCCTGCACGCGCAGGTCGCGGAACGGCTCGGGAAACGCGCGCGAGATGATCTGCCGGTTCTCGGCCGCATAGCCGGCACCGGACGGCGCCTGCGTGCGGTCGGCCACGACCCACCAGCGGCCGTCCGGGGCGCGCGCCAGATCGACCGCGTACAGGTGCAGATGACGCCCGCCCGGCGGCACGATGCCCTGGCACGGCCACAGGAAGTTGTCGTGGCCGAAGATCAGTTCCGGCGGCAGCAGGCCGTCGGCGAGCAGGCGCTGCGCGCCGTACAGGTCGGCCAGGACCGCATCGAGCACGCGCGCGCGCTGGGCGACGCCGGCGGCCAGCGTCTGCCATTCGTCGGCCTCGAGGATCTGCGGCAGCAGGTCCAGCTCCCATGGCCGGTCGGTGCCCTTGGCGTCGGCGTAGACGTTGTAGGTGACGCCGTTCTCGCGGATCTGGCGCGCGACCAGGTCCAGGCGATGCCGCATCTGCGCGGCGCCGCCGCGCTCGATGCCGGTCATGAAGTGCCGCCAGTGCGCGCGCAGTTCGCCGCGCGCGTCGAGCAGTTCGTGATGGCGCGCCGGGTCGAGCTCGTACTGGCCGAGCAGGGCGGCGGTGCGAAGATCGGGGCTGGGCGTCATGCGGTCGTTCGGTGCGCGCGGTCTGCAGCGGGCGATGCGCGAAGAATGACCATGCATTCAGGTTCCGGCAAGCCGGCGCCGTCGCGCTCAGCGGCCGCCACCGCCTCCGCCGCCTCCGCCACCGCCGGAGAAACCGCCGCCGCCGGCACCGGAGCCGCTGCCGGGCGGCGTCGAGGCCGACGCGATCGTCGCGCTGAGGCCGCTGCCGACCGCGTGCGTCAGCCGGGTCGGGTCGAGCACGGAACTGCCGTGGTACCAGGCGATGCCGGCGGTCGCGGCGGCGGCCGCCGCGGTGCCGACGGCGGCGGTGAAGCGGCGCGTCCAGGCTTCCTCGACGTCGAGCGCGACCGCGTACGGCAGCAGGCGCTCGTAATGCGCCGCGTCGATCGCCGGCTCCGGGCCGCGCAGGCTGCCGAGCTCGGCGCGCTCGGCGACGCCGAGGTAGCGCCGGAATCCCTCGATCTCGTCGAGCAGGCGCCGGCCTTGCGCGGTCGGCGCGTGTACGAGGAAGCCGAACACGATCACGACCACGAACATCGCCAGGCACGCCGCCAGCACCAGCGGCATGCCGCCGCCGCCGGTGCGCGCCAGCACGAGCGCGGCGATCGCGGTGGCCAGGGCGATCGCCAGCGCGACGAGCGTGCTGCCGAGGTTGCGCGCGAAAAAAGCCGGATGGAACGCCTTCTCGAGCACGGCCTGCTGCGCACTCTGCGCGTTGCGCAGCGTCTGCGCCTGCGCGTTGTCGAGCACCAGGGACTCGCTGCCGTCGGCGAACAGGCCGGCCAGCAAGGCCGCCTCGTCCTCCGGCAGTGCGGCGCCGGTCGCGCCGGTCGCGAGCAGCGACCACGGCGCTTCGGCGTCCTCGGCCTCGTCGTGGCGAATGCGCAGACGGCCGGCCACCGCGAGCGCGAGCACGCCGGCGCTGAAGCAGCGCGTGTCGTAGCGCATGCGGCGCATGAAGCGCAGCGCGGCCGGCGAGTGGCCGGCCGGCGGCTCGTAGCGCGCGATGATCACGCCGGCCGGCGGATCGCGGCCGACCCGGTGCCAGCGCGCCCGGCAATAGATCAGCAGGATCGCCAGCCCGGCCAGCGCGACCAGCAACGCGCGATTGTCGGAGAAGAACCAGGCCAGGCGCTGCCCGGCCGCAGGTTCGGCGAGTACGCCTTTCGGGAACGACAGCACGATCGTGAAGCCCTCGCCCGGCGCCAGCGGCGCGCTCAGCCGCCACCGCGCCTGGCCGGGTGCGGGCAGCGTCGCGGTGTACGCCTGTCCCTTGGCGCCCTGCGGTCCGGTGTAGCCTTCCGCCGCGAGCGCGGCCACCGGGACCGGCTGCGGCAGCGTGACCTCGACGCTGCCGGCATCGATCGGAAACGCCCAGCCGGTGCCGATCGCGTTCCAGTAGAGCTCGTCGTGGTCGGCGAAATAGCCGATCTGCCGCGAGGTGCGGTAACGCAGTGTGTAGCGGTGCACGGCCGGGCGCTCGATCGCCGTGTCGTCGCCGGTGTTGATGCGCACGCCGTTGCGGCGACGCTCGGTGAACCAGGGCTCCTCGACGCCGTTGCGCTCGACGCCGAGCATCTGGAAACCGACGACCACGCGGTTGCCGTAGCGGTCGCGATAGCGGGTCGGAAAGTCGCGGTAGATGCCGCGCTTGATCTGGCCGCCTTCGGCGCGGACCGTGATGTGTTCGGTCACCTCGAGCATGCCGTCGGCCTGGATCGCGACGACGCTGTCATAGGAGACGATCCGCTCGTCGGCGGCAGCCGAACCCGCCGCTGCGCACCAGCCGAGCAGGCCGGCGAGCAGGATCCGCCTCAGGCGCGAGCGCAGGCGGTTCATCGCGTGGTCTCCACCCGGACGGCCGGCCGCTCGTCCTCGTGCGCCTGGTAGAACTCGCCGGGGCCGAAGCCGAATGCCTGCGCGATCAGCAGATCCGGCACGCGCTGGACCGCATCGTTGTAGTCGCGCACGGCACCGTTGTAGTAGCGCCGCGCGTACTGCAACTGCTCCTCGATCCGCACCAGGTCGCGCTGCAGCTGCAGGAAGGTCTCGCTGGCCTTGAGGTCCGGATAGGCCTCCTCGAGCGCGAGCACGCGCGTCACGGCGCGCTCCAGCGCCGCCTCGACCGGCGCCAGCCGCGCCGGCCCGTCGATCGTCAGCGCCTGATCGCGCAGGTCGGTGACCGCTTCGAGCAGCGCGCGCTCGTGGCCGGCGTAGGCCTTGACCGCCGTCACCAGCGGCGGCACCAGGTCGTGCCGGCGCGTCAGCTGCACGTCGACGTCGGCCCAGGCGCTGCGCATCTGGTTGCGCAGCCGCACCAGCCGGTTGAACACCCAGACGGCGCCGAGCAGCAGCGCCGCGAGCATCGTCCCTACGATCCAGGTCACCCTCGGTCTCCTGTTACGTGTCGTGCCAGCCGGACCACCGGAGCCAGCCAGTCCGCGTCAACCGCCGGCGCCGTCGGCGAAGATACGGTCGCCGGCGCCGGCCAGCTCGGCCAGCATCGCTGCGTTCATGCGCAGGATCGCGCCGCCGATCGGCCGCGACCAGCCGCCGGCGTCCATATTGGACGGCGTATCGGTGCTGGCGTGATAGTGCGGATAGTTCGTGTCGTCGCCCTGGATCGTCAGCAGCGCGCGCACGCCGGCCTGCAGGTACGGGATGTGATCGGAGCCGTACGGGTTGGTGCTGAGCAGGGTGCCCAGCTCCGGCGCATAGGTGGCGGCCACCGCCGCGAAGCGCTCGATGTAGGCACGGTTCTGCGAGTTGGTCTCGAGCAGCACGTCGAGCTGGCCGTCGCGGCTGTAGCCGATCATGTCCATGTTGATCATCGCCGAGACCTTGTCCAGGTCGCCGCTGGCGCGCAGCGCGGCTACGTGCGCGGCGCTGCCGTGCAGGCCCTGTTCCTCGCCCGAATAGCAGACGAAGACGATCGTGCGGCGCGGACGGAACGCGGTGGCGGCGCGCGCCAGCTCGAGCACGCCGGCGCAGCCCGACGCATTGTCGTCGGCGCCCGGTGCGAAGCCGGAGCCGATCGCGTCGTAGTGGCCGCCGACGACGATCCAGTCGTCCGGCTCGGCGCTGCCGGTCCAGGTGCCGACCACGTTATGGAGCGTGCGCCCCTGCAGCGTGAAGCTCGGCTGGGTGACCTGCAGTCCGGTCGCCGAGAAGCGCTCGCTCAGCCAGTCGCGCGCGGCGAGGATGCCGCTGCCGAAGCTGTTGCGGTCCCAGCCGGCCAGCGTCTCGACATCGCCGTACCAGCGCTCGGCGTCGATCGCCGCGACCAGCGGCGCGACCAGCGGATCGGGCGTCGCGGCGGCGCCGTCGGGGCGGTAGCGCCCGATCGTCGTGCGGTTGCGCGGCAGCGGCTGCCAGTGGCCCGGATCGTCCGCGGCGATGGTCTCGCCGTCGCGCAGGGCGCGCAGTTCCCAGTGGCCGACGCGCGCGAGCGCGACGCCGAGCTCGCGGTGTGCGGCGGCCGCGCCGTGTGCACAGCCGTCGGCGTGCAGGTACAGACGTGCCGGATCGACGCCGTCGAGCATGCGCATCGGCGCCAGCCCGCGCTGCGACAGCAGCCGCGGCGTGTCGCCGACCAGCAGCAGGTGATCGCCGAACTCGGCCCACCAGGCGACGCCGGGCGCCGTCTTGAGCGCCTGCACGGTCTGCGGCGAGGCGAGATCGATCCGGGCCATCACCGGCTGCGCGGCGGCGGCGTGCATGCCGCCGAACCCGATCAGGACGGCGAGTATCGAGGCGGTACGCAGGCGCATCGGGAGCTCCTCGGAGAGTCGGCCATGGTAACGCCAAGGGGCCGGCATCACCCGTCGTCGGCGCTTCCTACCTGCCGGGCGCGTTTGCTAATCTCGCGGTGCAGCACGGTGGGTCCGGCGACACCCGTTCCGGATCCGTTCGCCATCGCAATCTCAGGGGATCCCACGATATGAAAGCAGCACCGCTACTCCTTTCCGCCGTCCTGGTGACGGCGTTCGCCGGTGCCGCCCAGGCCCGCTCGCCGCTGACCAGCCTGGCCCCGACGGTGTCGCCGGCCACGGTCCTGCCGGCCGGCAGCTGCGCTTCGCCGACCGGCGAAATCACCGGTTCGCCATCGACCGGCAGCGGCAATACCAGCGGCGGTGCCAACAACGTGCCGGGCCTGCCGGATACCGGCGGCCTCTGCGACGAGTACCCGTGGGAGCCCGACAACCGCGACGGCCCGGAGGATATCTGGGTGTTCACGCCGGGCGCGTCGAACAATCTGACGTTCTCGATCTCCGGCGCCGACAGCTGGGATCCGGCGATCTACATCCTCGAGACTTGCGGCGACGCCAACAGCTGCGTGATCGGCACCGACGACGTCGGCGGCCAGCGCACGCCGACCGTGACGTCCTCGTTCACGCCGGGTCAGACCTATTACTTCTACGTCGACTCGTACTATCCGCCGAGCGGCGGCGACGAGCCCGGCGCCGGCCCGTACACGCTGAACGTGAGCGGTACCTTCCCGGTTTCGCTGACCGAGTTCACGATCGACTGAACGCCGGCGGCCCGCCGGTGCGGGCCGCTTCCCTGCGCTCCGGTGCGTGTCCGCGGCATTCTTGCCGCGGTCCGCCGCGCTGTGGAAGAATGAAACGCAACCGGAGCGCGAACCGTGATCGATCCCGACGGCTATCGCCCCAATGTGGGCATCATCCTGCTCAACCCGCACGGCCGGGTGTTCTGGGCACGCCGGGTGACGCGCGACGGCTGGCAGTTCCCGCAGGGCGGCATGCGCACCGACGAGACACCGATCGAGGCGATGTACCGCGAACTCGAAGAGGAAACCGGCCTGCGGCCGCGGCACGTCGACGTGCTCGGCGCGACGCCCGGCTGGCTGCGCTACCGCCTGCCGCAGCGCCTGGTTCGGCAGCGCCAGCGACCGGTCTGCATCGGCCAGAAGCAGGTCTGGTTCCTGCTGCGCATGCTCGGCGAGGACGCCGACGTCCGGCTTGACGAGTCGGCCGATCCGGAATTCGATCAATGGCGCTGGGTGGACTTCTGGTACCCGGCCGACCACGTGGTCACGTTCAAGCGCCGCGTCTACCAGCAGGCGCTCGATCATCTGGCCCCGGTCGCGGCGCTGATCGCGCCGCTGGCGCCGCGCAGCCGCGACTGGACGCTCGGCTCGCTGGCCTGCGCCGGTCCTGGTTGACAATCATTCGCGTTTGCATTCAAATGCGGAGCGCTGAGGAGCGCTTCCATGTACGTGTGCATCTGCAACGCCGTCACCGACCACCAGATCCGCCAGGCCGCCGCCGACGGCGTCTCGACGCTGGCCGAGCTCAGCGAGCGGACCGGCTGCTCCGACTGTTGCGGCACCTGCGCCCCGCTGGCCGGCGAGATCCTCGCCGAGGCGGTCGAGCAGACCCGGCCGCGTGCGTTTCCGCTGCCGCTCGCACTGGCCGCCTGAGCCGGTACCGCATCATCCGGTTGCACGCGCCAATGCGTGCGATTTTCGTTTGAGCATCACCGCGCCGCCGTCGATATAGTCCCCCCGATACCGCGTTCCGCGGCCGGAGGACGATTCGATGAAAGGCGACGCGAAGGTCATCGCGCACCTCAACAAGGTGCTCTACAACGAACTGACCGCGATCAACCAGTATTTCCTGCATGCCCGCATGTACAAGAACTGGGGCTACAAGGAGCTGGCCGAGCACGAATACCACGAGTCGATCGACGAGATGAAGCACGCCGATCGCCTGATCGAGCGCATCCTGTTCCTCGACGGCCTGCCGAACCTGCAGCAGCTGGGCAAGCTGCGCATCGCCGAGAAGCCGGTCGAGGCGATCGACTGCGACCTGGCGCTGGAGCGCGCCGCGGTGCCCGATCTGAAGGAAGGCATCGTGCACTGCGAACAGGTCGGCGACTACGTCAGCCGCGACCTGCTCAAGGAAATCCTCGCATCCGAGGAAGACCACATCGACTGGCTCGAGACCCAGCAGAGCCTGATCGCCGACCTCGGCGCGGTACCGTACCTGCAGACCAAGGTCGGCAGCTGAGCGGCCGCGCGGCCGCGCCTCAGCGCGGCGGGTCGATCAGCTCGCGCAGCGCCGCGGCGACGCGCTCGAACTCGATCACGGCGGCCTCGGCGATCGGCGCGAGGTGGCCGGTCATGCCGCTGCGTGCATCGTACTCGATGCGCCGCGCCAGCTCCGACAGCGCGGTGGCGCCGAGATTGGCGCTGCTCGACTTCAGCGTATGCGCGCAGGCGACGATCGCCTCGGCGTCGCCTTCCGCGGCCGCGTCGCGCAGCTGCAGCACGCGGCGCGGCGTCTCCTCCAGGTAGATGCGCACCAGTTCCGGAAAGCCGTCGCCCATGATGTCGACGAGATCCTCGACGATCGAGGCGTCGAGCGCCGGCGAGGCCGGCATCGCCGCGGCTGCCGCCGGCGCCGCGGTGCCGCTGCCGGCCGGCGCTGGTGCCAGCCAGCGCGCGAGCATGCGCACCAGCATGCGGCGGTCGAGCGGCTTGCTGAGGTATTCGTCCATGCCGGCGTCCAGACATTTCTCGCGGTCGCCGGGCATCGCATTGGCGGTCATCGCCAGGATCGGCACGTGCGGGAGTCCGGCGGACGCCTCGTGGCGGCGCCAGGCGCGACTGGCCGCATAGCCGTCCATCACCGGCATCTGGCAGTCCATCAGCACCAGGTCGTAGCCGCCGTGCTGCAGCCGCTGCAGCGCCGAGCGGCCGTCCTCGCAGCTGTCGACGACCAGGCCGAGCAGGGCCAGCAGGCGCTCGGCGACCTTGCGGTTGACCGCATTGTCCTCGACCAGCAGCACGCGGCCGCGCAGCCGCATCGTGTCGACGTCGGTGGCCGCCAGTTCGCCGGCGCTGCGCACCAGCGCCTCGCTGCCGGGGTCGGACAGCGACGGAATCGGCGGCTTGACGTTGAGCAGCGCGTGCAGCGCCTCGCGCAGCTCGCCGGCCTCGTGCTGGCGCGCGACGCGCGCGACGCGATCACCGCGCGCGAGATCCGGCGGCAGCTGATCGGCGTCGTCCAGGACCAGCACGTGCAGATGTTCCATCTTCGCCTCGCGCAGCAGGCCGTGCAGGAAGCTGCGGATCTCCGAGCGGAAGCCGGCGCGGTCGATCACGACCAGCTCGTAGTTCCAGGCCGCGCCGACGCCGGCCGCCGCGCGCAGCAGCGCCAGCGCCTCGGCGGTCGATCCGGCCGGCTGCCAGGACAGGCCGAGCGTGGTCAGGCCGCGGTCGATCCGCGCGCGCGTGGTCGCGTCGGCGCACAGCACCAGCGCCTTGACACCCTGCAGGTCCTGGCGCTGGCGGATGTCGCCGATCGCCTTGAGCAGCGGCACGTCGAACCAGAACAGCGAGCCCTTGCCGGGTTCGGAGCGCACGCCGATGCGGCCGCCCATCGCGTCGACCAGCCGCTTGCAGATCGCCAGGCCCAGGCCGGTGCCGCCGAATACGCGCGTGGTCGACGCGTCGGCCTGCGAGAACGGCTGGAACAGTCGTTCGGCGATCTCCGGCGCGATGCCGATGCCGGTATCGCGCACCGCGAAGGTGATCCAGTAGCCGGTGCCGGTCTCGTTGCGACGGCTGATCTGGACCGCGACGCGGCCGCTCTCGGTGAACTTGATCGCGTTGCTGACCAGATTGGTCAGTACCTGGCGCAGCCGCGCCGGATCGCCGCGCAGGATCGGCCGCAGCGAGGGATCGATCGCGGTGGTCAGGCGCAGACCGCGCGCGCCGGCGGCGCGGTCCATCAGGCGCGCGACCGAGTCGACCAGCTCGCGCAGATCGAAGCCGACCGTCTCCAGTTCCAGCTTGTTCGCCTCGAGCTTGGAGTAGTCGAGGATGTCGTCGACGATGCGCAGCAGCTCGTGCGCCGAGTCGTGCGCGGTCGCCAGGTAGTCGCGCTGATCGGGCGGCAGCGGGCTCGACAGCACCAGGTCGAGCAGCGGCAGGATGCCGTTGAGCGGCGTGCGGATCTCGTGGCTCATCGTCGCCAGGAATTCGCTCTTGGCGAGCGTGGCGGCCTCGGCGGTCTGCTTGGCGGCGACCAGCTCCTTCTGCATCGCGCGCAGCGACTCGAGCTCGCCGAGCAGTTCGGGCGGGATCGGCGGCGGCTCGGGTGCCGGCTCGACCGCCGCGACGGGCGGCGGCACGCGGCGCGGCCAGGTCGCCGCCGCGACCAGGATCGCGGCCAGCACCAGGGCCGCGGCGATCTGGGCGCCGTGGCCGGGCCAGCGCCATGCGGCCAGCGCCGCCGCGGCGATCAGCGCGAGGGCGGCCAGCGCCGCGACGCCGCGCCAGGGCGACCCGGTTGCGGTGGCGATCGCGGTCGGAGCCGGGTCAGGGTGCTGAGGCATGGAAGTCGTAGCCGAGATCGCCAGTGGCCTGCTGGACGAAGTTGCCCTGGATGTAGTCGACGCCGGCGCTCCACAGTGCGGCGGCGCCGCGCGCGTCCTCGATGCGCGGCGCGATCACGCGGCCGCCGTGTTCGTGGACCAGGGCGACGATGTCCTTGAGCTCCGCCCATTGCGCGTCGGTGCGGCCGCCGGCCGGACCGGGCCCGAGCTTGACGAAGTCTACTGGCGGTCCGGCCACGATGCGGTGGGCCGCGGCCAAAGTGTCGCAGCCGCTGATCGTCACCAGGACGCCGAGCGCGCGCGCGCCGGCGACGAAGCGCTGCAGCGCTTCGGCGTCGTCGTCCAGATCGGCCAGGCGCAGATCGATCGACAGCCAGTCGCCGGGATGCTCGCCGAGGGCCAGCTGCGACCGCAGCCAGGCCAGATGCGCCGGGTCGCGCGTGCTGGCCGCGGACTGGCTGACGAACAGCCGCAGCGGCTGCTCGAGACGGTAGCGTTCGGCCGCGATTGCCAGACAGCGCGCAAGCACGCCCTGATCGACCTCGCTCATCAGGCCCGCACGCTCGGCGGCCGGGATGATCTCGGCCGCGGTATGCAGCCGGCCGTCCTCGCCGGCCAGGCGCAGCAGCACCTGGAACTGCGCCTGCTCCTCGCCGTGCAGCGAGACGATCGGCTGGAACACCAGATCGAAGCCGCCGCCCTCGAGCGCCGCGCGGATCCGTTCGCCGAGCGCCGGATCGACCGGCATCGCGCCGTGCACGATCGAGACGCCGGCCAGGCCGGCCTCGGCGGCGGCGCGTTCGGCCGCGTCGAGCATCGCCGCCGCGTCGCCGATGCCGGCGCGGAACGGGCACAGGCCGACCGTGACGCGAAACGCCGGTTCGGCGAGCGCGTCGAGGATGCGCGCGCGCTGCGCGGCGGCCCACGAGGCCAGGGTCGGCGCGTCGCGGTCCTGGATCAGCACCGCATGGCCGCGGTCGCCGCAGCGCGTCAGCAGGGCGCCGGCGCCGAGCGCGTCGGCGATCTGCCGGCCGAGGCCGTCCAGCGCGCGATCGAGCCGCGACCAGCCGATGCGCTCCTGCGCCGCGGAGGTATCGACGCCGAAGAACAGCAGTCCACCGTTGCGCGTGCCGGCGTCGTCCATCGCGAGCAGGCCCGACAGCCGCTCGAGCAGCCGCGCCTGCTCGACCGTGCCCGACGCCGGCTGCGGCTCGGCCGGCAGGCTCGGCGCACGCCGCTGCTGGCGGCGCGCGCGCCGCACGCGATTGAGCACGGCCGAGATCAGATGCTTGGGGCGGATCGGCTTGGACAGGAAATCGTCGCCGCCGGCGCTGAGCGCCTCGAAGTGCTTGTCGGCGTCCTGTTCGCCGGATAGGAACACGATCGGCGTGGACACGAAGGCTTCGCGTTCGCGGATCAGCGCGGTCAGCTCCATGCCGTCGCAATCGGGCATGTACAGGTCCATCAGGATCAGGTCCGGCCGGAACCGGTCCAGCTCGTCGAACACCGTCAGCGCGCTGGTCAGCGTCAGCGTCTGCATGCCGCCCTTGCGCAGGATCGAGTCGGCGAACAGCGCCTGCGTGCGGTCGTCCTCGATGATCATGATCCGGTACGGATCGGCGACCTGCGCTTCGGCCAGTTCGTCGAGCCGCGCCAGGATCGCCGGCGTCGCGGCCGGCAGCGCGATGAACGCGTCGCAGCCGGCGCGCATCGCCTGCAGGCGCGCGCCCAGGTCGCCGCCGTCCGAGAACGCGGCCAGGTGCACGCGGTGCACGACGCGCTCGCGCGCGCTCTTGACCAGGGCGCCGATCTGATCGAGTGCGGATTCGAAACCGGCATCGACGACGACCAGCCCCGGCGGATGCCGGCTCAGCTGGTTCTTGAGCGCGTCGACGCGATCGAAGCGCTCCACGACGATGCCGCGCAGCGCCAGATGCTGCGTGACCGCCTGCGCCAGTTCGCCGGCCGCGCCGAGGTAGTAGCACAGCGCGAGCTCGCGCGCGGCCTCGCCGGCGGCATCGAGCGTGGTGGCAGCGGCGGCCGTCGCGGCGACGTCGCCGTCGGCATCGAAGCGGGCCGCGGCCGCCTGCGGCGCGGCCTCGTGCGGCGGTTCGGGATCGGGCAGGAACACCGGCTCGACGGCTGGCGGCGGTGTCGCGATCGCCGCGGCGGGCAGTGCCGGCTCGGCCGCCGGCGCCGGCACGATCACGTGCGCATGGCTCTGCGCATGCTCGGCGGGCGGTGTGACCAGCAGCGGAAATCCGTTCTCCTCGCTGCGCGTGCGCTCGACCAGCGCCTGCGAGGCGAGCGTCACCGGATCATCGGGCCGGAAGCCCGCGCAGGCGCCGGCCAGGGCGGCGATGCGGTCGGCGAGTTCGTCGCGCGTCGCCGCATCGGGCAGTCGCGGCGGCCGTGCGAACGGACGCAGCAGGTTCGACACCGCGGTCAGCGGCTCGACCAGTTCGTCGGCACCGACGTGGCGGCCCACCTCGGCCAGACGCGTCGCGTCGTCGGCGAGCAGGATCAGCGTGTTGACGTCCCAGCCCTCGTCGAGCAGGCGCCGTCCGCGCGCCTTGAGCCGGTCGACGCGGCCGGTCAGCGCCGCCTGGGCTCGGCGACGGTCCTCCGCGTCTTCGACGTCGATGTCTTCGGCGTGCATCGTGCCCCCTCGTGGACCTCGGACACCCTGCCAGGCCGGGGACTATACCAAGCCGGCGATCGCGCGACTGAGCGCTGCGACACCGTGCGCGGCCGGGCGCCGGTGGCCGGCGCCAGGCCCTCAGAACGGCTTGACCACGACCAGGATCACGATCGCGATCAGCGCCAGCGCCGGCAGCTCGTTGAAGAGACGCAGCGCGCGGCTCGACCAGCGGTTGGCGCCGGCCGCGAAGCGCCGGACCATGCGCACCAGCTGCAGGTGGTAGACGACGAGCGCCAGCACCAGGGCCAGCTTGGCGTGCATCCAGCCGGCGGCCAGCCAGCCCGGCACCTGCCACAGCGTCAGCAGGCCGAACGCGATCGCCAGCACGCCGCCGATGTGGGTCATCACCAGCAGGCGCCGTTCCATCACCGCCAGCCGCGCGTGGACGGCCGGCTCGGTCGCTTCGGCGTGGTGGACGAACAGGCGCGGCAGATAGAACAGGCCGGCGAACCAGGTGACGACGAAGACGATGTGGAAGGCTTTCAGCCAGAGCATGGCGGGCCGATGGCGTGGTCGAGCGGGCCGTGATTATCGGCGGCCCGCCACGGCGATGAAAGCGCCGCGCCGGCTGCGCGGCGCCGGGCCGGGCGAGCCGGTATGCTTGGCGGTCCCGACCTCGCCGGTGATGCCGATGATCCGCCACCCGCCGCCGCTGGTGATCCGCCCGCTCGACCGCAGCCGCGAGCGGCGCCGTGCGCTGCTGATCGCGGCCGTCTGGCTGATCAGCCTGCTGGTCGCCGCGTGGCTGGGGCGGGCCGCGACCGAACGCGGCAACGGCGCGGCCGATGCGCAGACGCTGGCCGACCTGAAGACGCAGAACGACGAACTGAAGGCGCGCGTCGCGATCGTCCAGCGTGCCGAGCAGGTCGCCAGGGTCGCGCTGGAGGACCTGCGCCGCTCGCTCGGCGAACGTGACGAGGAGATCGCCAGCCTGCGTGCCGATCTGGCCTTCTACGGGCGCCTGGTCGGCGGTACGCGCCGTGAGGGCCTGGCCGTGCACGATCTGCGGCTGACGCCGGTCGCCGGCTCGCGCGCATGGAACTTCGTCGCCACGCTGACCCAGAACATCAAGCGCGGACAGGACATCCGCGGCCGCCTGACGCTGAGCGTGGAAGGCGTGCAGGACGGCAAGCTGGTCACGCTGGACTGGAAATCGCTGGTCGACGGCGGCGCGGCGTCCGGAATCGGGTATGGCTTCAAGTATTTCGAGCAGGTCAAAGGTACGATCATGCTCCCGGAGGGGTTCACGCCCAACCGTCTGCATCTGCAGGCCGACGGCAGCGGCAACCGGGCCGAGCAGGATTTCCAGTGGGCAGACGCGGTGAAGATCCAGGAGACGACCGATGTGGGGTAACGGCAAGAGCGGCAGCGGCAAGCCGGTGGCGGCGATCACGACGCTGATCGCCGAGGGCACGGTGATCCGCGGCGACGTGCAGTTCGACGGCGGGCTGCATCTGGACGGCATCATCGAAGGCTCGATCACCGCCGAAGGCAGCGAGGCGGTGCTGACGCTCAGCAACAAGGGCCGCGTGCACGGCAAGATCAGCACCTCCAACGCGGTCATCAACGGCCAGGTGCTCGGCGACATCGTCGCGGTGCAGCGTCTGGAGCTGGCCGGCGACGCGCGCGTCGAGGGCAACGTCTACTATCGCGTGCTCGAGATGGCGGCCGGTGCGCAGATCAACGGCAAGATGATCTACCAGGGCGAGGCGGTGCGGCAGCTGGCCGGCCCCGAGCCGGTGCCCGCCGAAGCTTGAAATCGCCCCGCGCCGGTCCGATCTAGTCCGGCTACCCTCCGCTTCGTTTCCGAGCCGTCATGTCCGAACAGGCCGTACCCACCTACCTGGACGCCCCCGAATCGCCGCTGCTGTTCAGCGAGGCGGCGGCGCACAAGGTCCAGGAGCTGATCGCGGAGGAAGGCAATCCCGATCTCAAGCTGCGCGTCTACATCAGCGGCGGCGGCTGCTCGGGCTTCCAGTACGGCTTCACGTTCGACGAGGAGCGCGCCGAGGACGACTTCGCGGTCGACCGCGAAGGCGTGACCCTGCTGGTCGATCCGCTGAGCCTGCAGTATCTGATGGGCGCCGAGATCGACTACACCGAGTCGCTGACCGGTGCGCAGTTCGTGATCCGCAACCCCAACGCCAAGACCACCTGCGGCTGCGGATCCTCGTTCTCGATGTGAGCGCCGACCGCCGCAGCCGCAACAACGTGTTCGCCGGGCTGGCGCTCGATCGCCACGCCGAACAGCGCGACGACGTCGAATGGCTGAGCGGGCAGATCGACGACCCGCGCGCGCAGTTCCTCGTGCTGGCTGCCGACGGCCGCGCCCTGGTGCGGACCGACTGCGACGCGCTGCGCCTGCTCGATGCCGGCGAACGCAAGGCCTGGTTCGCGCATGCGACGGCGAGCTTCCTCGGTGCCGACGAGCACGGCCCGCGCTTCGTGCTGCGCGTCGAAGAAGCCCGTGCGGAGCGCCTGGCGGCCGATCTTGGCGCGGCCTGGCTCGACCTGCGCAGCGCCGGCCTGCGTCTGCATCCGTTCCAGTCCGGCCTGTTCGCCTATGCGCGCGCGCTGTCGCACTGGCAGTCGCGCACGCGGCACTGTCCGGTCTGCGGCGCCGCGCTGGCGATCGTCGCCGGCGGCCATCGCGCACGCTGCACCAACGCCTACTGCGAAGCCGAGCAGTTCCCGCGCACCGACGCGGCGATCATCGTGATCGTCAGCCACGAAGACCGCTGTCTGCTCGGCCGTCACGCCAAATGGGCCGAGGCGCGCTATTCGACGCTGGCCGGCTTCGTCGAGCCCGGCGAGACGCTCGAGGACGCCGTGCGCCGCGAGGTCATGGAAGAGGCCGGCGTACGCGTCGTCGACTGCGACTACCACTCCTCGCAGCCGTGGCCGTTTCCGGCCTCGCTGATGGTCGGCTTCACCGCTCGCGCGGACGATCCGACGATCCGCTGCGGTCCGGAGCTGGCCGATGCGCGCTGGTTCGGCGTCGAGGACCTGCGCCGCGCGCTCGCCGAGCGCACGATCATCCTGCCGCCGCCGGTGTCGGTCTCGTACCGTCTGATCGAGCACTGGCTGCGCGAAACGGCCGATCTGGACCTGGCCACGCTGGTCAACGACGAGCGCTGGTGAGCTCGGGCGCGCGGCGCGTCCGCGTCTCGCCTCGTTCGCGCTGCGTCGATCCCGTCGCGTCGATCCCGCTACAATCGATGTCGATACGCTCGGGCGCCGCGACAATCGGCGCCGCCGCGTTCGCCGCCGCTACAATCGCCGTCCATCCCTGCGGAAGCCCGTGTCCATGGCCACGACCCTGCTCGCCGTCGTCCTCGTCCTGATCGCGGCGCGCACCCTGCCGGACCTGGCGCGGCTGCGCGACTTCGCCTGGCTCAAGTCCTGGCTGGCCGCCTGGAACGGCGGCGATCGCGCGCGGCCGCTGCCGGCGATCGTGCCGCTGCTCGTTTTCGCGGTCTGCCTGCTGATCCAGATCGCGCTGGCCGGCTGGCTGTTCGGCCTGCCGGCGTTCGCGTTCGCGCTGGTCGTGCTGTTCTACTGCTGGGGGCCGCGTGATCTCGACGAGGACGTCGACGCGGTCCTCGCCGAAACCGATCGCGATCAGCGCGTGCAGGTCGCGCAGCGGCTGCGTCCCGATCCGGCGGAGCGGCCGCTGCCGGCCGACGCCGCCTGCCTGGTCGAGGCGACGTTCCAGTCGGCGCTGTCGCGCTGGTTCGGCGTGCTGTTCTGGTTCGCGATCCTCGGGCCGGCCGGCGCGATCGGCTATCGCGTCGTGCAGCTGATGGCGCGCGTACCGGCGTTCCGCGACGAGCTCGCGGCGGCCGATCGCAACCGGTTCGAGCGCATCGCGCTGGCGCTGGACTGGGCACCGGCGCATCTGATGGCGCTGACGCTGGCGCTGGTATCGGACTTCGATTCGGTCGTGCGCACCTGGCGCGAATATCACGCCGCGCACGGCCGCGGCTATTTCACGCTGGATCTGGGCTTTCTCGGCGTACTGGCACGCGCCGGCGTCGATGCCGACGTGATCGCCGGCGACGGCTACGCCACCGACGTGACCGATCCGGTCGTCGAGCTGACCGACGCGCGCACCGTGCTGCGCCGCATCCTGGTGACCTGGCTGGCGATCCTCGCGCTGCTCGTGCTGGCCGGCTGGGTGCACTGAGCCATGACGAGGTCATACCCGCGAATGCAGGTGCTCTGGCTCGTCGCGGCCGCCTGCGCGGTCCTCGGCGGCTGCGCGACGATGCGCAGCGTGCACGTGGAGCCGGCGCTGGGATCCGAAGCGGCTGCGGTGCCCGAGGCGGAACGCTACAGCGAAGAGCCGGGCCGCGATGCGGCCACGGTGGCGGCATTCCGTGCGGCGCCGCCGTCGGTCGCACCGCAATGGGCCGACGGCGCCGACCCATTGACCGATCGCAACCGGCTCGGTGCGGAAGGCTACGCGCACGTCGGAACCAGCCGCTTCGCGCGGTGGGACGAACGCGCGCGGACCGCGGCCGCGGCGCGCGCACAAGCGCTCGGTGCCGATCGCGCGCTGCTCTATGCCGGCACGGCCGCGTCCGAGGCCGCGGTCGCCTACTACGTGCGCTTCCGTCTGCCGTTCGGCGCGACGTTCCGCGATCTGCGCGAGGACGAACGCGCCGCGCTCGGCCGCGGCGGCGTGCGCATCGGCTCGGTACTGGCCGGCACGCCGGCCGAGGAAGCCAATCTGATCGGCGGTGACGTCGTCGTCGCGATCGGCGGCATCGCGGTCGCCGACCGGACCGGCTTCCAGGCCGAGCTGCGCCGTCTGGCCGGACGCCGCGTCATGCTCGAGCTGATCCGCAACGGCGAGACGCTGCAGCGCAGCGTGCGCCTCGGTGCGCCGGCGCAACCCTGACGCAGCGCCGCGGACGCGCGCATGGGCGCGTCATCGGTCGGCTGTCGTCCAGGTTCCGTCCAGGCCGGACGTAGGGGCCGGACGCGCCGATCCGTTGATGCGGACGGGGCGCGGTTCGGCCGTATCGCCACCGAGCTGCACCGTGCACGTGACGACCGGCAGGCGCTGTCGCAGCGCCGATCTCGCTAGACTTTTTCGATCGATCATCATGGAGAGCGGAATGACATTTCGTCGTCTGGTCCTCGGCCTCGCGGCCCTGGCCATTCCCCTGGGCGCGGCCGCCGCCGACCGCTGGCAGCTGCCGATCGCCGTCAAGAAGCTCGACAACGGCCTGACCGTCGTCGTGTCCGAGGATGCCAGCTCGCCGACGGTCGGCGTCAGCGTCGTCTATCACGTGGGCATGCGGCTGGAACCGAAGGGGCGCACCGGCTTCGCGCATCTGTTCGAGCACCTGATGTTCCAGGGCACGCCGAACGCGCCGAAGGGCACGTTCGACCGCGTCATCGAGGGCGGCGGCGGCATGAACAACGGCTCCACGCGCGCCGACTACACCAACTACATCGAGACCGCGCCGGTCTCGGCGCTCGAGCCGATCCTCTGGCTCGAGGCCGATCGCATGAAGACGCTCGACTTCTCGGCCGAGAATCTCAAGAACCAGCAGGACGTGGTCAAGGAAGAGATTCGCGTCAATGTCCAGAACAAGCCCTACGGCCTGTTCTTCTGGTCCGACATCAATCGCCTGGCGTTCTCCAAGTGGGAGAACGCGCACGACGGCTACGGCAGCTTCGCCGATCTCGAAGGCGCCAGGCTCGAGGACGTGCGCGCGTTCCACCGCGACTTCTACGGCCCGAACAATGCCGTGATCGGCATCGTCGGCGACATCAAGGCCGAGCAGGCCTTCGCACTGGTCGAGAAGTACTTCGGCGCGATTCCGGCACGGCCGGTGCCGCCGCGGCCCGACGTCGCCGAGCCGCTCAACACGCGCGAGAAGCGCGAGTCGCAGACCGACGCGCTGGCCCAGGTACCGGCCCTGGCGGTCGGCTGGAAGATGCCCGAGCGCGGCAGCGCGGACCAGGCGCCGATGGACGTGCTGGCGCAGCTGCTGGTCGGCGACAGCGCCTCGCGCCTGTACCAGGGCCTGGTCAAGGGGCGCGAACAGCTGCTCAACATCGAGGGCGGCGTGAACTGGCCGCTCGGCGACGCCTGGGATTACGCCGGCCCGGCGCCGCTGGTGCTGTTCGGCCTGTACAAGCCGGGCGTGCAGGTCGACGCGGTGCTCGAGGCGATCGACGAGGAGATCGCGCGCATCGTCAAGGACGGCGTCGACGCGGCGACGCTCAAGCGCGTCAAGACCAAGATGCTGGCCGACTACAACGACGGCCTGGAGGCGTTCATCTCGCGCGCCGACACGCTCGCCAAGGCGCAGCTGCTGTGGGGCGACGCCAAGACCGTCAACCAGATTCCCGCCTGGATCGACGCGGTGCAGGGCGCCGACCTGCAGCGCGTCGCCGCCCGCTACCTGACCGCCGCCAACCGCGTGGTGATCGATCGTACGCCGGCGCCCGCCGCCGCTGCCGGAGACAAGCCGTGAGAACGACCGTGAAGACTCTCGCCCTGCCGTTCGGCCTCGCCGTGGCGCTGAGCGCCGGCGCCGCGGGCGCCGCCGAGACGACGCTGCCCAAGGACCTGCCGCCGTACGGTCAGGACAAGCCGCTGCCGGTGCCGGCGATCACGCAGAAGACGCTCGACAACGGTCTGGCGGTGTGGGTGCTGTCGCGCACCGACGGTCCGCCGAAGGTCGACGTCGTGCTCGCCGTGCGCGGTGGCAAGGCCAGCGATCCGGCCGACCGGCCGGCGATGTCGGACCTGCTGGCGTCGCTGCTGACCGAAGGCACCCGGACGCGCAGCTCGATCGAGATCGCCGAGCAGCTGCAGGCGATCGGCGCGTCGATCGACGCGACGGCCGGCAACGACGGCATCACCGTCGCCGGCTCCGGCCTCGCCTCGGGCGCCGAGCGCCTGGTCGGTCTGCTCGCCGACGTCGGGCTCAATGCCTCGTTCCCGGAAGCCGAGGTCACGCTCGCCAAGGCCAATGCGCTGCAGGCGCTCAAGGCCGCCGAGGCGCAGCCGAGCTATCAGGCCAGCCGCGCGATCGCCCGCGCGATCTACGGCGATCATCCGTATGCACGCACGCTGACGACCGAGACCTCGATCGAGAAGACCGATCGCGCCGCGCTGGCGGCCGCCCACACGGCGCGCTTCCGGCCCGATCGCGCCCTGCTGGTCGTCAGCGGCCGCATCGACGCGGCCACCGCGCTGAAGTACGCGAACGGCGCGTTCGGCGGCTGGAAGGCACAGGGCGAGGCGCCGGCCGAGGTCGTCGCCGCACCGCGCGAGGCCAAGCCGCAATACGTGCTGGTCGAGCGCTCCGGCTCGGTACAGTCGGCGGTGCGTCTGGGCCGTCCGGTGTTCGCCGCCAACGACGCCGACGAGATCCCGGCCGCGCTGGCCAATACGATCCTCGGCGGCGGCGGCCTCGACACGCGCCTCAACCGCAACCTGCGCGAGGACAAGGGCTATACCTACGGCGCCTACAGCGCGTTCTCGGTCGCACGCCGCGGCGGTGCGTTCACGAGCGGTGCCGACGTGCGCAACGAGGTCACCGGCGCGGCGGTCGGCGAGTTCGTCAAGGAACTCCAGAAGCTGATCGACACGCCGGTCGACGCCGCCGAGCTCGAACGCGCCAAGCGTGCGGCCGCCGGCGGCTACCTGTTCCGCAACCAGCTGCAGTCCGCAGTGGCGCGCAGCCTCGCTGCCAACTGGCTGGTCGGCCGGCCGCCGGAGTATCTGGGCCAGTTCGTGCCGCGCACGCGCGAGGTGACCGCCGAGCAGGTGCAGACGATGGCGCGTCGCTACTTCGATCCGAAGACGCTCAGCATCGTGGTCGTCGGCGACAAGGCGGTCGCCGAGCAGCTTCAGGCCTACGGAAAGTTCGACGCCTCGCCGGCAGGCGACTGAGCCGGCGTTTCGACGCAGCGCCGGGACCGTGCGTCCCGGCGGATTCGGCGGCCGGATCGGGGCGATCCGGCCGCGCGGGCTCGACGATCAAGCCGCCGGTCAGTCGGCCTGGTCCGGCGCCGGACCCAGATCCCACTCGAAGCCGTTCTCGAACAGCGTGGCGTCCGGTTCCGGCGTCGTGCCGACCCGGCAGTTGACGCAGGCGATCGCGAAGTCCTGGCTGGTCGTCTCCGGCGCGTTGAGCAGGGCGCGCGAGCTGATCGTCGTCGCCGCGATCGTGATCGTCAGCTGGCCGCCGGCCACGCCGGCCGGCAGCAGCACGCCTTCGGCATTGTTGCGTGCGTCGGCGCTGCCGCCGCTGGTCGACCAGCCGTCGCTGCCGAACACGTTGCCGCGGTAGCTCTGACCGTTGCTCGTCACGATGAGGTCCAGGTCGTTGTTCCAGGCCGGCGTCGCGCCGCCGAGGCCGTGGCCGGGCGCGTCGGTGAAGGTCAGGAACACCTTGACCGGCTGGCCGGGATCGACCACCTCGACGACCTGCTCCCATTGCTCGCCGGTGTCGTGGAACACGTGGGCCTGGTCGTAGTACCAGGTCGGCGGATCGTCCTCGAGCAGCCAGTCGATGCGCATGCGGCCCCAGCCCTGCTTGTTGTCGGGGCGATGGCCGAGCGCGCCGCCGTTGGCGTCGGTGCCGCCGGAGAGGTCCTGCGTATGGGCGAGCAGGGCCGCCTTGGCGACCGCGACGCTCGGATTGGCGCCGTCGTAGCGCTCGCGGTAGTACTGCGTGAACAGGCCGATCGCGCCGCTGACGTGCGGCGAGGCCATGCTGGTGCCGCACATCGTGCCGTAGCCGGTCGTGCTGATCGCCGAATCGATGTTGCAGCCCGGCGCGACCAGATGCGGAATGCGCCGGCCGTCGCGCGCCGGGCCGTGCGCGCTGTTCGACGAGATGCTGCCGAGGTTGCTGCGCGGCACGCCGGCCGCATTCTCGGCCCAGGTCGAGCCGACCGTGACGATGTTCTTGGCATCGTCCGGCGTGCCCTGGCTGCTGGTGCCGCCGCCGCCGTTCATGATCGACAGCACGAAGGTCAGCGGCTGGTCGCCCGGCGTGTTCGGATCGGTGTCGCGGCTGCCGACGTCGACCTGCATCGTCTGGTTGTCGTAGCCGAGCGGCGATCCCGACGGCCCCCAGCTGTTGCCGGACAGCACGGCGTTGTTGTTGTAGGACTCGCGCATCAGCTGCAGCATGCCGCCGGGCGCGTTGTAGATCGAGGATCGCGAGAGCTGCTCGATCAGGTTGGCGCCGGGCGCGACGCCGAGGCCGCGCAGATAGCCGTTGGCGACCGTGCCGCTCGATCCGTCGCCGGCCATCGTCGCGGCGGTATGCGTGCCGTGGTTGTCGGTCGTGCTGGCATTGCCGCAGCTGGCGCCGGTCACGCACGGCAGCATGCGGTTGACCAGGTTCGGGTTGCCGTCGGCGACGCCGCCGTCGACGTTGGCCATGATCACGCCGGTGCCGTCGATGCCGAGTCCGCTCAGCCAGTTGCGGTACTGACCCGCCTGCGGCACGCCGCTATCGTCGAACAGGCCGGCCACGATCGCGTCGCCGACCTCGCCGCGCGCGCCGCCGTCGGTCGGCGTCTCGTGCAGCACGTACAGGCCGGGGATCGTCAGGCTGCGTGCTAGCGCCGCGTCGCCGCCGCGCAGGCGGATCTCCTCGAAGCGCGCGTCGATCGGCGCGCGTCCGTCCGGCACGACGCCGGCCATCGCAAAGGCCTCGTCGCCGACCGCGGCCGGCCGGTACAGCAGCGCGAGCACGTCGCGCGCGCCGCTGCGCGGCGCCGCCAGCGTCGCGCCGAGGCGCCACTCGGGCAGGAACTCCCCGGCCCAGCGCACTTCGCTGCGCGCCGTGGCGGCCTGCAGGTCGGCGCCGCGCGCCCAGACCACGTAGGTGAACGGCGGCAGGTACTGCACCGGCTCGACGCCCTGCGCACGCAGCGCGTCGAGCCACTCGCGCTTGAGCGGCCCCTGGAACTGGATCAGGCGCAGCGCCGGCTGCGCGTCGCGGCCGAACGTGGCCGCGGCCAGCGGGTAGGCCTCGGCCGGATCGAACCGGCGGCCGCCGAGCGTCAGGCCGTAGGTCGCCAGGTCGTCGCCGGTGCTTTCGGCACCGAGGCCGGCCAGCGTCTGCTGGTCGCCGCGCACCCACAGGAAGCGGCCGTAGTCGGCGACGATCTGCACGCCGGCGGCCTGCGCCACGGCGCGCGCGCCGGCCGGCAGGCGGGCATGACCGGTATCGGCCGCGATCGCCGGCAGCGCCGCGCCGATCGCCAGGGCCAGCAGCGCCGCGGCGGGCAGGGCACGGCTAGAACGTGAACTGTTCATCGAGTATGCGCTCCTCCAGGTTGTGTTCCGGGTCGAACAGCAAGGTCATCGTCTGCTCGCTCGATTCGCGGATGCGCACGTCGACGACGTCGCGCACTTCGTTGGAGTCGGCAGTCGCGCTCACCGGCCGCTTGTACGGATCGAGGATCTCGAAGCGCACGTCGACGGTCGCCGGGAGGATCGCACCGCGCCAGCGGCGCGGGCGGAACGGGCTGATCGGCGTCAACGCCAGCATGGCGGAGCCGAACGGCAGGATCGGGCCGTGGGCCGAGAGGTTGTACGCGGTGGAGCCGGCCGCGGTCGCGACCAGCACGCCGTCGCAGATCAGCTCCGGCACCTTGGTCGCGCCGTTGAGGTCCACGCGCACGTGCGCGGCCTGCTTGGTCTGGCGCAGCAGCGAGACCTCGTTGAACGCGAGCGCGGACACGGTGCCGCCGGCCTCGGTCTGCGCCTCCATCGTCAGCGGGCGCAGCGGCGCGGGCTGCGCCCGCGCGATCCGCTCCGGCAGCGACTCCGGGCGGTACTGGTTCATCAGGAAGCCGACCGTGCCGAGCTTCATGCCGTAGACCGGCACGCCGTGGCGCAGGTAGCGGTGCAGCGTGCGCAGCATGAACCCGTCGCCGCCGAGCGCGACGATCACGTCGGCGGCGTCGGGCGTGGCGGTGCCGTAGCGCTGCTGCAGATCGGCCAGGGCAGCCTGGGCCTCGGTGGTCTGCGCAGCGACGACGGCGATCCGGTTCATCCGCCGGACTGTACCAGCTGTGCGAGCCGGCGTACCGCCACCGAGACGATCGGGTAGTCGATCGTGACCTGACTGCGCATGTCGGCCAGCATCGCCCGCGTGAACCGCAGCGTCGGGTCGTCGCGGTCGAGCCACTGCGCGACCTGGGCGGCGCCGTCGCCGTCCAGGCCGGCCGCCAGCACCTGGCCGGCCAGCGCGCGCTGCTGGCTGTTGAGCTCGTCGCGCAGCGCGCCGCGCGCATGCGCGTGCCAGCGGGTCTCCACGGCCAGTTCCTCGATCTTCTGCATCAGCCATTTGAGCTCGAGCGCGTCGCCGAGCGCGAAGTCGACCTCGGCGACGCGCGCCACCGGCAGGCCGCGCTCGCCGGCGACCAGCACGATGTCGAGCGCCGGCGCCAGGATCGGCAGGGCCGCCAGCTGGTCGGCGAGCATCTCCGGGAACGCGTGGCCGATCCAGCGCGCGCGCGCCTCGGCGAACGTCGCGCGGTCGCCGTCGGCCATGACCTCGCCGAGCGTCGCGCGCAGCGCCTCCATGCCGGGCTGGTAGCGCGACACCGCCTCGGCGATGTCCTGGATGTCGCCCGGGCGGTTCAGCAGCCAGCGCGTCATGTTGCGCAGCAGGTTCCAGATCACCAGCATCGCGTCGATCTGCGCGTTGCCGTTGACCTGGCCGTCGAGCGCCTCGATCTGCGTCCACAGCGCGCGCGCGTCGAGCACCTCGCGGGCGATGTTGAACGCCTTGGCGACCGCAGCCGGACCCTGGCCGGTGTCTTCCTGCATGCGCAGCGAGAACGTCGCACCCATGCGGTTGATCATCGAGTTGGTGACCGCGGTGGCGATGATCTCGCGCTTGAGACGGTGCCGCTCCATGTGCTCGGCATAGGTCTCGCGCAGCGGCTCGGGGAAGTAGCGGCGCAGCTCCTTGGACAGATAGCTGTCCTCGGGTACGTCCGAATCGAGCAGCTGCTGGTAGGTGACGATCTTCGCGTACGAGAGCAGGATCGCCAGCTCCGGCCGGGTCAGGCCGAGGCCGCGCGCCTTGCGCTCGGCGAACTCGGCGTCGCTCGGCAGGAACTCGATCTGGCGGTCGAGCAGGCCCTGCGCCTCGAGCGTGCGGATGAAATGCTGCTTGGAGCCGAGCCGGGCCACCGACATCCGCTCCATGATGCTGATCGCTTCGTTCTGGCGATAGTTGTCGAACAGCACCAGGCGCTCGACCTCGTCGGTCATCGCACGCAGCAGCGCATTGCGCTGCTCGAGGCTCAGCTCGCCGCGCTGCACGGCGTCGTTGAGCAGGATCTTGATGTTGACCTCGTGGTCGGAGGTGTCCACGCCCGCGGAGTTGTCGATGAAGTCGGTGTTGAGCAGCACGCCGTTCAGCGCCGCCTCGATGCGACCGCGCTGGGTCATGCCGAGATTGCCGCCCTCGCCGACGATGCGGCAGCGCAGCTCGGCGCCGTCGACGCGGATCGCGTTGTTGGTGCGGTCGCCGGCGTCGGCGTTGGTCTCGAACGAGGCCTTCACGTAGGTGCCGATGCCGCCGTTCCAGAGCAGGTCGACCGGCGCCTTGAGGATCGCGTTGAGCAGCTCGTTCGGCGACAGCTGGGTGACGCCGTCGGCCAGGCCGAGCGCGGCACGCATCTCCGGCGTGATCGCGATCGTCTTGAGCGTGCGCGCGAACACGCCGCCGCCGCGCGAGATCAGCGCGGTGTCGTAGTCGGCCCAGGACGAGCGCGGCAGCTTGAACAGGCGCTCGCGCTCGGCATAGGACGTCGCCGCGTCCGGGTTCGGATCGACGAAGATGTGGCGGTGGTCGAATGCCGCGACCAGGCGGATGTGCCGCGACAGCAGCATGCCGTTGCCGAACACGTCGCCGGACATGTCGCCGATGCCGGCGCAGGTGAAGTCGGTGCTCTGGCAGTCGATGCCGAGCGCGCGGAAATGGCGCTTGACCGACTCCCAGGCGCCCTTGGCGGTGATGCCCATGCCCTTGTGGTCGTAGCCGACCGAGCCGCCCGACGCGAACGCGTCGCCGAGCCAGTAGCCGTGCTCGGCGGCCACCGCGTTGGCGATGTCCGAGAACGTCGCGGTGCCCTTGTCGGCGGCGACGACCAGATACGGATCGTCGTCGTCGTGACGGACCACGTCGGCCGGCGGCACGACGGCGCCGTCGATCAGGTTGTCGGTGATGTCGAGCAGGCCGTTGATGAACATGCGGTAGCAGGCCACGCCCTCGGCCAGCACCGCATCGCGCTCGCCGCTCAGCGGCGGGCGCTTGACGAAGAAGCCGCCCTTCGAGCCGACCGGCACGATGACGGTGTTCTTGACCATCTGCGCCTTGACCAGGCCGAGCACCTCGGTGCGGAAATCCTCGCGGCGGTCCGACCAGCGCAGGCCGCCGCGCGCGACCGGTCCGAAGCGCAGGTGCACGCCTTCCACGCGCGGACCGTAGACGAAGATCTCGCGATACGGACGCGGCTTGGGCAGTTCGGTCAGCTGCGAGCAGTCGAACTTCAGGCTGATGTAGTCGTGCAGCCGGCCCTCGCGGGTCTGGTAGTAGTTGGTGCGCAGCGTCGCGCGGATGACCGCCATGAAGCTGCGCAGGATGCGGTCCTCGTCGATGCTGGCGACGCGTTCGAGCAGCGAGCGGATCGCGCCCATCACCGCGTCGATCTGTGCCTCGCGCGGCTGGTCGCGGACTGCGACCAGGGCGTCGACGAGGCCGGCCTCGGCCTCGCGAAGCTCGGCCGGCAGCAGTGTTTCGAGCTCGCGGCGCAGGCGCGTGCGCGCGTACTCGATCGCCGCCGTGCCGGCACTCTCGCGCCGCGGATCGAACTTGGCCTCGAACAGCTCGACCAGCAGACCGGCGATCGCCGGATAGCTGACCAGGGTCTGCTCCATGTAGGTCTGCGAGAACGGCACGCCGGTCTGCAGCAGATATTTGGCGTAGGCGCGCAGCATGCTGACCTGGCGCCAGTCCAGCTGCGCACCGAGGACCAGCTTGTTGAACGCGTCGTTCTCGGCGTCGCCGCGCCAGACCTTCTCGAACGCGACCTGGAACGCCTCGCGCACCTGCTCCACGTCGAACTCGAAGCGCGTGCTCGGCTGGACGTGGATGTCCTGGATCGTCAGCGTGCCGCCGCTGA
The DNA here is from genome assembly GCF_035511235.1 of Dokdonella sp. Classification (GTDB taxonomy): domain Bacteria; phylum Pseudomonadota; class Gammaproteobacteria; order Xanthomonadales; family Rhodanobacteraceae; genus Dokdonella. The sequence continues at coordinate 352,700 of NZ_DATKFQ010000009.1, forward strand.
CGGTCAGCTCGTACAGATGCTCGGTCAGCACGCGCACGCCCATGTTCTCGAGCAGCGGGATCACGTCCGACAGCGCGATGTCGCCGCCGAAGCGGAACACCTTGAAATGCAGCGTGTCGGGCCGCCGCCGCGACCGGTAGAAGTTCAGGCGGATGTCCTCGACGCTGCCGAGGCTCGCGGCGAGCTCGACGTCGTTGGCCGCGCCCTGCGGCGTGATCTCCTCGATGTAGCCCACCGGCAGCGCCTTGCCGTAGCGGCTGGCGAGCCGGCGGCCGGCATCGTCGCCGTGGCGCTCGACCAGGATGTCGCGCAGCTCGTCCTGCCAGTTGCGCACGATCTGCGCGATCTGGCTTTCGAGCTCGAGCGTCGAGTAGGTCGGCTGGTCGCCCGGCTTGGGCCGGATCAGCAGGTGCAGCCGCGCCAGCGGCGACTCGCTGAGCAGGACCGTGGTGTCGACGCGCTCGCCGTGGAAGGCGCTCTTGAGCAGCGCCTCGACACGCTCGCGCACGCCGGTGTTGAAGCGGTCGCGCGGCAGGTAGACCAGGCACGAGAAGAAGCGGCCGAAGCGGTCGCCGCGCACGAACAGGCGCGTGCGCGCCCGCTCCTGCAGCGCCAGCACGCCCATGGCGGTGTCGTAGAGCTCGTCCTCGTTGCCCTGGAACAGCTCGTCGCGCGGCAGCGTTTCGAGGATGTGGCGCAGCGCCTTGCCCGAGTGCGAGTCGCGGCGCAGGCCCGAGCGGCGCGTGATCGAGTCGAACTTGCGGCGGATCAGCGGCACGTCCTGCGGACGGCGCATGTAGGCGGCCGACGTGTACAGGCCCAGGAAGCGCTGCTCGGACACCGGCAGGCCGGCCTCGTCGAACGCGAGCACGCCGATGTAGTCCATGTAGCCGGGCCGGTGCACGCGCGCGCGCGCATTGGTCTTGGTCAGCACCAGCGGCGCGCTGACCGGCACCGGCTCGTCGCGGCCGGACAGCGCGCGCGGCGTGCCGGCGCGCCCGGAGCTGCGCAGGATTCCCAAGCCGGTGCCGTCGCGCGCCTGCAGCACGCGTTCGCCGCCCTTGGCTTCGATCGCGTATTCGCGATAGCCGAGGAACGTGAAGTTGTCCTCGGCGGCCCAGCGCAGGAACGCCTGCGCCTCGCCGATCGCGTCGACGTCGGCGTTCGGCGAGCGCTTGGGCAGCTCGTTGGCGATGTCGAGCATGCGCCGGCGCATCGCCGGCCAGTCGGCGACCGAGATGCGCACGTCCTCGATCGCGCCGACGATCGCGTTGCGCAGGGTGTCGATCTCACCCGGATCGGTGATGCGGTCGACCTCCACGTACATGATCGACTCGGCCTTGCCGCGCTCGGACTGCTCGGTGTCGATCGACAGCACGTGGCCGCCGGGATCGCGGTCGATGTGATAGATCGGATGGATCAGCGTATGGGTCTGCTGGTCGGCCTGGGCGATCGCCATGCCGACCGAATCGACCAGGAACGGCATGTCGTCGGTATCGATCGCGATGACCGTGTGCGCGCTCTCGAAACCGTCGGCCTCGATCGTCGGATTCAGCACGCGCACCTTGGCCACGCCCGGCTTGCGCTCGCGCACGAACTCGTACATGCCGATCGCGATGTAGGCCCACATGACCTCGTCCCGCTCGCGCATGTCCTCGGGAATCACGCGCCGGAAGAAGTGGGCCGCAAAGGCCAGCACGTCGCGCTGGCGGGCCGGCGCGACGAGCTTCTGGAGCTGCTGGTTGATCGATTCGACGGTGACGACGGGCGCAGCCGCCCCTTGGGCACTCATGATGATCGCTTTGATCCGCTGTGAAGAGCCGGCGATTCTACCTACCGTCGATGATCGGAATCCACCTGCAAGCGCCCGAAATTCAAGAAAAAAAGGCATCGATATCGGCACGATCGCGCTGCCTGGCGGCCGCATCGGCAGCGCCGTGCGCGCGCTGCGCTGCGACGCACAAATTTGCTATCGTCATCGCACCCTGTCGTTCGCGTCACGATCCTCGCCGGCCGAACCGCCGACGGCATGACGCAGCGGCGCGGCCCGCAGCCCGTGAACCCGTCAACGCCGCTCTCGCCGCGAGGTCAGGATGTCGATTCATGTTGCGCTGAACCATGTCACCCGCTACTGCTACGACCGGCCGGTGCATCTGGGGCCGCAGATCGTGCGGCTGCGGCCTGCGCCGCACAGCCGCACGCGCATCCTGTCCTACGCGCTCGACGTCCGGCCGCACGGCCACTTCGTCAACTGGCAGCAGGATCCGCAGGCCAACTACCTCGCGCGGCTGGTGTTCCCGGAGCCGACGCGCGAGTTCAGCGTCCAGGTCGACCTGGTCGCCGAGATGGCCGTGTTCAATCCGTTCGACTTCTTCCTCGAACCGGGTGCCGAGCGCTTTCCGTTCGGCTACGACGGCGCGACGCGCCGCGAGTTGACGTCCTTCCTGGTGCGCGCGCCGGCCACGCCGCGCTTCGCCGACTATCTCGCCTCGATTCCGCGCAAGCCGGCCGCGACGATCGATTTCCTGGTCGCGCTGAACCAGCGGCTCGCGCGCGACATCGGCTATCTGATCCGGCTCGAACCGGGCGTGCAGACGCCGGAGCAGACGCTCGAACGCGCCAGCGGCTCGTGCCGCGATTCGACCTGGCTGCTCGTGCAGCTGCTCCGCCACCTGGGCCTGGCGGCGCGCTTCGTGTCCGGCTATCTGATCCAGCTCGCCGCGGACGTCAAGCCGCTCGACGGTCCGGCCGGCCCGCAGGCCGACTTCACCGATCTGCACGCCTGGGCCGAGGTCTATCTGCCCGGCGCCGGCTGGATCGGCCTGGATCCGACCTCGGGCCTGCTGGCCGGCGAAGGCCACATCCCGCTGGCGTGCTCGCCCGACCCGGGCTCGGCGGCACCGGTCGCTGGCGCGGTCGACCCATGCGAGGTGACGTTCGACCACGTCATGAGCGTGACCCGGCTGCGCGAATCGCCGCGCGTGACGCGGCCGTACACGCCCGAGCAGTGGCAGGCGATCGACGCGCTCGGATGCCGCATCGACGCCGACCTCGATCTTCACGACGTGCGGCTGACGATGGGCGGCGAGCCGACCTTCGTCGCCGCCGACGATCCGGACGGCGAGGAATGGAACATCGCCGCGCTCGGCCCGACCAAGCGCCGCCGCGCGGTCGCCTTGTTCGAGCGCCTGATGGCGCACTACGCGCCGACCGGCCTGGCGCACTACGGTCAGGGCAAGTGGTATCCGGGCGAACAGCTGCCGCGCTGGTCGCTCAACGGGTTCTGGCGCCGCGACGGCGAGCCGATCTGGCGCAACCGCCGGCTCGTCGCCGACGCGTCGGCGCGCAACGGCGCCGACGCCGCACGCGCGGCCAGGTTCCTCGAACAGGTGGCCGGACGCCTCGGCGTCGACGCGCGCCATGCGTTCGCAGCCTACGAGGACGCGCTGTACTACCTGTGGCGCGAGCGGCGTCTGCCCGACAACGTCGATCCGGCCGATCCGCGCCTGGCCGATCCGCTCGAACGCGCGCGTCTGGTGCGCGTGTTCGACCAGGGCCTCGGCCACGTCGTCGGCCACGTGCTGCCGCTGGCGCATCCGTTCGACCGCTGGCAGAGCGGGCCGTGGTTTCTGCGCGGCGAGCGCTGCTATCTGGTGCCCGGCGATTCGCCGATGGGCTACCGGCTGCCGCTCGATTCGCAGCCCTGGGTCGCAGAGACCGACTATCCCTACGTGCAGCCGATCGACCCGGCTCAGGTGGTACCGCCGCTGCCGCGCCACACCGAGATCCGGCGCCAGGTCGGCGGCCCGCGCAGCGAGGCGCGGGCCGCCGCGCATCGGATCGGCGGCGCGCCGGACGAACGCGCCGCGCAGCGGCCATCCACCGGCGAATCGGCCGCCTGGGTCACGCGCACCGCGCTGTGCGCCGAACCGCGCGACGGCACGCTGTATCTGTTCCTGCCGCCGCTGGCGCGGCTCGAGGATTATCTCGAGCTGGTCGCCGCGATCGAGGCGACCGCCGAATCGCTCGCGACGCCGGTGATCCTGGAAGGCTACGAGCCGCCGCGCGATGCGCGCCTGGACGTGCTGCGCGTGACGCCCGACCCCGGCGTCATCGAGGTCAACATCCATCCCGCCGCGCACTGGCCGGCCCTGGTCGAGCGCACCACGCATCTGTACGAGGCGGCGCGCCAGACGCGCCTGACCGCCGAGAAGTTCATGCTCGACGGGCGTCACGTCGGCACCGGCGGCGGCAATCATCTGGTGCTCGGCGGCGCCACGCCGATCGATTCGCCGTTCCTGCGGCGGCCCGACCTGCTGCGCAGCCTGATCGCGTACTGGCACAACCATCCGTCGCTGTCCTACCTGTTCTCGGGCCTGTTCATCGGGCCGACCTCGCAGGCGCCGCGCGTCGACGAGGCGCGCAACGACGCGCTGTACGAGCTGGAGATCGCCTTCGGCCGGGTTCCGGACGAGACCGGCGATCTGCCGCCGTGGCTGCTCGACCGCCTGCTGCGCAACCTGCTGGTCGACGTCACCGGCAATACGCATCGCGCCGAGTTCTGCATCGACAAGCTGTACTCGCCGGACGGTCCGACCGGGCGCCTGGGGCTGCTCGAGCTGCGCGCGTTCGAGATGCCGCCGCATGCGCAGATGAGTCTGGCGCAGCAGCTGTTGCTGCGTGCCCTGGTCGCGCGCTTCTGGAAGACGCCGTACCGGCCGGCGCGCCTCGCGCGCTGGGGCAGCGAGCTGCACGACCGCTTCATGCTGCCGTATTTCCTCTGGCAGGACTTCGCCGACGTCGTCGCCGAGCTGCGCGATGCCGGCTATGCCGTCGAACGGGCCTGGTTCGCGCCGCACCTGGAATTCCGCTTCCCGCGGATCGGCGACTACGCGATCGAGGGCGCGGTGCTGGCGCTGCGCCACGCGCTCGAACCCTGGCACGTACTCGGCGAGCAGGGGGCGATCGGAGGCACGGTGCGCTACGTCGATTCCTCGGTCGAGCGGCTGCAGGTGCACGTCACCGGCCTGGCGCCGGACCGCTACGCGCTGACTTGCAACGGCCGGCGGGTGCCGCTGCGGCCGACCGGCCACGCCGGCGAGTACGTGGCCGGCGTGCGCTACAAGGCCTGGCAGCCGGCATCGGGCCTGCATCCGGCGATTCCGGTGCATGCACCGCTGGCGTTCGACCTGGTCGACACCTGGTCGGGCCGCTCACTGGGCGGTTGTCAGTACCACGTCGCGCATCCGGGCGGCCGCAACTACGCGAGCTTCCCGGTCAATGCCTTCGAAGCCGAAAGCCGGCGTCTGGCGCGGTTCTTCCGCTTCGGTCACAGTGCCGGCCCGATCGAGCCGCCCGACGAGACGCCGAGTCCGGAATATCCGTTCACGCTCGATCTGCGGCGTCCACCGGCCTGAGCGCCGGCAGCCGCATGGACGGCTGGCCGCCGGCGGCGGGATCAGCGGGTTTTCGCCGGCGCGCCGTTCGGTCCGATCGTCTTGGGCAGCACCGGGCTCAGCGGTTTCTTGATACCGGCCTCGCTGACGCCGTCGATCCGGTAGTAGTAAGTCTTGCCGGGCGCGACGTCGCGATCGACGTAGACGTAGCCGGCGTCCGGATCGGACCGCTTCGGGACGATCCGGGCGTTGATGCGCCGGAAAGGACCGGCCTCGGCCTCGCTGCGATAGATCAGATAGCCGTAGGTGCCGGTCTGGTCGCGCGCCTTCCAGCGCAGCGTGCTCTCGGGCGCCGGCCCGGCTGCGGCTGCATTCCCGGCCAGTAACGCCAGCAGGATCCACCGGGCCGTCATGGCTTCTTCTCCAGCGTGTCGTCGATCTTGACGTCGGTGTTCGCGTCGAGCGTACCGAGCGAGCGGATTTGCGTGCCCGGCTTGACGATCAGCGCCGAGTACGGAATGCGCACGCGTTCGCCGCGATCCTTGAACGACACGCCGATGAACTCGTTGCCGACTGCGCGCCGCTGTCCGGTCAGCAACTGCGCGTCCAGGCGGACGCAGCCCTCGCCGCAGGCGGCGGACTTTAGGTCGATCGCCTCGGCGTTGTGATCGAGCGCGGCCACTTCCAGCGGCGAGGCGTCGACGCTTCGCAGCTCGATCGTACGGCGGACCGTAGCGCCTTGCTCGACCGCGCCGAAACTCAAGACCGGCGGCGTGGCGGTGATCTGGCCGTGCACGTGCGCGCGGACCGACAGCACCAGTTCCGGCTGGACTGCGACATTGGTCCTGAGCACGACGCGCCGGGCGACTTCACCGAGCGGGGTCTGCGCGGAGAGGCCGGTGACGAGACGGAGCTGTTGTGGATGGCCCTCGACCGGCTCGGCGCGCAGCGCCAGCCAGTCGGGCTTCTCGAGGATCGATTCCAGGCTCAGCCGGTCGGTCTCGAAGCTCTCCACGATTACCGATTGCGTCGCGTCCGCGGTCTGGCCGACGTAGCCGAAATTGACCTCGGCCGTCTCCGGCGAATAGGCCGACTGGACGAATACCGGAAAACTCACCGGCACGGACGGCTGTACCGGGTCGTCGCTGAGCACGTGGAAGCGCACGGTCTGCAGGCCGCGCGTCTCGCCCATCGGCTTCTCGAGCACGAGACGGCCGGCCTCGCCGGGCGCCAGGCGCCTGGGTTCGAACGTCGCCTTGCCGGGCGGCGGCGCCGGGTCGACGCGGCGGATCTCGATCGGTGCCGTACCGGTATTGCGCACGCGCAGGGTCTGGCGCGCGGTCTGATTCTCGAACAGCTCGACGACCGGCGATCCCGGATCTTCCGGCTCGAAGGCGAGGCTGCCTTGCGCGACTGTCTGCTGCGTGCGGAGCTTGGGCTTTTCGGCGGCTGCGACGATCGTCACGCCGAGCAGCACGCAGAGCGAGAGGGAGTAGCGAACGAGCATCAGACGTCCACGAACCGGGAAAACATCAGGCAAAAAAAAGACGGCTGCCGCAGCAGCCGTCTTTCGGTAGGTACGTCTGCGATCAGTCGATCGAGAACTCGGTCAGCGTGACCGGGAACGTGCCGGTGACGTTGAGCGTGAACGGGCCCGCCTCGAGGCCGTCGCCGGCCGCCCAGTACGAGTCGACGTAGAAGAAGTACTCGGTGCCGGCGGTGCCGCTGAAATTGATGCTCGGCGAAAACTGCGAAGGAACGTCGTCCGAGCCGATCAGGCAGGACGTGCCGTCGCCGCAGGTGTCGAGGATGTAGATGGCCGGATCGTAGACGCCGGACTGGCCGATCACCGAGAAGGTGAGGTTGTTCGTGCCGGTCGGCGTGAACGTGTAGATACGCTCCGGGCCGTCGACGGTGCCGTACTCGGTGCACGAGATGTCGACACCGTTGACGCCGCCGACGGTGGTGCCGCTGATCGTGGACGGCGACTCGGTGATCTCGCCGGCCGGAGCGGCGCAGGTACCGCTGGGAACGGCGGTGCCCGGCGAGACGGCGACCTTGGTCTGGGCGACGGCGGCCGAGCTGGACGCGATGATGATGGCTGCTGCGATGGTCTTGGAAGCGCTCATTTCTATTACCCCGTATGTAAGAAGAAGCGAGTAGCCTATTTGGTATGGAAGCCCGGGTGCGGTCGGCCGTTCGTTGAATGTCCGCGATCTAGAAGACCGATCGAGCCTGAGGGCCGGTGACGCCGGAAGGCGAAGCGACTAAGTGTCGGCCACACCAAGCCGAGGTGTCCAACCTATGCCCGCCGCGAGTTCACCATATGACGAATGGCATTGCAACCGACGAGTGCGATATGCCCTGTCATGAAAGGAACCGATAGTCGAAACGGCGGTCCGATCAGCTCGAACGGGCCATCGTGTGCCTGATTGATCACATTTCATGAGCAATCCCTCGCGCGTCCTGCCCTGGATGCTGGCCTTCCTGGCGGCCTTGGGCGTCCTCGCGGCGCTGCTGGCGCCGCGGCTGGCCGATGTCTTCATGGCCAATCCGTTCTTCAACGGCATCATCCTGACGGTCCTGCTCGCCGGCATCATCGTCAATCTGCGGCAGGTGCTGGTGCTGACGTCGGAAGTGCGCTGGATGGAGGCGTTCCGGCGTTCCGATCCGGGTGCGCCGGCCCCGGGCCGGCCGCGCCTGCTGGCCCCGATGGCACGGCTGCTGGCCGGCCGCGAGCGCGGCCGCGCGGCGTTGTCGGCCGCCTCGATGCGGACCCTGCTCGACAGCGTGCAGATCCGCCTGGAGGAGTCGCGCGACCTGTCGCGCTATCTGATCGGCCTGGCGATCTTTCTCGGCCTGCTCGGCACGTTCTGGGGCCTGCTGGTGACGATCCGCTCGGTCGCCGAGATCATCGGCGCGCTCGGCATCGGCAGCGATGCCGCGGCGATGTTCGCCGACCTCAAGGAGCACCTCAAGGAGCCGCTGGCCGGCATGTCGACCAGCTTCTCGACGTCGCTGTTCGGCCTCGCCAGCTCGCTGGCGATCGGCTTTCTCGACCTGCAGGCCGGCCATGCGCAGAACCGCTTCTACAACGAGCTGGAGGAATGGCTGTCGGGCATGACGCGGCTGTCGTCGGGCAGTGCGCTGGAGACCGATGCCTCGGTGCCGGCCTATGTGCAGGCACTGCTCGAGCAGACCGCCGACGGCCTCGAGCGCATGCAGCGCGCGATCGTCGAGAACGAGCGCGAGCGGCGCGGCACCAACGAACAGCTCGCCGAGCTCGGCGCGCAGCTGGCACGACTCAACGAGACGCTGGGCCGCGACGCGCGCGAGCGCCAGGCTGCCGCGAGCGTGCAGGACGAGCTCAGGAGCGCGCTGCGCCAGTTCGCGGCGCAGGCCGGCACCGGCTCGCGCCTGTCCGACGAGCTACGCGGCGAACTGCGCCTGCTGTCGCGCACGGTCGCGGCCGCGGTGGCGGGCCGTGCGCCACCGCGTGATGGTGGCGAAGCGGAGGATCGCCGTTGAGCAGCCTGCGCCGCCGTCGCGCATTCGATATCTGGCCGGGCTTCGTCGACGCGCTGACGTCGCTGGTCATGGTGATGATCTTCGTGCTGCTGATCTTTGCGATCGGCCAGTTCGTGCTGTCCGATTCTCTGGTCGGCAAGAACCGCGCGCTCGACGCGCTCAACGCGCAGGTCGCCGAACTGGCGCGCACGCTGTCGTTGAGCCGCGATGCCGAGCGCCGGCTCGACGCGCGCGTCGCCGAACTCACGGCCAGCCTCGGCGCCACCACCGGCGAACGCGACGAGGCGCAGGCGCGTGCTGCGGCGCTCGGCGCCGACATCGCTTCGCTCGATGCGCTCAAGCAGCAGCTGCAGGCGGAGGTCGCCGCACTGGCCATGCAGCTGGACACCTCGAAGGAAGACCTGGTCCGGCAGACCGATCTGACCGCCGCGGCGGTCGCGCAGACCGAGCTGCTCAATCGCCAGCTCGCGGCGATCCGCGAGCAGCTCGGCAGCCTGCAGGCGGCGCTCGATGCCAGCGAGCGCGACAACGCGGCCAAGGACGTGCGCATCGCCGATCTCGGCAAGGAGCTCAACCTCGCCCTGGCCAACCGCGTCAGCGAACTGGAGCGCTACCGGTCCGAGTTCTTCGGCCGCCTGCGCGAAGTCCTCGGCCATCGCGGCGACGTGCGCGTCGTCGGCGATCGCTTCGTCGTGCCGACCGATATTCTGTTCGAGTCCGGCTCGGCCGAGCTCGGGCCCGCCGCGCAGGCGCAGCTCGCCGGGCTCGCATCGACCGTCGCCGAGGTGGCCGCGGAGATTCCGTCGAGCATCGACTGGGTGCTGCGGATCGACGGACACACCGATCGCCGCCCGATCAGCACCGAGCGCTTTCCGTCGAACTGGGAGCTGTCGACGGCGCGCGCAGTGGCGATCGTCAAATTCCTGGTCGTGCAGGGCATCCCGGCGCATCGGCTGTCGGCGAACGGTTTCGGCGAGTTTCAGCCGCTCGATCCGGGTTCGTCGGCCGAGGCCTACGCGCGCAATCGCCGCATCGAGCTGCAGCTGACCAACCGCTAGCGCGGCCGGCGCTCAGCCGGCGATGCGGGTCTGGCCGGGCGCGAGCCCGCCCAGCGCATGGGGGCCGACGCGCGTGCGTACCAGGCGCAGCGTCGGCAGGCCGATCGCCGCGGTCATGCGCCGGACCTGCCGGTTGCGGCCTTCGCGCAGCACCAGCTCGATCCAGGCGGTCGGCTTGTCGCGGCGGTAGCGGATCGGCGGTACGCGCGGCCACAGCCAGGCCGGCTCATCCGGCAGCACGCGTGCCGCGACCGGCAGCGCCGGACCGTCGGCGAGCGTCACGCCGCGTCGCAGCGGCTCCAGGTCGGCATCGGCGGGGACACCCTCGACCTGGGCCAGATAGGTCTTGGGCTGCTTGTGGCGCGGGTCGGTCAGACGATGCGCGAGCGCGCCGTCATCGGTCAGCAGCAGCAGGCCTTCGCTGTCCAGGTCGAGCCGGCCCGCGGCATAGACACCCGGCGTCGTGACGAAATCGGCCAGCGTCGGACGACCGTCGCGATCGGTGAACTGGCACAGCACGCCATAGGGCTTGTTGAGCGCGATCAGCATCGGACGGCGGGGCGACCGGTCCCGGGACCGGTCGCCGCGTTCGGGGTGGAGCTTACTGCGCGGGCTTGACGAACTTGAGCGTCATCCGGTCCGACTCGCCGATCGCCTGGTACTTCTCGCGGTCGGTGTCGCCGAGCGCGAGCGTCGGCGGCAGCGTCCACACGCCCTTCTCGTAGTCCTTGGTGTCCTTCGGATTGGCGTTGATCTCGCTCTGCGCGGCCAGCTGGAAGCCCGCTTCGGTCGCGAGACGGATCACATGGTCCTGCGGCAGATAGCCCGACTGGCGATCGGCGTCCAGATCGGTACCGACCGCGGCGCGATGATCGACGACGCCGAGCGTGCCGCCGGCCTTGAGCACGTCGAAGAACGCCTTGAACATGGCCGGTGCGTTGTCGCGCCAGTTGTGCACGTTGCGGAAGGTCAGCACCACGTCGGCCGAGCCGGCCGGGCCGAACGCCGGCGCGGCCGGGTCGAATTCGACGACCTGGACCTGGCCGTAGCGCTCGGCGTCGCCGGCCAGCTTCGCGCGGAAGCCCTCGGCCCCGCGCTTGGCATAGTCCGACGAGGCCGGCGCGGCGATCGCCGCCACATAGGTGCCCGAATCCTTCAGCCATGGCGCGAGGATCTCGGTGCACCAGCCGCCGCCCGGCGTGATCTCGATGACCGTCTGGCCCGGCGCGATGCCGAAGAACGTCAGCGTTTCCTTCGGGTGGCGCCAGGCGTCGCGCGTCTTGTTGGCGTCCGAGCGCCAGGCGCCGCCGAGTGCCTCGTCGAGCTTGGTCGCGAACAGGTCGTTCGCGCTGGCTGGGGGCGTGACCTGTTCGGGCTGGTCGGTGGCGGCCGGCGCCGGCGCGGATGCGGCCGGGGCGGCCGGAGGCGCGGCATCCTGCGAACAGGCGCCGAGGGCGAGCAGCGTCAGCGAAGCGAGAAGAAGACGGGTCATCGGAGCGCTCCAGATTGGGATGTGAGGTCAACGCCGGGCGTCATGACAGGTCATGCCTGCCGGTCGACCGTGGACGAGCGAGTGTACCGGAACGGGCGCGGAGCGCCGGCGCTCGCCGTCAGGGATGCTCCTGATCGACCGGTTCAGTACTCGGACAGCGACAGCTCACGGCCGATTCATTGCCGGCGGTGTCCACTGGCACCGCTCCGTTGCAGATGCGGGGACACTCAAAAAAATATCGAGGAGAACGCCATGCTTCATTATGCCGTCGTCTTTCTGGTGATCGCGCTGATCGCCGCCGTTCTCGGGTTCGGCGGCATCGCCGGCGCCGCGGCGGGCATCGCCAAGATTCTGTTCGTGGTCTTCCTGGTGCTGTTCATCGTGTCGCTGTTCTTCGGCCGCCGCCGTCCGCCGGTCTGAGTTCTCTGACATCTCAGTTGGACGGACTCCGCGCCGGGGCGCTGCACCGCCCCGGCTTTCTTTTGTCTTAGTGGAGAGCTGAGTAGCCCGGGACTGCGGCGGCTGATTATCGGGCTCCTTGCCGCGTTCTTGCGCCCTCGGTCTTTTCATCTCGTCCCCCTCACGTTAAAGTCGACCCACGTCGCAGGGAAGCCCGCAGGGGGTGGCCCCGACGTCACGTCAGGGCATCGGGTCGGATTCCGTTGGGACGTTTCGGGCGGACGCGCAAGGCGTTCGTCTTCTCGCCGAAGGGGCATTTGGCGCGGGGGCCTGCAAAG
>NZ_DATKFQ010000010.1:0-110648 GCF_035511235.1 Dokdonella sp.
TTCGCCTCGTAGCGAACCCGCTTCCCCGGCTCCATCTCTACCTCGTTACGCGCCAGCTCGCGCGAGACCGTCGACACGTCCCGATCCAGACCACGAGCGATCGCACGCAGCGATGATCCATTCCTCCGCTCGATCTGGATCGCCGCGCGTTCCTCTGCGCTCAGATGCTGATACTGTCTTGCCATGGCGACACCCTATCCGTTCCTGGGTGTTGCGCTTGGAAGTTGAGACTAAGAAGTATCGTCCGCTGCCAACGGAAAGAAATCTCATGCGACCTGCTCCCTCGATACGTCCCGGTGGTCCCGACAGGTGCCGACTATCGGTCATCCGGCCGCTGTCCATCCATGCTGAAAAGCACACTTTGACATCTTGGACCCCGCGCCGTCCGCGGTGCGCTTCCAAGCCAGGCGACAGTACACTCGTCAGCCCCGCATCCCTGAAGGGCCTCACTCATATCGGCCAGCCTCGCTCATCATCGATGGAGTAAGAATTGCTCACGAGACGACAGCATGGCTCGGCACGCATGACCCCGGACTGCCAGTAGCAGTTTCCGCCGGAAAAATCACCAACGCAGGCCGCGCTACGTTGCCCGAAACGGCGGATGCACGAATCCACCTGTTATGAAGTGAAGACGTCGCCCATGCCAGGTAAAGCAGATCGGCGAGCGGACAGTCCGAAGCCGCACATCAATGCGGATCATCTATCGCGTGACATCGGATCGGGAAGATCACTCGCCCCATGCACTCCGACATGAAGGGCGCACGCGCCCTTCACCGCCATCCGATCACGACTCGCGCAACGCCGTCGTCACCGGCAGGCGCGACGCGCGCAGTGCCGGCAGCAGGCCGCCAATGAAGCCGATCGCCAGCGCCCACTTGACGCCGGTCCACAGCAGCGCCGGCGAGACGTCGAAGCGGAACACGACCTGGCTGAAGTTCGCGCCGAGCGTGGAGACCGTGTAGTTGTCGAAGATCGCCCAGGCGATGCCGGCGCCGAGCAGGCCGCCGAGCAGGGCCAGCAGCATCGTCTCGAGCATCACCGAGATCAGCACCGGCGGCGAGCGGAAGCCGATCGCGCGCAGCGTGGCGATCTCGCGCGCGCGCGTCGCGACCGCGGCGTACATCGTGTTGAGCGCGCCGAACATCGCGCCGATCGCCATGATCGCGGCGATCGCGATGCCGACGATCCGGATCGTCTTGGTCAGCTGCTCGGATTGCGCGGTGTAGTAGTCGAGCGTGGTCTTGGCGTCGACCTTCAGGCGCGGATCGGCCGCCAGCGCAGCCTTGAACGTGTCCAGCGCCTCGGGCGCGGTCAGCCGCACGGTCGCCGACTGGTAGCCGCTGCGCCGGTACGCCGAGGACACCGTATCGACGTCGCCGAGCAGTTCGGACTCGTGCGCGTCGCCGGATTCGAACACGCCGACCACGCTCCACTGCTGGTTGTTGAGATTGATCGTCGCGCCGGGTTCCAGACCCTCGAACTGAGCGCGCGCGCCGCGGCCGACGATCATCTCGCGCAGGCCCGGCGTGAACGCGCGGCCTTCGACGATCTTGACGTTGGGACGCAGCGCCCAGGCCTGCGGACCGATGCCGCGCACCTCGACGTTGGCGTCGGTGCCGGTCGACTTCTTCGGCAGGTTGGCGACGACGACCAGCTCCGGCGAGACGATCGGCTTGCCGTCGGCATCGCGCAGGATGCCCGGCATCTGCGCGATCAGCGTGGCGTCCTCGCGCGACAGGCCGGAGCTGAGCTCGGCGGTCGCGCCGCCGCGCAGGATGATCGCGGTCTCGGTGTCGCCGGTGCTGCGCAGCGTCTTCTGCAGACCGTCGCCCATCGCCAGCAGCGCGACCAGCACGCCGACGACGCCGGCGATGCCGACGACGATCACCGACGAGGCGCCGAGCCGCTGCGCCAGCGTCGAGACGCCGATCCAGGTCACCGCGGCGGCCTGGCGGCCGCCGCGCGTGAACGCCATCCACAGCAGCAGCACGACGAACAGCGCGCCGAGCAGCCAGCCCGGCAGCATGATCCACGCGAACAGCGAGAGCAGCATCAGCGCGAGCGTGGCGAGTCCCCGCAAGAACGATTTCATGGCGTCTTCTCCTCAGCGTCCGGCCAGCGCATCGACGATCTTCAGCCGCATCGCGCGCAGCGCCGGCAAGGCGCCGACCAGCACGCCGATCAGCACCATCACGATCAGGCCGATCGTCCAGGTGGCCGCACCGACCGCGGGCAGCTGCACCGCACCGCCGCTGGCGGCGCTGACGATCGGCATCAATGCGGCGGCGATACCGAGGCCGAGCACGCCGCCGAGCACGATCAGCAGCACCGCCTCGCCGAAGACCAGGCCGAGCACGGTGCGATCGGAGAAGCCGATCGTCTTCAGCGTCGCCAGTTCCGGAATGCGCTCGCGTACGGCCTGCGCCATCGTGTTGCCGGTCAGCAGCAGCAGCGTGAAGAACACCGCGCCCATGATCGCGCTGACGATCAGGCCGATGTCGCCGAGCTGCTTGGCGAACGAGAGGTTGAACGCCTGCTCGGTCTGCGTCTTGGTCTCGTGATCGGAGTTGGCCGAGATCGCGTCGATCGCGCGCGCGATCTCGCTGGACTGGTTCGGGTCGGTGACCCGGATCGTGATCCAGCCGACCTCGTGCGCGTTGTAGGCGTTGGCCTCGTCGAAGTAGTCCCAGCGGAACAGCAGCTGCTGCTCGATGCCGCGCTGCTTCGGGTCGCGCGCCTCGTAGATGCCAACGACGTCGAAGGTCCAGCTGGTCTCGCCGGTCGCCTTGTTCGGATAGATCGCGCCGGTGACCGGCACCTTGTCGCCGACCTTCCAGCCGAAGCGGTTGGCCAACGTGCGTCCGATCAGCGCACCGGTGCGCGTGGACTCGAACGCCTGGCGCTGCTCGGGCGCGATCACGTAGTCGGAATAGACCTCGAAGAAGTTCGGGCCGATCGCGATGTTGAAGCCCTGGTTCTTCGGATCGGTGTAATAGCCGCCGAACCAGTTGGCCCAGGTGAGGTTCTTGACGCCGGGCGTGGCCTGGATGCGCGGGATCAGGCTCTGCGGCAGACCCTGGATGATCGAGAAGCGCGAGGAGACGATCATGCGGTCGACGCCGGCCGCCTCGCCGCCGGCATTGAACGCGACGCGCACGCCGTCGAGCAGGCCGAACAGCAGAAACGCCGCGAGCACCGACAGCAGCGTCAGCACGGTGCGCGTCTTGCGGCGGAACAGCGCCGCCCAGATCAGATGCAGGTATTTCATGGCATGAAGTCCTCTACGAGGGACCGGGCAGGCTGGACGGGATGAGCTGCGGCCGCGCGGACGCGACGGGCCGCGGCGCTCAGGCCGCGACGCCGGTCCCGACCAGGGTGCCCTTATCCAGATGCAGCGTGTGCGAGGCGTACTCGGCCGCCTTCGGATCGTGCGTGACCATGATGATCGTCTTGCCGTGCTCGCGGTTGAGCGTCTGCAGCAGGCCGAGCACGTCCTCGGCGGACTGGCGGTCGAGGTCGCCGGTCGGCTCGTCGCAGACCAGCAGCGTCGGATCGGACACGATCGCCCGCGCGATCGCGACGCGCTGCTGCTGGCCGCCCGACAGCTCGTTGGGCTTGTGGCCGGCGCGGTCGGCCAGGCCGACCAGCTGCAGCGCGATCGACGCGTTGCGGCGGCGCTCGGCGGCCGAGAGCTTGGTCAGCAGCAGCGGCACTTCGACGTTCTTCTGCGCGGTCAGCATCGGCAGCAGGTTGTAGAACTGGAAGATGAAGCCGACGTGGCCGGCGCGCCATTTGGCGAGCGCGCCGCCGCCGAGCGTGTCGATGCGCTGGCCGCCGACCGAGATGCTGCCGCCGCTCGGCGAGTCGAGTCCGCCGATCAGGTTCAGCAGCGTGGTCTTGCCGGAGCCGGACGGTCCCATCAGTGCGAGGAAGTCGCCGGCGGCGATGTCGAGGTCGATATGGTGCAGCACTTCGACCTTCTGCTTGCCGCGCTCGTAGACCTTGCTGACGTCGCGGATTTCGACCAGTGTGCTCATCGCTCGTACCTCGTCTCGAAACCGGCCGCTGCGGGCCGAAGGTGGTGTCGCATCCCAACGCCTTCGTCGCGAAGGCTCCGATTCGCCGTCCTGCCTTACTGCGGTGCCGTCGTGTCGACGCGTGCGCCGTCGACGAGGGCCGGCGGCGGCGCGCGGACCACGCGCGTGCCGACCGGCAGCCCTTCGACCAGGCGCAGGTCCGCATAGCTCTGGCCCGGCGTCACCGATTGTGCGCGCACGCGCTCGCCGTCGATCACGTAGACCTGGCTGCGGCCGTCGCGCTGGACGATCGCCGAGGCCGGCACCAGCACGCCCTTCGGCGGCTCGGCGGCGGCGGCGGCCGGCTTGGCCTCCTCGAGGAACGACACGCGCGCGCCCATGTCCGGCAGGATCCGCGGATCCTTCTGGCGCAGGCCCACGCGTACCTTGACGGTCGCCTTGCCGCGATCGGCGGTCGGGATGATCGCGATCACGTGGGCCGGGATCGTCCAGTCCTGGTACGCGTCGAGCACGGCCTGGGCCGGCGCACCGGCGACGACGCGGTTGATGTAGGACTCGTTGACGTCGACCTCGATCTCGAGCGAGTCCATGTCGACGATCGTGCCGATGCCGGTGCGCGTGAAGCCGCCGCCGGCCGACAGCGGCGAGACGATCTCGCCGACCTGGGCCGCCTTGGCGATCACGATGCCGCCGAACGGCGCACGCACGGTCGTGTAGTCCAGCTGCACCTGCGCGCTGCGCAGCTGCGCCTCGGCGAGGTCGGCATAGCGCTGCTGCGCGAGCAGCTGCGCCTGCAGCGTCTCGGTGCGCGTGCGCGCGGTCTCCTCGGCCTGCTGCGAGACCAGCTTGCGGCCGACCAGCTCGGTCTGGCGTTTCAGATCGCGCCGCGCCTGGGCGAGCTCGGCCTGGTACTGGCCGATCTGCGCGCGCGCCTGCGCGAGCTGCGCCCTGGCCTGGCCGAGTCCGGCCTGCTGCGCGGTGTCCTCGAGCCGTGCCAGCACCTGGCCGGCCTCGACGCGCTCGCCTTCCTCGATCAGCACCTCGGTCAGCGTGCCGGTGATCTGCGCCGACACGGTCGCCTGACGGCGCGCGGTCACGTAGCCGGTGGCCTGCAGCACGGCGGTGGCGCCTTCGCCGCTGGCGACCGGCGCGACCGCGACGGCGGCCTCGACGGCGACCGGCTGCGCGCGCCCGAACAGCCACCATGCACCGGCGCCGGCCGCGGCCAGCAGCACGACCACGGCGGCGACGATCCACGGCGCCTTCGACGCCGGCTCGGGCGTGGTGCGATCGATGCGCAGCTGGTTCAGAAGATCGCTGGTATTGCTCATGTCCCCTTCCACACGCCCCATCCGGCCGGCGAGTCTGCCATAGACTGTCGATGCGACAGAGGTGCCGCAAGGCATCTCTTTCATGACGCCGGGGTGATGCATGTCAGGTACCGAGGGCTATTCCGGCAAGCCGCCATGGCAGAAGCTGGGCCTGACGCCGGCGCTGCGCGTTCATCTTCGCGGACTGCCGGCGGCCGACTACGCGGCGCTGACCGGGATGGCGCCCGGCACGCTCGATCCGGTCGGCCCGCGCGCGGCGTTCGACCTGGCGCACGTGTTCGTGACCTCGTCCGCGGAGCTGAGGCAGGCGCTGGCCGCGCTCGATCCGCGCCTGCCGCCGGCCGGCGCGATCTGGGTATCCTGGCCCAAGCGCAGCGCGCGCGTGCCGACCGACGTCAGCGAGGCCACGATCCGCGCCGTGGCGCTGCCGCTCGGCCTGGTCGACGTCAAGGTCTGCGCGATCGACGCGGTCTGGTCCGGGCTCAAGCTGGTCCGGCGCAAGGCGCTGCGTCCGGCCTGAGGCGCGGCTGCGGCGACGCGCCGCAACCTACCTCGCATCGGTGCTTGACGCCGGTCAAGCGATGCCGCGGCGCGGCCGACTAGGCTGCGCTCCCGCATCGCAGGAGACCGCCCATGCACGTGCTCGCGCAGACCAACGAGCTGATCCGCTGGGGTCCGGAACTCAGCGTCGGCATCGAGGAGATCGACAACCAGCACCGCGTGCTGGTCGACCTGCTGAACGACCTCAACGCCGCGACGCTCGCCCATCACGGCGCGCAGGAGGCGCCGCAGATCCTCGAGAAGCTGATCGACTACACGCGCATCCACTTCGCGGTCGAGGAGAGCCTGATGCGCCTGTTCGACTATCCGGACTACGAAAGCCACAAGGACAGTCACGACAAGCTGGTCGAGGAGGTGCTGAGGCTGCGCCACCGCGTCGTCGTCGAACGCAAGCCGATCACGTTCGAGCTGCTGCACTTCCTCAAGAAGTGGCTGACGATCCACATCATGGAGTCCGACGCGCACTACACACCGTACTTCCTGAGCCGTGGCATTGCCGCGACCAACCGCAAGCCGTCGTGGTGGGAGCGCCTGCGCGGCCGCGGCTGAGCGCCGGATCGCGCACACAGGACGCGCTCTGACGCGGCGCTCGCGCGCCGCCGGGAGCGCGGCCGGTCCGGCGCGGCCGATCGCATCTCCGGGCGCTCGATAGGCAGGCGGCGCGGCAGATCCCGGCGACGCGCGGCGGGATCCGCCCGGACACGGCGGCAACGCAGCGGCGCCCGATCGCGCGCGAGGGCCGCCTTCCGGGCGAGCCGGATCGCCAGTCCGCTGCCCTTCCACCCAGGTCCGCAAACTCCTACACCGGCCTGACCACGCCGCAGGCCGGCCGGAGCGCGCCGCCGCGGCGCCCGCCGATCCTGGCCGTATGTGCGAGCGGGCATGGACATTCCGCATCGCACAGGGAAAACTTCCCGGGTGCGGCAACGGCCGCGCAGCCGACGATCGGATCGGGGAGACCATGATCTCCTCGACCAACGGGGAGGGAGATCGCGTGGACCTCGCGGTTCGCAACGGTCGATGGCGGGCGCGGTATATGCTGCTTTGCAGCATGGCGCCCGCAACAGCCGTGGCGGCATTCGTCGCTGCCGTCGCCGGCGGCTGCGCGCATTACGCGCCGGCACCGCTGCCGCCGGCCGCGACGCTGGCCGCGTTCGAGGCACGTACGCCCGGCGATGCTGCGCTGCGCGAACGGGTGGCGACCCTGTTTCCGGCACTCGCGATCGACTGGCCGCCAGCGCGCTGGGACCGCGCATCGGTACTCGCGCTGGCGATCGCCGCCAACGACGCGCTCGGCGTCGCCCGCGCCGAATACGCCGCCGCGGTCGGGCGCGCTGCCGTTGCCGGCCTGCCGGCCGATCCGGGACTGTCGGTGCAGACCGAGTACGCGCGCCGCGAACGGCAGCCGTGGCTGTACGGTCTCGGCCTCGACCTGACGCTGCCCTCGCCGGCCCGGCGCCGCCTCGACCAGGCGATCGCCGATGCCGAGGTGCAGGCCGCACGGGCCGATCTGCTCGCACAGACCTGGCAGCTGCGCCAGCGCGTGGCGACCGCGCTGGCGGCGCGCGAGGCCGGCCGGCGCCGCGCGTCGCAGTTGGAGCGGCTGGCCGCGCTGCAGCAGCGGCGCGCCGACCAGATGGACCGGCGCGTCGCGGCCGGCGAGGACGCGGCCGCGGACGCGCTGCCGGCACGCGAGGCGGCCCTGCACGCGGCCGCCGCACAGGCCGATGCGATGACCGCGCTGGCCGAGGCGCAGGCCGCGTTCGCCGAAGCGCTCGGCCTGCCGGCCGCAGCGGCCGACGCGCTGGCGGTCGACTGGCCCGACTGGGGACGGCCGCCGCCGCTGGCGCCGGACCTGCTGGCGGCGCGGCGCGAGCAGGCGCTGCTGGCGCGCGCCGATCTGACCGCGCTGATCGCCGCGTACGACGCGGCCGAGCGGAGGCTGCAGCGCGCGATTGCGCGGCAGTATCCGCAGTGGGTGCTGTCGCCGGGCTACGAGTGGGATCACGGCATCGTCAAGCTGCCGCTCGCGCTCGGAATGCAGCTGCCGCTGTTCGACCGCAACCGCGGCGAGATCGCCGACGCGTCCGGCGCGCGTGAGGTGGCCGGCGCGCGCCTGGTCGCGCTGCAGGCCGCGATCCATGCGCGCATCGATGCGGCACGGGCCGCCGAGACGCTGGCGGCCGATGCGCTGGCCGCGGCCGAGCGGCGCGCCGCGGCGGCGGCCGACCGGCAGCGCCGCGCCGGCCGTGCGCTCGAGCTCGGTGCGATCGACCGCAGCGAAGCACTCGCCGCCGGGATCGAGGCCGCCGAGACCGCGCTGGCCGTGCTCGACCGGCAGATCGCGCTACAGAGCGCACGCCTCGCGCTCGAGGACGCGCTGCATGCGCCGCTGTCGGGCCCCGAAACCACCCTCGCCTCGCCTGCCGGAGCCCCGCGATGAGACCCATGAGCGCAATCCGCGCGATCCGCACCACGATCGCAGCCTGGCTGCTCGCGACGACCTGCCTGGCCGCGGCGCCGGCCGCGGACGACGACGACGACGGCGGCGATGCCCTGAGGCTGACGCCGGCCCAGGTCGAGGCGATCGGCCTGCGCGTCGCGGCCCCGGTCGCGGCCGCGCCGCCGCGGCGGATCGCGGCCTACGGACGCGTGCTCGATTCGGCGCAGCCGATCGCCGCATTCGCGGCGGCCGACGGCCAGCGCGCGGCCGAACGCGCGGCGCGGCTGGAACGCGACCGGCTGCGCGGCCTGCACGCCGACGGCGCCGCCGCCGCGCTGCGCCGCGTCGAGGCGGCCGAGGCCGAGCTCGCGGCCGCACAGGCGGCACGCGCCGTCGCCGATGCGGCGCTCGTCGCGCAATGGACGCCGCTGGCCCGCCTCGATGAGACCGCGCGGCAGGCGCTGCTGGCGCGTCTGCGCGACGGACGCAGCGTGCTGGTCCGCGCCGACCTGCCGGGCCGGCAGCGTCTGGCCGTCCTGCCCGAGCGCGCTCAGGTGCGCGTCGACGGCGTCGAGCACGCGGCGCAGCTGCTCGGCGCGCTGCGCAACGGCCAGACCGCGCTGCCGGCGCTGCTGCTGGAACTCGCGCTCGACGGCCTCGGTGCCGGCGTCCCGCTGGCGGTCACCCTCGACGGCGAACCGCTCGCCGGCTTTCTGCTGCCGCAGGCGGCCCTGCTGTACGACGAGCACGGCGCGCACGTCTACTGCGAGGAGGACGCCGCCGGCGCGGCCGACCGCCGCTACCGGCGGCGCGCGGTCGAGCTGCTGATGCCGGCCGGCGAGGCCTATCTGGTGCGCGGCGTCGACGCCGACGACCGCATCGTCGTGCACGGCCTCGGCCTGCTCTGGTCGATGCAGGGCGGTCCGGTGACCGACGACGACGACTGACGCATGCTCGCTGCCCTCGTCCGCGCCTCGCTGGCCCATCCGCGCATCGTCGCGGCGCTGGCGCTGCTGGTCACGCTGGCCGGTGCGTTCGCGCTGGCGCGCGCGCGCTTCGACGTGTTCCCGGATTTCGCGCCGCCGTTCGTGCTGGTGCAGATCGAGGCGCCGGGCCTGTCGGCGCCGCAGGTGGAGGCGCAGGTGACGCGGCCGGTGGAGTCGCTGCTGGCCGGCACCGAGAACGTCGCGACGATCCGCTCGAGCTCGGTGCAGGGCCTGGCCGCGATCCGCGTGATCTTCCACCGCGGCAGCGATCCGCACCGTCAGCGCCAGGCCGTGATCGAACGGCTGTCCGAGGCCGCCGGCCTGCTGCCCGACGGCGTGCGCGCGCCGCAGCTCTCGCCGCTGTCCTCGTCGATGGAGTACCTGCTGCACTTCGGCTACACCAGCGACACGCTCGATCCGCTCGCGCTGCGCGATCTGGTGCAGTGGTCGGTCAAGCCGCAGATCCTGGCGGTGCCCGGCGTCGCGCATGTGCAGCTGTTCGGCGGCCAGGCGCGCGAACGCCGCGTGGAGATCGACCCGCTGCGCCTGGCCGCGGCCGGGCTCGGACTCGACGCGGTGGTCGAGGCGATCGCGGCGGCGACCGCGCCGGCCGGCGCCGGCTACGTCGAGACCGCGTTGCAGCGGCTGGTGGTCCAGCTCGAGCCGACCGCGACCGATGCCGCCGCGCTGGCAGCGGCGATCGTCGACGTCGCCGACGGCGTGCCGCGGCGGCTCGGCGACGTGGCGACCGTCGTCGACGGCGCGCAGCCGCTGTTCGGCGACGCGACGATCGCCGGCAAGCCGGGCATCCTCGTCGAGACCTCCTCGCAGTTCGGCGCGAATACGCTGGAGGCGACGCGCGCGCTCGAGGCGCGGCTCGACGCGCTGGCACCGGCGCTGGCGGCGCAGGGCGTCACCTATCATCCGGCGCTGCTGCGGCCGGCCAGTTTCGTCGAGCACGCGATCGAGAAGATGCGCCGCTCGCTGTTCATCGGCGCCGCGCTGGTGGTCGCGCTGCTGCTGGTGATGCTGCGCGACTGGCGCGGCGCGCTGATCTCGTTCAGCGCGATCCCGCTGGCGCTGCTCGCCGCGGTCTGGCTGCTGTCGGCCTGGGGCTTCAGCCTCAACACGATGACGCTCGGCGGCCTGGTCGTCGCGCTCGGCGTGGTCGTCGACGATGCGGTGATCGATGTCGAGAACATCCTGCGCCGGCGCCGCGAGGCGGCCGCCGGCACCGACGTCGACGCCCTGTTCGCGGCGGCCTCGCTCGAGGTGCGCCGGCCGGTGTTCTACGCGACGGCCGCGGTCGCGGTCGCGTTCATGCCGATCCTGTCGATGAGCGGCCTGCAGGGCGCGTTCTTCGGTCCGCTGTCGATCGCGTTCCTGCTCGCGGTCGGGCTGTCGCTGATCGTCGCGCTGGCGGTCACGCCGGCGCTGTGCATGCTGTTCATGCGCGACCACGCGCCGGCGCCGGAGGCGCGCTTCCTCGACCGCTGCAAGACCGTGCAGCGTGGCATCGTCGCGCGCGCCGCGGCGCGCCCGTTGCTGCCGGCCGTGCTGCTGATCGCGACCGGCGTGGCCGGCGTCGCGCTGCTGCCGCTGTTCGGCGCGCGGCTGCTGCCGGACTTCCGCGAGACCTATCTGATCGCGCACAGCAGCCTGCGGCCCGGCGTCGCGATCGCCGAGACCGCACGCGTCGGCCGCGAGGTGTCCGGTCGTCTGCTCGAGATCGACGGGGTGCGCAGCGTCGCCCAGCAGATCGGCCGCGCCGAGAACGGCCAGGACACCGATACGCCGAACGAGAGCGAGTTCGAGATCCGCATCGAGCCGACCGCGGCGCGTCCGCTCGAGGCGATCGAGGCCGACATCCGCGCGGTGTTCGAGCGCTACCCGAACCAGCAGGCCGAGGTCTATTCGGTGCTGGCCGAGCGCATCGGCGAGACGCTGACCGGCGAGAGCGCGCCGTTCTCGGTCGGCGTGTTCGGCAGCGACCTCGACGAGAACGACCGCGTCGCCGCGGCGATCGCCGAGGTGATCGGCGATCTGCCCGATGCGGCCGGCGTGCGCCTGGTGGTGCCGCCGCGCGAGCCGCAGCTGCGCGTGCAGCTCGACACCGAGGCGCTGACCCTGCACGGACTGGCCGCCGGCGAGGTGCTGCGCACGATCCAGGCCGCGTTCCACGGCACGGTCGCGGCCGAGATGACGCTGCCGGACCGCAGCCTGCCGGTGGTGGTGCGTATCGTCGGCGGCGACGGCGGACCGGACGCGCTGCGGCGCCTGCCGCTGCGCGGACGCGACGGCGCGACCGTCATGCTCGGCGAGCTCGCGTCGATCGACCTGGTCAGCGCGCGCAGCGTGCTCGACCACGAAGACGGATTGCGCCGCCAGATCGTCGTCGCGCGGCCCGAAGGCGGCGACCACGTCGGCTTCGCGGCGCGTGCGCGCGAGGCGATCGCCGCCCAGGTGACGTTGCCGCCCGGCGTCTACCTGCGCTACGGCGGCAGCGCCGAGGCGCAGCGCGCGGCCGCGCGCGAGCTGATCGTGCACTCCGGATTCGCCGCCGTGGTGATCGTGCTGCTGCTGGCGCTCGCGTTCGGCCGCGCGCGCCACGTCGCGCTGACGCTGGCCGCGCTGCCGAGCACGCTGATCGGCGGGGTCGCCGCGCTGTGGCTGAGCGGCGGCACGCTGAACCTCGGCGCGATGGTCGGCTTCGTCGCGCTGTTCGGCATGGCCGCGCGCAATACGATCCTGCTGATCTCGCACTACGACCATCTGGTGCACGCCGAGGGCGCGCCGTGGACGCTGCAGACCGCCCTGCGCGGTGCGGCCGAACGGCTGACGCCGGTGCTGCTGACCGCGCTGCTGACCGCGCTGGCATTGCTGCCGGTCGCACTGCAGAGCCGCGAGGCCGGCCACGAGATCGAAGGGCCGATGGCGATCGTGCTGCTCGGCGGCCTGGTGTCCTCGACCCTGGTCAGCCTGCTGCTGATTCCGCCGCTGGCGGTGCGCTGGCTGCGCATGGCGCCGGCGCGCTGACCGCGCGACCGCCGCGGCGCGCGGACCTCCGCTGTCCGCGCGCCGCACCCACCACCACGGGGAAACCTCAGTCGAAGCCTTCGGCCAGCAGCGAATCGGGCACGCCGGCCGAGCCGCGCAGGTACAGCTGGGCCAGCGTGTTGATGCCCTGCACGTTGACGCGCACCAGCACGTCGCCGTTGCTGCTGGCCCAGCCGTCCTCGCCGAGATAGTTCTGATCGATCAGGCCGGACGTGGTGACCGAGGTCACCGCCCGATCCTCCAGGCCGGTCGCGGTCGGCAGCTTGACCAGATCGCCCGGTCCGAGCTCGCGCACCGGCGCCGCGCCGGGGCGCAGCCGCCAGATGCCGCGTTCGTTCGGGTTGCCGACCTCGCCGAAGATCAGCACCTCGCCGCTGTCGAGCACCTGCGTGCGGTGGAACTCGCGCCACGGCCGGCCCGGCGCCGCGGCGTAGCTGCCGGTGTCGCCGACGATCGCGATCGGCTCCGGCGGCAGGCCCGGCTGCAGGCGCCAGACGCCGGCGGTCGAGCTGGTGCCGGCGATCGGCTTGATCGTCGTGCGCAGCAGGCCGTAGCGGCCGGCCGCGGCCAGCTCGGTCGGCGCGCCGGTCGCGTTGAACACGTAGCCGCTGTAGCCCGGGCCGAGGCTGCCCTCGACGTTGTACAGATAGACCGGCGCGTTCTGGCCGTCGGCGTGCAGAAAGCCGCCGTTGCTCGAGCCGGCCGGCGAGCTCACGCGCGCCCAGAAGTAGAACGCGTCGCGATGCGCCGGGCGGATCGCGCCGAACTCGCTGAACGTGTAGGAGGTGTCGCTCATCCCCGGCCCGAGGCTGCCGGTCACCGCCGCGCGCGCCTGCACTTGCGGCGCACCGCGGCACAGCGAGAAAATGCCGCGGCCGTTCGTTGCGCTCTCGCGGAACGCGGCGGCGACGTAAACCTCGCCACGGCTACCGACCACCGGCATGTCGATCGTGTAGCTGCCGCTGTCGTAGAACACCGCTGAGCCGATCCCGGGCGCATAGGCGGGTTCGCTCGATCCCTCCAGCAAGCAGGCGCGATTGCCGACCCCTCCCTGATGCAGGATCACCGCGTGCAGCGAGCCGGTCACGGTCGCGTCGATCAGGACCCGCTGTCCCGGCAGCGCGCGGGCGCGCGGGTAGCCGGTGCTGGTCGTCGTGCCGAGATTCGTGAACACGACGCCGGCGCCGAGGCCGGGGCCGAGCGCACCTTCGGTATTGAGCCGCGCGATCTCGGCATTGGCCGAGCCGTTCCACATCCAGACGCCATAGGTCGCCGCGTCGGCCGGCTGGGTCGGCTCGCCGGCGCGCGCGCCGAAGACGCGATGGGCCTGGCCGCTCGAATCCTGCTTCTGGAACAGCGTGCGGAACACATGACCGGCCTCGCCGCCGCTGCGGCCCGGCCCGGTCGCGCCGGTCGCCATGTTCTCGGCGATCGGCGTCAGCGTGCCGTTGCGTTCGGCCCACAGCGAGAACGGCGTGGCGCTGCCGCCGTTGCGCGCGAAGCCGAGTGCGCCGTTGCCGCCGCTGGCCAGCGAGGCCCATTCCAGATCGAAGGCGGTCGCCGACGGCAGCAGCGGCGGAATCGACAGGCCCGAATCGGTATCGGCGGCGACGACGCGCCAGTCGGGTGCGGCGTGGGCGGCGCTCGCGCCGAGCGCGAGCGCACAGGCCAGGACCAGGGCGGTGGGGCGGGTACGGAACATCGGGGCTACTCCATGTCATGCGAACGGGCGGGACGCTGCGGGCGGCCGGATCGGACCGGCACGGCCGGCACCGGCCGCGGCGGCGAACCAGGCGGCGGCAGTCTAGGCAGCGTGCCGCGCCGGGTCGGCACGGATCGGCACCGGCGCGGTAACGAAGCGGTAACGGCATCGATCCGGCATGCCGCTGCGATGACATATCGATGATTCAACTGAGAAAGTGCGCCGCGCGACGCAGACAGGGGTGGCTGCGCGCGCGGCTCGGACATGAGGCGGAAGAACGATGAAAGACACCCCATCCCCGCGTGAGCAGACCTGCTACCGCTACCGGTTCGGCACGGCGGAATTCGACGAGGCGACCTACGAGCTGCGCGTGGCCGGGCTGCGCGTGGAGGTCGAGCGGCGCGCGCTGGAGGTGCTGGCCTGCCTGCTGCGCCACGCCGGCGAGGTCGTCACCAAGGAAGAACTGTTCGCCGAGGTCTGGGCCGGACGCGTCACCGTCGACAAGGTGCTGCCGAACGCGATCGCCAAGCTGCGGCGCGCGCTCGGCGAGGCCAATGCCGAGCTGCTGACGACGCAGGCCCGGATCGGCTACCGCCTGAGCGGACTGATCGAGCGCGTTGCGATCGGCCGCACGCTGCCCAATCCGCTCGCGCTGCGCGCCGGCCAGCCGGTGCCGGGCCGCGAGAACTTCATCCTGCGCCGCCAGCTCGGCGGCCATCACGACAGCGAGGTCTGGCTGGCCGAGCACGCCAAGACGCACGAGCGGCGCGTCTACAAGTTCGCGGTCGGCGACGACCGGCTCAAGGCGCTCAAGCGCGAGGCGACGCTGGCGCGCGTGCTGCAGGAGAGCCTGGAAGGCCCGCGTCCGTTCGTCGATCTGATCGACTGGAACTTCGAGAGCACGCCGTTCTTCCTCGAGTGCGGCTACGGCGGCGAGAGCCTGCAGGCCTGGGCCGAGCACGCGCTGGCGGCGCTGCCCACGGACGAGCGGCTCGCGCTGTTTCTCGACGTCGCCGACGCGGTCGCCGCCGCGCACGCGGTCGGCGTGCTGCACAAGGACCTCAAGCCCGCCAACGTGCTGGTCGAGACCGACGGCGACCGGCGCCGCGTGCGCCTGACCGACTTCGGCAGCGGCCGCATGCTCGATCCGGATCGCATCGACGAGCTCGGCATCACCCGCTTCGGCCTGTCGGCGACGCAGCATCTGGCCGCCGACTCCTCGTCCGGCACGCCGCTGTATCTGGCGCCGGAGGTGTTCGCAGGACACGCCTCGACCGTGCGCAGCGACGTCTACGCGCTCGGCGTGATGCTGTATCAGCTGATCGCCGGCCAGATCGCCAAGCCGATGGCGTCGGGCTGGGAGCAGGACGTCGACGATCCGCTGCTGCGCGAGGACATCGCGCAGGCCACGCACGGCGATCCGGCGCAGCGCATCGGCAGCGCTGCGGAGCTGGCCGCCCGGCTGCGCGCGCTGCCGGCCCGGCACGCCGCGCTCCGTCGCAGCCGCGAAGCGGAGGCCGAGGCCGCACGCGAGCGCGAGGCGCTGGCGCGCAGCCGGGCGCGGCGTCCGTATCTGATCGCGCTGGTCGCGGTGCTGGTCGCCGGCGTCGTCAGCGCGCTGGCGCTGTACCGCGCCGCCGTGCAGGCACGCGACCAGGCCCAGCGCGAACTGGCCTCGGCGGTCGCGATCAACCGCTTCCTCAACGAGGACCTGATCAGCCGCGCCAATCCGCTGGTCGTCGCCAAGGGCCAGGGGGCGACGCTGCAGGACGTGCTGATCGGCGCGCGCGACCGCATCGCCGGCCGCTTCGCCGAACAGCCGCTGGTCGAGGCCTCGATCCGCAGCAGCCTGAGCGCGCTGTTCAACACGATCGAGCGCCTGCCCGACGCCGAGGACGAGGCGCGCCGCGCGCTGGCGCTGTACGAACGCGAGGAAGGCGCGGCCAGCCTCGATGCGCTGAAGGCGCGCGGCGCGCTGATCCGCCTGCTGACGCGCACCGCCAAGTTCGACGAATGCCTGCGCGAGCTGCAGACCTTCGACCGTCTGCTGGCCGGCTCGACCGAGCCGTATGCGGCCTACCTGCACGCCCATGCCTGGGCGGTCTACCACATGAACCGCGGCGACTACGCCAAGGCGCTGCCCGAGTACCGCAAGGCGATTCCGGTACTGGCCGAACTCGAGCCGCACAACCGGATCCTGCGCGATTCGCTGCGCATGGACCTGATCGGCGCCCTGACCCAGACCCGCCAGCTCGACGAGGCGCGCCGCGAAGGCGAGGCGCTGATCGCCGAGATGCGCGGCCGCGGCGACGAAAACGGACTGGCGATCGCGTTCACGCGCGCGGCGGTCGCGCGCGCCTGGTCGCTCGAGGGCGACTTCGACACCGCACGGAACCAGCTGCTCGAGGCGCAGAAGACGATCGTCGCCCTGCTCGGCCCCGAGCACACGCGCAATCTGATGGTGCAGAGCGACCTGTTCGACATCGCGATGCGCCGTCAGGACTGGCCGGCCGCGCTCGACTATGCGCAGCGCGTGCACGAAGGCTTCCGCGCCAAGTTCGGCGAGGACCACAACATCAGCGACGCGACGCTCGCCAACTGGGGCCAGGCGCTCTACGAGAGCGGCGATGCCGCCGGCGCCTATGCGCGCCTGGCGCCGGCGCAGCGGCGTCTGGCCGAACGGCTCTCGGCCGACAATCCGCAGGCTCAGATCGCCGCCTTCTGCACCGCTGCGGCGGCCATCGAGAGCGGCCGTCTCGACGCGGCCGAGGCGATCCTGGCGACGTTGAAGACCGACGCGCTCGAGGCCGGCGGTGCGGATGGACTGTGGGCATACCGCCTCGATGCGCTGCGCGGCCTGCTCGCCGCCGCACGCGGCCAGCGCGACCGGGCCGATGTCGCGCTGCGCAGCGCACTCCTCGGCGTCGAGGGACACGACGAGCCGACGGGCCGCGTGTTCGAGTCCGCTCGCCGCGCGCTGGCCGGCGGTGCGGCGGCCAACGGCGCTTCCGCGCCGGCGGCGCACGCCGCACAATCGCCGCTTTCCCGGAAGAGTCCGCCATGACCGACGCCACGACCGACGCCATGACCTTTGCCTTCGGCGCAGCGCCGATCGCCAGCGTGCCCATCGCCGGCGAAGCCGAGCGCTTCCCGGTGCACCGGATCTACTGCATCGGCCGCAACTACGCCGACCACGCACGCGAGATGGGCGCGACCGCGGACCGCTCGCAGCCGGTGTTCTTCATGAAGCCGGCCGATGCGGTCGTGACCGACGGCGCCGACGTGCCGTATCCGCCGGCGACCGGGGACCTGCATCACGAGGTCGAGATGGTCGTCGCGCTCGGCGGCGGCGGCCGTGATATCGCCGTGGCCGACGCGCTGGACTGCGTGTTCGGCTACGGCGTCGGCCTGGACCTGACGCGGCGCGACCTGCAGGCGCGCGCCAAGGCCGGCGGCCTGCCCTGGGACGTCGCCAAGGGCTTCGACCATTCCGCGCCGGTCTCGGCGCTGCGGCGTGCCGCCGCGATCGGCCATCCGGCACGCGGCGCGCTGACGCTGCACGTCGGCGGCGCGCTGCGCCAGAACGGCGACATCGCCGACATGGTGTTCAGCGTCGCCGAGGTCATCCACGAGCTGTCGCGGCTGTACGAACTGCGTGCCGGCGACCTGATCTTCACCGGCACGCCGGCCGGTGTCGCCGCGCTGCAGCGCGGCGACGTCTTCGTCGCGGCGCTGGATAGCGTGGCGACGCTCGAGGGCCGCATCGTCTGAGGCCGCAGCATCTCCGACACGGGCGCCGCGGGTCCGCATCGACGCGACGCACGCCGGGGATCGTCTGAAACCGCTCGCGAGAATGCGCGGCCGGCACCGGACGAGGCGCCGGCCGCATCCATGACTTCAAGCCGGCAGCGGCGCCGCCGCGTCGCGCCGGTGCAGCATCCGGTACAGCGCCGGCAGCACCAGCAGGGTCAGCAGCGTCGAGGACACGATGCCGCCGATCACGACGGTCGCCAGCGGGCGCTGCACCTCGGAGCCCGCACCGACGTTGAAGGCCATCGGCACGAAGCCGAGCGAGGCGACCAGGGCCGTCATCAGCACCGGGCGCAGCCGGCCGAGCGCGCCGTCGAACACCGCGCTGTCCAGTGCCTGTCCCTGCATGCGCAGCTTGTTGATGAACGCGATCATCACCAAGCCATTGAGCACGGCGACGCCGGACAGCGCGATGAAGCCGACGCCGGCCGAGATCGACAGCGGAATGCCGCGCAGCGCCAGCGCGACGACACCGCCGGTCAGCGCCAGCGGCACGCCGCTGAACACGATCGCCGCGTCGCGCAGCGAGCCGAACGCCATGAACAGCAGCGAGAAGATGATCAGCAAGGTCACCGGCACGACGACCGCGAGGCGCTGCCCGGCCGAGATCAGCTGCTCGAACGTGCCGCCGTAGCCGATCCAGTAGCCGGTCGGCACGTCCACCTGCGCGGCGACCGCCTGCTGCAGATCGGCGACGAAGCGGCCGAGGTCGCGGCCGCGCACGTTGGCGGTGACGACGACGCGGCGCTTGCCGTTCTCGCGGTTGATCTGGTTGGGCCCGTCGCGCGTCTCGATCCGCGCGACCTCGCGCAGCGGCACCGTGTGCGGCGTGCCGACCGCGAAGCCGCCGGCACGGCTGGACTCGTCGCCGCCGTCGCTGCCGCCGAGCGGGATCGGCAGGTCGGCCAGTGCGGCCGGGTCCTGGCGCAGAGGCTCGGGCAGGCGCACGACGATGTCGAAGCGGCGATCGCCCTCGAACAGCTGGCCGGCGACCTCGCCGCCGATCGCGGTCGCGACCGTGTCCTGCACGTCGCCCGGATTGAGGCCGTAGCGGATCAGCGAGGCGCGGTCCGGCGTGATCGTCAGCATCGGCAGACCGCTGGCCTGCTCGATCCTGACGTCGGCCGCGCCGGGCACGCCCTGCGCGACACGCTCGATGCGCCGGCCGATCTCGAGCAGGGTGTCCAGATCGTCGCCGTAGACCTTGATCGCGACGTCGGCGCGCACGCCGGAGATCAGCTCGTTCATGCGCATCTGGATCGGCTGCGTGAACTCGTAGTTGTTGCCGGGCAGACGCCGTACCTCGGCCTCGATCTCGGCGATCAGACGGTCGCGCGGCTTGCGCGGATCGGGCCACTGCGCGCGCGGCTTGAGCATCACGAAGGTGTCGGCGACCGACGGCGGCATCGGATCGGTCGCGACCTCGGCGGTGCCGAGCTTGCCGAACACGCGCTCGACTTCCGGCAGGCGCACGATGTGCTTCTCGAGCGTGGTCTGCATCGCCACCGCCTGCTCGAGGCCGGTGCCGGGAATGCGCATCGCGTGCAGTGCGATGTCGCCCTCGTCGAGGTTCGGGATGAACTCGGCGCCGAGCCGCGTCGCCAGCCAGCCGCAGGCGAGGACCAGCAGCGCCGCCGCCGCGACGACCCAGCCGCCGCGCCGCAGCGACGCGGTCAGCAGCGGTGCGTAGCCGTGCCGCGCGGCGCGCATCAGCCGGTTCTCGTGCTCCTGGACGCGGCCGCCGAGCAGCAGCGCGATCGCCGCCGGCACGAAGCTCAGCGCGAGCAGCATCGCGCCGCTCAGCGCGAGCACGACGGTGATCGCCATCGGATGGAACATCTTGCCCTCGATGCCGGTGAGCGCAAAGATCGGCAGATACACCGCGGTGATGATGCCCAGGCCGAACAGGCTCGGCCGGATCACCTCGGCGGTGGCCTGCGCGGTCAGCGCGTGACGCTCCTGCGCGGTCATCACCCGGCCGAGCCGCTGCTGCATCTCGCCGAAGCGGCGCAGGCAGTTCTCGATGATGATGACCGCGCCGTCGACGATCAGGCCGAAATCGAGCGCGCCCAGGCTCATCAGATTGCCCGAGACGCCGCCGCGCACCATGCCCGAGACCGTGAACAGCATCGCCAGCGGGATCACCGCCGCGGTGATCAGCGCCGCGCGGATGTTGCCGAGCAGCGCGAACAGCACGACGATCACCAGCAGCGCGCCTTCGATCAGGTTCTTGGAGACCGTGCGGATCGTGCGGTCGACCAGGGCGGTGCGATCGTAGACCGGATGCGCGTCGACCCCGGCCGGCAGGCTGGCGCTGGCCTGCTCGAGCCGCGCCGCGGCCGCCTGCGCGACCTCGCGGCTGTTCGCGCCGACCAGCATGAATACCGTGCCGAGCACGACCTCGCCGCCGTTCTGGGTCGCCGCGCCGGTGCGCAGCTCGGGCCCCTCGCCGACCGCGGCGACGTCACGCACGCGGATCGGCACGCCCTCGCGCCGGTCCAGCACGATGTCGCCGATCGCGTCCAGATCGGCGATCTGCCCGGGCAGCCGCACCAGGAACTGCTGGCCGTTGCGCTCGATGTAGCCGGCACCGACGTTCTGGTTGTTGGCGGCCACCGCGCTGACGACGTCGTGCAGCGTGAAGCCGAGCGCGACCAGCCTGGCCGGCTCGGGCGTGATGTGGATCTGCCGCGCATAGCCGCCGATCGTGTTGACCTCGGTGACGCCCGGCACGTTGCGCAGCTGCGGCCGGATCACCCAGTCCTGCAGCGTGCGCAGGTCGGTCGCGGTCCACGGCGTGCCGTCGGGCTTGCGCGCCTCGGGCGCAGCCTCGACCGTGTACATGAAGATCTCGCCGAGGCCGGTCGCGATCGGCCCGAGCTGCGGATCGAGCCCCGCCGGCAGCTGCGAGGCGGCCTGGCGCAGCCGCTCGCCGACCTGCTGCCGCGCGAAGTACAGATCGGTGCCGTCCTCGAACACGACAGTCACCTGCGACAGCCCGTAGCGCGACAGCGAACGCGAGTAGTCCAGGCCCGGCAGGCCGGCCATCGCGGTCTCGATCGGATAGGTCACGCGCTGCTCCGCCTCCAGCGGCGAGTAGCCGGGCGCCTCGGTGTTGATCTGCACCTGCACGTTGGTGATGTCGGGCGTGGCATCGATCGGCAGGCGCGAGAAGCTCCAGACGCCGAGTGCGACCAGCGCCAGCGTCAGCGCCAGCATCAGCCAGCGATGCGCGACGGCGAAGCCGATGACGCGTTCGAGCACGCCGTCGGGCGGCCGGACCTCAGTGCTCATGGGCGGCTCCCGACTTCTCGATGTCGGCCTTGACCAGATAGCTCTGCTCGACGACGACGCTGTCGCCGGTCGCGACGCCGGCGCGGATCTCGACCTGGCGGTCGTCGCGCTTGCCGAGCTCGACCGGGCGCACCTCGTAGACGTCGCCGACGCGCACGAAGACCGCATCGCCGCCGCGGAACGTCTGCAGCGCCGACAGCGGCACGACGCGCTCGGCCGGCTGCTGCTCGACGGTGATGCGCGCGCGCACGGCCGAACCGGGCCGCCACAGGCCGTCGGCATTGTCGAGGCTGGCGCGCGCGACGGTGCTCTGGCTCGCCGTCGCGGTGCCGGGCAGGATCCGCTCGAGCACGGTCGGCGCGGCGACGCCGTCGCTCATCCGCGTGACCGTGACCGGCACGCCGGGCCGCAGATGCTGCGCATCGGCGCCGAATACGTGCAGGTCGACCCAGATCGTCGACAGGTCCGCGATCTCGAACAGCGCCATGCCCTCGCTGGCGACGCCGCCGACGGTCGCCTGGCGCGACAGCACGGTGCCGGCGATCGGCGTGGTCACCGCGTAGTCGGTCAGGCTGAGGTTGCTCTCGATCGTCGCCAGCCGCTGTCCGGCGCGGACGCGGTCGCCGACCTGGGCGTCGAGCCGACGGATCGGCCCGGGAAAGCGCGCCATGATCGTCGCGGTGCGTCCCTCGACGGGCGTCAGCAGGCCCTGCATCTCGTGCTCGTCGGCGATGAGGCCGGGACCGACCGCGGCGACGCGGATGCCGGCCTCCTCGGCGATCGCCGGCTCGATCCGGGTACGGCCCTCGTAGCTCTCGTAGGCGAAACGCAGCGGCTGGCCGTCGATCGTGGCCTCGATCAGGACGTCGAACGAATGCGGCTCGGCGACGACGCCGGCGCCGCCGAGACTGCCGTCGGCTTGCGCGCTCAGCAGGTGACGTTCGACGGCGCCGCCGAGCCGCGTCAGCGTGACCTCGACGCGGCCTGCCTCCGGCGGCAGCGGCTGGCCGTCGCGATACAGCCAGGCCTGCAAGCGCGGCGGCGCGCCGTCCTCGGCGATAGCCAGCTCGACCGCTCGGCCGTGCGATTCGAGCACGCGACCGCCGTGCGCACCCTCGGCGCCTTCGGCATCGTGGTCGTCGTGCCCGGCCTCGCCGTGGCCCTCCTCGTGCGCATGGCCGTGCTCCTCGGCCGGTCCGCCGGCACCGCCGCAGCCGGCCAGCAGCAGCGCGGCGGCGCAGATCAGCATCGAAAGTAGCGGCTTCATGGCGTGACTCCTGCAACGGTGGACGCGGCGAGCACGGACTGCCCGGTCAGGCGCTGGATCTCGATCAGCGCCTGCTGGGCGGCGAGTGCGGCCTGCAGGCGCTGCACGAGCGCGCGGGTGTGTTCGGACTGGATCTGCGCCAGCTCCAGATAGCTCGCGGCGCCACCGGCATAGGCGCGCTCGGCCGCAGCGACGCTGCGCACCAGCAGCGGGACCACGTCGCGCTGCAGCCGCTCGACCTCCAGCTGCGCGACCCGGTAGCGGCCGTGCGCGTCGGCCAGCGTCGCGTACAGCGAGAGCGCGCGCGCCTCGCGCTCGATCTCCAGCGCGCCGAGCTCGGCCTCGGCCGCGCGGATGCCCGGTGCAGCACGGCGCGGCGCACCGAGCGGGATCGACACGCCGCCGACCAGGGCCACGTCGCCGTCGGCCTGCAGCCGGCGCACGCCGATCTGCCAGCTCGCGTCGGGCCGCTCTTCGCTGCGCGCCAGACGCAGCCGCGCCTCGCCGATGCGCCGCTCGTCGGCGAAGCGCGCGATCTCGGGCGTGCGCTCGATCAGATCGGCCAGTTGGTCGAAGCCGGCGATCGGCGGCAGCACCAGCGGATCGCCGGCCGCCAGCTCGAAGCGCGGCGTGCGCTCGCCCCACAGCGCGGCCAGTGCCTGCCGCGCGGCCAAGCCGTGCTGCTCGGCGCGCGCCGCGCCGAGCTCGGCCTGCGCCAGCGCCGCGCGCGCGGCCAGCACGGCCGACTCCGGCGAGGCACCGGCGCGCAGGCGCCGCTCGGCGGCGGCCAGCGCCTGCGTGCGCTGGGCGATATCGGTCTGCGCGATCGCAGCCTCGCCCTGCGCACCGGCCGCGGCCAGATAGCGCCGCGCGACCTCGGCGAGCAGGTCGAGGCGGCGGCCTTCGCGCTCGACCGCAAGCGCGTCGATGCGGCTCTGCGCGAGCACGCGGCGCGCGTCGAGCTTGCCGCCGCGTTCGAACACCGAGGCCAGCGTCAGCGTCAGCTCCGCGCCGGACAGGCCGCGGTTCTCGCCGCTGCCGAGCGCGTTCTCGAGCGTCGCGCCGGCGGTCAGCGCCGGCGCCAGCACGGCCTGATCGCGCTCGGCCTCGCGCTGCGTCTGCAGCGCGCCGAACAGGCGCAGATCCGGATGCAGTGCGGCGACGCGCGCGAACGCATCGTCGAGGCTGAGCCGCTCGGCGCAGCGGACAGGGTCAGACGCGGCCGCGCACGCGACCACCATACACGCGGCCAGCGCCGCGATTCGCACAGACATGGGAACACTCCGTCGAAAGAGAACGCAGGAACACCGGCATGCGCCGGCAGGCGGCTCTAGACGAGGATCGGAGGTCGGTACGGGACGCCGCGGCCGGCGTCGCGGCGCAGCGTCTCGGGCGCACGCGACGGCGCAGCGGCAGCCGGCATCGCGGCCGGCAGGGCGATCACGGCGGCACTCGGCACGCTGGCCTGGCCGCAGCAGTGCGCCAGATGCAGCACGTCGTGCAGGATCGACGGCAGCTCCGGCTCATCGGCGACGGCCGGCAGCGGCGCGTCGAACGCGGCGTGATCGTGGCCGTGGCCGACCTGACTCGCGGCCACGTCGTGCACGGCGTGATGGATGTCGGCCAGCCGCGCCAGCAGCGGCTGCGCGGCCACGCACAGCACCAGCCAGATCAGCGCGAGCAGGCGCAGGCGAGCGGGCAGACCGTGGCGGCATCGGATCGACATCGTCCGGCACGGTAGCCGATCCGGCCGCGGCTACACAATCACGCAGCGGCCGCGAGCGGCACCACGACGCCCGCGGCGCACGGGTGTCCGCATCGCCGTGACGGCGTTAGAGTAGCGGCCGCCGCCGCCGAGCGCGGCCCCATTCACCGACCGAGAGGGATGCCATGAGCTTCTTCAGTGAATTCAAGACGTTCGCGATGCGCGGCAACGTGATCGACCTCGCCGTCGGCGTCGTCATCGGCGGCGCGTTCGGCAAGATCGTCTCGTCCCTGGTCGATCAGGTCATCATGCCGCCGATCGGCTATCTGATCGGCGGCGTCGACTTCTCGGCCTACAAGCTGGTGCTGGTCCAGGCCGGCGCCGACGGCAAGGGCGAGGTCGCGGTCCAGTACGGCGCGTTCTTCAATACGCTGATCCAGTTCATCATCATCGCGTTCGCGATCTTCCTGGTCATCAAGGCGATCAACCGCCTCAACCGCAAGGAAGAGGCCGCGCCGGCGGCGCCGCCGGCCGACGTCGTACTGCTGACCGAGATCCGCGATCTGCTCAAGGCCGGCCAGCCGATCGGCAAACCGACGCTCTAAAAGCCACGGCGCTCGCCGCGCCAGCACTCGCATTTCTTCCGAGCCGACCGATGCTCGTGAAAAGCGGCGGGACGCGCGCCAGGCGCACGTCCCGCCCCCTCCTCCCGAAGCGTGACGCGGCGCGCCGTCAGTCGAAGCCGTCGGCGAAGATCGCTTCCTGGCGCGCCGGGCCGCCGATGAACAGGATCGAGCCGGTGCTGGCCGGGCGATAGCTGCCGAAGCCGCCGGCCGCGAATGCGAGTCGCCAGCGGTTGGCGCTCTGCGCGATCACGACCGCGCCGGCATCGTGCCAGCCGATCGTCGCCGCATCGCCGGGCGTCGACGGCCCGTACAACCGCCACGACCAGCCGCTGCCGAATGCGGCGCCGTGATAGGTCACCTCGACCGTCGCGCCCGGGCAGCGTGGCGCCTCGAAGCGCAGCAGACCGTGCGGATGCGCATGACCGGCATCGGCCGGCAGCGCGGCGCCATCGACCGGCGCAACGTCGACCAGCTGCGGGCAATCGCCGTCGATCAGCTTGACGGTGAACCAGCCGGCGTCGGCACCGAGCGGTCCCGGCACCGCCACCGCGCCTTCCGGCCGCCAGGATGCCGCGGACGCACCCGGCGCGCTCGCGGCGACGGTCGCCTGCAGCGCGTCGCGCATGCCGTCGCCGTCGCTGTCGCCGCCGTTCGGACCGGCATCCTCGACCGCGTCGGGAATGCCGTCGCCGTCGGCGTCCGGCAGCTGCTCGAGCGTGAACACGCCGCCGCCGGTGCCGGCGTGCAGGATCGCCGGATCGGCCGGATCGAGCGCCAGCGCGGTCGCCGAGGAGGCCGGCAGACCGAGGCTGATCGAGCGCCAGCTCGCACCGCCGTCGACGCTCTTGAACACGCCGCCCGGATTGGCGGCGTCCAGGCCGCCGCTGGCTGCGTACAGCGTGCCCGGCGTCGCCGCGTCGACCAGCAGCGCGCGCGTGTCCGGCGCGGTGATGCCGGCATTGGCGAGCGTCCAGTTGGCGCCGCCGTCGACGGTCTTGTAGAGGCTGCCCGGGCCGGTCCAGTTGTTGGTGTCGATCGTGCTGGCCCACAGCGTCTGCGGCTGGTTCGGGTCGATCGCCAGCGCGAGCACGTCGAGCGCGGCATCGGCCGAGCCCGGATAGCGCGGCAGGCCCTGGCTGCGGTGCACCCAGCTGGCGCCGCCGTCGGTGCTGCGGAACACGCCGCTGGCGATCTGCGGCGCGTCGTAGCTGCCGCTGACCGGATCGTAGCGGGTGTTCTGCGCGAACGTGCCGACGTAGAGCGTGGCGGGGTTGGCCGGATCGATCACCAGCGGCACCGCGCCGCTGATCGTGCTGTAGCTGCTGTCCGGCTCCGGGACGTCGTGCGGCAGGCCGGTGTCGCTGCTGGCCCAGCTCGCGCCGGCATCGGTGCTCTTGAGCACGCGCCAGGCGCGCACCCCGCCGACGCCGCGCGTGCCGGTCGCGGTCGCGTACAGCGTGCGCAGCGGGCCGCTCGTGCACGGGCCGGAGACCGGCGGCGCGACGCACGATCGCGGATCGGCGACCAGGGTGCGCACGATGCCGATCGCGCGGCCGAGCGCGTTGCTCGGCAGCCCGCCGTCGATCGTGCTCCAGGTCGCGCCGCCGTCCAGGCTCTTGTAGAGGCCGCCGTCGCGCAGGCCGGTCGCGGGATCGGCGCCGCTGCCGACCGCGTACAGCGTCGGCGACGGCGCGGCCGCCGTGGTCGGGTCGAGCGTGATGCCGCGTACCTGGTAGGCATCCAGGCCGATGTTGGCGGCGGCCCAGCCGCTGCCGAGGTGGCGGTACAGCGCCGGCGACGGCGAGGTCGCCGCATCGCCGTAGCCGGCGTAGACACGCGCGCCGTCGAGCGGATGCACGGCCAGCGCGCGGATGTTGGTCGCGGCCAGGCCCGCGTTCGACGAGCCCCAGCTGAGCCCGTCGTTGCTGCTCGCGTAGAGGCCGCCGGCCTCGGTCGCCAGCCACAGCGTCGGCACCGCCGGATAGTTCGGATGCACGGCCAGGCCGGTCGGCTGCGGTACGTGCTCGCCGTTGGTGGTGACGCCGGCCGCGCGCGGCGCGAACGTGGCGCCGCCGTCGGTCGAGAGCTGCGCGTCGAGCCAGAGCCGCTCGGCGCCGCCGGGACGCGGCACCGCCAGCGTGGCCCCCTGGTGCGCGGTCGCGGTCCAGCTCGCGCCGCCGTCGACGCTGACATGGAGAGTCCCTACCTGCTGGTAGTACGGACCGATCAGCGCGTAGAGGCGGTTCGGGTCGGCCGCCGAACGCGCCGCCGCCAGCAGGCTCTGCTGGCAGGTGCCGGCGACCGGAATCGCGGTCCAGGTCGCGCCGCCGTCGACGCTGCGCCGCAGCGGGCGCGTCGCGCCGCTGCAGTCGGTCTCGGGCGTGCCGGCCAGCAGCAGGGTCGAGGGCGCCGGCGCCGCCCAGACGTACTCGGCCTCGATGCCGGCGAACGCGGCGACCGCCGTGAACGTGGCGCCGTCGTCGTCGCTGCGCGACAGGCCGCCGCCGCGCGTCGCCAGCCACAGCACGCGCGCGCTGCCGGCGCGGGCGACCGCCAGCCGCGCACGGCCGGCGCTCGGGAAGAAGTCGTTGCGGTAGCCGGTCTCGGTCCAGCTCGACGCGCCGTCGCTGCTGTGGTGCAGACGGCCCTGCGCGTCGATCAGCCAGAGCGTGCCGCCGGCGTCCGGATCGGTCGCGAAGACGCCGTTCCACGGCCGCGGCACCGGCAGGCCGGTCTCGGCGGCCTGCCAGCTGAGGCCGGCGTCGAGGCTGCGGAAGAAGCCGTTCCGCGTCGCGGCGTAGAGCCGGTCCGGCATGGCCGGATCGGCGGCCACGGCGTGGATCTGCCCGCCGAACGGCCCGCTGCCGGTCCAGCTGCCCGGTGCCGCGGCCGCCGCCACGGCGGCCAGGCCGAGGCTCAGCCCGATCAGTGATGCAATGCGCATGATGGAATCCCGATTCGTCCTGGTCCGCATCCGTTACGCAAAAGCGCGGCGAACCAAGACATCGGCGGCTTTGCTATCGTCCCGGTTTTGCCCCGAAGGACTTGCCATGCGCCTTGCACCGCCGTTCGCCGGCCTGTTCACGCTGCTGGCCGCCGCTGCCGCGTTCGCGGCCGGCCCGGCCGCGACGACGATCTCCGATCGCGCCCTGGCCAGCGCCGAGACCTTGCGCGCGCAGGGACTCAAGGACGATCTGGCCTGGTCGCTGACCGAGGATCTGACCACGACGGTCGGCCCGCGCCTGGCCGGCAGCGACAACGACCTCAAGGCACGCGAATGGATGGAGGCGCGCTTCCGCGCGCTCGGCTTCGACCGGGTCTGGACCGAGCCGGTGACCTATCCGAAGTGGGTGCGCCGCAGCGAGAGCGGCGCGATCGTCGCGCCGGTCCGGCAGACGCTGGCGCTGACCGCGCTGGGCAATTCGGCGGCGACGCCGAAGGGCGGCCTGACCGCCGAGATCGTGCCGTTCGCGTCGCTCGACGCATTGCAGGCGGCGCCCGACGCGGCCGTGCGCGGCAAGATCGTCTACATCGCCAATCCGCGCATGGCCGCGCGCGTCGACGGCGTCGACTACGGCAAGGGCTCGCGCGTGCGCTCGCGCGGTCCGTCGCTGGCCGCCCAGAAGGGTGCCGCCGCGTTCGTGCTGCGCTCGGTCGGCTCGGACCACAACCGCACGCCGCACACCGGCGTCACCAGCTTCGCCGAAGGCGTCGCGCCGATCCCGGCCGCGGCGCTGTCCAATCCCGACGCCGACCTCCTCGACCGTCTGCTCGGCCGCGGCCAGCCGGTATCGCTGCGGCTCGCCCTCGACTGCGGCATCGAGGGCGAATACACCGGCGCCAACGTGATCGGCGAGATCAGCGGCCGCGACGACGGCGGCGAGTACGTGCTGACCGGCGGGCATCTGGATTCCTGGGACCTCGGCACCGGCGCGATCGACGACGCCTCCGGCATCGCGATCACCACCGCCGCGGCGAAGCTGATCGCGCAGCTGCCGCAGCGGCCGCGGCGCGCGATCCGCGTGGTCGCGTTCGCGAACGAGGAGGCCGGCCTGTTCGGCGGCAAGGCCTATGCCGAGCGCCATCGCGCCGAGATCGCCAAGGCCGTGATCGGCGCCGAGTCCGACGCCGGCGCCGACCGCATCGTCAAGCTGACCGCGACCGTCAAGCCCGAGGCGCGAGGCGCGATCGACCGCATCGCCGCGGCGCTGGCGCCGCTCGGCGTCACCTACGACGCCGCCGCGCCCGGCAGTGGCGGCTCGGACCTGTCGGCCGTGCATGCGGTCGGCATGGCCGGCCTGTCGCTGCACCAGGACACCTCGCGCTATTTCGAGTGGCACCACACCGCCAACGACACGCTCGACAAGGTCGACCTCGACCCGCTGCGCCAGAACGTGGCGGTCTACGCGGTCGCGCTGTACCTGGCCGCCGAGGCCGACGGCGATTTCGGTTCGGCGCCGGGGGCGTTTTCGAAAGACGAGAAGAACTGATCAATCGAATGCGGGTTCGCGTGACGCTATCCCCGCGACCGAGCCGACGACTGCGAAGGGAACATGAAGCGCTACCTATGGACCACCATTCGCGCATCAGGCGCCCCGAGATGCCGCGTCTTGTCGGCGGCTGTCGCGCTGTCGGCAGCGATGTTCGTAACCGCCGAGCCGATGGCAGCCTCCGTCTGGAGATCGGCCGGTCCGGACGGCGGACCAGTCGAACATGTTGCGGCATCGGCGACGACGCTCTACGCCGCCACGCAGAGCGGTGTGTACCGGTCGTTCGACGAAGGCCGGCAGTGGACGTGGAGCAGCGCGGGTATGCCGCGCGCCTATCACGTACGGCGCGTGGACATCAGTCCGACCGACCCGAACGTGCTGTGGGTCTACGGCGACTCGGCCCACTGGCGCAGCGGTGATGGCGGCACGTCGTGGACACGTATGGATCCGGGCTGTCCTCCGGACTTCAAGCCAGTCGTGTTCGACGATGCGAGCAATGGCGACAGCCTCGTCACATTCCGGTCCGGGGAGCGTCTGCTGCGGCATTCGACCGACGGCGGTTTCAGTTGGCGACGGCTGGGTTTCGGCACCAGCGGCCAAGGCCGGGTCGACACGTTCGCGGTCGATGCCCGTCACCGCACCTACTATGCGATCGTCGACGGTCAACTGCTGACATCGCCTTCCGGCGTCGGCGTTTGGCGCGTGCTCAGTCACCATCCGTACGGCCAGGACTGGCTGCTGCCCGACGGCTCGAATGACGGCCTGATCCTGGGTTTTCAGAACATCGAGAGCTACCAGGTCGTGCGCTACGAGATTCCGACAGGTACCTACCAGCAGGTGCTCGACCTGCCGAACGGCGGCTGGCCGATCGCCGATCCGACCACGCCGGGGCGACTGTGGCTGCAGACCTGGGAGTACGACGGAGCGATCACCTATCAGTTGCGCGAGAGCCGTGATTTCGGACGTAGTTGGGATGCCCCGCACAGCACCGACACCTTGCGCACGCTGGCCGCGGATTCTCACCTGCCGGGCCGCCTCTACGGCACGAGCCTGCGCGGATTCGCTCTTTCGGACGATGCCGGTCGCCACTGGGAAACGCGAACGCGCGGCATACCGCAGGCCATCGTCAATGCGGTCGCGCTCGACCCACGCGATCCCACACGATTTCTGGCCGGCACCGAACTGGGCGAGGTCTTGCTCGGCACCGGCGGCGGCACGCAATGGAGCAGCCCGGCGACCGGCCTGTCCGGCGCACCGGTACTCGCGCTTGCCTACGCGCCTTCGATGGCTATGGTCGCGTTCGCGGCGACCCGAGAGGGCCTCTACCGCAGCGACGACGGTGGCCTGCACTGGAATCGGATCTCCTCGACCGGCTTGCCGAGCGATGACGGCTCGATCGACAGGCTGATCGTCGATGCCGGTGATATCTCCTTGCTCACCGCACGTACGCGCGGCGGCGGTCTGTATTGGTCCGACGACGCC
Organism: Dokdonella sp.; assembly: GCF_035511235.1. GTDB lineage: Bacteria > Pseudomonadota > Gammaproteobacteria > Xanthomonadales > Rhodanobacteraceae > Dokdonella. The sequence goes on from NZ_DATKFQ010000010.1 coordinate 30,792, forward strand.
GGTCTTACCTGGCGCCTGGGTGAGTCGAACGTTTCGCAAATCGAAGCTTCGCCGAATGGGCGGCGCGTCTATGCGCTTCAGCAACCCTGGCCAAACACGAATCCATGGCTGCGTCTGCTGAGGGCCGACCGTCACGGCGCACCGTTCGAGCGAGTCGACGAGCGCACGCTGACGATGGCACTGGCGGTCAATCCGCATGCCGACAACGTGATCCTCGCGCTGTCGAACGAAACAGGGGCCAGCCTGTCGTACGCGACCCGCATGTCGAGCGACGGCGGCCAGACCTGGCACGAGCGCGATCGTTTGTTCCTGTCCTGGACGAGTGACGTCAGATTGCGCTTCGACCCGTGTGACTCGCGAACCGTGTACGCGACCACGTCAGGCAGCAGCTTCGCGCGCAGCCGCGACCTGGGTCTGACCTGGGAGTACGAGGAGCTGCCGCTGCGCGGCGATCGCGTGTCGGAACTCTCGACCCGCTGTCACCGTGGCCGCAACCACTTGACCGTGCACGGCGGTCCACGCGGCGTGCTGGTGCGCGAGCCGGAAGCCGTCGATGCGATCTGGCGCTGGGGCTACGACGGCGACTAAGCCGTCGTAGCCCGGTGCAGATCCTAGCGAAGGCCCCTCGTCGCCCGCGCTCGACTCCGATCCCGCCTACTGCTCGCACTGCTGCCCTACCTCGCCGTGCGATATCCCTCCGGTCGTGTCGCCGACGAAGAGACGTGTCGTTCGTATCGGCGTCCTCATCGCGGTGATGAGACGGAAAGGATCGTTCACATGATGATGTCCCGTGCTCATGTCGCATCGCACGATGGAACGGGCACCGCGCAGCGCTAGAGTCTGAATTCGGAACCGGACCTCAGTCCGCATGCCATGGAGTGCCCAAGTGTCGCAAGATCAAAACGCTCGCTTGGCGAGAAACCCCATCACACCCCGTTTCAGGAAGCGGGGTCGATCGACGAGCGTCACGCTGATGGCGCTCTGGTGCTTCATCGCGTCTCCAGCGTTTGGTTTCCAGATCGCCGCATCGGTTTCTTCGATCGAGTCCCGCCTGACCAACGAGCCCGACAGTACCTTGCTCCGCACCGGATTCAGGCTGGGCGTTCTGCTCAAGAGTCCGGTGCACGAGGAAATCACTCAGCTCGCATATGGGTGTCCGGTATCGCCGGCCAATCTCGCGAAGGACGAATTCTGCGGCCGAAAAGACGGGGCCTTCGCCGACGCGTTCGTGATCTATGGCGTGCGCTGGAACGACGTGCCGCCGTTCCGCCTGCTTCCGGAGGAAGGCAACTGCTCCTATCTTGGCAAACGATGCCGAACGGAACAGACGATTCGGTTCTCGACGCAACCGGACTGCTGGCTGTGTCTGTTCAAGGATGCCGAAAAGAAGACGGTCCATACACCGATCCGCGGCTGCCTGGCGCAGTCGTCGCACGGCGCGGCGCGTGGCAATCTCATGACGCGCTCGCACTTCGGGGATCTGCAGTTTCTTCACTCGATGGCCTACACGTCGGGCCAGCCGGCCACCGAGACGCGCGACGACGTCATCGATTGGATCGAGTTCGCCTGGAAGGTGGCCTCGCGCGAGATCACGCCGCAGCAAAAACTCAAGGACATCGACAATCCGACATTGAAGACGCACTTCGGCTGCTCGGAGTGGACGGTGGCCGATCTCTACATACTCGGCAGGCAGGATGCGGGTTCGGGGCTGATATCGCGCCTTCACCAGATCGCATTCGGATCGATCCTGCACACGGTCCAGGATTCGTTCGCTGCCGGCCACACGACCCGGGAGCCACGACGTCCCCAAGGGACGTGCGCAAGCACTTCGTTTCGCAGCGTGCCTCGCATCGTCGAGTTTCACAGCTACGCCGAACAGGACGGTGCCTTACATGACCATGAAGACAGCCGGGAGGCCCTGATCGGCGGCGTGATCGAAGAAGACTGGCCTCTCGCGGTGGAGGCCACGCGACACCTGTTCGATCTGCACGATGCGAGGGCAGACTGGGACGAGGTACGCCCCTACATCGAGTGCCTTTTCATGGTGACGCCGGATGCGTCCGTTTCCTCCGGCGGCAAGGCGTTCACGCGCGCGCGCAGCCGACCGGTCAGGTAGATGCCGGCCGACCTCAGCGGTTCGCGCGCACCTGCCGCCACCACTCGGCGAACGCCACCGCCGCGCTGGCGGCGATGTTGAGGCTCTCGACCGCGCCGCTGCCGGGGATCGTCAGGCGCAGGTCGGCCGCGTCGACCAGCGCGCGATCCATGCCCTCGCCTTCGGCGCCGAACACCAGCAGCAGCCGCTGCGGCAGCTTGGCCTCGTACAGCGCCGTGCCGTCGCGCGGCACGGTCGCGCCGATCGCGTAGCCGGCGCGGCGCAGCGTCGTGAACGCGCTGCGCGCAGCGTCGATGCGCGCCAGCGGCACGGCCTCGGCGCCGCCTTCGGCGACGCGTGCGGCGGCGCCGGACAGGTCCAACGCGGAGGCGGCCGGCACGATCACGCCGCCGGCACCGAAGTGGGCGGCGCTGCGCAGCACCGCGCCGAGGTTGTGCGGATTGCCGACGCCGTCGAGCCAGATCAGCAGCGAGGCGCCGGCCGCCGGCTGCTGCGCGAGCAAAGCGTCGAGCGACAGCGGCGCGCGCCGGCGCAGATCGAAGCACACGCCCTCGTGATGGCGCGAGCCGGTCAGCTTGTCGAGGTCCTCGGCGGCGACGACGCGATAGCCGAGCCGGTGCTGCACGCACCAGGCCAGCACCGGCTTCAGTGCCGGGATGCGCGATTCGAGCAGATAGACCTTGCGCAGATCGTCCGGTCGCCGCGCGAACGCGGCCAGGCAGGCGTTGAGGCCGTACAGGCGCTGCTCGGCTGGCGGCCGCGTGGCCGAGGGCTCCTCGGCGATACGCGTATCGGGCGGCCGCCGCGCATTGCGCCACGGCGAATCGGCGGGCGGACCGGGACGGCGCGGGCGGTGGTCGGACATCGGGCTTACCTTCGGTCGGCGGCGCCGTCCTGCGCCGAGCGCAGGCGGGCATAGAGCAGGACGTCCAGTATCTCACCGCGCTTGATCGCGGCGCGACGCTGGATGCCCTCGAGCACGAAGCCGCTGCGCTCGAGCACCTTCGCCGAGGCCGGGTTGCCGGCGTAGACGATCGCCTGCAGCCGCTCGAACGGATACCGCGCGAACAGATGCGCGCACCACAACGGCAGCGCCGCGCTCATCAGGCCGCGGCCCCAGTACGCGCGGCCGAGCCAGTAGCCGATCTGGCCGGTCAGGCGATGCACGTCGCGGCCGGGCTCCACGCCGATGCCGCCGATCGCCTCGCCAGCGGCCGCACCCGCGTCGATCGCGATCGCCCAGGCCGTGCCGGTCTGCGCGAGACCGTCGAGGAAGGCCTCGGCATCGGCGGCCGTGTACGGATACGGGAAACGGTCGGACAGGAAGCGCGAGACCTCCGCGTCGTCGGCATGCCGCCGCAGCGACCCGGCATCGTCGCGCCGCCACGGCCGCAACACGAAGCCCGGACCGGCGATCGCCTCGTCCGCGCTGCTCATGCCGCGCCGCCGACGTCCGGCGTCTCGCGCTCGAGCCGCTCGAGCGTGCGCGACAGCGCCTCGGGCGAGCGCGTGAACGGCGCCAGCAGCGCATAGAACGAGGGCACCACGTACAGCGACAGCACGGTCGAGAACGCGACGCCGAAGATCACGACGATGCCGATCGTCGAGCGGCTGGCCGAGCCGGGGCCGCCGGCGACGACCAGCGGCACCGCGCCGGCGATCGTCGCGACCGAGGTCATCAGGATCGGGCGCAGGCGCACCGCGGCCGATTCGGCGATCGCCTCGGCGACGCTGCGGCCCTCGTCGCGCAGCTGGTTTGCGAACTCGACGATCAGGATGCCGTTCTTGGCGGCCAGGCCGATCAGCATGACGATGCCGATCTGGCTGAACAGGTTCAGCGTGCCGCCGGTCAGCCACAGGCCGATCAGCGCACCGAGCACCGCCAGCGGCACGGTCAGCATGATCACCAGCGGATGGATGAAGCTCTCGAACTGCGCGGCCAGCACCAGGTAGACGATCAGCAGCGCCAGCGCGAAGGTCAGGATCACCGCGCCGCCGGCTTTCTTGTACTCGCGGCTGTCGCCCTTGTAGTCGATCAGTGCGGTCGGCGGCAGCTCCTCGGCGGCGACCTGCTCGATCCAGGTCAGCGCCTCGCCGAGCGTTGCGCCGGGCGCGAGGCCGGCCGACAGCGTGATCGCGCGCAGCCGGTTGAAGCGGTTGAACTGGCCCGGCTCGGCCAGCTCGCTCAAGGTCACCAGGTTGGCCAGCGGGATCAGCTCGCCGCTGCGCTGCGAGCGCACGTAGAGATTGTCGAGGTCGGCCGGCGCGGCGCGGTCGTCGCGGCGCGCCTGCAGCATGACCTCGTACTCCTCGCCGTCCTGCACGTAGGTGGTCACGCGGCGCGAGCCCATCATCGTCTCGAGCGTGCGGCCGATCTCCTGCGCCGAGACGCCGAGGTCGGCGGCGCGGGCGTGGTCGATCTCCACGCGCAGCTGCGGCCGCGTCTCCTTGTAGTCCGAGTCGACCGCGAACAGCGCGGGGTTCTGTTCCATGCGCGCCAGCATGCGGTTGCGCCATTCGGCGAGCTCGGCGTAGTCGGGGCCGCCGAGCACGACGCGCAGCGGCTGGCCGCCGCTGCGCACCAGGCCGGTGCGCACCTGCGGCAGCGCGCGCACGCCCGGCAGCGCGGTCAGGTCGCGGCGCAGCCGGTCGGCGACCTGGCTGGTGGTCTCGGTGCGTTCGCTCCACGGCTTCAGGAACACCGTGGCCTGGCCCGAATGCATCTCCTCGCTGGCCGACCAGCCGCCGGGCACGCGCGTATTGACGCGCTCGATCGGCCCGTCGTCCGCGATCAGGGACTGGAACGTGCGCTCGACCTGATGCACCTGCTCGACCGTGTAGTCGAAGCCGGCACCTTCCGGACCGGTGATCTGCACCATGAACACGCCGCGGTCCTCGGTCGGCGCCAGCTCGGTCGGTACCACGCGCAGCAGCAGCGCGCTGGCGCCGAACGCGGCCAGCATGACCAGGCCGAACAGCACCGGATGGCCGCTGGTGCGCTCGACCTGGCGGCGATAAGCCCGGGTCAGCCGGTCCAGGCGGCGATTGACGAACGCGTTGAAGCCGCGCGGCTCGCGATGCGGACGCACCAGCTTGGACGACATCATCGGCGTCAGCGTCAGCGCGACGAAAGCCGACAGCGCGACCGCACCGGCCAGCGCGACCGACAGCTCGCGGAACAGGCGGCCGGTATTGCCCTCCATGAAGCCGACCGGCAGGAACACCGCGACCAGCACCGCAGTGGTCGCGATCACCGCGAAGGCGACCTGGCGCGTGCCGCGCCGCGCGGCGACCAGCGGCGGCTCGCCGAGGTCGGCGCGGCGCTGGATGTTCTCGAGCACGACGATCGCATCGTCGACGACCAGACCGATGCACAGCACCAGGGCGAGCAAGGTCAGCAGGTTGATCGTGAAGCCGAACGCGTACAGCGCGATGAACGCCGAGATCAGGCACACCGGCACCGTCACCGCCGGGATCACCGCCGAGCGCAGGCTGCCGAGGAACAGGAAGATCACGACGACGACCAGCACGCCGGCCTCGAGCAGCGTGGCATAGACGCGCTCGACGGCGGCCTCGATGAACAGCGTCGAATCGAACGCGGCGAAGATGTCGGTGCCGGGCGGCAGCGACTCCTGGATGCGCGCGGCCTCGGCGCGCGCGGCGCGCGCGACGTCGAGGCTGTTCGCGGTGGAGGTCTTGACGATGCCGAGGCCGAGGTTCGGCTGGCCGTTGCTGCGCAGGTACGCGCGCCGCTCCTCCGAGGCGCGCTCGACCGTCGCCACGTCGCCGAGGCGGACCAGATAGCCGTCCTCGCCTTTGGCCAGCGTCATCCGCGCGAAGTCCTCGGGCGCGCGATAGCTGCGCTGCACGCGCAGCGTGAAGTCGCGCGTGTCCGACTCGATGCGGCCGGCCGGCAGCTCGACGTTCTCGCGCAGCAGCGCGGCTTCCACGTCCGACACCGCCAGGCCGCGCGCGGCCAGCGCCTCGCGGTCGAGCCAGATCCGCATCGCGTAGCGCTGGCCGCCGGCCATCTGCACGCGCGCGACGCCGTCGAGCGCGGACAGGCGGTCGACGACGTAGCGGTCGGCGTAGTCGGTCAGCGCCAGCGCGTCCATGCGGTCCGAGCGCATGTTGAGCCAGAGGATCACCTCCGCGTCGCTCTCGACCTTGGCGATCTGCGGCGGATCGGCCTCTTCGGGCATGCGGTCCTGGACCCGGCTGACCGCGTCGCGCACGTCGTTGGCGGCGGCCTCGATGTCGCGGCTCAGCGTGAACTCGATCGTCACGCTGGCGCGGCCGTTCTGGCTGCGCGAGTCGATCGTGTCGACGCCCTCGATGCCGGCCAGCGCGTCCTCGAGGATCTGCGTCACGCGGGTCTCGACCACCGCCGCGGAAGCGCCCGGATAGATCACGTCGACCGAGACGATCGGCGGATCGATCGCCGGCAGTTCGCGCAGGGTCAGGCGCGTGAACGCCATCGCGCCGAGCACGACCAGCAACAGGCTGATGACGGTCGCGAAGACCGGCCGGCGAATCGACAGGTCCGACAGGCTCATCGCGGCGCCTCGCCGTTCGGCCTGCCGGCGCTACCGCGCGACCGGCCGCTCATCGGCGCCCCGGATCCGCCGCGGCCGACGCGGCCGACGCGGCGCCGGCCGGCACGGCCTCGACGATGCGGGCGCCGTCGCGCAGCTTGACCGTCCCGTCGACGACGATGCGGTCGCCGGCGGCGAGCCCCTCGCGGATCTCGACCAGGCCGCGGCGGCGCGCGCCGGGCACCACCTTGACCTGGGCCACGCGCTGATCGCCGCCGACCTTGAACACCGAGGCTTCGGTGCCGACCTGGATCAGCGCGATCTCCGGCACCGCCAGCGCCTCGCGCTCGGGGCGCAGCACGCCGACCGTCAGCAGCATGCCGCCGCGCAGCGCGCCGTCGGGATTCGGAATCTGCGCGCGCACCTGGAACGCGCGCGTGACCGGATCGACGCGCGAATCGAGCGAGAGCACACGGCCCTCGAAACTGCGCTCGGGAAATGCCGGGCTGCGCGCGACCACGGTTTGGCCCGGCGCGATCGCGGCCAGATGGACCTCCGGCAGCGAGAAGTCGACCTTGACCACCGAAATGTCGTCGAGCGTCGTGATCACGTCGCCGGGCCGGACCAGCGCGCCGGGGCTGATCTGGCGCAGACCGAGCACGCCCGCGAACGGCGCGGTGACGACGCGGTCGGCGAGCTGCGCGCGCAGCGCCTCGACGCGTGCGGTATTGGAGTCGCGCGTGGCCTGGGCGGTGTCGAAGACCGCGCGCGAGACCGTGCCCTGGCGCACCAGATCCTGCTGGCGCTCGAACTGGCGCGTCGCGTCGCGCGCGGTCGCCTGCGCCTCGGCGAGCGCGGCGACCTGCTGGCCGGACGTCAGCTCGACCAGCACGTCGCCGGCGGCGACGGTCTGGCCGTCGCTGAAATTGACCTTGCGCACGGTCTCGGTGATCTTGGCGGTCAGCGTGACCGACTCGTTGGCCTTGGCGGTGCCGAGCGCCTCGATCGTGTCGGTCCAGGCCTGCGGCTGCACCGCGGCGGTGGTCACGGTGACCGGCGGCGGCGGTGCGGCGGCGGCCTCCTCGCCGCGGCGGCAGCCGCCGAGCGCGACCGCGGCGATGGCGGCCAGCACGGGCAGCAGGACGCGGCGCGCGCTCAGGCGTGCCTCGGGCAGGCGGACGCCGGCACGCTCGGCATCCCGTGGCGGGGCATGCGCATGGCGGTAGGACGGGAAGTCGGACATCGAGTCATCGAACCGGGCGGAAGGCGGAAACGATCGCCAGCGGCGCGCCGACGGCAGCGGCCGGTCCGATCGACGTGACGGCCGGCACGCATCGACGCAGCTCGGCGGGCGAGTGGCCGGGCATTATGCCGTGGCCTCGCGAAGGCCCGCTGCGCGTTCATGCAATGCAACGTAAAGATCGGCCGCGCCACGGCGCCGCTCAGCGCCGCGAACGCTGCGCACGCACGTAGACCGCCTTGGCCAGCCCCCCGCCGATCGCGCGCTCCTCGATCTCGAACAGACGCGTGGCCTGCACCAGGTCGCGCAGCTTGCGGTAGCCGTAGTTGCGCGAATCGAACTCCGGCGCCTGCTTGGCGATCGTGCTGCCGACCGCGCCCAGGTTGGCCCAGCCGGTATCGTCCGAGGCGGCATCGGCCGCGTTGCGCAGCAGGTTCACGAGCCGCTGGTCCTGCTTGAGCTCGCGGTCGCTGCGCGGCGCGATCGCCGCCCCGTCCTCTTCCTTGCCGGTCAGGATCTCGCTGTAGATGAACTTGTCGCAGGCGGCGACGAACGGCTCGGGCGTCTTCTTCTCGCCGAAGCCGTAGACGATCAGGCCCGACTCGCGGATCCGCGCGGCCAGCCGCGTGAAGTCGCTGTCGCTGGAGACCAGGCAGAAGCCGTCGAGACGGCCCGAGTACAGCAGGTCCATCGCATCGATGATCAGCGCCGAGTCGGTCGCGTTCTTGCCCTTGGTGTAGCCGAACTGCTGGATCGGCTGGATCGAATGCGTCAGCAGCGCATCCTTCCAGCCCTTGAGCTGCGGGCCGGTCCAGTCGCCGTAGGCGCGCTTGACGTGCGCGGTGCCGTACTTGGCGACCTCGGCGAGCAGACCCTCGGTGATGCCCGGCTGCGCGTTGTCGGCGTCGATCAGGACGGCCAGCCGCGGATTGCCGATCGCTTGCGCCATGAAATCTGCCTCACGGACGGAGAGGGCCGCATCGTATACCCTGCGCGACGCCCGCGCCGAACCGGAGGCTTCGATGTCCAGCGCCGCCCCGCCCCGCGATCACGAGTACGCGGGTCTGCTGATCTCGAACCTGCTGGTGCTGGTCCTGGCGCTCTGGCAGGACTGGCCGGTGTCGATGCTGATCTGGCCTTTCTGGCTGCAGAGCGTCGTGATCGGCGCGCTGCACGTACAGCGCATGCTGGCGCTGCGCGATTTCAGCACCGAAGGGCTCAAGGCCAACGGCCGGCCGGTGCCGGAGACCGAAGCGGGCAAGCGATCGACCGCGTGGTTCTTCGCGTTCCACTACGGCTTCTTCCACGCCGGCTATCTGGTGTTCCTGTTCACCCTGGCGCCGGTACCGCCCGGCGAATGGCGCTGGGTGCTGATCGGCGGCGCGGCGTTCGCGATCGGCCAGCTGGCCGAGCAGCGTGCCGTGCTCGCGCGCGACGCGCGCGGCCGTCCGAACCTCGGCTTCCTGATGTTCCTGCCGTATCTGCGCGTGGTGCCGATGCACCTGGCGATCGCCGCCGGCTTCAGCCAGAGCGGCCGCGTCGCGCTGATCGGCTTCGTGGTGCTCAAGACGCTGGCCGACCTCGGCATGGCCGCGGCCGAGCGGCGCATCGAGGCCGGCGCCGCGAAAAAGCAAACGGGCGCCGCAGCGCCCGTTCGCGAACCGTCCGACTAGCCCGCTGGCGCGGACCGGACCGAGCGCAGCGCGCTCAGGACGCCTTCTTCCACTGGCCGAGCGCGGCCAGGCCGTTCTCGCGGGCGCGCTGGGCGACGGTCTTCTGCGCGGCGGCGAAGTTCTTCGCCATGTCCTGCGCCCACAGCTTCAGCGCGGCCTGCTGCATCGCGCGGCCGTAGCTGAAGGACAGCGGCCACGGGTGCGGGCCGCTCTGGTTCATCGCATTGAGATGCGCCGTAGCGGCCTCGTCGCTCTGGCCGCCGGACAGGAAGACGATGCCCGGCAGCGAGGCCGGCACGCTCGAGCGCAGGCAGCGCACGGTCGCCTCGGCGACCTCGTCGACGTCGGCCTGGTCCGGGCAGTCCTTGCCGGCGATGACCATGCTGGCCTTGAGGATCGTGCCCTCGAGCATGACGTTGTGCTCGTACAGCGAGCCGAACAGGCTGCGCAGCGTGGCCTCGGTGACCTCGTAGCACTCGTCGATGTCGTGGCTGCCGTCCATCAGCACTTCCGGCTCGACCATCGGCACGATGCCCGCTTCCTGGCACAGCGCCGCATAGCGCGCCAGCGCGTGGCAGTTGGCCTCGATGCAGGTGCCGCTCGGGGTGCTCTCGGCGATCGTGATGACCGCGCGCCACTTGGCGAACTTGGCGCCGAGCCGGGCGTACTCGTTGAGCCGGTCGCGCAGGCCGTCCAGGCCTTCGGTGACCAGCTCGCCCGGATAGCCGGCCAGCGGGAACGGGCCCTTGTCGACCTTGATGCCGGGCAGGATGCCGGCGTCGAGCATCAGCTTCGTGAACGGCACGCCGGCCTTGGTCGACTGGCGGATCGTCTCGTCGTAGAGGATCGCGCCGGAGATGTGCTCGGACAGGCCCGGCGCGGTCAGCAGCATCTCGCGATAGGCGCGGCGGTTCTCTTCGGTGTTCGGCACCCCGACGCTGTCGAAGCGCTTCTTGATCGTGTTGTTCGATTCGTCGATGGCGATGATGCCCTTGCCCGGCGCGACCATCTGCTGGGCAATGCTCTCAAGCTGCTCGATACTCATGAACTGCTCCGCGAAACTGGAAGGGACGCCGCAGCGGGCCGCCGGGCGGATTTGAAGAGGGGGCGCGGATTATAGGCCAGTTTCCGCGGCCCTGCTCCCGGCCGCGCCGGTGCTGCCGGGGCCGTGGGGCGCACCGCGCGCGCGGCGGCGGCCGGGCGCGACGGCCTCAGCGGCCGGCCATCAGCGCTTCGATCGCGTCCGGATCGCTCGGCACGTCCGCGGTAATGACCTCCGGCGCGCCGCGGGTGACCACGACGTCGTCCTCGATGCGGATGCCGATGCCGCGCCAGCGCGCCGGCACGCCCTTGGCATCCGGCGCGACGTAGATCCCCGGCTCGACCGTGACCACCATGCCGCCCTCCAGCTCGCGGTACTCGCCGTCGATGCGGTAGTCGCCGACGTCGTGCACGTCCAGGCCGAGCCAGTGCCCGGTCTTGTGCATGTAGAACCGGCGGTAGGTCTCCTCGCGCAGATTGCGCTCCAGATCGCCCTTGAGCAGGCCGAGCGCGATCAGGCCCTCGGTGATCACGCGCACCGCGGCCTGGTGGTAGGCGATGAACGAGCGGCCCGGGCGGACCTGGTCGATCGCGGCGCGCTGCGCGGCCAGCACGATGTCGTAGAGCGCGCGCTGCTCGGTCGAGTAGCGGCCGTTGACCGGAAACGTGCGCGTGATGTCCGAGGCGTAGCAGGCGTATTCGGCACCGGCGTCGATCAGCAGCAGGTCGCCGTCGCGCAGCGGCGCGTTGTTGGCGCGGTAGTGCAGCACGCAGGCGTTGTCGCCGCCGCCGACGATCGGCTCGTAGCTCGGCACCGCGCCGTGGCGGCGGAACGTGTGCAGCAGCTCGGCCTCGATCTCGTGCTCGTTCATGCCGGGGCGCACCGTGCGCATCGCGCGCACGTGCGCTTCGGCGGCGATCCGCGCGGAGCGGCGCATCACGCGCAGCTCGTCGCGCGACTTGTACAGGCGCAGGTCGTGCAGCAGATGCGACAGCGCGACGAACTCGTGCGGCGGCCGCGCGCCCTGGCGGATCCGCTCGCGGACGCGGTTGACCCAGCCGATCAGCGTGAGGTCGAAGTCGGTGTCGCGGCCGAAGTGGTAGTAGACGCGCGAGCGGCCCTCGATCATGCCGGGCAGGATCTCGTCGATGTCCTCGATCGGGAACGCATCGTCCATGCCGAAGTCGGCCACCGCGCCCTCCTGGCCGGCGCGCGGACCGTCCCAGCGCTCGCGGTCCGGATCGCGCGGCCGGTTGAACAGGATCGCCTCGCCCTGCTCGCGTCCCGGGATCAGCGCCAGCACGGCCTCCGGCTCGCCGAATCCGGTCAGATACTGGAAGTCGCTGTCCTGCCGGTACGGATAGTGCGCGTCGTTGTTGCGCACGCGCTCCGGCGCGGCCGGCACGATCACGATCGCGTCGCGGCCGGCCATGCGCATCAGCTGCCGGCGGCGGCGGCGGTACTCGCGCGGGTCGATCATCGGCCGCGCCTCAGTGCAGGCGCTTGGCGCGCGGCGCGCGCGCGCCGGCCAGCTCGCGCTGCAACAGCAGCACGCCGATGCGGACGAACTCCTGGACCTCGGCCAGCGCGGCCTCGTCCTCCTCGTCGTCGGCGTAGTCCAGCTGCGAGGCGGCGATGCCGGCGAAGTCGCGCAGGATCTCGTCGGCGTCGTCGCTGAGCGCGCGTGCGTCGAGGCCGGCGAGGCCGGCACCGCCGAGGAAGCCGCGGCACCAGGCGACCAGCGCCTCGGCGCGCTCGGCCAGCGAGGCGTCGTCGTCGGGCAGCAGCGGCTGGAAGCCGAAGTCCGGATCGTCCAGCTGGCGCCGGCAGTCCTCGTACAGCCGCCCGGCCAGCTGCGCCGGCAGCATGCCCGGATCGTCCAGCTGCAGCGCCTGCAGCCAGGCCTGCGCGCCGGCGCTGCCGCCGGCGCACAGATAGCCGGTCAACGAGCCGTGTAGCTCGCCGGCGCCGATGCCGCTGCGCGCCTCGCGCAGCGCGCGATCGAGCTCGGCCAGACTGGGGACGCTTTCGGTCATGTGACGGACCCGCAGGGAAACCCCGCGAATCTTAACATCGCGCGCCGCGCCGGCCGGACGCGCCGCGCCGTTGCGGCGCTGCCCGGTAGTCACCGCGATAGCGATTGCCTACACTCGGGCCGACGATGCCCGTCCATCCGCGGCACGCGGCCGCCAATGGCCGGCGTGCGGCGCGCCGGCGATGCCGGACCGAATGCGCATCGGTCGACCCGGCACGGAATCGAGCGCGGGACACAGGCGTTTTCGAGCGACGGACGGTTCCGGGGAGACACCACGAGCATGCTGCCGACAGGTCAACGACGATCGCGTGTGCTGCGCGCGCTGCTCGCGGCGGCGCTCGTCCTGGGCGGCGGTCCGGCCACGGCCGTGCAGCGCGACTACGTGTTCGAGGGCGTCGGCCGCGAGCAGGGGCTCGGCCAGAGCACCGTGCACGCGATCGCGCAGGACCGGATCGGCTACCTGTGGGTCGGCACCGAGTCGGGCCTGTACCGCTACGACGGCCGCCATTTCGTGCGCTTCGACGGTCGTCAGGACGGCCAGCCCGACCTGTCCGGCGTCGTCGTGACCTCGCTCGCGGTCGACGGCGAGGGCCGCCTCTGGGCCGGTCTGCTGACGCATGGCCTGGCCCGGCTCGACCCGGCCAGCGAAGGCGCCTGGTACACGCCACCCGGTGTCGAGCCGGGCTTGCGCCTGATCAACGTGCAGGCGCTCGCATTCGACGGCCGCGACGCGCTGTGGGTCGCCGACGATGCCGGCCTGCGCGCGGTGTCGCCAGGCGACGGCGCGACGCTGCGGCGCGTGAACTCGCCGCAGGTCGACGGCGCGCCCGCCGACATCACCGCACTGCGCGCGACCGCCGACGGCGCGCTGTGGGTCGGCACCACGGCCGGCGTCTGGCGCCTGGCCGCGGGTGCCGGCGAGCTCGAACGCCTGCCCGAGACGCGCGCCACCTATGCGTTCCACGCCTCCGCCGACGGCACCGTGTACGCGGGCACCGGCGACGGCCTGATCGCGCTGGGCGCCGACGGCTCGACGCGCGGCGTGTGGTCCGGGCGCGACGCGGCGGTACGCGCGATCGGCGAGGACGTGCACGGCCGGCTCTGGCTGGCGGTGTCGGGACAGGGCCTGGTGCTGGTCGATCCGAAGACCGGCACGGCGCGCCTGCTCGGCCCGAGCCGGGCCCTGCCCGGCTACCTGCCCGACACGACGATCCGCAGCCTCGCGGTCGACCGCTCCGGCCTGCTCTGGATCGGCATGCGCGCGCACGGACTGCTCCGCGTCAATCCGGACGGCGCACCGCTGCCGTACATCGCCGATCTGGACGAATCGCGCGCGTTCGCGCCGACCAACAACATCCGCACGATCCTCGAGGACGGCGACGGCCAGCTCTGGCTCGGCACCGAGGGCGACGGCCTCAAGCGCTACGATCCGCACAGCGGCCGTTTCGCCTACTACCTCAAGCCGCTGCTCGAGTCGCTGCGCCCGCAGACCGGCCTCGCCCGATTGCGCGTGAACCGGCTGGCCGACGCCGGCGACGGACGCATCCTGGTCGCCAGCGAGTACGGCCTGAGCCTGTTCGATCCGAAGACCGGCAGCGCGACCACGGTGACGCTGGCCGAGGAGACGCGCCGCAAGACGCGCACGGCCGACGTGCTCTCGGTGCTGCGCGCGACCGACGGCCGGATCTGGTACGGCACGCGCTCGGGCCGCCTCGCCGGCGGCGATCCGGCCACCGGCACCTGGCAGGTGTTCGACGATCCGGTCGACCCCGCGGCACCGCACGCGCGCAACAGCGTGTTCGCGCTGATCGAGGACCGGCAGGGCCGCATCTGGGCCGGCACGCTCGACGGCCTGCGTCTGATCGATCCCGCCAGCGGCCGCGTGCGCGCGTTCCGCTACGTGCCCGGCGATCCGCGCTCGCTGTCCAACAACATCGTGCGCTCGCTGCTCGAGGATCACGACGGCCGCCTCTGGATCGGCACCCATGGCGGACTGGACCGGCTCGACGCGCTCGGCGAGCAATCGGCGCGCTTCACGCGCTGGACGCGCGGAAGCGGACTGCCCGACGACACCGTCTACGCGCTGCTCGAGGATCCGCTCGGCCGGGTCTGGCTCAGTACCAACCGCGGCCTGACCTGGTTCGACCGCGCCAGCACCACGTTCCATACGACCGCGTCCGGAGACGGGCTGCAGGATCTGGAGTTCAACGGCGGCGCCGCGCTGCGCCTGCGCGACGGACGCATGGCGTTCGGCGGGCTGCGCGGCTTCAACCTGTTCCAGCCGGCCAAGATCACCGCGAGCCGCTACGAGGCGCCGGTCGTGATCACCGGCGTGCGGATCGGCGCGCAGCCGCGCGTGGACACGATCACCGGTCCGGTCCAGATGCGCCACGAGGACGGCATGGTGCACCTGTCGTTCGCGACGCTGGACTTCGCCGCATCGGCGAACCGGCGCCTCAGCTACCGGCTCGAAGGCTTCGACGCCGGCTGGGTCGACGCCGGCGACCAGGGCGAGGCGGTCTATGCCAATCTCGATCCGGGCCACTACCGCTTCCGCGTGCGCGCAGCCGATCGCCCGGACGGCCGGGCGGCGCCGCAGGCCGAAGCCGATCTGGTCGTCGAGGCGCCGTGGTGGGCCAGCGACCTGGCCAAGCTGGTCTATGCGCTGAGCGCGGCCGGCCTGATCGCGCTGGCGCTCGCGCTGCGCGCCAGCCGCAACGCGGCGATCCGCCATCATCACCAGGAGCTGCGCGAGCGCGAGGACCGCCTGCGCATGGTGCTGTGGGGCTCGGGCGACGAGTTCTGGGACTGGAATATCCAGCGCGGCGTGCTGCTGCGGTTCGGCAGCCGCCTGCTGATGAGCGGCAATCCGCAGGACGAGATTCCGATCGACCAGTGGCAGCAGCAGTCAGTGCATCCGGACGATCTGCAGGGCATGCGCGAGCGGGTCCGCGCGCATCTGGACGGCGAGACCGAGATCTACGAGTCCGAGCACCGCCTGCGCCGCCGCAGCGGCGAATGGATCTGGGTCATGGCGCGCGGCAAGGTCGTCGAGCGCGACGCCGCCGGCCGGCCGCTGCGGCTGTGCGGCACCGCGCGCGACATCACGCGCTCGCGCGCCGCCGACCGCGAACGCCGCATCGCGCTGGAGGTGATCCGCAGCATGAGCGAGGCGGTCGTCGTGACCGATCTCGAATCGCGCTTCGTCTCGGTCAATCCGGCCTTCACGCAGATGACCGGCTGGCGCGAGGAAGAGGTCGTCGACCGTCCGACCTCGATCCTCGACTGCAGCCAGCACACGGCCGAGTTCTACGAGGAACTGCGCGCGACGCAGGCGCGCACCGGCCACTGGAACGGCGAGCTGTGGCAGCGCCGCAAGGACGGCAGCGAATTCCTGTGCCTGCTGCAGCTCAGCGAGGTCTGCGACGCCGACGGCGTGCGCACGCATTACGTCGGCGTGCTGACCGACATCACCGACCGCAAGCGCTCCGAGCAGGAGCTGCGCTACCTCGCCAACTACGACATGCTGACCGGCCTGCCGAACCGCTCGCTGCTGTCCGAGCGGCTCGCGCATGCGATCGTCCGTTCGCGCCGCAGCGGCCGCAAGGTCGCCGTGCTGTTCCTGGATCTGGACCGTTTCAAGCACGTCAACGACTCGATGGGCCATGCCGCCGGCGACCGCCTGCTCAAGGCGGCCGGCGCGCGGCTGCGCCGCATCGTGCGCGACAGCGACACCGTCGCGCGCCACGGCGGCGACGAGTTCACCGTCGTGCTCGACATCGTCGACTTCCACGAGGCCGAGCGCGTCGCGCAGAAGATCATCTCCGCGTTCAGCCAGCCGCTCGAGCTCGGCAACGGCCAGGACGTCGTGATCTCGCCGTCGATCGGCATCAGCCTGTACCCGGACCACGGGCAGTTCTCGGTGGACCTGCTCAAGTACGCCGACACCGCGATGTACCAGTCCAAGGAACGCGGCCGCAACACCTACATGTTCTACACCGAGGCGATGGACGCCTCCACGCGGATGCGCGCGACCCTGGTCGGCGCGCTGCGCAAGGCGATCGAGCGCGGCGAGCTGCACCTGCTCTACCAGCCCAAGCTGTCGCTGCTCGACGACCGCATCACCGGCGTGGAGGCGCTGCTGCGCTGGAACAGCGAGGAGCTCGGCCTGATCTCGCCGTCGGAGTTCATCCCGATCGCCGAGGAGACCGGCATGATCGTCGAGGTCGGCGAATGGGTGCTGCGCGAGGCCTGCGCGCAGCTCACGCGCTGGCGCGACGCCGGCATCGAGGATATCGGCATGTCGGTCAACGTCTCGGTGCTGCAGCTGCTGCGCGGCGAGCTGCCGCAGCGCCTGTGCGACATCCTCGCCGAGTTCGACGTGGCGCCGAACCGCTTCGAGCTGGAACTGACCGAGAGCATGGTCATGGCCAATGCCGAGCAGTCGATCACGACGCTGCGCCAGCTCAAGACCGTCGGCGTCACGCTGGCGATCGACGACTTCGGCACCGGCTATTCGTCGCTGGCCTACCTGAAGCGGCTGCCGATCGACACGCTGAAGATCGACAAGGCCTTCGTCGGCGACATCACGACCGATCCGGACGACGAGGCGATCACCGCCACGATCATCAACATGGCGCACTCGCTCGGACTGAACGTCGTCGCCGAGGGCGTGGAGTCGGCCGAGCAGATCGAGTACCTGCGCGAGCAGGGCTGCGACGAGGTGCAGGGCCACTGGCTGTCGTGGCCGCTGACCCAGGATGCCTGTCTGGAATTCCTGCGCGCACGTCCGGCGCGGCGCGGTGTCGAGGCGCCGGGCTGGGGCTGACGTCGCAGCGGCCGGCCGCTGCGGCCGGTCGCCCCGAGACAGCCGCCGCCCGCATTGCACGGGCGGCGGCGGAACCTCACTCGAAACCGCTTTCGAAGATCGTGTCGTCCGACACCTCGGGCACGGTCACGCCGTAGGTGCAGCCGCGCGCGCCGCCGGCATTGCCGGAGTTGAACGCGAAGCCGATCTGGTTGACCTGATCGGCCGTATAGCCCATCGCCGCGGCGGCGTTGATGACCGCCTGCGCGGCCGTCTTCTGGTTGACGCCGCTGCCGGTGGTCATCGACAGGCCGCGCGCGTGCGCACGATCCATCGCCTGGCCGCCGATCAGCTCGCGCGCATAGAAGTTGCACGAGGCCCAGTACTGGCCCTGCGCATGGATGCCGCTGCCGATGTTGCCGGGATAGGTGCGGTTGAGCTGCCAGTTGACGACGCGGCCGGCCCAGAACGGGTTGTGGCCGTCCCAACTGAACATCCAGTAGTACTGCGGGTCCGCCGGCGTCCACTGGCCCGGGAAATCCGCGCTGTAGGAATGCGCGAAGTAGTCGCCGACGCCCTCGGACAGGCCTTCGGTCTGAGAGATCACGCCGGCCAGCCAGTGATGCAGGCCGTGGCCGAGCTCGTGCACGATCACGTCGGCGTCCTCGGCGTCGTCGACGCCGCCCTCGCCGAACTGCAGACGGCGCGTCGCCGGCGTATAGCTGGAATTGTCCTGGCCGCTGAAGCCGTGCGGATCGAAGACCACGGCGGTGTTGCTCGGGCTCGGCACCGCGGTGACGCCGAGCGTCTGGTTCACGTACCGCATGTAGGTATCGATGTGGTAGTACGTGTTGACGCCTTCGAACGCGTCCTGGCTGCGCGTGAAGTTGAAGGCGCTCGAGGCCTGCGTCACGCAGTCGCCGGCCGAAGGCGAGGTCCAGTCCAGGCAGGATGCATAGGTACCGACCAGGCTGTGCACGCCGCCGCTGAAGGTCAGATCGCGCAGCGTCACCGCATGGCGCGCAGCGGTCAGCTGGGTCGTGTCGGCGTCACCGCCGTCGGTGTAGCCCGGACTGTTGTAGGTGCTGCGCGTATACGACAGCGGATCGGGGTAGAACACCATCGCCGTGCCGTCGGCGTAGGCGTTGGTGTCCTCGGCGCGCAGGATCTCGCCGGTCTGCGTATCGACCAGCACTTCCCAGGCGCCGTCGAGGCCGACCGCCTGCACGGTGGTCTGCCAGACGCGGTGCGTGCCGGTCGGGGCGCGGTAGACGACCTCGCGCACGTCCTCGAACAGGATGCGTGCGTCGGCCGCGATGCCGAGGTATGCGCGCGCGATCGACATCGCGTCCGCGCCGCTGCGGCGCGACACCGTATCGACGGTCTGCAGCCCCCGCTGCGTGCCGTTGGACACGAAGATCACCTTGCCGGCCGGCGTCACGCTGACCGCCAGCCAGCTGTCGTAGACCGGCAGTCCCTGCGCGGTCTGGTTGAAGCGCACGACCGAGAAGTCGTCGCCCTCGCGCACCTCGTGCGTGACCAGCGTGTCGAGCTCGGCCTGCTGCAGCCCGAGCACGCCGTGACGCGCGGCCAGGTACTCGCGCGCCATCTGCTCGGGCGCAGCACGCTGCGCGGTGTACCGAGGCGTGTGGATCGAAAGCGCGGCTCCGTCGCTCAGGTACTGTCCGTCCTCGCGGTCGGCCGGGCGCTCGGCGGCGACGACGCCGCGCGTCAGCGCCGCGTTCTGCGCGGGAATGTACGGCTGCGCCTGTACGTACCCGGCCGCACAGGCCAGTATGATCGACAAGGACAACGGGCGCAGCGCCCGGGTGGTTCGGTTCATTCGGTGATCTCCCACAGTGCGTTGGTGTATCGAGTGGCCCCTAGTCGCCGCGACACTCCCTCGGCAACCGGACGATCATAGCCCCGCTGGCGCTGTGCGGGCGCTGCTGCGACGGCAACGGCACTGGTGTATGATCCGCGCCCCCAAGCATCCATTCATCCGTATAGAAGGATATTCGCCGCAATGAGCAGCTACCTGTTCACGTCAGAATCGGTGTCCGAGGGCCATCCGGACAAGGTCGCCGACCAGATCTCCGACGCCGTTCTCGACGCGATCCTGGCCCAGGACAAGCGCGCCCGCGTCGCCTGCGAAACCCTGGTCAAGACCGGTGTGGCGATCGTCGCCGGCGAAGTCACCACCAGCGCATGGATCGACCTGGAGACGCTGACGCGCAAGGTCATCCTCGACATCGGTTATGACAGCTCCCAGGTCGGCTTCGACGGCGAGACCTGCGGCGTGCTGAACCTGATCGGCAAGCAGTCGCCCGACATCAACCAGGGCGTGGACCGCAAGAAGCCCGAGGAACAGGGCGCCGGCGACCAGGGCCTGATGTTCGGCTACGCGACCAACGAGACCAAGGACTACATGCCCGCGGCGATCTACTACTCGCACCGTCTGGTCGAGCAGCAGGCCAAGGTGCGCAAGAAGAAGAACTCGCCGCTGCCGTGGCTGCGTCCGGACGCCAAGTCGCAGGTCACGCTGCGCTACGAGGACGGCAAGGCGGTCGCGATCGACGCGGTGGTGCTGTCGACCCAGCACGATCCGTCGGTCCGGCAAAAGGATCTGGTCGAGGCCGTGCGCGAGACGATCCTCAAGCCGGTGCTGCCGGCCAAGTGGCTGCACAAGGGCACCAAGTACCACATCAACCCGACCGGCAAGTTCGTGATCGGCGGCCCGGTCGGCGACTGCGGCCTGACCGGCCGCAAGATCATCGTCGACACCTATGGCGGCTGGGCCCGCCATGGCGGCGGCGCGTTCTCGGGCAAGGATCCGTCCAAGGTCGACCGCTCGGCCGCCTATGCGGCGCGCTACGTCGCCAAGAACATCGTCGCCGCCGGCATCGCCGACCGCTGCGAGGTGCAGGTCAGCTACGCGATCGGCGTGGCCGAGCCGACCTCGATCTCGGTCACGACGTTCGGCACCGGCAAGATCCCCGACGAGAAGATCGAGAAGCTGATCCGCAAGCACTTCGACCTGCGCCCGTACGGCATCATCAAGATGCTCGACCTGGTGCACCCGATGTACCAGGCAACCGCCAGCTACGGCCACTTCGGCCGCACGCCGTACCAGGTCACGCTGGCCGACGGCGAGACCTTCACGGCGTTCTCGTGGGAGAAGACCGATCGCGCCGAGGCGCTGCGCGCCGACGCCAAGATCAAGTAAGTCTTCGCGGCGGCATCGTCGCGACGAAAGAAGGGGCGCCTCGGCGCCCCTTCTTCGTTTCGGTCCGGGCGATCGCGGCGGCCGGCTGAAACCGACGCCCGCGACCGCAGCCATGGCGCGCTGCCTGCCGGCGAGGACGCCGGCCGCTGCATCGGCCGCGCTACGGCGCCGCCTGCGCGCGCGGCGGCGCGTTCTTGACGTAGCGCTCGAGCCAGCGGTCGGTCTCGGCCAGCATCTGCAGCACCGACTCGCGCGCGCGGTAGCCGTGGCTCTCGTTCGGCAGCATGACCAGCCGCGCGGTGCCGCCCAGGCCCTTGATCGCGGCGAACATCCGCTCGCTCTGGATCGGGAACGTGCCGGAGTTGTTGTCCTGCTCGCCGTGGATCAGCAGCAGCGGATCGGCGATGCGGTCGGCGTAGTTGAACGGCGACATCGCCTGGTAGACCGGCTGCGCCTGCCAGTAGCTGCGCTCCTCGGACTGGAAGCCGAACGGCGTCAGCGTGCGGTTGTAGGCGCCGCTGCGCGCGATGCCGGCGCGGAACAGCCGCGTATGCGCGAGCAGGTTGGCGGTCATGAACGCGCCGTAGGAATGGCCGCCGACCGCGATGCGGTCGCGATCGGCGACGCCGCGCCGGACCACCTCGTCGATCGCCGCCTCGGCGCCGGCGACGAGCTGGGTCACGTAGGTGTCGTTGGGCTCGGCTTCGCCCTCGCCGACGATCGGCATCGACGGATCGTCGAGCACCGCATAGCCGCGCGCGAGGAACGCCTGCGGTCCCCAGTAGCTGATGAAGTTGAAGCGGTACGGCGAGTCGGTGACCTGGCCGGCCGCGTCGGCCGATTTGAACTCCTGCGGATAGGCCCACATCAGCAGCGGCAGCGGACCGTCGCGGCGCGCATCGTAGCCGGGCGGCAGATACAGCGTGCCGGTCAGGTCGACGCCGTCCTTGCGCTTGTAGCGGATCTGCTCCTTGCTGACGCCCTTGAGCTGCGGCGTCGGATGCGCGAAGCGGGTCAGCGCGATCGGTGCGCGGCGGCCGTTGCGCAGCATGTAATTGGCCGGCTCGGTCGGCGACTCGCGCGTCGTCAGCAGGCGTTCGCCGCGATCGTCGAGCAGTGCCTTGGGCTGCTCGTAGTACGGCGCCTGCGAATGGAACAGCCGCGTCTTGCGGCCGCTGTCCAGATCGAGCCGGTCGACGAACGGCCGGTCGCCCTCGGGCGATGCGCCCTCGCCGATCAGAAACAAGGCGCGGCCGCCGTCGGCCAGCAGCACGCGTGCGTTGCCGGCGGCGTCGGTGACCGTCACCGGCATGCCCGGATCGTTGTAGCGGTCCTCGAACGAGCCGTCGCGCAGCAGCTGCGGCGCGGTCTGCGGCGCATCGGGCTTGACCCGCCACAGCTTGATCGCGCGCGTCTTCCACCAGTACTCGTGGATCAGCGCCAGATCGCCGTCGCCCCAGAGGACGCCGCCGTAGCGCTGCGCCAGCCGCGCCAGCACGACCGGCGCCTGATCGAACGGCGCCGCCTGCATCAGCACGTGATCGCGAACGGCCGCTTCGCGCGACGGATCGCCGCCGTCCTGGGCCTCGGCCCAGACCAGCGTGGCCGGCGCATCGGCGCGCCATTCGATCGAGCGCACGCCCTCGCGTTCGGCATCGTTGCCGACCGGCAGGCCCTCGACCAGCGGCAGCGCGGCGATCTCGCGAATCAGGCTGCCGTCGCGGCCGAACACCTCGATCCGATGCGGGAAGCTGTCGATCGGCACCAAATACGAGAACGGGCGCTCGACGCGCTGGGCCAGCACGTAGCGGCCGTCCGGCGAAGGCTCGGCCGACAGCCACGACGCCGGCTCGCCGATGCGCTCGATGCGGCCGTCCAGCGCGATGCGCGCCATCTGCGAACGCAGGTAGAACTCGAGCAGACGTGCATCGGCCTCGTTGCGCAGCAGGTCCGGATAGGTGCGGATCTGCTTGACGCCGGCGCCGGCCGCGGTCTCCTGTACGGACGGGCCGGTCGGCGTGCCGTCCGACGGCGGCGGCGCGCCCTGCCCTTCGGGCTGCAGCAGCGCGAACAGGCCGCTGCTGTCGGGCAGCCAGCTGTAGCCGCGTCCGGCCACGGCGTTGAGTCCGCCGGCGAGCCGGCGCGCGCGGTGCGTGGCGAGCTCGACCACCCACAGCTCGTTGGCGCCGCTGGCGGGGTCGACGTGATTGAACGCGAGGTGGCGCTGGTCCGGCGACCACCGCACGCCGGCGATCGCCAGCGGCTTCGGCAGCCCGGCGATGCGGATCTCCTTGCGCGTCTCCAGATCGAGCAGCCACAGGTCCGAGCCGAACGAGAAGCGGCTCTGCGCATGCGTGCGCGGGTGGATGCGCAGGCCGGCCAGCTTCAGTTCCGGCTGCGCGACGACGTCGATGCCCGGCAGCGACGGCACCTGCATCAGCGCGGCCAGATCTCGATGCGGGCTCAGGAACAATTGCGGCGGACGCGCCGCGTCGACGATCGCGACCAGCTCGGCGGCAGGCGTCTCGTAGCGCGGCGGCGCGGCGCTGGGCTGCGCGACGCTCGCCGCGCTCCAGGCCGCCATGGCGGCGATCGCCCATCGGCGCAGGGGAAATGCAGTCATCGTCGGATCTCCATGGATCGGGCCGTCGGACGGCGGCCGCTCGCGCGCAGCATGGCAGGCCCGCGATGCTGCCGGCCCGTGCCGTTGGTCGTCCCGGCACCGGTCCACGGCCGGCCGCCATCGGCTACGATCGCGCAATGAACGACTCCGCCAACCGCCGGCCGCTGGCCTCGCGCGGCACGCGCTGGGCGCAGGCGCTGGCCGGTGCGCTCGCGCGCAGCCCGCTCACGCCGAACCAGATCTCGGTCGCCAGCATCGCCTTCGCGCTCGCCGGTGCCGCGCTGCTGCTGTGGCGGCCGACGCCGGCCGGCCTCGTGCTGTGCGCGCTGTGCGTGCAGCTGCGCCTGCTGTGCAATCTGCTCGACGGCATGGTCGCGATCGAGGGCGGCAAGTCCTCGCCGCTCGGCGCGCTCTACAACGAATTTCCGGACCGCATCGCCGACTCGCTGCTGATCGTCGCGCTCGGCTATGCGACCGCGCAGCCGTGGCTCGGCTGGCTCGGCGCGCTGCTGGCGGCGCTGACCGCCTACATCCGCGTCACCGGCGGCAGCCTCGGCCTGGCCCAGGACTTCCGCGGACCGATGGCCAAGCCGCACCGCATGGCGGTGCTGACGCTGGCCTGCCTGCTCGGCGCCGCCGAGCTGGCGATGGCCGGCAGCCGCCATGCATTGACGATCGCGGCTGCGCTGATCGCACTCGGCGCGGCCGTGACCTGCGTGACGCGCACGCGTGCATTGGCGCGCAGCCTGCGCGCCCGCCGCTGACGGCGCCGCGCGGCGGACGCATGCGCGCGGCCCTCGTCGGGCGACGCCGCGCGTCGATCGACCGCTCCGGCCGTCCGCCGGCGATCCTGTCTGCGGCCGGCAGCGCCGCACTCACCACGCGCGCGGCGCAAAGACCGCAGCCTCGCCGGGAACGGCCGGCGGCGCATCACGTCCGCCGGCCGCTGCTTACTCGGCGCGCGGCGCGCTGCACGGCACCGCGCGATTCGACCGACGCGATCCCGCCTCAGTCGCGCTCTTCGCGCAGCACTTCGCCGCTGACCGGATCGATCCACAGCTCGACGCGCACGCCGGCCGGATTGATCGCGTCGGCCTCCCAGACGCCGTCGTCGAACTCCAGATCGCGGATGTTGCGATAGCCCGCGGCGGTCAGCCGCTCGACGATCTGTGCCGCGGTCAGCGCACCGGCGGCCGGGCCGCCCTCGACGCGCTCATCGACCACCTCGCCGGTCCAGGCGTGCACGATCAGGTCGACGCGACGGCCGGCGCCATTGCGGGCCTCGGCTTCCCAAAAGCCGTCGTCGAGTTCGAGGTCGCGAACGTCGCGGTAGCCTGCCGCGGCCAGACGGTCGCGGATCGCGGCCGCCGTCAACGGCGCGTCGGCACCGCTGCCGCCGGTCGCCCAGAGCGTGCCGGTTGCGGCGTCCAGTACCAGATCGACGCGAACGCCGTCGGCGCGGGTCGCCTCGGCGGTCCAGTAACCGTGCGCGAGTCCGAGTTCGTAGACCGCGAAATAGCCGGCCTCGTCGAAACGCAGCAGCGCATCGGGAGCACCGCCGTCGACCGGGCCCTGCGCCGGTTCGGCGGCGTCTTCGGCCAGTACCGGCGCGGCGGCGCCGGCCAGTGCGAAGGCGAGAACGAGAGACTTGATAGCATGCATGGGACGGAATCCATCGGAACCGGCCGATCGCCGGAGGCCGCAGCTTCCCGATCGGCGTCTAAACCGGTTTTGACGGCTGCGTTCACAACGCGTTTAGACCCTCGTCCCGAGCATCGCCGCATGTTGCGAACCGCCCTCTTCCTGGCGCTCTATGCGCTGACCCCGGCCCAGGCCGGCGAGCACGATGCGATCCGCCGCGCGGTCGAAGCCGGCGAGATCCGCCCGCTCGCCGAGATCCTCGCCGCGGTGCAGTCGCGTTATCCCGGCCGCATCCTCGACGTGGAGATCGACCGCAGCGGCGACGGCCGCCGCATCTACGACATCGAGCTGCTCGACGAGGACGGCCGCAAGCTCGAGATCAGCGTCGATGCCGCCAGCGGCCTGGTGATCGAGCCGCGCGCGGCCGACGACGACGCGCTGATGCCGCTGGCGCCGATCCTGCGCACGCTGCTCGCGGCGCATCCCGGCAAGATCCTCGACGTCGAGCTCGAGCGCGACCGCGACGACCGCGCGATCTACGAGATCGAGCTGCTGACCGCCGACGGCCGCACGCTGGAGCTGGTCGTCGACGCGCGCGACGGCCGCCTGCTCGACGACGGCAGCCACGGCCCGGCCGGCGGCGAACCGGTGCGGCCGCTGCCCGACGTGCTCGACGCGCTCGCCGCGCATCACCCCGGCACGATCGTCGAGGTGGAGCTCGAACGTGACCGGCAGGGCCGCCGCTATTACGAGATCGACATCCGCGGTGCCGACGGCCGCACCGTCGAGCTGCGCGTCGATGCGGTCACCGGTGAGATCCTGCACGAAGGCGAAGCGGACTGATGCGCGTCCTTCTGGTCGAGGACGACGCGATCCTCGCCGGCCGCCTGCGCGAGGTTCTCGAGGAGGCCGGACTGCTGGTCGAGATCGCCGGCGACGGCCGCCAGGCCGCGTTCCTCGGCTGCACCGAAGACTACGACGCGGCCGTGCTCGACCTCGGCCTGCCGGGCCAGGACGGCATCTCGGTGCTGCACCACTGGCGCGAGCACGGCCGCGACCTGCCGGTGCTGATCCTGACCGCGCGCGGGCGCTGGAGCGACAAGCTGGCCGGCTTCGGCGCCGGCGCCGACGACTACCTGACCAAGCCGCTGCATCTGGAGGAGGTCGTGCTGCGCCTGCGCGCGCTGGTGCGGCGCACGCGCGGCCATGCCGATCCGGTGCTGCGCGTGGGCGCGCTCGCGTTCGACACGCTGTCCTCGCGTTTCACGCTCGACGGCCAGCCGCTGGCGCTGACCGCCCAGGAGCAGCGCATCCTGGCCTATCTGATGCACCGCCCCGATCAGGTCGTCAGCCGCAGCGAGATCGGCGAGCACGTCTATGCGCGCGATCTGGAACCGGACTCCAATACGGTCGACGTGCTGATCGGCCGGATCCGCCGCAAGCTTGGCCGGCCGCTGATCCACACCGAGCGTGGACTGGGCTTCCGCCTGAGCGCGCCGGCGCCGCCGTCCGGATGAGACGCCCGGGCCTCGGCACGCGGCTGCTGGCGCTCGGCATCCTGGCCGCCCTGCTGGTCGCCGGCATCGGCGGCTGGCTGCTGCGCGAGAACCTGCATGCGGTGCTGCTGCGCGGCTTCGAACAGCGCCTGTCCGAACACGCCGACCGCGTCGCCGCGCGCCTGCACGGCGGGGGCGGGCGCCGCATCGTGCACGACGAGCCGCGCGCTGCCGACGAGTTCAGCCGGATCTTCTCCGGCTGGTACTGGCAGCTGACGCAGGGCAGCGAACCGCTGCATTCGCGCTCGCTGTGGGATGCGGACCTGAGCGTGCCACCGGCGCCGCCGGGATCGCTGCTGCGCGTGACCGGTCCGCGCGGCGAGCCGCTGCTCGGCATCGGGCGCGCGATCGAGGTCGAGGCCACGCCGGCCGTGCTGTGGGTGTTCGGACCGGCCGAGGAGGTCGACCGCGAGCGGCGCGGCTTCGACCAGCTGCTCGCGAGCACGCTGGCCGGCCTGGTACTGGCGCTGGTCGCGGCGACCTGGATGCAGGTGCGTATCGGCCTGCATCCGCTGACGCGCCTGCGCGGCGCGGTCGCGGCAGTGCAGAGCGGCCAGGCCGACCGCGTCGGCAGCGGTTTCGGTCCCGATCTCGATCCGCTCGCGGTCGAGCTCGACACGGTGCTCGAACGCAATGCGCGGGTGACCGCGCGCGCGCGCAGCCATGCGGCCGATCTGGCCCATGCGCTCAAGAAGCCGCTGGCGCTGATCGCCGCCGACGCGGCCGCCGGCGGCGAGCCGATCGCGGCCCAGGTGCGCAGCATGAGCCGGCTGATCGACCGTCATCTGGCGCGCGCCGGCAGCGGCGCCGGTGAACGCCGGCGACTGCCGGTCGCCGCACGCATCGAGGCCCTGATCGAGCTGATGCGGCGCCTGCACGAGACCCGCGCGCTGCGGTGGCGGCTCGACGCCGACGCCGACGCGCACTGGCGCGGCGAGCCGACCGATCTGGACGAGATGCTCGGCAACCTGCTCGACAACGCCGGCAAATGGGCGCGCTCGCGCGTCGAGGTGACGGCGGCGCGCGAGGGCGCGCTGCTGCGCGTGACGATCGACGACGACGGTCCGGGCCTCGCGCCCGACCAGATCGCACAGGCGAGCCGGCGCGGCCGCCGCTTCGACGAATCGGTCGAGGGATCGGGTCTGGGCCTGGCGATCGCGGCCGACATCGCCGAGACCTACGGCGGCCGGATCGAACTTCGCGCCGGTCCGCTCGGCGGCCTGCGCGTGAGCCTCGAGCTGCCGGACTGAAGCGGCCGGCTGCGCCTGCACCATCGGCACGCCGAAGCGGCGGAACCGGGCGGCCTCGCCTGTCCTGCAACGGTCGATGGCCGGCCGACGTCCTTGTGGACACGCGGACGGGCCGTCATCTCCATCGCTGGCGGCCGCGATCCGCGCGCCGATCCACCCGAGGTCCGATCATGAACACTCTGCAACGCTTCGCTTTTCTGACGCTCTCGGCGGCCGCCGCGGCGACGGCCGGTCTCACCACGGCCGCACCGGCGCCGGCCGCCGCCGATTCACGCATCGAGGTCAGCTGGAACCCGCCCGATGAACTGTCCGAAGTCCGCCAGGCGGTCCGTCCGCAGCGCCAGCCGCCGATCGAATGGCTCGAGAAGCTTGCCGCCCATCTGCGCCACCGCGCCGACCAGGTCGTGCCGGCCGGCGAGCGGCTCCAGGTCAGGTTCACCGATATCAAGCTGGCCGGCGACTACGAGCCCTGGCACGGTCCGCGCTTCGACGAGGTGCGCATCGTCAAGGACATCTATCCGCCGCGCATCGACCTGCACTACCGGCTGATCGGCAGCGACGGCGCGACGCTGCGCGAGGGCGATGCCAAGCTGCGCGATCCGGCGTTCCTGAGCCGCAGCAACGCCAATGACAGCGACTCGCTACGCTACGAGAAGCGCCTGCTCGACGACTGGCTGCGCCGCGAGTTCGGCGGCCAAGCCGCGCGCGGCCGCTGACGGCGGGCGCATCGGCGGACTCGTCACGCCGGGCGAATCGGGACATACTGTGACGGGCCGCACACTCCGGCAAGGGGCCGGAGGGGGCGCTGGGGTGCCCGCCCGTCTTCGATGAGGATTCTCCCGCATGCGTCCGTCCCCGATCCGTCGCTGGGCGTTCGCCGCCCTGTCCGTCAGCCTGATAGCGGGTGCGGGTGCCGCGCTCGCGGCCTGGTCGTCCGACCCGGCCGTGAATCTGGTGATCGCCGACCGCGGCGGCGAGGAGACCCAGGCCAAGATCCTGCCGCGCGCCGACGGCGGCTTCTACGTGAGCTGGTTCGACAATAGCGACGGCGGCTACGACGTGCGCCTGCAGCGGCTCGACGCGCAGGGCAACGCGCTGTGGGCGCCGGGCGGCATCCGCGTCGCCGATCGCAGCTACAGCTCGACGACCGACTACGGCTTCGCGGTCGACGCGGCCGGCGACGCCCTGCTCTCGTTCCAGTGCTGCACCCAGGGCGCCAGCGACGAGCGCATCGTCGTCGTCAAGATCGACGCCGACGGCGATGCCGCCTGGGGTGCCGGCGGCATCGCGGTCTCGACGCTCGGCGAAGGCGCGGTCGTCTCCTATGTCGCGGCCGGCGCCGACGGCAGTGCGCTGGCGGCCTGGATGAACGACGCCGGCGAGGGCCGCGTGCAGAAGCTCGACGCCGCCGGCCAGCCGCAATGGGGCGCTACCGGCGTGACCGTGCCGGGCCCGGCGACCGGCTTCAAGTTCATGGCCGACATCAAGGGAGCCGGCAACGGCGACGCGATCGTCGCCTGGAGCAACCAGTCCGGTTCCACGCGGATCCTGCGCGCGCAGAAGTTCGCATCGGCCGACGGCGCACCGCTGTGGGGCACCGACGGCGTGCGCGTCGCCGACAGCGGCAACCTGCAGGCCGGCTACTTCCCGAAAATGATCCCGGATGGCGCCGGCGGCGCGGTGTTCGCGTACTACGACGCCAGCGGCGTCGCGTTCAACGTCCGCGTACAGCACATCGACGCCGACGGCGGCCGCCGCTTCGGCGCCGACGGCGTGCTCGCGACCACCGATGCCAGCAAAGGCCACTACAGCCCGAGCGCCACCTACGATCCGGTCACCGGCACTACCCACCTGATCTGGATCGACGGCACCACGATCAACCAGCAGAGCTACGACGGCCTCTACGCGCAGCGCATCGACGCCGGCGGCGTGCGGATCTGGGCCGACGGCGGCCGCGAACTGGTGCCGATGACGATCTCGACCAACGGCGCCAACGCGCTGTCGCAGCTGGTCGCGCTGCCGGCGCCGAACGGCCTGCTGGCGGCCTGGGTCACCGGCAACACCTCGGTCGCCGCCAATCCGATCACGACGCTGCGGCTGGACGCGGCGGGCGCGGAGGTCTGGCCCCAGCGCGTGTCGCTGAAGAGCCGCGCCAATCGCACCTCGCGCCTGGCCGGCGCGACCAGCCAGGCCGGCTATGCGGCCTACATCTGGAGCGAGGGCAGCGGCAACGACGCCGGCAGCCTGGACGTGCTCGCGCAGAACCTCAGCTACGCCGGCGCGCTCGGCCCGACCGATCCGGACCTGCTGTTCGCCGACGGTTTCGAGCCGTGACCGGCGGCCGGCGGCGGACCGCGCCGGGCCGGTGCTGCGCGGCTTTTGCCATGCGCATCGCCACCCTTTACCCTTGTGACCTCGCTCGCACCACCCTTCCGGAAGCATGAGCAAGCAACTTGCCCTGGTCATCGACGACGAACGCGACATTCGCGAGCTGCTGACGCTGACGCTCGGCCGCATGGGACTGGTGGTCGACACGGCGGCCAACGTCGCCGAGGCGCGCCAGCGCCTGTCCGAGAACCGCTACACGCTCTGCTTCACCGACATGCGCCTGCCCGACGGCTCGGGCCAGGACATCGTCGAGTACGTCGCCGGCCACCATCCGGAGACGCCGATCGCGATGATCACCGCGTACGGCAACGTCGATGCGGCCGTCAACGCGCTCAAGGCCGGCGCGTTCGACTTCGTCTCCAAGCCGGTCGACATCAACGTGCTGCGCCGGCTGGTGCAGACCGCGCTCAAGCTCGGCGAGACCAAGCGCGCCGAACAGGTCGCCAGCGGCAGCAAGCTGATCGGCGAATCGGCGCCGATGCAGGAACTGCGCGCGACGATCGCCAAGATCGCGCGCAGCCAGGCCCCGGTCTACATCGCCGGCGAGTCCGGCGTCGGCAAGGAGCTGGTCGCGCGCCTGATCCACGAGCTCGGCCCGCGCTCGGCGACGCCGTTCGTGCCGGTCAACTGCGGCGCGATTCCGTCGGAGCTGATGGAGAGCGAGTTCTTCGGCCACAAGAAAGGCAGCTTCACCGGCGCGCATGCCGACAAGGACGGCCTGTTCCAGGCTGCGCACGGCGGCACGCTGTTCCTCGACGAGGTCGCCGAGCTGCCGGTGCACATGCAGGTCAAGCTGCTGCGCGTGATCCAGGAAAAGGCGGTGCGTCCGATCGGTGCACGCGCCGAGGTGCCGGTCGACGTGCGCATCCTGTCGGCCACGCACAAGAACCTCGCGCGCATGGTCGACCTCGGCGCATTCCGTCAGGACCTGTTCTACCGCATCAACGTGATCGAGCTGCGCGTGCCGCCGCTGCGCGAGCGCCGCGGCGACATCCCGCTGCTGGCCGCGCGCGTGCTCGAGCGCCTTGCGCGCGACAGCGGCGGACCGCCGGCGCGCCTCAGCGACGGCGCCACCGCCGCACTGATGACCTACGAGTTTCCCGGCAACGTGCGCGAGCTCGAGAACGTGCTCGAGCGTGCCGTCGCGCTGTGCGAGGACAATGTCATCGCCGCCGCGGACCTGCGCCTGATTCCGACGCAGAGCGCCGGCAGCATCGCCGACCCGGCACCGGCGGCCCCGACCGAGGCGCCGCCGCGCGCGGCACCGGCCGCCGCGCCGGCACCGGCGGCGCCGCTGTCGGACTCGGCGTTCAACGACCTGGCCGCCGCGGTCGCCGAGACCGAGCGCGCCGCAATCATGAAGGCGCTGGAGGCCACGCGCTGGAACCGCACCGCCGCAGCCCGGCATCTGGGCCTGACGCTGCGTCAGCTGCGCTACCGGCTCGAGAAGCTCGGCATCGAGTGACGCGCCGGCAGCGGCCGGTGCCGTCCGGCCCATCCGCTGCCTCCTGACCTGCCGTCCCCGAGCGGCGCCGCCTGACGGCGCGACGCGTCCAAGCCCCATCGACACGCTGCACGCGATGACGTGCCGCATCCGCACCGAGCCCACGCCCGGCCGGTGCGCGCACCGGCGGCGCGCCGTATGCGACGCGTATCGCCGCAGCGGACAGCGGCGCGGTCCGGGACGGACCGGACCCATCGCGCGGCGGGTGCGTCGTGCGGGCGGCGCTGCAAGAATCCGCTCGCGCGGCCGCGCCGGTCTGCGGGGTCGGATCGGTCGGAGCAGTCGTGCCAATCGGCGCTCACCACGACGCACGAGGCCTCACCTGTCCAGGTGCCGCGCTCACGCCTGTCGTGCCGCTGCGGCGCGCAGCGTTCGCCGGCACGCCCGCGCGGCTTGACGTACTCGGATTCGACGGCCTCGCTGACGGTCCCGACATGCCTGCTCGATCGCCGCTGCGATCGACACACACCGGCGCGCTTGCACCGACACCAACGGCATGATCACGCGCTCGGCACGCGCGGCGCTCACCGATTTTCGCGCGCGCGATGCGACACCGCGCACGACGCGTCGCCGACGATGCCGGCCTCGGCGTTCTTCGGGATTTTTTCCCGAACATCGCAGGAAAAAATCCTGACGCGTCGCGCATAAAACCGCAGTTTCTGCCGGGAAAAACGTGAGTTCTCGGATCGACGGCGATCGCGTATGCGGCATCGGCGTGTAGCGAAACTGGCGCAGTCTTGTGCCACGGAAGTGGCAACGCGCATCGGTGCGTTCGAGACGATGGCGCAGTCGCGCGATCGCCTGCTCGCGGCGACGATCGCGAAACGGCATCACGTGCGGCCATTTGCGCGAACGGCCTCGCGGTTGGCCCGCTTCCTGCTCCTCTCATAGCCCGCACCAACCCGTCGAACAACCACGATGCGTGGTCGCAAGCCTCAGCAGAGCGCTTGTGCAACACGGCATCTCGATCAACACAACCGGAGGGGTCATGAGGAAAGTCCTGTTATCGGCAACGGCATTGGCGACGGCGCTCGCATCGACGCTGGCGCTGGCCAACGACAAGCTCGTCCAGCTCTCGCAGAGCGAAGAGAACTGGGTGATGACCGGCAAGAACTACAACGCCAACAACTTCAGCAAGGCGACCCAGATCAACGACAAGAACGTCAAGCAGCTGCGTCCGGCATGGACGTTCTCGACCGGCGTGCTCAACGGCCACGAGGGCACGCCGCTGGTCGTCAACGGCACGATGTACATCCACTCGCCGTTCCCGAACCTCACCTTCGCGCTCGATCTTGCGAACCCCACGCGCATCAAGTGGATGGACAAGCCCAAGCAGAACGCGGCCGCGCGCGCGGTGGCCTGCTGCGACGTCGTCAACCGCGGCCTGGCCTACTGGCCCGGTGACGGCAAGGTGCCGGCGCTGATCTTCAAGACCCAGCTCGACGGCCACATCGTCGCGCTCAACGCCGAGACCGGCGAGACCTACTGGAAGCTCGAGAACTCCGACATCCGCGTCGGCTCGACGCTGACGATCGCGCCGTACGTGGTCAAGGACTACGTGATCGTCGGCTCCTCCGGCGCCGAGCTCGGCGTGCGCGGCTATCTGACCGCCTACGACGTCAAGACCGGCGAGCAGAAGTGGCGCGCCTATGCGACCGGCCCCGACGAGGAGCTGCGCCTGGCCAAGGACTTCAACAGCGCCAATCCGCACTACGGCCAGTTCGGCCTCGGTCTCAAGACCTGGGAAGGCGAGGCCTGGAAGATCGGCGGCGGCACCAACTGGGGCTGGTACGCGTTCGATCCGGCGACCGACCTGATCTACTTCGGCAGCGGCAACCCGGCGCCGTGGAACGAGACCATGCGTCCGGGCGACAACAAGTGGACGATGACGATCTGGGGCCGCAACGTCGATACCGGCATGGCCAAGTTCGGCTACCAGAAGACGCCGCATGACGAATGGGACTACGCCGGCGTCAACGTCATGATGCTGTCCGAGCAGACCGACAAGGCCGGCAAGAAGCGCAAGCTGCTGACCCATCCGGACCGCAACGGCATCATCTACACGCTGGACCGCGAGAACGGCGATCTGATCTCGGCCGACAAGCTCGACGATACGGTCAACTGGGTCAAGAGCGTGGACCTCAAGACCGGCCTGCCGCTGCGCGATCCGGAGTTCGCCACGCGCATGGACCATAACGGCCGCGACATCTGCCCGTCGGCGATGGGCTATCACAACCAGGGCCACGACTCCTACAACCCCGACAAGCAGCTGTTCTTCCTCGGCATCAACCACATCTGCATGGACTGGGAGCCGTTCATGCTGCCGTACCGCGCAGGTCAGTTCTTCGTCGGCGCCACGCTCAACATGTACCCGGGCCCGAAGGGCGATCGCCAGAACTACGAGGGCCTGGGCCAGATCAAGGCCTACAACTCGATCACCGGCGAGTACAAGTGGGACAAGATGGAGCGCTTCGCGGTCTGGGGCGGCACGCTCGCGACTGCCGGCAACCTGGTGTTCTACGGCACGCTCGACGGCTTCATCAAGGCGCGCAACGCCGACACCGGCGACCTGCTGTGGAAGTTCAAGCTGCCGTCCGGCGTGATCGGCCATCCGATGACCTATACGCACAAGGGCACGCAGTACGTCGCGATCTTCTACGGCGTCGGCGGCTGGCCCGGCATCGGCCTGGTGCAGGATCTGGAGGATCCGACGGCCGGTCTCGGCGCGGTCGGCGCGTTCAAGAAGCTGGCCAACTACACGCAGATGGGCGGCGGCATCATGGTGTTCTCGCTCGACGGCAAGGGTCCGTACGACGACATCAATCTCGGCGAATACGCCAGCAACTGAGGCCTCGCGGCACGGGGCGTCGCAGTGACGCCCCGTGTCTTCCGATCCACGCGACGAAACGGGATTCGTGCATGTTCCTACGTGTGTTCCATCGCTTTTTCCGCGCCGGCGTCTGCGCCGGCGGTCTCGCCCTGGCCTCACTGCCGGCGGCAGCCGCGCCCGAGTCCCTGCGCATCTGCGCCTCGGAGATCGAGGCGCCCTACTCGTACAAGGACGGCAGCGGCTTCGAGAACCGCATCGCCGAGATCGTCGCCCGCCAGATGGGACGCAAGGCGGACTTCGTCTGGTCGCCGCGCGCGGCGATCTACCTGGTCCGCGACGGCCTCGACAAGAACGAATGCGACGTCGTCATGGGCCTGGACAGCGGCGACGAGCGCGTGCTGACCACGCGCCCGTACTACCGCGCCGGCTACGTGTTCGTGACGCGCGCCGACCGCGACCTCTCGATCGACACCTGGAACGATCCGCGGCTCAAGCAGATGAACTCGATCGCGATGGGCTATGCCTCGTCGGCCGAGGCGATGATCAAGAAGATCGGCAAGTACGAGGACAACGCCAACTACGTCTACTCGCTGACCGACTTCAAGTCGCGGCGCAACCAGTACATCCGCGTCGATCCGGCGCGCATGGTCAACGAGGTCGCGCAGGGCAAGGCCGACCTCGCGATCGCGTTCGCGCCGGAGGTCGCCCGCTACGTCAAGTCGTCCACGGTGCCGCTGAAGATGCAGCGCGTGCCGGCCGACGACACCGGCAGCGGCGAGCCGATCCCGTTCCAGTTCGACCAGTCGATGGCGGTGCGCAAGAACGACCGCGCCCTGCTCGACGCGCTCAACGCCGCCCTCGCGGCCGCGGCACCGCAAATCCAGAAAGTGCTCAGTGACGAAGGCATACCGGTCGTTCCGGCTGCTTCCTGAGATCGCTTGTGACCCCAGGCCACCCGGACCACCCAGATAGGTAGACGATGAAGAAAACCCCGCGAATCGCCGGCGTGCTGAGCCTCGCCGTCCTGTCGTGTGCCGCAGCGGCGGCACAGGCGCAGATCACCTTCCGCAACGTGACCGATGGATCGGCGCTGGACCTGTCCAATGCACGCGAGGAAGATCGCGACACGCCCGGCGTCAAGCAGTTCCTCGAGACCGGAAGGAACCCTTACAACAGCAAGCCGGCCTGCCTCAAGAAGGGCGAGAACCTGATGCTGACGGCCTGTTCGGCCTGCCACGGCCACTATGCCGAGGGCAAGATCGGCCCGTCGCTGACCGACGACTACTGGACCTACCCGGAAGGCAAGACCGACGAGGGCCTGTTCTCGATCATCTTCGGCGGCGCGCGCGCGCAGATGGGACCGCAGTACCTGTCGCTGACGCTCGACGAGATGCTGCAGGTGATGGCCTGGGTGCGCCACATCTACCACGGCCCGGCCGAGGCGGCCGACTGGATGAGCGAGGAGGAACGCAAGGCCTATGTACCCTGGTCTCCGGACCAGAAGCTCGAGGTTCCGGACGGCGCGGTCTGCGCGCCTTGACGGAGCCTGCCGTGCCGAGCCGATCGGCACGGCGCTGCGACGGACGCCGCCGGACGCGCCGGCGGACCCATGATGGTTCCACTGCACCACACCGAGGAGCGAAGATGAAATCGAACACCGCACGCATGCGCATTCCGCTGTCCCTGCTCGCGATCGGCGTCGCCGCCCTGTGCGGCGGCCAGGCACTGGCCTACGACGGCACCAAGTGCAAGGAAGCCGGCAACTGCTGGGAGCCCAAGCCGGGCTATCCGGAAAAAGTCGCCGGCTCCAAGTACGACCCGAAGCACAATCCGAACGAGCTCAACAAGCAGTCGGTGTCGCTCGCCGCGATGGAGGCGCGCAACGCCCAGCGCGTCGCGAACTTCAAGAAGACCGGCAAGTTCGAGTACGACGTCGCCAAGCTGCCCAAGCCGTGACCCGCGCGGCCGCCCGACCGCTGTGCCGGCACGGGCGGCCGCCGCGACGCGCCACCGCCGCCCGCGCAGCCGCGCGGGCGCGCGCTGCCGGGACGACCTCTGCTGCGACGACGACTGCTTCGTGAATATCCCATCGGTTTCCGCGTCACCCGCGCCCCCGGACCTGGACGCCTGGCGCGAACGCGCGCTCGGCTTCGAACGCGAGATCGCACGCGCCGTCGTCGGCCAGGCGCCGGCGCTGCGCCTGCTGACGATCGCGGTGTTCGCGCGCGGCCATGTGCTGCTCGAGGGCGACGTCGGCGTCGGCAAGACCACGCTGCTGCAGGCCGCCGCGCGCGCGATCGGCGGCGACTACGGCCGCATCGAGGGCACGATCGACCTGATGCCGGCCGATCTGGTCTATCACACCTCGCTCGACGAGCACGGCCGTCCGCGCGTGGAGCCGGGGCCGGTGCTGCGCCACGGCGAGCGCCTGGCGGTGTTCTTCTTCAACGAGATCAACCGCGCGCGGCCGCAGGTGCATTCGCTGCTGCTGCGCCTGATGGCCGAGCGCAGCCTGTCGGCGTTCAATCGCGAATACGCCTTCCCGTATCTGCAGGTATTCGCCGACCGCAACCAGGTCGAGCGCGAGGAAACCTTCGAACTGCCGGCGGCGGCACGCGACCGCTTCTTCATGGAGATCGCGATCGCCACGCCTGCCGATCCGGACGTGCGCCGCGACCTGATCTTCGATCCGCGCTACCACGACGTCGCGGCGCTGGTCGAGGCGGTGACGCCGGGCGTGCTCGATCCGGCCCGGCTCGACGCGGTGGCGCGGGCGATCCAGCAGCACGTTCGCGCCAGCGACCGCCTGCAGCGCTACGTCGAGGCCCTGTGGACGGCGGTGCGCGATCCGGCGCGCGCCGGCATCGGGATCGCCGACGTCGACACCGAGCGCCTGATCGCCGGCGGCGCCAGTCCGCGCGGCATGGCCTATCTGGTGCGCGCCGCGCGCGTGCGCGCCTGGCTCGAAGGCCGCGACATGCTGGTGCCCGAGGACCTGCGCGCGGTGTTCTTCGAGACCGTCGCGCATCGCATCTTCCTCGCGCCGGTCTACGAAGCGCGCCGCGCGGCGATCCTGCCGGCGCTGTGCCGCGCCGTCTTCGAGACGGTGCCGGTGCCCTGAACGCCGCGTGGAATCCGCCGTGAGCGCCGCTGCCCGCACCGCCGACCCGGCGACCGATCAGACGGCGCTGGCCTATGCACTGCGCTGGCGCGTGCGCAGCCTGCGGCCGGGCGCGCATCGCGGCGCGGATACCGGACCGACCGGCGCGTTCCGCCGGCTCGTGCCGTTCGAGCGCAGTCCCGACGCGCGCCGTCTCGACCTGCGCGCCAGCCTGCGCGATCCGTTCGGCGGCCTCTACGTGCGCCAGTTCGAGCAGCGCAGCGCCGCCTCGGTGCAGGTCTTGATCGACACATCGGCGTCGACCGCCTTCGACGCCGGCCACGGCAGCGCGCTGTCGCGCGCGATCGCGCTGACGCGGCAGATCGCCGCTGCGGTCCGCACCTATGGCGATGCGCTGGGCCTGGTCGCCGGTGCCGCGAGCGCGCGCGCCGAGCGGCCGCCGCTGCGCGAGAGCGCCGATGCCGTGATCGAGGCGCTGCAGCGGCTCGCCCCGCAAGGCCGCGGCATCGACGCGCTGCTCGATGCGGCGCGTACGCTCGGCACGCGCCGCCGCCTGGTCTTCGTGCTGTCCGATTTCGCGTTCGCGCCGGCGACGCTCGCCACGCTGCTCGAGGCACTGGCCGCGCACGACGTGGTGCCGGTCCGGTTCGGCCACGAGGCGTGGACGCAGCTGCCGCGCTACGGCCTGGCCGAACTCGCCGACCTGGAGACGGGCCGGCGCCGCCTGGTCTGGATCCGGCCCGGCCTGCGCGCGCGCTGGCACGCGGCCGAGGCCGCACACCGCGAGGCAGTCGCCGCGCTGTGCCGGCGCCATGGGCAGCCGCTGCTCGACCTGCCCAGCGCGCTCGACGTCGAGGCGGTCAGCCGGCATCTGCTGGAGCGATGAGCACGATGCGCACCCTGCTCCTGCCGAACCGCCATGCCCGGCCCGCCCTGCTCTGCCTGCTGATCGCATCCGGTGCGGCCGCCGACGACGGCCCGATCCGCGAAGTGCAGCCGCTCGACGCGCGCACGGTCGGCTACACGCTCGGCGATCGCGTGCCGCGCAGCGTGCTGCTGCGCGTCGATCGCGACTGGCAGCTGCAGACCGCCGCGCTGCCGGCGCCGGGGCCGCAGACCTACTGGCTCGAGCTGCGCGCGGTCGACGTGCACGAGCGGCTGGAGCGCGACGCGCGGGTCTACCGCATCGATCTCGACTACCAGACCTTCTATGCGCCGATCCAGGCGCTCGAACGCAGCCTGCCGGCGTTCGAGGTGACGGTCGGCCGCGGCGAGCAGACCGCGAGCGCGCGCGTGCCGCCGTTCCGCTTCACGATGTCGCCGCTGCGCGAGGTCAAGCTCAGCGCCGGCGGCGACCAGCGCGCGCCGTCCATGCTGCGCCCCGACATCGAGCCCGGCCCGCGCCCGCTGCGGCCGGCGTTCGCCGCGCTGGGCGGCGCGGTCGTCCTGGCCGCCGCATTCGCGCTGGCGCTGGCCTGGCACTACGCGCGCTGGCCATTCGGACATCGGCCGGCGCGGCCGTTCGCGCAGGCCGCGCGGCGTCTGCGCCGTCCGGCGGACTATCGCGACGCCCTGCTGACCGTGCACCGCGCGTTCGACGCGACCGCCGGCCGGCGCGTGCTGGCCGAGGACGCCGCCGCGCTGATCGAGGCGCAACCGCGCCTCGCACCGCTGGCGGCCGACATCGCGCGCTTCTTCGACGCCTCGCGCCGCGCGTTCTTCGGCAGCGGCGAACGCGAGGCGGCCGCGCTGCTGCCGACCGCGGAGCTCGCCGCGCTGGCGCGGCGGCTGGCCGCGGCCGAACGGAGACCGGCATGAACCCTGCCGGCGACTGGCTGCTGCTGCGGCCGCTGGCGCTGGCGCTGCTGCCGCTGGCGCTGCTGCCGTGGCTGAACTCGGGACGCCGCATCTCGGCCTGGCCGTGGTCCGGCACGCTGCCGGTCGATCCGGCCTCGACCGGGCTCGATCGCGCTCTGCGCCTGCTCGCCTCGGCGGCGATCGCGGCCTTCGTGCTGGCGCTGGCCGGACCGGGCCTGCGCGGCCAGCAGGTCGAGCGCGTCAGCACCGGCGCGCGCGTGGCGATGGTGATCGACCGCAGCGGCAGCATGAACAGCACGTTCGCCGGCCGCGCACCGGACGGCGGCGAGGAATCCAAGGCCGCCGCCGCGCGCCGTCTGCTCAAGGCGTTCGTGACGCGCCGCGAACACGACCGCGTCGGCATCGTCGCGTTCTCGACCTCGCCGATGTTCGTGCTGCCGATGACCGATCGCCACGCCGCGGTCCATGCCGCGATCGACGCGATCGACCAGCCCGGACTGGCCTATACCGACGTCGCACGCGGCCTGGCGATGGCGTTCGACCTGTTCGACGCGCGCGACCCGATCGCCTCGCAGGCGATCGTGCTGGTCTCCGACGGCGCGGCCGTGATCGACCGGCGCGTACAGGAGAAGCTGCGCGCGGCGTTCGCGGCGCGGCCGCTGCACCTGTACTGGCTGTTCCTGCGTACCGAGCGCAGTCCCGGCCTGTTCGAGGCGCCGGCCGATCCGCGCGATGACACGCCGCAGCGCATGCCCGAGCGCCATCTGCACCGGTTCTTCGAATCGCTCGGCGTGCCGTACCGCGCCTTCGAGGCCGACAGCGCGGCCGAGCTGGCCGCCGCGATCGCGGCGATCGACCAGGCCGAACGCGGCGAGGTGCGCTGGCTGGAGGCCTTGCCGCAGCGCGACCTGTCGGCGTTCGCGTTCGCGCTGGCCGCACTGGCCTGCCTGCTGCTGGCGATCGCCAAGCGCTTGGAAGTGCGGATCGGTCCCCCGCTGCCGGTGCTGCGGCCATGACGCGCGCACTGCCGACCCGCCTGCGTGCCTGGACGCCGGCCCTGCTCTGGACCGGACTGGCGCTCGGCCTCGCTGCGGTCGCGGCCAGCGCCGCGCTGCTGCTGCTGCGTCTGCACGACAACCGCCGCATCGCCGCGCTGGCCGAGGGCCGCGACGTCGAGATCGGCGAGGACGCCTCGCCCGCGCTGACGTTCGCGCGCGCGCACTACCTGCTCGTGCGCGACCGGCTCGACGACGCGCGCGCACCGACCGAACGCCTCGCGCACGGCAGCGCCCGGCGGTTCGCGTTCGCGGCGCTCTACGACAAGGGCAATGCGCATCTGCGCCGCGCGCTCGAGATCGTCGACGCGCACCGCTACGACGACACGATCGCCCAGGTCAATCTCGCCAAGGAGCACTATCTGCGCGCGCTGCGCCTCGATCCCGGCGACTGGGATGCCAAGTACAACCTCGACGTGGCGATGCGGCTGGTCCGCGACTTCCCGGACGGCGAAGCGGAAGGCGACGAGGAACCGCCCGAGCAGCCCGACCGCCTCTGGACCGACCTGCCCGGCCTGCCGCGAGGCGGACCGTGAGCGCGCGTGTCGACGGCCGGTTCTGGCTGCTGCTCGGCGCCGCGGTGCTCGGCATTCTCGGCGCCGCCGATCCGCAGGTCGACTATCGGCGCCAGCGCCTCGACGCGCTGTTCGTCGTCGACATCACCGGCAGCATGAACGTGCGCGACTACCGCGCCGATGGAGCGCCGCAAAGCCGGCTCGACCACGTCAAGACCGCGCTGGCGGCGCTGATCGCCGACATGCCGTGCGGCTCGCGCGCCGGCGTCGGCGTGTTCGCCGAGCGCCGCCCGTTCCTGCTGATCGCACCGGTCGAGACCTGCGCGAACTACGCGCCGCTGGCCGGCATGCTGCAACAGCTCGACTGGCGCATGGCCTGGGAAGGCGACAGCTACGTGGCCAGCGGGCTGTACCAGTCGATCGCGCTCGCCGCCGAGTTCGACACCGACTTGGTGTTCCTCAGCGACGGCCAGGAGGCGCCGCCGCTGCACTGGAGCGGCGCCGCGCCGTTCGAGGGCGAGCCCGGCGCCGTGCATGGCCTGATCGTCGGCGTCGGCGACGTGATCCCCTCGCCGATTCCGAAATTCGACCGTGACGGCCGCGAGAGCGGCTTTCTCGGACCCGGCGACGTGGTGCAGGAAAACCGCAGCGGCACGCCGCCGCCGGACGCCGAGCGGCGCGAGGGCTGGCATCCGCGCAACGCGCCATGGGGCGCGGCCGCGGCCA
Organism: Dokdonella sp.; assembly: GCF_035511235.1. Classification (GTDB taxonomy): domain Bacteria; phylum Pseudomonadota; class Gammaproteobacteria; order Xanthomonadales; family Rhodanobacteraceae; genus Dokdonella. Next base: position 72,493 of record NZ_DATKFQ010000010.1, read on the forward strand.
CCGGCGAGGAGCACCTGTCGGCCGTGCACGAGACGCATCTGCGCGCGCTGGCCGCGGCGACCGGCCTGGGCTACGTACGGCTGACGCCGGGCCTGCGCCTCGACCGCGCATTGGCGAGCCATGCCGCGCCGCGCGCGGCCGAGGCCCGGCTGCCGCTGGCGCCGTGGTTCGCGGCGACCGCACTGATCCTGTTGACGGCAGTCTGGCGGCCCGAACACGCCGGCCGCCGCGTCCTGCCATCGTTTTCGTTTCGACCGAGGAGACCTGCATGAACCCCCGCTTCCCCCGTTTCGCGCTGGCCGCCGCATTCGCGGCGGCGCTCACGACCGCACCGGCATGGGCGCACGGCCCGACGCCGCACAAGGCCGAGGAGACCGTGACGATCGCGCGGCCGCCGGCCGAGGTCTGGAAGGCCGTCGCCGACTTCGACGCGCTGTCCAGGTGGAATCCCGCGGTCAGCAGCAGCGTCGCCAGCAACGGCAATACGCCCGGCTCCGAGCGCACCGTCGTGCTCGCCGGCGGCGGCGAACTGATCGACAGCCTCGACACCTACGACGCGGCCGCGATGAGCTACGGCTATCGCCTCTATCAGGAGAACGTCGAAGCGTTCCCGGTCAGCTACTACACCGCCGAGCTCAGCGTGAAGCCGGCCGACGGCGGCAGCGAGGTCGTCTGGTCGGCGCGCTACTACCGCGGCGACACGCACAACGACCCGCCGGAAAACCTCAACGACGCAGCCGCGCAGAAGGCGATCGGCGACCTGTTCCGCGCCGGGCTGGACAATCTCAAGCGGACGCTCGAGAAATAGACGCAGCGTGACACAGCCGGGGCGCGCGTCCGCGCTCGCGCCCCGCCGATCCCGCACCGATCCAGTATGCGATCTCGGCGCGGTCGCGCCGAGGCTGGATACTGCCCGCCTTCGAGATGCAGCCCCGTCGACGAGACCGGCGCGGCTCGACTCGGAAACGTGGAACGGAAACATCGAGCCTGACGGCGGCGGCGGAAGCCGCAGCGATTCGATCAGGTGCCGACCAGCCGTCGTACTGCGCGGTACTCCCGCAGCACACGTCGACGCGACAGGACGATCAGCACCCAGGTCGCCAGCAGGCAGGCGCCCGCGACGAGGAGGAGGATCGTGCCCGCCTCATGCCACCGATCGTCCGCGAGCCACCATACGGCGGCATTGGCGGCGATGGCGTAGACGAACAATACGCCGGCAGCCGCACGGGCGAACCGAAGATCGCGCAGGCTCGTCCTCAACTGGGACAGCCGAAGTCGTGCGTAGACCTCCGCGGTCTCGGATGCATCCCACGCGCGGCGCCGCGGCGCACGCAGGATAATGGCCCAGGCAATGGGGATGTACAGCGCGAAGAACGGCAGCGTGAGCCAGTGCGCAGGCCCCATGCTTGCGCTCAGCAGCGAACGGCCGAACAGCAGCACGGCAGCCGCGGTGAGCGCCAGTTCGATGCCGCGACGCACACGCAGCCGCATCTTCTGACGACCGACACGCCGGGTCAGATCGCGCTGGCTGGCCGATGGATGTTCGCTTTGCCAGGTGGCCTTGAGCAGATCGTCGAAGTTCACGGCGCATGCTCCTTTCCGTACAGGATCTTCAGCCGCGCGCGCGCGCGATTCAGACGGACGCCGACGTTCTCGACGCTGGTTCCCAGCATGGCGGCGATCTCCTGGTAGTCGAATCCTTCCAGTTGCAGCATCAGGGGCTGCCGCTGATTGATCGGCAACGTCGCCAGCGCCTGGAACAGCCACTGCCGCTGCGCGGAGTCGATGCCGGATGCATCCGCCACGTCATGCAGGCTGCCGTCGAAGGACACCTGAATCGGTGCCCTGACTGCGGATCGGACGTGGCTCGCGCCGAGGTTGTGCGCAATCCGAAGCACGAAAGGCAGCAACATGGCCGGTTCGCGCAGGTGAGGCAGGCTCTCCCAGATCGCGAGCAGCACTTCCTGCAGGAGGTCTTCGCGCAAGGCCGGGTTGAGCTCGTAACCGCACACCGCACGCCACAGCTGCGGGTGGAAGGTCTGAACCTTGGGCCAGAGTGCGTCCATCGGCGTACTTCAGTGAACCGTCAAACCATGAGCGACGTCCGACTCCCTGAGTCGGCAAATCGCAGCCGTTTCTTACAACCATACCTTCTCTTTTTTCCAAGTAAGAAAACGCCCCCACGCGGCGACTCAGGAGACCAACCCCACCGACAGGAAGGCAGGACCGATGCAACGCTCGAACCCCGCAGGATCGCTGCTCCGATCCGTCCTGTTGCTTTCATTGTCTCCCGGGCTGGCCTTTGCATCGTCCGCACCGAACGTGCTGGCCCTCGACAACCTGCGTCTGGTCGACGCCGAGCGCAATCGCGTCGACGCACCGAGTTGCCTGCGTGTCGAAGGCAGGCGCATCGCGCGGATCGACCAGCCCGGAAAGAAGTCGTGCCTGGACGGCGCCCGCGTCGTCGACCTGCGCGATCGCTACGTCATGCCGGGACTGATCGACATGCACGCCCACCTCACCCTGGGCCCGATGGAGATCAAGCGCGAACGCGGTCGTGCCGTGATGCAGGCGCTGCCCGACGACGAGATCGCCGAGCACAACGCGGCTCGCCTGATCGCGTTCGGCGTCACCACGATCCGCAATCCCGGCGGCGATCTGGCTGCAGCGGCACGTTACAAGGCCCGCCTGACCGCCGGCGAGCTGACCGGCCCGGAATCCTTCAACGCCGGACCCGTGATCAACAATGCCGATCTCCCCGGCCTGGCGACGGCGGCGCGCAATCCGGAGGACATGGCGCGTGTCGTGAGTGCGCAGGTCGAGGCCGGCGCCGACTGGATCAAGCTCTACACCGGCCTGTCGCCGGCATTGCTCAAGGCCGGTGTCGAGGCCGCGCACCGGCACGGCCGGCCGGCGGTCGCACACCTGGAGGCGATCGCCTGGCCGGACGCCCTGGCGACGGGCCTGGACGGCATCGTCCATCTGATGCCGCTGAGTCCGGACCTGCTCACGGCGCAAGAGCGCACGGCCTGGCAGGCGACCGCACGCGGCGGCACCTATTCGTTCTTCGAATGGTGGGAGCATTTCGATCCCGATGGCGCCGGCGCCGATCGCATCGTGACGGCCTTCGAGCGCTACCGCCCGGTGTTCGACGCCACGCTCGTGGCATTCCATGCCGCATTCGTGCAGGACCAGGACAACCCCTACAAGGACGACGCGCGCCGCTACGCCCATCCGCGGCTGCTCGCCCACTGGAACGACTGGTTCACCTTCGCCATCGGCTGGCAGCCGCAGGACTTCGAGCGCGCCCGGGCCGTATGGCCGAAAGTGCAGCGGATGGCGGTGCGGCTGTATGCCACCGGCGCCCGCATGACGATCGGCACGGACATGAGCAATCCGTGGATCGCGCCCGGCATCAGCCTGCACCGCGAGTTGCAGCTGCTGGCCGACGCCGGCGTGCCCGCGAACCGCCTGCTGCTCGCCGCCACGCGCAATGCCGCGCAAGCCCTCGGCGCCGGAGAGCGGCTGGGTCGGGTCGCGCCTGGCTACGAGGCCGACCTGCTGATCCTCGAGGCCAATCCGCTGGAAGACATCGGCCACACGCGCGCCATTCACGCCGTCGTCGTCGACGGCACGCTCCTGACCGCCCCGACCCTGACCCGCCTCAAAGGACCGTGAACATGACTCGCCACATTCGCATCGGCTCCTGCCTGCTCACCGCGGCTCTGACCATCGGCCTGGCCGGCGCCGCTCACGCCGGCTCCGAGGATTGGCAATCCCCGGAAGCCATCGTCCACGCGCTCTACCAGACGATCTCCGCCGACCCCGGTGCCAGGCGCGACTGGGATCGCTACCGCGCATTGTTCCTCGACGGTGCCAGGCTGTCGGTGGCGATGAACTCGAAGGTCGGCAGCGGCATTCTGGGCATGGACAGCGAGGAGCTGATCGCACAGACGGAGACCGCATACGCCGCGACCGGCTTTCACGAAATCCCGCTGGTGACGCGCGTCGAGCGGCACGGACTTCTGGCCTCGGTGATGAGCAGCTTCGAGGTCCGCCTGCGCCTGGCCGACAAGAAGCCACTGATGCGCGGTCTGAACCACTTCCAGCTGCTCAATGACGGCGAGCGATGGTGGATCGTCTCCAACGTCGGCACGATCGAAACGCCGACATCCCCTCTCCCAGCGGATCTGCTGCCGGAGAAGACGGGCGGTGCGAAATGAGCACGCGGTCCACGGACGAAGTCGTTCGATCGCAGCGAAGGATGCGTCGCGCGCAACGATGGATCGTGCTGGCCGGTACGGCATGCGTGCTGTCGTGGATCGCGCTGATCACCGGTCTGCTGATGCAGGTGGACACCGGAATCCGGATCGCCCTGGCGACCGCGGCGGCCGTGACCACAGAAGGTACGTTCTGGCTGGCAGCACTGCTGCTCGGCGTGAGCGTTTATCAGGCGCGACAGCGACTCTGGGCAACGCTGAAACGCAGGTTCGCCGCAAAATGAGCGGGTAGCGGCGGAAGACGACCGAAGCCGGGCACCGGCGACGGACCGTGCAAACCGTGCAGCGAGAGGCGAGCCTCGATGTCCCCCTGCGCTGCCATCGGGTGAGCGGCGGCCGCCGTCCCGGCACGGCGCCTGCGCCGGGTCTATTTGCCGATCACCACGCCCCACGGCAGTTCGCCGACCGCGATGTCCTTGATCTTCTTGCGCGTGGCCGTGTCGATCACGCTGACGCTGTTGGAGCGGCCGTTGGCGACGTAGAGCTTGCGGCCGTCCGGCGTCAGCGCCGGGTTCCACGGCCGCTCGCCGACCTTGATCTCGGCGACCGCCTCGCCCTTGGCGACGTCGATCACCGAGACGCTGCCGGCGCCGCCGTTGGACGCATAGACGAACGCGCCGTCGGGACTGACGGTCAGGCCGGCGGTGCGCAGCCCGGCCGCGATGCTGCCGGTCTTGCTGCGCGAGGCCAGATCGATCACGTCGACGACGTTGGCGGTCTCCTGCGCGACGTAGACCCGCGTGGTCTTGGGCAGGAACGCCATGCCGCGCGGGTGGCCGCTGGTCTTGATCACGGCGACCGAGCGGGCCGCGGCGACGTCGATGACGTCCAGATCGCTGCTGGCCTCGTTGCTGGTCAGCAGCCACTTGCCGTCCGGCGAGAACACGCAGTGCTCGGGATTGCGCCCCTGCGTGGCGACGTCGGCGCGGATCTTCAGCGTTGCCGCGTCGACCAGCAGGATGTGCTGCGAACCTTCGACGCAGACCGCGAGCGAGGCGCCGTCCGGCGAGACCGTGACGCCTTCGGCGTCCTCCTCGATCGGCACGCGCGTGCGCACGCTGTCCGAGGCGATGTCGAGCGCGACCAGCGCATTGTGCGCGGCGTCGATCACGAACAGCGTCTTGCCGCCCGGATCGAGCGCGACCTGCTGCAGGCGCTTGCCGAGCTCGCCCTGCGCGCTCAGCGTGCGTACGACCTCGTCGCTGCCGGTGTCGATGACCGAGATCGTGCCGCTGCGCTGGTTCGGCACGTAGGCCATCGGCGCCGCGCCGGCGCTCGTGGCGCCGAACGCCGCGGCGAGCGCGAGCGCGGCGGTCAGCAGACGGCCCGGGCGCAGAAACGATCGAAACATGAGCAATCTCCTCGAGACGGTTCGGGTGCGGCGCGGCATCGGCCGGTGCCGGCACGCCGCGCGCGAAGAGCGGAGCGACCGCTGCCGGACCGGCACGGCCGCTCCATTCACTGCGGGGCGCCGCTCAGTGCTTGCCGACGTCGAGCGGTGCGTCGGTCGCGTGTTTGGACGCGTCGCCGTACTTCTTCGCCTCGCTGCCGCGCCAGTTGGAGCGGACGAACGTGATGATCTTCCACAGATCGTCGTCGCTCTTGACGATCGTGCCGAACGGCATCATCGGTCCGACCACGTTCTCCTTGCCGATCCGATGATAGCCGTCCTTCTGCAGCGCGTCGCTGCCTTCGGAGATCAGGCGGAACAGCGTGTCGTCATCGCCGCCGTAGACCCAGGTCTCGTTGGTCAGCGGCGGACACATGCCGCCGCCGCCGGAGCCGCCGTGGCAGCCGTTGCAGCTGGCACGCAGGAACAGCTTGCGTCCTTCCTCGACGATGGCCTTGTCCGAATCCTGGTACGGATTCTTGAGCTGTCCCTTCGGCGTGGACTTGATGCGCTCGAGCGGCGGCATCGTCCCTGCCGCGGGCGCAGCGGCCGGATCGGCGGCCGACGACGTCGCCGGCAGACCGAGCCACACGGCCGCCGCCAGCACCAACGAAACACTTGCTGCAACTGCTTTGTTCAACACGTACGACTCCTCACTTTCGATTGCCTGGGGTAACACCTGGGAAGGACGCGGTCGCCGCCACTCAGCCACGCTGCGCCGGACCGCCTGAACCGCCACCGGATGCGCGCGCGTGCTCGAGCACCTCGACCACGGCGCGGTTGTCGCGTTCGCTGGCGATGCCGAGGGCGGTGGTGCCGTCCTCGCTGGCCGCGCCGGCGTCGGCACCGTGCTGCAGCAGCAGCCGCACCGAATCGACGCGGTTGGCCGCGGCCGCGATGATCAGCGGCGTGATGCCGGCCTTGTTCTGCGCGTTGACGTCGGCGCCGCGCTCGACGAGCTTGGCCGCCGCATCGTCCCAGCCGCCGACCAGGGCCAGCATCAACGGCGTGTAGCCGCCGGCGCCGACGCTGAGATTGGCGTTGGCGCCGGCCGCGAGCAGGGCGGCGACCGCGCCGGAGCGGCCGTGCTGGGCCGCGATGCACAGCGGCGTCAGCCCCTGCTGGTTGGCGGCCTCGAGCTTGGCGCCCTTCTCGAGCAGCATGCCGACGATCTCCGGACTGTCGCGCCAGGCCGCGTACATCAGCGGCGTCCAGCCGTCGCGGTCGGCCAGGTTGACGTCGGCGCCGTGCTGGATCAGAAAGCGCGTCAGGTCGTTGTAGCGCGTCTTGACCGCGGTCAGCAGCGGCGTGTAGCCCTCGTCGTCGCGGGTGTCGACGTCGGCGCCATGCTCGAGCAGGTAACGGACGCGCACGACGTCGCCGGCGGTCGCGGCGTTGGACAGTTCGTCGTTCGGATCGGCGCCTTCGCTGAGCCAGCGCTTCAACTGGTCGAGGCTGGCGCCGGTGCCGCCGGACGGTGTCGCCATCGAGGCCACTTCGGTCTTCGGCTGCGCGGCGGCCTGCTGCGCGACCAGCTCGCCGCTGATCACGCATTCGGCGCACTGCACCAGCGGCACGCCGTACTCGTCGAGGATCGCGCGGATCTGGTCCTTGCGGCTGACCAGCACCTCGTCGAGCTTGTCGCGCAGGCCGCGGTCGCCGCGGCGCACGCCGAGCGCCATCTCGAACTGCAGCGGCGGATCGGTCGCCATCAGATTGACCGGCTGCAGCGTGATCGGCGCCTGCTTGATCGTCTTGTACCAGCCGGCGAACGGGCCCCAGATCGCGACCAGATCGAGTTCGCCGTCGAGCATCCGCTGCACCTGATAGGTCGGCTGGTGCTCGGGCACGGTGGCGCCGTCGTAGCTGATGAAGTGCGTGACGGTGTTGTCCTTGATGCCGTGGTCGGCCAGCGCCTCGCGCACCGAGGACATCTGGTAGACGCCGATCTTGAGCTTCTTGAGGCGCGGATCGTCGAAGTTCTCGAAGCGCAGCTTGCGGTCCGTGCGCGAGGCCAGCACGAAGGTGCTGCGGTAGACCGGCCGCGTCGTCAGCACGCGCTCCAGGCCGACCGGCAGGTCGAACATCACGTCGCACATGTTGGCGTCGAGCGTGCCGCGCATCAGGCCGCGCTCGGTCGACGGACGGAAGTCGTACTGCACGCCGGTGCCGAGCGCCTCGCCGAGCACCTGCGCGATCTTGTTCTGGAAGCCTTCGCCCTTGTCGTTGGACAACGGCATGTTGCCCGGATCGGCGCAGACGCGCAGCGCGCGAATCTGCGGCGCCTGAGCCTGTGCCGCGCCGGGCGCGAGCGCGCTCGCAGCGGCGGCAACGGCGAGAGCGCTCGCCAGCGGGATGTGGATCCGGACCATCGGGTGACTCCTCATTGCTTTGTGCGGTACGGGCGCCTGCCCGCCGGCCGCACGCGTCTGCATCGAACGGCGCAAGCCACGCCTGCGCCCCTTGCTCCGGCGGACTGCGACTTGGGCCGCCACCGGACCGAACGCCGCGGTCATGTCCGAGGCGACCTTGCGCCTGCCGGATCTGCGGAACAACACGACCTTGGTGGTAAAAAAACGAATGCCCGGCGCCTCGTCGGCGCCGGGCCTTTCGATCGATCGACTCAACCCGCCAGGTGCATCAGTCGCCCACGCGGAACGTGTAGAGCGTGCCGCCCTGCGGAATCTTGTCGAGGTTGGCCGCCTTGGTCATCGCGGTGGCGCCGATCGCGCCGAACTTGTCCTCCAGATCCAGGCCCGCGGTGACCGGCAGGCCGATCCAGCCGCCGATGCCGCTCCACACCGACACGTACTGCTTGCCGTTGACCTTGTAGGTGATCGGGTTGCCGATCACGCCGGAGCCGAGCTTGCGCGACCACAGCACCTTGCCGGTCTTGCGGTCGACCGCGCGGAAGTCGCCGCCGAGGCTGCCGTAGAACGCCAGGCCGCCGTCGGTGATCAGCGCGCCGCCCCAGTTCGGATACGGATCGGGGATCTCCCACACCGTCTCGCCGGTCAGCACGTTGAACTTCTTGAACTTGCCGGTCACGCCCGGCTTCTCCGGGTACATGTAGACGTTGGCGAACACGTAGACCGTGCCCTGCTGGGTGTGCGCACGCTCCTGAGGCTCGAGCTCCATGCACCAGTTGTTGGTCGGGCAGTAGGCGACGCCTTCCTCGTTCGGATCGAGCGCGCACGGCTGCTGGTCCTTGCCGCCCATCGCCGACGGGCAGACCTGCGTGTTCTGCTCGACCGAGAACGGCGAGTGCTCCTTGACCTTGACCGGCTTGCCGGTCTTCATGTCGACCTTCTCGGCCCAGTTGGCGGTGACGTACTTGTGCGCCTTGAGCAGGGTGCCGTCGACGCGGTCGAGCACGTAGGCGAAGCCGTTGCGGTCGAAGTGCACGAGGACCTTGCGCTTCTTGCCGTCGATCGTCCAGTCGGCCAGCATGTTCTCGTTGATGCCGTCGTAGTCCCACTGGTCGAACGGCGTCATCTGGTAGGCCCATACCGCCTCGCCGGTATCGATCTTGCGCGCGAAGATCGTCATCGACCAGTGGTTGTCCTGGCTGCCGTCGTTGCACTCCTCGTGGGTCTTGTGCTTGCAGCGGAACGAAGGACTCCACAGGCCCGGGTTGCCGGTCGCGTGGTAGACCAGCTTGAGCTCCGGGTCATAGCTGTAGAAGCCCCAGCTGGCGCCGCCGCCGCGCTTCCACTCGTCGCCCGGATAGCCGGTGACGCCCAGATCCTTGCCGCCCTGGCCGTAATGCGGATTGGCCTTGTTGGTGTTCTTGGTCACGCACACGTCCTTGTCGGGACCGGTGGCGTGGCATTCCCAGAGCTTCTTGCCGTCGGCCAGGTTGTAGGCCGTGAAGCGGCCGCGCGCGGCGAACTCGTCACCGCCGAAGCCGATCAGCACCTTGTTCTCGGCGATCAGCGGCGCCGGCGTGATCGTCTCGCCGTTCTCGGGGAACGCGTGCTTGACGACCCACAGCTCCTTGCCGGTCTTGGCGTCGAGCGCGATCACGAAGCCGTCGAGCGTGCCGAACACGACCTTTCCGTCGGCGTAGGACAGGCCGCGGTTGACCGTGTCGCAGCAGGCGCGCGGCACCGCCGACTCGTCGCGGTCCTCCTGCTTGACGTACTTCCAGATCGCCTTGGGATTGTCCGGGTCGCTCAAGTCCAGCGCCTGCACGATGTTCGGCCAGCCGCTGATCAGGTACATCATCGCCTTGCCGCCCTCGGTCACGACGACCGGCTGGCCCTCGTGGCCGCGCAGCGTGCCGCTGGACTGCGACCAGATCATCTGCAGCTTGCCGACGTTGTCGGTCGAGATGTCCTTGAGCGGGCTGTGCCGCGTCATCGACAGATCGCGGCCGGGCGCCGGCCACTGGTTCGGATCCTTCTGCCGCTCGATCGTCTCCGGGTTCGCCATCGCGCCCGCACTGACCGCCCCCATGAGCACCGCGGTACACACCATCGCTACTCGTCGAAATTTCATTCGTTGCTCTCCTCATTCGCAGACGGAAGACCCCTGGCAACGGCGATGCCGAAGGCACCTACCCACGGGCCGCGCGCTACCAACCAGCACCTCGTCGATCGTTGCGCGACGCTTGTTAAGCAGCGGATGTGCCAAGCGCGAAGACGGACATTGCGGCCTGACGATTCAAGGAGTTGCGGACGTGCCCGGGAGAATTTCCTGTTGCGTTGCAATAGGAATTGCTCCCGAAGTGACACACTGGCGTTCAGGCGGAACAGCGGCGGCCGCGGCCGGCCCGAGGCGCCGGAGCCGCCTGCGCCGCGACGCGACCGATCGTCGCAGTGCGCACCGCCGACACCGTATTCATGCCGGCCGGCTTATCATGGCCGCGGTCGTCGACGAGTCCGTCATGCCAAGGTCCGGCGCCAGCATCCGCTCGCGCACCGGCACCCGCCCGAAGAACGGACATCGACCCACGCAACCTTCCTCCACCGGTTCTCAAGGAGTCACATCCATGTCCAGACTATTGCTCGCCGCCGGCCTGTTCGCGCTGGCCGCCCCGGTCTTCGCCGCCGAATGCTCGGTCGACATCGCCGGCGACGACATGATGAAGTTCGACAAGACCAGCATCGAGGTCAGCAAGAGCTGCAAGCAGTTCACGGTCAACCTCAAGCATCCCGGCCAGCTCGCCAAGAACGTGATGGGCCACAACTGGGTGCTGGCCAAGACCTCCGACGTCCAGGGCGTGGCGACCGACGGCATGTCGGCCGGCCTCGACAAGGACTACATCAAGCCCGGCGATGCCCGCGTGATCGCGCATACCAAGGTGATCGGCGCCGGCGAGACCGACTCGGTGACGTTCGACGTCTCCAAGCTCGCGGCCGACGGCGACTACACGTTCTTCTGTTCGTTCCCGGGCCACTGGAGCATCATGAAGGGCTCGCTGAAGCTGATCTGATCGCTTCGACGCGGTACCGATGACACAAGGCGGAGACGGTCGCGAGGCCGCTCCGCCTTTTTCGTGCATCTTCGCGCACGCTCGGGTGCAGCGATCGGCCGTCGATTCCGTACTCGCAGATTCATGGGTTGCCGCTGCGATGGCTCGCGCCGTGGCGGCCGGCGCCGGTGCCTCGCCTGCCCTGCACGACCCGGCTCGCTTCAGCGCGAAGAGCAGCCGAAACGGGGATGCTTCCATCGCGTGCGAACCCTCAGGTCGAGAGGCTCGCCGCACGCCAGCGCCGCAGCACCTCGGCGGCGACTTCGCCGGTTTCGGCCAGCGGCCGCTCCGGCGCGCGCGGCGCCTCGTCGAGCGACTGCAGCCAGCCGCCGCGGCGCAAGGCCTCGTGGAACTGCGCGAACTTGCCGCCGATCGACTCGGGCGCGAAGGTCGCGACCGGCACGCCGGTCGCGGCGGCCTCCGACAGCATGTTGACCGAATCGGGCGTGACGACGATGCGGTCGGCCCAGGCCAGCAGGCCCGCATACGGATTCTCGCCATCGGCGTCGCTGTCCCAGAACAGGCCCGGGAATGGCGCGAAGGCCCGTCGCAGCCACGGGCGCAGCGCGGCCGGCGTACGCCGCGACAGCGTGACCAGGAAGCTGCCGCCGTCGGCGCCGTGACGCGCGGCGAGCGCGTCGACGAACCGGCGGAAGTAGGCCTCGTCGATACGCTGCGCACCGTTGCCGGCGCCGATCAGCACCGCGACGCGCGGCTGCGGCCACTGCGCGAGCGCGGCGAAGCGTGCATGCGCCTCGGCCAGCCAGGCCGGGCCGACCGGATGGATCGAGCCGATCGTCCCGATCACGTGCGGGCCGGCGAGTCCATCGTGGCGCGGCGCGACGACGATGTCGAAATGACCGGGATCGATGCGCGGATCGAGGATCTGCACGGTATAGCAGCGGCCGCCGCTGCGCGCCTTCAGCACACGCAGCAGCCAGGCCGCGCGACGGCCGCAGCCGATCGCGAGGTCCGGCCACGGCGGTGCGAAGACCGCGCCGTCGAGCGTGCGCAACGCGAGGGCGGCACCGGCGGCCAGTCGCGGCGCGAACCAGTCCCATGGCGCGCGCAGACCGATCGTCACGACGGCGGCGTCCAGGCCCATCGCCTGCGCCAGCGCCGCGGCCTGGCGCCGGTTGCCGGCGATGCCGTCGCTGACGACCCAGCAGCGCGCGGAACCGGACGCGCTCATCGCAGGTCCACCGGTCGGTCTTGATTGTCCAGCCCCGTGTTCCAATCTGTTGTTCGCATCGCCGTTTATCATCGCACGGCGTTCGTTCTATCGTGCCGGCCTGGCGAAGTGGCCAGACCGATCCTGGATCCGATCGCGCCTCGCGCTTGTTTTGGCGCGTTGTGCCGTCAGATCCGGTGACCGGACGGTCGTTCCGACCCGCCACCATCCGCACCCAACTTACCCGGCCCCGCGCCGGACATTCGTCACCAGGAGGAAACCCGATGCTCCGTCGCACCGTTCTGGCCAGCGTGCTGGCCCTCGTCTCGGCCGGCGCCTTCGCCGCGCCGATCACCTACAAGCTGGACCCGACCCATACCGACGTGCTGTTCACCTGGAACCATCTCGGCTTCTCGAACCCGACCGGCCATTTCGGCCAGATCGAAGGCACCCTGGTCTACGACGAGGCCGATCCGACCCGCGCCTCGGTCGAGGCCACGCTGCCGCTGGCCGGCCTGGACACGCATGTGGCCAAGCTCGACGAGCACCTCAAGAAGGACGAGTTTCTCGACGCGGCCAAGTACCCGACGATCACGTTCAAGAGCACGAAGGTCGAGGCCGCAGGCAGCGGCAAGCTCAAGGTCACCGGCGATCTGACGCTGCGCGGCGTGACCAAGCCGGTCGTGCTCGACGTCAAGCTCAACGGTGCCGGTCCGCATCCGATGAAGAAGGTGCCGGCGATCGGCTTCGACGCGACCGCTACGATCAAGCGCAGCGAATTCGGCATCGACGCCTACGTGCCGAACATCAGCGACGAGCTCAAGATCAGCATCACGACCGAAGCGCTGGGCCCGAAGCCGGCCGGCTGATCGTTCCGCCCCGTCGGTACTGCGAAAGCCCTGTCGCGCGGCGGCGGGGCTTTTTTGTGCGCGTCAGCCGCGCTTGACGCCCTGGCTCTTGAGCGCTTCCAGACCGGCCAGGTCGAGGCTGCCGACCGCCGACTTGAGCTGGTCGATGCTGTCGACGGTGCCCGACACCTCGACCGTGAAACGGTCGCCGAGGATGATGCTGTAGGCGCCGTGGCGCGAGCGGCCGTCCCATTTCTCGCTGATCAGACGGCCGTTTTCCTTCCAGGTCTTCTCGTAGCCGTCGCCGGTCTCGCGCTGGCTCTGCACGTTGGCGAGGCCGGCCAGGCCGAGCAGGCCCTTGGCGCTGCCGACGTCGGTGATCTCCACGTGCAACGCATGGCCGCCGTCGCCGGCATAGGTCGCCTTGGCGACCGACATCTGCATGCCCATCGCGCCGTTCTGCTCGGCCGAGAAGCCGGTGCGCTTCCAGCCGCCGAGCGTGTCGGGCAGGAACGGCCGGAGCGCGTCGGGCGTCAGCGCCTCGACCTGGTCGCCGCCGCCGAGCGCGGCGCCGAGCATCTGGCCGACCGCGGCGGCCTGGGCCTCGGCGTCTCGCGAGGCCTGCGCCGCTTCCACCTTCTTGCCGGCCGCCTCGACCTTCTGCCCCCAGGCCTGCAGCTGGCCGAGCGCATCGTCCTTGCCGGGCGCGACGACGCCGGAAGCGCCGAGCTGGCCCTGCATCGCGGCCGCGCTGTAGGCGCCGGCGCCCGAGAAGATCGCCGCGGCCCAGCCGACCACGACCGACAGCACGAGGCCGAGGATGATCGTCACCGCGGTGTAGCCGCCGGAGCGCTCCTGCGGCACCTTCATCGTATGCGGCAGGCCGAGGTACAGCAGATAGATGCAGTAGACCAGCGCCGCCAGCGCGGCGAGGATGCCGAGCATCGGAATGATCGCGAGGATGCCGGCGATCCAGCTCGGCGTCCACGAATAGGCAATCACCTTGAGCGCCTGCACCTGCGACTTCTCGCCGCCGAAGTTCGGCGCCAGCGCATCGACGATCAGCGACAGCACGTAGATCAGGCCGAGCGACAGGGCATAGACCAGCAGCATCTGCACCAGGCCGGCGCCGACCGGAATCTTGACCGTGACGTTGACGAACGGCACCGTGGTGCCGATCAGGCTGCTCTGGATGAAGCCGATCACGGCCGGGATCGCGGCCAGGATCAGGATGTAGTTCTTGTAGAGGCCGGCCACCGTCTCCGGCTCGGCGGCGATCACCGGCCATTCGGTCTTGGGCGTCAGCAGGATGTTCTTGACGCGCTCGATCAGTTTCGAAAAGTCCATAACCCATTCCCCTCGCAGTGAATGAAGGCCGCTTCGCATCGAAGCCGCCGCGGGTGAGGCAGGCGCGGCCGGGTCGCGGCGAGCTCCCATCGCTCGCGGCCGGCGCGGCGCGGCCATTCTAGGCCAGTCCGGTCACCGCGGCATGTCGGCCATGACGCAGCGGCGACCGGCACGGCGTCACGCCCGAAACGTGAACAAATCGACGGCGGCGCTGCGATAGAATGCGCGGCCGCTTCACGCCGGAGCCTCCCGCGCCATGCACCGTCCCGATCCCGCCGTGTCCGAACGCCAGCCCGCCAACGCTGCCCGCCGCTACGAGGTCACGCGCGCCGAGCTGCCGCTGAGCTGCCCGACCCCGGCGATGTCGCTGTGGAACTCGCATCCGAAGGTCTATCTGCCGATCGAGGCGGAAGGCCATGCCAAGTGCCCCTACTGCGGCGCCGAATACGTCCTGACCGGTTGAGGGCCGTTTGTCCGGCCGTCCGCTCACCGTCGTCCAACTGGTACCGGCACTGGAATCGGGCGGCGCCGAACGCTCGACGCTGGAAATCGCCCGGGCCCTGGTCGCTGCCGGTCATCGCTCGATCGTGATCTCGGCCGGCGGCCGCCTGGTGCCGCAGCTGGTCGCCGAGGGCAGCGAGCACATCGCGCTGCCGATCGGCCGCAAGTCGCTGCGCACGCTCGGTCTGATCCGCCGGCTGCGCCGGCTGTTCAAGGAGCTGCGGGCGGACATCGTGCACGCGCGCTCGCGGCTGCCGGCCTGGATCGGCTGGCTCGCACTGCGGCCGCTGCGGCCGCGGCCGCATTTCGTCACGACGATGCACGGGCTCAATTCGCCGGGCCGCTACAGCCAGATCATGGCCCAGGGCGAGCGCGTGATCTGCGTGTCCAACAGCGTGCGCGACTACGCGCTGCACCACTACCCGGGCACCGATCCGGCGCGCCTGGTGGTGATCCCGCGCGGCGTCGACCCGGCCGAGTTTCCGTTCGGCTACCAGCCCGACGACGCCTGGCGCGCGGCGTTCTTCGCCGAATACCCGCAGCTGGCCGGCGCGCCGCTGCTGACCCTGCCCGGCCGCGGCACGCGGCTGAAGGGCCATGCCGACGCGATCGGCCTGCTCGCCGGCCTCGGCGAGCGCGGCGTCGACGCCCGGCTGCTGCTGCTCGGCGCGCGCGAGGCCGGGCGCGAGGCCTATCTGGCCGAGCTCGAGGCGCTCGCGCAGTCGCTCGGCGTCGCCGACCGCATCGCGATCACCGCGCCGCGCAGCGACGTGCGCGACGTCTTCGCGATCTCGGCGCTGGTGCTGCAGCTGAGCACGCATCCGGAATCGTTCGGGCGTACCGTCGTCGAGGCGCTCTCGCTGTGCCGGCCGGTGCTCGGCTACGCGCACGGCGGCGTCGGCGAGCTGCTCGCCGAGCTGTATCCGGCCGGCCGCGTCGCGCCCGGCGATCGCGCGCGCCTGGTCGAGCATGCCGCCGAACTGCTGCGGCTGGCGCCGGCGATTCCGCTGCTCGGCAGCCACCGGCTCAGCGACATGCAGGACAAGACGCTCGCGCTGTACCGCGAACTGGCCGGACCGTGAGCGGCCGCGCCGCCGCACGCGCGGACGTGCCGTGGGCCGCGCTGTGCGTCGTGGCGGTGCTCGCGCTGCTGCCGGTCGGCCGCCTGTCGGAGCTGCCGCTGGCGATCGGCGCGCTCGCCGGTCTGGTGCTGCTGGTGCGCGGCCGGCTCGGCGAGGTGCGCGGCGGCGTGGCACTGGTGCTGGTCGTGTTCGCGGCGTACTGGCTGGCCGCCGTGCTCTCGGCCGCGGCCGCGGTGCGGCCCGACAAGACGCTGTCGACGGCGGCCGGCCTGCTGCGCTTCGCGCCGTTCGCGCTGTTTGCGGTCTACGCATTGCGCCGCCCGGCCGATCTGCAACGCGCGACGGTCGCGATCGCGGCGATCGTGTCGCTGTGGGTGATCGACGCCTGGGTGCAGATGCTGACCGGCTACGGCCTGGCCGGCGCGGCCGAGGCCGAGCGCATCACCGGCATCTTCGGCGCCGACAATGTCAAGTTCGGCCCGGTGCTGGCGACGCTGTCGCCGTTCGTGCTGATCGTCGCGCGCGAACGCTACGGCCGCCGCGGCCTCGCGGTCGCCGCGCTGGCCGTGCTGGTGCCGGTGCTGCTGGCCGGTTCGCGCTCGGCCTGGATCGCCTATGCGCTGGTCTGCGCCGTGCTGGCCTGGCGCGAGACGCGGCGCTGGCGGACGTTCGTCGCGCTCGGCGCTGCGGTGGCGGCGATCGCGGCGATCGCGGTCGCGCTGGCCTGGCAGCTGTCGGACCGTTTCGACGCGCGCATCGACCGCAGCCTGCGCGCGTTCGAGGGCACTGGCCAGGCGCTCGACGAGGCCTCGGCCGGACGCCTGGCGATCTGGCAGGCCGCCGTCGCGATGACCGCTGCGCATCCTCTGACCGGCGTCGGCGTACGCGGTTTCCGCTATGCCTATCCGCAGTACGCCGCGGCGGGCGACCGCTTCGTCGACGCGAGCGGCGAGACCGGCGCGGCGCATGCGCACCAGATCGTGCTCGAGATCCTCAGCGAGACCGGCGTGATCGGGCTGGCACTGTGGCTGGCCGGCGCCGCAGCCGCGATCCGCGCCTGGCGGCGTGCCGATGCTGCCGCGCGCGCCCGCGCGCGCCCGGCCGCGCTGGCGCTGCTGGCCGCGACGTTTCCGCTGAACAGCCATCTGGCGTTCTATTCGGCCTGGTGGAGCCTCCTGTTCTGGTGGCTGCTGGCGCTGTACGCGGCCGCCGTGACGACACCCGCTCCACTCGCCCCTCCCCTCCGACCGTCCTCTCCGCCCTGATGAACACCGTGCCGCGCGATTACCGTTTCCTGCAACTGGACGTCTTTCCGGCGAGCCGCGGCGGCGGCAATCCGCTCGGCGTCGTCGTCGATGCCGATGACTGGAGCAGCGAACGCATGCAGGCGTTCGCGTACTGGACCGGTCTGGTCGAGACCACGTTCCTGCTGCGGCCGCGCGCCGCGGCGGCCTCGTATCGCGTGCGCATCTTCACGCCGCAGCGCGAGATTCCGTTCGCCGGCCATCCGAGCATCGGCAGCGCGCACGCCGCGCTCGACTGCGAGCGTGCGCGTCCCGCCGACGGCGTGCTGCTGCAGGAATGCGAGGCGGGCCTGCTGCCGATCCGCATCGAGGGCGACGGCGCATCGCGCGACCTGCTGGTGCGTGCGCCGGCCGCGCGGATCCTGCACGAGGGACGCGAGGCCGATGCGCAGCTGGCCGCCGTGCTCGGCGGCCAGGCGCTCGGTCCGCTGCCGCCGGCCTTCGTCGAGGGCGGCCGGCGCTGGTGGGTCGCCGAGTTCGCGCACGAGGGTGCGTTGCGCGGCTGGCACCCCGACCACGCCGCGATCGGCGAGCTGGCGCGGCGCAGCGACAGCCTGGGCCTGTGCGCATTCGCGCGCAGCACCGCGGCCGGCCACGATCTGGTCGTGCGCGCGTTCCCGGCCGGCGTCGGCATCGTCGAGGATCCGGCCTCCGGCGCCGCCAACGGCCTGATCGCCGCCTACATCGCCGCGCGCGAACCGGACGGCGCGTTCGCGCGCGGCTACCGCGTCAGCCAGGGCCGCGAGATCGGCCACGACGCGCGCATCCTGGTGCGCATCGACGGCGGCGAGGTCTGGGTCGGCGGCCATACGCAGACGATCGTCGACGGCCGCCTGGCCTGGGACGGCCCGTGAACGCGCTGCGCGCCCTGGTCTGCGCCGGGCTGCTGGCGCTGGCACTGGGCGCGCCGGCGTCGAGCGCCGCGGCGTCCGCTGCCGGCGCTGACCTGCGCACGCTCGCCGAGCGATCGGACTTCGTCCGCACCGGCCGCTACGACGAGACCATCGCGCTGTGCCGGGCCTTCGCAGAGCGCCATCCGCGCAGCGTGCGCTGCGGTGAGTTCGGCCGCACGCCGGAAGGGCGGCCGATGCAGGTGCTGATCGTCTCGCGCAGCGGCGCACTCGACGCCGAGGCGGCGCATGCGCGGCGGCTGCCGGTCGTGCTGGTCCAGGGCGGCATCCACGCCGGCGAGATCGACGGCAAGGACGCCGGCTTCCTGGCGCTGCGCCAGATGCTCGAGGACGGCGCCGCCGGCGACGCGCTCGACCGGCTGGTGCTGGTCTTCGTGCCGGTGTTCAACGTCGACGGACACGAACGCTTCGGCCGCTGGAACCGGCCGAACCAGCGCGGACCGGAGGCGATGGGCTGGCGCACGACCGCGCAGAACCTCAATCTCAACCGCGACTACGCCAAGGCCGATGCGCCGGAGATGCAGGCGATGCTGCGTCTGATCGGCGCCTGGGATCCGATCCTCATCGTCGATCTGCACGTCACCGACGGTGCGCAGTTCGAGCACGACGTCTCGATCCAGATCGAACCGCTGCGCGCCGGCGATGCCGCGCTGCGCACGCTCGGCCGCGAATTGCAGGCAGGCGTGCTCGAGCGCCTGCGCGAGCAGGGTTCGCTGCCGCTGCCGTTCTATCCCTCGTTCGTCGTCGAGGACGATCCGGCCTCCGGTTTCGTCGACAACGTCGCGCCGCCGCGTTTCTCACACGGCTATCCGCTGCTGCGCAATCGCTTCGGCATGCTGGTGGAGACCCATTCGTGGAAGCCGTATCCGCAGCGCGTGCGGATCACCCGCAACACGATCCTCGCGGTGGTCGAGCGCAGCGCGCGCGATGGCGCACGCTGGCGCGCCGCGGCCGACGCGGCCGATGCCGCGGCGGCCGCGCTCGGCGGCACCGAGATCGCGCTCGACTATGCGGCCAGCGAACGCACGCGCGACATCGCGTTTCGCGGCTACGCCTATACGCGCGAGCCGTCGGCCCTGTCCGGCGCCTTGGTGACGCGCTACGACGAGACCCGCCCGCAGATCTGGCAGCTGCCGCTGCGCGACGACGTGCAGCCGCGCACGCAGGTGCTCGCGCCGCGCGGCGGCTACTGGGTGCCGGCCGCCGAGGCGGCCTGGATGCGCGAGAAGCTGGACCTGCACGGCATCGCCTATCGCGTGACGAGCGAGGCGCGGCACGAGATCGAGGCCGAGGTGTTCGACGCGACCGACGCGACGTTTTCGGCACAGCCGGTCGAGGGCCGGCAGCGGCTCGAGGTCCAGGGCACTTGGCAGGCGCGACGCGTCGATCTGGCCGCCGGTGCGCTGTTCGTGCCGATCGCGCAGGCCAAGTCGCGTCTGGTCGTCGCGCTGCTCGAACCGGCGGCGCCCGATTCGTTCCTGGCCTGGGGCTGGTTCAACCGCGCGTTCGAGCGCAAGGAGTACATGGAGGACTACGTCGCCGAGGAGGTCGGCCGGGAGATGATGCAGGACCCGGCGGTCGCCGCTGCGTTCACACGCCGCCTCGCCGAGGATCCGGCATTCGCGCGCGATCCGGCGGCCCGGCTCGAGTTCTTCCATCGCCGCCACGCGTCCTGGGACTCGCGCTACCGGCGCTACCCGGTCCTGCGCAGCGCGAGCGTGCCGCGCTGACGCAACCGGACGCGCTCAGCCGGCCGCCGGGTCGGCCAGCACGTCGTGCACGAAGCGCAGCTTCTCGATCACCGGCGAGGACAGCACGAACGGATACGCATCGCCGAGACCCAGGCCGCGGTTGAGGTTGTTGAGCAGATAGGTCAGCGCGAACCAGCCGTCGACGAGCTCGTCGAACGCGGCGCCGATGCGCCGCCCGTCCAGCGCCGGTTCGTCGGCACGGCGCGGCCGCAGCGTCAGTCCGCAGGCGGCGACGGTCTCGAGCGCATCGGCCATGTGCAGGTAGTGCGCCCAGGTCTCGGCCCAGTCCTCCCACGGATGGGCGCTGGCGTAGGCGCTGATGTAGCGGTCCTGCCAGTCGGCCGGCGGTCCGCCGGCATAGTGATCCTGCAACGCCTGGCCGTAGTCGGCGCTCTCGTCGCCGAAGCGGTCGCGGAAGCCCTCGAGCCACGGCCCGTCGCGGACCAGGCGGTCCCAGTAGTAGTGGCCGATCTCGTGCCGGAAGTGGCCGAGCACGGTGCGGTACGGCTCGTGCAGCTGCTTGCGGCGGCGCTCGCGTTCGACGTCGTCGGCCTCGGCGATCGCGACCGTGATCACGCCGTCGGCATGACCGGTCATCGCGGCGCCTTCCGACGGATGATCGGAATCGGCGCGGAACTCGAACGCCAGGCCGCGCTCGGGATCCTCCTGCTTGCTCAGGATCGGGCAGCGCAGCGCGATCAGGGTCTGCAGCAGCCGCCGCTTGGCGGCTTCCATGACCTGCCAGGCTTCACGGTTGCCGGGCACCGACAGGTCCGGGATCAGGCGCGTCAGCCGGCACGAGCGGCACAGCGGCTGCGGATCGTCGGCGGCGACCGCGGCATTGCAGATGCCGTGCTCCACATCGTTCGCGCAGCGCCGGTAGCGCGCACCCTGCGTAGCCGCAGCCGGACTGGTCCAGGTGCCGTCGCCGGCGTCGTCGAGCGAGGCGATGATGCCGAGGTCCGGCAGCCAGGCCAGGCGATGGCCGCAGGCCACGCACTGGGTGTTCTCGAAGAACACGACCTGGCCGCAGTGGTCGCAGTGGAAGACCTTCATCGCCGCTCCCCGCCGACTCGCTGACTGCACATCGCCAGCGGATCCCGCCGCGGCACACGCGCGCCGGGGCCGCTCATGCGAGCAGGTCGGCGTATTCCGGATGGCGCTGCATGAACACGCGCGCGTAGCTGCACGCCGGCACGATGCGCCAGCCGCGGCTGCGCGCGGTCTCGAACGCCTCGCGCGTCAGCGCCGCGGCGATGCCGCGTCCGCCGACCGGCTCGGGTACGCCGGTATGCGTGATCGTCATGACGGTGCCGGCCAGGTCGTACTCGAGCACGCAGCGATGGCCTTCGACGTCGGCGACGAAGTGTCGGACCGCTTCCTCGTGAGTGATCGGCAACGGTGCATTCATGGCAGGCCTCCCGGCGGATGAGTCAGGCGCCGATCATAGCGACCGCTCCGTCCGCCTGTTCGAACCGCAGGGAAACCGCCTAGCGGACGACCGCGCGGGGCCCGGAGCAGGCGCGGTCTCGACGGCAGCTCGCGTCCCATCCGAGCCGGACTCGTGATCGGCCGCGACGAGGCTGCCCGCTCCACGCGCAGCGCCGGGATGCGGTGCCGCCTTCGAGTTGCGCGGCGGACGACTCAAAAGAAGGGCAACGGAACGGGCTCGACGGCGCCTCGGCGACGCGCCCATCGGGGCCGTCACGGCGCGCGCCGGCGCCAGGGAGGCGGCGACCGCCCGGCCACGGGATGCGCGGACAAAAAAAGAGGCCTCCCCGAAGGGAGGCCTCTCGACGAAACAGCTTTCGTCAGAACCCGATCAGTTGGCGCTGCCGACGATCAGGTTGTCCAGCGTCGACCAGAAGAACGGGGCCGAGCCGGGGACCGCTTCCGGCGCGTCGATCGTGAGGCTGGTGATCGGTGCGCTGGTCGTGAAGCCGCGGAACGTGCTCGCACCGGTGACGGTGACCGTCTCGACGGTTCCGTCGCTCAGGGTCACGACGACCGGCGTGCCGGTCGGCGCCACCGAGACGTCGGTCGCCCAGAAGTTGCCGCCGACCGCATTCACCGGCGTGGTGAACGTGATGACGATCTGGTCGCCCGCATTGTCGGTCGAGACGATGCCCGGGTCGTTGTACAGACCGCTGACCGCACCGGCCTGCGTGAAGACCGTGTACGAGTAGCCGCTGCCGGAGAACGGCATCGGGCTGTTGACCGGACCGGTCGGGATGCTGGTGAAGGCTTCCTCGTAGAACGTCGCGCCGATCGCCGCCAGGAACGCGGTGCGGTCGGTGTAGACGGCCGGACCGCTGCCGCCGCAGCTGCCGTTGGACTCGTCGTCGAAGCCGTTGGCGTAGATGCGATCGCTCGGGCACGGAGCCGTCACGTCGAGCGTCACCGGCACCTGGACCAGCGGATTGGCCGCGTCGTTGCTGGCTACGCACAGCGTCGCCGTGTACGACTCGCCGACGGTCAGGCCGGTGGCATCGACGCCGACGCTCACGTCGGTCGAGCTGACCGGACCGACCGAGCCGCTGGCCGGCGTCACGCTGAGCCACGGCACGTCGGTCGGCGAATCGCAACCAGCCGGCGGACCGCCCGACGGGCTGACGTTGACGACCATCACCAGGTGGAAGTCCGGGAAGCCGATGCCGGCCGTCGGCGTCGGCGTGGTGATCGCGCAGGTGGTCGACGAGATGAACGCGGTATGCGTCTGCGCCGAGGGGTTGCCGCCCGGGAACAGGCGACCCGAACCGGCCGGCACGCCGTCGACGTGATACTCCACGACGAGATCGACAGCGGAGGTGTCGGCAATGGTCGCACCGGTGATCGGCACGGTGGTCGTGGTCAGCGTGCCGCCGACGGTACCGGTGCCGGTGCCGATCAGCGTGAGCTGGGCGGTCGGAATCGTGTCGACCGCGACGCTGCTCGGGATCGTGTAGACGTTGATCGTGACCGGCATGTTCGGACCGGCTTCGGTCGCGACCGTGACGGTGTTGATCTGCGCGCTGCCGCTGATGCTGTGCTCGTCGAAGTAGAAACGGCGCCACCAGCTGTTGTCGGCCGTGCTGCCGGTCGCCACGTCGCCGGAACCGCAACCGACGCCGTTCAGCGCTTCGGGCGCGTTCGAGGCGGTCTGCGAGATGTCCACGGCGGTGCCGAACGGCGTCTCGACCGAGCGCAGCTCGATCTCGCGGCCGCGCAGCGGGTTCACCTGGACCGGACCCTTCGGCGAGATCTGCGGCGCCATGCCCGGCACCTTGCCGAACGAGACGTCGCCGATGTCGATCGAGGCGTCACGGCCGCTGCGCGAACGCAGGACCGACTCGTAGCCGCGCGGCGCCGACGACGTCGGGGCGGTCTCGTCGATCGTGAAGTTCAGCGTACCGCCGCCGTCGTTGGCGATCGTCAGCGGGCTGCTGCCGGTGGCGTCGGGCGCGACCGAGAAGCTCAGCGAGCCCGGCGTGACGGCGATGACCGGATCGGTCGGCGCGGTGCCCGCGGTGAGCTCGATGGTGTCGACCCACAGGCCGTTCGGCGCATCGGCGGCGACCGACGAGTCGCTGGCGACGCGCCAGCGCAGCACCACCGACTGACCGGCTGCCGCAAGCGGCAGTTCGACCGTGGAGGTGGCATAGGCCGGCGTCTGCTCGCCGGTCCAGGCCTGGCGGCCGCCGATCGGGCTGCCCCACGAGGTGCTGATCGTGCCGTTGTAGCCGCCGGCGGTAAAGCTGCCGCCCGCGGTCACGATATCGGTGAACGCGCCGCCGTTGATCGCGATTTCGAGCACCGCACCGTCGAAGCCGGTCTCGAGGTTGTACGCGAACCGGAAGTTCAGCACGCCGCCCGTGGCCGGCACGCTGATCGCCGGACTGTCGAGATAGGAGTTGCCGACCGTGACCTGCTCAGGCGCGAAGGCCGCGTTCGGTGCCGTGTCGACCAGGGTGGTCTGGGTCACGAACGCCACGCCCGAACCGTCGAACGTCGAGGTCCAGTCGGCCGGCAGCGCCGGGGCCGTGACGTCGTCGAAGTCCCACGCGTCGCCACCGCCGCCACCGCCGGTAACGGTGATCGTGTAGTCCTCGGCCTGGCCGTAACCGGCCGTGTTGCACGGTGTCGGGAACGTCGGCGGCGTGGTGCCGGTGTACTTCTTCTGCACGCGCAGGCGCGTGTCGCCGGCCAGCGCGGTCGCCGGAACGGCGATCGAACCTACGGCCTGGACGCCATCGGCGCCGGTGCTGTTGGCCAGCGTGCCGACCTGATAAAGCTCGTCGCCCGCGAACGTGCCGTCCTGGTTCCAGTCGACGTAGGCCATGATGGCCGTCGTGAAGTCGCCGTCGGTATTGCCTTCGACCGCGATCGAATAGCTCGCGCCTGGATCCACCGTGCCGGTGACGGCGGTGAAGTCCTGATGCTGCGGCTGCGTGGCCGGCGAACCGACCGTGGTGGCCGATGCGTTGTCGATGCCGGCGAACAGCACGCGGCTGATCGGCTCGACGTTGTTGGAAAAGGCTTCCGCGCAATACGGCGCGGGGAAACCGCCGGCCGGCGTAACGGCGCTCAGGGTGGTGAACGGCAATGCCGTCGCCCACCGTGCTTGCTGCACACCCGCGGCTCCGGCAACGCCGGTCGCGAGGCAGGCAAGAACTGCCAGACTCAATCGCTTCATGTTGTAACCCCTAGTCGGTTTCGATGATCTCTGCGCACGGGGAAGAGACCCGTACGGTTTCGTGAATAGGGCCGTCCAGCCCTGCAACTTTCACAAACGGAATCGAAGAACAGCCTGCACGTAAACCTTCCGCGACATCTCCATTACGAAAACGTTCACCGACTATATGTCTGGCGTCTGGCCCCGGCAAGCGTTTTGGAGAACCGTGACGGCGCTCACCGACGGAAGCGCACAACGGCGTGGTATTTAGTTTCAGACGCAACGAAATCCGCTGCGAAAGCGACCGCCGATCGCGGGTCCGCGCGGCTCGCCGCGTCCCTTCGCGCGCGGTCAGGGCTCCAGTTCGGCCCAGCGCGCGTAGGCGGCGTCGAGTTGTCCCTGTAGATCGGCCAGACGCTGATGGTGCGCCGCGACATCGGACGCGGGCTTTCGGTAGAACGCCGGCTCCGCGGCCGCCGCGGCGAGCGCGGCGACTTCGGTCTCGAGCGACTCGATCCGCGCCGGCAACTGCTCGAGCTCGCGCTGCTCCTTGTAGCTCGGCTTGCGGCGTTCGGCCGCTGGCCGCGCGGACGGCGCCGGAGACGGCGCGGCGGTCGGCTTGCGGATCTCGGCCGGCGGCGGTGCCGCGCGCTGGCGCAACCAATCGCTGTAGCCGCCGACGTACTCGCCGACGCGTCCGCCGCCTTCCATGACCAGGGTGGACGTCACGACCTGATCGATGAAGTCGCGATCGTGGCTGACCAGCAGCAGCGTGCCGGCATAGTCGGCGAGCAGTTCCTCGAGCAGCTCGAGCGTCTCCACGTCCAGATCGTTGGTCGGCTCGTCCATGACCAGCAGGTTCGACGGCTGCGCGAACAGCCGCGCCAGCAGCAGCCGGTTGCGCTCGCCGCCGGACAGGCGCGTGATCGGCGCGCGCGCGCGCTCGGGCGTGAACAGGAAATCCTGCAGATAGCCGAGCACGTGCTTGCGGCGGCCGCCGACCTCGATGAACTCGCGTCCCTCGGCGACGTTGTCGAGCGCGTTCCAGTCCTCGCGCAGGCTAGCGCGGTACTGGTCGAAATAGGCGATCTGCAGGTTCGACCCGGTCACGATCTCGCCGCTGCGCGGCGCGAGCTGGCCGAGCAGCAGCTTGAGCAGGGTCGTCTTGCCGCTGCCGTTGGGGCCGATCAGGCCGATCCGGTCGCCGCGCAGAATCGTCGTCGAGAAATTCTCGATCAGATTCTCGGCGCCGTGACCGAACGACACGTCACGGGCCTGGATCACCTTGCGCCCGGAGTTCTCGGCCGCGCCGGCCTCCATGCGCACGCGGCCGACCTGCTCGCGGCGCGCGGCGCGCTCGCGGCGCATCGCCTCGAGCCGGCGCACGCGGCCTTCGTCGCGCGTGCGGCGCGCCTTGATGCCTTGCCGGATCCAGACCTCTTCCTGCGCCAGCAGCTTGTCGAAGCGCGCCAGCTCCTGCGCCTCGGCGTTGAGGCGCTCCTCGCGGCGGCGCAGATAATTGTCCCAGTCGCCGGGCCAGCTGCTGAGACGGCCGCGGTCGATCTCGACGATGCGCGTGGCCAGCGCGCGCAGGAAGCGGCGATCGTGCGTGACGAACACCAGGCTGCCGGACCAGCCGAGCAGGAACCGCTCGAGCCAATCGATCGCCTCGATATCCAGATGGTTGGTCGGTTCGTCGAGCAGCAGCAGGTCCGGTCCCGCGACCAGCGCGCGTGCCAGCAGCACGCGGCGCTTCATGCCGCCGGACAGGCGGCCGAAGACCGCCTCGCCGTCGAGGCCTAGCCGGCTCAGTGTCTCCTCGACGCGCCGCTCGACGTCCCAGCCCTGCCCGGCCTCGATGCGCGCCTGCACGTCGCCGAGCGCGGCCGCGTCCACCTCGTCGGCATGCGCCAGCCGATGGAAGCGCGCCAGCAACGCGCCGATCTCGCCGAAGCCGGCAGCGACCACGTCGAACACGCTGCCGTCGGTGCCTTCGGGCACCTCCTGCTCGAGACGCGCGATGCGCAGACCGTCCTGGCGGCGCAGGTCGCCGTCGTCGGCCTGAATCTCGCCGGCGAGCAGGCGCAGCAGGGTCGACTTGCCGACGCCGTTGCGGCCGATCAGCGCGACGCGCTCGCCCGCCTCGATCGAGAAATCGGCCTTGTCGAACAGCAGCGGGCCGCCGACGCCGTAGTCGACGGCGTTGAGAGTGATCAATGCCATGCCGGCATTCTAGGCGTTGCGCGCAGCGGCCGCGCGTACGCCGACGCGCGCGGTGCCGATCACGAGCTGCACGAGAGCATCGAGCAGCCGGGCCGGTCGCGGGCCCAGTCCGGCCGCCGCGCCGCATAGGCCTCGCGCCCGGGCTGGTCCTGGTACGGCCGGCGCATGACCTCGAGCAGCTCGGCGATGCCGTCCGTATCGCCGGCCTCGGCGCGATCGATCGCCTGCTGCGCGAGATAGTTGCGCAGCACGTAGCGCGGATTGTTCGCGTGCAGGCGTTGGCGGCGCGCGCCGGGCGTTTGCGGATCGGTCGCGAGCCGCACCGCGTAGCGCGCGAGCCAGTCGCGCAAGCGCGCGCCGCCGCGCTGGCGCGCGGCGTCGTCGTAATGCGCGGCCTCGAACGGCTGCGTCGAGGGCGCCTGCGGATCGAGCTCGGCGAGCGCGCGGAACGCCAGCGTCATGTCGACCTGCGCGCCGCGCATCCAGTCCTGGAACGCCTGCATCAGCTCGGCGTCGCCGTCGCGCAGCTCGGCCAGGCCGAGCTTGCCGGCGATCGTCGCGCGCTCGGCCGCCGCGTAGGCCTCGACGTAGCGGTCGAGTCCAGCCTGCAAGGGCTCGGCCGACTCGAACAGGCCCGCCAGCGCCTGCGCCAGCCGCGTCAGGTTCCAGTACGCGACCGCCGGCTGCTGGCCGAACCGGTAGCGCCGATGCGAGCGGTCGGTGATGTTCGGCGTCCAGTCCGGATCGTAGTCGTCGATCCAGCCGTAGGGGCCGTAGTCGATCGTCAGGCCGAGGATCGACAGGTTGTCGGTGTTCATGACGCCGTGCACGAAGCCCACGCGCATCCACTCGGCCACCAGGCGCGCAGTGCGTGCGCAGACCTCGGCGAACCAGTCGGCGCGGCGGGTCTCGGCCGGACCGGTCAGCGCCGGGAAGTGCTGCGCGATCGTGTAGTCGACCAGTTGCGCGAGCAGCGCGTGCTCGCCGCGCGACGCCGGCAGCTCGAAATGGCCGAAGCGGAGGAACGACGGTGCCGCGCGGCAGACGATCGCGCCCGGTTCGGCACGCGGATGGCCGTCGTAGAGCAGGTCGCGCACCACCGCCTCGCCGGTGCCGATCAGACACAATGCGCGCGTGGTCGGCACCCCGAGGTGGTGCATCGCCTCGCTGCACAGGAACTCGCGCAGCGAGGAGCGCAGCACGGCGCGGCCGTCGGCGCCGCGCGAGTACGGGGTCGGTCCGGCGCCCTTGAGCTGCAGTTCCCAGCGTTCGCCGTCGGCGCCGATCGCCTCGCCGAGCGCGATCGCGCGGCCGTCGCCGAGCTGGCCGGCCCAGTGGCCGAACTGATGGCCGCCGTAGTTCGTCGCGTAGGGCTGCATGCCCGGCAGCAGGCGATTGCCGGCGAACACCTGCGCGAACGCCGGCGCGGCGACGTCGGCCTCGGACAGGCCGAGCGAACCGGCCATCTCGCGCGACCAGGCGAGCAGTCGCGGCGCGGCGACCGGCGTCGGCGTAACCGCGCTGTACAGCGCGCCGTGCACCTGGCGCGGTCCGGGCGCGGCGCTCGGATCGGCCGGCAGCTCGCGGAGAAAGGCGTTGTCGAAGCGGAGATCGTGCATCGCCGCATGATACCGGGGCGGCGTGAACGTCCCGCCGCCGCTCGGCCGCGGCGCCCGTCGCGGGCACCGCGGCCGTATCGTTCAGCGCGTGCGGACCGGGAACGGCTGCCGCTGCGTCGACGGCGGCGGCTGCCGCTCGAGCGCGGCCAGCGCGACCGCGATCGCGCGATCGAGCTGCGGATCGCGGCCGGCGTTGACCTCGGCCGGCCACTGCTCGACCTCGATGTCGGGCGGCACGCCGACGTTCTCGATCGCATAGCCGTCCTCGGTGCGGATCGCCAGATTCGGCGCGGTCACCGAGCCGCCGTCCATCAGCGTCGGAAAGCCGAGGATGCCGACCAGGCCGCCCCAGGTGCGCTTGCCGACGACCGGCCCGAGCTGGAAGCGCTTGAACATCCACGGCAGCAGATCGCCGCCGGAGCCGGCGGTCTCGTCGGTGATCATGACCTTTGGACCGAAGATCGCGCCGCGCGGGCTGACCAGCTCCTCGCCGTAGCGCAGCGTCCAGTGCGCGATCGGCTGGCGGCGCAGGATGTCGATGTAGTAGTCGGCGATCAGGCCGCCGCCGTTGAAGCGCTCGTCGACGATGATGCCGGCACGGTCGGACTGCGGATAGAACCAGCGCTTGAAGCTGGCATGGCCGTTCTCGGCGGTGTCGGGCACGTGCACGTAGGCCAGGCGGCCGCCGCTCTTCTCGGTCACGTAGCGCTGGTTGCGCTCGACCCAGTCCAGATAGCGCAGGCCGCGCTCCTCGCCGACCGGCACGACGACGACGTCGCGCGCGCCCTTGCCGTCCGGACTCGGACCGACCGTCAGGCGGACCTGGCGGTCGACGCGGTTCTCGAACGGCGCGTAGACGCTGGCCGGCGCATGCAGCGGCACGCCGTCGACCGCGAGCAGGTATTCGCCGGCCTTGACCTCGACGCCCGGCGTGCGCAGCGGCGAGCGCAGATCCGGATTCCAGTTGAGGCCGCCGAGCACCTTGGCGAACCGGTAGCGGCCGCTCTCGACCGCATAGTCGGCGCCGAGCAGGCCGACCGGTACCTTCTTCGGCGCCAGCGGGTAGTCGCCCGGCGTCAGATAGCTGTGGCCGACCGCGAGCTCGCTGAGCATCATGCGGATCACGCGGTCCAGGTCGGCGCGCGTCGCCAGGTGCGGCAGGAACGTGCGGTACTTCTCGCGCATCGCGTTCCAGTCGGCGCCGTGGTAGTTGGTCGCGTAGAAGTAGTCGCGGTTGATGCGCCAGGCGTCGTCGAGGATCTGCGCCCATTCGGCGCGCGGGTCGACCGCCACCGAGATCCGGTCCAGCGCCAGCTTGCCCTTGCCCTGCGGCAGCTCGTCCTTGACCTCGCCGACGAACCAGTCCTGGCCGATCCGCCAGGCGATGCGCTTGCCGTCGCCGGACAGCATGAAGCCTTCGACCTTGCGCGCCAGCGTCTTGGTCTCGCGCGACTCCAGCGAGTAGCGCTTGAGCTCGGCGGCGCCGCCGAACGCCTCGAACGAGGTGCGGCCGACCGTCTCGAGGAAGAAGATCTCGCCGCTGGCGCCGACCGCCAGACCGTGCCGCGTCGCCTCGCCGACCGGCAGCGCGACGATGCGGTCGGCGATGCCGTCGGCGTCGATGCGCACCACCGGCGGCTTCTTCTCGCCGTCCTTGCCGGCCTTGTCCTTCTTGTCGTCCTTGCCGTCCTCCTTCTCGTCACGCAGCGCGACCTCGTCGCTCTGCGGCGGTACCGGATTCGGGCCGTCGCGGCGCAGCGTAATCGCGTAGAGACCATGGCGCATCGCATTGTCGATGCTGATCTGCGAAAACCAGTCCTTGAGCGGGCCGGCGTCGGTCGAGGCCAGCACGTAGAGGAACTCGCCGTTCGGATCGAACACCGGCTGCACCATCTCGGTCAGGCCGTCGGTCAGCTGCAGCGAGCGGCCGCTCTCGACCGACCAGGCGTACACGGTCTGGATCAGGCCGGCGTTCTGCACCGTATAGGCGAGCCAGCGCGAATCGGGCGACCAGTTGGCGCTCATCAGGTCCAAGGGCGTGTAGACCGGCTCGGACGCGATCCGCGTCGTGCGGCCGCTGGCCAGCTCGATCACCCACAGCGACTGGCTGTTGTCCTGGTAGGCGATGCGCTTGCCGTCCGGCGAGAACAGCGGCGTGTCGTAGTAGCCGGCACCGTCGAGCGCGTAGCGGCGCGGCGTGCCGCTGCCGTCCTGGTCGCCGACGTACAGCGCGTACTCGCCGTCGGCGTCGGAGAACCAGGCGATGCGCCTGCCGTCGCGCGACCAGGCCGGCGAATGGTCGTTGGCGCCGGTCGAGCGCGTCAGCTGGCGCGGATCGCCCTTCTCGGCCGGCACCGTGACGATCTCGCCGCGGTAGTTGAACGCGATGCGCTTCAGATCGGGCGAGGCCGCCGCCTCGCGCACCCATTTGAGGTCCGAGACCTGGCGCGGCCGCGTCTCGACCAGGTCCGAGACCACCGACAGGCGGATCGGCGCCACCGCGCCGCTCGCCGTGTCGAGCTGATGCAGGCGGCCGCCCTGCTCGAACACGATCACGCCGTACGGATCGGCGCTCGGGGCGGTCACCGGAAACCCGCTCAGCGCGGTCAGCGCGGTCGCCTTGGCCGCAGCGGCGTCGTAGCGGTAGAGATTGAACTCGCCGTCGCGGTCGGAATTGAAGTACAGCGTGTCGCCGATCCACATCGGATCGGTGTCGTTGCTGCCGCCGGCCGGCTTGGCGACCTCGCGCACCGCCTGGTCGGCGAGGTTCATCAGCCAGATGCGGCTCTGCGTGCCGCCGCGGTAATGCTTCCACTGCCCGAACGCCTCGGCGTTCGGCGTGTAGGCCAGCGTCCGCCCGTCCGGCGAGAGGGCCGCCTTCGAACCCGACGGCACCGGCAGGCGCTTGGGCACGCCGCCGCCGACCGGCACCGTGTACAGATAGGTCAGCCGACGCGTGAAGTGGCCTTCCTCGGACTGGAACAGGATCTGGCCGTCCGGCGTGAACCCGCGCACCACGTCGCTGCCGGGATGCCAGGTCAGGCGGCGCGCCTCGCCGCCGCCGGCCGGCATCACGTAGACGTCGAGGTTGTCGCCGTAGTTGGCGCTGAAGGCCAGCCACTGGCCGTCCGGCGAGAAGCGCGGCGCGCTCTCCTGCCCGGCCGCCTGGGTCAGCCGGCGCGCGGTGCCGCCGCTGCGCGAGGCCAGCCACAGATCGTTGTCGTAGGCGAACGCGATGCGGTCGCCGTGCACGGCCGGCGCCAACAGCATGCGCGTGTCGGCCAGATCGACCGCGTGGACCGAGACGGCGCCGAGCGCCAGCGCGGCGGCGGAGATTTTCAGCATCATGCGGCGGCAACTCCTCTGCGGGGCGGTCGCGACGGCGACCGCGATGTCGGGAATGAATCGAGCATAACGCGCGCATCACCGCCCTGACCCGTGACGAAAGCCCTGCCGGCAGTGCCGGCGCGAACGGCGTAAGATGCCGATGCCCCAAACGTTCCGCGCGACTGGCCCGGCCCGATCCTGTCGCCGTTTCGCTCCCCTCCACGTCCGCCGTCGGGCGTGCCGATCCTTCGCCGAGGGAGCCGTACCGATGCCCGGCTACACCACCCGCCAGTTCGCCGTCCGCCTGGGCGGCCATCGCTATCGCATCCGCGCGCTGAGCGATCTGCAGCAGTTCGCCGACCCCGGCGGCGAGGCGGAGCGCGCCGGCATCTCGAGCGCGCAATGGAGCCTGTTCGGTCAGGTCTGGCCGGCCGGACGCGCGCTGGCCGAGGCGATGGCCGGGGCCGACGTCGCCGGCAAGCGCATCCTCGAGATCGGCTGCGGACTGGGCCTGTCCAGCCTGGTGCTCCAGCATCGCCGTGCCGACGTGGTCGCCAGCGACCATCATCCGCTGGCGCGCGCCTTCCTCGACCGCAACGCCCGGCTCAACGCGCTGGCGCCGATCGTCTATCGCGATCTGCCGTGGTCGCTGCCCGATGCCACGCTCGGCCGCTTCGACCTGATCATCGGCAGCGACATCCTCTACGAGCGCGGCCAGGCCGCCCAGCTCGGCGCACTGATGCGGCGCCACGCGCGGTCCGATGCCCAGGTGCTGATCACCGATCCCGGGCGCGGCCACAGCGGCGGCCTCAGCCGCCTGCTCGTCGAACAGGGCTACCGCCTCGACGAGACCTTCCATACGTTCACCTCGGGCGAAGCCGCGCCGTTCCGCGGCCGCACGCTGAGCTACGTGCGCGGCAGCGCGATCTCGGCCATGGGCGGCATCCGATGAGCGAGGACCGCACGCTGGACGACACCGAGATCGACCCGACCGTCTCGTGCACGGCCTGCGACGCGGTGTGCTGCCGGCTGACCGTCGTCGTGCTGCCGGGCGACCGCGTGCCCGGCCATCTGCTCGCGCACGATCCGAAAGGCCTGACGGTGATGGCCCGCGGCGAGGACGGCTGGTGCGCCGCGCTCGATCCCGTGCACATGTGCTGCAGCATCTATGCGCAGCGCCCGGCGATCTGCCGCAAGTTCGCGATGGGCAGCGCGTACTGCCGCGCCGAGCGCGAGCGCTACGCGCAAGGCCACGACGCCCTTCAGGTGCGCGTGATCGACTGAGTGGCGCGCCGTGAGCGCGCCTGACTGAAACCGATACTTGCATCGATCGTGAAAACGGTCGTTCAATCGCCTGGCGGACCAGAACGTAAGTTCCGGTTCCATGAGCCAGGAGAAGCGTGAATTTTCCGAGCGCCTGCGCGCAGGCATGCGCGCCCGCGGCATGGCCGAGCGCCCGTCGGTGCTCGAGCGCGAGTTCAACGCCAGCTACTGGGGCCGCTCGGTCAGCTTCCAGGCGGTATCGCGCTGGATGGGCGGCAAGTCGATTCCGACCCAGGACAAGCTGCAGGTGCTGGCCGATCTGCTGCACATGGAGCCGCAGGTGCTGCGCTTCGGCGACCGGGCGTCGCGCCGCTCGCGCATCGAGGAGCGCGCGCTGCCGTCGTGGCTGGCGGCCGCCGACCGTCAGGATCGCGCGGCGATCGAGGCCTTCCTCGGCCTGCCGGCGAGCCAGCGCAAGCTGGCGCGCGAACTGATCATCGCGCTGGCCAAGGCGCCGCATCCGCTGCGCGCCGCTATACTCGCCGCCCGCCGCCGGCTGCCGCCGCCGGCTCTCTTCCTCCGGCATCCCGATGAACGTCAAAGACAGCAACGGCACCCCACTGACCGACGGCGACTCGGTCCTCGTCATCAAGGACCTCAAGGTCAAGGGCAGCTCGGTCACGCTCAAGCGCGGCACCCTGATCCGCAACATCCGGCTGACCGACGATGAAGACCTGATCGAATGCAACGCCGACAAGGTCAAGGGTCTGGTGCTGCGCACCGAGTTCCTCAAGAAGGCCTGAGTCATCGCCGCATCGGCGGCATGCGCCGGCCGGCCGCTCGGCGTTCGCGAGCGGCGATGACGGCCAGCCGCCGTTGCGCGCGCATCGGCGTTCGCAGCCGGCGCGCACCGCGCGGATCGCGGGCCGCCAAGGCCGGCGCGGCGGCGCCTCGCCGCGGCGGTCCCGTCGATGCGAGAATCGACGCCCCGCCCCCAGATCCGACGCTCCGATGGCCGGTTCCAGCCTGCTCGCCCTGATCGACGACATCGCCACCCTGCTCGACGACGTGTCCGTCATGACCAAGGTGGCAGCAAAGAAGACCGCCGGCGTGCTCGGCGACGACCTCGCGCTCAACGCGCAGCAGGTCACCGGCGTCCGTGCCGACCGTGAACTGCCGGTGGTCTGGGCGGTCGCCAAGGGTTCGCTGGTCAACAAGGCCATCCTGGTCCCGGCCGCACTGCTGATCAGCGCGTTCGCGCCGTGGGCGGTCACGCCGCTGATGATGGTCGGCGGCGCCTTCCTCTGCTACGAGGGCGTCGAGAAGCTCGCGCACCGGCTGCTGCACCGGGCCGACACCGAACACGAGAAGGCCGAGCTCAAGAGCGCCGCGGCCGATGCGTCGATCGACCTGGTCGCGTTCGAGAAGGACAAGATCAAGGGCGCGATCCGCACCGACTTCATCCTCTCGGCCGAGATCATTGTGATCTCGCTCGGCGCGGTCGCCCAGGCCTCGCTGCAGGCGCGCATCGGCACCCTGGTCGCGATCGGCCTGCTGATGACGGTCGGCGTGTACGGCCTGGTCGCCGGCATCGTCAAGCTCGACGACGCCGGCCTGCACCTGGCCGGCCGTTCCGGCGAAGGCCCGCTGCGGCGCGCGATCCGCGCATTCGGCCGCGGCCTGCTGCGCAGTACGCCGTGGCTGATGAAGACGCTGTCGGTCGCCGGCACCGCAGCGATGTTCCTGGTCGGCGGCGGCATCCTGGTCCATGCGATCGCGCCGATCCATCATGCGATCGAGCATCTGACGCCCGAGGGCGGCTTCCTCGGCGGCCTGGTCTCGATGCTCGGCAACGCCCTGGTCGGCATCGCGGTCGGCATCGTCGTGCTGGCGGTCGTCGAGGGCATCCAGCGCCTGCGCGGCAAGCCGCGCGGCTGACCTCGTCGCCGGCGGCGACGAAGCCGCCGCGCTGCCGCGGCGCGTCGACGCCGCGGCAGCGCGCTCGCGTCACCAGCGCGTCGGCTTCGGATTGCGTTCGTCGAAGTCGCGCTGATGCCAGTACGGGTAGATCGGCGTGCGCTGGCTGGCCGCGTCGAGCGCGGCGACATGCGCCGGATCGAGCGTCCAGCCGAGTGCGCCGAGGTTCTGCTTGAGCTGCTCCTCGTTGCGCGCGCCGATCACGACGTTGGCGACGCTCGGCCGCTGCAGCAGCCAATTCAGCGCGATCTGCGGCACGCTCCTGCCGGTCTCGCGCGCGACCGCGTCGAGCGCGTCGACCACCGTGTAGAGGTATTCGTCGTCGACCTGCGGACCGCCCTTGTCGCCGCCGGCGCCGATGCGTCCGCCGCTCGCGGCCTGGCCGCGCCGGATCTTGCCGGTCAGGCGGCCCCAGCCGAGCGGGCTCCAGACCATCGTGCCGAGGCCCTCCTCGAGCGCCAGCGGCATCAGCTCCCACTCGTAGTCGCGGCCGACCAGCGAGTAGTAGCCCTGGTAGGCGACGTAGCGGGCCAGGCCGTGGCGCTCGGACGTGGCCAGCGCCTTCATGACGTGCCAGCCGGAGAAGTTCGAGCAGCCGATGTAGAGGATCTTGCCGGCGCGCACCAGATCGTCAAGTGCGCCGAGCACCTCCTCCGGCGGCGTCAGCGCGTCGTAGCCGTGCATGAAGTACAGGTCGATGTGATCGGTGCCGAGCCGGCGCAGGCTGGCCTCGACCGCCTTGACCAGGTGGTAGCGCGAGGAGCCCTTGTCGTTGGGCCCCTTGCCGGTCGTGAACGTGGCCTTGGTCGAGATCAGCACCTGGTCGCGGCGGCCCTTGATCGCCTGGCCGAGGATCTCCTCGGACGCGCCGGCCGAATACACATCGGCGGTGTCGAAGAAGTTGAGGCCGGCCTCGAGGCAGACGTCGACCAGACGCGTCGCCTCGGCGATGTCGGTGCTGCCCCATTTGGCGAACATGTCGCCGACGCCGCCGAACGTGCCGGTGCCGAGGCTGAGCACGGGCACCTTGAGGCCGGACCGGCCGAGTCTTCTGTATTCCATCGGAAACTCCTGGTGGGGTGGGAGGAGAACGCTTGGCGTCAGCCGCCGTCGTGATGACGCAGGATCGCGTCGAGCAGGCCCGGAAAACGGGCGTCGACCTCGGCCTTGCGCGCGCGGTTGATGACCTCCACGCCGCGCTTCTCGGAACGGATCAGGCCGGCCTCGCGCAATACGCGGTGGTGGAACGAGATCGTCGACGGCGACAGATCGGCGCAGGCCTTCGAGCAGCTCAGGCCCTCGCAGCCGAGCAGCTTGACCATCACGCCGCGCCGCACCGGGTCGGATAGCGCATGCAGGACGGCGTCGATGTCGAACGCATGGGCGGGTGGATGCCGGAACGGGCGAGCCATCGGCGCACGATAACGGAGGGCGCCCGATACTTCAATCTTGTTGAAGTATCGGGCGCCCCGGGTGGCGCCGCTCAGCCGGCGCCGAGCGACAGCCGATACAGCCTTGTCTGCGCCGGCCGGGCGCCGACCGCTGCAGGCGGCGCGAGACCGGACGGCAGTTGCCACTGCAGGTGGCTGCAGCCGAGCTGATGCGCGGTCCAGCGTGCCTGTGCCAGCAGCGCGCTGACGATCGTGTCGCGATGCAGCCCCGCGCGCACGTAGACCGCTTCGACGGCAAGGAAGTAGGCCTGCTCGGACCAGGAGAAGCTCGCGGTCGCGCCGGCATAACCGGCCGCTGCGCCGTCCACCCAGGCCAGCCACGCCCAGGCGCGCAGCGGCGGCTCGAACAGCGCCTCGGTCAGTTCGGTCCGCGCCGGTACCGGCGCGGCTGCAGCGCGCGCGAGCGCATGTTCGCCGATCAGCCTCGACAGCGCGGCCGCATCGGTGCGGGTGACCCGGGCGGTCCGCACCTGCGGCGAGCTCGCAGCGGACTGGACATCCGCCCGCTCGCCGGACGGACGTGAAGGCGGGACCAGGACGTGTAGCGACATCGGTCATCTCGGCAGCGGATGCCTCGTCACCTTGCGGCGCCGGCTTTAAGATCGCTTTAAGCCGCCGCGACGCCCCGCCCGATGTCGACCGATACCACCGCGATCAACCGTGAGATGCGCCTGTTCGAGCGCGACGCGCAGGTCTGGCTGTTCGGCTACGGCTCGCTGATCTACAAGGCCGACTTCGCGTATCTGGAGCGCCGCCGTGCGCAGGTGGAAGGCTGGACGCGGCGCTTCTGGCAGGGCTCGCACGACCACCGCGGCACGCCCGAAGCGCCAGGGCGCGTCGCGACGCTGATCGAGCTGCCCGGCGCCGTCTGCGTCGGCATGGCCTACCGGATCACGCCGGCCGTGTTCGCGCACCTGGATCACCGCGAGAAGAACGGCTATCTGCGCCGCCGCGTCACGCTTCGCTTCGACGACGGCGACAGCACCGAGGGCCTGGTCTACATCGCCGATCCGGACAACGCCGCATATCTGGGTCCGGCGCCGGAGTCCGCGATCGCGCGTCACGTCGCGACGGCCGCCGGGCCGAGCGGACCGAATCGCGACTATCTGCTGCGGCTGGCCGAGGCACTGCGCGCGCTCGAAGCCGACGACCCGCACGTGTTCGCGATCGAACGCGACCTGCTCGCGCTCGACGCCATCGCATCGCCCTGACGCCGCGCAACGCCGAACTGCTTTTCTTGAACGTCACTCGCACGTCGACCGCACACGCCTGACGTCCATCCCACCACCGTCATCAGCCGCGGCTGCTGTCGCTGTCGCTGTTGCTGTCGCTTCGGCTGTTGCTTCGTCTTTTGCTGTTGCTGTTGCTTCGGCTTTTGCTCTTGATGTGGCTTTCGCTCTTCGCCTTTGGTGCGCCTAAAGCGAGCCGAGCATCGCAGGTCGACCAGGCCGAAGAGCTGCCCCGTGTCTGAGCGCCAGCGAGTTGGGGCAGCGTGCCTGGGCGACCGAGAAGCGCAGGGAACCGGCGCGGCGCAGCCGCGCCGGCTCGCGTCAGCGCAGACGGTTTTGGTGACTTTTGACAAGA
>NZ_DATKFQ010000011.1:0-65527 GCF_035511235.1 Dokdonella sp.
GCATCGCTCGGGCCGAGGTTGGCCGCGGTGATCGTGAACACCACCGGCTCGCCGACGTTCGGCGTGTCGGCATCGACGGTCTTGGCGATCGCGATGTCGGCGCTGGCCAGCGCCG
Organism: Dokdonella sp.; assembly: GCF_035511235.1. Classification (GTDB taxonomy): domain Bacteria; phylum Pseudomonadota; class Gammaproteobacteria; order Xanthomonadales; family Rhodanobacteraceae; genus Dokdonella. The sequence goes on from NZ_DATKFQ010000011.1 coordinate 116, forward strand.
GCGTCGTCACCGTGGAACTGTTGCTGCCAGGATCGGGATCGGTCGTCGACGAGGACACCGTCGCGGTGTTGACGATCGAACCCGTATGGCCGGCCGGCACCGCGAAGGTCACGGTCACGGTCGTGTTGGCACCGGAAGCCAGGGTACCGAGCACACACGGGAAGCCGCTCGCGCACGGCGCGCTCGCCGAGACGAACGTCAGACCCGCCGGCGTCGGATCGTCGAGGACCACGCCCTGCGCATCGGACGGACCGTCGTTGCTGACGCTCAGCGTGTAGCTGAGGCTCTCGCCCGGCGTCGCCGAGGAAGGGCCGTTCTTGACGACCGTCAGGTCCGCGCTGGCGCCGATCGGCGTCGTCACGGTCGAACTGTTGCTGCCAGGATCGGGATCGGTCGTCGATGCGGACGCGGTCGCCGTGTTGACGATCGGATCGTCGCGATCGGACGGGATCGCGAACGTCGCCGTGACCGTCACGCTCGCACCCGAGGCCAGCGTGCCGATCGTGCACGGGAAACCGCCGGCGCACGGTGCGCTCGCCGAGACGAACGTCAGGCCCGCGGGCGTCGGGTCGTTCAGTGTGATGCCCTGCGCATTGGAAGGCCCATTGTTGGTCAGCGCCAGCGTGTAGCTGACGTTCTGACCCGGCGTCGCCGACGCCGGACCGGTCTTGACCAGACGCAGGTCCGCGCTCGCATCGACCGGCGTCGTCACGCTCGAGCTGTTGCTGCCCGGGTCGGGATCGGCGGTCGGCGACGAGACCAAGGCGGTATTGACGATCGCGCCGCTGTGGTTCGCCGGCACTGCGAAGGTCACCGTGACGGTCGTGCTTGCGCCCGGGGCCAGCGTACCGATCGTGCACGGGAAACCGCTCGCGCACGGTGCCGTCGCCGAGACGAACGCGAGGCCGGGTGGCGTCGGATCGTTCAGGTTGACGGCCTGCGCGTCGGACGGACCGTCGTTGGTCACGGCCAGCGTATAGCTGACGGTCTGGCCCGGCGTCGCCGAAGCCGGACCGGTCTTGACGACGCGCAGGTTGGCGCTGGTCGAAACGCTGGCCGTGGCGCTGCTGCTGTTGTTGCCGCTGTCCGGATCGGTTGTCGCCGCCGTGACGCTCGCCGTGTTGACGATCTGCGCACCGATATGGTCGGGCAGCACCGCAAAGACGACGGAGACCGTGACATCGGCGCCGGCCGCGAGCGTGCCGAGCGCGCACGGGAAGCCGGCGCTGCACGGTGCGCTCGCCGAGACGAAGGTGAGTCCGGCCGGCGTCGGATCGCTCAGGATCACGCCCTGCGCATCGGACGGGCCGTCGTTGCTGACCGTGATCGTGTAGATCGCGTCGTTGCCGGCCAGCACGCTCGACGGTCCGGTCTTGGCGACCGACAGGTCGGCCTGGACCGTCGGCGTCGACGTGTTCGTCGCACACTGCTCGCTGGCCGAACTCGCACAGTCGGGCATCGGATCCGGATCGCCGCCGCCGGCAACGCCGACGCGATTGGTCAGTGCGCCCGAGGCCGATGCCGGAATCGCCACATTGAGACGAACCGCGGCCGAAGCGCCGGCCGCGAGCGCTACCGTCGGCGTGAACGTGCAGGTCAGCGTGCCCGACGCCGGCAGGCCGGGACAGCTGACCGTGCCGTCGCTGCTCGACGCGGCGACCGCGGTAACGCCGGCAGGCAGGATCTCGCTGATCGTGATCGCCGCACTGGTCGGCAGGCCGCCGCTGTTCTGGATGCCGATGCGGTAGTACGCATCACCGGCGGCGCCAGTCTGTCCGGCGATCAGCGTGCCGACCACGGTCTTGCTGGCAGTCAGCTGCGGCTGGGTGATCGTGAGAGTCTCGTCGCCGACCAGGTTGACCAGGTTGTTGGTATTGGTGATGTTGCCGCTGGCGTTGTGGTAGGTGCCGAATGCGCTGCCGGTCACGTTGACGGCGATCTGGCAGCTCAGGGGCGTGCTCGCCGATGCCGCGCCGTTGATCGTGGCGCTGGCGACCTGGATCGTGCCGCTGCCGGCGGCTGCGGTCACGGTCATGCCGGGCGGCAGGGTCGTGCCGAGCGTGGCGCCGCTCGGACAGCTGGTGCGGATGTTCGGCGTCGGCGCGACGACCACACCGCTCGGCAAGGTGTCGAGGAAATTGATGCTGGCGACGCTGCCGGTGGTGCGATTGGTCAGCGTGAACAGCAATGTCGAGACGCCGTTCGGCGCGATCAGCGCCGGACTGAACTGCTTGGTCAGGTCGACCGCGCCGGTCGCGAACGTGACGCGGTATTCGGCCGTGAACGTCGTCGCACCGGCCGGCACGTTCCATTGCGCGGCCATGCCGTTGTCGGTGGCGGGATCGGTATTGACCAGGTTGCTGAGATTGCCGGCATTGGCATCGGCCGCCACGCTGGTGCACGAGGAGGTGGTGTTGTTGGTGCCGTTGCAGATCAGGTTCTGCGGCCACGAATAGGTGCCGGTGAAATAGCGGTTCCAGATCGGCGTGCCGGACGAGGCCTCGTGCCAGAGCGCTTCGATCTGCGAGCCTTTGGTGACGCCGACGAAATCCGGCACGCCGGTCGTGTTGCTCGGCGACGTGCGGGTGAAGCCCGGGCCGTTGTCGCCGCCCTGCAGATAGGTGTCGATGTTCTGATAGAGGCGCACGTCGGCGCCGCTGGCCGGCAGGCCGGTCAGCGTGACGCGGCGCGTGAACCAGGCCTGCGGCCGGATGTAGCTGTCCAGCACCGTGACCGTGATGGCGCTGTCGGCGGCGTTGGACGGCCGCAGCACGGTCGTCACCTGCCATGGCGAGGCGGCCGTGCCGGCGCCGCTCAGCGCGCTCTGAGACACCTGCGTGAACGCCAGGAACGGGCTGGCGTTGGCATTGTTGGAATTGTTGTAGACACGCACCGCGCCGGTGCCGCGATCGACGCGCAGAAACACGCTGTTGAACAAGCTGCCCGACATCGGCGTCGCGCCGGTGTTGTAGACCTGATCGAGGTTGGCGATGCGCGCCTGGAACTGGCTGTTGCTGCCCCAGGTCAGACGCAAGCCGTCACTGCCATTGGCGGCGGTGCCGCCGGCGGAATTGACGACGACCTGGCTCGTCGCGCCGGAGGCCAGGGCCCCACCCGCGAAGAAAGTCAGAACGAAGCTCGCGACGGCCACCGCGGCCGCGCGCACTGCACGTGAACGAAATTTCATGGCTGCCCCCCAAAGCGAGCCTGATGGATCGGTGAAATCGACGCCGCATGCCCGATCGCTCGGAATGCGAGGTGCGACAAACCGGTCACCTCATACGCCATGCCCCGCTCAGCTGCCTCAAAGGCAAAAACTGTGACGAACAGCGCAGCTACGTAAGACAGTGACAGATTTTTGTGTGTACTGATTCACAAAATCATAGCGTGCGTCGACGAGACCGGACAAGCCGGCCACCGCCGATGCGCGGCGCGCACGACACTTGCTCGCCCCGGCTTCGGTGAGTCCGCACGCCGCCTCGCCACAGGCAGCTGCCGCTCGTCAGTTTCGACTCGCTGCATCCGGCCCGGCCGGCCCCCTGTGCTGCACGCCTCATGCCAGCACGGCGGATACAGGCAAAGGCCTGCCCCGTATACTCCCCAAGCCTCTTGCCGAAGCGCCCACCTCGACCGGCCTCCGGGATCGACCGGGCGTGTTTTCCGGCTGAACGCAGCGCGAGCGATCGCCGCCCCGATGGGCGCGCGATCGAGACCGGTCTGCGCTCGACTGCTCATCGGAGATCCGCATGCCACATCCGCTCGAGCTGCACCTGCAAGGCGGTTTCGCCGGCCAGACCGTCCTGGTCGATCTCGACGGCCGCCGGCTCGCCGAGGTCCAGGCCCGTACGCCGCTGCAACTGGGCCTGGCGCACCGGCTGGATCTGCAAGCCGACCCCGGCCAGACACTGACGATCAGCGTGCCGGCGCGATCGCTGGTCTCCCGCTATACGATCGGCGCCGGTGACGAGGTGGTCACCGTCAATCTGGAAGACGCCGGCCTCGTCGTCGGACCCGCACGCGAGCGCCCGGCGTATTTCTGATCCCGGGCGCCAGGGACGCATTCACCGCACTCATTAAGGAATCACGTGATGTCGAACCGCTCCGCTCCCGCTTCGATCGGCCCTGCGCCCGAAGACCGCGACCCGTCATTCGGCCAGAGCGCCGGCACCCGCCTGAACAAGGCAGCGCCGAGCGCCGCGGCAGCCGGCGCCCCATCCGCACCGGCCGCCGCGGATTCGGGACTGGGTCCGGCCCGAAACCTGCTGCTGAGCGGCCGATACCTCTACAAGCCGGCCAATCCCAAGGACGATCTGCTGGTCACCGTGCGCGTCGACGTCGACCGCTTCTTTCCGCAGCAGTGCCTGTCGGTCACGGTCTGGCGACAGATCGCGCGCACCACCGCGCACGTCGTCGCGCGCGTGACCGCCGACCAGGTACTGGGCCGGCACGTCCGCACGATCACCGCGACGGTGTTCTACCGCGACGGCGACGCCCAGATGATGCCGGGCGACCGCATCGTGTTGCAGGCTTCCGGTGCCGACATCCAGCAGGGCTATCAGGAATACGCGCTGACGCTCGCCATCGCCGGCGCGCCCGAGCGCCGTTATCCGCTGACGTTCGACTCGCCGCATTTCGATCCGGTCGACCTCGAGGTGGACCGCGTCGAGCATGCCGGCGAGCCGGTCCTGACCTACGACACGCATGCGCATCCCAACCACCCCGCCGGCCTTCCGCACGAGACGCTGTCGCTGGCGACGATCTATCAGCGCGCCGGATTCGCGACGACGATGTCGCCGAAGGCCCAGGTGATTCCGCTGTCGGCCGCCGGCGTCAACGGCACCTGGTCGACCGCCGAGCTGCATGACGCAATGGCGACCTACTGGTCGCTCTATGCCGACCGGCCGCAGTGGGCGATGTGGATGCTCTATGCGGCGCGGCACGATCTGGGCCGTAACGTCGGCGGCCTGATGTTCGACGACATGGGCGCCAACCAGCGCCGCGGCGCTGCGATGTTCTCGGAGAGCTTCCTGTTCGACGCGCCCGCCGGCGACCCCAAGCCGAAAGCCTGGCGGCAGCGCATGCTGTTCTTCATCATGACGCACGAGATCGGCCATACCTTCAATCTGGCCCATTCGTTCCAGAAGGCGTTCGGCACCGGCCAGGGTGCGCCCGGCGATCCGTGGATTCCGCTGCAGAACGAGCCCGAAGCCCGCAGCTTCATGAACTATCCATCGCTGGTCGCCGGCGGACAGGAAGCGTTCTTCTCGAGCTTCCGCTTCCGCTTCAGCGACGACGAGCTGCTGTTCATGCGCCACGCGCCGCGCCGCTTCGTGCAGATGGGCAACAACCGCTGGTTCGTCGATCACGGCTTCGTCGCGCCCGAACTGATCGGGCTGCAACCCGGCTGGCGCCTGGACATCCGTCCGAATCGCGACCTGAACGTCTATCGCTTCCTCGAGCCGGTCACACTCGAGCTCAAACTGACCAACGTCTCCACCGAGCCGGCGAGCTTCGACGCCGACGCCCTGGTCGATGGCCATCATCTGACCGTCTTCATCCAGCGCGAGGGTTCGCCGACCGTGCAATGGCGCCCGATGGCGACGCTGTGCATGCAGGAACGGCAATCGACGCTCGCGCCGGGCGAGTCGACCTACGGCACGCAGATGGTCAGCGCCTGCTCGTCGGGCTGGCTGATCGACCAGCCCGGCTTCTACCGGATCCAGGCCGTGCTCGATGTCGGGCTCTACAACGTCGTCTCGAACGTGCTGCGCATCTACGTCGCGCCGTCGCGATCGTTCGAGGAGGATCGCCTCGCGCTCGACTACTTCAGCGAGGACGTCGGCCGCGCGCTGGTATTCGGCGCGACGCCGGGTCTGGCGCAGGCCGCGGCCACGCTCGAGGAACTGGTGCGGCGCTGTCCCGACCACGCCGCCGCGATGCATGCTGCCGTCGCGCTCGCGATGCCGAAGCTGCGCGATCACAAGCGCCTGGTCGCCACGGACGACGGCCGCGGCCTGGCGATCCGCTGCGACCGCGCGACGCCGGAGGCCGCCGCCGAACGGATCGCACCGCTGCTGCAATCGGCGCAGGACGCCGCCGACACGCTCGGTCACATCCCGTACTTCGAGACGCTCGACCGCGTCGCTTCGGCCCTGGACGAAGCCGGCGACGCGACGCAGGCCCGGGCCGTGCTGCAGGCGTCGGTCGCGACGATGAAGCGGCGCGCGGTGCTGCCCTCGGTGATCCAACGCACCGAGCAGAAGCTCGACGCGGTCGAGACGCGGAAGAAGTGACGCAAGCGAGCGCCCGCTCGCGCCTCGATCGAACCGTGCCGGGCGTGAGCGGCACCCGCCGGTTCGCTCGCAGGCCATGATCGATCGAGCGCATCCCGGTCCGCCGAAACGACGTCCGGCGGCAGCCGGCGTGGGCGCACCATCGGCGAGCCGCACGACATCGAGAGGCGGCCTGCCTGATCGGTCGATGCCGATGCGACCGAACGATCGACGCGCGTTCGACAGGCACAGGAATACATCCAGCCGCGGGCCGAACGGGCGGGAGCTGCGGCATGCGCCGAGTACGATGCGGCTGCCGGCAGACACACGGCGAGCGCTCTGAAGAGAAATGGTGGCCGGGGACGGAATCGAACCGCCGACACGGGGATTTTCAATCCCCTGCTCTACCAACTGAGCTACCCGGCCATGCCGGCACGCGGAATCGTCGTGCCTTCCCTGCGGCGGACGGAGCGCGAGGCGCGCCCGGGGTCCGGCGGGGCGCGCAATCCTACAAGGTTCCTCGGGGCCTGTGAACACCCCCGCGCGAAAAACCTCGTTCCAGACGGCGCGCGCGCTTGCTACGCTCGATGTCCGACCTTCATCAGGAACCTCCATTGGCCGACTGGATCGACCACGACGAACCGCTGCGCGAACTGGCCGCGTCCCTGCCGCCTCTGATCGGCTTGGACACCGAGTTCATGCGCGTGGACACGTTCTACCCGAAGCTCGCCCTGGTGCAGCTGGCGCACGGCTCGCAGACCGCCCTGATCGATCCGCTGGCCGCCGACACCGCCCTGCTCGGCGATGCGCTGTCGGCGGCGGACCGCGTCTGCGTGATGCACAGCGCCAGCGAAGACCTCGAGGCGCTCTCGGCGCCGGTGCCGCGCGGACTCGGCCAGCTGTTCGACACGCAGATCGCCGCAGCATTCGCCGGACTCGGTCCCGGCCTGGGCTATCAGCGGCTGGTGTTCGAACTGACCGGCGTGCAGCTGCCGAAGGCCGAGACCCGCTCGGACTGGCTGCGCCGCCCGCTGTCGCCCGAACAGCTCGAGTACGCGACCCAGGACGTCACGCATCTGGCCGACCTGCATCGGCAGCTGTCGGCGCGCCTGTCCGCGCGCGGCTACGAGGACTGGCATCGCGAGGACTGCCGCCGCATGGTCGATCGCGCCGGCCGGCGCGAAGCCGATCCGCAGCCGCAGACGGCGCTGCGCGGCGCCGCCGGCTGGCCGCTCGAGAAGCAGGCGCTGCTGCGCCGCGTGCTGATCTGGCGCGACGTCACCGCGCGCGCGATCGACCGGCCGCGCTCGTGGCTGCTGGACGATCCGCGCGCACTCGACCTCAGCCAGCATCCGCCGGCCGGCAACGAGGACCTGTTCCAGCGGACCAAGGGCCTGCGTGCGCTGCGTAGCGCGCAGCGTGCGGAACTGCTCGAGGTCCTGGCCCGACCGCTCGAGGCGGCCGAGCTCGAGATCGAACCGATCCCGGCGCTGCCGACGCCGGCCGACAAGCGCGCGATCGCGGCGATGAAGGCGTTCGTCAACGCCACCGCGGAGCGGCTGGACCTGCCTGAGGGCCTGCTCTGCGCGCGACGCCACCTCGAATCGCTGCTCGCCAGCGGCCGCTGGCCGGCTGCGCTGGAGGGCTGGCGGCGCGAGGTGCTGTACGCGGGTCTGATGGAACGTCTGGCCGACCGTACGCCCTGACACAGCGCGCGTCCGCGCGCGCTTCAATCGCGGCCGACCGCTGCCGCAGCGGTCCCGAGGAGCCAAGCCGATGAACGAGATCGCCGCGCGTTTCCTGACCCACCGGGTCGAGAACCAGCCGCCGCCGCTGCCGCCGTACGATGCCTGGCTCACCGACGTGCCGCTGCGCGATGCGGTCGCGCGCGAGGGCGGCGGCTGGGCCGAGGACCGGCTCGCCGCGTTCGGGCCGGTCGCCGGCGGCGAGCTGATGGCGCTCGGCGTCGCGGCCAACGAGAACAAGCCGCGCTTCGTGCCGTTCGACCGCTACGGCCACCGCATCGATACGGTGCGCTTCGATCCGGCCTATCACGCGATCCTGTCGCTCGGCATCCGCCACGAGGTGCCGAGCTTCGCATGGCGCCACGCCAGCCGGCGCGGCGCACACGTCGCGCGCGCCGCGCTGGCCTATCTGCACAACCAGCCCGAGCAGGGCAACAACTGCCCGCTGACGATGACCTACGCCTCGGTCGCGGCGCTGCGGCGGCACGGCGACTGGGCCGAGACCTGGATCGCGCGGATCGTGTCGACCGAGTACGACCCGCGCGACCTGCCGGCCTGGGACAAGACCGGCAACACGATCGGCATGGGCATGACCGAGAAGCAGGGCGGATCGGACGTGCGCGCCAACACGACGCGCGCGACGCCGGTGGAGGGATCCGGCCCGGGCCGTCTGCATGCGCTGGTCGGCCACAAATGGTTCTTCTCGGCGCCGATGTGCGACGGCTTCCTGGTGCTGGCGCAGGCCGATGCGGGTCTGTCGTGCTTCCTGCTGCCGCGCTTCGCGCCGGACGGCAGCCGCAACGCGATCCGCCTGCAGCGGCTCAAGGACAAGCTCGGCGACTGGAGCAATGCCAGCTCCGAGGTCGAGTTCCAGGGCGCGCTGGCCTGGCTAATCGGCGAGGAGGGCCGCGGCGTCGCGACGATCCTCGACATGGTCGCGCTGACGCGGCTGGACTGCGCGATCGGCTCGGCCGCGATCATGCGCCAGGCGCTGGTGCAGGCGCTGCACCACACGAGGCATCGCCGCGCGTTCGGCAAGCGGCTGGTCGAGCATGCGCTGATGCGCAACGTACTGGCCGATCTGGCGCTCGAGTCGGAGGCATCGATGGCGCTGGCGCTGCGCGTGGCGCGCGCGGTCGACGACGCGCAGCACGATGCGCAGGCCGCGCCGCTGGCGCGGCTGATCACCGCGATCGGCAAGTACATCATCTGCAAGCGCTGTGCGCCGTTCGTCAACGAGGCGCAGGAATGCCTCGGCGGAGCCGGCTACGTCGAGGAATCGATGCTGCCGCGGCTGTATCGCCAGGCGCCGCTCAATTCGATATGGGAAGGCAGCGGCAACGTGCAGTGCCTGGACGTGCTGCGCACGCTCGATCGGGAGCCGGCCAGCCTCGAGGCGTTCCTGGGCGAAATCGATCGGGCCGCGCCGCTGCATCCGCTGCTGCGGGCGGAACGAGAACGCCTCGGCGGCCTGTTCGCCACGGTCCCCGCCGAGCGCGAAACGATCGCCCGCGTGCTCGTCGAACGCATGGCGGTGGCGCTGCAGGCGGCGGTACTGCTGCGCGGCGCGCCGGCAGCGGTCGCCGAGACGTTCTGCCGCACGCGCCTCGGCGGCGATACGCGCTGCTTCGGTACGTTGCCGGCCGACGCGCCGTTCGGCGCATTGATCGACCGCGCCTGGCCCGGCGCGGTCGTCTGAGCCGCCTCTGCGCGTCCGGCTCCCGGCCGGACGCCGACCGGCCTCAGTCGGCCGGCGACACGCTGACGCGCACGCGCATGCGCTCGCCCGGATCGTAGTCGAGGCGCGACATGAACACGTCGCCGCGATAGCGGTACTGCACGTCGTAGCCGGCGATGCGCCGCTCCTCGACCGTGTCGTGGATCGTGCGGCAGCGGGTCTCGGTATCGGTGTAGTAGCGGTCGTTGCGGCCGCCGATGTTGTTGCCGATCGCCCCGCCGGCCACCGCGCCGGCCACCGTGGCGGCCTTGCGGCCGTCGCCCTTGCCGATCGTATTGCCGAGCACGCCGCCGACGATCGCGCCGATCACGGTACCGCCGGCGCGGTTGCCGGTGTCGCGATGCTCGACCTCGGTCTCGTAGCATTCCTCGCGCGGCCGTGCGCTGCGGATCTGCTCGTAGATCGGGTCGACGCGCAACACGTCGGCCCATACGAACTTGACGTTGTCATCGTAACCATCGCCGCGGCTGACCTCGTAGGGGGGCGCGGCTTCCTGGGCGCGGGCCTGCGTCGACCCCAGCGTCCCGACCAGGGCGACCGCCAGACCGCATAGCGCGAACATCTTCATCTACATCTCCGAATCGGGGCGGGACGCGGCCTGCACGATCTGCGCCGAACCAAGCCGTCTCCCAAAGTGCACAAAATTAGAGCAGCCGATCGCTGAATCATCGCCCAAGATACTGCCCGCTCAAGAGTTTTTACAATCCCAAACAAGTCCTCGAGGGCGAGCTGCTATGATGCGGCGAAGCAACACGACAGCCCCCGAATGAGCCTACGCCTGCACAATTCCTTGACCCGGCGGACCGAGGAATTCGTCCCCCAGGATCCCGCCCGGGTCACGATGTACGTCTGCGGCCCCACCGTCTACAACTACATCCATATCGGCAACGCCCGGCCCGCCGTGGTCTTCGACCTGCTGGCGCGGCTGCTGCGGCGGCGCTACCCGCAGGTGGTCTACGCACGCAACATCACCGACGTCGACGACAAGATCAATGCGGCGGCGCGGGAAACCGGCGTGCCGATCGGCCAGATCACCGAGCGCTACGCGCAGGCCTACCACGAGGACCTGGCCCAGCTCGGCGTCGCGGCGCCGGACGTGGTCCCGCACGCGACCGCGCATATTCCGCAGATCGTCGCGATGTGCGAGCGCCTGATCGAGACCGGCCACGCCTATGCCGCGGAAGGCCACGTGCTGTTCGACGTCGCGAGCTTTCCCGAGTATGGCCGGCTGTCGGGCCGCTCGATCGAGGACATGATCGCCGGCGCGCGCGTCGAAGTGGCGCCTTACAAGCGCAATCCGGCCGACTTCGTGCTGTGGAAGCCGTCGACGCCGGACCTGCCCGGCTGGGACAGTCCGTGGGGCCGCGGCCGTCCGGGCTGGCACATCGAATGTTCGGCGATGGCCGAGGCCCACCTCGGCGAGACGATCGACATCCACGCCGGCGGCAACGACCTGATGTTTCCGCACCACGAGAACGAGATCGCGCAGAGCACCTGCGCGCACGGCGGCCGCACCTTCGCACGCTACTGGCTGCACAACGGCATGCTGAGCCTGGAAGGCCGCAAGATGTCCAAGTCGCTCGGCAACGTGATGGTGCTGCACGAGCTGCTGCAGCGCCATCCGGCCGAGTCGCTGCGCCTGGTCCTGCTCAAGGCGCACTACCGGCAGCCGCTGGACTGGTCCGACGCGGCGATCGCGCAGGCCGGCCGCACGCTGGACGGCTGGTACGGCGTGCTGCGCGATCTGGCCGACGTCGCGGTCGATGCGCCGCGGGTGCCGCCGGAGGTCGAGGCGGCGCTGTGCGACGACCTCAACACGCCGGCCGCGTTCGCGGTGCTGGCCGGCCTGGCCGATGCTGCACGCAAGGCGAGCACGCCCGAGGCACGCCGTGCCGCAAAGGCCGACCTGCTCGGCGCCGGCGCCCTGCTCGGCGTGCTGCAGCAGGATCCCGAAGCCTGGTTCCGGCAGGCGGTCGGCGGCCAGACGGTCGACGCCGGCTGGATCGAGGGCCTGCTCGAGCAGCGCCGCGCGGCACGTGCCGCGCGCGATTTCGCGACCTCCGACCGGATCCGCGACGAGCTCGCGGCGCGCGGCATCGTCATCGAGGACGGCGCCGGCGGCACCCGCTGGAAAGTGGCCAAGAGCGACGACTGTGCCGCTTGAGACCGCACCCGAGCCGACTGCCGAGGCGGCACAGCAGGCGATCGCCGAGGAATTCGCGTTCTTCGGCGACTGGACCGAGCGCTATCAGTACCTGATCGACCTCGGCCGCAAGCTGCCGCCGCTGCCCGACGCGCTCAAGACCGAGGAACACCGCGTCCAGGGCTGCCAGTCGCAGGTCTGGCTGGTCGCCGAGGGCGATGCCGCCCAGCTGCGCTTCCGCGCGATCAGCGATTCGGCGATCGTCTCCGGACTGATCGCATTGCTGCTGCGCGTCTATTCGGCGCGCCCGGCCGCCGAGATCCTCGCCACCGAGCCGCGCTTCATCGAGGCGATCGGCCTGGCCAAGCATCTGTCGCCGACCCGTTCCAATGGGCTGGCCGCGATGCTGGCGATGATCAAGGGCCACGCCGCGACGGTCTGAGCCGCCGGCCGGGGCTTCATTCGCCGGCCGCGTCCTCGTTGCGCGCCAGGCCGGTGTGCCGCACGTCCTTGCCGCGCACCAGATACAGCACGTATTCGCACAGGTTCTTGCAGCGGTCGCCGATCCGCTCGAGCGCGCGTGCGGCCCAGAGCCGCTCGAGCTCCTCGGGAATCGCGTCGGGCACGGCGCGCATGCGCGCCGTCAGCAGCGCCAACAGCTCGCGATAGCGCGCGTCGATGCGCCGGTCGCGCCGGATCACGTCCAGCGCGAGCCGTTCGTCGAGCCGCGCGAACGCGTCCAGCGCACCGCGCAGCATGTCGCGCGCGTGCGAGCCGAGCGCGGCCAGCGCCGCGGTCGGCTCCTCGCCGTGGCTGTCCTCGCCGATCAGGCCCTCGGCGATGCGCTCGATGCGCTTGGCTTCGTCGCCGATCCGCTCGATGTCGCCGAGCATCTTCATGACCGTCAGCACGAGGCGCAGGTCCGAAGCGGCCGGCTGGCGGCGCGCGAGGATCTGCGTGCACTGGCTGTCGATCTCGATCTCGGCCGCATTGATGCGGTCCTCGCGCGCGGTGACCTCGACGCCGAGCCGGGCATCGCCGTCGGTCAGCACGCGCAGCGCGACCGCGAGCTGCTCCTCGACCAGCCCGCCCATCGCCAGCACCTTGCGGCGCACGTCCTCCAGTTCCTGGCTGAACTGCCGCGAGATGTGCGGATTGAGCTGCGCGTATTCGGTCGAGGTCGGCATCGTCGAGGCTCCATCAAGGTGGTCGAGCGGGCCCGGCCCGCCGTTCGGTCGACCCGCGCGAGCGGCGGCGCGCGGGTCCGCATCGGATCATCGCTCGTCGCGTCGAGCTGCGTCCCGCTCCGCGATCGCGACGGACTGCGCCGATCAGCCGTAGCGGCCGGTGACGTAGTCCTCGGTCTCGCGGCGTAGCGGGTTGGTGAACAGCGTATCGGTATCGTTGATCTCGATCAGCCGGCCGTCGCTGATGAACGCCGCATAGTCCGACACCCGCGCGGCCTGCTGCAGATTGTGCGTGGCCAGCACGATCGCGCAGCGGCGGCCGAGCCGGCGCAACAGATCCTCCAGATGCAGCGAGGACTGCGGATCGAGCGCGGCCGCCGGCTCGTCCATCAGCAGCACCTGCGGCTGCAGCGCCAGCGCGCGTGCGATCGCCAGCCGCTGCTGCTGCCCCGGCGTCAGCGCCAGCGCCGGCGCGTCGAGGCGGTCGGCCACCTCGTCCCAGAGCGCGACCGCGCGCAGCGCGTCCTCGACCGGCGCGTCGAGCGCGGCGCGGCGCAGCCCGAGCAGGCGCAGACCATAGGCGACGTTCTCGTAGATCGACAGCGGAAACGGATTCGGTTTCGGGAACACCATGCCGACGCGCCGCCGCACCTCGTGCACCGGCGCCGATGCGCTCAGCAGATCGGTGCCGTCGAGCAGCACCTCGCCGTCGATCCGGCAGCCGTGGACCTCCTCGTTGAGGCGGTTCAGACAGCGCAGCAGGCTGGTCTTGCCGCTGCCGCTCGGACCGATCACGGCCAGAATCCGCTCGGCCGGGACGCTGAGGTCGATCGCGTGCAGGATCTGCCGCTGCTCGAACCACAGCGACAGCGCACGCGTGCGCAGGGCGATCGCGACGTCGTCGAACAGCTGCGCGGCGATCGTGGTGGTCGTATCGGAATCGGGCGTGGACATCGCGGGCATCACAACGGAAACGCGCGATCGCGATCGCGCAGGCGCCGGCCGACCAGTCCGGCGGCGGCGTTGAGCACCAGCACCAGCGCGACCAGCAGCAGGGCGGCCGAATAGGCGCGCGGCACGCCGACCAGCGCGTCCGGACTGATCAGCGCCTGATCGTAGACCGCGAAGCCCAGATGCGTGAACTGGCGCGACGGATGCAGATACGGAAACGCCGCATCGATCGGCGAGGCCGGCGCATACTTGACGACACCCACCAGCATCAGCGGCGCGACCGCGCCGACCGCGCGTGCGACCGCGAGGATCCAGGCGCTCAGCACGGCCGGCCGCGCCTGCGGCAGCAGCAGCCGGCGCAGCGTCTCGCCGCGCGTCGCGCCGAGCGCCAGCGAGCCCAGCCGCTGCGTATCGGGTATCCGCGCCAGGCCCTGCTCGACCGTCGCGACGACGACCGGCAAGGTCAGCACCGCCAGCGTCAGCGCGGCCCAGAGCAGGCCGCCGGTGCCGAACGTCGGCACCGGCAGGCGATCGGCATGGAGCCAGCGGTCGATGCCGCCGCCGATGCCGTGCACGAACAGGCCGAGGCCGAGCACGCCGTAGACGATCGAAGGCACGTCGGCGAGGCTGCCGACCGCGCCGCGCACCAGGGCACCGATCCGCCCGCGCCCGGCATAGACGTGCAGATGCACCGCGGCAGCAACGCCGATCGGCATCACGATCAGGCTCATCAGCAGTACCAGCGTCAGCGTGCCGGCCAGGGCCGGCAGCAGGCCCTGACCGGCATCACCGGACCGGTCGCCGCCGATCGCATACGCGCGCAGGCGTTCGCCGAAGAATGCGAGCTTGCCTGCGAATGTCAGCGCGTTGCGCCGGTCGACGCCGACGAGATCGGGCTCGTCCGGACCGGCCTCGCCGAGGCGATAGCTGCGCCGTCCGTCCGCATGCACGCGCGCGACCGCATCGGGCGGCTGCCGCTCGGCGAGGATCTCCGCCTCGCGCAATCGTACGTAGCCGTCGCCGGGCCGCGCCTGCTCGTCGCCACGCACGATCAGCGCGCCGTCCCGGTGCAGCATGAGCTCGCCGAGCACGCTGCGGCCGTCGCGCAGCGTGTACTCGATCACCGGCTGCGGCCAGAACGGCGCCAGGCCCGCGCGCACCAGCAGCAGCACGATGCCGCCGGCCAGCAGCAGACACAGCGCGAGGCCGGCCGCCGACGAACCGGCGGCCAGATGCTCGACGATGCGTCCGCGCCGGAGCGCCGCGCCGCGCATCATGACGCGGCACGCGCCCGCAGCCGCGCCGCCGCCAGATGGCAGGCGAAGCTCAGCACGAACAGCAGCAGCGTCGCGATCAGCAGCATGCGCCAGAGCGCGCCGCCGCGCTCGGCAACGGGCAGCGACAACGCCAGTTCGGCACTGAGGCTGCGCAGGCCGTCGCGCGGATCGGCGCTGGCGAGCGGCGTGTTGCCGCTGGCCATCAGCACGATCATCGTCTCGCCGGCGCAGCGGCCGAGCGCCAGCAATGCCGCGGCGGCCAGACCGGGCGCGGCGGCCGGCAGCACCAGCGAGCGCAGCGCCTGCCAGCGCG
Organism: Dokdonella sp.; assembly: GCF_035511235.1. Taxonomy (GTDB): domain Bacteria; phylum Pseudomonadota; class Gammaproteobacteria; order Xanthomonadales; family Rhodanobacteraceae; genus Dokdonella. Next base: position 15,742 of record NZ_DATKFQ010000011.1, read on the forward strand.
ATGCACCGAGCGCGACCGCGGCATCGACGTGACGGTCCCAGGCCTGCTGCAGGGCGTCGGCGCCGACGGTGCAGATCAGCGGCACGGCCGTCACGCCGAGCGCGAGCCCGACCAGCACGGCATTCCATGGCGTGTCGGCTTCGACGCTGCCGGCCAGCGGATCCCAGGCGATCACGGCGACGCCGGCCGCGAGGCCGAGCGCGAGCGCGACGAACGGCCGCCACGCCGGATGCCTGCGCAGGCGCTGCCCGAATACGGCGAAGCCGGCGAGCACGGCGGCGAGCACCGCGGCCGCGAGTACCAGCAGGGTCGCGATCCGCGACTGCAGCCACGGCGCGAGCCAGGTCAGCGCGATCAGGCCGAGGACCACGGTCGGAATCGCCGCGAGCAGATCGAGCACCGGCCGCCAGCGGCTGCGCTGCAGCGGCGTCGAGAAACAGACCAGATGGACCGCGGCGGCCAGGCCGACCGGGATCGCCAGCAGCACCGCGAGCACGCTGGCCTTGAACGTTCCGCTCAGCAGGACGCCGAGACGCTCGCCGGTGCCGTCCGGCACCGCGATCGACGGCAGCAGCTCGAACAGCAGGAAGACCGGGATCGCCAGCACCGAGGCCAGCACCGCGCCGGCGCCGATCGCAGCCAGGGCGCGGCCCGCACGCTCGCGCCGGCGTCGCGAGGACCGGCGCAGCTCCACCAGCGCGGCGACGTCGAGAGCGGGTTGGGCACGCAACGGGACGGACATCGACGCACGCTAGGCACTGCAGATGACAGGAACATGACATCGTGAAGCCTGCGTCACCGCCGTGCAACAAAAACGCAACGCCGGCGCAAGGACCAGCTGCGAGCCTGCCGATGGCTACCCTTGGGCCCGACCCGATGCACGTCGCACTCGTCACCGAAACCTGGCCGCCCGAGATCAACGGCGTGGCGCTCACCGTCCAATCGCTGGCCGCGGGCCTCAGCGGCCTCGGCCATCGCGTCGAGGTGGTCCGGCCGCGGCAGTCGGACGAGGAGGCCGCCGAAGGCCCCGCCGGCGTCGAGCACGTCCTGGTCCGCGGCGCGGCGCTGCCGCGCTATCCGGGTCTGCGCTTCGGCCTGCCGGCCCGCCACACGCTGCTGCGCCGCTGGCGGCTGGAACGGCCCGACGCGATCTACGTCGCGACGGAAGGCCCGCTCGGCGTCAGCGCGATGACGATCGCGCACCGGCTCGGCGTACCGGCCTGCACCGGCTTCCACACGCGCTTCGACGATTTCGTCCGTCACTACGGCCTGGGCTTCCTGACGCCGGCGGTGTTCGCCTGGCTGCGCCGCTTCCACAACCGCGCCGCCGCGACCCTGGTGCCGACCGAGGAGCTGGCGCGCTATCTGCGCCGGCACCGCTTCCGCAACGTGCGGCTGCTGCACCGCGCGGTCGACACCCAGCTGTTCCACCCGGCGCGGCGCGATGAGGCGCTGCGCGCGCAATGGGGACTGGACGGCGACCAGCTCGCGGTGCTCCATGTCGGGCGCGTGGCGCCGGAGAAGAACCTGGATCTGCTGGTGCGCACGTTCCGCCACATCCAGACCTGCCGGCCCGACGCGCGCCTGATCCTGGTCGGCGACGGCCCGGCCCGCGCCGCGCTCGCGCAGCAGCATCCGGACATCGTGTTCAGCGGCCTGCATCGCGGCGAGTCGCTGGCACGCCATTACGCCAGCGGCGACCTGTTTCTGTTTCCGAGCATCACCGAGACCTTCGGCAACGTCACGCTGGAGGCGATGGCCAGCGGCCTGGCCGTGGTCGCCTACGACTACGGCGCCGCGCGCGAACGCATCGTCGACGGCCAGACCGGCCGGCGCGTCGCGTTCGACGATGCCGAGGCCTTCATCGAGGCCGCGCTCGCGCTGGCGGCCGACGCGCCGGCGCGATCGGCGATGGGCCGTGCCGCCCGCGGCTCGGTCGAGGGCCTCAATCCGGCCTCGGTCACGCTGCGCTTCGTCGAACTCCTGTCCGATCTGTCGCTGAGGGCCGCCTGATGAGCGCACTGGACCTGTTCCAGCGCCTGGAGGCGCGCAGCGGCGAATGGCGTCTGTGCCAGCGCGTGAACCGCTGGGGCGGCCGGCGTGCGGCGCTGGTCTTCTTCGGTGCGGTCAGCCGGCTCGGCGACGGCGTGTTCTGGTACGTGCTGATCGGCGTGCTGCTGCTGAGCGGCACCGCGCGCGGCGCGGCGGCCGCACTGAACATGGCTCTGGTCGGCGTCGTCGCGCTGCTGCTGTATCGCGGCCTGAAGCGCTGGACGCGGCGGCCGCGCCCGTTCCGCACGCACGGCGGCATCGTCGCGCACGTCGCACCGCTCGACGAGTTCAGCTTTCCGTCCGGCCATACGCTGCACGCGGTCAGCTTCACGACCGTGGCGATTGCCTACGTGCCGTGGCTTGCGCTGCTGCTGATCCCGTTCGCGCTGCTGGTCGGCGCCTCGCGCGTCGTGCTCGGCCTGCACTACCCGAGCGACGTCATCGCCGCGACGCTGATCGGCGTCGCGCTCGGCAGCGTCTCGCTGCCGCTCGCCGGCCTGTTCGTGCCGGCCTATTGAGCGGCGCGGGCGCCAGCCGGCGTCATCGGTCGCAATCCCGCCCGCTGGCTCAATCGGCTTCGAAACCGTCCGCGAAGACCGGATCGGCGACGCGCGCGATGTGGAGATTGTCGATGCGCAGATCGAAATCGGCGAAGCCGTAGAACATGCCCGGCTCGAGCGTCGTGAACGCCAGCGACTCGACCTGGGCGAGCACGTCGGCGAAGGTCACGCCGTCGGGCAGGCGCGGCTCGAACGTGATCGGGTCCTCGGCGCCGGAGCCGCCCCAGCCGGCCGGCAGCGTGGCGGCGTTCGGATCGAAGGTCACCGCATAGCGCGCCCAGTCCTGGCCGCTCTCGAGCAGCGCCAGCGGGTGCCACACCGAGGTCCACGGATAGCCGTCCTGCGCGAGGCTGTAGCTGCGCACGTCGAGAACCAGGGTGCGCGGCACCGGCGAGCCGAGCATCGCGATCGACTCGACCCTGACGTCGACGCCGATCGTGACCGACGTGGCGCTGCCGTAGTCGCCGAGGAAGGCGGCGTTGGCATCGGTCGAGAACGTGATGCCGAAGTTGTTGAAGACGGTATGCGCATGTGCGCCGGGATGGCCGCCGGTGGGCTCGATCGTGGTCGCGCCGCCGCCGCCCTGGGGCCCCGACCAGCCGGCCCAGCCCTCGTCGAACGTCACCGTCGCGGTCTGCGCGGCCGCCAGCGGCGCCAGCAGCAGACCGAACACGCCCAGATTCCTCTTCGATCGCCGCATCGCCGCCGCCTCCGTCGCGTGGGCCCTGCTCGATCGGCCCGGTGCGGACAGGACGCGGCCTGCTGCGGCATCGTCGCAGAACACGATGCCGCCGCCCGCTGCACAAGCGGACGGCGGCACCGGAACGACATCGGCGAACCCGTCAGTCCTGATCGAAGCCGTCGGCGAACACGACCTCGGACGGCACGATCGGACGCATCAGGAACGCGCGGCCGAAGATGCCGTCGTGGATGCCGATGCCGACGATCTCGCCGCGGTTGTTGATGCCGAGCGGATGGGCCAGTTCGGCCCACGAGGCCTGCACGACCGGGTCGGCGATCAGCGCCTTGAGGTCGTACTTCTGGCCGCCGATCCACAGCCAGCCGCGGTTCGGCGTCTCCGACCAGCCGAGGTAGTCGTCGCGGCCCACGATCCAGTCGTGGTCGTTGATCGCATTGGCGACGCCGGGGCCGTAGTCGGGCACCGGGATCACGCCGAGGTCGACGATCGAGCCGTCGGCGTTCCAGAGCACCGTGCGCGCCTGCCAGTCGTCGGTGATCGAGTAGCCGACGACCTTGCCGTGAATGTTGATGTCGCGGATCTCGGACAGGCGGCCGAGCGTGTCGAGATAGCGCATCTGCCCGCTGGCGCTGTCGTAGACCCAGCCGCCGGTACCGCCCGGCGTGGTGCCCCAGCCGGCGACTTCGCCTTTCTCGTTGATCGCTTCGGCCGCACCGGGACCGATCGAGACCATGCCGTCCTTCTGGGTCCAGATGAAGGCGCCCGCGCCTTCGCCGACGACCTGTCCGGCCGAGTTGACGTCCCAGGCCCAGGACGCGAATTCCGAGCCGGGCGCCAGGTCGACCATGCCGGTCTCTTCGGACCAGAAGAACGCATGCGCGACGGTGCCCGGGCCGTTCGGAAACGGCGCCATCGAATAGCCGGCCAGATAGCCGTTGTCGCTGATGCCGCGCGCGACGCCGAAGTCGTACTCGAATGCCGGATTGAGCGTGCCGAGATAGCGCATCTGGCCGTCCTGCCAAAGGAACGCCAGCTCGATGAAGTCCTTGTTCATCGCCACGCCGGCCACCGCGCCGGACTCGTTGATCGCATGCGCATTGGCCAGTTCGCCGCCGAACGTGCCCAGATCGACGATCTCGTAGCGCGGCGGCTGCGCCGGCGGCGCCGCGCCGAACGCGATGCGGATGTTGTCGACGCCGATGTCGAACTCGCCGCCCTCGAACGGCTCGTAGGGCTCATGCGCGGCCAGGCTCACTTCGTTCACGTCGGACATCACGTCGGCGAAGGTGACGCCGGCCGGCAGCACCGGCCCGCCGGTCTTCGGATCGTCGGCACCGGTGCCGCCCCATCCGGCCGGCATCTGCAGCGAGCGCGGGTCGACGGTGACCGAATGCGTCGTCCACGCCTGGCCCTCCGCGAGCGTCCCCAGGCGGAAGAACACCGAGGCGTTGTGCGAGAAATTGCGGAAGTGCACGAAGACCGGCACCTCGGCCGGCTGCCCGCCGACCCGGATGCCGTCGACCTTGAAGTCGATGCTGAAGGTCAGCGACGCATGCTCGGCATGGTTGCCGAGAAACGGCGACTCGCCACCGAAAACGTCGTCGATGTAGTAGCCCAGATCGTAGAGTTCGGCCGCGGTGTGCGCGTACGCGCCGGGGTGGCCGCCCTCCGGCTCGATCGTCGTATCGGCGGCATCGGCTGTCCACGGCGGATTCCAGCCCTGCCAGCCGTCGTCGAACGTGATGACCGTCGTCTGGGCCGACAGGCCGGCCGACCACAGGCCGGCCACGGCCACCATTCCGAGCACCTTCTGCTTGAGCTGCATCGCGACTCCCCGCTGCTGTGTTGAACGAGCCCCGCTACGGCCGCGACGGCGGCCGGCGGAACCCCTGCCAGATCCGGACTATCGCCAGCGCGGCGGCGCGCCGCATTCGGAAGCTCGACCGGAAACGTTCGCGGAGCCCTCGGAAAACATTCCAAAAGTTTTCGCGCCAGGAAAATCAGTCGCTTGGATGGACCGGCATCGCATCCCGGCGCAGCCGACCGCCCATGGGAGGAGCGGACGCGAACCGCGTCAGGGCCGCGCGGGCGCCGCCCGCCGCTCCCCCGGCAGGGCACGCTGCCCGGCCAGCGCAAGCGCGCGATCGGTCGCCTGGCGGGCGGCCGCAGGCCGGCCGAGCGCCTGATAGAGCCGCGCCTGCGCCCAGGCGACGCGGAAATCGCCCGCGCCCCAGGCGGCGATGCGGCCGGCGATCGTGCCGGCGCGCTCGGGTTCGCCGCCGTCGATCAGGGCCAGCACGTACGGCTGCGCGATCGCGACCAGATCTTCGGGCACGCCGAGCCGCTCGATCCGCTCCAGCGCCGCGGCGAAATGCGCCAGCGCCTGCTCGCGCGCCCCCTCGCGCCAGGCCTGCTCGGCCTTGGCCTGCTCGGCCCAGGCCAGCCGCCAGTCGTCCGGCTGCGCTTCCAGCCAGGCCACCAGGCGCGCGGTCTCGGACGCGGCCTGCGCGATCTCGCCGGCGCGGCGCAGCGCGCGCAGGCGCACCACCCAGGTCAGCGGATACAGGCGGCGATCGTTGCTGTACTGCTCAAGCGGAGGCGACAGCGCCGATTCGGCGAGCCGCACCACCGTCGCGTCGGGCTGGCCGCGACTGGCCGCGATCTCGGCGCCGATCGCCAGTGCGAGCGCGCGCGTGGCGGCGTCCTGCTCGCGGTCGGCACGCTGGCCGAGATCGGCGAGCAGCGCATCGGCTTCGTCGAGCCGACCAAGCGCCGCCAGTACCTGGGCGCGCACCGCGACGACCTGCCAGCGCAGGCGCTCGTTGGCGACCGCGCGCTCGACCGGCCAGCAGCGATCGATCGCCGCCAGCGCTTGCTCTAGGTCGAGCAGTTGCAGATAGGCGCGGGCCAGCGTGATCCGGCTGTAGACCAGCTCTTCCTGCGCGCCGAGCTGCGCGAAGCGGCGCTCGACGTCGAGCAGGCGCGGCACCGCGTCGCCGGGCCGGTAGCGCAGCAGATCCATCGACGCCAGGTTGGCGTCGACGTGGGCGACGCCGAGCAGGTTGCCGGCGCCCTCGAACTGCGTGCGCGCCTGGCCGAAGCGGCCGGTCGCCTCCTCGATCCGCCCCTCCATCTCGGCGGTGAGGCCGAGCCCGAGATGGGCCAGCCCGAGCGCGGAATCGTCATGCCCCGGCAGGATGCGTGCCGCCTCGCGATACAGCGCCTGCGCCTGGGCCGACTCGTCGCGGCGCACGTGGATCGCGGCCAGCGTATTGAGGATGCGCCCGCGCAGCGAAGGAGCCGCCTTCTCGGACACGCGGTCGAGCAGCTGCGACAGGCGCCGCTCGGCACTGCCGTAGTCGCCGGCGCGCAGCTCGATGTTGGCGAGCATCCAGCCGATCTCCGGATCGTCGCGCTGCTCGACCGGGGCCTGCTCGATCAGCCGGGCCGCCAGCGCGTTCTGCCCGGACAGCGAGGCCGCGTTGACGCGCCGCGCCAGCTCCTCGAGCGCACGCTCGGGCTGCTCGACGCTGAGCGGCGGCGCATGGCCGAGCTTGATCAGCAGCGAATCGACCGCGCCGCGCGCGGCGCTCAGCACGTCGCCCGATTCCGCGGCGGCGACCAGATCCCGATCGCGCACCTGCGCCTGCAGGCGCACCCGCCAGAGCGGGCCGTCCTGCTCGACCGCCGGCTCGATACGCCAGGCCCCGGCCGGCACCAGGTCCGCGGCGGGCACCGGCGCCTGCTGGTCCCGGCCGCGCAGCAGGCCGACCACGTTGTCGCTCGGCATCGTCGGCACGCCGGCGCTGCGCAGCCGCGTCGCGACCAGATCCATCACGCCGAGCCGCAGCCAGGCCCAGTCGGCCGGCGCGCCGACCGATGCCGGCCAGACCACGGCCAGCGCGGCCTCGGCAGGCGCCGGCGGCAGCGCGCCGGGCGGTGTCTGCGACGTTGCCGGCGGCGTGCCGGCCGGCGGCGCGAACCGCCACGCCAGCGCGGCCGCGCCGATCAGCGCCAATGCGGCGAGCACCAGGCCGGGAAGCGGCAGCCGCCGCACTGGCGTATCGGCCGCAGCCGAGGCGGCCGGCGCGGCCATGCGTTCGGCCTCGCCCGCGGGCGCATCGCCCGACGCCAGCGGCTCCGGCGTCGTCTCGGCGACGAAGCGATAGCCGAAGCGCGGCACCGTGCGCACGAACTGCTGTTCGCGGCCGGTATCGCCGAGCGCGCTGCGTACGCGCACGATCGCCTGGCCGAGCTGGGTATCGGTCACATCGGAACGGCCCCAGATCGCGGCGATCAGCTCGTCGCGGCCGATCGCGCGGTCGCGGTGCTCGACCAGGTAGGCCAGGCACTCGAACGCGCTGCTCGGCAGCACTACGCGCTCGGTACCGGCCCACAGCTCGCGGGCCGCGGCGTCGAGGCGGAACGTGCCGAATCGGTAGACGGGGCGGGTCATCGAGCCAGAAGAGCGGACGCGGTCGGCCAGTGTAGACGAGCGCGGCAGCCGCGACGGTCGCGCGGCGCGCGTGGCCGGTCGCGCCGGCCTGCGCTCAGAGCGATTCGACGCCGGCCCGCTCCACCGCGGGACGCTGCTGTGCCGGCCAGTCGCCGGCGATGCCGACCTGTCCGCGCCGGCGCAAGGCCTCGAGCGCGTCCGGATCGACCTCGGCCACGGCCCAGCCGTCGCGCGCGCCGGCGCGCACCAGCACGCCGTCGTCGGGGAATCCGCGATCGACCGGCGTATAGATCGCCGCGCGCCCGGTGTTGGTGTCGAGCGCCGGACTCCACGCGGCTTCGCCGGCGGTCACCGCGCAGGCGACGAAGAGCTGGTTCTCCATCGCGCGCGCCTGGCAGCCGTAGCGCACGCGATGCGCGCCGGCCTCGGTGTCGGTGCAACTCGGCACCAGCAGCAGGCGCGCGCCGGCTTCGGCCTGCGCGCGCGCATACAGCGGAAACTCGATGTCGTAGCAGATCGCGATGCCGAGCCGGCCGAACGGCGTGTCGAATACCTTCAGGCGATCGCCCGGCTCGATGATCCCGGTGTCCTTCTCGAAGCCGGTCAGCGTCAGCTTGTCCTGGAACACGCTGCGACCATCCGGCGCGATCAGATACGAGCGGTTGCGGTAGCGTCCGCCGCCGCCGTCGAGCAGGAAGCTGCCGGCGACCAGATGCAGGTCGTGGCGGCGCGCGATCGCGCGCATCGCGTCGAGGTAGTCCTCGTGCAGCGGCTGCAGCGCGCGCAGCGAAGCGGCGAAATCGCCGCGCACGGCCGGCTCGAACGCCGCCGCGGCCTCCAGCGCGAGGTACTCGGGCAGGATCGCGATCTGCGCGCCCTGCCCGGCCGCGACGGCCGCCTCGGCGGCGACCCGGTCGACGAAGTCCGCGAAGCGCGCCGGCGCGCCGATCGCGTACTGCGCACAGGCGATCCGCACGCTCATGCCGCCGGCTCCAGCGGACGCAGCCAGAACGCCAGCTGCTGGACGGTCGGCGCCGTAGCACCGGTCTCCTTCCATTCGATCGCGCAGCGCATGTCCGGCTGCTGCGCGTAGCCGCGCTTGGTCCAGAACACGTCGTTGGGCCGGTAGCCGGGCGGCCGGCGCGGATCGTCCGCGGCGCGCACGACCGCGCAGAACGCGGTCGTGTCGAAGCGGCCGAGCTGCCGCGCATAGGCTTCGCGCTCGTCGAAGAAGCGGTGGCCCAGGCCCTGGCCGCGGTACTCGGGCAGCAGCACCGACTCGCCGAAATAGAACACGCGACCCAGGTCGATGCCGCGCTCGACGAACGGCTGCTGGAACGCCGCGGTCTCGTCGGTCAGCGGAATGCCGGTCGAGGCGCCGATCACGCGATCGCCGTCGAACGCGAGCACGAACAGGCTCTCGGGCGAATGCGAATAGGTCTGCAGATAGCCGGCCTCGTAGGCGAGGTCGCCGTCGTACAGATACGGAAACGCGCGGAACACCGCGATGCGCAGGCGCGCGACGTCATCCAGATGCGGACCGATCGTCGCGCCGGTGAAGGTTCGTACATGCGTCATGGACCCGAGCGTCTCCCGTTGCCGACGATGCGGCGCCGCGGCGCGGGCACAGGGCCCGGTACCACCGGCGACCGCTGGATTGTAGCCAGCCGCGCCGCGCCTGCCGTGGGCACGATGCCGCAGCTGCGCGACGCCCGCGCCTGGGCAGGCGCGTCGGCGAGGCCGGTCGGATGTGCGTCCCGGCGGGCCACTTCTCAACGGCCAGCGCCGATGCGGCGACCGCGGCTGCGGTCGCGCCGTCGGTGCCGGCGGATCGCCAGCGGCGGCGCCGGGCCGGGCGGTGCCGGCCATGCGCGGCGGCGGCGCCGGCCTGCCGCCCGCTACTGCGCGCCGGCGGTCCCGGCGATCCAGTCGTCGATCACGCGCTCGAGCAGACCCAGCGGCAGCGAGCCATGCGTCAGCACCTGGTTGTGGAACGCGCGCAGGTCGAAGCGGTCGCCGAGGCGCTCCCTGGCGCGCTCGCGCAGCTCGAGGATCTTCAGCATGCCGGCCTTGTAGGCGAGCGCCTGGCCCGGCATCACGAAGTAGCGTTCGATTTCGGCAACGACGTCGGACTCGGCCATGCCGGTGTTCTCGAGCATGTAGGCGATCGCCCGCTCGCGGGTCCAGCGCTGATGGTGGATGCCGCTGTCGACGACCAGACGCACCGCACGCAGCATTTCGTCGCGCAGCCGGCCGAGGTTGTCGAGCGGCGCCTGCTCGAAGCCCATCTCCCAGGCCAGACGCTCGGCGTACAGCGCCCAGCCCTCGGCATAGGCCGTGAAGCCGAGGATGCGCCGGAAGAACGGCAGTCCCTTCAGTTCCTGCGCGATCGCGATCTGGAAATGGTGGCCGGGAATGCCTTCGTGATACGCCAGCGTGCGCATCGCGAAGCGCGGCGTCGCGCCCGGATCGCGCATGTTCGCGTAGAACAGGCCCGGCCGCGAGCCGTCGAACGAGCCGGGCTGGTAGTAGGCGCCGGCCTTGCCTTCCTGCGCATAGGCCGGCACCGCGCGCACCTCGACGCCGAGCTTGGGCCGGACATCGAAGGCTGCGCCGATGCCGGCGTCGATCTCGTCGAGCAGGCGCTGGTACTCGGCCAGCATCGCGGTCCGGCCCTCGTCGCTGTCGGGGTAGCGCTGGTCCGGATGCTGCGCCAGCTGCTGCACGCGCATGCCGACGCTGCCCTCGGTCAGGCCCTGGCCCTGCAGGATCGGCTCCATCTCCGCGGCGATGCGCGCGACCTCGGACAGGCCGAGCGCGTGCACCTGCGCCGGCGTCATGTCGGTCGTCGTGTGCAGGCGCACGCACCAGGCGTAGTAGGCCTCGCCGTCGGGCAGGCTCCAGGCGCCGTCGTTGGCCTGGGTTCCGGCCGCCAGCGCCGTGAAATGCGCGATCAGCTTCTGGTAGGCCGGGTAGACGCTGTGCTCGATCGTGTGCGCGACATCGGCGAGCAGCGCGTCGCGCATCGGCGGCTCGATCGCGCCGGCCGGCAGCTTGTCGAGCTTCTGCACGAAGCTGGTGTACAGCGGATTGTCGCGGGGCGCCGGCGCGACGAAATTGCGCATCTGGCCGAGCACCTTGTCGATCGCGAAGCGCGGCGGAATCATGTGCTTGGTCTGGCGCAGCTCCAGGCCCTCGAGCACCTGGTCGAACTTGCGCGGGAACAGGCGCAGCCGCGCGACGTAGTGGCGCGCGTCGCGCAGGTCGTTGACCTGATGCGTGGAGGTCATGAAGTCCGGCAGATCGGTGTGCACCCCGCTCATCTGGTTGACCGGGAAGCCGTGGTCGCGGAAGCGGCCGGTGCCTTCCTCGATCACGTCGAAGTAGTAGTCGAGCACGTCGTAGGACAGCCGCGCCTCGCCCTGCAGCGAGGAAGGATCGTAGCGGCGCAGCGTCGCCTGCGCGCGCTGCAGGAACTCCAGCTGCTCGGCCTCGTGCGCGAGCGAGGCGTCGTCGAGCTTGTCGCCGTAGAAGTCGAGCCAGCCCGGCAGCACACGCAGGCTGCTCAGCATCTCGGGGCTGTTCAACGCGAACTGCGCGAACGTGCGCGCGTAGAACCAGTCGATCCGCGCCGGTTTGAAGTACCACACGTGCACGAACAGGACGCCGGCCAGCAGCACGACGACCAGCAGCAGCCCACCCACCCAACGCAGCAATCGCTTCATCGCCGGCACGTCCCCTGGAAAGCGTCCATTCTGACCCGATTGCGGGCGCCCGCGCGAGTGCGCCGCGCCTCCCGTTCTACAATCGGCGGCCCCGATATCGAGCCCCCGCCCTGAACTACCGTCACGCCTATCACGCCGGCAACTTCGCCGACGTGCTCAAACATGCGGTGCTGGTCGCGCTGATCCGCGCACTGCAGGCCAAGGCCGCGCCGCTGTGCTATCTCGACACGCACGCCGGCCGCGGCCGCTACGACCTGCGCGGCGAGCAGGCGCTCAAGACGCTCGAGCACCGCGACGGCATCGAGCGCCTGCTCGGCGCCGCCGGCCTGCCGCCCGCGCTGGCCGACTATCGCGCGCAGGTCGCGGCCTGCAATGCGGACGGGGCGGCGATCGAGCTCTATCCGGGATCGCCGCTGCTGGTCCGGCAGCTGCTGCGCGAGGACGACCGGGCGATCCTCTGCGAGCTGCACGAGGAGGAAGCCGCCGCGCTCAAGGCGCTGTTCCGCGACGATGCGCGCATCGCCGTGCACCGCCGCGACGGCTACGCCGCGCTCGGCGCGCTGCTGCCGCCGACGCCGCGGCGCGGCCTGGTCCTGATCGATCCGCCGTTCGAGGAACAGGCCGGCGAGTTCGCGGTGATCGAGGCGGCGCTGCAGACGGCGCTGTCGCGCTGGCCGGGCGGCGTCTACGCGATCTGGTATCCGATCAAGCGCGGCGCCGACGTGGCGCCGTTCCATCGCTGGCTGGCCCGATGCGGCTGCGAGCGCGTGCTTGCCGCCGACCTTCTGCTGCGCCCGGCCGATTCGCCGCTGCGTCTCAACGGCAGCGGCATCGCGATCGTCAATCCGCCGTGGCGGATCGAACACGCGCTCGAACCGGCGCTGGACGCGCTGGCGCGGCTGCTCGGCGATCCGGGCGCGGGCCGCGCCGAGCTGAACTGGCTGGCCGGTCCCTGACGCGGACGCGACGCCGGCGCACTACAATGCCCGCGAGTCTCCCGCCGACGATCGCCATGCCCATCCGCCGTTTCCCGCGTCCGCTGCACTGCGCCGGGCTGCTCGCCGCCCTGCTCGCGACCGGCTGCGCGACGCCGGTCTTCAAGAACGTGGCCGGCCGCATCGACGCCACGCCGGCCGACGTGCAGCTGGCGCCGGAACGCTATGCCGATGCCGAGGTGGTCTGGGCCGGCCGCATCATCGCGGTCGACAACCGTGAGACCACGACCGAGGTCGAGCTGGTCGGCTATCCGATGGACCGCGCGCAGCGTCCGCTGCCGGAGGCCCGTACCGAGGGCCGCTTCATCCTGGTCCTGCCCGGCTACGTCGAGGCCTACGACTATCCGTCCGGCCGCTACGTCACGGTGCACGGCCGGCTGATCGGCTCGCGCGTCAAACCGATCCAGGAACGCGACTACGTGTTCCCGCTGGTACGCGCCGAGGCGGTGCATCTGTGGCCGTCGGGTTTCCAGTTCGACCGCCCGTCGATCAGCATCGGCGTCGGCGTCGGCATTCACTGACCGCGCGCAACGGGCCGCGGTCGCTGCGAGCGGCTCGCACACGTCGCGCCGGCCGATCGCCCGACGCCGCCGCGCGGCGCGTCAAAGCCCGGCAGGGCGCCGGCGCCGCATGAGGAACGTTCACCTCGATCGAAGCGGCCGGCAGCGCCGCGCGCTCAGGCCTCCTGCGCAGCCAGCGTCGCCTGCATGCGCTTGGACAGGCCGGCGCGCACCAGCTCGTAGGAGCGGCGCACGTGTGCTTCGAGCGTCCGGCTCGAAAACCGCTCCGGCTCGGCGACGCTGATCCAGAACGCGCGCGCCATGTACGGCGCCGGCATCATGCCGGGCTGGTCGCTGAGTTCGAGGAAGCGCTCGGTATCGACCTTGAACGAGACCCGGCCGCGCTCGTTGCCGAGCGTGCAGTAGACGACGAACATCTTGCCGCCGACGCTCCAGACCAGATCGACCTCCCACTTGATCGAGCGCGTCGCGCCCGGCAGCGTCGCGCAGAGCGCGTCGAGCTGCTCGATCGTCAGGGCGGTGGCGGCGGGCTTCTTCATCGCGTCTTCCGGCAGGTGCCCGTGACGGCGGCAGCGTGAATATTCATGCAACGGTTCATGTTGCACTGCAAAAATACACCGATCTCGGTCGACAGGGGCCGCCGGCGGTCGCAGTGTAACCAAATCGATGAACGACTATTTCTCTCCGATCCGGCCCCCGGTGGCGCGCCCTGCGCCGCCGCCGCCGCCGCGGCCGCGCGCCGGCGAGCCGTTCACGACGCGCGACGGCCGCGAGGTGCTGATCCGCCCGATCGATCCCGCCGACGTCGACGCTTTGCGCCGTGCGTTCGCGCGGCTGACGCCCGACCAGATCCATCAGCGCGTCTTCCATGCGATGAACGAGTTGTCCGAGCGCATCGCACGCTGGATGTGCAACGTCGACCCCGACCAGACCTATGCGATCGTCGCGACCGATCCGGACGGCGCCGAGATCCGCGGCGAGGCGCGCATCCACTGCGATTACGCCGCGGCGGCGGCCGAGTTTGCGATCGCGATCGACCCGGCCTGGACCAGCGTCGGCCTCGGCCAGGCGCTGATGACGCGGCTGATCGGCGAGGCGCGGCGGCGCGGCATGGCCGAGATCTGGGGCGACGTGCTGGCCGACAACGGCGCGATGATCGATCTGGTCACGCGGCTCGGTTTCCAGCGGCAGCGCCGCGCCGACGATGCGACGGTGGTGCGCGCATGGCGCGCGCTGGACTGAAGCCGAGCGCTTCGAAACATATTGCAACAGCACGTGTCTCGGCCCGAATTTTTGCGTCATACTCGGCCGGCCTACGATAGATCGATTGAGGTACAGGTCACGGAAGATCCATCCGGTGCCTCCGGCGCACCCGTCGCGACTCGCAGCGACCGATGCAACGATTGGCACGCGGCGTGCAGCAGCAATGGAGGCTCACCCCTCGCATCGGGTGACCCCACCCCTGATCGAGGTCATCGCATGTCGAATGTAATCCCCTATACATTCAACGACTTGTCTCGTCATGACGAGCACGAGCTGAAGATTCGCGCCTGGGAGGCCGTCATGGCCTCGGGCTTCCGCTGCGCCGAGCATCAGCGTATCGAGGCCGAAATCCGCCGGCGCGCGTCCAAACCCGACACCAGCCACCGCCCGACGCCCTGGCGCTGAGCGGCATCGCGCCGGCATCCGGCGGCCGGCAGGCCGCCTCCATACCGACCGCGAGGCCGGCCGGCCGCCGATCGAGCCGGTACCCGCGCCGCGCCTGCTAGACTCCGGTTCTTTTTCGCGCTGGCAGGCGACCTGCCGGCGCTGCCGTCGTTCAGCACGCCCGATGACCCCGCCGATCGCTCCCGCCCTGCTTCCGACCTCCCCCAAGCAACGCCGCTACTGGATCACCCCGCCCGGCTCGGCCCTGTCCTGGCTGCTCGCGCAGACCGCACGGCGCCATCCCGGACTGGTCATCGCGGTGACGCGCGACACCCAGTCGGCGCATGCACTGGAGACCGAGATCGCCGCGTTCGCCGGCACGGACGTGGCCGTGCTGCAGTTTCCGGACTGGGAGACGCTGCCCTACGACCTGTTCGCGCCGCATCCGGACATCGTCTCGCAGCGCATCGCGACGCTGTACCGCCTGCCGCAGCTCGAACGCGGCGTGCTGGTGGTGCCGATCGCGACGCTGATGCAGCGGCTGGCGCCGCGCAGCTACATCGGCGGCACCAGCCTGGTGCTCGAACGCGGCCAGCGCCTGGATCTCGGCGAGGAGCGCCGGCGCCTGGAAGCGGCCGGCTACCGCAACGTCCCGCAGGTGCTCGAGCCCGGCGATTTCGCGGTGCGCGGCGCCCTGCTCGACGTGTTCCCGATGGGCAGCGCCAGTCCGTACCGCGTCGAGCTGTTCGACGAGGAGATCGAGTCGATCCGCACGTTCGACCCGGAGACCCAGCGCTCCGAACTCAAGGTCGAGCAGGTGCGCCTGCTGCCGGGCCGCGAGTTTCCGTTGACCGAGGAGTCGGCCAAGGCGTTCCGCGCTGTGCTGCGCGAGCGCTTCCCGATCGACCCGCGGCGCTGCCCGCTGTATCAGGACATCCGCGAGGGCGGTGCGCCGGCCGGCATCGAGTATTACCTGCCGCTGTTCTTCGAGCAGACCCAGACGCTGTTCGACTACCTCGCGCCGCAGGCGCTGTTCGTGCTCGATGCGCAGGCGCTCGAGGCCGCCGAGCCGTTCTTCGCGCAGGCCAGCGAGCGCTACGAGCAGCGGGCGCACGACGTCGAGCGCCCGGTGCTGCCGCCGATCGAGCTGTACCTGTCGCCGGACCAGCTGCGCGAGCGTCTGAACCAGCAGCTGCGCATCGAACTGGTCGCGCGCGGCGGCAACGAGCACGCGCTCGATACCGGCACCCAGCCGGTGCCGAACCTGCCGCTGCACGCCTCGCCCGAGATCGGCGCGGCCGAGCTCAAGCAGTTCCTGTCGGCCTATCCCGGACGCGTGCTGATCACGGCCGATTCGGCCGGCCGCCGCGAGACGCTGATCGAACAGCTCGACGCCGCCGGCCTCAAGCCCGCGACGGTCGCGTCGTGGTCGGACTTCGGCGGCGGCGCGGCCGGAGAGGCGCGTCTGACGATCACGGTGGCGCCGCTCGAGCGCGGCTTCGCGGTCACCTCGCCGCCGTTCGCGGTGCTGACCGAACGCGAACTGCTCGGCGAACGCGCGCAGCAGGCGCGGCGCCGCAAGCGCGCCGCGCGCGATCCCGAGGCGGTCATCCGCGACCTGTCCGAGCTCGCGATCGGCGCGCCGATCGTCCACGTCGACCACGGCGTGGGCCGCTACCAGGGCCTGATCAAGCTCGACATCGGCGGCGAAGGCGGCGAGTTCCTCGCGATCGAATACGCCAAGGGCGACAAGCTCTACGTGCCGGTCGCGCAATTGCAGCTGGTCAGCCGCTACTCGGGCACGCCGCCGGAGCTGGCACCGCTGCACTCGCTCGGCGGCGATGCCTGGGAGCGCGCCAAGAAGCGCGCCGCCGAGAAGGTGCGCGACGTCGCCGCCGAGCTGCTGGCGATCTACGCGCAGCGCGAGGCCCGCGTCGGCAACGCGCTGCCGGTCGATCGCGCGCTTTACGAGCAGTTCGCGGCCGCGTTCCAGTTCGAGGAGACGCCCGACCAGCTGCAGGCGATCGAGGCGGTCATCGCCGATCTGGCGGCCGGCCGCGCGATGGATCGCGTGGTCTGCGGCGACGTCGGCTTCGGCAAGACCGAGGTCGCGCTGCGCGCCGCGTTCGTCGCCGCGACCGCCGGCAAGCAGGTCGCGATCCTCGCGCCGACCACGCTGCTCGCGCAGCAGCACTACCAGAACTTCCGCGACCGCCTCGCCGACTGGCCGATCCGCGTCGACGTGCTGTCGCGCTTCAAGTCGAAGAAGGAGACCGAAGCCGCGCTGGCCAGGCTCGCCGACGGCCAGATCGACATCATGATCGGCACGCACAAGCTGCTGCAGCCGGACGTCAAGTTCAAGGATCTGGGCCTGGTGATCGTCGACGAGGAGCAGCGCTTCGGCGTGCGCCAGAAGGAGCAGCTCAAGAAGCTGCGCGCCGAGGTCGACCTGCTGACGCTGACCGCCACGCCGATCCCGCGCACGCTCAACATGGCGATGGCCGGCCTGCGCGATCTGTCGATCATCGCCACGCCGCCGGCGCATCGCCTGGCGGTCAAGACCTTCATCGGCAGCTGGGATCCGGCGCTGATCCGCGAGGCGTTCCAGCGCGAGCTGCAGCGCGGCGGCCAGGTCTACTTCCTGCACAACGAGGTCGACACGATCGAGAAGACCGCGCGCGAGCTCGAGGCCCTGGTGCCCGACGCGCGCGTGCGCATCGCGCACGGCCAGATGGCCGAGCGCGAGCTCGAGCAGGCGATGCTCGACTTCTACCGTCAGCGCTACAACGTGCTGGTCTGCACGACGATCATCGAATCGGGCATCGACGTGCCGACCGCCAACACGATCGTCATCAACCGCGCCGACCGCTTCGGACTGGCCCAGCTGCACCAGCTGCGCGGCCGCGTCGGCCGCTCGCATCACCGCGCCTACGCGTATCTGATCGTGCCCGACCACCGCTCGATCACCGCCGATGCCGAGAAGCGCCTGGAGGCGCTGGCCTCGCTCGAGGAACTCGGCGCCGGCTTCACGCTGGCCACGCACGACCTGGAGATCCGCGGCGCCGGCGAGCTGCTCGGCGAGGACCAGTCCGGCCAGATCGAGGAGGTCGGCTTCTCGCTGTACCGCGACATGCTCGATCGCGCGGTCAAGGCGCTCAAGTCCGGCAAGGTGCCCGACTTCGACCTGACCAGCGAGCACGAGGCCGAGATCGATCTGCACGTGCCGGCGCTGATCCCCGACGACTACCTGCCCGACGTCAACGCGCGGCTGACGCTGTACAAGCGCATCGCCAGCGCGACCGACGAGGACCAGCTGCGCGAGCTGCAGGTCGAGATGATCGACCGCTTCGGCCTGCTGCCCGAGCCGGTCAAGCATCTGTTCGCGGTGACCGCGATCAAGCTGGCCGCGACGCCGCTCGGCGTGCGCAAGCTCGATCTGGGCGCCAACGGCGGCCGCATCGTGTTCACGGCCCAGCCCAACGTCGATCCACTGACCGTGATCGGGCTGATCCAGTCGCAGCCGCGGGTGTTCGCGCTGGACGGCCAGGACAAGCTGCGGATCAAGCTGGAGCTGCCCGGCGCCGCCGAGCGCGTGCGCACCGCCAACGAGCTGCTGGCGATGCTGCGCGGCAAGCCGGCGCGATGAGCGCGGCCGCCGCGCCGCTGCATCCGCGTGCGGCCGAGCTGATCGTGCGGCTCGCGCTCGAGCCGCACGTCGAGGGCGGACGCTTCCGCCGCCTGCACGCCTCGAGCCAGCCCTCGGCGTTGCCCGGGCGTCCGGCCGTGACCTCGATCCACTACCTGCTGATCGCCGGCGAAGTCAGCCGCTGGCATCAGGTCGACGCCGACGAGATCTGGCATTTCCTCGAGGGCGATCCGCTCGAGCTGCTGTGTTTCGACGCGCAATGCGGGCGCATCGAGCGGCGGCGCCTCGGCCCGGCATCGGCAGAGCAGGCGCCGGTGGTCGTGATCGAGGCCGGCCGCTGGCAGGCCGCGCGTCCGCTCGGCGCGTATGCGCTGACCGGCTGCACGGTCGCGCCGGGCTTCGACTACGGCGGCTATCGTCTGCTCGATGATGCGCCCGCGGTCGCCGAGCGGCTGCGCGCGCTGGCGCCGGACCTGATCGATCTGGCCTGATCGCCGACGCTGTGGGCGAGCCAACCGCGGTCCGCAGACCTCCGGGCGATGGCGAGCGTGCGGCGGCGATGCGAGCTCAGCTGAAGTACGGATTCTGCCCGGTCGCGTGATCGGTCGCGTCGCGCACGCCGCTGATCTCCGGCACGCGCTGGCGCAGGGTCTGCTCGATGCCGTTGCGCAGGGTCGTGTCGACCATGCCGCAGCCATGGCAGCCGCCGCCGAACTGCAGCACCGCGATCCCCTCGCCGGTCAGCTCGCGCAGGCTGACGCGGCCGCCGTGCGAGGCCAGCTGCGGATTGATCTCGGTCTCGATGACGTGGCGCACCCGCTCCACGACGCTGGCGTCGGCCGCCAGCGGCGCGCCGCGCAGCGCCGGCGCGCGGATCGTCAGCTGGCCGCCGGTCGCGTCGCGCACGAAATCGACCTCGGCGCCGTCGAGGAACGGCACGCTGGTGCCTTCGACGTACAGCGAGAAGCCGCTGCACTCCACTTGCCACTCGTCGCCGTGCAGGTCGGCCGGCTCGCAGAACTCGAGCTGGCAGTCGCCCTGCGGCGTACCGGGATGGACCGCGCGCAGGCGGATGCCGAGGTCGGCGATCTCCTGCTGCTCGATCAGACGGCGGAAGTGATCCTGGGCGGTTTCGGATAGGACGATCATGGGTGCGGAGTCTAGCAGCCGTCGAAGGGCGCCCGTGGCGGGCGAGGTGTGCCGCGTGCCGGCGTCGGCGCATCGACGGCGCGAGCGGCGCGTTGGAGGCCCGTCGGTGATCGCATCGCCGCCGGAATGGCACGCAGCGCGCGCAGCCGAGCGCCTATACTCGCGTGTTCAGCCGACCCGATGGAGACCGCCGTGACCCTGACCGAGCTTCAGACCCAGTCCTGCCAGCCGCGCAAGGGCAAGGAGCACGCCCTGGACAGTGCGGCCATCGACGCGCATCTCAAGCTGTTGCCGGGCTGGAGCCGCGGCGAGGACGGCGAGTCGATCGTCAAGACGTTCCGCTTCGAGGACTTCCACCGCACGATGGCCTTCGTCAACGCGCTGGCCTGGATCGCCCATGCGCAGGACCATCATCCGGACCTCGAAGTCGGCTATGCGCGCGCGTGCGTGCGCTTCTCGACGCACGACGTCGGCGGCCTCTCGCTGAACGATTTCATCTGCGCGGCGCGCACCGAAGCCCTGTTCAGCTGAGCCGGTCGAGCACCTCACGCAGCGCGTCGGGCAGCGGCGCCGAAAAACCATAGCTGCGCTCGCCGATCGAGAACTCGAAGCGCGCCGCGTGCAAAAACAGCCGGCGCAGGCCGGCCTCGCGCATGCGGCGGTTGAACTCGCGCGAGCCGTACTTCTCGTCGCCGGCCAGCGGATGGCCGATGTGCGCGCAGTGGACGCGGATCTGGTGCGTGCGGCCGGTCTCCAGCGCGATCTGCGTGAACGTCGCGTCGGCATACTGCTCGACCTGGCGCAGATGCGAGCGCGACGGCTTGCCGTCCGGGTCGACCCGGACCATGCGCTCGCCGCCTTGCAGCACCGACTTGCGCAGCGGCGCGTCGACGGTCAGCCGCGCCTGCGGCAGGCGCCCCTCGAGCAGCGCCAGGTAGTGCTTGCTGACGCGCCCCTCGCGGATCTCGGTCTGCAGCGCGGTCAGCGCCGAGCGCCGCCGCGCCAGCACCAGCACGCCGCTGGTGTCGCGGTCGAGCCGGTGCACCAGCTCCAGCGTGTCGCGCGGGCGCGCCGCGCGCAGCAGCTCGATCGCGCCGAAGCTGACGCCGCTGCCGCCGTGGCTGGCCACGCCGGACGGCTTGTCGATGACCAGGAAGTCGCGGTCCTCGTGGATGATCGTCGCCTCGACGCGTTCAGCTTGCTCGGGCGGCGGCGCGGTGCTGTCGCGCTCGGCGGTCCGGACCGGCGGCAGCCGCACCTCGTCCCCGGCCACCAGACGCTGGTCCGGCTTGGCGCGCTTGCCGTTCACGCGCACCTGTCCGGTCCGCAAAAGCCGGTAGATCAGGCTCTTGGGCACCCCCTTCAGGCGGGTCGCCAGAAAGTTGTCGAGGCGCTGCCCCTCCCGATCGGCCGGCACGGCCACCTTCTGTACGCCCGGAACCGGGATTGCCTCGGGCGAATCGGCCGAAGTGCGCGTCATTATTGGAGATTTCCCGGGTCCACTGTTAGTATGCTGCGGCGCATTGCGCCAGTTCCGAGCCCCCATTTCGTGTCGGGGAGCCCGGCAACCTCGGGGCGCACGCGACCGTGGCGACCCGTCGGGCACCGCCCTCCGGCTCCGTAGGAGCGTTGGGCGGGAAGCGCGGGCATCGTAGCGGTTCGAGTCGGAGATTGCCCGTTGCCGGAACGGCGGCGGGGGTCCCCGGATGTGCGGCAACCCCATGACCGCCGGCGCGTGGAAGCGCGGGCACTGAACGAACAAGACGGCGCTCCTGAGGCCGATGCCCGCGAAACGCGGGTGACGCAGCGCGAACGATTCCAGCGCGCCGCGCGGCAGCAGTCGAGCGCTTGTGAAAGGAACCTACAATGAAGCGCATGTTGATCAACGCAACTCAGCGTGAAGAGTTGCGCGTGGCCATCGTCGACGGCCAGAACCTGTACGACCTCGACATCGAGATCCCCTCCCGAGAGCAGAAGAAGTCCAACATCTACAAGGGGCGCATCACCCGCGTCGAGCCGTCCCTGGAAGCGTGCTTCGTCGAGTACGGCGGCGAACGCCACGGCTTCCTCCCGCTGAAGGAAATCTCCCGCCAGTACTTCACGCCCGGCGCCGACCACAACAAGGCCGGCATCCGCGAGCTGCTCAAGGAAGGCCAGGAACTGCTGGTCCAGGTCGACAAGGAAGAGCGCGGCAACAAGGGCGCGGCGCTGACCACGTTCATCAGCCTGGCCGGCCGCTACATGGTGCTGATGCCGAACAATCCGCGCGCCGGCGGCGTGTCGCGCCGGATCGAGGGCGAGGACCGCCAGGCGCTCAAGGAAGCGCTCGACCACCTGAACGTGCCCGAGGAGATGGGCCTGATCGTGCGCACCGCCGGCATGGGCCGCGACGCCGAAGAACTGCAGTGGGATCTGGACTACCTGCTGCAGCTGTGGAAGGCGATCTCCGAGGCCGCGACCACGCGCCATGCGCCGTTCCTGATCTACCAGGAGTCGCGGCTGATCATCCGCGCCCTGCGCGACTACCTGCGCAACGACATCGGCGAGATCCTGATCGACAGCGAGGACCTGTACAACGACGCGCGCGAGTTCGTGCAGCAGGTCATGCCGAACAATCTGCGCAAGCTCAAGCTGTACAAGGACACCGTCCCGCTGTTCTCGCGGTTCCAGATCGAGACCCAGATCGAGAACGCGTTCGAGCGCCAGGTGCGCCTGCCGTCCGGCGGCTCGATCGTGATCGACCAGACCGAGGCGCTGACCGCGATCGACATCAACTCGGCGCGCTCGACCAAGGGCGGCGACATCGAGGAGACCGCGTTCAACACCAACTGCGAGGCCGCGGTCGAGATCGCCCGCCAGCTGCGCATCCGCGACGCCGGCGGCCTGATCGTGATCGATTTCATCGACATGGACAGCCCCAAGCACCAGCGCGAGGTCGAGGAGAAGCTGCGCGACGCGCTCAAGCTCGACCGTGCGCGCGTCCAGCTCGGCCGCATCTCCAAGTTCGGCCTGCTCGAGATGTCGCGCCAGCGGCTGCGCCCGAGCCTCGGCGAATCGACCCAGATCGTCTGCCCGCGCTGCGACGGCCACGGCCGCATCCGCAGCGTCGAATCGCTGTCGCTCTCGGCGCTGCGCCTGGTCGAGGAGCACGCGATGAAGGAGAGCACCGGCCAGGTGCTGGTGCAGGCGCCGTCCGACGTCGCCAACTTCCTGCTCAACGAGAAGCGCAAGCAGCTGACCGAGATCGAGCTGCGCCAGGACGTGGCGGTCATCGTCGTCGCCGACGAGAAGCTCGAGACCCCGCATCTGGAAATCCAGCGCCTTCGCGCCGCCGACATCGGCGAGGACAGCGTCAAGCCGAGCTATCAGCGCCTGACGCCGGTCCAGCCGACCGAGCTGCCGCAGATGGCGCGCCCCAGCGTCGAGCCCGAGCAGCCGGCCGTCACGCGCGTGGTCCCGGCCCAGCCGGCGCCGCTGCGCGAAGAGGAAGCCGACGCCGAGCCCGCCGCTGCCCCGGCTGCAGCACCGGCCGCCGCACGCCCCGCCCCCAGCGGCGGTCTGCTGTCGCGTCTGATCGGCTGGTTCCGCGCGGCACCGGCCACCCCGGAAGCGCCGGCGGCCAGGCCGGTGGCCAAGCCCGCTTCGGCCTCGGCCAAGCCTGCGCAGCGCAGCGACCGCGATCGTCCGAAGCCGGGCGGACGCGAGGGTCGCGACGGCCGCAGCGAAGGTCGCGGCACGGGTACCTCGGGCCGTGGCGGCCAGGGCGGCGCCTCGCGCGACCGCAACGACCGTAACGACCGCGGCAGCCGCTCCGGCGCGCCGCAGTCGGGCCGCCCGAACGAGCGCGGTGCCCAGGCCAAGCGTGCCGACAACCGTCCGGCCGCCGCCTCCGGCGAGCCGCGCGCCAATCCGGCCGCGAAGCCGGCCGCGCCGGCACCGACCGCGGCTGCCGCCACCACCGGCGCAGCGGCGACCGTCGCCGCTACGTCGAGCCCGGCCGCAAGCCTGCCGTCGAGCGACCCGGCCAAGCCCGCATCGATCGCAGCGGCCCCGACCGAGAAGCTGACGACGACCGTCGACGCGACCGTCACCAGCGCTGACGCGCCGACCGCCGATGCCGCATCCGGCGAAGGCAAGACCGGCGAAGGCCGTTCGCGCCGCCGCGGCCGCCGCGGCGGCCGCCGCAACCGCAAGGGCGCCGACGGCGCACCGCTGCCGAACGGCAGCAGCGCCGCCGACGACTTCGACGACGAGGACGCCGATCGCGGCACGCCTGCCACGCCGGCACCGCGCCCCGCTTCCGCTGCGCGTCCCGAGCCGACGCTGGCCGCCCTGCCCGCCGCGACGAAGCAGACCGACACCGACCCGCGCGGCGGCAGCGACAAGGTACCGGCCGAGAAGGCACCGGCCGACAAGGCGCCGATCGCGGCCTCGGCGCCGGCCTCCGCTTCGACCGGCAGCCCCACGCCGGCCTCGTCCCCTGCCCCGGCTTCGACGCAAGCTTCGACGCCGGCGTCCACGCCGGTCTCGGCTCCGGCCGCGAGCGCGCCGGTGACCTCGACGCCCTCGCCCGCCTCGGCTCCGATGCCGGCAGCGACCGCGACGTCCACGTCCCCGCCGACCCCGGCGCCGGCCGCGACGCCGACTCCGAGCCAGGCCCCGGCCGCGGCTCAGACCGCAGCGGCCGCGACGACGCCGGCCGCGAGCACACCGACGCCGACGCAGCCGGCACCGATCCGCACGCCCGCATCGGCGGCCGACACGGCACCCGCCGCGACGGCGAAGCCGACCGTGACCGCCCCGCCGGCACCGGTGTCGACTCCGGCTCCGGCTGCAGCCTCGAATCCGGCGTCCGTGTCCGCACCGGTTCCGACCCCTGCGCCGATCGCGACGCCGAGCCCGACCCAGCCGGCCCCGACGCGTGCGCCGACACCGCCTGCCGCCTCGGCACCTGCGCCGGCGTCGACGCCGTCGCCGGTCGCTGCACCGGCTGCGGCATCGACGCCGACGCCGAGCCAGGCTCCGGCCGCGGCCAGCGCTCCGGCATCGACGCCGAAACCAGCGCCGGCTCCGACCGCCTCGGCACCTGCAGCGATCCCGACGCCCACGCCGGCCGCCGCCCGCCCGCAGCCCGCGACTTCGACACCGGCCTCGAGCCCGTCCGACGTCTCGGCCTCGCAGACCGAACTGCCGCTGTCGCGCCCGGCTGCCAGCCGCAGCGATTCGTCCGACGCGGCGAACGCAGCGCCGAAGCGCGAAGAAAAGCCCGACTGAGGCCCCTCACCTGCCGCCCCAGGCCCCGACGCGATCGTCGGGGCCTGACGGCATTGCGGGCACATCGCGGCGCGGCGTGGCCACTGCGGCCCGCCGTCACGGTGTAACGACAGGGATTCCGCTCAGGGAGCGGTCAACGGCCGGTCGATCAGCCCGTGCTGGCCGGCCAGATGCGCCAGCGCGACCGTGTTGTCGATGTGCAGCTTGTCGAACAGGCGGTATTTGTAGGTCGCCACGGTCTTGGCGCTCAGGTTCATGACCTGCGCGATCTCGCGCATCTCGCGCCCCTGCGCGAGCATCATCGCGACCTCCAGCTCGCGCGCCGTCAGCGTCTCGAACGGCGACCCGCTGCCGTGCCCGTCCAGCGCGCTCAGTGCCAGCTGCTCGGCGACGTGCTGGGCCAGATAGCGCCGGCCGTCGGCGACCACGCGGATCGCGCGCAACAGCTCCTCGGCCGCGCAGCCCTTGGTCAGATAGCCGCCCGCGCCGGCCTCGAGCAGGCGCCGCGGAAACGGCGAATCGCTGACCATCGACAGGATGATGATGCGCGTCGGCAGCTTCGCGCGCTGCACGCGCTCGGTCAGCTCCACACCGCTCAGGCCCGGCATGTGCACATCGACCAGGGCGACATCGGGTTTCTCGCGGCGGATCAGCGCGAGTCCGTTCTCGCCATCGGCCGCCTCCCCGACCACGGTGATGTCCGCCTGCGCGGCCAGGATCATCCTGAAACCGGTGCGGACCAGTTCGTGATCGTCGATCAAGACTGTTCGGATCATGCGCCCCTCCCCTGTACCGACGCGTTCAGTTTCCGCCCCAAGCCCTTCGGCTGACAACCCCGGAAAGGTAAGAGAATCGTCACAAGCGCGCATTTGGTGACCGATCGCACGCTTTTGGCCCAGCATGTAGACTGTCGCGCCGCTTGGGCGGCGTCAGGCCACGTCGAACCTGCGTCGTGACGGTACTATGCGCCGCTCCGGAAGAGTTGAATTCTCGCGCGTCAGTCAGGCTGCCGAGAGCAGGCATTGGCCGAGGGTCGACGGCCCGAGGGGGCATGTGTCCAGAAGTCGCGGGCTGGCAACGCCGGTCGCCACGGTATGGACGCGGCTGAAACAACGGAGAGATGGCCGAGCGGTTTAAGGCACCGGTCTTGCTCGCGTAGGCAGGATGCCGGAGCGAACATCGGCCGCAGGCCGATGGCCCGAAGGGCGAGGGACTGGAAGTCCCGAGTCAAACCGGCGACGCCGGGCTACATCGCAATGGATACGTCTGAATAACGGAGAGATGGCCGAGCGGTTTAAGGCACCGGTCTTGCTCGCGCAGGCAGGACGCCGAAGCGAACATCGGCCAAAGGCCGATGGCCCGAAGGGCGAGGGACCGGAAGTCCCGAGTCAAACCGGCGACGCCGGGCTACATCGCAATGGATGCGTCTGAATAACGGAGAGGTGGCCGAGCGGTTTAAGGCACCGGTCTTGCTCGCGTAGGCAGGATGCCGAAGCGAACATCGGCCAAAGGCCGATGGCCCGAAGGGCGAGGGGCGAGGGGCGAGGGGCACGATGCCCCGAGTCAAACCGGCGACGCCGGCTCACAAGGCAATGGATGCGTCTGGAACAACGGAGAGATGGCCGAGCGGTTTAAGGCACCGGTCTTGCTCGCGCAGGCAGGATGCCGGAGCGAACATCGGCCAAAGGTCGATGGCCCGAAGGGCGAGGGGCACGATGCCCCGAGTCAAACCGGCGTCGCCGGTCCACAAGGCAATGGATACGTCTGGAACAACGGAGAGATGGCCGAGCGGTTTAAGGCACCGGTCTTGAAAACCGGCGAAGGTTCACCCCTTCCGTGGGTTCGAATCCCACTCTCTCCGCCACCTCGGTCTCTCTGGGCACGCCCACCGCCGCGCGTGCCCACTCGCCAGTGTTTCGCGCAGTTCCGCTTTGGATTTTCCGCACGGCAGATCGCGCAGCCGGCGACCGGCGTGATTTCGGCGTAGCCGGAGCCAGGCCCGAAGGGCAGTGCCATCGTCTTCCAATCCCCCTCTCAAAGCCCGAGGCGTCCTGACCTTCAGCCTCTGGAAGCCCAAGGAGTGAGAACCGGAACGCCCGCAGCGTTGAAGGCGCTGGCATCGCGCGTGGCGACGACGAAGCCGTGAGCGGTCGCGATGGCAGCGATATAGCCGTCCGGCGTTGGAAAGCCCTTGCCCGCTTTGCGGGCCGCAACGGCAAGGCCGGCGTAGTGACGGGCCGCATCGGTATCGAAGGCGAGAATTCTGTTCTCGAACAATGTGAGTACCCCATCGAGCGTGGTGGCGAGCATCTGTTTGCGCCGTCCATCCGGCAGCGCGCCGACGCCGAACAGGAGTTCTGCAACGGTCACGCTGGAAATGTAGAGGGTTTCAGCCACCTGCTCGTCCAGCCAGTCGCGCACTGCGGCGTCCGGCTCCGGCTTCATTGCCTCGGAGACGACATTCGTATCCAGCACGATCATTCGAAACTTACCGGTGTGGCGGGCGTCGTGTCGCGCGCCCGTTCCAACGCCTCGAAATCGGCATTGGACAGGCCGGCCTCGCGACTCAAGGCCGACAGGGCGGACCCGAGGCGCAGGCGCTGGGGGGGACGAACCGCCGCTTCCAGAATGTCACGTATTTCCGCTTCGGTACTTCGGCCATGACCGGCAGCACGCAACTTGAGGGCGCGATGGGTTTCGTCGGAGAGGTTGCGAATGGTGACCGCGGGCATATGATGGCGCCTTCTATCACATGATAGCAATGCCATCATTATATTAATCTTGCTATCGATCGACAAGATCGACCGTCAAGGGCACGGCTGACCGACGCTGGTCGCATCCAGGTCGCTCCGAACTATGAGAACAGCACCTTTCGTGCTTCGTCGTCGCCCGGCGCTTACCGATGGCCGGGCGACGAACGGATTGCTCCGTTTGACGAGGGAATCTGCCCTGACGCCGACCCACTCGTCCATGGCCCACGCGCAATGCGTTCGGCCAGCACCACACCCTCGTGCTTGACCATGATCTCGAATGCCGAATGCTCCCCACCTTCTCGACAAAGGCCACCGCTGCGAACGAGTGGAGATTCGAAGGACGGCGGTCTACCACGGCAGCGATCGGCGCTACCTGGCGTCCGTGCACTGTCCCTGCGGATGGGTCGCTCAGCGCTTCGCCTCGCCCCACCAACTCTGCAGATCGGCAAGGCCGACGAACTGCTCGGCATCCGCCTCACCGTCCTCGCCGATCGGATCGCCCGCCACCGCCAAACCCGGCAACACCCGCAGCGCCCCCTCGAAATCCTCGCCGCGCGTGTAGTCGTTGAACGTCACCACGGTCGCAATGCCGGCGGCACGCGCCGCCAGCAGGCCCGCGCGCGAGTCCTCGATCGCCAGGCACGCCTCGGCCGGCAGGCCCAGCCGTTCGAGCACGTGGTGATAGATGCCCGGATCGGGCTTCTTGCGCGCGCTGTTCTCGGCGGTACCGATCGCCGCGAACGCATCGAGCAGGTCGGCATGGCCGGCGTGCTCGAACAATGCGAGCACGTTGGCGCGCGTCGTCGTGGTCGCGATCGCCAGCGCGATGCCGGCGGCGTGCGCCTCTTCGAGCAGGCGGACCACGCCGGGGCGCCAGGCGATCGCGCCCTGCTCGACCAGCTCGAGGTAATGGGAAGTCTTGCGGCGGTGCAGCTGCTCGGCGAGGGCCTCGCGCTCGTCGAGCGGCCAGGCCGGCAAGGCGTCGGCCATGTAGTGCAGCAGCCGCTCGCGGCCGCCGGCGACCTGCAGCAGATGGCCGTAGACGTTCTCGTCCCAGCGCCAGGCCAGCCCTGCGTCGTCGAACGCGCGGTTGAACGCGACGCGATGGCCGTCACGCTCGGTGTCGGCCAGCGTGCCGTCGACGTCGAAGATCAATGCGCGCAGCGAGTCGGCCATCGCCTCGGTCCGTGGGCCGCGGCGCGGCCCGGGCCGACAGCATGCCACAGCACCCCGTCCGCGCCGACGCGCGGACGGGGCCGGTATCAGCCCTTCGGCTCGCCGCGATACTTGCGCTGGTACTGCTGGTACAAGCGCGACTGCTTGTTGGCCAGGTCGACCTCGCGGCCGGCCACCCAGGCGCGCTCGACGACCGTGCGGATGTCGAGGATGTCGCCGTCGGCGACGAACAGCGTGGCGTCCTTGCCGGCCTCGAGCGAGCCGAGCCGGTCGGCCACGCCGAGGATCTGCGCCGGGGCCAGCGTGATCGCGCGCAGCGCGGCCTCGGCGCCGAGACCGTGCGCGGCGTAGCTGGCGGTCTGGTACGGCAGGTTGCGCTCGTTCATCGCGGCCATCGCGTCGCCGTCGTTGGCGATCGCCAGCGTCACACCGGCGGCGGCCAGGCGGCCGGCCGCCGCGAACACCGTGTCATAGCCTTCCCAGCGGCGCATCGGCAGGTTGTGCGAGGAACCGAGGATCACCGGCACGTCCTGGGCCTTGATCGCGGCGGCCATGCGCCAGGCGTCGGCGCCGCCGACGATTACGATGCGCAGCTTCTCGCGTGCCGCGAACGCCAGCGCCTCGCGGATCTGCACGGCGTCGTTGGCGAGCACCAGCAGCGGCATGCGGCCTTCGAGCACCGGCAGCAGGGCCTCGTCGCGCAGGTCGGCGACACTGACCGCACCGGCCTGCCGGGCGGCCTGATAGGTACGCGCGTCGCGCAGCGCGCGATCGAGCGCGTCGCGCTTCTTCTGCACGCCTTCGCGCACGCGCTGCTTGCGGTCCTCGGGCAGCCAGTCCGGCACGCGCGCGGACGGCCAGGCCACGACCATGCCGACCGAGGCGGCAACCGTCATCTGCTCGTAGGTCCAGCCGTCGGCCTGCATCAGCGCGGCCTGTCCGGCGATCACGCCGTCGCTGCCAGGACGCGGCATGATCAGTGCGCTGAGCACGCCGTTGGCGCGCGCGACCGGCCACAGCTCGGTGTCCGGATTGACGGCCACCTCGGCGCGCACTTCCGGCGTGCTGGCACCGGCCTCGCTGTAGTCGTTGGTCGCGCGGACCGCCGAGACCTCGGTCAGGCCGAGAATGCTGTTGGCGGCGATCAGGCCCGGATAGACGCGCTTGCCGGCCAGGTCGATGCGCGTGGCGCCGTCGGGCGCGGCGACCTCGCGGCCGAGCGCGGCGATCTTGCCGTCGCGGATCAGCAGCTGTCCGGCCGGAATCACGCCGTGGCTGATCGTGTAGAGGTCCGCGCCGGTCAGCAGCACCGGAGCGGCGGCGGGCGCATCGGCGGCGACGGCCGGCGACAGAACGGCCGCCAGCGCGAAGGAAGCCAGTAGCCGTTTCATCAGTGCGCCTCCAGGCCGGAGCAGAGGTGGATCGATTCGCCGTCGTGGTAGATCGGGCGGAGCCGGTCGAGGCCGAAGCCGTCGTCGTGATCGTGATCGTGATCGTGGCCGACCGGCTTGGGCGCCGGCGCGGCTGCGTCGTCCTTCTTCGCCGCCTTGTCGCCCTTCTTGACCAGCGCCTTGACGCGCTCGGGCAGGATCTGCGCGATCAGACGCGCGCGCTCGCTCTCGATGCGCGCCTGCTCGGCGCGGTCCTCGGCGCGGTCGAAGTACTTGCGACCGTCGATCCAGGTCTGCTCGGCATAGGCCAGCGTCGACAGCGGGCTGTCGCTCCAGATCACGAAGTCGGCGTCCTTGCCGCGCTCGAGCGAACCGACGCGATCGTCGATGCGCAGCTGGCGCGCCGGATTGCGCGTGACCAGATCGAGGGCGGCGGTCTCGGACAGGCCGCCGTACTTGACCGCCTTGGCGGCCTCGGTATTGAGGCGGCGCGCCATCTCGCCGTCGTCGGAATTGAACGAGACGACGACGTTCTGCGCGGTCATCAGCGCGCCGTTGTACGGGATCGCGTCGACCACCTCCATCTTGTACGCCCACCAGTCGCTGAAGGTGGACGCGCCGGCGCCGAGTTCGGCGAGCGTGTCGGCGACCTTGTAGCCTTCGAGGATGTGCTGGAACACCGGCACGAACTTCAGGCGCTGCGCGATCCGCGCGAATGCCAGGATCTCGTCCTGCCGGTAGCTGTGGATGTGCACGATGCGCGTGCCGGCCAGCACCTCGGCCAGCGCTTCCAGGCGCAGGTCGCGCCGCACCGGCGCGGCGCCCTTTTCGGCGCGCCGCGCGGCGTAATCGCGCGCGGCCAGGAACTGGTCGAGCATGATCTCCGGCACGCCCATGCGCGTCTGCGGATAGCGCGAGGTGAACTCCGAGCCCCAGTTGGACTGCTTGACGTTCTCGCCGAGCGCGAACTTGATCGTCGGCGTGGCGCCGTCGAAGCGCAGTCCCTGCGCGTCGGCGCCCCAGCGCAGCTTGATCATCTGCGCCTGGCCGCCGATCGGATTGGCCGAACCGTGCAGCAGCTGCGCGGCGGTGACGCCGCCGCCGAGCTGGCGGTAGACCGTGACGTCGGTCGGATCGAGCACGTCGCCGACGCGCACCTCGCTGGTCACCGCGTGGGAACCTTCGTTGACGCCGCGCGAAATCGCGATGTGCGAATGCGCGTCGATGATGCCGGGCGAGACGTGCTTGCCGCGGCCGTCGATCTCGACGGTGCCGCGCGGCACGGCCAGACCGGTGCCGATCGCGGCGATGCGGCCGTTCTCGACCAGCAGGTCGGCGCCGTCGAGGCGGCCCTGCGGTCCCTGCGTCCAGATCGTCGCGTTGCGCACGACCACGGCATCAGGCTGCGCCGGCAGGCCGCTGCGGCCGAACTCGCCGGCCGGATAGCGCAGCGGCGAGGCCGGCAGCGCCGGGCGCGCCTCGGCCTTGGCGGCGGCCGGCGCTGCCGGACGCGTGCGCTGGCCGCTGACCACCGCCTCGGCGCCGCCCGGCAGCGGCACGCGGCCGTGCAGGCGGTCGCCGTCGACGGTCGCGACCATCGAGATGCGTTCCTCGCTGCGGCCGAACAGGCTGCCCGGCGGATACAGCAGCAGCTGGCGCTGGTTGATCGTCGCCGGCACCGAGACACCGCCGGCAGTGACCGCCGGCTCGGCCGCTTCGCCGGCGATCTCCAGCTGCGCCGGCCCGTTGGCACCGCGCCAGGTCAGCGCCCAGCTGCCGCGCACGTCGGCCGGTTCGGGCCCGATCTCATAGCGGCGGCCGCCGATCCAGGTCTCGTGGATGCGTGCCTTGTCCGAGCGGAACAGACCGGCATCGGCGACGATGAAATCGGCGCGCTTGCCGCGCTCGAGCGTGCCGACGCGATCATCGACGCCGAGCATCGCGGCCGGGCGGCTGGTCAGCGCGGCCAGTGCGACCGACTCGTCCAGGCCCTTCTCGACCGCCTTGCGCAACGCCGGCCAGAACTCGTCGGGCTTCTTGAGCGCGCCGGCCGTCAGCGCGAAATCGACGCCGGCCTCGGCCAGCACGCGCGCGTTGTACGGCGCCCACGCCCAGTGCTCGAGCTCGCCGAGCGAGACGTCGAGCGCCAGGTCCGGATCCTCGATCGCCGGCGCCTCGACCGTCTTCAGCGGCACGATCACCGGAACGGCGGCGCTCTTCAGCACGGCGGCCATGCGGTACTCGTGGCCGTTGCCGGCGAGAATCGGGCGCAGCGAGAACTCCTTGGCGATAGCCAGCGCGCGCTGGTAGTCGAGCTCGTCCTCGGTCGCGAAGATCACCGGCTGGCGGCCGGCCAGCGCCGGCGTCAGCGCGTCGAGCGCGTCGTTGGCCTCGATGCGCTCGGCCTGGCGGTGCTTGTCCTGCCAGGTCAGGCGCTGCTGCTGCCATTGCGCGTCGAGGAAGGTCTGCCGGATCAGCGCGATTGCGCCCATCAGCGAGGTCGGATAGTCGTCCGAGCCGCGCGCCTGCTCGAACGCGACCTGCAGCGCCGCCTGCGGCGCGATCAGCATCTCGTTGAGCCGCGGACTGTCGGCGGCGCTGACCAGGGCAGCCTGGCCGCGGAACACGCCCTGCTTCGGCGTCGACAGCACGCTCGTGAAGCCGTTGCCGCGCAGCGCGGCGGCGCGCGCGGCATCGGGCTTGAGCGTCTCGGCGACGCGCAGCTCGGGCGTCACGCGGCGGTTCCAGTGGCCGGCACCGGCACTGGCCTCGGACGCGGCCGGCGTGCGGCCCATGCCCTCGCCGCGTGCGGGCGGTGCGGGCGCCGGCTGGCCGTAGTCGCTGCCGGCGTCGATGAAGCCGGCGAACACGCTGCGGCCGCCGAGGTCGGTAACGGCGGCGTCGGCCGGAATCGAAACCTTGCCGCCGGCGGCGACGATCATGCCGTCGCGGATCAGCAGCGTGCCGTCCTCGACGACGCTGCCGGGCTTGATGACCAGGCGCGCATGCGTCAGCGCAACCGTCCGCGGCGTGCGATCGGCGATGCCGGCGACCGGCGAGGTGCCGACCTGAGCGCCGGCATCGGCCGCGAGCAGGCACAGCAGCAGCGAAGACACGGTCAGGCGCCACGCGCCGATCCGCGCCGATACGACATCTCTCATCAAGCGATCCCCCACTGGCCGACACGCCATGATAGACGGGCCGGACGTCGCGCCTAGCGACAAAGGTCATGGCCGCGGCATGCCGTCGACGTTTGGCGCCCGGCGGCGCGCCGCGGAACGGCGGCGGGCCGCGCGCCGTCAGAGCGAGGCGTTCGCGCCGACCACGCCGCGCTTGTGAACGATCAGCATCGCCATCTCCAGCGCCTGCTCGTAGTTGAGCCGAGGATCGACGGTGGACTTGTACGCGCGTGCGAGGTCGGCTTCGGCCAGCGAGCGCGCGCCGCCGAGACATTCGGTGACGTTCTCGCCGGTCAGCTCCAGATGCACGCCGCCGAGCCGCGTGCCGGCCGCGGCGTGGATGTCGAAGGCCTTGTCGAGCTCGCCGCGGATGTTCTCGAAGCGGCGCGTCTTGTAGCCGTTGACGAGCGACTCGGTGTTGCCGTGCATCGGGTCGCAGCACCACAGCACCTTGCGCCCGGCCGCGCGGACCGTGGCCAGCAGCGGCGGCAGCGCGGTCTCGATCCGGTCCACGCCCATGCGGTGGATCAGCGTCAGCCGGCCGGCCTCGTTGGCCGGATCGAGTACGTCGATCAGCCGCAGCAGCTGGTCCGGCGTGACCGACGGACCGACCTTGACCGCGATCGGATTGCGGATGCCGCGGAAGTACTCGGTATGCGCGCCGTCGATCGCCGCCGTGCGCATGCCGACCCACGGGAAATGCGTCGACAGGTTGAACCAGCCCCACTGCCGCGGCACCTGGCGTGTCAGCGCCTCCTCGTAGTGCAGCAGCAGCGCCTCGTGCGAGGTGAAGAAGTCCACGCGCTGGAAATCGCTGACCGGGCGGCCGGCCAGCGTCTCCATGAAGCGCAGCGAGTCGCCGATCGACTCGACCATGCGCCGGTAGTCCTGCTGCAGCGGCGAATGCTCGACCCAGGCCAGATCCCAGTACTCGGGATGGTGCAGGTCGGCGAAGCCGCCGTCGATCAGCGCGCGGACGAAGTTCATCGTCATCGCCGAATGGGCATGACCGCGGATCAGGCGGCGCGGATCGGGTACGCGCGTCTGCGCGTCGAACGCCGGTCCGTTGACCAGATCGCCGCGATAGCTCGGCAGCGTCACGCCGTCGCGCGTCTCGGTATCGGCCGAGCGCGGCTTGGCGTACTGGCCGGCGAAGCGCCCGACGCGCACGACCGGCAGCTGCAGCCCGTGCACGAGCACCAGGCTCATCTGCAGCATGACCTTGAGCCGGTTGGAGATCAGCGGCGAGGTGCAGTCGTCGAAGGTCTCGGCGCAATCGCCGCCCTGCAGCAGGAACCGGCGCCCTTCGGCCGCCTCGGCCAGCAGCTGGCGCAGCGCGAGGATCTCCCAGGACGTCACCAGCGGCGGCAACTGCGCGAGGCGGCCCAGCGCCTCCTCCAGCGCCGCCGGGTCCGGATAGACCGGCTGCTGCACCGCCGGGCGCGCGCGCCACGACGATGGCGACCAGTCGGCGGCGGCACGGACGGGCGAGATCGAGCGTTCGGGAATCATGGCGATGGGCTCTGCGGTTTTTTGCGCCGCACCATCATGCCACAGCCGGCGGCCTTAAGAAGGGCGCCGGCCGGATACCGCATCGAGCCTCAGCGCGCCGGTTGCGGGCGGCGCCAGCCGGCATAAAGCGCGCCGGCACCGAGCAGCACGTACCAGATCAGGGTCCAGCCCGGCATCGTGATGCCGAGGAAGCGCCAGCGCACGTCGCCGCAGTCGCCGGAGCCGGTGAACGCCTTGCGGATCGCGTCGTGCAGCGGGAACGCGTCGAGCATGTACGCGAGGCCCGGGCCGCAGCCGGCCAGCAGCGGATCGGGCGGATTCATCTGGATCCACAGGTGCCGTGCCGCGATGCCGACGCCGATCAGCGCCGCGATCGCGACCGCGGCCGCATAGACGCGCCGCCCGCGGGCGGCCGGACCATGCACGGCGCCGGCGATGAACAGCAGCGCCATCGCAATGAAGACGATGCGCTGGAAGATGCACATCGGACAAGGATCCTCGCCCATCACGAACTGCTCGTAGTACGCGTACGCCAGCAGCGCGATGCACGCGAACGCGCCGAACGCGAACTGCGCGCGGAACGGCCAGCGGAACGGATTGAGGCTCATCGTCGATTTCCTCCCAGGACTGAATCTGTGCAGACCGCCGCCGAGCCACCGCGTTCCCGACGGCGTCGAAGCGGCCGACAAAAAAGAAAGGCCCCGGTCGGGGTTACCAACCGGGGCCTGGATCTGTCACGGTGACGCGCGGACCCGCTTACTCGGCGGCGTCGCCGTCGCTGCTCTGGCGCGGACGGTCAAGCAGCTCGACGTAGGCGAGCGGTGCGTTGTCGCCGGCACGGAAGCCGCACTTGAGAATGCGCAGGTAGCCGCCCTTGCGCTCGCGGAAGCGCGGGCCGAGCTCGACGAACAGCTTGCCGACGGCCTGCTTGTCGCGCAGACGCGCGAACGCCAGGCGGCGGTTGGCGACGCCGTCGACCTTGGCCAGCGTGATCAGCGGCTCGGCGACGCGGCGCAGTTCCTTGGCCTTGGGCAGCGTGGTACGGATCAGTTCGTGCTTGAACAGCGACGCGGCCATGTTGCGGAACATCGCTTCGCGGTGGCTGCTGGTGCGGCTGAACTTGCGGCCGGCTTTCTGGTGGCGCATGGAGAAATCCTCTGGTCTCGATTGTTATGAGAAACCGGCGCCTATGTCCGGATTCCCGCGGTGACCCGCTGTTAGTCAGCCCTCTAGGAACGGGCTGTTATTTGAAAGTGCGGCCATGGATGGTCGCTTCTGGACTTCGACGAAGACGCTTGCGCATCCCCTCGCGGCAAACCGGCCGCAGCAGCGATCAAGGACGATCGCAAAAATAAACTTCAAACAACACGGCCGTGAGCGACGATCGTCACTCACGGCCGCGTCAAAAACCCTCAACCCAGCTGCATGCCGTGCACGAGGCCCGACGGCGGCCAGTTGTCGAGCTTCATGCCGAGCGACAGGCCGCGCTGACCGAGCACGTCCTTGATCTCGGTGAGCGACTTCTTGCCGAGGTTCGGCGTCTTGAGCAGCTCCACTTCGGTGCGCTGAACCAGGTCGCCGATGTAGTAGATGCTCTCGGCCTTGAGGCAGTTGGCCGAACGCACGGTCAGCTCGAGATCGTCGATCGGACGCAGCAGCACCGGATCGACGCCGCCCTTGTCGGTCTTCGCGCTGTCGCTCTCGCGACGCGTGAAGTCGCCGAACACCGAGATCTGGTCCTGCAGGATTTCTGCGGCCTTGCGGACCGCTTCCTCGGCATCGATCGCACCATTGGTCTCGACATCGAGCACCAGCTTGTCGAGGTCGGTGCGCTGCTCCAGACGCGCGCTGTCGACCTGATAGGCGACGCGGCGGACCGGACAGAACGAGGCGTCGATCTGCAGACGGCCGATCGGGCGCGCTTCCTCGTCCGGCAGACGGCGGGCGGTGGCCGGCTGATAGCCGGTGCCGCGCGCGACCTTCAGGCGCATGTTGAGCGCGATGTCCTTGGTCAGATGGCAGATCACGTGATCGGGATTGACGATCTCGACCGAGTGGTCGACCGTGATGTCGCCCGCCGTGACGACGCCGCGGCCCTTCTTGGACAGCGTCAGCGTGGTCTCGTCGTTGCCGTGCATGCGGATGCCGACGTCCTTGAGGTTCAACAGCACCTCGATGACGTCCTCCTGCATGCCCTCAAGCGTGGTGTACTCGTGGAGTACACCATCGATCTCGGCCTCGACGATCGCGCTGCCGGGAATCGACGACAGCAGAACGCGACGCAGCGCGTTGCCGAGCGTATGGCCGAAGCCACGCTCCATCGGCTCGACGACGACCTTGGCGCGGTTGGCGCCGATGCGCTCGACGTTGATGCCACGCGGACGCAGCACGTTTGTGGATGTTCCTGCCATGAACAGGGGCTCCGAATTACTTAGAGTAAAGCTCGATGATCAGACTCTCGTTGATATCCGAGGGCAGATCGGAACGCTCCGGCAGCGACTTGAACACGCCGCTGGCCTTCTTGGCGTCCACTTCGATCCAGCCGGGAACGAGGTCCATTTCCTGGGCGACGGTCAGCGCTTCCTGCACGCGCAGCTGCCCGCGGGCGCGCTCGGTCAGGGCCACTTCGTCACCGCTCTTGACCTGGTAGGAAGGCAGATTGACCTTCTTGCCATTGACCAGCACGGACGCGTGCGACACCAGCTGGCGGGCCTGGGCGCGCGTGACCGCGAAGCCCATGCGGAAGATCACGTTGTCCAGGCGCGACTCGAGCATACGCAGCAGGTTCTCGCCGGTATTGCCCTTCTGGTTCGACGCCTTGTGGTAGTAGCTGCGGAACTGACGCTCCAGCAGACCGTAGATCCGCTTGACCTTCTGCTTCTCGCGCAGCTGCACGCCGTAGTCCGACAGACGGCCGCGCTTGGCGACCGGTCCGTGCTGGCCGGGCTTCTGCTCGAGCTTGCACTTGGAGTCGATCGCGCGAGCCGGGCTCTTGAGGCTGAGGTCAGCGCCCTCGCGGCGAGCGAGCTTACAGGTCGGTCCGATGTATCGAGCCATTTTAGATTCTCTTTCCGAAAAGTCCGGCCAACGCTGGCCGGTTCTTGATTCTCGCGATCAGGAACGATCGCACCGGTCAGACGCGCCGCTTCTTCGGCGGGCGGCAACCGTTGTGCGGGATCGGGGTCACGTCGACGATGTTGGTGACCTTGAAACCGATGTTGTTCAGGGAACGCACCGTGGACTCGCGACCCGGGCCGGGGCCCTTGATGCGGACTTCGACGGTCTTCACGCCGTACTCCGCCGCAGCGCGGCCGGCCTTCTCGGCCGCGACCTGCGCGGCGAACGGCGTCGACTTGCGCGATCCACGGAAACCCGCGCCGCCGGCGGTGGCCCAGGAGAGCGCATTGCCCTGGCGGTCGGTGATCGTGATGACGGTATTGTTGAACGAAGCCTGCACGTGTGCGACGGCATCCGTCACGACGCGCTTGATCTTCTTCTTCGGCTTGGCAACCGGCTTATTCATTGGCTGATCCGGACTCGATTACTTCTTGATCGGGCGACGCGGGCCCTTGCGGGTACGCGCATTGGTGCGGGTGCGCTGGCCGCGCAGCGGCAAGCCGCGGCGATGGCGCAGACCGCGATAGCAACCCAGGTCGATCAGGCGCTTGATCGACATGCCGACTTCGCGGCGCAGATCGCCTTCGACCGTGTAGCGGGCCACTTCGTGACGCAGTTTCTCGATCTCCGACTCGACCAGATCCTTGATCTTGGCGGTCGGATCGACGCCTGCGTCGATGCAGACCTTCTTGGACCGCGTACGGCCAATACCAAAGATGCTCTGCAGCGCGATCCCGACATGTTTTTGGACCGGCAGATTGACACCCGCTATGCGCGCCATTGGAACTCTCTCCGAAAAATGCGCCGCGCACTCGGCGCGGCGAACTGGCTATTCTAACGTAACAAACTCAAATCTGGAAGGGCATGCCGCAGCATCCCTGGTCTGGCCGGCTCAGCGCCCGCGCAGGTTCGCCTTCTTGAGCAGGCTGTCGTACTGGTGCGACACCAGATGCGCCTGGATCTGGGCAATGAAATCCATGACCACCACCACGACGATCAGCAGCGAGGTTCCACCGAAGTAGAACGGCACGTGCCAGGCATTGCGCATGATGTCCGGAATCAGGCAGACCGCCACCAGGTACAGCGCGCCGGCGCCGGTCAGACGGGTCAGCACGCCGTCCACGTAGTCGGCAGTCGCCTTGCCGGGACGGATGCCCGGGATCAGCGCGCCGGAACGCTTCAGGTTGTCGGCCGTTTCCTGCGAGTTGAACACCAGCGCCGTGTAGAAGAACGCGAAGACGATGATCAGGACCGCCATCACCAGCATGTGCAGCGGCTCGCCCGGGCCCAGGGCCGAGGTCAGCATCTGCAGCCAGCGGATGTCGCCGGAACTGCTGAACCAGGCCGCCGCCGTCGCCGGGAACAGGATCAGCGACGAGGCGAAGATCGCCGGGATCACGCCCGCCATGTTGACCTTCAGCGGCAGGTGCGAGGTCTGGTTCTGGTAGGCCCGTCCGGCACCGCCCTGACGGCGCGCGTAGTTGACCGTGATGCGCCGCTGGCCGCGCTCGACGAAGACGACGAACGCCGTCACCGCCAGCACGACCACCAGCACTGCCAGCACCTTCAGGTAGTTCAGCTCGCCGCTCTGCGCCATGCCGAGCGTGTGCACCACCGCCGACGGCAAGCCGGCGACGATGCCGGCGAAGATCAGCAGCGAGATGCCGTTGCCGACACCGCGCTCGGTGATCTGCTCGCCCAGCCACATCAGGAACAGCGTACCGGCGGTGAGGCCGACCACCGTCGTGAACACGAAACCCGGACCCGGCGTATAGACCACGCCCGGCTGCTGCTGCAGCATCGAAGCGACGCCGAACGACTGGAACAGCGCCAGGCCGACCGTGCCGATGCGCGTGTAGGTAGTCAGCTTGCGCCGTCCGGACTCGCCTTCCTTGCGCAGCTGCTGCAGCGACGGCACCACCGCCGCCATCATCTGCACGACGATCGACGCGGAGATGTACGGAATCACGCCGAGCGCGAACAGCGAGAATCGCTCCAGGGCGCCGCCCGAGAACATGTTGAACATGTCCAGCAGGCCGCCGGCCTGGTCGACCAGCCGCGTCATCGCCTCGGGGTTCACGCCGGGAACCGGAATGAACGACCCGAAGCGGAACACGATCATCGCGCCGAGCACGAACAGCAGGCGCTGCTTCAGCTCGGTCAGCTTGCCGAGCGAAGCGAGTGCACCGGATTGCGAAGCGGCCACGTTTTACTCCACGCTGCCGCCGGCAGCCTCGATCGCAGCCTTGGCGCCCGCCGTGACGGCCACGCCCTTGAGCTTGACTGCACGGGTGATCTCGCCCTTCTTGACGATCTTCGCGCGCTCGGCGCGCTTCTCGATCAGGCCGGCCTCGCGCAGCGCGGCGAAGTCGATCACGTCGACCTTCAGCGCGTCGAGCTTGTACAGCAGCACTTCGCTGACCTCGTGGGCCTTCTGCGAGCGGAAGCCGATCTTCGGCAGGCGACGCTGCAGCGGCATCTGGCCGCCTTCGAAGCCCGGCTTGACCTTGCCCTTGCCGGCGCGAGCGTACTGACCCTTGTGACCGCGGCCGGCCGTCTTGCCGAGGCCCGAACCGATGCCGCGGCCGACCCGGACGCGCGCCTTGCGGGCGCCGGCGGCGGGCTTGAGAGTATTGAGATGCATGTGATGTTCCTCGTGATCCTGGCCGGCGCTTACGCGCCCTCTTCGACCTTGACCAGGTAGGACACCTGGTTGATCAGTCCGCGCACCGAAGGCGAATCCTTGAGCTCGCGCACGTCGTTGAGCTTGCGCAGGCCCAGCGCCCGGACGCTGATCCGGTGGCGCTCCTGGCAGCTGTTGACGCTCTTGACCAGACGCACGCGTATCGTCTTTGCGTTGTTACTCATTGCCGAGCACCTCTTCGACGGAC
Source organism: Dokdonella sp. (assembly GCF_035511235.1). Taxonomy (GTDB): domain Bacteria; phylum Pseudomonadota; class Gammaproteobacteria; order Xanthomonadales; family Rhodanobacteraceae; genus Dokdonella. The sequence continues at coordinate 56,486 of NZ_DATKFQ010000011.1, forward strand.
TTGCCGCGCTTGGCCGCAATGCGCTTGGGCGAGACCATCGCCTGCAGGCCGTTGATCGTCGCGCGGACCAGGTTGATCGGGTTGCGCGAACCGACGGCCTTGGCCAGGACGTTCTTCACGCCGACGACCTCGAGCACCGCGCGCATCGCACCGCCGGCGATCACGCCGGTACCTTCCGATGCCGGCTGCATGTAGACACGCGCCGCACCATGGTTGGCCTTGACCGCGTGGAACAGCGTGCCGTTGTTGAGCTCGACGCGGATCATACCCTTGCGGGCACGCTCCATCGCCTTCTGGATGGCCACCGGCACCTCGCGCGCCTTGCCGTAGCCGAAGCCGACGCGGCCGTCGCCGTCGCCGACCACGGTCAGCGCGGTGAAGCTCATCTGACGGCCGCCCTTGACGGTCTTGGCGACGCGGTTGACGGCGATCAGCTTCTCGAGAAAACCATCGCCGCTATCACGATCATTGGTTGACATGATTCACCTTTGCCCTGCCACCCGCCAAAGCGGTGTGGACTTCTGCTTGCGGACGAGCCGCTTGGAGTTGTTGTGAGCCCGACGCGGATCTGGCCGCGCCGGGAAGCCGCCCTTGCGGGCGAAGGATCAGAACTTCAGACCGGCCTCGCGAGCCGCGTCGGCAAGCGCCGCGATACGGCCGTGATACTTGAAGCCGGAACGGTCGAAAGCAACCGTGTCCACGCCGGCCTGCAGCGCGCGCTCGGCGACCGCCTTGCCCACAGCCGCGGCGGCGGTCTTGTTCTTGGTGCCGGTCAGACCCTCGGCGATCGACTTCTGCAGCGTCGAGGCCGCGGCGATCACCTTGGCGCCGTCGGCGGTCACGATCTGCGCGTACAGATGCTGGCCGGTGCGGTGGACGCTCAGGCGAGCCACGTCGAGCTTGCGGATGTGCAAGCGGGTCGACTTGGCGCGGCGCAACCTGGAAATGTTCTTCTTCATCGTTGGTCTCTCTCGGAAGCTGAAGCGCCCATCAGGCCTTCTTGGCTTCCTTCAGGGTGATCTGTTCGCCGGAATAGCGGACGCCCTTGCCCTTGTAGGGCTCCGGCGGACGGAACGCGCGAATCTTGGCCGCGACCTGGCCGACGCTCTGCTTGTCGGCGCCCTTGATCAGGATCTCGGTCTGCGACGGCACCTCGATGGTGACGCCCTCCGGAGCCTTGAACAGGATCGGGTGCGAAAAGCCCAGCGACAGGTTGAGGTCCTTGCCCTGCAGCGCCGCGCGGTAGCCGACGCCGACCAGCTCCAGCTTGCGCTGGAAGCCTTCACTGACGCCGATGACCATGCTGTTGACCAGCGCGCGCGCGGTACCGGCCAGCTTGATGTCGTCCTGCTCGCGCGCGGAGAACTGCACCACGCCGGCTTCGACGGTCGCGTCGACGCCCGCGGGCACCGCGAACGTCAGGGTGCCCTTCGGGCCCTTGACCGTGATCGTTCCGGACTCGACCTTGCACTCCACGCCCTTGGGAAGCGAAATCGGCTTCTTGGCAACACGTGACATATCTGCTTCTCCCAGATCAGGCGACGAGGCCGATCACTTCGCCGCCGAGACCCTTCTTGCGGGCTTCGGCGTCGGTCATGATGCCCGACGAGGTCGACACGATCGTGATGCCGAGGCCGCCGAGCACCTTCGGCAGGTCGCTCTTGCCGCGGTAGACGCGCAGGCCCGAGCGGCTGACGCGCTCGATGCGCTCGATGACCGGCTTGCCTTCGTAATACTTGAGCGCGATCTCGAGGACCGGCTTGCCTTCGGGCGAGACCACCTGAACGTCGGTCAGGTAGCCCTCTTCCTTCAACACATTGGCGATCGCCTGCTTCACGCGCGAGGACGGCATCACCACGGTACGCTTGCCCGTGGCCTGCGCGTTGCGGATGCGCGTGAACATGTCGGCGATGGGATCAGTCATGCTCATAATCTATGAATCCTGTATTGCAGCACCGATATCCGGGATGGATTACCAGCTGGCCTTGCGCAGTCCCGGCACATCGCCGCGCATGGTGGCTTCACGAAGCTTGTTGCGGGCCAGGCCGAACTTGCGGTAGACGGCACGCGGACGGCCCGACAGGGCGCAGCGCGTACGCTGGCGCGAAGCGCTCGAATCGCGCGGCAGCTTCTGCAGCTTGGTCGCCGCGGCGATCTTCTCGTCGTACGAAGCGGTCGTGCTCGCCACGATCGCCTTGAGCTCGGCGCGCTTGGTCGCGTGACGCTTGGTCAGCTTCGTGCGCTTGATCTCGCGGTTAACCATCGACTTCTTGGCCATGATTCTTCTCGTGTCTCAATCAGTTGCGGAAAGGAAAACCGAAGGCTTCCAGCAGAGCCTTGGCTTCCTCGTCCGTGGCTGCGGTCGTGGTGACCGCGATGTCCATGCCGCGCAGCGCGTCGATCTGGTCGAAATCGATCTCCGGAAAGATGATCTGTTCCTTGACGCCCATGTTGTAGTTGCCGCGGCCGTCGAACGAACGGCCCGAGATGCCGCGGAAGTCGCGCACGCGCGGCAGCGAGATGCTGATCAGGCGATCGATGAACTCGAACATCTGCGCGCGGCGCAGCGTCACCTTGCAGCCGATCGGCCAGTTGTCGCGGATCTTGAACGACGCGATGGACTTCTTGGACAAGGTCACGACCGGCTTCTGACCGGCGATCTTGGCCATGTCCGCGACGGCGTTCTCGAGGACCTTCTTGTTGCCGACCGCTTCGCCGACGCCCATGTTGAGCGTGACCTTGGTCAGGCGCGGAACCTGCATGACGTTCGTATAGCCGAACTTTTCGATCAGCTTGGGAACGATCTGTTCCTTGTAGATTTTTTCGAGGCGTGTCATGACAGGCTGCCTTAGATGTCGACCATTTCGCCGCTCGGGCGGAACACCCGAACCTTGCGGCCGTCTTCGAGGCTCTTGAAGCCGACGCGCGAGCCCTTGCCGGTGGCGGGGTTGAACAGTTGAACGTTGGAGATGTCGATCGAGGCCTCGCGCTCGACGATGCCGCCGGGCTGGTTGGCCTGCGGATTCGGCTTGGTATGGCGCTTGATCAGATTGATGTTCTGCACGAAGACGCGATCCCCCGCCACGCGGAGCACCTCGCCTCGCTGACCCTTGTTCTTGCCGGTGATCACGATGACTTGATCACCTTTGCGAATGCGGTTCATGGCAATGATCCTGTTACAGCACTTCAGGAGCGAGCGAGACGATCTTCATGAATCGCTCGCTGCGCAGCTCACGCGTGACCGGCCCGAAGATGCGGGTACCGATCGGCTCCAGCTTGTTGTTGAGCAGAACGGCGGCGTTGCCGTCGAAGCGGATCAGCGATCCGTCGGCACGGCGCACGCCCTTGCGGGTGCGCACGACCACGGCATCGTAGACCTCGCCCTTCTTGACCTTGCCGCGCGGAATCGCTTCGCGCACGGATACCTTGATGATGTCGCCGATGCTGGCGTAGCGGCGCTTGCTGCCGCCCAGCACCTTGATGCAAAACAGCTCGCGAGCGCCGCTGTTGTCCGCTGCATCCAGCGTGGTCTGCATCTGGATCATGTTGTTTGCTCCTTCAGCTGATCAGCGCTTACTGCGCAGCGCGCGTGACGACTTCGACGACACGCCAGTTCTTGGTCTTCGACAGCGGGCGGCATTCGCTGATGCGCACGACGTCGCCCTCGCGGCACTCGCCGCTCTCATCATGAGCGTGGACCTTGGTGGACCGGCGCACGATCTTGCCGTACAGCGCGTGCTGCACCTGGCGCTCGAGCAGGACGGTCACGGTCTTCTGCATCTTGTTGCTGACGACCCGACCTTCGAGGGTGCGCAGCGCTTTCTGGTTATCACTCATTGCGGCCGGTCCTTACTTCTGAGCGCCGAGCAGGGTCTTGACCTGCGCGATTTCACGACGGACGCGCCCGATCTGGTGCGTCTGGGTCAGCTGGCCGGAACCCTTCTGCATGCGCAGATTGAACTGTTCGCGGCGCAGTTCGACGAGATGCTCGCCCAGTTCCTGCACGGACTTCTTGCGGAGTTCGTTGAGTTCCATCACAGCACCGTTCGGGTAACGAATTGGGTCTGGACCGACAGCTTCGCGGCGGCCAGGCGGAAGGCCTCGCGGGCTTCCGCCTCGCCGATGCCCTCGATCTCGTACAGCATGCGGCCGGGCTGGATCGGCGCGACCCAGTACTCGACGTTGCCCTTGCCGTTACCCATACGCACTTCGATCGGCTTCTTGGTGATCGGCTTGTCCGGGAACACGCGGATCCACAGCTTGCCGCCGCGCTTGACGTAGCGCGTGATGCAGCGGCGGGCGGCCTCGATCTGGCGCGCGGTCAGCTGGCCGTGCGTGATGGCCTTGAGGCCGAACTCGCCGAAGCTGACCTTGGTCGCGACGTAGGTCAGACCGCTGTTGCGGCCCTTGTGGACCTTACGATACTTGGTACGTTTCGGTTGCAGCATGATCAGGCTCCTGCAGCGGCGGCGGGCTTGGCCGACCGGCGCGGCGCGCGCTCTTCACTGGCTTCGGCCTTGGCTTCCTGGGTCGCCGCGGCGAGGTCGAAGATCTCGCCCTTGTAGACCCACACCTTCACGCCGATGATGCCGTAGGTGGTCTTCGCCTCGGCGAAGCCGTAGTCGATGTCGGCACGCAGCGTATGCAGCGGCACGCGACCTTCGCGGTACCACTCCGAACGCGCGATCTCGGCGCCGTTGAGGCGGCCGGCGACGTTGACCTTGATGCCGAGCGCGCCGAGACGCATCGCGTTCTGCACGCTGCGCTTCATCGCGCGGCGGAACATGATGCGGCGCTCGAGCTGCTGGGCGATCGACTCGGCGACCAGCTGCGCGTCGAGCTCGGGCTTGCGCACCTCGGTCACGTTGATGTGCGCCGGAACGCCCATCAGCGTCGAGACTTCCTTGCGCAGCTTCTCGATGTCCTCGCCCTTCTTGCCGATGACGACACCCGGCCGAGCCGTGTGGATCGTCACGCGCGCATTCTTGGCCGGACGCTCGATCTGGATGCGCGAGACGCCGGCCTGGGCCAGCTTCTTGCGCAGCAGCTCGCGCACCTTGAGATCGGCGGCGAGGTACTCGGCGTACTCGCGCTTGTTGGCGAACCACTTCGAATTCCAGTCCTTGGCGATGCCAAGGCGGATACCGGTGGGATGTACTTTATGACCCATCGTTGCCGTCCTTCGAAACTTATTCGCCCACAACCACGGTGATGTGGCTGGTGCGCTTGAAAATTTGGGTACCGCGACCCTTGGCCCGGGCGTGCATCCGCTTGAGGATCGGACCCTCGTCGACGAAGATGCGCGAGACCTTGAGCTCGTCGACGTCGGCGCCGAGATTGTTCTCGGCGTTGGAAGTCGCCGAGAACAGGACCTTGTAGACCAGGTGAGCGGCCTTCTTGTCGCTGAACTTCAGCAGAGTCAGAGCGCGATCCACCGGCAGGCCACGCACCTGGTCGGCGACGAGCCGGACCTTCTGCGGGGAGATGCGCGCGGTGCGCAGAACAGCCTTCGCTTCCACGGTGCTTCTCCTTACTTCTTGCCGTCGGACTTCTTGTCGCCACCGTGCCCCTTGAAGGTGCGCGTGACGGCAAACTCGCCGAGCTTGTGTCCGACCATGTTCTCGTTGACGAGGACCGGAACATGGAGACGACCGTTGTGCACCGCCAGGGTCAGGCCGACCATGTCCGGCACGATCATCGAACGGCGCGACCAGGTCTTGATCGGGCGTTTGTTATTGGCGGCAGCGGCGGCCTCCACCTTCTTGAGCAGGTGGTGGTCGACGAACGGGCCTTTCTTCAGTGAACGTGGCATGGCGTGTACCTATCAACCCCGGCGATCGCGCACGATGAACTGCTGCGTGCGCTTGTTCTTGCGTGTCTTGTAGCCCTTGGCCGGCGTACCCCACGGGGAGACCGGATGCGGGTTGCCTTGTCCTGCGCGACCCTCACCACCACCGTGCGGATGGTCGACCGGGTTCATCGCCGCACCGCGAACGGTCGGCTTGATGCCGCGCCAGCGCTTCGCGCCAGCCTTGCCGAGCTTCTCGAGGTTGTGCTCCGAGTTGCCGACTTCGCCGATCGTCGCGCGGCACTCGGCCGGCACCTTGCGCATCTCGCCCGAACGCAGGCGCAGCGTGGCGTGGCCCTGTTCGCGCGCGACCAGCTGCGCCGAGGCACCGGCGCTGCGCGCGATCTGCGCACCCTTGCCGGGCTTCATCTCGATGCAGTGCACCGTCGTACCGACCGGGATGTTGCGCAGCGGCAGCGTGTTGCCGGCCTTGATCGGCGCGTCGCGGCCGGCCATCAGCTGGTCGCCGACCTGCACGCCCTTCGGCGCGATGATGTAGCGGCGCTCACCGTCGACGTAGCACAGCAGCGCGATGTGCGCGGTGCGGTTCGGGTCGTACTCGATCCGCTCGACGCGGCAGGCGATGCCTTCCTTGTCGCGCTTGAAGTCGATGATGCGGTAGTTCTGCTTGGAACCGCCGCCCTTGTGCCGCGTCGTGATGCGGCCGTAGTGGTTGCGGCCGCCGGTCTTAGACTGCGACTCGGTCAGCGGCGCGTACGGCGCACCCTTGTGGAGACCCGGAGTCACCACGCGAACGGCTGCGCGACGGCCAGCCGAGGTAGGCTTGAGTGTGATCAGTGCCATGGATTATTCCGCCCTCAGGCCTTGGCCATCACGTCGATCGTCTGGCCTTCGCGCAGACGGACGTATGCTTTGCGCCGGTTGCCGCGCGTACCCAGCCGCGACCGGAACGCCTTGGTCTTGCCCTTGATGGTGACGACGTTGACCGCCTCGACCTGGACGTCGAACAGCTGTTCGACGGCCGCCTTGACGTCGGCCTTGGTCGCCGCCTGGGCGATCTCGAAAACATACTGATTGGCTTCCTGCAGCCGCGCGGTCTTTTCGGAGACCAGCGGCGCGCGCAGAACGCCGAGCAAACGCTCGTTCATGCCAGCCACTCCTCGATCTTCTTCACCGCGTCAACGGTCAGCAGCACCTGCTTGGCGCCGACCAGGCTGACCGGATCCAGTCCCGCCACGTCGACGACGTGGACGTAGGGGATGTTGCGTGCCGCCAGATACAGCGCCTCGGGCGCGTTCTCGGCGACCAGGACGGTGCGGCCCGCCGCCTCGAAGCTGGCCAGCTTGGCGACCAGATCGCGCGTCTTGGGCTGCTCGATGCCGAACGACTCGACCACCTTCAGGCGGTCCTGACGGACCAGCTCGGACAGGATCGACGCGACGGCACCGCGGAACATCTTGCGGTTGACCTTCTGCGCGAAGCTGCGCGGACGCGCTGCGAACGTGACGCCGCCGCCGACGAAGATCGGCGCGCGGTAGTCGCCGTGGCGGGCGCCGCCGCCCTTCTGCTTCTTGAACTTCTTGGTCGTGCCGGACACGTCCGAACGCGACAGCTGGGCCTTGCTTCCGGCACGGCCGGCATTGCGGTAGGCGACGACGACCTGGTGGACCAGATCCTCGCGGAATTCCTTGCCGAACACCGCCTCGGAAACCGCGAGAGGCTTGGCGCCGATGACATTCAGTTCCATGGCGTCCTCCTCACTTTGCCTTGACGGCAGGACGAATGATGACGTGGCCGCCGGGAGCGCCGGGAACCGCACCCTTGATCGCGATCACATGACGCTCGCTGTCGATCTTGACGACCTCGAGGTTGATCGACGAGCGGCGCACGTTACCCATGTGTCCGGACATCTTCTTGCCGGGGAACACGCGGCCCGGCGTCTGACGCTGGCCGATAGAACCCGGCGAGCGGTGCGACAGCGAGTTACCGTGGGTGGCGTCGCCCATCGTGAAATGGTGGCGCTTGATCGTGCCCTGGAAGCCCTTGCCCTTGCTGACGCCGGCGACATCGACCTTCTGACCGACCTGGAACACCTCGTCGGCCTTGATCTCGCCGCCGACATCGAACTTCGCCAGGTCGTCGGCCTCGACGCGGAACTCCCAGAGTCCGCGACCGGCCTCGACCTTGGCCTTGGCGTAGTGCCCGGCCAGCGGCTTGTTGATCAGCGCCGCGCGCTTGCTGCCCGCGGTGACCTGGACGGCGTTATAGCCGTCGGTTTCGATCGTCTTGACCTGGGTCACCCGGTTCGGCGTCGCTTCGATCAGCGTCACCGGCACCGAACGGCCGTCTTCGGTAAAGACTCGGCTCATGCCGCACTTGCGGCCTACCAATCCGATACTCATCGTCGTGTCCTATCGCCGTGCTCAGTGCAGCTTGATCTGGACGTCCACACCGGCCGCCAGGTCGAGCTTCATCAATGCGTCCACGGTCTTGTCGTTGGGGTCAACGATATCCAGCACGCGCTTGTGCACGCGGGTCTCGTACTGGTCACGCGCATCCTTGTCCGCATGCGGCGAAACCAGAATGGTGTAACGCTCAATCTTGGTCGGCAGCGGTATCGGGCCGCACACTTGCGCGCCGGTGCGCTTTGCCGTCTCGACGATCTCGCTGGCCGAACGATCGATCAGACGATGATCGAAGGCCTTGAGTCGGATGCGAATCTTCTGGTCCGCCATTGCCGTATTCCTGTTGAAAAGAGCCGGAACGCGACTCGAGGTCGCTCCCGAGAAAAATCAGGCAGGCCGGTTTCCCGGCCTGCCAGACAGAAAAGTATAGTACGCGCCACCGGCCCCGTCAACGAACGACGGAGCCCGACTTGACGACGCCCATCCTTAGTCTGGCGAACACGAGGCACATCCTGCACCTCTTTTCGCGGTAGTTCGGCGCCCCGCACTCGGGCGCCTCATCGACTGGACGCCGGAGCGTCCGAGCCGGCTATTCTAGCGGCATCACGTACGATGCCGCAAGCGTTTTACTCGAAGATCTTCGCGACGACGCCGGCGCCGACGGTGCGGCCGCCTTCGCGGATCGCAAAGCGCAGGCCTTCGTCCATCGCGATCGGCGCGATCAGCGTCACCACCATTTTGATGTTGTCGCCCGGCATGACCATCTCCACGCCTTCCGGCAGCTCCACCGAGCCGGTCACGTCCGTCGTCCGGAAGTAGAACTGCGGG
>NZ_DATKFQ010000012.1:0-213846 GCF_035511235.1 Dokdonella sp.
TGCTCTGTGATGTTGTGCTTCTTGCACAGGGCCTTGATCGGCATCGCGCCGGCCTCGGCCTCGCGAAGGATCGAGATGATCTGCTCGTCGGTGAAACGCTTCTTCATGAGTTCTCCTTGCCTGTTGAGGGTAGAGAACTCACCATCCGCATGGCTACACGATTCGTCTCAGGTCAGCACCTGCAGCGCGATCGAGAGGCCGCGTTGAGCGACGCGCTGCAGCGCGCGCGTGACGAGAGCCAGCGCCTGGCGATCGATCTCGCCAGCGCCAACGGCCAGCTCTCCGCGGCTGCAAGTCAGATCGCCGCGGCCGAGGATCGCGCTCGTGTCGCGGAGGCACGGCTCGATCGGGCGCTGGCCGAGGTACAAGCGCGAACGCCTGAAACCACATCGGCCGACCAGGCCGCGCCGCGGAAGCGGCGCTGAGAAAAACGAAGGCCCACGTCGGCGGGCCTTCTTATACGGACCTCTTGGCTATCCCGACACGTGGGTCGAGACCCCGAAGGGCGGGGTCAACGCTCGGCTCGCGCCCATCCGCTTATACGCTGACCTGGCAATCGTACTGGATAGTTGCCGCTCGCGCAGCGCCAGCAGTTCGAGAAAATTTTATCCGGCAACTTCATGAAGCGATGGGGGTTTTCGGATTCTGTGGGGCATTTTTACACGTATCTCGGCTGTACCCCGTATTCGCGCCCGATGCCGACTGGATCTTCTCGAGCGACTTCGATCCGGAATGACCGGGCGAAGAAACGACGGCGGACCGCGGCGGCGCCGTACCCACGAGCGCCGCCGCGGGCCGGCTCAGCTCTTGAGTCGTGCCAGGATGCGCCGTGCGAGGTAGCTCCAGCGGCTCATGCGGCCGTTTTCGATCGCCGCCTTGGCCTGTTCGAGCTGTTCGGTCAGGCTGGCGAGGTCGCGATACAGACGCTGATTGTGCTGGTCGCGGCGCTTGAGCAGCACGCGCAGCGTCTGCAGGTCGGCCTCGTCGAGCGTGCGGCCGGCACGGATGTGGGCCGGCAGCGGGCGGTCGACGTAGATCGTCGAGTGCGTGCCGGCCAGTTCCTCGGCCGGCCGGTCGCGCGTATAGAAGTACAGCGCGATCGAGCGCCGGCTGAGGTCGCCATGTTCGGCGGGAATCTCGATGCGCGGAAAGCCGTGCCAGCTCCATTCGGTCGTCTCGAAGATCACGCAGCGGTTGAACGCCGGCGTGATCGTGGTCACGCGATCCTCGTCCGAGCGCGGATCCGAATGCAGTTCGAGGCTGCCGCCCCAGGCGTCGTCCCAGAGCGGATTGAGGTAGACGATCAGGTTCAGCCGGCGATGCCACGGTTCCACCGGGTGGCGGTTGAAGTCGATGTGCGGATCCAGATCCTGGCCGGTGCGGTTCTCGTGCGTGCCGCCGCCGAAATACCACGGGTCGTAGAGCAGATCGCCGATGCCGGTCACGCGGCCGACCCAGTCGAGGAACGGACGCGTCTGGATCAGATCGTCCAGCGCCAGGTAGGCCGGTCCGAGGTCGCGGATCCGCTCGACCGTCGACTTGGCTCCCAGTTCGCCGGCCTCGTTGCGCGCATTGCCGCGCGCGAAGTCCGGAAACTGCTCGAGCAGGTGGCGCGCGTAGATGTCGCTGAAGAAGCCGTCGATGACGAGGTGGCGGAACGGCTCGCGGCGCGCGAACGCGGCGGCATGGCGCTGCGCGTCGGCCAGTACGTCGGGAGCGATCAGGTCGTCGGCACGAAGATTCATGGCGGCAGGCTATCGGGTATCGAAGAGGGGGCTGAGACGTCGGTCGAGCCGAGGCGCACCAGCACGACCTCGCCGGCGCCGGTCAGGATCGTGCGCTGTGCAGCGTCCGCGCCGAAATCGATCCGCAGCGTGTCGCCGAGCGCAGCGTCGAGGCGTTCGCCGCCGCGCTCTGCAGTCACCGCACCGGCGTGGACGTGGACCAGCCAGGTGTCGCCGGGTGCACCGTGCAGCAGCATCGCATCGACCAGCGGGCGCGCATGGACCTCGGCGCGGATCGCGCCGCGCCGCGTCATCACGTTGAAGTCGCGCGTCGGGCCGGCCAGCAGCCGGCAATCGACCGCGGCCTCGCCCGGGAATGCGACCTGCGCGAAACGCCGCGACAGGCGCTGCGCGGGCAGGGCGTCGATGTCGAGCTCGATGCCGCTGCCGTCGAGCAGCATCAGCACGCGGTCGATGCCGGGGAAATGCGAGAACGGACCGTCGCGCTCGATCGTCGCGATGCTGACGCGCCAGAGCAGGCCGGCGGTGTCCTCGTGCAGCGCGATCTCGGTGGTCCAGCCGCCGTCGTTCTTCCAGCGCAGGCGCCGGTAGTCCGACGCGCGCAGCCGCTGCAACTGGTGCGAATCCTTCGCGTTCATCGTACTCAGCCGTCGGTTTCGGACGGATAGTAGGTATAGACCAGGGTGGCCTTGCCGAGGAAGTCGATCGTCGTGTTCTGGCGGCCGCCGAGGCGGCGCGCGACGCGCTCCGACGCGCTGTTCTCGACGCGGATCAGGCTGATCACGCGCGAAAGGCCCATCGTATCGAAAGCGTGGCGCAGCACGCGCGTGGCGGCCTCGGTCGCGTAGCCCTGATGACGATGTTCCGGCGCCAGCATCCAGCCGAGCTCGACGTCGGGCCAGCCGTCAGGATTGTGCAGGCCGACGCGGCCGACGAACCGACCGGTCTCGCGCAGCTCGACCGCCCACATGCCGTAGCCGCGCAGCATCCAGTGGCCGAGCAGCATCGCCATCGAGCGCCAGGCGTTCATGCGGTCCAGCGGCAGGCCGTCGCCGATGAAGCGCGTGCTCGACTCGTCGGCCAGCATCGCCGCGTAGGTTTCGAAATGGTGGTTGCCGAGCGCGGTCAGCCGCAGGCGCTCGGTCTCGAGAACGGGTATAGCGATCATGGTCGACGCCGGTCAGGTCAGCAGCGCAGCGAGCTCTCGCGTGGAGGTGGCCAGGCTTTCCTGCCAGGTATAGCCGACGATCGGCTGACCGGTCCGCGCATCGCGGAAATCCTCTTCCTGCCCAGGGGCGAGCAGGTGCCGGTAGTCGACGGTGATTTCGCTGCCGGCGGACAGGTCCGCAGCCGCGAAGATGAAACCCAGATGCCACAGGCCGGTGGGCTCGAACGCATGATTGACGTAGCACTCGTCGGGCCAGTCGGTCGAGACCGTGTAGCGGTCCTCGAACCAGCGCACCGTGGCCGGCAGCAGCCGTGCCGCGTCCGGATGCGCGAGGATGTCCTCGAAGCGGTGCACGCGATCGATCGCGTCCGGGGCGACCAGCAGCCGTCCACGCGCGACCGGCTCGTCGACGAACAAGCCCTGGCCTGCGCCCGCGATCGACGACGGGCCGATGTGATAGCTGGGGAGAATCATGCGCGCACCACCGCCCTCGGCGGGTGCGCAGTCTAGCACCGCTGTCGCGCCGGTGCCCCGGGCCGGACGCCGCGCGGCGCGGCACGCGAAAGATCGTGACCGATGGCGGTTGCGAACGAACGGCGCGTGCCGTCTGGACGTTCCTCCTCGCCGATGGCGCCCGTGCCGCCCGACACGGCACGGGCGCCGGACCGGCTCAGTCGCTCTTGGCGACCGCGCGGGCGGGCTTGGACTTGCCGCCGGCGCCGACCTGGATCGTGTCGCGGTTCTTCTCGATCGTCGCCAGGCCGATGCCCTTGACCTTGGTCAGATCCTCGGCGCTCGCGAACGGACCGTTCGCGTCGCGGTAGGCGACGATCGCCTCGGCCTTGGCCAGGCCCACGCCGTTGAGTTCCTCGGCGAGGGTCTGGGCATCGGCGCTGTTGATGTCGACCGCGCCGGCCAGCGTCGGGAACGCCAGTGCGACGCCGAGTGCGAGCGCGCCGAGCGCGTGACGGATCGTGTGGATCGCTTTCATGGGATGCTCCTTGTCTCCAGTGATGGCCGCGACCGGCGGCCTTCGGTTGCCGCAGCGGGGGCGGTCGCGCCGGCCATCTGCGGTGGAGACACGTTAGCGGCGGCACGCGCCGGCCGCGTCGGCGTTATCGCGCGTCCCGGCGTCCGCGAGCGCCGGCATCGGGCGTGCGACATTTCCGGCATCCGGTAGGAGATTTCGCACCGCGATCGCCGCCAGGCAACGCGCGGCCGCGGCACTGCCGCGCGATCGTCGGCATGCGCGGGCGGCATCGCGGGTGGCGCGCTAGAATGCGCGTTTCCTCGCAACGGAGCCTCCATGGACACGCGCGAAATCAGCCGCTACGTCGGCGCGCTGTGGGACGAGCAGATCGTTCCGCAGCTGGTCGAGTACATCAAGATCCCGAACAAGTCGCCGATGTTCGACGCGCAGTGGGCCGAGCACGGCCACATGGACCGCGCGGTCGCGCTGATGGAAGCGTGGGCGCGCGCGCAGCCGATCCCGGGCATGCAGCTGGAGGTGGTGCGCCTGCCGGGCCGCACGCCGCTGATCTTCATCGAGATCCCGGGCCAGGGCGAGGACTGCGTGCTGCTCTACGGCCACCTCGACAAGCAGCCGGAGATGACCGGCTGGGCCGAGCATCTGGGCCCGTGGAAGCCGGTCATCGAGGGCGACAAGCTCTACGGCCGCGGCGGCGCCGACGACGGCTACGCGATCTTCGGCTCGCTGGCGGCGATCCTCGCACTGCAGGCGCAGCAGATCCCGCACGCGCGCTGCGTCGTGATGATCGAGGCCTGCGAGGAATCGGGCAGCTACGACCTGCCGTACTACGTCGACCACCTGGCCGAGCGCATCGGCAAGCCGTCGCTGATCGTCTGCCTCGACTCGGGCTGCGGCAACTACGAGCAGATGTGGCTGACCACCTCGCTGCGCGGCATGACCGGCGGCAACCTCACGGTCAAGGTGCTCGAGGAAGGCGTGCACTCCGGCGATGCCTCGGGCGTGGTCGCCTCGAGCTTCCGCATCCTGCGCCAGGTGCTGTCGCGGCTCGAGGACGAGACCAGCGGCGCGATCGTGCCGAAGGAGCTCTACGTCGAGGTGCCCGAACAGCGCCGCGAGCAGGCCGCGCACGCCGCCGAGGTGCTCGGCACCGACGTCTATTCGAAGTTTCCGTTCGTCGACGGCATGCGGCCGATGAGCGAGGATCTCGGCGAGCTGGTGCTCAACCGAACCTGGCGCCCGGCGCTGTCGGTGACTGGCGCCGGCGGCATTCCGGCGCTCGATTCGGCCGGCAACGTGCTGCGCCCGTTCACCGCGGTCAAGCTGTCGCTGCGGCTGCCGCCGACGCTGGACGCGATCAAGGCCGGCGAGTTCCTCAAGCGCCTGCTCGAGAACGACCCGCCGTACGGCGCCAAGGTGACGTTCGATCTGGAAAAGGCCGGCAGCGGCTGGAACGCGCCTGCGCTGGCGCCCTGGCTCGAGCAGTCGGTCGACACCGCCTCGCGCACGTTCTTCGGTCCGCCGCCGGCCTACATGGGCGAGGGCGGCTCGATCCCGTTCATGGGCATGCTCGGCGAGAAGTTTCCGGGCGCGCAGTTCCTGATCACCGGCGTGCTCGGTCCGCACTCCAATGCGCACGGACCGAACGAGTTCCTGCACATCCCGACCGGCAAGCGCGTCAGCGCGGCGGTCGCGCAGGTCGTCGCCGATCACTATCGCGCCAGCGAGCAGGGCCTGACCCGCGGCGTGGCGGCCAGCGGCGCGCACACGGTCAAGGGCGGCGACGGCTGCTGCTGAGCATGGATCATCCGCATGGCGTCTTCGCGATCGACACCGGCTTCTTCCGGCCGCGTTTCGACGCCAGCCATCTGATCGTCGAGCGCGGCCGCGCCGCGTTCGTCGATGTCGGCACCAACCACTCGGTGCCGGCGCTGCTCGATGCGCTGACGGCCGACGGACTGGCGCCGGACGCCGTCGACTGGGTAATCCTGACCCACGTGCATCTGGACCACGCCGGCGGCGCCGGCGCGCTGCTCGAGCAGTTGCCGAACGCGCGGCTGGTCGTGCATCCGCGCGGCGCGCGCCACATGATCGATCCGGCCAAGCTCGTCGCCGGCGCCTCGGCCGTCTACGGCGAGGACGAGGTGCGGCGCACCTACGGCGATCTGGTCCCGGTGCCGGCGGCGCGCGTCGTCGAGGCTGCCGACGGCCACGTCGTCGACCTCGCCGGACGGCCGCTGCTATGCCTGGACACGCCCGGCCATGCCTACCATCACCTGTGCGTCTGGGATGCGCGCAGCCGCAGCGCGTTCACCGGCGATACCTTCGGCCTGTCGTATCGCGAGTTCGACAGTGCGCGCGGCGCGTTCATCGTGCCGACGACCACGCCGGTGCAGTTCGATCCGCCGGCGCTCAAGGCCTCGATCGCGCGCCTGCTCGCGCTGGCGCCGGAGGCGATGTACCTGACCCACTACAGCCGCGTCGAGGACGTCGCGCGGCTCGGCCGCGACCTGATCGAGCAGATCGACGCGATGGTCGCGATCGCGCAGGCGCGTGCCGATGCGCCGGACCGCCACGTACGCATCGTCGAGGATCTGGCCGCGCTGTACCTGCCGCGCGCGGTCGCCCACGGCAGCGCGCTCACGCAGACGCAGATGCGCGAGCTGCTCGCGATGGACCTGGAGCTCAATGCGCAGGGACTGGAGGTATGGCTCGACCGCGAGCGCGCGGCGGCCGCCGGCGGCTGAGCGCCCGGCCGGCGGCCGCGGCGATCACGGCAGTTCGCCGTCGAAGCCGTCGCTGAAGATGCCGTCCCCGGCGGCCGCGCGCGCGACGAAGACGCCGCTGCCCCATTCGGTCTGGTTGTCGCCGTCCGGGTGCAGGCCGGCGACGAAGACGATGTCGCCGTTGT
The DNA here is from genome assembly GCF_035511235.1 of Dokdonella sp. GTDB lineage: Bacteria > Pseudomonadota > Gammaproteobacteria > Xanthomonadales > Rhodanobacteraceae > Dokdonella. Next base: position 6,813 of record NZ_DATKFQ010000012.1, read on the forward strand.
CGTTGATCCCGGGCGCGCCGCTGAAGACCGGGCTGCTGTCGTGCTGGCCGATCTGGCCGGTGCCGAGGTCGGTCTGCACGCGATCGCCCTTGCCGGCCACGCGCAGCAGGGTCTGGCCGTCGCCGACGTAGACCGCCTGTCCCTGCGCATCGCGCGCACGGAACGCGACCATGCCGTGCACGTTGATGACCGGCGCGAACGCGTCGAGCTCGAGAATCGGACCGGACGGATCGACGCGTGCGATCTCGGTGGCCTGTACCCCGCTGCCGGTCGGCGTCAAGCGGTAGACCGCGCGCTGATTGCCGGCGGCCAGGCGCACGACGACGGCGACCTCGCCGGTCAGGTTCATCGCGACCGTGTTGTCGAACGCGACGAACGGCGAGCCCGGATCGGTATCGGTGTCGACCGCCATCGTCTCGTAGGCGCCGCCGGTATCGAATACGCGGATCTCGTCCTTGTTGAAGTTGCCGGGCGGGCCGACGCTGACCTTGGCGGCGATGCGCCGCGCGTCGTTCATCGACGGCGTGTAGATGTACGAGTACGGGCTGCCCGGATCGATGCCGTTGTCGACGATGTGCAGCAGCGAGCTGCCGGCGCCGGTCGAGGCCAGACCCGAACCGCCCGGCAGGCCGGCGCGGTAGCCGACCACGCCGTCGGCGTTGATCGTCTGGCCGTTGAACGAGCTCGGCGTGATCGGCAGCGTGTTGACCGGCGCGGACGCCGCGGCCAGCGGGTCGTAGATCCACAGCCGGTAGGCGTCGCCGTGCGTGTAGTAGACGATCTTGCCGTCGCGGTTGATGCCGACGCGGTCGGAGATGAATTCGGCCGGTGCCTGGTGCGTCTGCACGATGCCGCCGACGCCGTTGGCGCCGGACCAGATGCCGACGCCGGTATTGGACAGGTTGCCGTCGATCGGCACCACCTGCACCGGGAATGCGACGGTGCCGGCCTCGTTGATCGAGGCGGTGATGCTGTTGAACGAGGAGCCGGGCGGCAGGTTCCAGCCCTCGTCGTTGACGATCAGATTGGTGCGCGCCTGCAGCTGCGGGGCGGCATAGGTCGGCAGCGCGGCGTGCAGCGGTGCCGAAGCGAGGAGGGCGGTCAGCAGACCGCCGGCGAGCGGATCAAGGCGCATGAGTCGTCTCGGTTGCAGGGGACGTCCGCGCCGCGCGCCGGGCACGGCGGGGAGCGACACCCTACGACGTCGAACGCCGCGAGGCAACGCCGGCGGCACGCAGGCGCGGCGGCAGCCGCACCCGCGTGCCGGGGCTTCACCAGATCTTCACCTGCGCCTCGCCGCTGCGCACCATCGCATCGCCCGGCTTGCAGTCGAACGCCTTCGCGAACGCGTCGAGATTCGACGGTGCGCCGATCGCCCGATAGACCGTCGGCGAGTGCGGATCGGTGTTGAGCTGCACCTCCAGGCGCTGCGGCAGGATGCTACCGCGCCAGATGCGCGCCCAGCTCAGGAAGAAGCGCTGGTCCGGCGTGTAGCCGTCGATCTGCACGTTGCGCTCGGGATGCTCGGCGAGCGCCGCGTGCAGCGCGTCGTAGGCGATGCTGAGGCCGCCGAGGTCGGCGATGTTCTCGCCAAGCGTGAGCTGGCCGTTGACGTGCTTGCCGGGCAGCGGCTGGTAGGCGTCGAACTGCTTGACCAGCACGTCGGTGCGCGCCTCGAAGGCCTTGCGGTCGGCATCGGTCCACCAGTTGGCGTTGTTGCCCTTGGCGTCGAACTGGCTGCCCTCGTCGTCGAAGCCGTGCGTGGCCTCATGGCCGATCACCGCGCCGATGCCGCCGTAGTTGATCGCGTCGTCGGCCTTGGCGTCGAAGAACGGCGGCTGCAGGATCGCGGCCGGGAAGTTGATCGTGTTGTCGGTGGGGTTGTAGTAGGCGTTGACGGTCTGCGGCGTCATGCTCCACTCCAGACGGTCGGTCGGCGTGCCGATGCGCGCCACGTCGTAGGCGTGGTTGAAGCGCGTGGCGGCCAGCACGTTGGCGAAGTAGTCGTCCGGTACGACGGTCAGGCCCGACCAGTCGCGCCATTGCTCCGGATAGCCGATCTTCGGCAGGAAGCTCGCCCACTTCTCGAGCGCCTTGGCCTTGGTCGTGTCGCTCATCCAGTCCAGGTTCTCGATGCGCATCTTCAGCGCGGCCTGCATGTTGTCGATCAGGTCCTGCGCGCGCGCCTTGGACTCGGGCGGGAACGCGCGCGCGACGTAGAGCTCGCCGAGCGCCATGCCGATCTTGCCGTTGATCGTGCCGAGCACGCGCTTCCAGCGCGGCTCGATCTGCTTCTGGCCGTTCAGCGTCTTGTCGTTGAACGCGTAGCTTTCCTGCTGGAACGCCTGCGACAGGTATGGCGCGGCGCCGTCGATCGCGTGGAAGCGCAGATAGGCCTGCCAGGCCGCGATCGGCGTCTTGGCCAGCGCCTGGTCGAACGCCGCGAAGAACTTCGGCTGCGACAGCGAGAAGCCGTCGCTGACGTTGGCGTTCTGTGCCTTGAAGAACGCGTTCCAGTCGAAATGCGGCGTGATCTGGTTGGCTTCGGCGATGCTGACGAAATGGTATTGGTTTTCGGCCTTGCGCAGTTCCACCGGCGCGAACGAGGCCTTGGCCAGCGCGGTCTCGAACGCGAGCACGGCCTTGGCCTGCTCGGCCGCGGCCGCGGCCGGCGTGCCGGTCAGCTCGAGCAGCTTGGCGACGTAGGCGAGGTACGCCTCGCGCAGCGCGGCGTGCTCGTCCTTGTCGTAGTAGTCGCGCGTCGGCAGGCCGAGGCCGCCCTGGAACGCGTAGGCGATGCGGCGCGAGGAGTTCTTGTAGTCGGTCTCGGCGCCGAACGCGAACACGCTGGCGACGCCGCGATCGAAGCTGTCGATCAGGTATGCGACCAGATCCTCGCGCGAGGCCAGCGCATCGATCTTCGCGAGCTCGGGCTTGATCGGCTCGTAGCCGGCCTTCTCGACGGCCGCCTCATCCATGCCGGAGCGCCAGAACCAGCCGATCTTCTGCTCGATCGAGCCGGCCGCCGCCGCGTCGGCGCCGCGTTCGGCGTCCTCGACGATGCTGCGCTGGGTGTTGAGGCTCTCCTCGCGCAGCACGTCGAACGCGCCCCAGCGCGTGCGATCGGCCGGCACCGGATTGGCGGCGACCCACTTGGCGTTGACGTGGCCGTCCAGATCGGTGCAGGCGCCGATCGCCGGGTCGATCTCGGCGACGTCGAACGCGACGTGAGCGGCGGGTGCGGCGGATGCGGCGGGTGCGCTCGCCGGCGCAGCCGGCGTGGGTGCCGGCGTGGCGCCCGGGGCCGGCGCGTCGTGCTGCTGGGCGCAGCCGGCGATCGTCAGCACCAGGCCGATGGTCAGCGGCAAGGTCTTGCGCGGTGTCACGTGCATGAGGGGGTTTCCGTCGTCAAATGGCGCGCACCTTAAGGGCGCGGGCTCGCACAGGTCTGTGCCAGAGGTCACTGGCGGGGCGTCGGCCGCCGTGGTGACGATGCCGGCCGCATCCGCCGATGCCGGCGCGAGGCCGTAGGCGGAACCGTCAGGGGAACGCAGCGCGGTGCGCGAAGCGGTCATCGCGCGGTCGCGCCGGCGCTCAGTCCTCGGCGGCCTCGCGCTTGAGGCGCGCGGCCAGATCGCGGCCGAGCCAGGCGTCCAGTCCGCGGCGCGCCGCATAGATCAGCGGCGTCAGCGCCAGCGCGGCGACGAACTTGTAGAGGTAGTTGACGGTGCCGACCGCCAGGAACAGGCCGATCGGCCACTGCTGCGGGCCGAGTACGAAGGCGATGTAGAGCACGACGAAGCTGTCGATGAACTGCGAGACCAGGGTCGAACCGGTCGCGCGCAGCCAGATGTGGCGGTCTCCGGTACGGCGGCGGATCGCGTGGAAGATCGACACGTCGATCAGCTGGCCGATCAGGAACGCCGTGACCGAGCCGGCGATCGTCCACAGGCCCTGGCCGAAGATCGCCGCGAACGCGGTCTGCAGGTCGTCCACGCCCTGGTTGCGGCCGGCGCCGACCCACCACGACGCCGGCGCCAGATGGATCGCGGCGTATGCGAACGCGAATCCGTAGACGATCAGCACGACCGTCAGCCACGAGATCAGACGCACGCCGCGCCGCCCGAAGTACTCGTTGATGATGTCGGTCATCACGAACACGATCGGCCACAGCAGCACGCCGGCCGTGAAGTTCAGCGAGCCGGTCTGGCCGAACAGGTTCCAGTCCAGCGGCGCGAGGCCGAGCGTGTCCTCGAGCGCGAAGATCTTGACGCCGACGAACTCGGCGATCAGCGCATTGGCGACGAAGAAGCCCGACAGCACCAGGAGCAGCAGGCCGGCGCGCCGGCTGTCGCGATCGGCCGATCGGAAGAACGGAAGCATCGGATCTCCAGCGCGGGGCAGGGCGATGCGCAGGCGGCACGGCCGCGGCCAGCCCCCTGCGGCGTCGCGGGCGCCGCCGAGTATAGGGCGGCGCGCGGCACCCGTGAACGACGCGCCGCCGCGCCTGCTGACGCGCGCTTCGCGAACCGATACGCTCGCCGCGTGGATACGCCGCCCGCCGAGCCTGCCGCACCGATTGCCGCCGAAGCGGCCGCGGCGCAGATCGTCGTCGCGCTGATCGGCCTGCCCGGCGCCGGCAAGAGCACGATCGCGCGCGCACTCGAAGACCATCTGCGGCTGCGCCGGATCTGCCGCGACGCGATCCGCGCGGCGATGTTCCCGCGCTGCAGCTACAGCTTCCTGGAGAAGCGCGCGGCGTTCCGCGGCGTCGTGCAGGCGCTGGAGATCAACTGCATGCTCGGCGTGTCGAGCGTGCTCGACGGCATGACGTTCTCGGCGCGGGCCGACTACGAGCGCATCGTCGAGGCGGTCCGGCCGTTCGGCTTCGCGATGGTGCCGCTGTGGGTGGACTGCTCGCCAGAGCGCGCGCGCGAGCGCGTCCAGCGCGACCTCGCCGCCAATCGCCATCGCGCCGCCGACCGCACGCCCGACCTCGTCGACGAGGTCCGCCAGCGCGCACAGCCGCCGCCGGCCGATGCGCTGCGCATCGACGCCGAACAGCCGGCCTCGGCGATGTGCCGCGAGGCGGTCCGGCTGGTCGCGGCGCGACTGCAGGGCGAGCAGACCTGAGCGGATCCCTCGACCGATCGTGCGTCCGCCGATCGACCGGCACGGCCTGGTGCGCGCCGGCGCGCGGCTCGCCGTGCGCAGTCACCACCGTGCAGCGGCAGGCGCGTCCACAGACCGCACCCGCGACGCGTGCGTTCCGGTCAGGCGCTCGCCGGTCCGCGCTTGCGCTTGACGTAGACCTGCTTGCGCACGCGCGCCACCAGCTCGCCGTTCGCGGTGCGGACCTCGACCGGCAGCCAGTGCAGATACTTGTCGCCGCTGCCGGTCTGCGCGCGGATCGCATCGAGCAGGATTTCGTCGATGCGGAACTCGGCGTAGACGGTCTCGCGGCCCGGCGCGACGAATTCGATCTCGGCGGCCTTGTCCCAGACGGTGTAGTCGCGGCCGAGGCAGTGCATCAGCAGCAGCATCCAGAACGGATCGGTCATCGCGAACAGGCTGCCGCCGAAATGCACGCCGACGTAGTTGCCGTTGTACCAGCGCCGTCGCAGGGCGACGCGCGCGCTGCGCCAGTCGGCACCGAGCTCGAGCACGCGGATGCCCGAGAACAGGAACGGCGGCCAGAGATTCATGATGTGACGCAGGCGCGAGGGCTTCATCGGGCGGCCGTCAGTACGGTGGCGTAGGGTGGGGGCCGTTAGCGTGCAGCGCCGCGTCGAAAAACGAAAGCCCGGATCGTGCGCGCCGGCACCGAGCAGGCCGCGTCGGCGGTCGCGATGGCCGCCGCGGCGAACCGTCCGGCATTCGTCGGTCGGTCTGCGTGCGGGCCGCGTCCGCCTGCCGAGGCGTGGCAAGGCGCTGCAACGGCGAGCGCGCTGCGCAGATCGATTCACCGGGCGGCACCCGGCGGCGCAGCCCGGGGCGCCGGCGTACGGCGGGGCGTCACGCCGTTGCGGTCGAGCGAATGTGCCGCACCGGCACATCGGCCGGCACGATCGAGGCCGGCCGCGCCGGCCCCGATCGTCGGTCGCGCGGCAGTTCGCAGCCGCCGTGTCGGTCAGAACAGCAGCGAGGACATGCGCCGGCGGTAGGTGCCGACCAGTTCTTCGTCGTCGAGGATCGAGAACGCGGCGATCAGGCGCTTCTTGGCGCGGCCTTCGTTCCAGTCGCGGTCGGCCTTGAGGATCGTCAGGAACTGGTCCAGACCGGCCGCGGCTTCGCCTTCGGCGAGCAGGCGAATGCCGAGCTGCTCGCGCGCGGCGTGATCGTTCTCGTCGCGGGCCAGGCGCAAGCGCAGCTCGTCGGTCGGCGCTGCGTCGGCCAGCAGACGCGCGAATTCGAGCTGGCCGCGCAGACGGCGCGCACGGTCGTCGGTCGCCAGGTTCGCCGGCAGCGCGTCGAGCTCGGCTTCGGCCGCCGCCGCCTCGCCGTTGCGCATCAGCGCGACCGCGAGGTCGAGCCGGAGCTCGGCCTTGTCGGGATCGGCGGCGATCTCGCCGCGCAGCCGCGCGACCGCATCGGCGGCCGGCTCGGGCGGGACGGCAGCGGTCTCGCCCGGCGCCTCGTCGGCCGGCTCGGCCGGCTGCACGTGACGCGACAGGAACTCGCGCAGCTCGCTCTCGGGCAGCGCGCCGGCAAAGCCGTCGACCAGCTGGCCCTGGTTGACCAGGACCACGGTCGGAATGCTGCGCACGCCGAACATCGCCGCAAGCTGCTGCTCCTTGTCGACGTCGACCTTGGCCAGCCGCACCGCGCCGTGATAGCTCGCCACGACCTTCTCGAGCAGCGGACCGAGCGACTTGCACGGCCCGCACCACTCGGCCCAGAAGTCGACCAGGACCGGCTGCTCCAGCGAGGCCTGCAGCACCTCGGTCTCGAAGGTCTCGGTGGTGGCGTCGAATACGTACGGCGAATCAGTAGCGGGCAATGCGGACACGGCGGATTCCTGGTTCGGCGCGGCAGCGGCCGCGACGGTGAGAGCGAGCGCAAGAGGTCGGGACGGGCGGAAGGATATCAAGCATCGCCGGCCCGCCGGATTGACGCTTGGAGCGGACAATACGTAATGTATACATTACATCATGTCATGCAGGTTTGACCTATGCATCGTGTCCCTTCTGGGCTGTTCTGGCTGCTCGCGCCGGCTGCGCTCGGCCTCTGGCTGCTGGTCGCGATTCCGTCGCGCTGGCACGGCATCGATACCGGCTCGATCGGCGCCGGCGTGCTGCTCGCGGCGGCGGCCGCCGGCCTGTGGCTGTCCGGCCGCATCCCGGACGACGGAGGCTCGGCGCGTGCGCCGGGCGAGCAGGGGCGCTGGGTCGCCCTGGTCTTCACCGGTGCGGTCGGCGCGCTGATGCTGGCGCACGCCGGCGCGTTCGCCGCTGCGCGCACGATCGCCGAACTCGACGGCATCGGCCGGCCGGTCGCGATGCTGCTGGTCGGCTGGCTGATCCTGGCATCGGTCGCGCGGCGGCGGCCCGGTGCCGGCGTGCAGGAGGACGAGCGCGACCGCGCGGTCGCGCACGCGGCCGATGCCGCCTCGCATGTCGTGCTGGCACTGGCGGTGATCGCGATCGCGGTCACGCTGGGCCTGACGCCGCCGGCGCGGCTGGGCTGGGCCAGCCCGATCGCGGTCGCCAGCTTGTTGATGTTCGCGCTGGTCGCCGCCGCGTTCGCCGGTCATGTCGCCGCGCTGTGGCAGTACCGGCGCGACCGGGCGTGAACGCGACGCCGGTCGGCAACCACATCCGCCGGCTGCGCTTCGACGCCGGCGAGATGACCCAGGGCGCGCTCGCCGAGCGCGTCGGCATCACGCGCCAGACCGTCATCGCGCTCGAGGCTGGCCGCTATGCGCCGTCGCTGGAGCTGGCGTTCCGGATCGCGCAGGCGTTCGGCAGGGAGATCGGCGAGGTGTTCTTCTGGAAGGGTTGAGCGCCCGGCCTGGCGCACGCGCGACAACGGCGCGCGTGCGCTGCCCTCGTGCCCGCAGCGCCGATCGCCTCCCGAGGCGATGCTCGCCTCGCCGTGCCGCAGCCCGGACCGGCCGCGCTGCCCCGATCACGCGCAGCTTGCGGCCGAGCGTCCCGGGCCTGATCGACCGGATCGGTCCGGCCGCGCGATCCGTCCCTGGATCGCATGCGGCAGCAGGCCGTTTCGTCAGTGCGCGGTCTCGATCCGCTGCGGCGGCTTGCCGCCGTCGCCGTCGAGCCGGTCGCCGAGCAGACGCCGCACGATCACGTAGAAGATCGGGATCAGCAGCACGCCGAGGAACGTCGCGAACAGCATGCCGCCGATCACGCCGGTGCCGATCGAGTGGCGCGAGTTGGCGCCGGCGCCGCTCGACAGCGCCAGCGGCAGCACGCCGAGGATGAACGCCAGCGAGGTCATCAGGATCGGACGCAGGCGCAGGCGCGCCGCCTCGATGACGCCTTCGCGCAGCGTCTTGCCGGCCTGCTGCTGCTCGACCGCGAACTCGACGATCAGGATCGCGTTCTTCGCGGCCAGGCCGACCACGGTGATCAGGCCGATCTTGAAGTAGATGTCGTTGGGCAGGCCGCGCAGCCAGGTCGCGACGATGCAGCCGAGCACGCCGAGCGGCACGACCAGCAGCACCGAGGTCGGAATCGACCAGCTCTCGTAGAGCGCGGCCAGGCACAGGAACACCACGACCAGCGACAGGATGTAGAGCATCGTCTGCTGGTTGCCGGACAGGATCTCCTGATAGGACATGCCGGCCCAGTCGAAGCCGATGCCGTCGGGCAGCTCGTCGATCAGGGCGCGCATCCGGTCCATCGCATCGCCGGAGCTGCTGCCCGGCGCCGGATTGCCGACGATCTCGATCGCCGAGTAGCCGTTGAAGCGGATCAGCGACGGCGAGGAACTGGTCCACTCGGTGTTGACGACGCTCGACAGCGGAATCATCAGCTGGCCGTTGGCGGCGGTCGTGCCGAGCGTGCTCGCGGGCAGCGTCGAGGGCGTGTAGAACTGCTTGAGCGCCTCGGGCGAGCTGCGGAACTGCGCATCGGCCTGGACCACGACGCGCTTGACGCGGCCCTGGTAGAAAAAGTCGTTGACGTAGTTGGGCGCCAGGAAGGTCTGCAGCGAGGCGTAGACGTCGCTGACCGACAGGCCCAGCGCCTCGGCCTGCGTGCGGTCGACCGTCATCTTGATCTGCGGCGCATCCTCCAGGCCGTTCGGACGGACCGCGGCCAGGCCCGAGTCGGGCGCGTTGGCCTTGCCGAGCAGCTGGTTGCGCGCCTCGACGAGGCGCTGGTAGCCCAGGCCCGAACGGTCCTGCAGGAACAGGTCGAAACCGCCGAACTGGCCCAGGCCCTGCACGGTCGGCAGGTTGACGACGAAGATCTGCGCGCCCTTGATGTCCGACAGCGCGCCGTTGGCCTGACCGATGAACTCGGTCGCGGTGATGTCGCGCTCGCTCCAGTCCTTGAGTCGGATGAAGCCCATGCCGACGTTCTCGCCGAGGCCGAGGAAGCTGAAGCCGGAGATCTGCATGAAGCCCTCGAACGCCGGATTCTTCTCGAGGCGCTCGCGGATCTGGCCCATCACGCCCTGGTTGCGCGCCATCGTCGAGCCCGGCGGCAGCTGCACGATCGCCAGCGCGTAGCCCTGGTCCTCCTCGGGCAGGAAGCCGGTCGGCAGCTTCGTGAACAGGAAGCCGGCGCAGACGCTGAGTGCGACGAACAGCACCATCCAGCGCGGCGCGTGGCGCACCGCCGAGGCGATGTGGCCGACGTAGGTGTGGGTCATCCAGTCGAAGAAGCGGTTGAACTGCCGGAACACGAGGTTCGGCTTGCCGTGGGTGGGCTTCAGGAAGCTCGCGCACAGCGCCGGCGTCAGCGACAGCGCGAGCAGGGCCGAGAAGCCCATCGACACCGCGATCGTCAGCGCGAACTGCCGGTAGATCTCGCCGGCCGCGCCGGACTGCATCGCCGAGGGCACGAACACGGCGGCCAGTACCACGGTGATCGCGATGATCGCGCCGGAGATCTGGCCCATCGCCTTGCGCGTGGCCTCCTTCGGCGACAGGCCTTCCTCGCTCATGATGCGCTCGACGTTCTCGATCACGACGATCGCGTCGTCGACGATGATGCCGATCGCCAGCACCATGCCGAACAGGCTGAGCTGGTTGATCGTGAAGCCGAGCGCGAGCATGCCGACGAAGGTGCCGAGCAGCGCGACCGGAATGACCAGGGTCGGGATGATCGTCGCGCGGAAGTTCTGCAGGAAGATCAGCATGACCAGGAAGACCAGCACGATCGCCTCGATCAGCGTGTGCACGACTTCGTTGATCGAGATGTTGACGAAGGTCGTCGAGTCGTACGGCGTGAACCAGACCACGCCGGCCGGGAAGCTCGCCGAGAGTTCGTCCATGCGCTTGCGCACCGCATCGGCCACCTGCAGCGCGTTGGCGCCCGGCAGCAGCTGGATCGCGAACGCGGCCAGCGGCTTGCCGTTGTACTGGGTGTCGAAGCCGAACGTGAACGCGCCGAACTCCACGCGCGCGACGTCGCGCAGACGCACCGTCGTGCCGTCGCTGTTGGCGCGCACGATGATGTTCTCGAACTGCTCGGGCTGCGTGAAGCGGCTGTCGGCCGAGATCGTCGCCATGAACTCCTGGCTCGGCAGCGCCGGCTGCGCGCCGATCGCGCCGGCGGCGAACTGCACGTTCTGCGCGCGGATCGCCGCGGTCAGCTGACTGGCCGAGAGCCCGTAGCCCTGCAGCTTGACCGGATCGACCCAGATGCGCATCGCGTATTCGGAGCCGAACTGCTGGGTCGCGCCGACGCCGTTGATGCGCGAGATCTGGTCGAGCACGCGCGAGGCGACGATGTCGTTGAGGCCGTTGCGGTCGATGCCGCCGTCGTCGGCGCGCAGGCCGACCACCATCAGGAAGCCGGCGGCGGCCTTGGCGACGACCACGCCCTGCTGGGTCACCTCGGCCGGCAGGCGCGGCTCGGCCTGCGCGACCTTGTTCTGCACCTGCACCTGGGCGGTGTCGGGGTCGGTGCCGGTCTGGAACGTGACGGTGATCTGCACGCGCCCGTTCGAGCTGGACTGCGAGCTGAAGTAGAGCAGGTTGTCGATGCCGGTCAGCTGCTGCTCGATCACCTGGGTCACGGTCTGCTCGACCGTGTCGGCGCTGGCGCCGGCGTAGTTGGCGGTGATCGTGACCTGCGGCGGCGCGATCGTCGGATAGGACTCCACGCCGAGGCTGTAGATCGACAGCACGCCGGCGAGCGAGATCAGGATCGCGACCACCCAGGCGAAGACCGGGCGGTTGATGAAGAACTGTGCCATGAGCGTGCGTCCTCAGCCTTGAGCCGGCTGGGTGCCGGCCGTCTCGGCCGGTACCGGCCGGACCGGCTGGCCCGGCCGTGCCTTCTGTACGCCGCTGGCGACCAGGCGCTCGCCGTCTTGGATGCCGTCGGTGACGATCCAGGCGTCCTTGCGCAGCGTGTCGGCCTTGACCGCACGCCGCTCGACCTTGTCGCCTTCGCCGACGACCAGCACGTAGGCGCCCTGCGCGTCGCGCTGCAGGACCGACTGCGGAATCAGGAATGCGCGGTTGATCTGGCCGAGCGACAGGCTCGCGGTGACGTACATGCCCGGCAGCAGCGTGCGGTCCGGATTGGCGATCTGCGCGCGCAGCGCGACGCTGCCGGTGGCCGGATCGACGGTGACGTCGGAGAAGTCGAGCACGCCGGTCTTGCCGGTCGGCGTGCCGTCCTGGCGCGTCAGCGTCACCTCGGCCTTGTTCGGCTCAAGCAGCGTGATCGAGCCGGCCGCCGCGGACTGGCGCAGCTGGTCGAGGTCGGCGACGCTCAGCGTGAAGTTGGCGTAGACCGGATCGAGCTGGTCGATCGTCGTCAGCAGCGTCGCGGTGCCCTGGCCGACCAGGGCGCCCTCGGTGACCTGCTGCTGGCCGGCGCGGCCGGCGATCGGCGCGCGCACGGTCGCGTAGCCGAGGTTGATCTGCGCGGTCTGCACGGCGGCGCGTGCCTGCTGCACCTGGGCCGCGGTGGTGCGCTCGGCGGCCTCGGCGTTGTCGAGATCCGACTGCGATACGTAGTGCTTGCCGATCAGATCGCGCGCGCGCTTCGCGGTCGCCTTGGCATTGGTCGCCGCGGCCTGGGCCTGCGACAGTGCCGCCTGCGCCGAGGCCAGCGCGGCCTTGAGCGGCGCCGGATCGATCTCGAACAGCACGTCGCCTTCTTCGACGTCGCTGCCCTCGGCATAGACGCGCTTGACCAGGACGCCGGCCACGCGCGCGCGCACGTCGGCGCTGCGGAACGGCGAGAGCCGGCCGACCAGGTCGCGCGTCAGCGGCACGGCCTGCGCCTGCGCCTGGATCACGCCGACCTCCGGTGGCGGCGCGGCCGCGGGCGGCTCGCTCTTCTGGCAGGCGATCAGGGCCGAACAGGTCAGGGCCAGCGCGAGCATGCGGGGGATGCGGTTCATGACTGCTTCCTGGAAGGTGAAGACGGGGAATGAGGGGCGTAGGCGCGCAGGAACGCATCGACGGCGGTGCTGGCCCAGGCATCGCGCTCGCCGGCGGTGCGTCGCCGCGTCGTGCCGAACAGATGGCGCTCGGACTCCACGCCGATGCACAGGCCGAGGAACAGCTCGGCGGCAGTGTCCGCGTCGCCCTCGCGCAGGGCGCCGCGCTGCATCGCCTCGCCGAGCACGTCGGCGAGGCGATCGATCAGATGCGCCAGGCCGCCGCGATAGAGGCCCTGGGCGATGTCCGGGTAGCGTGGCGCCTCGGCGATCAGGATCCGCCGCCGCGCCTGCGTCTGCGGCGCGGCGAGCAGTTCGGCGTGTTCGCGCGCGAACGCGGTCAGCGTGCTGCGCAGATCGCCGGCCGGTTCGAGCCGTGCGGTGATCGGCGCCAGCAGGTCCTCGATCACGCAGCGGAACAGGTCGGCCTTGCTGCCGAAGTGCGCGTAGACGGTCTGTTTCGAGCAGCCGGCGCGTCGCGCGACGTCGTCCATGCTGGTCTGGTAGCCGCGTTCGAGCCAGAGCGCCTGGGCGGCGCCGCGAACGGCATCGCGCACGCGGTCCTGGCGCGCAGCGGGCGCGGGCGTCGGGGTCGGCTCCATCGCGTGGACTATACCGTCTAGTTCAATAATGGGGCGTAGTCTAGTGATCTGCGGCCGGAACGCAAGTGCGATCGGTGCGCGGATGCTTTCAGCGGCGCGGCGGTACCGGCGTGACCAGGCCGCGGCGAAGCCGGCGCGGCAGCGCCGGCGGCCGGAACCCGACGTGCGCGGAATGCTCGGACCGGCGCGGACGTCGCGGGTCAGTCCAGCGCGGCCAGCATTGCCTCGGCGCTCGAGACCGCGAACTCGCCCGGCGCCTCGACCTGCAGCATGCGGACGATCCCGTCGACGGCGTACAGCGCGAAGCGGCGGCTGCGCAGGCCCATGCCGTAGGCGCTGGCATCGAGCTCCAGGCCGAGCGCGCGCGTGAACTCGCCGTTGCCGTCGGCCAGCATCAGCAGATCCGGCGGCACGCCCTGGGTCGCGGCCCAGGCCTGCATGACGTAGGCATCGTTGACCGCCATGCACGCCACCTCGACGCCGCGGGCGCGGAATTCGGGCAGCAGCTTGACGTAGCCGGGCAGGTGGCGCGAGGAGCAGGTCGGCGTGAAGGCGCCGGGTACCGAAAACAGCACGATGCGGCGGTCGGCGAACAGGGCATCGGTACGGACCGGTCGCGGACCGTCCGCATCGATCAGGCTCACGCTGGCCGCCGGAATCGCCTGGCCGGTCTGGATGGTCACATCGCCGCTCCTGATGCGTGCGCGGCCGGCAGGGCCGGCCGGTAGTTGAATGGACGCTGATCATAGCCGCAGCGGCCGCTGCCGCGATTCGCCGCCGACTTGAAACCGCATCGCCGGTCCCTACGTACCGAGCCATCGCGGCGTCGCTGCCGCCCCCAACTTCGAGGTCATCGCCATGAGCATCATCCGTCATTCGCCCTGGAACGTCCGCAACGACCTGCAGCAGGAATTCCGCCAGGCGTTCGAGCGCTTCTTCAACGCCGAGGAAGGCGACCAGTCCAACGTCGTCACCAGCCAGTGGGCGCCGCGCGTGGACATCAAGGAAGAGGACAAGCGCTTCGTGATCCTGGCCGACGTGCCGGGCGTGGACCCGCAGTCGATCGAGATCAACATGGACAAGGGCATCCTGTCGCTGCGCGGCGAGCGCACCGCCGAGAGCAAGGAGGAGGGCGCCAAGTTCACGCGCGTGGAGCGCTCGCACGGGGTCTTCTACCGCCGCTTCGCGCTGCCCGACAGTGCCGATGCCGACGGCATCACCGCGCAGGGCAAGCACGGCGTGCTGGAGATTTCGATTCCGAAGAAGCCGGAAACGACCCCGCGCCGGATTACCATCAACAGCTGATCCCGTAGCGGGGCAGTTGCGACCGGCCCGCGACGGACCCGCTCCGTCGCGGGCCTTCTCATTTGTGGGGCAAGATAGAGCGCATGCAATTCAAGGATTACTACGAGATCCTCGGGGTCAAGCCCGATGCGAAGGACGCCGAGATCAAGTCGGCGTACCGGCGGCTCGCCCGCAAGTACCACCCGGACGTCAGCAAGGAGGCCGACGCGGAAGAGAAGTTCAAGTCGGTCAACGAGGCCTACGAGGCGCTCAAAGATGCCGAGCGCCGCGCCGCCTACGACCAGTTGCGCGCCGGCGGCTATCGCGCCGGCGACGAATTCCGGCCGCCGCCGAACTGGCAGCAGCACGGCGACTTCGATCCGTCCGGTTTCGAGGGCGCCGGCTTCAGCGACTTCTTCGAATCGCTGTTCGGCGGCCGCATGGGCGGCGGGCCGCGCAGCGCCGCGCGCCGCGGCCGCGACCTGCACGCGCAGATCGCGATCGACCTGGAGACCGCCGTGCGCGGCGGCCGCGAGCGCATCACGCTGCGCGACGGCCTCCAGGGCGAGCGCACGCTCGAGGTCAAGATTCCGGCCGGCATCCAGCCGGGCCAGCAGATCCGGCTGGGCCGCCAGGGCAGTCCGGGCCAGAACGGCGGCCCGCCCGGCGACCTGCTGCTCGAGATCGGCCTGCGCAGCGACGGCCGGTTCCGTCTCGAAGGCCGCAACGTCGTGCACACGCTGGCGCTGACGCCGTGGGAGGCCGCGCTCGGCGCGACGATCCCGGTGCCGACGCTCGACGGCCAGGTCGAGCTGCGCGTGCCGCCCGGCTCGGACTCCGGACGCAAGCTGCGCCTGCGTGGCCGCGGCTGGCCCGGCGATCCGCCCGGCGACCAGATCGTCGTGCTCGAGGTGCATGCACCGCCGGCCGAGACCGACGAGCAGCGCGCGCTGTACGAGCGCCTGGCCGAGGCGTTTGCGGCATTCAAGCCGCGCGGCTGAGGCCGTTGCGGAGCGGTCGCGGCGTCCCGGGCCGCCGCGGTGAGCCGATAGCGCGCGCCCCGCGATGCGCCGGAACGGACAGGCTCGCGCTGCGGCCTGAGCGGTCGCGCGCTGCCGTCGATCTCAGTGGTCGAGCGCCGCGAACGCCTCGCGCGTGAGGTTCTCAGGAGCGCCGTCGGTGCAGACCACGTCGTCCTCGATGCGGATGCCGCCGTAGCGGCGGAACGCGTCGACACGCGCCCAGTCGATGTCGCGGGCTTCCGGCCGCGTCTTCAGCTCGGCCAGCAGCAGGTCGATGAAGTAGAGCCCCGGCTCGATCGTCGTGACCATGCCGGGCGCCAGCGTGCGCGTCAGGCGCAGATACGGATGGCCGGCCGGCTTGGCGATCGCCGCGCCGGCCTCGTCGGCGGCGAAGCCGGCGACGTCGTGCACCTGCAGGCCGATGCCGTGACCGAGGCCGTGCGGGAAGAAGACCCCGGTCACGCCGGCCTCGACCGCCGCCTCGGCGCTCATCCGTACGAAGCCATGATCGCGCAGGATGCCGCCGAGCACGTGGTGCGCGTGCAGGTGCAGCTGCGGATAGCTCTGGCCGGGCCGCACCTTCGCGCAGAAGCCGCGCTGCGCCGCGTCGACCGCGTCGATCAGGGCCTGGAACTCGCCGTCGCGCTCGGCCGCCCAGGTCCGCGTGATGTCGCTGGCATAGCCATGGAAGCTCGCGCCGGCGTCGATCAGGAACGCATGCGGGCGGGTCGGCGGCACGCGGTCCAGGTCGGTGTAGTGCAGCACCGCGGCGTGCTCGTTCAGCGCGATGATGTTGCCGTACGGCAGCTCGTGCTCGGCGAGCTGGGTCGCGGCCAGATAGGCGCAATGGATCGCGAACTCCGAGGCGCCGTCGCGGAATGCCGCCTCGGCCGCGCGGTGTCCGCGGGCGCCGAGCCGGCTCGCCACGCGCATCAGCGCCAGCTCGTACGGCGTCTTGTAGGCGCGGTGGTAGTGCAGGTAGTCGATGACCGCCTGCGGATTGTTCGGCGCGAAGCCGTCCAGCGCCGCGTTCGGCTCGCCGATGATCGCGCAGCGTGCCGGATCGGCCGGCAGCAACGCGCGCGCCTGCGCCGGCTCGCGGATGATCGTGATGTCGAACGCGTCGACCCAGTAGCCGGCCGGCGCCTCCGGCACGACGTGCCAGTAGTCGCGCGGCTGCAGGTAGATCAGACGCGGCCGGCGCCCCGGCGTGTAGACCAGCCAGGAGCCCGGCGCGCGCGTGACCGGCAGCCAGTGCTTGAAATGCGGGTTGACGGCGAACGGATAGTCGCGGTCGTCGAGGAACTGATAGTGCGCCATGCCGGCCGGCACGACCAGATGGTCGAAGCCGCCGCGCTCGAGCGCCCGGTCGCTCCGCGCCTGCAGCGTCGCCAGATGGGCCGGGTACAGCGTATTGAGGTCGGTCGAGGGATCGGACATGGCGGGGCTGCGTGCGAGGGAACGCCCGATTGTGCCGCCTGCGCGGCCGTCGCGGCCAGTCCGCGAGGCCGCAGCGCGCCGCCGGCGTCAGCAGCGCGTGGGCCGGCGGCGGCGCCTCGCCGCGGCGGTCGCAAGGCTGCGCCGGCGGACCGGTGTACGGTTCAGGCCGGCCGCGCGCCGCTGCGCGTGGCCAGCGTCGCGACCGGACTCAGCGTGATCCGGAAGCAGGCGCCGCCGCCGGCCACCGGCACGTACTCGAGCGTGGCCTGGCTCGACTCGGTCATCTGCTTGGCCAGGTACAGGCCCAGGCCCGTGCCGAACTCGTGCGTCGTGTAGAACGGCTCGAAGATCTGCGCGGCCACGCGCGGCGGGATGCCCGGTCCGCGGTCGATGACCTCGATCAGCGGCGGTCCGCGATCGGTCGCCAGCCGCGCGACGACGGCCACGCGCGCCGGTTCGCTCGGCTGGCGGCCGTAGCGCAGCGCGTTCTGCACGAGGTTCCAGACCACCTGCTGCAGATGCTGCGGATCGACCATCGCCTCGATGCGCCGGTTCTGCGTGATCGCGCGCAGCTGGTCGGCGCCGAGGTCGTTGCCTTGGCGGTAGTCGTCGACGAAGGCCAGCACCCAGGCGTTGACGTCGATGCTCTCGGGCCGCGAGCGCTCGCGCCGCGACAGCTGCAGGATGTTCTCGACGACGTCGTTGGCGCGCGTGCAGTGGTTGTTGATGATCTCGACCAGGCGCGCGTCCTCCTCGTTGAGCTCCGGCGACTCGGCCAGCAGCTGCGCCGAGTAGCGGATCGCCGCCAGCGGATTGCGGATCTCGTGCGCGATCGAGGCCGACAGCCGGCCCAGCGAGGTCAGCGTCAGCTCCTCGGCGCGGCGCGACAGCAGCGAGGTGTCGTCGAGGAAGATCAGCACGTGGCTGTCGTCGTTCGGCGCCAGCCGCGTGAAGCGCGGGATCACCTCGGGCACGTCGGCGGCCAGCGCGACCGCGCTCTGGTCGGTGCGGCCGGACGTGCGCCAGTGGTAGAGCCGCCGCGACAGCTCGGCCGCGACGCTGCCCAGATCGCGCTCGCTCGGCGCCGGCGTGCCGATCAGGCGCCAGGCCGATTCGTTGATGCGCAGGATCCGGTTGGCGTCGTCGACCAGCAGCACGCCGGTCTTCATGCGCTGGATGATCAGGTCGTTGATCTGCTCGAGGTTCAGCAGGTCCGCGCCGCGCTGCTCGGCCAGGGCCTCGGTTTCGCGCACGTGCCGGCCGAGATAGTGGCCTAGCAGGGCCAGCGCCAGATAAGCCACGCCGAACAGCGCCGCCTCGGTGCCGGTGCGTCCGCGCGTGATGCCGAGGGTGTCGGTCAGGATCGGCGGCACGATGATGCCGAGCGCGGCCAGCGCGGCCAGCACCAGCGACTGGCGCAGCGGCAGCAGCAGCGCGGCGGCGCCGACGTTGACGATCAGCAGGATCGGCACCGCGGTGCTGGCGCCGACCAGCGACACGTGGACCAGCGAGGCGGCCAGGATGTCCAGGCACAGTGCCGTGCCGATCCAGAAGCCCGGCTTGGCGTACATGCGCGAGGTGGCGGCCAGCAGCGCCAGCGACAGCGTGATGTAGCCCAGCACGACCGCCTGGCCGAGCCGCGGATGGGTCACCTGGACCCAGTCGACCGCGATCGGGCTGAACACCAGGCCGGCGAACACGAACGCCTCGAAGACCCGGTAGAGGTTGAAGAAGTACAGCTCGCGCCGCGTCGTTTCGCCCATCGAGATCATCTGTCCCCGCGCCCGGCGGCGCGCCGTCGGCTTCCCGCGGCGAGTATAGGCGCGCGCGGCGATCGAACGATCGTTTTGATTTCGAGGCGCGGTTTGCCCACAATACGCGCCCGCTCCGCGGCCGTTTTTCTGAATCTTCGGCCCGCCGGCCCCGGCGTCTCCCTCGCTTCCCGCCTCCGCGGCGGTGGCGTCGACCCGTGTCGTCCACTCCCCCTTTTCAGGTGCATGCATGAATTTCCACGAGTATCAGGCCAAGGAGCTGTTCGCCCAGTACGGCATCCCGGTTCCGGCCGGCAAGGTCGCGTCCACGCCCGATGAGGCCGTCGCTGCCGCGCAGGCGCTCGGCGCCGGTCCCTGGATGGTCAAGGCGCAGATCCACGCCGGCGGCCGCGGCAAGGCCGGCGGCGTCAAGTTCTGCAAGACCGTCGATGACGTCCGCAACGCCGCCGCCGGCATGCTCGGCACGGCGATGGAGACCTACCAGTCCGGCGGCCGCGCGCTGCCGGTCAACCTGGTGCTGGTGACCGAGGCCGGCGACATCGCCAAGGAGCTTTATCTGTCGGTGCTGGTCGACCGCGGCAGCAAGACGATCTCGTTCATCGCCTCGGCCCAGGGCGGCGTCGACATCGAGCAGGTCGCGCGCGACACGCCCGAGGACATCCACACGATCGAGGTCGACTTCGTCGAGGGCATCCAGCCGTACCACGCGCGCCGCCTCGCGTTCGACATGGGCCTGAACGTCAAGCAGGCCGGCCAGCTGACCAAGATCATGACCGGCCTGTACCGGCTGTTCAACGACAAGGACCTGGCCCTGGTCGAGCTGAACCCGCTGGCGATCCTCGCCGACGGCTCGCTGGCCGCGCTCGACGGCAAGGTCAACTCCGACGACAACGCCGAGTTCCGCCACCCCGATCTGGCCGCGATGCGCGACGAGAGCCAGGAGGACGCCGCCGAGGCCGCCGCGGTCAGGCACAACCTCAACTACGTGACGATGGACGGCAACATCGGCTGCATGGTCAACGGCGCGGGCCTGGCGATGGCGACGATGGACGTGATCAAGCTGGCCGGCGCCGAGCCCGCCAACTTCCTCGACGTCGGCGGCGGCGCGACTAAGGAGCGCGTGACCGAGGCGTTCAAGCTGATCCTGTCCTCGGACAAGGTCGAGGCGATCCTCGTCAACATCTTCGGCGGCATCGTCCGCTGCGACCTGATCGCCGAGGGCATCATCGCCGCGGTCAAGGAAGTGGGCCTGACGATCCCGGTGATCGCACGCCTGGAAGGCACCAACGTGGAGAAGGGGCGCGAGCTGCTTTCCAATTCCGGCCTGAAGATCACGCCGGCCACCGATCTCAATGACGCCGCGCAGAAGGCGGTAGCCGCGGTCAAGGCCGCCTGAGCGAGGACGAATCGATGAGCGTTTTGATCGACAAGAACACCAAGGTCATCACCCAGGGCTTCACCGGCCAGCAGGGCACGTTCCACTCCGTCCAGGCGCTGGAGTACGGCACCAAGCTGGTCGGCGGCGTGACGCCGGGCAAGGGCGGCACCACCCATATCGAGCTGCCGGTCTTCGACACGGTCTCCGACGCGGTCGCCGAGACCGGCGCCGACGCGACGATGATCTTCGTGCCGCCGCCGTTCGCGGCCGACGCGATCCTCGAGGCCGCCGACGCCGGCATCCGCGTGATCGTCGCGATCACCGAGGGCATTCCGGTACTGGACATGCTGCGCGTCAAGAACGTGCTCAAGAAGTACCCGGACACCGTGCTGATCGGCCCGAACTGCCCGGGCGTGATCACGCCCGGCGAGTGCAAGATCGGCATCATGCCCGGCCACATCCACCGGCCCGGCAAGGTCGGCATCGTGTCGCGCTCGGGCACGCTGACCTACGAGGCGGTGTTCCAGACCACCAACGAGGGCCTCGGCCAGTCGACCTGCATCGGCATCGGCGGCGACCCGATCAACGGCCTGAACTTCATCGACTGCCTGAAGCTGTTCCAGGACGACCCGCAGACCGAGGGCATCATCATGGTCGGCGAGATCGGCGGCAGCGCCGAGGAAGAGGCGGCCGAGTTCATCAGCGAGTACGTGACCAAGCCGGTCGTCGCGTTCATCGCCGGCGCCTCGGCGCCGGCCGGCAAGCGCATGGGCCATGCCGGCGCGATCATCTCCGGCGGCAAGGGCACGGCCGCGGCCAAGTTCGAGGCGCTCGAGAAGGCCGGCGTGACGACCGTCAAGTCGCCGGCCGACCTCGGCAAGACGCTGGCCGGCAAGCTCTGAAGGCACGCCGCCGGCGCATCCTCGCGATGCGCCGGCGATACGACCCGCCGCATACCGGGTGCTGCCCGGCGTGCGGCGGGTTTTGTTTTGGCGCTGTCCCTGGCGAGACCGGCCGGGCCGCTCCCGCCGCGGCGTGCGCCGCGGCATCGCCGGCCGGCCGGACCTGGGCGCTGCGCTTCACCGCAAGCCGATTCCAGGCCCCATCGGCACGCGTCTGGGCGGCGCCGGCCGCCGCCTGGGCACGCCATGGGCGCCGTCCGCGGCCCGACACCGGGCACGGCGCCGGCCGACGACGGCGGCCGCGTTAAGCTGTAGCCTTGACGGCGTCACGTCGCCGACGAAGCGACCGTCCGTCCGAGACCGTTCCGGCAGCACCCGATGACCTCGATTCCGGTTATGCCTTCCGATCCCGCGCCGCGGCGCGCGCCGATCCCGCGCATTTCCGGCTATCGCATCGTCAGCCAGCTCGGACGCGGCGGCATGGCGGTGGTCTATCTGGCGGTGCAGGAGTCGCTCGACCGCCAGGTCGCGATCAAGATCATGCGTCCGTCGAGCACGCTCGACGAGGCGCAGGCCGTGCGCTTCGAGAACGAGGCGCGCGTGATCGCCAAGCTCGAGCATCCGGGCATCGTCGGCATCCACGAGGTCGGCCGCACGCTCGATGGCGACCTGTACTACGTGATGCCGTACCTGGCCAGCGGCGATCTCGGCCAGCGCGACTACCGCAACGACGAGGACGGCCTGATCGCGCTGCTGCGCGTGCTGCTCGGCGCGCTCGACTATGCGCATGCGCGCGGCATCGTGCACCGCGACGTCAAGGCCGAGAACGTCCTGTTCGACAACGCCGACCGGCCGCAGCTGGCCGATTTCGGCATCGCGCTGTCGCGCCGCAGCGGCGAGCCGCGCGTGACCAGCGACGGCTTCGCGCTCGGCAGCAGTGCGCACATGAGTCCCGAGCAGGCGCGCGGCGGCCCCGTCGACGGCCGCGCCGATCTGTACAGCCTCGGCGTGCTGACCTACGAGCTGCTGACCGGCGAGCTGCCGTTCCGCTGCGCCGATGCGCTCGGCCTGGCGCTGATGCACGCCCAGGATCCGGTGCCGCGGCTGCCGGCCGACAAGGCGCACTGGCAGGGTTTCGTCGACCGCGCGCTGGCCAAGCGGCCCGAGCAGCGCCATCGCAACGCGCAGGCGATGCTGAGGGCGCTCGAGCGCGTCGAGCGGCGCCTGCATCCGCAACCGTTCCGGTACGTCTGGCGCGGCGGCGCGGCATGGCGGCGGCCGCTGCTGCTGATCGCGTTCGGCGCCGCGCTGATCGTCGTGCCGGGACTGGTGTTCGCGCCGCTGCTGGCACCGCCCGCCATCGAGGCGACGGCCGTGCCGACGCCGAGCGCGCCGCCGGATGCCGATGCGATCGGCGCAGCCGCCGGTGCCGCCACCGTCGTTGCCGGCGTGGATGCCTACGAGGCAGCGCTCGAGCGCGCGCGCCGCCAGCTCGCAGCCGGCCAGCTGCTGCTGCCGGCCGGCGCCAATGCCGCGCAGACCTATCTGGATCTGCTGACCGCCGATCCCGAGAACAGCGAAGCGAAGGCCGGCCTCGAAACCGTACTGGCCGCGCTCAGCGTGCCGCTGGCCGAGCGCGCACGCAGCGGCGATCTCGACGGCGCGCGCGAGCGCTACCGGCAGGCCGTGCTGCTCGCCGACCAGGCGCGGCTGCGCGAGGCGCCGGCGTTCCGCGCGCTGCAGCTGCAGGCGCGGCAGGCGATGCTGTCGCGCGCCGAATCGGAGGTGCGCGCCTACGAGCGTGCCGGCGCCCTGGCCTGGCTCGAGCTCGCGCGCGAAGCCGGCGCCGACGGCGAGCGCTGGGATGCGCTGCAGCGGCGTGCGGCCGCGCTGCTGCAGGCCGGCGCGATCGCACGCGACCGCGGCGGTCCGGCGCTGGCCTTCGTGCCGCGCCGTGCCGGTGCGTCGGTGCTGCCGGCGCCGCTGCTGATGATGCGCGAAGAGGTCAGCCGCGCCGACTACGCGCGCTTCGCGGATGCGACCGGACGCAAGGCGACGCGCTGCCGCAGCCGGCTCTCGCCGCTGCGCCTGCTCGACCGGCGCGATTGGCGCGATCCGGGCTTCGTGCAGGGCGAGGCCGAGCCGGCGGTCTGCCTCAGTGCCGACGACGCCGACGCCTATGCGCGCTGGCTGAGTGCGCAGACCGGCAAGACCTATCGGCTGCCGACGCGCGCCGAATGGCGCCATGCCTGGCAGGCGGCCCCGCCGCCGCCGTGCGCCGGTGCTGCCTGCGCGACGCGGCGCGGCACCGCGCCGGCCGGCAGCCGGGCGGCCAGCGCGCTCGGTCTCAACGACCTGGCCGGCAATGCCGCCGAATGGACCGCCGACTGCGCCGGCGTCGACGCCACCAGCGCGGTCTGCGAGCGGCGCATCGTCGCCGGGACCTCGTGGCGCGACGCGCCGGGCGACGCCGAACCGCCGCTGCGCGAGCTTGCGCCCGATCGCGGCTACGACGACGTCGGTTTTCGGCTGGTGCGCGACTTGCAGTGACTGCTTTTCTATTTTTCTTTGCTAGCTATCAATTGATTGGCTAAAGATGACATGAGCATTAAGATCATCTTTTCGTCAAGATTGGCTGCCACCGCAAGCGCAATTTCATATTTCTCTTTCTGGCTCAGTCGGGTGCTGGAGTTCCAGATTTCCCAGGGCTTTTGCTTTAGCAATACGTGGGACAGGAGATTTTTAACCTCTGATTGGTCGAGGATAAGTTCTTGATGTCCGTAATTCGTCGCGCTGATATTCACACGTATGCCGCCCCGTTGTACGGGGAGGGTGGTGAATATATTGTCTGAAAAGATTATGCTTGCTGGTATTTTTGTATGATCTCTTCGTCTGTGTGGAAAATATTTAAGCCATTGTTTCGTTACGAAGGCCATCTTTAAATCTCTGGGTGATTTAGATGCCCCGAAAAGATAACACGCTCTGAGTTTTGGTCTCAGCATGCCCCCAACTGAGCGGCAACCTTACTAATCCATCTCGGCCGCGAACAGCTGATCGTTCTCCCAGGCGCCGACGTCGCAGGTTCCCCAGCGATCGGGCTTGAGCTCGTCGCGGCAGCGCGGCCGCAGGTCGCGATCGCGATACTCCGGATTGGCGTTGAGCGTGTCGCAGACGTCGGTCAGCGGCGCGTCGAAGCGCGGCTGCCAGTCGCGGCGGCCCGGCGCGATGAAGATCCGCTCGTACGGGCGGTCGGTATAGGTCGGCCGCGCGATGATGCCGTTGGCAGTGAAGCCGGCGGTCACGCCTGCGACCACGCAGTCGGCGCCCCATTCGTTGTACATCGTCACGCCGCCATCGAAGACGGCCGAGCTGAACAGCTGCAGGCTGGTGCCCTGCATGCCGACGACATCGATGGCCGGACGCAGGCTGCCCTCGGTGGTCAGGCGCTGATTGCCGACGAACGTGGAGAACGTCAGGCGCAGGTCCGGCGCTGCGCTCGGCAAGGTGAAGCGCGTGCGGATCAGCGCACCGGTCTGGCCGGGCCGGTCGTAGGAGCGATTACCGGTGAACACGGTGCCCTCGGTGTGCACGAGGCCGGCGCCGTCGACGAGGATCGCCGAGCCGTCCTGCGCGCGGTTGTCGCGCAGCAGGGTCTGGATCAGATACGCGCGCGAATCGCCGTAGACGGCCACTGCGCCGCCGTTGGCGCCGGTGGTGATGCCGTCGGCGACCTGGTTGTCGCCGATCCGCGTGCAGTCGCGGTCGCGCGGGCAGTACCAGCCGAACGCGTTCATCGATTCGCGCATCATCGTCAGCACGGCACCGTTGGCGACCGTGATGCCGCCGCCGCTGAACTCGGCGCGGTTGCCGTCGACGATCAGCTCGCGCGCCTCCATCGTCGTGCCGGCGCCGGACAGATAGAGGCCGCCGCCGGTGGTGGCGGCGCGGTTGTTCTCGATCCGCGCGCCGGTGACGTCCTTGCGCGACGGCCACAGGTCGATGTTCGGGTTGCCGACCGCGATGAAGCTGCCCGGCAGGGTCGCGATGCCGCCGCCGGCGCCGCCGGCGAGATTCTCGTCGATGCGCACCTCGTGGGCCGCGATGAACAGATTGCCGCCCCACAGGCTGATGCCGCCACCGCTGCCGGCCGCGGTGTTGGCATGGATGCGCGTGCCGGGATTGAGCGTCACGCCGAGGCCGCCGGCCGGGCTGCCGGCGCGCTCGGCATGCAGGCCGCCGCCGGCCTGGCCGCGGTTGCCGGTGATCTCGCTGCGGTCCAGCGACAGCGCGACGTGCGCATTGGTCGAGGTTCGCAGGCGCACGCCGCCGCCGTTGACCTCGTCGCGGCCGCCGCCGCGGATGCGCAGGTTGCTGAGGCGCACCTCGTAGTTGCCGGCGGTGGAGGGCTCCACGCTGACGACCGGATCATGACCGTTGCCGACCAGGTCGGCGAACGGTTGCGCCTCGTCGACGTCGAGGTCGCAGCTGGCGTAGCCGCCCTCGATCAGCACCGACTGCGCGCCGACCAGCAGCGCCTGTCCGGTGTAGGCCGCGTTGTTGACGACCATGACGTAGTCGAGCTCCGGGCCGTTGCCGGCGGCGGCGTTGAGCGCGGCCTGGATCGAGGCGTACTGGCAGCGCGACTGGCCGTCGACCTCGCCGACGATGAAATACTCGGCGGCCTGCGCCGGTGCGCACAGGCAGGCCGCCAGAGAAAGCGCGAGGCGCGCCGGGCCGTTCAGGGTGGCGGTGGGCGTGGTCATGGCAGGTTCCGCGTTTGGCTGGGACACAGCCTGATACGCAGTTCGGCAGCGCAAGCCCGAAGCGGCACGGCGGTATCATGGCCGCTTCCGTCTCTCGAACGCATTCGCATGGCCTCGCTCCGCATCGCTCTTGCCCAGTTCGATTTCCCGGTCGGCGCGGTTGCCGCGAACGCGGCGCGCATTGCCGATCTGATCGCCGAGGCGCGCGACCGCCATCACGCCGATCTGGTCGTGTTTCCGGAACTCGCGCTCAGCGGCTATCCGCCCGAGGATCTGCTGCTGCGGCCCGGCTTCCTCGCCGAATGCGAGCGCGCGATCGGCGCCGTCGCCGCGGCCGCGCAGGGCATCGTCGCGGTGGTCGGCTGGCCGCAGACGGCCGGATCGGTGGTCTACAACGCCGCCAGCGTGCTGCGCGACGGCCGTATCGAGACGACCTACCGCAAGCGCGAACTGCCCAACTATGCAGTGTTCGACGAGCGACGCTATTTCGACGTCGATCCGGACGGCGGCGCCTGCGTCGTCGAAGTCGGCGGCATCGCGGTCGGTGTCGTGATCTGCGAAGACCTGTGGTTCGCCGAGCCGCTGGCGTCGACCGCGCAGGCCGGCGCGCAGCTGGTCCTCGTGCCGAACGCCTCGCCGTTCGAGCGCGACAAGCACGCCCAGCGCGACGCGCTGCTGGCCACGCGCGTCGCCGAGACCGGCGTGGCACTGGCGTATCTGAACGTCGTCGGCGGCCAGGACGCGGTGGTCTTCGACGGGGCTTCGGTGCTCGCCGACGGCGACGGCCGCATCCATCCGGCCGCGCCCGCGTTCGAGTCGCTGTGGCTGGTCGCCGACTACGAGGCCGCCTCGCGCCGCTTCACGCCGGTGCTGTGGCCGGCCGACGCCGACGAGAGCCGCGACGCGCTGGCCTGGCGCGCGATCGTGCGCGGCACGCGCGACTACTGCGTCAAGAACGGATTCCGCAGCGCCTGGATCGGCCTGTCCGGCGGCATCGACTCGGCCCTGGTGCTCGCGGTCGCGGTCGACGCGCTCGGCGCCGAGAACGTCACCGCGGTGCGGCTGCCGTCGCGCTATACGTCCGGGCAGAGCAACGATCTGGCCGAGCAGCAGGCGCGCGCCCAGGGCGTGCGACTGGAAACCGTGCCGATCGCCGCGCCGTTCGAAGGGTTCCTGCAGGCGCTCGGCCCGCTGTTCGAAGGCCGCGAGGCCGATCTGACCGAGGAGAACCTGCAGTCGCGCTGCCGCGGCGCGCTGCTGATGGCGCTGTCGAACAAGTTCGGCGGCCTGCTGCTGACGACCGGCAACAAGAGCGAGTACGCGGTCGGCTACGCGACGATCTACGGCGACATGTGCGGCGGCTACGCGCCGATCAAGGACCTGTACAAGACCGAGGTGTTCGCGCTGGCGCGCTGGCGCAACGCCGCCGGTGCCGCGCCGGTGATCCCGCAGGCGGTGATCGACCGGCCGCCGTCGGCCGAGCTGCGCGACAACCAGACCGACCAGGACTCGCTGCCGCCGTACGACATCCTCGACGCAATCCTGTTCCGCACCGTCGACCAGGAGCAGTCGCGTGCCGAGATCGTCGCGGAGGGCTTCGATCCGGCGACGGTCGACCACGTGCTGCGCCTGGTCCGCATCAACGAATGGAAGCGCCACCAGGCCGCACCGGGCCCGAAGATCTCGCGGCGCGCATTCGGCCGCGAGCGGCGCTATCCGATCACCTCGGGCTGGCGCGAGCCGGGCTGACGCCGCGCGGCCCCGCAGGTCGAAGCGGGATTCCCCGCATCCGCGCGCCGCTCGCGTGTTGCGGGCGGCGCGGCCGGACCGCGATCAGCCGATCACGCCGAGCCGCTTGCCGACGCGCACGAACGCATCGACGGCCTGGTCGATCTGTTCGCGCGTGTGCGCGGCGCTCATCTGCGTGCGGATGCGCGCCTGGCCCTGCGGCACGACCGGGAAGAAGAAGCCGATCACGTAGATGCCCTCGTCGAGCAGCTCGGCGGCGAAGCGCTGCGCGAGCTTGGCGTCGTAGAGCATGACCGGGACGATCGGGTGCTGGCCTGGCTTGAGATCGAAGCCGGCCTCGCTCATGCGCGCGCGGAAATGCGCGGCGTTGGCGTTGACGCGGTCGCGCAGCTCGCTCGACGCGGACAGGATCTGGAACACCTCGATCGCGGCGGCGACCAGCGGCGGCGGCAGCGTATTGGAGAACAGGTACGGCCGCGAGCGCTGGCGCAGCAGGTCGATGATCGCCTTGCGGCCAGTCGTGAAGCCGCCCGAGCCGCCGCCGAGCGCCTTGCCGAGCGTCGAGGTGAACACGTCGACCTCGCTCATGACGCCGTGCAGCTCGGCCGAGCCGCGGCCGCTCGGGCCGACGAAGCCGGTCGCGTGCGAATCGTCGACCATCAGCAGGGCGCCGTAGCGCTTCTTGAGCGCGACGATCTCGTCGAGCCTGGCGATGAAGCCGTCCATCGAGAACACGCCGTCGGTCGCGATCAGGCGCGTGCGGCGGCTCTGGGTCTCGGCCAGGTGGCGCTCGAGTTCGGCCATGTCGCCGTTTGCGTAGCGGCGCCGCTCGGCCTTGCACAGGCGGATGCCGTCGATGATCGAGGCGTGGTTGAGGGCGTCGGAGATCACCGCGTCCTCGTCGCCGAGCAGGGTCTCGAACAGGCCGCCGTTGGCGTCGAAGCAGCTGGTGTAGAGGATCGTGTCCTCGGTGCCGAAGTAGCGCGAGATCGTCGCCTCCAGCTCCTTGTGCAGGTCCTGCGTGCCGCAGATGAAGCGCACGCTGGCCAGGCCGAAGCCATGCGTGTCGAGCGCGCGCTTGGCGGCCTCGACGATGCGCGGATCGTCGGCGAGGCCGAGATAGTTGTTCGCGCAGAAGTTCAGCACCTCGCGCCCGTCGGTGGTGCGGATCGCCGCCGACTGCGGTGTGGCGATCACGCGCTCGGTCTTGTACAGGCCCTGTTCGCGGATCGATTCGAGTTCCGATTCGAGGCGTTGCTGAGCGGAATAGGTCATGGCGAAGGCCCGCAGAAAAAAGGACGCGCGATTGTGCGCGATCGGCACGCTTCGATCCATGCGCGCGTCCGGCGCGGCGCACGTGCGGCCGGCATGACGCTGCCGTGCGGGGGCTGCCGTCAGGAAAGGTGTTGACGAATCGGCGCGCGCAGCGAATAATTCGCGCCCCGTCGAGCGGCGGGTCGCGCAAGCGGCTCTTCCGATCCCTCGCCGGACGCGTCACCTGCGCCCGTAGCTCAGTTGGATAGAGTACCAGGCTACGAACTTGGTGGTCGGGAGTTCGAATCTCTCCGGGCGCGCCAATCCACGAAAAGGCCGACGAGCCATGCTCGCCGGCCTTTTTCGTTTGTGGTGCTTCGGCAGCCCGGCGGGCGGTCCCGTATCGCGTGCACGCCGCGCGGTGGCCAAAGCGGTGTCGCGCGGCGCGCGCCGTCACTCGAAGCCGTCGCGGAAGATCGTATCGTCGAAGTCGGTTTCCAGCGTGACGCCGTCGAACCAGCCGTCGGGACCGCCGAGCACGGCCTCCGGGCCGGTGCCGCCATCGGCGCCGGGGGCGATCGGACTGCCGTTCTGCACGACCAGGTAGACGGTCAGCGAGGTGGTCTGTCCCCAGACCGCCGGCGTGACGTCGATGATCGCCGGTAGCGCCGGCCGTGCCCAGGTACTGCCGCTGGCGAGCAGCAGCGAGCCGGTCGCCGCGGGCGGCGCGTCCGTGCAGCCGTCGAGGGTGCCGGTGCTGTAGCGCAGCTCCCAGTCGAGCCAGACCCGGTGCGGCGGCGCCATCGGCCCCGCGCCGGTCGCGCGGCCCCAGCCGTTGAGCGCATAGCGGGCCGGGCCGGGCAGGTGGATGCACTGCCGGCGCACGGCCACGCGCGCGTCGTCGGCGGCGGCGGTACCGCGCACCGATCCCGAGCCGGACGGACCGGAGGCGTTCTGGGTGCCGTCCCAGCTCGAGGTCGACAGCGCCTCCCAGTGGTTCAGATCGGCATCGAAACCGGCGTTCAGCACCAGCGGCTGCAGGTATTCGCGCTCGAGCGCGCCGGCGTCGGACGCACCGGACTCGTTCGGGTTGACCGGCAGATCGAGGCTGCGCGTATGCGAATGCAGATCCTGCGGGAACGAGGCCAGCGGCGCTGCGAAATCGACCGCGCGCGAACCGGCCCGCGGCAGGTAGTCGCCGCCGGCCGGATCGACGAAGCGGGGCGGCGCGAGCGTCGTCCCGCCCGGCACCGTGCTGGTATTGGCGATCACGTGCTGGATGTCGTGGTTCCCGCCGACCGCACCGACGTCGGTCGCGATCATCGCCTTGCCGGGCTGGTCGACGAGGCTGCGCGTGAACGCCATGTCCTCGTTGATCGACAGCACGCCGTTGGCGCCGATGCCGTTGCCGGCGACGGTCAGGTAGTGCAGCCCGACCAGCGGCCAGACGGCGTCCTCGTTCTGGTCGTCGCGGATCAGCGCATGCTGCACCGTGTTGCCGGCGACCAGGCTGTTGTCGAGCTGCAGGGAGGTCCAGTCCTCGCCCGACAGGTAGATCAGCCAGCCCGCTTCGTTGCCTTCGATCGCGATGCGCGAACCGTCGAAATCGGCGTCCTCGGACAGATGCACGACGGCGCCGGTGGTGTTGAGGGTGCGGTTGTAGCGGATCGATCCGCACGGCGCGCCGAACGGACAGGCCGCGGCGGCGGCGTGTAGCGGCCGGGTCGGGTGCGGATGGTTGAAATGGACCTGGCCGCCGATCGCGTCCGCGCCGAACGGGCCGTAGGGGTCGTAGCCGAGATTGATCGCGGCGCCGACCGGCGCTGCGTTGCCCTCGATCGCGACGTGACGCAGCTGGGCGATCGCGCTCGCATTGTTTCCGGACTCGCCGTCCGGCTGCAGGTCGATGGCGCCGCCGCGCTCGCTGGCGAAATTGTCGAGGATGCGCAAGGGCTCGGCCGGGTTCGTGCTGAACACCTGTACCTCGGCATCCCGCCCCGAGTCTTCGCCGGCCAGTACCGCGATGCCGCCGCCGATCGCGGCCCGGTTGCCGTAGACGGGGCCGAGATCGAGCACGCCGCGGGAGCCGATGTACGCATAAGACGCGAACGAGCCGCTGGCGACCAGCAGGCCGCCGCCGCGCCCGCCGGCGGTATTGAGCAGCAGCACGCTGTTCGGCGCGATCATCGTCATCTCGATGTTCTGCGCGACCACGCCGCCGCCGTGACGGCGTGCGGCGTTGTTGGCGATCGTGACGTTGGCGCCGATGATCAGCTCGGCCTGCGCCGTGGTGCCCTGCGCATAGACGCCGCCGCCGTCTTCGGCCGCGTTGTCGACGATCTCGCTGTCGGCGATGTCGACGATGCCGCCGCCGATGAAGTGGATGCCGCCGCCATCGTCGTCGCCGGCCTGGTCGCCGTCGCGGACGACGAGGTTGCGCAGCATGAACCGGCCGTTGCCGCGCAGCGCGATCACCGAACGCGCCTGGCCGCCGGCGCCGCTCAGCGTGGTCTTGCCGTCCGCGGCGGCGCTGGTGCAGGCGAGCCAGCCGCCGAGGATCTCCACGTCCTGATCGGTCTGCGTGCTGACCTGGATGCCGGTCCACGTCGCCGATCGCACGATGCGCACGACGTCCGGGCCGGGGTTGTTCGCGGCGGCGTCGAGCGCCGCCTGCAGCGTACCGTGCGTGCAGGTGGCGCCGGGACCGACCGAGTACGTCGCCGCCGGGGCCGCCGTCGCGAGCGCGAGCAGTGCCAGCGCCGCGGCGGCCGGGAACGCGGGAATCGGGAATCGCATGAGGATCGCCTCGTTGGGGGGTCGATCCGGAGAACACTGCAAGGCGGCGATCCGGGACATCCGCAGCGGCGCCGGCCTTCGCCGACCTCGCCGGCACCGCAGGGCCGGAGTAGTATCGCGGCCATGACTGAAGCCGCTGCGGAGACGGTCGGTGCGCAGGGCGCGCAAGCGGCCGGCGACGGTGCGCGCGGCGTCGACGAGCTGTTCACCGAGGTCTATGCGCGGCTCAAGGCGATGGCGAGCCGCAAGGCCGCCGCAGGCGGTGCCACCCTCGACACGACCGCGCTCGTGCACGAGCTGTATCTGCGCATGCAGCACGGCGACGATCTGCGTTTCGACGCGCCCGCGCAGTTCTTCGGCTACGCCGCGCGCGCGATGCGCCACCTCCTGGCCAACCGTGCGCGCGACCGATTGCGCCTGCGCGCCGGCGGCGCCTGGGCGCGGGTGACGCTCGACACCCACGACGAGCAGCTCGCCGTCGACAGCGCGAACGAGGTGCTGGCGCTCGAGGAATCGCTGCAGGCGCTCGAACACAGCCACGCGCGCGCGGCACGCGTGATCGAACTGCGCTACTTCGCCGGCCTGCCGGTCGAACGGGTGGCCGAACTGCTCGAGGTCGACCGCCGCACCGTGCACCGCGACTGGCGTTTCGCGCGCGCGTTCCTCAACGAGCGGCTCGGCTGAGACGCGGCCATGTCCCATCCGCGCGCCGGACGGGGTTGTCGCTGACATGCCGCCCGCCGACCGTCCGCCGACCACCGATCCCGCGCGCGCGGCCCGCCTGCGCGCGATCTTCGACGAGGCGATCGAACGGCCGGCCGCGGCCCGTGCGGCCTGGGTCGACGCGCACGTGGCCGATGCCGACGAGCGCGCCGCGCTGCACCGGCTGCTCGAAGCCGACGATCGCGACGGCCCGCTCGAACGCCCGGCCGACGAGCACATGCAGCGCATCGGTCTGGAAGAAGCGCCGTTCGCGGCCGGACTGGTCGGCCAGTGCATCGGCGCGTTCCGGCTGACCCGCCTGATCGGTGAAGGCGGCATGGCCGTGGTCTTCCACGGCGAGCGCGAAGGCGGCCAGTTCCGTCAGGAGGCGGCGGTGAAGCTGCTGCGGCGCGGGCTCTGGTCGCCGTTCGAGCAGCGCCTGTTTCGCCGCGAGCAGCAGGCGCTGGCGTCGCTGTCGCATCCGAACATCACCCGGCTGATCGACGGCGGCATCAGCGACGCTGGCGTGCCGTACCTGATCCTGGAGTACGTGCACGGCGTGCCGATCACCGACTACGTCGCGGCGCAGGCCTGCGGCCTGCGCGAGCGCCTGGCGCTGTTCGTGGTGGTCTGCCGCGCGGTGGCGGCGGCGCACCGCCAGCTGATCGTGCATCGCGACCTCAAGCCGTCGAACATCCTGGTCGATGCCGAGCAGCAGGTGAAGCTGCTCGATTTCGGCATCGCCAAGCTGCTCGCCGATGACGGCGATGCGGTGCGCACCGAGATGACCGTGCTGACGCCCGGCTACGCCGCGCCCGAACAGTTCTCCGGCGGCACCGTGACGACCGCGACCGACGTCTACTCGCTCGGCGTGGTGCTGCACGAGCTGCTGCTCGGCGAACGTCCGCCGGCTGCATCGACGAGCCGGCCCGCTCTCGCGCCCGTTGATGCCGGGCCACACCCGGCGATCGCGATCGGCCGCGAGCTCGACAACGTGCTGCGCAAGGCGCTGTCGGACGCGCCGGAGCGCCGCTATGACTCGGCGGCCGAGTTCGCCGACGACGTCGAGCGCTACCTCGCCGAGCAGCCGGTGCTCGCGCATCCGCCGTCGCGCTGGTACCGCGCGCGCAAGTTCGTGCGCCGCCACCGCGGCGGTGCCGCGCTGACCAGCGTGCTGATCGTCGCGATCCTGGCCAGCCTGTCTCTGGCGGTCCGCTACGCGCGCGAAGCCGGTATCGAGGCGGCGAACGCGCGTGCCGAAGCCGAACGCGCGAACGCCGCGCGCGACTTCATCGAGGGCATGTTCGAGCCGGTGCGCCAGCAGGTGGCGGAAGGCCGAACGCCGAGCCTGCGCGAGCTGGTCGGCGCGGGCTACGCCCAGCTCGAGCGCGACACCGACCTCGGCGTCCTCCAGCGCATCGACCTGCTGCTGATGTTCTCGCGGCTGCACGAGTCGCTGGCCGAAACCGGGCGCAGCGGCGAACTGGCCGAACACGCGCACGCGCTGGCGGCCGCCGCGTTGCCGGCCGATTCGCCGCTGCGCATCCGGGCGACGCTCGCGTTCGCCAAGTCCTTGCTCGAGGAAGGCGATCTCACGCGCGCGGAGACGCTGCTCGGCGAAGCCTGGCAACCGCTGCAGCGGCAGGGCACGGCCTCCGACGACCTGATCGAGCTGTACGCGAACCTGGCGCGTCTCCAGGTCGAGGCGGACCGGCCCGAGCAGGCCGTGCAGACCGCGCGGGCCGAGCTGGCGGCGCGCCTGGCCTTGTACGGAGACAGCGGCAGCAGCGCCGGCAGCGGCTACAACAATCTCGGATTCGCATTGCAGGCCGCCGGCCGCTTCGACGAGGCGGCCGACGAGTTCCTGCGCGCGCTGGCGATCGACGCGCGCGCCGCCGATCCGCAGAACCTGCAGCGCGCCTATCCGCTCGGCAACCTCGCGCAGGCCCTGTACAACGGCGGACGTCTGGTCGAGGCGAGGCAGCGTTTCGCCGAAGCGCTGGCCTTGCACGAGGCGATCGGGCTGCAGGCGCCGCCGAGGCTGCTGATCGGCCAGCTGGCGATGCTGGCCGCGACCGAGCAGGCGCTCGGCGATCTCGCCGCGGCCGGCAGGACCTTCGATCGCCTCGCGTACTGGGCCGAGCGCACGCCGGCCAGCGACTCGGCGCGATCGCTGACCGCGCGCGGGCGCGCCCAGCTGGCGCTGGAGTCCGGGCGGATCGCCGACGCCGTTCGCGAACTGGAGCGCGCCGAGGCGCTGCTGCCGGCCTTGCCGGAGCTCGCGCGCCAGCGCGCCGAGGGCCATCGCGACATGATCCGGGCCGAGATCGCGCTGCTCGGCGCCTCGCCGGCCGAGGCGATCGGACTGGCGCACAGCGGCGTGGAGAAGTTCGGCGAGAAGACCTATCCGCCCCACGTCCATCGTTACGGACTGACGCTGCTCGCGCTGGCGTGTGCGGCCGCGGAATCCGTCGAGGATCCGCGTTGCGACCGTTCCTACGAGAACGCGGCCGCGGCGCTGGCGGCGGCGCCGTACCGCGATCACCCCACGCTGTTGCGCGGGCAGACCGCGCTGGCCCGCGTCGAACTCGCGCGTGGCGACGCCGGCGATGCCGCGCGCCGGCTGCGCACCGCGCTGCAGGCCGCCGAACGGCGCGGCGTGGACGCGCACAGCCCGCGGCCGGTCGAGGCCGGCCTCTGGCTGGCCGTCGCGCTGGCCCGGCAGGCCGACTGCCGCGGTGCTGCCGAGGCAGCGGCCCGCTTCGGGCCCGCCGCCGCGCGCTGGCCCGCGCATGCGCTGCTCGAGCCGCCGGTCGCCGCATCGCGCCAGCCGGGTCGATGCGGCGCCACCGGGACGCCGATCGGCCCGTCGGTCGGCGGCGCGCGCGCATCGCGGCCGCACGCCGCGCGGCCTGCCGCCGCAGTCGCCGCCATCGAGGACGCACGCCGGCCCTGAGCCGGCCGGATCGACGACGAGGCAGTCCGAGGCCCGGCGTCGGTGCGCCGCGGGACCGAGTTGCGCGCGGGCACGCAGCGGATCGAAGTCGGGCGCACGCTGCGAATGCCGGTTCGGAAGCGAACGCCGGCACCGCGGTACTGGAGTCGCCGTCCGATCCGCGTCGTTTCCCGATGCGGCGGCCGATCAGGCCGAGGCGTAGACCTTTGTCCGCGAGGCCCGGATGTCGCGCACCGGCGGCGCGCCGAACAGGCGGCCGTACTCGCGCGTGAACTGCGGCACGCTCTCGTAGCCCACCGCATAGGCGGCCATGCTGGCCGAGGTACCCTCCGACAGCATCATCCGCCGGGCCGCGATCAGCCGCAGCTGTTTCTGGAACTGCAACGGCGACAGCGTGGTGACGGCGCGAAAGTGCTGGTGAAACGTGGACGGACTCATGCCGGCGACCTCGGCCAGGCGATCGACCCGCAGCGGCTGCGCGTAGTCGGACCGGATCAGGGCCACGGCACGCGCGACGCGCTGGGCGGTGCCGTCGACGATGCCCAGCTTGCGAATCGCCGGACCGTGGCGGCCGGCCAGCAGCCAGTAGTGCATTTCCCGGATCAGTTGCACTTGGAGGACCGGGATCGCCGCGGGGCGGTCGAGCAGTCGCATCAGGCGCAGCGCGGCGTCGGCGACCTCGGCTTCGGTGGGTTCCACGCGCAGCGGAGCGCCCCCGGCCTCCTGCGCGACATCCATCTCGAGCGCAAGCGTCTCGATCACGGCAGGGTCCAGATCGACGACGAGCGCGTAATACGGCGCACGCGCGTCCGCACGCGTGATCTGGCTGACCGTGGGCACGTCGGCCGTGATCAGCAGCGAGTCGCCCGCGCCGAAATCGAAGGTCGCGCTGCCGATCATGACGCGCTTGTTGCCCTGCACGACGAGCGCGACCAGCGGACGCGAGATCGCGTACTGCAGCTCGCTCGGTGCGCCCGCGCGAATCGCCGTCAATCCGCCGATCGGCGTGCTCGCGACGCCCTGCGCGTCGGCGTGAAAGTCCGCGTAGCGGCGGACCGCGGTGAGCAGCGCATCGTTCATCGGCCGAGGGTAATCGGGCGCCGGCGGGTGCGCAAACCGTTATGGAGGATCAGGCAAGCGATGCGGAGGATCCGGCAATGACGCCGATTCGATCCGACCGCTCCTCCGCGGGTCCGGTCCCGGTCCGGCCCCGATGGCGGACGGCGCCCCGTCGCTCGCGCGCCGTCCGATCGGAACGGGACGGAGGAATGAGCAAGAAGTCCAGAGGAATCCGCAACGCGCGGCCGGTGCGCGTCCGGATACTGCTCCCGTCCCACCGACACCCCCTTCACAGGAGACGCTCATGTCCACCATTTCCCTGGTTACCGGCGCCAATCGCGGCCTCGGCCGCAATACCGCATCGAGCATCGCCCGCCGCGGCGGCGATGTGATCGTGACCTATCGCAACGGCGAAGCCGAAGCCCGTCAGCTCGTCGAGCAGATCGAGGCGATGGGCCGCAAGGCCGTCGCCCTGCGCCTGGACACCAGCGACGTATCGGCCTTCGCCGGCTTCGCCCGGGACGTCGGCGCCGCGCTCGAGACGGTCTGGGGGCGCGCGACCTTCGACCATCTCGTCAACAACGCCGGTCACGGCGAGCTGGCCGCCTTTGCCGACACCACCGTGGCGCAGTTCGATGCGCTGTTCGACGTGCACGTCAAGGGCGTGTTCTTCCTCACCCAGGCGCTGCTGCCCCTGCTCGCCGATGGCGGGCGTATCGTCAACCTGTCCTCGGGATTGACCCGCGTGACCTATCCGGGCTTCTCCGCCTATGCCGCGGCCAAGGGCGCCGTCGAGATTCTCAGCGTGTGCATGGCCAAGGAACTGGGCAGTCGCGGCATCACCGTCAATACGGTGGCCCCGGGCGCGATCGAAACCGACTTCCTGGGCGGTGCAGTGCGCGACATGCCCGAGCTCAACCAGCAGTTCGCGGGGATGATCGCGCTGGGTCGGGTCGGCGTGCCCGACGACATCGGCCCGATGATCGCCAGCCTGCTCGGCCCGGACAATCGCTGGGTCACCGGTCAGCGCATCGAGGTCTCGGGCGGTCAGGTCATCTGAGCGAGCCGGCCGGCGCGCGTTCGCCGGCGGGAAGGTGCCGCGGACCGCTACTGAATCGGATCGCCTCGCGCGAGGGGGCGGCGCCGGGCCGCGCGCTGATCGGGCCCGGTCGTTCATTGCAGCACGCGAATCGAGGAGAACCGTCATGCGTATCGGCGTGGCAGGACTGGGCAAGATGGGCGCCGCCATGGCCGCTCGTCTTCACGAGCAGGGCGCGCAGGTCACGGTCTGGAATCGCTCCCGCGAGAAGGCCGTAGCGAGCGGGCTGCCGGTCGCCGACACGCTGCATGCGCTTTGCGGACGCAGCGACATCGTCCTCACGTCGCTGTTCGACGATGGTGCCGCGACGGCCGTGTATCGCGGCAGCGAGGGACTGCTCGCCGCGGGGCGCGGCAAACTCTTCATCGAGACCAGTACGCTGAGTCCGGCGGTGCAGGTCTCGTTGTTCGAGGCGGCCATGGGTGCGGGCGCCGCCTTCGTCGAGTGTCCGGTCGGCGGCAGCATCGGACCGGCCCGTGCCGGCCGGCTCCTGGGCCTGGCCGGCGGCGAGATCGACGATCTGGAGCGCGCGCGTCCGGTGCTGCAGATGCTCTGCCGTCGGATCGAACGGATGGGGCCGGTCGGCAGCGGAAGTCTGACCAAGCTGGCCGTCAACCTGCCGCTGCTGGTGTTCTGGCAGAGCTTCGGGGAGGCACTGGCCCTGGTGCGCGAACTCGGCAAGGACCCGGCCTGGCTCGTGTCCTTGTTCGGCGAGACCGCGGGTGCGCCGAGTATCCTCGGCACCCATGCCGCAGCGGTGGCGGCGACGCTGGCCGGCGACCGGAATGTCGCGCCCACGTTCGCCGTCGACGCGATGCGCAAGGACCTTCGAACCTTGCTCGCCGAGGGCCGGGCGCGGGGGATGACCTTGCCGCTGGCTTCGCGAACGCTCTGGGTACTGGACGCCATCAGCGCCGCCGGGCAGGGCGACCGCGATTGCTCATACGTACCGGCCTACTGGGCAGGCAGCGAACGCGAGCGGGCCTGACCCAGGACGCGGTTCGCGCGCTCGGGCGCTGAAGAAGCGGGGAACGCCCCGGCACGGTCCTCGTGACGCTGCGTCGATCGCGCGACGCAGCGGAAGACCGGTATCGCGATGCGCGGTCGGGTGCGAGCCGGGTCGGTCGGTTGCACCGCTCCTCGCGCTCGTGGATGCTTGCGCGCCAGGGCGCGGGCCCGTCCGATCGTCGCGGCCGGCGCGGCCGTCCCGCACGGCGTACGGGACCGGATCTTTTCGCGATGAGTGGCAACGGCAACGGCCTGGTGATCCACCGCGGCAGCCGCGTCGAGCGGCTCGCCGATACGCTCGCGCAGACGCTCGACGCGCAGCGGCCGGCCGATCCGCTGCGCGCGCAGACCGTGCTGGTCGCCCATCCGGGCCTGAAACGCTGGCTGCTCGGCGAGCTGGCGCGCCGGCCGCTCGCCGACGGCAGCGACGGGATCGCCGCCAACCTCGATCTGATCCTGCCGTGGCAGTGGCTCGAGCGCGTCGCCGCCGACACACTCGGCGGCGATGCCGCGTCGGCGGCGCGCTGGCGGCGCGAGGTGCTGCGCTGGCGCCTGCTCGAAGCCTTGCCGGCGCTCGATGCCGAGCCGGTGCGGCGCTATCTGGACGGCGGCGACGAGCCGCGCCGCCGGTTCCAGCTGGCCGATCATCTGGCCGGCGTCTACACGCAGTACCTGATCTACCGGCCCGAATGGCTGCTGGCCTGGGAGGACCGGCCGGCGGCCAGCGCGGACGACTGGCAGGCGCAGCTGTGGCGGCTGCTGCAGGCCGGCGCCGCCACGCCGCATCGGGCGCGCCGCGCGCGGTCGCTGGTGCGGGCGCTGGCCGCCGGCGCCGGCGGCGATGCGCCGCTGCACGTGTTCGGCGTCAGCCATCTGCCGCCGGACGTGCTGGCCGCCCTGCGCGCGTACGCGCAGCACGCGCAGGTCCGCCTGTACTTTCCCGATCCGTGCCGCGAGCACTGGGTCGAGTTGCGCCGCCGCCGCGATCTGCTGCGCCTGGCCGAGGCGCCCGAGGCGCTGTACTACGAGGTCGGCCATCCGCTGCTGGCCGCGCTCGGCCGCATCGCGCAGGATTTCTGTCTCGCGCTCGACGAGGGCGACCCGATCGAGGAGCGCGACGCGGCCGACGAAGACGACGCCGCCGTCGACGACGCGCCGCTGCTCGAGCGGCTGCAGGCCAGCATCCGCCGCCTGCAGCCGGAGCTGGCCGGCGCCGGCGCAGCCGCGCCCGAGGCCGTGTCCGATGCCAGCCTGCGCGTGCATCTGTGCCATACGCCGCTGCGCGAGCTGGAAGTGCTCAAGGACGCGCTGCTGCGCGCGCTCGCCGACGACCCGGCGCTGGCGCCGCGCGACATCGTCGTGATGGCGCCGGACATCGCCGTCTATGCGCCGTATCTGCCGGCCGTGTTCGGCGAGCCGGGGCGCTACCGCAGCGATCCGGCCCAGGTGCCGTGGCATCTGTCCGACGTCGGCCTGGCCAGCCAGCATCCGCTGATCGGCGCGTTCGACGACCTGCTCGATCTGCCCGAGAGCCGCTTCGCGGCCGGCGAGGTGCTGGGCCTGCTCGACGTGCCGGCGATCGCGCGGCGGTTCGCGATCGACGCGGCCGGCCGCCAGGCGATCGAGCACTGGCTGCGCCGCGCGCACGTCGCCTGGGGACTCGACGCGCAGGCCAAGGCCGCCGCCGGTGCCGCCGCGCTCGACGCCCATTCCTGGCAGTTCGGCTTCGACCGGCTGTATGCCGGGCTCGTGCTCGGCGGCGACCGTCCGGACCACCTGCTCGACGGCCGCATCCTGCCGCTGGCCGGCGTCGCCGGCGGTGCGGTCGAGGCGCTCGGCCAGCTCGACCGGCTGCTCGGCCTGCTGCGCCGCCTGCAGGCAGCGATGGCGCTGCCGCGGCCGATCGAGGAGGCCTGCGACCGGCTGGTCGAGGCGATCGACGAGCTGTTCCTGATCGACCGCGCCGGCACCGATCGCGATGCGCTGGCCGAAGCCGCCGCGCTCGACGCGCTGCGGCGCCAGGTGCAGGCGCTCGGCGAACAGGCCAGGACCGCCGGATCGACCGCCGCGCAGCCCTGGAGCGTGCTGCGCGACGCGCTGCGGGCCCAGCTGCGCGCGGTGCCGGAACGGCAGCCGTTCCTGCTCGGCGGCGTGACGTTCTGCGGCCTGGTGCCGCAGCGTTCGATTCCGTTCGGCATGGTCTGCCTGCTCGGCCTGAACGAGGGCGATTTTCCGCGCGGCGGCGGCGAGGCCGGTCTGAACCGGATCGCGATGCAGCCGCGCCGCGGCGACCGCGATGCGCGCAGCGAGGACCGCTATCTGTTCCTCGAGGCGCTGATGGCGGCGCGGCGGCGGCTGCATCTGAGCTATGTCGGCATCGGCGTGCACGACGGCCGTCCGCGCAATCCGGCCGCGCCGCTGGCCGAGCTGCTGTCGTTCCTGGACGAGGCGCACGGCCTGGCCGATGCGGAAGGCGCAGAGCGGCCGTGGCACATCGTCCATCCGCTGCAGCCGTTCGATCCGCGCTACTACGAACGCGCGGCCGACGGCCGGACGCTGCACGATCCGCGGCTGTTCTCGTACGAAAGCCGCTATCTGACGCCGCCGCTGGCCACCCCGGCCGAGCGCCGCTTCGTCGCGCCCGACCAGCGCTATCCGGCCGCGCCTGCCGTCGATACCGGCGAGCTGTCGCTGGCCGCACTGGCGCGCTACTGGCGCGATCCGCCGCGCGACCTGCTGAGGCAGACGGTCGGGATCAGCCTCGAAGCGGCCGACGCGGATGTGTTCGACGATCGCGAGCCGCTCGAAGCGCGCGTCGCGCCGCTGGACCGCTTCGACCGCCGGCTGCTGCTCGACGCGCTGGCGGCCGGCGCAGACCGGGTGCCGGCCGAGGCGCCGCCGTGGCTGGCCCGCGCCGGCGTGCTGCCGTCCGGCGCACCGGGTGCACGCGCGTATGCCGGTGCACGGGCGGCAGCCGAAGCGGCACTCGGCGTGGCGCGTGCGCTGCTCGGCGAGGTGCCGGCGATCGCGGCAGCGCAGGCGGTCGAACTCACGCTCGGCGACGGGCGCCGTCTCGGCGGACGCTGCGAGCGCGTATATCGGCTCGGCGACGGCCGGCGGCTGCTGTTCGACGCGCAGCCGGCACGGCCGGCCGACTTTCGCGATCTGCTGCCGTTCTACCTCGACCTGGCCGTGCTGCGGCTGACGGCCGATCCGGCGTTCGAGGCCGGCTTCGTCGAAGGCGGCGAGGGCGTCCGGGCCGCGCGTGCCGGCACGCCGCCGCTGCTGGCGGCGCTGCTGGCGCAGACGCCGGCGCAGCTCGCAGACGGACTGCAGCGCCTGATCGCGCTCTGGGACGCGCGCCGCACGCAGCCGCTGCCGTTCTTTCCACGCACGGCCTGGGCCTATGCGACCGCCGCGCCGGGCGAACGGCTGCTGCGCGCGCAGCGGCGCTGGCACGGCGACGGCTCCGGCTGGCAGCGCGGCGAGCGCGACTACGCGCCCGGCTATGCCGGCCTGTTCGCGCGCGGCGCCTCGCCGGTCGATCCGGGCAGTGCGCTGCATGCCGGCTTCGTCGCCGCGGTCGAGGCGGTCTGCGCCGTGCTCGATCCGCAGCGCACGGTGCTGTTGTGCGCGGATGCTGCGGAGGCGGGCGCATGAGCGCGGCGGCGCCGCTCGCGCCGCTGGACTGGCAGCGCGTGCCGCTCGACGGCCGCGTGCTGATCGAGGCCAGCGCCGGCACCGGCAAGACCTATCAGATCGGTCTGATCTATCTGCGCGTGCTGCTCGAACGGCCGCTCGGCGTCGAGCAGGTGATCGTCGCGACGTTCACCGACGCGGCCGCGCAGGAGCTGCGCGATCGCCTGCGCCTGCGCCTGATCGAGGCCGAGCGCTGGCTGCAATGCCGGCTCGACGGCCGCGCCGCGGACGGCGACTCGCCGCTGCATGCGTATCTGGCCGAGCGCATCGGCGACGAAGCCGACGCCCGCGCCGGTCTGCGCCGGATCCGCCTGGCGCGCGCCGATTTCGACCGCGCGCCGATCCTGACGATCCATGCGCTGTGCCAGCGCATCCAGCGCGAGTATCCGCTGGAGAGCGGCGCCGGCTTCGCCGACGATCCGCTGGCCGACGAGCTCGCACTGATCGGCGAATGCGTCGAGGACTTCTGGCGGCGGCGCGTGCTGACCGCGCCGCCCGACGATCCGGCGCTGCCGGCGGCGCTCGCGACCGGCCTCGACGGTTTCAAGCGGCTCGTCGCCAGCGTGCGCGCAGCCGGTCCCGAATGCGTGCTGGCGCCGGCGCCGGTCGACCTCGACGCGCTGCGCGGCGTGCTGGCCTCGCTCGACGAGGCCGACGGTTTCGCCGTGCCGCTGCGCATGCTGCTGGCCGACCCGGAGGCCATTGCCTGGAACGGCACCAAGAAGGCCAGCCGCGCGCTGATCGAAGCGCTGGCCGCCGCCGATCGGCCCGGGCGCGCCCTGTTCGCGCTCGACGACGAGGATCTGGCGCGGCTTTGCGGCGAGGCCTGCGCGAAATGGCAGAACAAGGCGCGCCGCGTCGCGCTCGAGGAGCAGCCGTGCATCCGCCGCCTGGCCGCGGCCGCCGAGGCGCTGCTCGCTGCGCGCGCGCAGGCGCTGCCGGCGCTGCGCGCCGAGGCGGTCGCGTTCTGCGAGCAGGCGCTCGCCGAACGCGTGCGCCGGCGCGGCGTGCAGACCTTCTCGATGCAGATCGACGGCGTCCACGCGCGGCTGTGCGGCGCCGCCGCCGACACGGCGCTGGCCGACCGGCTGTTCGCGGCGTTTCCGGTCGCCCTGGTCGACGAGTTCCAGGACACCGACCGGCGCCAGTTCGCGATCTTCGACCGCCTGTATCGCGAGGCCGACGGCACGCGCCGCGGCGGACTGATCATGATCGGCGACCCGAAGCAGGCGATCTACGCGTTCCGCGGCGGCGACATCGCCGCGTATCTGGCCGCCGCGCGCGGCGCCGACGAGCGCCGCTCGCTGGCGACCAACTACCGCTCCAGCGGCCGTCTGGTCGGCGCGCTCAATGCGTTCTACGCGCACACCGGCGGCGGCTTCGGCGCGCTGCCGGTCCGCTACCAGCCGGTCGCCTGGGCCGATCCGAGCGACGGCGCGCGCTACACGCGCCACGGCGCGCCGGTCGCCGCGCCGCTGGTCTTCCATCGCTTCCGCGGCGAGGCCGCCGACGAGCGCGGCCGGCCGCTCGAGGCGCAGGCGCGTCTGGAGGCGCTGGCGCTCGAGGACTGCGCGAACCGCATCGCCGAACTGCTCGGCGACGGCCATGCGATCGACGGCCGGCCGGTCGGGCCGGGCGACGTCGCAGTGCTGCTGTCCACGCATGCCGAGGTCGCGGCGCTGCGCGAGCGGCTCGAGCGGCGCGGCGTGCCCTGCGCCGGCAGCGGCCGCGGCAGCGTCTTCGCCGGCGAGGCGGCGGCCGACCTGGTGCTGCTGCTGCATGCGGTCTGCACACCGGGCGAC
Source organism: Dokdonella sp. (assembly GCF_035511235.1). Taxonomy (GTDB): domain Bacteria; phylum Pseudomonadota; class Gammaproteobacteria; order Xanthomonadales; family Rhodanobacteraceae; genus Dokdonella. The sequence goes on from NZ_DATKFQ010000012.1 coordinate 50,688, forward strand.
GCGGCGGCGGTGCGCGGCGCGCTGTCGACGCGCCTGCTCGGCGCCGACTATCGCGCGCTGGCGGCCTGGGATCGGGAACCGGCCGCGTTCGAACGCGAACGCGAGCGCTTCGTGGTCTGGCGCGAGCGTGCGCGCCGCCGCGGCGTGCTGGCCGTGATCGGCGAGGTCATCGCGGCGCGCGCGCCCGATCTGCTGGCCGATGCCGACGGCGAGCGCGTGCTGACCGATCTGCGCCATCTCGGCGAGCTGCTGGCCGAGCAGGAGCGCCGCCATCACGGGCTGGACGCCCTGGTCGCCTGGCTCAGCGCGATGCGCCGCGACGAGGCGGCCGCGCCGGACGAGGCCGACGCGCGGCGCCTGCGCGTCGAGAGCGATGCGCGGCGCGTGCAGCTGCTGACGATCCACGCCAGCAAGGGCCTGGAATACCCGATCGTGTTCGTGCCGCTGGCCTGGCGCGAACGCAGTGCTGCGACGCCGGCGTCGCTGCTGCGGTTCCACGATGCGGAGGGCCGTCTCTGCGTCGATCTCGGCTCCGAGCGGCACGCCGCGCATCGCCAGGCGCATATGCGCGAGGACCAGGAGGAAAGGCTGCGCCTGCTCTACGTCGCGCTGACGCGCGCGCGCGAGGCCGTGCACGTGCACTGGGTCGAGCGCCGCCGCACGAAGAGCGCTGCCGACGACGCTGCCGAGGATCACGGACGTTCGGCGCTCGGCCGCCTCGTCGACGAGGTGCTGAGCGCGCTCGGCGGCGCGCCGGTGGTGGCGGCCGCGACGGCGGCGGAAGCCGACGCCGCCGAACGCGCCGTGCTCGAGCGGCTGGCGAGCCTGCCCGGTGTCGCCGCGGCCGCGCCGCATGCCGGCCCGATGCCGGTCTATCGTCCGGCCGCCGCGCCGCGTCACCGGCGCGCGGCCCAGGCGCCGTTGCCGGCGCTGCGGCCGCCGTTGTGGCTGCACAGCTTCAGCGGCCTGCTGCGCGATGCGGCACCGTCCGAGGCGGCCGGCGCGTCCGACGAGCCGGCCGTCGAGTCCGGCGACGCGGCGCTCGAAGGCGTCGCGTTGCCCGACGCCGACGACGCCCGCCTGCTCGCGCTGTCGGCGCTGCGCGGACCGCGCTTCGGCGATGCCGTGCACGAGGCGTTCGAGAACGCCGCGCCCGGACCGTTCTGGCCGCAGCAGCGCGCGCGGATCGAGGATGCGCTGCGTCCGCTCGGCGTGCGCGGCGACGGCGGCGCCGAACAGGCCGCGCTGATCGAGGCCGCCGGGCGCATGATCGAGCGCGTCCGCCGCGCCGATCTCGGCGACGGCCTGCGCCTGGACGCGCTCGGCCCCGCGGCACGCGTCGCCGAGTTCGAGTTCCAGCTGCCGGTGCGCCAGGTCGGCCTGGCGCGGCTGCGCGCGCTGTGCGCGCTGCACGGTGCCGCCGAGGTCGTGCCGGCGACGCTCGACGGCGTGCGCCTCAACGGCATGCTGACCGGCTTCGTCGACCTGGTCTTCGAGGCCGGCGGCCGCTACCACGTGCTCGACTACAAGACCAACTGGCTCGGCGGCGGACTGGCCGCGTATCGCGGCGCGGCGCTCGAGGCGGCGATGCATGCGCACCACTACGACCTGCAGGCGCTGCTCTACACGGTCGCGCTGCACCGCTATCTGCGCCAGCGCCTGCGCGGCTACGCGCCGGAGCGGCAGCTCGGCGAGAGCTGGTACCTGTTCGTGCGCGCGGCCGGCCTCGACGGCGCGAGCGGCATCTGGCGCCGGCGCTGGCCGCCCGGCCTGATCGCGGCGCTCGACGCGGCATTCGCCGGCGCGGAGACCCCGCCGTGACGCCGGCACGCGGCGCCCGCGCGATCGACGAGGCGCTGTCGCGCTGGGTGCTCGCACGCACCGGCTCGGCGCTGCTGGCCCGCGCCGCGCTCGAGGCCAGCGCAGCCGAAGGGCAGGGCCATGCCTGCGCGCGGCTCGACCAGCCGCCGCTCGGCGCGGCGTTCACCGACGAGGAATACGCGGCGCTGCGTGCCGCCGACTGGGTCGGCGACGGCAGCGGCGCGCCGACGCCGTTCGTGCTCGACCGCCAGGCTCGCTTCTATCTGTGGCGCTGCTGGCGCCACGAGGCGGCGCTGGCCGACGCGATCGCCCTGCGCTGCGCGGGCGCGGCCGAGCCGGCGCCCGTGGCCGAGACGCTTGCGCTCGAGGCCGACGTGCTGTTCGCCGCTGCCGACCGCGCCGCGGTCGCGCGCCAGCGCGAGGCGGTGCTGCGCGCGGTCGACGGCCGTCTGCTCGTGCTGACCGGCGGTCCGGGCACCGGCAAGACCGCGACCGTCGTGCGCCTGCTGGCGATGCTGCTGCGCGTGGCCGCCGCGGCCGGCCGGCCGGCGCCGTCGATCGCACTGGCCGCGCCGACCGGCAAGGCGGCGCGGCGGCTCGCGCAGTCGATCGCCGCCGGCCGGCAGGCGCTCGCGCAGACCCTGCCGGAGGGCTCGGCGTTCGCCGCGCCGCTCGAGGCGATCGGCCGCGTGCCGGCGCGGACCGTGCACCGTCTGCTCGGCTACCGGCCCGATCTGAACGGCTACGCGCGCGGCGCGGCCGATCCGCTGCTGGCCGACATCGTCGTCGTCGACGAGGCCTCGATGATCGACCTGGCGCTGATGCGCCAGCTGTTCGAGGCGCTGCGGCCGGACGCGCGCCTGATCCTGCTCGGCGATCCGGACCAGCTCGCCTCGGTCGACGCCGGCTCGGTGCTCGCCGACATCGTCGCCAGCGCCGCGGCGCTCGGCGGGCGCGTCGTGCGGCTCGATCACGTCTGGCGTGCCGGCGTGCCGCTGCAACGCGACCTGCGAGCGCTGCGCGAGGCCGATACCGACCGTATCGAGGCGATTCTCGCCGGCGGCGGCGACGGCATCGATCTGCGGCCCTGCGCCGACGCGGCCGGCCTCGACGCCGCCCTGGCGCGCTGGCTCGACCGCCATCGCGATGCGTTCGACCGCCTGTTCGCGGCCGACGCCGAACCGGCCGACGCCTTGGCCGCGCTGCGCGCGGCGCAGGTGCTGACCGCATTGCGCGAGGGCCCGTTCGGTGCGGCCGGCCTCAATGCGCGGATCGCGCGGCGGCTCGGCGCGCGCTACGGGGTCGACCCGCAACAGGCCTGGCATCGCGGGCGTGCGCTGATCGTCACGCGCAACGACGACGCCAGCGGTCTCTACAACGGCGACGTCGGCGTGGTCCTGGACGGCGCCGACGGGCCGCGCGTCTGGTTCGAGGCCGGCGATGGCGACGGCGCTCCGGCGCTGCGCAGCTATGCGCCGGCGGCGCTGCCGGCGCACGAGAGCGCCTGGGCGATCACGATCCACCGCAGCCAGGGCTCGGAGTACGGCGAGGTCGCGGTCGTGCTGCCGCCCGATCCGGCCCATCCGGTGCTGAGCCGCGAACTGGTCTACACGGCCGTTTCGCGCGCGCGCGCCGCCGCCGAACTGTGGGCGGTCCCGGAAGCCGTGCGTGCCGCGCTGGCCCGGCCGATCGTCCGCCACGGCGGACTGCGCGACCGGCTGGGCGCGCCATGAGGCTCGCGCGCCGGCCCTGCATGGCGGTCCTGCTCGCGTTCGGCGCGGCGCTGCCGATCCATGCGCGCGCGGCGGCGGAGCCGGTGGTCGCGCCGACGCATACGCCGGTCGTGCAGCACTACGGCGGCGACCAGGGCCTGCCCCAGAGCGGCGTCAACGCGCTCGTGCAGCGTCGCGACGGCCATCTGTGGATCGCCACGCACGGCGGGCTGGCGCGTTTCGACGGGCGCGCGTTCAAGGTGTTCCGTGCCGATCCGCAGCTGCGGCCGGCCACCTCGGAGGTCGCACCCGGCAGCGGTCCGGCCAGCGACCGCATCCTCGCGCTGCACGAGGATACGCGCGGCCGTCTGTGGATCGGCACCCAGGACGCCGGCATCAGCGTGTACGAGAACGGCGTGTTCCGGAGCCTGCCGGCGTGCCGCGGCACCTGTCAGGTCGGCGCGTTCGTCGAGGGTGCCGACGGGCGGATCTGGGCGGCGAGCAGCGCCGGCGTCCTGCGCATCGACCCGGACACGCTGCAGGCGGCGCCGTTGCGGGACGAGGTACCGTCGCGCTACGACCATCTGGCCTGGGGACGCGACGGCGTTCTCTACGCCGGCGGACACGTCGGCTTCGCGGCGATCGTCGGCGATCGCGTCGAGCCGCTGGCGATGCCGGACGGCACCGATCACGTCGTCCTGCTCAAGGCCGACGGCGACACGCTGTGGGTCGCCACGCGCAGCGCGCTGTTCGCGTTCGATCCGGTCGACCGCAGCTGGCGGCGGCACGCGGTGGCCCGCGTCAACCAACTGGTCCGCGATCCGCACGGACGGCTCTGGGTCGGCACCTACGGCGGCGAACTGCAGCACGAGGACGATCAGGGCCGCTGGCAGGCGGTCGAGGGCCTGTCGCCCATCGTCGTGGTCAGCCTGCTGTTCGACGACCAGGGCAATCTGTGGATCGGCACTCACAACAAGGGCCTGCTCCGGCTGCGCGAGCCGTGGATCGGCCTGATGGCCGATCCGCGCGCGGCGATGAATGTTCCGGCGCGTGCGGTGATCGACGACGGCGAGGGCGGCCTGTGGTTCGCGCTCTCTTGCGGCGGCCTGCGCCATTGGCGTGCCGACGGCCGGGTCGACGCGCTGCCGCTGACCGCCATGCTCGGCAGCGAATGTGCCGCGACGCTGGCGAGCGATCGTGCCGGCCGCATCTGGGTCGGCACCGGCGATGGCTATCTCGGCCGGCTGTACGCCGACGGCACCGGCGTCGAGCGCATTGCCGCCTGGACCGACGGCGTGGCGATCCGCGCGATCCACGAGGCGACGGACGGCCGCTACTGGATCGCGGTCGATCGCAACACGTACCGGCTCGCCATCGCCGAGGACGGCCGCGTGCTCGCGCGCGAGGCGGTCGGCGCGCTCGAGGACATGGCCGCCAACCAGATCGTCGCCTCGCGCCGCGGCGGGATCTGGGTGGTCGGCGATCAGGGCGTGCTGCGCGTCGACGTCGAAGGCAAACGCGTGCTCGAGCGCTGGACGCCGCAGCAGGGCCTGTCCAGCCGCTTCGCGCGCGCGGTGTACGAGAGCCCCGACGGCGCGCTGTGGATCGGCACCTACGGCGGCGGCCTCAACCGGATCCGCGGCGGCCGCGTCGAACGTTTCGACCTCGACAGCGGCCTGTTCGACGATACCGTCTCATGTCTGCTCGCCGACGCCGAGGGGCGCCTGTGGATGGGCGGCAACCGGGGCGTCTCGCTGCTCGCCGCCGCACCGGCCGGCGCGGCGGTCGAGACCGTTGGCTACACGGTCGGCGACGGCCTGGTGCCGGCCGAGATCAACGGCGGCACCCAGGGCGCCTGCCATCGCGATCCGCGCGGCCGGCTCTGGTTCGCGCTGGTCGAGGGATTTGCCGTGCTCGACCCGGCGCGCGCGCGCGATCGCGTCGCCGCCGCGCCGGCGGCGCTGGTCGAACGCGTCGCGGTCGACGGCCGCAGCCAGCCGGTCGCCGGCCGGCTGCAGCTGGGCGCCGCCGCGCAGAACATCGAGATCGGCTACACCGCGGTCGACCTCAGCGCACCGGAACGCACGCGCTTCCGCTTCCGCCTGTCCGGCGTCAACGACGACTGGATCGAGGCCGGCCGCAACCGCACGATCGTCTACCCGTCGATCCCGTGGGGCGAGCACCTCTTCGAGGTGCAGGCGCGCAGCGAGGGCGGTGCCTGGACCTCGCCGCCGGCGACGCTGACGATCGCGCGATCGGCGCCGTGGTACCAGCGTCCATGGGTCTGGCTGCTGACGACGCTGCTCAGCCTGCTGCTGGTCGTGGACGGCACGCGCGGCGCCGATCTCAAGCGGCGTGCGCGCCTGACGCGGCTGCGCCGCCGGGCGTCGGACCGGTCCGATCCGCCGGCCCGCTGAGCGGGTTCCCGGCCTCGGCCTCGAACAGGCGGTCGAGCAGATCGTCGGGCGTGAACGGCTTGCGCAGCACGCAGACCGGCGGATCGACGCTCGGCAGGTCGCTGCGGCCGCTGACGAGGATCTGGCGCTGCGCCGGCTGCAGCGCATGCAGCCGGCGCAGCAGGCTCAGGCCGTCCCCGTCCGGCAGCTGGTAGTCCGACACGACCGCCGCAAAGCGCCTCGCGCCGGCCTGCGCCAGCGCGGGCTCGACGGCGCCGACCGCGGTCACGTCGAGCCCGGCCGCTTCGAGCGCTTCGGCCAGCACGATGCGCGCGGCCACGTCGTCCTCGACCAGCAGCACCTGCATCGGACCCTCGCCGGATGCGCGCGGCGCTGCCGCCGCGGCGGCCGGCAGCTCGATCGTCAGCACGGTGCCGCGGCCCGGTGCGCTGTCCACGCCGATGCGTCCGCCGGCCTCGTCGATCAGCCGATGGACCACGGCCATGCCGATGCCGGTGCCCTTGTCGTCGGGCTTGGTCGTGAAGAACGGCTCGAACATCCGCGCGGCGACCGCCGCGCTCATGCCGACGCCGGTGTCCGACAGCACGATCCTGACCTGATCGTCGTGCCGCAGCGCGCGGATCTCGAACGTGCCGCCGCCGGGCATCGCATCGCGCGCATTGGTCGCCACGTTGAGCAGGGCCAGCTCGAACTCCTCGCGGTCGAGCCGGACCCGCAGCGGCTGGTCCGGCAGCTGCAGCCGGATCGCGACGCCGACGTCGAACAGCGGCCGCAGCAGGTCCGAGGTCGCGCGGATCGCCTCGGCCGCGTCGAACACCTCGATCCGGCGTTCGACGCTGCGGCCGAGGCCGAGCAGGCGGCGCACCATCAGCGTGCCGCGCCGCGTGGCGTGCGCGATGCCCTCCAGCGCGCGTGCCGAGGTCTGCGGATCGGCGGTGGTGCGGGCACGGCCGGCGTGCCCGGCGATGACGCCGAGCAGGTTGTTGAAGTCGTGCGCGATGCCGCCGGCGAGGCGGCCGAGCACCTCGATGCGCTGCGACTGCAGCAGCTGCGCCTGCGAGCGCTCCTTTTCGTCGATCTCGCGCTCCAGATCGTCGCAGATCAGGTCCAGTTCCTCGCTGCGCCGGATCGCCCGGCGCGAGGCCGACACCAGCCGGTCCAGGATCGTCGCCACGACGATGAAGCCGAGGCCGGCCGACAGCAGGTCCGAGACCACCTCCTGCCGCGCCGCGAGCGCGTCGGTCGCGCGGTCCAGATCGACCCAGGCGCCGAGCGCCAGGATCGCGCCGATCACGCTCAGCGTCCGCCAGATCGCGTGGCGGCCGAGCAGCAGGCCCGCGAACAGCAGCGGCAGCAGATGCGTCACCTGCAGGCCGAGCTGCGCCTTGAGGCCATAGGCCTGGTAGTTGAGCCCCATCATGACCAGGCTGACGGCGACCGCGAAGCTCGCCGCCAGCCGGAAGCGGCCCTGCCGCAGCAGCCCGAAGCAGAGCCAGAGGACGCCGCTCAGCGCGACGCCGGTCGCCTGGCTGGTTCCGAACGTGCCGGTCTGCACGAGTGCGATCGCGCTCATCAGCGGCAGCAGCACGCCCGGCACCGCCAGCACCAGCTGCAGCATCGGCGCATTGCGCCGGTCGACCGGATCGTCCACCGGCACGTCGCGCAGCCATTCGTTGAGGCGTTCCCAGGAGATCACGGGTGTGTCGTGCAGTCGCGCGCCGGAAGGGGCTGCTACGCTAGCGCGAAATGGCGCGGCGCGACCGTGCATTCGCGCAGGTCTTGGCGACGCGAGCGCGGTCGGCCGGCGACGCACGGCCGCTGCCGGCGAACTTCTTTCCGGCGAATCGGCATCCGGCCACCCGGTTGCCTGCGGCACGCGCCGCAGGCATTCGCCGCATCCCGGCCGCAGCTGCGGAGAGGCGCACGCACGGTGCCGGACGCCGTTGCCGCGTCCGCTCGCGCCAGGGCGGTTTCCGGCTCGCGCCCGGCGTCCGCATCGGCTTGACCTGCATCAACTTGCGCTGGCCGTACGGCGCTAAGGTGGCGGCGTCCCGACTCCCGGCCTCAACGACCATGCGCGACATCCTCGTCCACATCAGCCGCTACGCAAACTGGACCGGCAGCGTCGAATACGCCGCGCGGATCGCCGCTGCACTCGACGCCTCGCTGACCGGCGCCTACGTCTATCCCTCGCCGCTGTACATGATGCCGCCGTACGGCTCGCCCGAGCTGCTGTCGGCGATGATGGAACACGCACAATCGATGGAGGAGGGCGCGCTGCGGGTGCGCGATACGTTCGCGGCCTGGGCGGCCGAGCGCGGCGTGACGCGCACCCAGTGGCAGGTCGCCGAAGGCTATCTGCCCGACACGCTCGGCCAGATCTGCAACTGGCACGATCTGCTCGTCGTCGAACGCGATCCGGAGCTGCTCTGGGGCGCGCCGCAGGCGCTGGCCACGCTGATGCTGCAGGTCGGCGTGCCGTGCATCGTCGTCCCCGGCGACGGCCGCTTCGAGACCGCACCGCGCCGCATCGCGCTGGCCTGGAACGGGGCGCCGGAGGCCGCGCGCGCGATCCATGCGGCGATCCCGCTGCTGCGCGGCGCCGACGAGGTATTCCTGCTCTGCGGCGACCGCCGCGATCTGTATACCGGTGCCGGCTTCAAGCCGCCTTTCAGCATGACCGAACATCTGGCGCAGCATGGCGTGAGCGTGCAACGGCGCCTGGTCGACGCCGACGACGAGGAGGCCGGCACCGCGCTGCTCGCGGTGAGCGCCGAGTGCGGCGCGGACTTCCTGGTGATGGGCGCCTACGGTCGCAGCCGCTTCAGCGAATGGGCGTTCGGCGGCGCGACGCGGCAGGTGCTCGCCCAGGCGCCGATGCCGGTGCTGATGCGCCACTGAACGGCATGTCGCACCCATCGGCCGCGCAGGCGGCCGGTGGCGAGGCGCGTTGTTGCGACGCGCGCCGCCGCAACCGAAGCGGTGTGCCGATCGGAGCGGATCGAAAGCGCCGATCCGGGCGTCGCGCGGCGTGCGCAGCCCACCGGCGCCGGCGCGGCGGCCGTTCTCAGCCGGCCGCGAGCACGCCGGCCGGCAGCTGCATCGTCACGCAGTGCAGGCTGCCGTTCTGCCAGATCAGCGGCCGGCACGGGATCGGCACGACCGTACGCCCCGGATGCGCGGCACCGATGATCGCGGCCGCGGCCGCGTCGGCCGGATCGCCGTAGGCCGGCACCAGGACCGCGCCGTCGACGATCAGATAATTGGCATAGCTGGCGGCGAGGCGGCGTTCGCCGTCGGGGCCGGCGTCCAGGATCGGCCGTGCCCACGGCAGCGCATGCAGCCGGTACGGCCGCCCGTCGCGGGTGCGCAGCGCGACCAGCTCGTCGGCCATGCGCGCCAGCGGCGCGTAGTGGCTGTCCTCGGCGTCGTCGCAGGCCTGGTAGACGATCGCGTCGTCCGGCGCGAGCCGCGCCAGCGTGTCGATGTGGGCGTCGGTATCGTCGCCTTCGAGGTAGCCGTGTTCGAGACCGAGCACGCGGTCGGCGCCGAGCGTCTCGCACAGCGTCGCCGCGATCGCGTCGCGGCGGCCGCTGCCGTGGCGGTGCTCCAGGCAGTTCCAGGTGGTCAGCACGGTGCCGGCGCCATCGGATTCGATCGCGCCGCCCTCGAGCGCCCAGTCGATGCGCTGGTGTTCGGCGTCGCCGAACAGGCCGCGTGCGATCAGGCCTTCGACCAGCCGGTCGTCGCGGCCGGCCTCGAACTTGCCGCCCCAGCCGGTGAAGCGGAAATCGTCGAGCACGAACCGGCGGCCGTCGGTCAGCGTGATCGGTCCGCTGTCGCGCAGCCAGGTATCGTCGTACGGAATCTCGACCCAGCGCACGCGCGCGGCGTCGACGTCCGCTTCGGCCAGCAGACCGGCCGCGCGTTCGCGTACCGCCGCATCGGCGACGCAGATCACGACCGGCTCGAAGCGCGCGATCGCCGCGGCCAGCGCGACATACGTGGTCTCGACCTCGGCGAGGCGATCGGCCCAGTCGGTGCCGGCATGCGGCCAGGCGATCAGGACCGCTGCCTGCGGTTCCCATTCCGCAGGCAGGCGCAGGTGCGTCCCGGTCATCGTCAGGAGGCCGGACTGGCGACCGCGTGGATCACGCGATCACGCTCGAAGTAGACCGTGTAGTCGGCGTAGCGCCAGCGGTTGATCGGCGGCTGCCGCGGCTGGCCGCCGCCGGCGGTCGGCAGCTTGTCGAGCGGTGCGCCGTAGCGGCGCTCGACCTCGGCCATCGACAGGCCGCGCTGCGGCAGGTCGCGGCTGCGCTCACGCTCGACGTTCTGCAGCAGCAGGCTCTCGGCATGGGCCGCGGGCAGGGCGGGAATGCTCAGCGCCAGCAGCAGCGCCGTGCCGACAATTGACTTCAAGTTCATCGCGCAACCTCATGATTGGGTTGTCTAAAGGGCCGGCGGATCACGACCGGGCAGCAGCGTCGGACGTTGTAGCAGAAGCCGGCGGCGACTTCCATGACGGCGATGCGCCGTTTCGAGACCGGTGCGGCCCCGAGGCCGGCGATATCCGAAACGCGCTGCGGCCGCGTGGCGCCGCCGCCGCGATGCAGGCCCCCAGAAACGACGAAGGCCGCTTGCGCGGCCCTGTCGAATCCTGCGGCATGGCCGCGGACGGCCGATCAGCGCTGACGCGCCTTGAACCGCGGATTGCTCTTGCAGATCACGAAGATCTTGCCGCGACGGCGCACGACCTTGCAGTCACGGTGCCGCGACTTGGCGGACTTGAGAGACGACAGCACTTTCATCGGAATGGCCTCGGAAACATCTGGCGAAAAAGACGCGCGACTATACCGGTGGAACGCCTTGAATGCAAAGCCCGATCGCGCCGGATGTCGGGCGGCCGCCGGCGCGCTCCACCGGGTGCGCAGGCCCGGAGCCGGTGCCGGGCCGCTGGCGCGGATCGTCCGGTCTGCCGCCGGTGCCGCGCGAACGATCGAACGATCCGGCCGCGCGCGGCCGGGCAGGCCGGCCTGACCGCGGGCGCGGGCCTAGACGCGGCCGGTCACCGGGATCGAGGCGCCGGTGATCGCGCGCGCCGCGTCCGACAGCAGGAACACGATCACGGCGGCCAGATCGGCCGGTGCGACCCAGCGTGCGAAGTCGGCATCGGCCATGTCGGCGCGGTTCTGCGGCGTGTCGATGATGCTCGGCAGCACCGCGTTGACGGTGATCGCGCGATCCTTGAGCTCCTCGGCGAGCGCCTCGGTCAGCCGTGCGACGCCGGCCTTGGAGGCGGCATAGGCGCCCATGCCGGCGCCGGCCCGGGCCGCCGCCGCGGCACCGATGTTGACGATGCGGCCGCCGTCGCCGAGCAGCGGCAGCGCGGCCCGGCTCGCCGCGACCGCGGTGCGCAGGTTGACCGCATAGAGCAGATCCCAGGTGTCGAGGCTGCCGCCTTCGACGGTCTCCCAGCGGAACGTGCCGGCGATGTTGACCAGCGCGTCGAGGCCGCCGAACGCGGTGCCGACGCGCTCGAACACCGCCGTGGCGGCCGCGGCGTCGCCGAGGTCGACGCCACCATAGGTGCTGGCGGCGGCCAGGGCAGGCGGCGCCTCGGCGCTGCGGTCGATCGCGGCCACGCGTGCGCCGGCGGCCCGTGCGGCCTCGACGACGGCGGCACCGAGGGCGCCGAACGCGCCGGTGACCACGACCCGCTTGCCTTGGAGCTGCATCATCTGACGTTCCTCGCTGTTCGATCGAATCGGCGAGTGTAGAACGTCCATCCTCGGCGGACGAGGCACCCGGCCGCGACCGGCGCCCGCGCGGGCACACAATCGGATCAGCCGGGGGCTTGAGGTTTGCGCAGCGCGCCCCCAATCGCAGCCGCTGGGCCGTTGCGAGCCTGCCAGTCCAGACGGAGGGCATGATCGCTGCGGCATCCGGGCCGCGGTGCCGGGCGGGAGCCGGCGGCCTCCACACGCATTCTTCGGACAGCAAAGGTCACCCGATGGTCTCGATCACACGCTCCCGCGCAGCGCAGCTGCGCCGTGCCGCCCCGGTCCTCGCGACCGCACTTGTCGCTCTCTCGGCCGCGGCCCCCGCTGCCGCCGTCGACACGACGCTCTACGCCGGATCCAGCGTGACCGCGTCGGACCGCTACTGGTCGCCGGCGTTCTATGTCGACGTCGCCGGCGATCGCCGCCAGACCGGGCGTTTCACCTGGCGGCCGGTCGCCTCGCTCGGCTGGGTCGGCGCGCGCGACGAGCGCCCGCAGCTCGATCGCGACGTCGTCGTCGCGGCGGCCGGCGTCAGCCTGGTCGACTGGTGGAAGCGCGCGTTCTTCTCGTTCCAGTTCGGCTATGCCAACCGCACGACCGAGGCGCTCAGCAGCCATGGCCAGTTCATCAGCTCGCTCGGCTGGCAGGGCGACCGCTTCGCCCTGATGGTGCGCCACGTCTCCAACGGCAACGTCTTCGGCGGCCGCAATCTCGGCGAGACGATGTTCATGGTCGGCGTGACGTTCTGAGCTGCGGCCCGGCGGCTTCGCGGCGGCGCGTGCGGACGCGCCGCCGCTTTTGTTTCATCTGAAAAAACAATCAATCGAGACGCAGCGCGATTATCTTCCGCTTGCGCAGGATCATCTTAGGCGCCTCGCACACATCCGGAGGTTCCCCATGATTACCCTGCGTCCCGCCGCCGAGCGCGGCCATGCCGACCACGGCTGGCTCGATTCGTGGCACAGCTTCTCGTTCGCCGACTATCACGATCCGGATCACGTGCACTGGGGACCGCTGCGCGTGATCAACGAGGATCGCGTCGAGGCCGGCCGCGGCTTCGGCCAGCACGGTCACCGCGACATGGAAATCATCAGCTACGTGCTCGACGGCGCGCTCGGCCACAAGGACTCGATGGGCAACAGCTCCAGCATCGTGCCCGGCGACGTGCAGCGCATGAGCGCCGGCACCGGCGTCATGCACTCGGAGTACAACTACAGCCCGGCCGGCCAGACCCATTTCCTGCAGATCTGGATCATTCCGGCGCAGCAGGGCGTGACGCCGTCATACCAGCAGAAGCATTTCGACGCCGCCGACAAGCGCGGCCGGCTGCGCCTGATCGTCAGTCCGGACGGCCGCGATGGATCGGTGACGATCCATCAGGACGCGTATCTGTACGCCGGTCTGTTCGATGGCGCCGAGACCGCGCGCCTGCCGATCGCCGCAGGACGGCTCGGCTACGTCCACGTCGCGCGCGGCGAGGTCGTCGTCGACGGCCATCGCCTGGCCGCCGGCGATGCGCTGCGCTACCAGGCCGAATCGCTGATCTCGATCGGCGAAGGCCGCGACGCCGAGGTGCTGGTGTTCGATCTGCCGGTACTGTAGGCGGCGGCCGGACCGATACGCGGGACCGGCCGCGCCATCACAGGCGGCCTGTTCTCGCGCTGCCGGGGAGGACTGCGCCGGCGGCGGTGTCCGCAGTCGATCGAGAAGGCCGCGGGCTTCCCGGCCGGGTTCGATCGGCGCCGTTCGGTCGCAGAGGGCGGCAGCGCGGCACGACGTCCGCGTCCGCCGCCACGCCCCGCGCGCAAAGCTTCTCTAGAGAGCCGTCTTCTCGAGCAGCACCCAGAGCGCGACGGCCAGGCACAGGCCGAGGAAGATCGCGCCGCCCCAGGCCGCGCCGCCGCCGCCGCGCCTGCGCAGCAGCCGGCCGAGCACGAGGGTCGCCAGCAGCGGCACGATGAGCAGTACCAGCACCAGCAGTCCAGCCGGCAGGTTCGGATCGGTCGTCATCTATCACTCCGGTTCGGCCGCGGCGGCCAGCACGTCGAGCGCCTGGCGCGCCGCGATCCATTCTTCGTTGGTCGGTTCGACCGCGACGCGCACACGGCTGGCCGCGGTCGAGATCGTCGCCGCATCGCGCGCATTGGCGTCCTCGTCGAGTTCGACGCCGAGCCAGGCCAGATCGCGGCAGACGCGGCGGCGGATCTCGGCGCTGTGCTCGCCGATGCCGGCACTGAACGCGATCAGGTCGACGCCGCCGAGCACCGCGACCAGTGCGCCGATCTCGCGCACGATGCGCCGCACGTACAGCGCCAGCGCCGCGCGGACGCGTTCGCCGAGCGCATCCGTGCGGGCTTCGAGCGGGAACAGCGCAGGCGGATCGGCCGATACGCCGGAGACGCCGAGCAGACCGGACTGGTGATAGAGCACGTGGGCGACCTGATCGACATCGAGCTTCTCGATCTGCATCAGATAGAGCACCGCGCCCGGATCGAGCGCGCCGCAGCGCGTGCCCATCATCAGGCCGTCCAGCGCCGAGAAGCCCATCGTCGTCGCGACGCTGCGCCGTGCCTGCAGCGCGCACAGGCTGGCGCCGCTGCCCAGATGCGCGGCGACGACGCGGCCGTCGGCGATCGCGCCATGGCGCTCGGCCAGCGCGGTCGCAAGGTATTCGTACGACAGTCCGTGGAAGCCGTAGCGGCGCAGGCCGCGCTCCCAGGCCGCGTACGGCAGCGCCAGCATCTGCTCGACCTGCGGCAGCGTGTGATGGAACGCGGTGTCGAAGCAGGCGACCTGCGGCAGATCGGGGCGCGACTCGAGCAGGGCTTCGATCGCCTCCAGCGCGAACGGCTGATGCAGCGGCGCCAGCGGCACGTAGCGCCTGAGGTCGGCCAGCACGTCGGCGTCGACGCGCACCGCCGCGAAGTAGCGGCTGCCGCCGTGCACGACGCGGTGCGCGACCGCGGCCAGGCGCCGCCCGGCCAGTCGCGTGACGACGCGCTCGCGGATCAGCGCCAGCGCGGCGTGATACGGCTGCGCCGGATCGAGCGAAACCGGGGCCGGCGCGACGCCGGTTTCGCCGTAGGTCGTCGGATCGCGGCCGATGCCCTGGACCTTGCCGTTCCAGACCGGCGCGCGCGGCAGCGGCGAGCGGCCGGTGTCGAACAGCGCGAACTTGATGCTCGACGAGCCGCAGTTGAGCACCAGGACCAGATCGCCCTGGGTCGCGTAGCGGTCGGCGGCGCTCACGGCGGGCTGACCCGGTAGCGGTGCGCGAGCAGCTTGGCGATCGCGCAGGAGGCGATCCGCGAAGCTTCCGAATCGGCGCGGCTGGTCAGCACGATCGGCACCCGCGCGCCGAGCACGATGCCGGCGCTGGCGGCCTGGCCCAGATACATCAGCTGCTTGGCGAGCAGGTTGCCGCTCTCCAGGTCCGGCACCACCAGCACATCGGCGCGGCCGGCGACCGGCGAGGCGATGCCCTTGACCTGGGCGGCAGCGGCCGAGACCGCGTTGTCGAACGCCAGCGGTCCGTCGAGCACGCCGCCGACGATCTGGCCACGGTCGGCCATCTTGCACAGCGCCGCCGCGTCGAGCGTCGCCGGCATCGCCGCATTGACGGTCTCGACCGCGGCGAGGATCGCCACGCGCGGCGCGGCGACGCCGATCGCGTGCGCGAGCTCGATCGCATTGCGCACGATGTCGGCCTTCTGCTCGAGGTCCGGCGCGATGTTGACCGCGGCATCGGTCAGGATGAACGGGCGCGGATAGGCCGGCGTCTGCATCACGAAGCAATGGCTGATGCGGCGCTTGGTGCGCAGACCGGCCGCGGCCGGCACCACCGCAGCCATCAGCTCGTCGGTGTGCAGGCTGCCTTTCATCAGCGCCTCGACCTCGCCGCTGCCGGCCATCGCGGCGGCGCGCGCCGCGGCGGCATGGCTGTGCGGCACGTCCTCGATCGCGACGCCGGCCAGGTCGAGGCCGGCCTCGGCGGCGACCGCCTCGAGCCTGGCGCGCGGCGCGACCAGCACCGGCACGATCAGGCCGGCATCGCGCGCCTGCAGGGCGGCCGACAGGCTCGGCGCGTCGCAGGGATGCACGACCGCCGTGCGCACCGCCTCGAGCGGCGCGACGTGGGCGAGCAGGCGCTCGACGCCGTCGCGTCCGGCGACGTCGAGCCGGATGTCCGGCAGTGCCGTGCGCGGTCGCTCGATGCGCTGGTCCGGCGCGAGCACGATCGCCTCGCCGTCGACGACCGCGGTGCACTCCTGGTTGTGCGCACGACAGGCCAGCGTGACGTGGCGGCGCGCCGGATCGCGCGCGGTCACGGTCACCTCGATCGTCAGCCGGTCGCCGAGGCGGACCGGCGCGAGGAAGCGCAGCGTCTGGCTGAGATACACCGTGCCGGGACCGGGCAGGCGGGTACCGAGCACGGCCGAGATCAGCGCGCCGCTCCACATGCCGTGCGCGATCACGCCGTGGAAGCGCGACGACGCCGCGAACGCCGGATCGACGTGGCTGGGATTGACGTCGCCGGACATCAGCGCGAACAGCTGGATGTCCTCGACGGTCAGCGTACGCTCGATCGCCGCGCGGTCGCCGATCGCGATCTCGTCGAAGGTGCGGTTGCGCAGGATCTTGAGATCGGCGGCGGCATCGGGCGGCATCGGAACTCCTCGCGAAGACGAAGCGGCACCGGGTCTGCGCGTAGCGCAGCCGACGGCACCGTCCGTGCAGTCTACGCGGCGCGATGTCGCCGCCGCTTGATCGCGATCACCTCCCGGCTCGGGCATCGACGGCCGTCCGGCCGCGCCGGCCAGGCCCCATCGCCGTGCGGCGGCGTCGCAACCCTCATGAGGCCGGTGCCGCCGGCCGGAGGCTCGGCACGTCGACGGCATCGGCATCCGCGGGCCTGGACGCTGCGTCTCGGGCGGCCGGCCGGTGGCGCCGGGCGGACCCGCCGCTCAGCCGAGCAGCCGCTCGCCGAGCAGGAAGCCGGCCGTCATCGCCAGCACCAGCAGGGCACCGGTCAGCTTCGGCGGCGCCGGCAGCGGAATGTCGAGCAGACGGCAGCCGACGCCGATGCCGAGCGCGAGCACGATACCGAGCACGCCGGTCATCATCGCTTCGGCACCTGGCGCGGCAGGCCGGTCGGTCCGCCGCAATGCTCGGTCTGGCGTGCCGCGCGGCGCGCCAGGAAGCGATCGGCGAACACGTAGCCGCTGGTCATCGCGACGACCAGCACGGCACCGAGCAGGGCCGGCGGCGCCGGCGACGGAATGCCGAGCGCGCGGCAGCCGATGCCGATCGCGACGCCGAGCGCGAGACCGATCAGCAGCTTTCCGTGCATCGGGGGCCTCCTTCGACTGAGCAGTTCGTCGTGATGTCGAGGGAACCAGCAGCCTCGTCGCCAGCGGAGCCGGCGGATGCGGGGCCGTCGAGCATGCAACCGATCGATCGCGAAGCGGTCGAGCGCCGGTGAACGGGCCGTGCCGGCAGGCGCTTCGCGACGCGGCCGGCGGGACGCCCAGACCGTATCCGCCGATCGCCGATGCACAATCCGCAGCGGCGCAGCGCGCGCTCAGATGTCGTCATGGCCTGGTCCCGGCTTGGCCAGATCGTGTGCGGAGCCGGCGACGAAGTGGCGCACCGCCGGCGCCGTGTCGCCGCGGTGCAGGGCGCGCAGCGTTTCCTGCAGGCGCCGCTCCTCGCCGGTCACGCGCGCGTGCTGGCGCAGATGCTCGAGCCAGGACGGCACCAGGAAATACTCCAGATGCGTGCCGGGCTGCGCGGTGTCCTCGAGCACGCCCCATTGCACGGCGCCGTCGCGGCGGCGGCTGCGGCCGAGCTCGCGCATCGCGTGCAGGAAGGTGTCGCGATCGGCCGCATCGATGCGGTACTCGACCGTCACCAGCACCGGACCGCGCTCGCCGTCGACCGGCTCGGTCAGCAGCGGCTCGGGCCAGTGCGCCGACGGTGCCAGATCGAGCGTGTCGGTACCGCCGAGCCGGAAGCGCCGCGCGAACAGCGCCGCCAGCGCGGTACCGGCGGCGGCTAGGTACAGCGCCAGATCGCTGCCGTGGCGCTGCGCGAGTGCGCCCCAGATCAGCGCGCCGCCGGCCATGCCGAGCGAAAACACGACGATGTACAGCGACAGCGCGCGGGCGCGGACCCAGGCCGGCACCGCGGTTTGCGCGGCCACCTGCAGCGACGACAGCACGGCGATCCAGGCCACGCCGGCCAGCAGCATGACCGGACAGAGCAGGGCCAGATGCTCGAACGTCGCGACCGCCGGCATGCAGGCCGCATAGAGCAACGATGCGGCCAGCACCAGCGTGTCGCGGTCGACTCGGCCGCGCAGGCGCGGCAGCAGCATCGCGCCGGCGATCGCGCCGATGCCGACGCAGCCGAGCAGCAGACCGAACGTGCCGGGACCGGCGCCCAGATCGCGCCGCACGATCACCGGCATCAGCGCGGTCAGCGCGCTGGCGAACACGAAGAAGCAGGCCGCCTTGACCAGGACCGCGCGCAGCGCGGTGGCCTGGCCGGCATAGCGCAGACCGGCGCGCAGCGCGCCGCCGAAGGTCTCGGCCGGCAGCTTCGACGGCGCCGGCGTGCGCCGCCAGCGCCACAGCACGACCAGCACCGCAACGAACGACACCGCGTTCAGGGCGAATGCCCAGCTCGCGCCGAGCCGCGCGACGACCAGGCCGCCGAGCGCCGGACCGATCGAGCGCGCGATGTTCATGCCGACCGAATTGAGCGCCACCGCCGGCGCCAGCATCGCGCGCGGCACCAGTTCCGGCGTGGTCGCGGCCTGCGCCGGCATCGCCATCGCCGCGCCGACGCCGAGCGCGAACGTCAGCGCGAGCAGCGTCCACGGCCCGACCTGACCGGCCTGCGCGAGTACCGCGAGCAGGGCGGCCACGCCGGCCATCCACAGCTGCGCGACGATCAGATAGCGGCGGCGGTCGACGATGTCGGCGAGCGCGCCGGCGGCCAGCGCCAGCAGCACGACCGGCAGCGTCGTCGCCGCCTGCACCGCGGCGACCATCAGCGGCGATCCGGTCAGCTCGGTCATGACCCAGGCCGCGGCGACGTCGTGCATCCAGGTGCCGATATTGCCGGCCAGGATCGCCAGCCACAGCGCGCGGAACGTCGGCTGGCCGAGCGGCGCCCAGGCGCCGGGCGCGGGCGTGGCCGATGCGGAAGGAGC
This sequence comes from Dokdonella sp., assembly GCF_035511235.1. Classification (GTDB taxonomy): domain Bacteria; phylum Pseudomonadota; class Gammaproteobacteria; order Xanthomonadales; family Rhodanobacteraceae; genus Dokdonella. The sequence goes on from NZ_DATKFQ010000012.1 coordinate 69,637, forward strand.
GGGCGTCGACATCGCGGGCGGCCCGTCAGAACGCGAAGCAGGCGCAGCCGAGCGCGCCCCAGAAGCCGCGCGGGTCGTCGGCCGGCGCGGCATGCACCGCCGCATGCGCGTGACCGTGTACGCGGCACGGCACCGCGGCCGGCGTGACGGCCGCCTCGGCGTGGCGGTAGCCGCCGGACGCGGCGACCGGCGACCAGTCCGGCATCGGCACCGGCAGCGGCGGCGCCAGATCCGAATACGGACCGGACCCGTGCACGATGCGGCCGCCGACCACGGTCAGCACGCTGGTGATCTCGGCGATCGCCGCTTCGGGCACCGCGAAGTAGTCGGACGAGAGCAGCGCGAAATCGGCGAGCTGGCCCGGCGCGAGGCGGCCCTTGCGGTCTTCCTCGCTCGAGAACCAGGCGCTGCCGTGCGTCCACAGCGGCAGCGCTTCCTCGCGCTCGAGCCGGTTGTCCTCGCCGTACATCGGCAGGCCGCCGACGCTGCGGCCGCTGACCAGCCAGTGCAGCGCGGTCCAGGGGTTGTAGCTGGCCACGCGCGTGGCATCGGTGCCGGCGCCGACCGGCACGCCCAGATCGAGCATGCGCCGGATCGGCGGCGTGCGCGCCAGCGCTTCCCGCCCATAGCGCTCGGCGAAGTACTCGCCCTGGAACGCCATGCGGTGCTGGATCGCGATGCCTCCGCCGAGCGCGCGCACGCGCTCGATGTTGCGCTCGGAGATCGTCTCGGCATGATCGACGATCCAGTGCAGGCCGTCGAACGGCACCTCGCGCGCGACCGCCTCGTAGACGTCGAGCACGCGGCCGATCGTCTCGTCGTAGGTGGCGTGGATGCGGAACGGCCAGCGCCGGGCCGCGAGCAGGCGCACGACCGCGTCCAGTTCGGGTTCGAGCCCGGGCGGCAGCTCCGGGCGCGGCTCGCGGAAGTCCTCGAAATCGGCGGCCGAGAATACCAGCATCTCGCCGGCGCCGTTGTGGCGCAGGCGGTCGTCGCCCTGGCGCGGCTCGAGCAGCTCGGTCCAGCGCGCGAAGTCCTCGCGCTCGCCGCCCTTGTTCTGCGTGAACAGGTTGTAGGCGATGCGCACGGTCAGCTGGTCGTCGGCGTGCAGCTGGCGGACGATCGCGTAGTCGTCCGGATAGTTCTGGAAGCCGCCGCCGGCGTCGATCACCGAGGTGATGCCGAGCCGGTTGAGCTCGCGCATGAACTGCCGCGTCGAGTTGAGCTGGTATTCCGGCGGCAGGCGCGGTCCCTTGGCCAGCGTCGCGTAGAGGATCAGCGCGTTCGGCCTGGCCAGCAGCAGGCCGGTCGGATGGCCGGCCTTGTCGCGCTCGATGCGGCCGCCGGGCGGATCGGGCGTGTCCTTGGTATAGCCGACCGCGCGCAGCGCGGCCGCGTTGAGCAGGGCGCGGTCGTACAGGTGCAGGATGAACACCGGCGTGTCCGGTGCGGCCGCATTGAGCTCGGCCAGCGTCGGCAGCCGCTTCTCGGCAAACTGGTGCTCGCTGAAGCCGCCGACGACGCGCACCCACTGCGGCGCCGGCGTGCGCGCGACCTGGGCGCGCAGCAGCGCCATCGCATCGGCCAGCGAGCGCATGCCGTCCCAGCGCAGCTCCAGGTTGTAGTTGAGGCCGCCGCGGATCAGATGGGTATGGCTGTCGTTGAGGCCGGGGATCAGGCGGCGGCCATCGGCGTCGACGATGCGCGTGGCGGCGCCGGCAAGCTTCATGATCTCGTGCTCGCCGCCGACCGCGAGCACCTGGCCGTCGCGCACCGCCAGCGCGGCCGCGTCGCGGCGCGCAGGGTCGAGCGTGGTGATGCGGGCGTTGCGGACGATCAGATCGGCGGGCATGGCAGGGTTTCCTTGACGCGGAATCGGCGCACAGCCGGCCACGGCGGCGGCGAGGCCGGCCAGCGCGCCTTCGAGCGCGCGGCGCCGGCGCGGATCGGACGGTGCGTTCACCGGATCGTTTTCGTCTTCGGCGACCGGCCGCCGCTTGCGCCGCCGGGGTGCCGCGCCGGCCGCGCATGCCGCCGGCCGCGGCACGATGCGATGGCCGGATGCCGGCAGGCCGCGTGCCCGCACCGCTCGCGACCGCGCGGCGGCTGCACGTCGACGGCGTTCCGGAACGGCGGCAGCCGCGGGCCGCCCCACGGCGCCGCGAGCGAGCGCGCCCGGCTGCGGCCTGCCGCCTGCACGTCAGTGGCCGCCTTCGCCGCCGCCGAACATCGTCTTGGCATAGACGATGCCGAGGCCGTAGCCGCCGCCGTGGATGCGCGCGATGCCGGTGGTCAGGTCGTAGGTGGCGCCGCGCGCCCAGTCGCGCTGCAGCTCGAGCAGGTACTGCAGGCTGGTGATCGGCCGCGCACCGGCCTGCAGCATGCGCTCGACCGCACGCTCGTGCGCCTCGTCGCTGACGTCGCCGCAGGCATCGGTGATCACGTAGACCTCGAAGCCCTGGTCGAGCGCCGACAGCGCCGGTCCGACGATGCACACGCTGGTCCACAGCCCGCCGAGCACGATGCGGCCCTTGCCGATCGCATTGACGCGCTCGATCACCGCGGCGTCCTCCCAGGTGTTCATGCTGGTGCGGTCGAGCGCCGCGGCATCCGGCAGCGCCTCGAGCAGCTCCGGAAACACCGGGCCGGAGAAGGTCTTCTCGGCGACCGTGGTCAGGATCGTCGAGACGCCGAAGCCGGCCGCGGCCTTGGCGACCAGCGCGGCGTTGTTGCGCAGCTCGACGATGTCGATCGAGCGCGTCGCGAACGCCATCTGCGACTGGTAGTCGATCAGGATCAGGGTATGGTCGGCCGGCGTCAGCAGCAGCGGGCCGGGCGTCGGGGTGGCGATGGGCATCGGGCGTCCTGTCGGCAGTCGGGTGGGGGGACGGCATGGCGACCTGCCACCCGTCCCGGACCCTGCCGACGATAGCGGCCCGGCCGATCGTCCGATTGCATCTTCGTGCTGCGCCGGCGGACCGCCGTACGACCGGCGCCCGGGCCGGCCTCGCAGCGAGGCCGGCCGCGCAGACGTCAGAACGCTTCGTCGAAGCCGTCGAAGTAGATCGGGTCGGCGCGCTCGCCGTCGATCTTGAGCTCGATGTAGGAGTCGGTGAACGCGCCGCCGCCGGTCATCTCGGCGCCGAAGCGGCCGGGCCGGATCTCGCCGTTGAAGTCCTTGGAGTCGAATTCCAGCTTGAACGTGCCGGCGCCCGACCAGCCCAGATCCTTGCCGGTGAAGTGGACCCAGGTCTGGTCCGACAGGGTCGGCACGTCGAACGTGAAGTAAAAGTCGGCCGCGTCCTGATCGCCCTTGGTCGTGTAGACGAAGACCACCTTGGTCGAGGTGACCTCGCCGGTGAACGGACCGAAATCGTCGCCGAGCCAGCCCCACAGGAACGACATGTTCGCAACCGGCGGCAGATCGAAGCGCCAGGTCAGTTCGGCGGCACGCGCGCCGGTGCTGGCCGTGGCGAGGAGGAGGACGAAGAGAAATCTGCGGATCACGAGGACGCCCTTGCGGTGGATGACGGAGGCCCGATTGCAGCCGATCGCGGCCGCGCAAGCTTGACGGGATCGTGACGAAGCGGCCGAAAGTTCTGACTTGGCCTTGATCTGCGTCGTTTTTTTTGCCGGCCGCGGCGGCCGGGCGCTCACGGCATCGCCAGCAGTTCCGGCGGCAGGTCCAGCTGCGGCGCCTGCGCCGCGGCGTCCAGACGCGCCTGCTCGGCGGCCGCGTCGGCCTCGCGTCCGGCCGCGCGCAGGGCACGGATGCGCAGCGCACGGGCGGCCGGCTGCTCGGCCAGCCAGCCACCGAGCGCCGGCAGCGCCAGCGCGTCCTCGGGGCGGCCGAGCTCGATCAGCCAGCGGCCGAGCTCGAAGACCGCGGCCTGGGTGACCGGGCCGCGATCGTTGCCGCGCGCGCCGAGGAATACCTCGAGCGCGGCGGCGGCACCGGCCGCGTCGCCGCCGGCGCGGCGCAGCTGGGCTTCGATCAGCGGCAGGCGCTCGGCCAGCCGGTCGGCGTCGTCGGTGGACTCGGCGAGGCGCCGGTACGCGTCGGCCGCGGCCTGCGCGCGCGCGCCGTCGCCGGCGCGGCCGGCGGTCTGCACGGTTTCGGCCAGCACCTGGGCAACGCTGCGGCGCAGCCCGATCGACTCGAAGGCTTGTTGCGCGCGCGCCAGCCGATCGAGCGCGCGCGGCCAGTCCTCGTCGCGCGCGGCCAGCGACGCGGACAGCCACAGCGCCTCGGCCTCCCAGTAGACGTTGCGCTCGCGCTCGGCGTAGTGCAGGACGGCGTCGGCCAGAGCCGTCGCCGTATCGGTGCGGTCGAACGCCGCGAGCACCCAGCCGAGCTGGATCGCGCTGAACACCTGGACCTGGCGGTCGGTGCGCTCGCGCGCCAGCGTCAACGCGCGCCGCAGCAGCAGGGCGGCCTCCAGCGAGCGCCCGGCATTGTGCTCGGCGCCGCCGAGATTGAGCAGGGTCGCCGCCTCCAGCGCGCCGTCGCCGCCGGCGCGCGCTGCGTCGAGCGCCGCGCGCAGCCGGGCGATCGCGGCCTCGGCGTCGCCGCCGGCATTGTCGACCACGGCCAGATTGAACAGCGCGCTGGCCTCGCGACGGCGGTCGCCGAGCCGGCGTGCCTGGCCGAGCGCCTGCTCCAGGCGCGTGCGCGACCCGCGCCAGTGGCCGCGCTCGCTCTCGATCGAGCCGTAGGCGATCAGCAGGTCGATCTGGGCCAGCGGCGGCAGCGGCTCGGGCAGATCGGCGATTGCGGCATCGAGCACAGCGGCCGCGGCCTCGACGTCGCCGCGCCGGAACGCGACGCTGGCGAGCTGGCGCGCCGCCTGCACCTGCAGCATGACCTGGCCGCGCTCGCGTGCCGCCGCCAGTACGCGCTCGGCGTTGGCGACGCCGGCCTCGGTCTCGCCGGTGCCGATCTGCGCGGTCGCCAGGTGCAGGCGCGGCCAGGGCAGGTTCGGATCGTGATCGAGACAGATGTCGAAATACTTCTTCGCGGCGGCCGCGTCGCCGCGCATCTGCGCGTCGATGCCGCGCGCATAGGCTTCGGCGACGAACGGATCGCCGATGCCGGCGGCGCCGGCGGCCTCGGTCGCGGCCTGCGGCAGCGGCCGCTGCAGGCGCTGGCGGATCCGTTCCGCGGCATCGACCGCGATCGCGGCCGGCGCGCTGCCGCGCAGCACGTCGCGATACTCGATGCGGCTGTCGAGCGCGATTACGCGAACGTCGAGCTCGGCGACCGGGCCGACCTGGCGCAGCTGCGTGAATACCGCATGCGTCGCGCCCGAGGCGGCATGCAGGCGTGCGAGTGCGGCCGGGTCGTCGGCGGACGGGGCGCTGCCGGCGTCGGCCGGATCGGGCGCCGGCACGGTCTCGAGCGCGCGACCGTCGCCGATCAGGCTGCCGATCAGCCCGGCCAGTCCGCTGCGCACCCAGGCCAGCTCCGGATCGCCGCTGGACTCGACGGTCGGCAGCACGACGACGCGCAGCGGCGCGCCGGCGGCGGCTGCCGCCGGCTCGGAGCGCGTGCCGTAGCCGAGCAGGACGGCCACGGCGGCGGCCGCGAGCAGCACGCCGAGCAGCGCGATCCAGCCCCATCGGCCGCGGCGCGCCGGCAGCGACGCCGGCGCCGTCTCGGCCGGTGACGACGCAGCCGGCGCGGCGAGCGTGTCCTCGTCGGCTTCGAGCGCGCCGACCCATTGCAGACCACGGCCGTGCACGGTCCGGATCAGCGCCTGGGTCTCGCCGTCGTCGCCGAGCGCGCGGCGCGCCTTGCGCAGCAGTTGCGACAGCGCCGCGTCGGTGACCGCGCGGTCCGGCCACAACGCATCGCCGATCTCGCGCTTGCTCAGGGCCCGTTCCGGATGCGCGATCAGCAGCGCGATCAGGTCGAACACCTTGGCCTCGACGTCGATCGGCGTGGTGTCGCGGCGGATATCGCGCGCGGCCAGGTCGATGCGGTAGGCGCCGCTGCGGACCCGCTGCGGCCGGACCGCGACGAGCGGCGTGTCGGCTTGATCGGAAGGCGTCGCCACGGCAGGCCTAGATGCGCGCGAGCAGGTGCGCCTGCCCTCCGGGCACGGCCTGGGAATGATGGCGATGGTGGTCGGCGGTCATCTGGACGTGTCGTGTCGCGAGCGATCGGAGCGACCGGCCCGGCGGCGCGCGCCCCGATCGGCGCGCACCTGGCCGAATCTTCGCACGATTCGCGCACGGGCCGGAATCGGCGGTCGCCGCAGCGCCGTGCCGGCGGCCCCGCGGACTGGATGGGCGTATCGGTATCGGCGTGCTGTATTGCGGCCGCGCCGCGTTCGGCCGCGGGCCGCTCGCTTAGCATCGCCGCGGCGCTCGCCGTACGGCCGCGCGTTGCCGATTCAGGAGGCCCGATGCCCGACCATCCGCGCCGTCGCCACGCCGTCGCGCTGCTGCTCGCGTTGCCGTTCGCGGCAGCCGGCGCCGCGGGTATGGATCCGGGTGCCGGTCCCGATTCGCCGTCGGAGCCGGCAGCGACGACCCTGCAGGATCTGCCGGCCGCCACCTTCGGCGGCGAGGCGCGCTGGCGGCTTTCGGCGACGCGCCATCCGGTCTGGGGCGACGAGGGGCGCGGCGAGGAGACGCTGTTCCTGCAGCGCTATCGCGTCCACGCCGACTGGCGCCCGACGCGGACACTGCGCCTGGCCGGCGAACTGGCGAGCGCGAACGTGACCGGCCAGCGCGGGCCGGCCGGTCCGCTCGACCGCAATCTCCTCGACGTGTTGCAGGCCTATGCCGAGTTCGCGCCGGGCGACACCGCGCTGCGCGCCGGCCGCCAGTCGCTGGCGTTCGGCTCCTCACGGCTGATCGACGTGCGCGAAGGACCCAACGTGCGGCGCAGCTTCGACGGTCTGCGCTTGTCGGGCCGGCAGGCCGGCTGGCAATGGGATCTGCTCGCGGTACGGCCGGTGCGGACGCGGACCGGCGCGTTCGACGACGGCACCGACACACGGCAGACGCTGTGGGGCCTCTATGCGACACGGCCGGCCGGCGATCGCCGCGGCGCGCTGGACCTGTACTACCTCGGCTATGCCGCCGACGCGGCCGTCTATGCGCAGGGCAGCGCACGCGAACGCCGCCACAGCCTCGGCGCGCGCTGGTCGGGCCGCCGCGCCGGCTGGGACTGGAACACCGAGGCGGTCGTGCAGGGCGGCCGCTTCGGCACCGGCGCGATCCGCGCCTGGACGCTCGCCTCGGATACCGGCTACACCTGGCGCGACCGGCGCGGCACGCCGCGCCTCGGCCTCGGCCTCAATGTCGCCAGCGGCGACGACGATCGCAACGACGCCGATCTGGGCACCTTCAATCCGCTGTTCCCGCGCGGCAACTACTTCTCGGAGCTGGCGCTGCTCGGCCCGCGCAACTTCTACAACGTGCATCCGTTCCTGACCGTGCATCCGCGTGCGGACCTCAGCCTGACAATCGACCTGGACCTGTACTGGCGGCTGCGCCGCGGCGACGGCATCTACGCGCCGGGCGGGCGCCTGCTGCGCGCCGGCGACACCACGGCGGCGCGGCACGTCGGCAACGAGCTGTCGTTGAACCTGACCTGGCAGGCGACACCGAGCGTCGAGATCACCGCGATCTACGCGCATTTCGATCCGGGCCGTTTCGTGCGCGAGAGCGGGCCGCCGCTGGCGATCGACTTCATCGAGCTGACGGTGACGATGCGGCTGTGATCGGCGCGTGCTGGAGGCCGCCGCGAACGGAGGCGCCTGAAGAAGCGAGCGCCCGATCGATCCGTCCGCCATCGCGCGGCCTTGAGTCCGCGGCACAGGCACGAGCGCCGTCGCCGCCGCTCGCCCGTGAAGAACGGCAGGCGTCCGCCGCGCGGCAACCTGCTAAGTTCGCCGGCCGCGATCGTTCCCGCTGCCGGAGTGCCATGAAGCCGTTCCTGCTGTCCCTGCTGCTGATTCCCGTTCTGGCCATCGCTGCCCCGGCCGCTGCGCCGCCGGAGGCGGCAGCGCACGAAGTGCCGATCGCCGAGGTGCTCGCGCTCGGTCCGCTGCCGGTCGCCACCGCGGCGATCGCCGCCGACGCCAAGCTCGAGGAGGTCGAACGCGCGCTGGCGATGCAGCTCGCACGCAGCGGTCCGCCGGCCGCCGGTACCGAGGTGAACGCGTTCGGGCAGCATCTGCGCTGGCAGCGCGTCGCGCCGGGCACGCTGGACCGCAGCGACGCGCTGTGGCTGTGGAACATCGATCTCGATGCCGAGCGCTTCGTCAGCGGCCGCCTGCGCATCGACGGACTGCGCAAGCCGGTGCTGTGGCGCGACGGCCAGGTGCAGGCGATCAAGGACGGCGCTGCCGAGTTCGATCTGGCGAGCGGCAGCCATGCACTGTGGCTGCTGCATCGCGGCCGCGACGGCGACGCGGTGCCGGCGCTGCGCTGGGCCGGCAAGGCCGCGCACGATCGCGTCGCGCCACGGCTGACGCCTTCGCGCCGGGTCTCGGCGCAGCAGCTGACCAATGCGCAGACCGTCGGCCGGCTCGCGGTTTCTCCCGACGGCCGCCGCGTCGCGCTGAGCTTCATCGCGCGCGACGAGGTCGCCAAGGTGGACCTGCGCCGTTTCGAGATACGCGACCTGCACGAGAACCGCATCGTCCAGCAGTGGACCGGCGCGGCGCCGTCGGCGGCCGCCTGGAGTCCCGACGGGCGCTGGCTGGCGCTGCAACAGGACAAGCAGCTGTGGCTGCGCGATGCCGACGGCAACGCGTCGCGGCTGCTGCTGGCCGAGCACGATCGCATCGACGGCTGGCGCTGGCATCCGGATTCGGGCTCGATCCTGTTCGAGTGGACGCGGCCGTTCGACGCCAAGGACGCCAAGCTCAAGCGCCTGCGCGGACTCGAGGACCGCTGGGCCGGCTTTCGCGACAATACCCAGCTCTATCAGGTCGACATCGCCTCCGGCCTGGTCCGGCCGCTGACGTCCGGCGAGACCTCGGTCGACCTGCTCGACGTCGATCCGGCCGGACGCCGCCTGCTGCTGTCCGAGCGCGTGATCGACTACGCCGAGCCGCCGCACAGCCTGTTCAAGCTGTTCGAGCTCTCGCTGCCGGAGCTGACGCGGCGCGAGGTGCTGTCGCTGCGCGCGATCGACGGTGCCTTGTTCGCCGGCAACGATCCGGAGGCCGGCTACTGGCTGCTGACCGGACCTGACCTGCCGATCGGCGACGGCAGCGTGCTGCCGCCCGGCACGCCGGCCAACGGCTTCGACGGCCAGCTCTACCGGCTCGCCCGCGACGGCCGCAGCGCGCATAGCGTCAGCCGCGACTTCACGCCGGCGATCACCGCGATGAGCCGCCTGGGCGACGGTGATCTCGTGCTCGCGGTCGTCGAGGGCGACCGCACGCCGCTGTACCGCCATCACCTGCGCAGCGGCCGCTTCGAGCGCATCGAGACCGGCCTGGACGTCGTCGACGGCCATGCGGTGTCGACCGGCCGCGCAGCGGTCGTGGTCGCCGCCGGCACCGGGGCGGCGGCGCCGCAGCGCGTGGTCGCGGTCGACCTTGCGCGCAACCGGCCGCGCGTGCTGATCGACTCGGCGGACACCGACTATGCACGGACGCGCTTCGGCGAGGTCCGCGACTGGCACTTCGACAACCGCGACGGCGACCGCATCGACGGCCGCTACTATCTGCCGCCGGACTTCGATCCGGCCAAGCGCTATCCGCTGATCGTCTACTACTACGGCGGCACGCTGCCGGTGAACCGCCAGTTCACCGGCCGCTATCCGTTCCACCTGTGGGCCGCCAACGGCTACGTGATCTACGTGCTGCAGCCGCGCGGCACGGTCGGCTACGGGCAGCGCTATTCGGCGCTGCACGTCAACGCCTGGGGTGACTACGCCGCCGACGACATCATCGAAGGCACGCGCGCGTTCCTGGCCGCGCATCCGTTCGTCGATCCCAAGCACGTCGGCAACATCGGCGCCAGCTACGGCGGCTTCATGACGATGCTGCTGGCGACGCGGACCGACCTGTTCGCGACCTCGATCGCGCACGCCGGCATCAGCGATCTGACCGGCTACTGGGGCGAGGGCTGGTGGGGTTACGGCTACAGCGGCGTCGCCAGCCGCGGCAGCTTCCCGTGGAACAACCGCGATCTCTATGTCGAGCACAGCCCGATCTACCACGCCGACCGCATCACCACGCCGCTGCTGCTGCTGACCGGCGACGCCGACACCAATGTGCCGCCCGGCGAGAGCCGCACGATGTACACGGCGCTGAAGCTGCTCGGCAAGGAGGTCGAGATGGTCGAGGTGGCCGGCCAGGACCACCACATCGTCGATCGCGAGAAGCGCTATCTGTGGTGGGACACGATCCTGGCCTGGTTCGATCGCGGCCTCAAGCAGCAGCCGCAGTGGTGGCAGGCGCTGTATCCGGAGACCGCCCCCAAGGCGGAACCGAAGGCGGAACCGAAAGCGGAACCGAAAGCGGAACCGAAGGCGGACGAAGCACCGAAGCGCTGAGCGCGGCCGCTCCGCCCCGAGTCGCTGGCGTTGCGGCGGCTCGGGGCGCGCGACAGATCGGCGTGCGCTGAACCGGATCGAGACGTCGGCACTCAGCGGCGTCGGGCGGCCGTGGCCACCGCGACGTTCTCGAACGCGGCATTGCCGAGCCCGGTGCCGATCGTCAGGATCGCCCAGCGCTCGATGTCGCGCATCAGACGCAGCTGGCTGAGGCCCTGTACGACCGCATCGTTGTGCATCAATACCTGCGTCCGCGCCCGTCCGATCCGCGGCAGGCGGCGCTGCAGCGCGCTCGGCAGATGGAACGCCGGTGCGCTCCAGTCGCCGGGCAGGTTCTGCGTGCCGCGGCCGATGCCGCCGTCGGCGGCGATCTGGCCCGGACAGCCGACGACGACGTGGCGGGCGAGCCGCCAGCGCCGCTGCGCGGCCTCGGCGATCAGCCGTTCGAGCATCCGCGCCATCGTGTCGATCATCGCGTCGCGGCCGACCGGCTCGTCGCGATGACGCCAGCGTTCGAGCGCGGCCAGCTTGGGACGCGGCGCGAGCGCGTCGTCGTCCTTCGCGTGGCGCAGCCGCAGCAGGCCGCAACGCAGATTGCTGCCGCCGATGTCGACCGCGAGCAGGGCGTCGGACTCGGCGAGCGCAGCCTGCGGCAGCAGATGGACGCCGCCGAGCAGGCCCGCGGCGTCCGGATGATCGGCGATCGGCACCAGGCCGATCTCGACGCCGCGCGCGCGCAGCAGCGCCTGCGTGCGCGCGATCGCGACCTCGCCGATGCGGCCGCGGCGGAAGCCGCCGCCGACCGCGATGCGCTGCACGCCGGGCCAGACCCTGACCAGGAACGTCGTCGCGACGTCCGCGAGCGCGTTCGCGAACGACTCGATCGCACCCTGCACGGTGGCCGCGGGCCGCGCATCGCGGCCGTCGTAGGCGCGCTCGAGCGCCTTGCGGCCGAGCGCCGAGGAATCCTCGACGCCGAAAGGATCGTCTCCGCCGAGCCGCGCGACCGCGCGCCACTGATCCAGGCAACGGTAGAACGCGCGCTTGTTGGCGCGGTCGCCGAGATAGCCGTCGCCGGCACGCAGCGCGAGGTTGTAGCTGGTCACGCGCACGGCCGGCAGGATCGAGGCGCCGTGGTCGGGCACGGCATCGGCATTCGGGAGCGGGCGGCGCCGCTCGGTCGCGGTCGATGATCGGGGCATGGCGCCAGCATAGGCATCGTCGCCGTGAATGCCGGCGGTACGATCGGGCCGGCACCGGCGACGCTTCACTGTTCGTCGGGCTCGAGCGCGCGCCGGCGCACCGAAGCGCATCGGGCGCGGATGCGATCGCCGTGGGCGGTTCAGCGCGCCGCGGATGCCGCGTCCGACGCGGTCGTCACGCGACCGATGCCGGCGTCGACGGCGGCGCCGACGGTCGGTACGCAGCTGACTGCGCCCAGGCTGCACCCCATGCCCGGCGCCGCGCGCGCAGCCACGTTGCCTGCGCCCGCCAGAACCAGGCGGTCGCCGCCAGGCTCAGCGCGACCGTGCTCGGCAGCGACCACGGCTGGTCGAGCGCGATCAGCGTCCGCGCAACCGACAGCACCCGCGCGGGCGCGGCACGGCGAGCCTCAGCCGGTCGCGGCCAGCGCGCGTTCGATCGCGTCGCCCAGGCGCGGGTCGTCGGCGGCGACGTCCGGCGCGAAGCGCGCGATCACCGCGCCGTCGCGTCCGACCAGGAACTTCTCGAAGTTCCACAGCACCTGCGGCGGCGGATTCGGCGCGATGCCGTAGTCGGCCAGCCGCGCGCGCATCGGTCCTTCGCCGATCGCCTGCGGCTGCTCGGCGATCAGCCGGCGATAGAGCGGATGCGCACCGGCGCCGACGACCGAGGTCTTGGCGTACAGCGGAAAGCTGACGTCGAACGTGGTCGAGCAGAACTGCGCGATCTCATCGTCGCTGCCGGGCTCCTGGCCGGCGAAATCGTTGGCCGGAAAGCCGAGCACGGCCAGTCCGCGGTCGCGATGCGTCCGGTACAGCCGCTCGAGCCCTTCGTACTGCGGCGTCAGGCCGCACTTGGACGCGACGTTGACGATCAGCAGCACCTGGCCGCGCACGTCGGCGAGCGTCCCGGCCGAGCCGTCGATGCGCTGCAAGGGGATGTCGTAGAGCGTCTGGCTCATCGGGAAATCTCGGCAGTCGAAGGCCGCCGATCATAGCGCGCGAGCGGGCGGCCGACCGTCCGCCGTCACGGCCTCGGCCCGTGTCGCGACCGAGGCGCCTCGACGCCGGACAGCTCGAGCATCTCCCCGGCATGCGCGCCGGCGGCGGTGCGCGGCGATGCCGGGCTTTCGAGACGTCGGGCTGCCCGAGGCGGGCCGGCGCGGCAGGCCAAGGCGCTCAGGCCGCCTCGGCATCGCCGTGCGCCCGGCGGTCGCGCGCGTACTCGCGCGGCGACTGCCCGGTCAGACGCCGGAACGTGCGTGCGAAGTGGCTCTGGTCGAAGAAGCCGAGCGCGGCCGCGATCTCGGCGATGCGCCGGTTGCCGGCGCGCAGCATGTCCTGGGCGCGGGCGATCCGCAGCCGCAGCAGGAAGGCCATCGGGCTGTGGCCGGTACTGGCCCGGAACAGTCGCGCGAAATGGAAGCGGCTGATCGCCGCCGCGCCGGCCAGATCATCGAGACCGACCTCCTCGCCCAGATGCGCCTCGATATAGGCCAGCGCCCGCGTCAATGCGCGCCGGTTGAGGCCGCGCCGGCGCGCGGGGGCCGGCTGCGTCGCGCCGGGCGTGCCGGTCCGGTCGCCCGGCGGGCCGGGGTCCGGGACGGCCAGCGCCATCGCGCATGGGCGGGGCAGGGGCGGCGTCCAGGGGCTGGAGGCGCTGGGACGGTGGCCGGTCGTATGCATCGCGAGGTCCTCGGGATCGGTCGGACGGGCGCCATCCGCGACGCGCGGCGGCGGTCTTGGGAAACGCGCTGCGCGTGGCGCGCCGCACGGCAAGCATGATCGGCCGCGCCGATGGGGGCGCCCACCCCGAAAAGAACACCGCGGCACTCCCCCGATGGAGGGATGCACGGGGGCGGCGGTTTCAGCGACGCCGCGGCGGCGGCGCCAGGCGCCGGCGGCCGTAGCGCAGCGCGTCCAGCGAATAGGCACCGGGCCCGAGCAGCGCCAGCGCGGCGCAGATCAGCAGGCCCAGGCCCGCGGCCAGCGGATCGGCACCGCGAATCAGCGCGAGCAGCGCCAGCAGCGCAGCGCCCCCGGCCAGCAGCGGCGTCGACACGCCGGCGACCAGGCCGGCCGCGAGCAGGGCGCGGCCGGCGGTCGCCCAGGAGCAGGCCGCATCGGCCTCGATGCCGGTCAGCACCGCGGCCGCAGCGCCGATCCGCAGCAACGCCAGCGCGATGCCGGGCGCGCCGTGCGGAAACATGGAGAAGAGCCGCTGCACCGGTCCACACTAGGCTGCCGGCGCAGCCGCCACATCCCGACGCCGGGGAGCAGGGCGGTCCCTCTTTGGAGGGACCGCCAGGTTCTACAATGGCGCGCGCATGCCGGGCCGAGCGTGGCCGGGCGCGTCACCGAACCCGCTGCCCGAGCCACCGATGAGCGCCGTGCCGATCCGCATCCTGACCGTCGACGACCACCCGCTGCTGCGCGAGGGGATCGCCGCGGTGATCGCGGGCCAGGCCGATCTGGAACTGGTCGGCGAGGCGACCGACGGCCGCGAGGCGATCGAGGCCTACCGGCGCTGGCGGCCGGACGTCACGCTGATGGATCTGCAGATGCCCGGCATCGACGGCCTCGAGGCGATCGCCGCGATCCGTGCCGAGTTTCCGGCCGCGCGGATCGTCGTGCTGACGACGCACGGCGGCGACGTGCAGGCGCTGCGCGCGCTCAAGGCCGGTGCCGCCGCCTACCTGCTCAAGCACACGCTGCGTCGCGAGCTGCTCGACACGATCCGCAGCGTGCATGCCGGGCGGCGCCGGATTCCCGAGGCGGTCGCCGCCGGCATCGCCGAGCACGCCGCCGACGATGCGCTGACCGAGCGCGAGATCGAGGTGCTGCGGCTGGTCGCGGCCGGCAATGCGAACAAGGACGTCGCGGCACGGCTGGCGATCGCCGAGGAGACCGTCAAGGCGCACATGAAGAACATCCTGTCCAAGCTCGGCGCCAACGACCGCACTCATGCGGTCACGATCGCGCTCAAGCGCGGCATCTTCGAGATCTGACCGGCGCCCGGCACGCCGCCTGGCCGCGCCTGCCATCGTGCTGCCATGCCGCCCTGCACGGGTCCGCCATCGCTTTGCCATCGGTCTGCCATCGCTTTGGATCGTCTCGGAAAAGCGCCGCCGCTACGGTGGCCTCGAGTCTGCCGCGCCGAGCGCGGTCGCGGCCCGCCGGTCTTCACGTACCGGCGGTGCGCGGCCGGTCCGGGCCGCGGCAGGCGCGTATCCGCTATGGGGAAACCATGATGATCGAGTGTTCCGTTTCGCCGCCGGCCGCCGCATGCGCCGGCGTATCGCGACCGTCGCGCCGCCGCTGGCCGGTCGCCGTGCTGGCCGCGCTGCTGTTCGCGCTGGCCAGCCCACTGTTTGCCGCCGCGCCGTCCGGTGCCATCGCCACCGCCACCACGCTGACCAGCAGTGCCAATCCGGCCCCGTTCGGCCAGCTGGTCTTCTATCGCGCGAGCGTGACCGCCGCCTCCGGCACGACCGTGCCGGGCGGACAGGTCACGTTCTACGACGGCGCGACGCCGATCATCACGATCGACCTGGAGCCCGACGGGCAGGGCACGATGGGCGCCGGCCTTTCGGCCGGCAGTCATGCACTGACGGTGCGCTACGCCGGCGACGCCGCCCATGCCGCCTCGGTGTCGGCCGTGCTCGATCAGCTGATCGAACGGCCGGCCACAACGACCAGCGTCGGCAGCGACCGCAATCCTGCGATCGCCGGCCAGGCGGTGACGTTCACGGCCAGCGTCGGCACGACGGTCTTCAACAGCCCGACGCCGACCGGCTCGGTGACCTTCTTCGACGGCACGACGGCACTCGGCACGGCGGCGCTCGACGCCGCGTCACGCGCGCAACTGACCACCTCGGCGCTGGCCGCCGGCAGCCACGCGATCAGCGCGCGCTACGACGGCGACGCCGCCAATGCCGGCTCGACCTCGGCGCCGCTCGCGCAGCTCGTCGAGGCGGCGACGATCGAGGTCGCCGTCACGCTCGGCACCGACGCGCCGCCGGCCTGCGCCGGCACGACCTCGCTCGACGTGGTCGCCGGCACGCCGGTCAACTACTGTTTCACGGTCACCAACCGCACCGCGCAGACGCTGCGCTACCACTCGCTGAGCGCCAGCGGCTTCGACGTGCCGGTGGCGGTTCCCGGCGATCCGTTCGAGTCGGTCCTGTTCGAGCTGGAGATCGCGCCGGGCGCGACCGCGCGCTACAACAAGGTCGTCGTCGCCGGCGCCGCGAATGCCGCGACCTTCCGCTGGACCGCGCTGCCGGCCCTGCCGACCTACGGCGTCGACGATGCGGCGCCCACCGACCGGATCGAGCTCGGCACCGGCGGCACGCCGGTCGGCGCCCCGGCGCTGTTGCAGCTGCCGTTTCCGTTCACGCTGTACGGGCGCAGCTTCGGCGGCGGCGGACAGGAGGGCCTGTGCGTCTACAACAACGGCGCGGCGCAGTTCGTCACGCGCGCCGACGCCTGCGGCGGCGCGTTCCCGCTGTATGGCGGCGACAACTGGTTCCCGCCGCCGCCGGACGCCAACGACAGTCTGCTGCCGTACTGGGATGCGCTCGGCGAGGCCGGTTCGATCCGCCATGCGATCGTCGGCGAGGCGCCGGCGCGCCGCTTCGTCGTCGAGTGGCGGCAGAAGAACCACTCCCTCGAGGAACTCCTCGGCCTGGGCTGCGTGGCCGCGCCGCAGGACTGCGGCATCGGCTTCCAGCTGATCCTCGACGAGTCCGGCGCGATCACGTTCCACTACGACGACGTCGCGTTCGACACCGAGGGCGGCGATCCGCTGCTGATCGACCGCGGCGGCTCGGCGACGATCGCGCTGATCGATACCTCGCGCCATCTGCGCCAGGAATACTCGATCGAACAGCAGCGCGTGTTCGGCGGACAGACGATCCGCTGGCAGCCGGCCGAACCGTCCTATCGGGCACAGGCGGCCGCCTCGCTCGGCATCGGCATGCCGCGGATCCGCGCGACGCCGGAGTCGATGGCGGTCCACGCGGTGCGCGACGAGGTGCTGATCCGCTCGCTCGGCATCGCCAACGACGGCAATCTGGACCTGGAATGGACGCTCGACCGCGCCTCGGCGGCTGCCCGCCTGCCGGCCGCGCCGCGCCACGTCGCGCCGCTCGGCGATCCGTCGCGCACGGCGCTCGGCGCCCCGCCGGCCGCAGCCGGCAGCGCCGGCGTCTGGCGTCCGAATCCCGCGCCGTGGCAGCCCGAGGCGGTGTTCGAGTTGCCGGCCTACGGCGTCAAGAACGAGGCACTGCAGTACATCGAGCTGGTCGGCCTGGACGCGCGCCATCCCGCCGGCTTCGTCCGCGTCGGCGTCACCCACCAGACGCTGGCCGGCGACTTCGTCGGCACCGACTTCAGCCGCGAGTACGTGATCACCCAGTGCGAATCGGTGGCCGAGGAGTGCCTGTCCACGATCGATACCGCCACCGCCCGGTTGACCGAGGTCGCGGTCAGCCGGCCGCCGGCCGGGCATCACTGGACCGGCATGGCCTGGGACGAGGACAGCGGCACGCTGTACGCCACGTCCTCGACCTGCGACAACCCGGATCCGGCGGCCGGCAAGCGCACCTATCTCAATACCTTCGATCCGGTCAGCGGCGTCCATGCGCCGGTCGCCGAGATCGTCACCGGCACGCCGCTGTGCATCGTCGACATCGCGATCGCGCCGAACGGTCAGATGTTCGGCCTGGACATCTTCCACGACGCGCTCGTCGCGATCGACAAGACCAGCGGCACGGCGCGGCCGGTCGGATCGATCGGCTTCGACGCCAACTACCAGCAGAGCATGGACTTCGACGACGCCAGCGGCGTGCTGTACCTGGCCGGCTACGCCGATGGCTCGCCGGCTCTGGTCGGCATGTACACGGTCGATCCGGTGACCGGCCTGGCGACGCTGATCGGGCGTTTCGACTACAGCTACGCCTTCATGAATCTGGCGGCGCTGGCGATCGCCAGGCCGGGCGGTGCCTGTGCGCGGCCCGACTCGGTGCCGTGGCTGTTCTTCGACCTCGTCGGCGGCGTCACCGCGCCCGGCCAGCAGTCCTCGGCGCGCGTCGTATTCGATGCCGGCGGCCTGGCCACCGGCACCTATGCGGCGAACCTGTGCGTGGCCAGCAACGATCCCAGGCGGCCGCTGCTGCAGGTGCCGGTGACGCTCGCGGTCGGCACCGACGCGCTGTTCGCGAACGGTTTCGACGCGCAATAGCGCACGCGGCGGACGCGCCTCAGCACGAAGATCAGACGCCGGCGCCTGGTGGCGCCGGCGTCGTGTCGGAGACGATGCCAGATGGCGCCGCCGAGGCGCCTCGCGCGCGGCGCCGGACCGAGCTTCAGGCCGCCGGTGCGCGCGTCAGCGCCGCGGGAATCGCGCGCTCGCCGGCCAGTGCCTGGGTGCGGCGCAGGGCGGCCGACCAGGTCCGTTGCGGGCCGAGCGCCTGCAGCACCGCGACCTGCAGCAGGGCACACTCGAAATCGCGATCGGCCCAGGGCGCGACACGGCCGGCCAGCGCAGCCGCATCGGCGCTGCGGCCGACCGCCAACAGCCAGCCGGCCTGCGCGACCACCGCAGCGGCCAGATCGACCGGCACGCCGCGCCGGCTCGCCGATGCCAGCGCCTGCGCATAGCGCCGCTCGGTCTCGCCGGGCGCATCGTCCGCGGCGGCGCGTTCGGCCAGTGCGATCAGCAGCGCCGGCGCGACCTGATCCGGGTCGCGCGCGGCAGCGGCGTCGAGTTCGGCGTCCAGGCGCGCCGAGCGCGTGCTGCCCGCCGCCGCACGCTGACGCGCCAGTACCACCTGGCCGCGCAGCCAGTCGTCCGGCTCGGACGGCCAGACCTCGAGCGCACGATCAGCCGCGGCGGCGGCGGCGGCCGGACGACCGAGCGTCAGATCCAGCCGTGCGCGCTGGGCATGGTAGTAGCGCGCCGCCGTCGGCGGCGTTCGGGCCAGCAACGGTGCGGCGTCGGCGAGAACCTGGTCGGCCTCGCGCAGGCGTCCCAGCGCGGCCAGGGCAGTGCTGCGATTGACCGCCAGCGACAGCCGCTGCCCGGGGTCGCGAACGCGCTCGCGCAGCGCCCACTGGCGATCGCTGGTCGCCAGCGCGTCGGGCCATTGCAGCAGCAGACCGTGCAGGTCGAACAGCGGATCGAGCACCGAGAGCAGGCGCTCGACCGCGCCCAGCGACTCGAAGCGGTCGGCGGCGCCGGCCAGATACGGCAGGGCCTGCTCGATGCGGCCCTGCTGGCTCTCGAGCAGACCGAAGTTGGCATCGGTCTGGGCGAGGCCGAACGCATCGCCGGCCCGTTCGAACTCCATGCGCGCGCGGCCGAGGTCGAGCGCGGCCTCGTCGAAGCGCCGCGCGGCCAGCCGCGCCGCGCCGCGGCCGCTCAGCGCCATGCCGCGCTCGGCCGGCGCATCGAGATCGCCGAGCGCGACCAGGGCGGCATCGAAATCCGCCTCGGCCGCGGCGAAGCCGGCCTGGCGGAACTGCACCGTCGCACGCAGCGTATGCGCCTTGCCGAGCAGCAGCGGTAGCGCCCGCACGTCCGGCGCGGCGATCAGGGCCGAGAGCGCGGCCTGCGCGGCCGAATGCCGGCCGGTCAGCAGATGCAGCCGGGCCTGCTGATACGCGATCGCCGGCCGCTGCGCCTGATCGGGCGCGAGCTGATCGAACAGCGCCTGGGCGACGTCGAGCTGGTTGGCCAGCAGAGCGGCCTGGATCTGGCGCAGCCGCTCCTCGTCGTCGCCGCGCTCGTCGGCCGCCGGCGGCGGCAGGCGGCCGAGCGCGGCCAGCAGCAGATCGCCGGCCTGGCGTGCCGCTTCGATCGCGTCGCGGTGGGTGGCCTCGACACGATGCTGGACGCCGTCGGCCGTGGTCGTTTCGAGGCCGACCTGCCATTGGCTGCCGGCGCGGATCGCACTGCCGCCGATCAGCAGCGGCTGGCCGAACGTGCGCTCCAGCGCGATCCGCACCGCCTGCTCGTCCCGGCCGTCGAGGCGGGTCAGGCCGAGTACGCTCTCGCTCGGCGGCACGCGCAGGCCCGCGTCGGACAGACGCTCGGCGATCAGCTCCATCGCGCCCAGACGCAACCACTGCGAGCCCGAGGGACCCTCGATCCGCAGCGGCAGCACGATCGCATGCGGTGCGTCCGCGGCGGCGGCCGGCGTCGGCGCCTCTGAGCGGGATCGCTGCCAATGCCACAGCGGCAGCGCAATGATCGCCGCGAGCGCGGCCGCGATCACGACCCGCGCGGCCCTCGGGCGCAGCGACCGCCGCGGCTGCGCCGCGAGCGGTATCGGCCTGTCGTCGAGCGGCGCATCGCGCCCGCCGGCGGCCGCGGGTTCGACGCCCGCGTCAGCCGCCGTCGCGACCTCGGCGATCCAGCGATAGCCGAAGCCCGGTACCGTGCGGATGATCCGCTGCGCCTGGCCGTCGTCGCCGACCGCGCGGCGCGCGCGCACGACCAGCTCGCTGACGCGGGCCTCGGCGATGTCGACGCGTCCCCAGATCGCCGCGACCAGCTCGTCGCGGCCGACCGCGCGATCGCGCCGCTGGACGAGGTAGGCCAGGCAGTCGAACACCAGGCGCGCCGGCGTGTCGAGCCGGTCCCCGCGCCACAGTTCGCGCGCGGCCGGCAGCAGGCGGTAGGGCCCGAACCGGTACTCCGCTTGATTCATCGATGGTCCGCCTCTCGCCCGATCGGCGTCGCAGCGCCGTGAATCAGCTGCGCAGCGTACCGGCCCGGTTCCGGGCAGACAATCGCGCGTCGCCCGCGGTCGGCGCGCCGGGCAGGGCAATCGCGGCCCGGCGTGCCGATCCGGACCGGCAGCCCGCGTCGATCGCAATGACCGCGTCGGCGCATGAACGGGCGCGGCTGGGCCTGCTTGCCGCGGCGGTGCGGCCGGCGAATCGCCTTATACTGCGCCCCGCCACTTCCGGCGCCGCGCCATGCCCGAGGCTCACCCTTGACCGCAAAGAAGACCCCACGGCCCAAGGCCGCTCCCGCCAAGACTCCCCGCGCGACCGGCGTCGCATCGGCCAAGCCGACAGCTGCGCGCAAGAAGGCAACGGCCGCCAAGACCACGAGCCGCGCACCGGCCAGGGCGGCGAAGACGGCGGCGAAAGCCGCGGGTACCAGCGCCAGGACCGCCGTCCGGCGTCCGTCCGGCGCCGGCGCAGCCGCCAAGTCGCCGGCCAGGCCGGCAACCGGCAGGAGCGCCGCGCAGCGCAGCGCCGCCAAGGCGGTCAAGGCGGCCCAGCCGCAGGCCGCCGCACCGAAGGCGCCGCGTCAGCGCACCCAGCCCAAGCCGGCGCGCGAGAGCGACGTCGTCGCGCGCCTGCGTGACATCGTCATCAAGGCGCTGGAGGATCTCAAGGCACGCGACGTCGTCGAGATCGACGTGACCGGCCGCACCTCGATCGCCGACATCATCGTCGTCGCCGGCGGCACCTCGAGCCGTCACGTCAAGTCGATCGCCGACGAGGTCATCAAGCAGACCAAGAAGGCCGGACTGCCGCCGCTCGGCGTCGAAGGCCAGCGCGAGGCCGAGTGGGTGCTGGTCGACCTCGGCGACATCGTCGTCCACATCATGCTGCCGCGCGCCCGCGAGTTCTACGGGCTCGAGCGCATGTGGTCGGTCGACGGCGACAGCGGATCGGCCGCGGCGGTCTGACCGCCCGATCCCGTGCGGACCCGCCTGATCTCGGTCGGCGAGCGCATGCCCGGCTGGGTCGCCGAGGGCGTGGCCGACTACCGCAAGCGGCTCTCGCGCGACCTGCCGCTCGAACTGGTCGAGATCGCGCTCGGCCATCGCGGCAAGAACCGCGATCCGCAGCGCGCGATCGCCGAAGAAGGCGCCGCAGTGCTCGCGGCCCTGCCGAAGGACGCCCATCGCGTCGCGCTCGACGGCCGCGGCAAGCCGTGGACGAGCGAACAGCTGGCCGAACAGCTCGCGGCCTGGCGCATGGGCGGTCGCGATCTGGCCCTGTTGATCGGCGGACCGGACGGCCACGCGCCGGACGTGCTCGCGCAGGCGCATCAGACCTGGTCGCTCGGCCCGCTGACGCTGCCGCACATGCTGGTGCGGCTCGTGGTGGTCGAACAGCTGTACCGGGCCAACTCGCTGCTGGCCGGACATCCATACCACCGCGCCTGAGGATCCGGCCGCGCCGGGCGTTCTCAGCTGCGGCGGGTCGAGCGCTTCGTCGACGCGCCGGCCTCGGTGCCCGATGTCGGCGTGTCCGCGCCGGATGCCGGCTTCGTCGCGTCGGTGAAGACCTTCAGGAAATCCTCGAATCCGGTCGTCGTCGGCAGGGCCACGCCGGCTTCGCGCACGGCTTCGCCGCACTGGCGCTGCCAGGCCTCGACGGCCTCGTGCAGACCGCTCGCGAAGCTCGACTGCTGCGCGATGACCTCGTCGATCGAGCTCTTCAGCGTGCCGACGTCGGGCTTGAGCGCATCCCAGTTCAGCGTGTTCCAGACGCTCTCGACCGGCAGCCCGGCCAGGCGCGTCCAGTCGACGCCGGCCAGCGCGCGCTCCGATTCGTCGAGCGTGCGGCCGACCGCCTGGTCGACGCCGGCCAGGCCCTGGCGCGCCCATTGCTTGCGGTTTTCGTTGAGCAGCTGGCCGATGCGCAGTGCAAGTTCGAGATTGGCCTTGTACAAAGCGAACGGCGTCGGGGTGTTCGTGGTCATGTGGGTCTCCGGTCATGGCGGATACGCGCGGCGAGCGAGGCGCCGGACCGAGGCGCGCGCTCGACCGGCGAATGCGCCGGATGCAAGCGCGCATCGAGACGATGATGCCGCCGCGTACCGGCATCCGGCATGAACCGCCGCCGACCCGACCGTCCTGCGCTGCCTGCCGTCGCATCGCCGGCGCGTTCGGCATGAGACGCTGCGCGTCAGGTCCGATGGCAGGGACCGTGCGGAACGGGCCGGCGGCGCCGCGCGGATGGCCTCCGCGCGATGCCCGGGTGGCCGCTTCAGTTCGTGCAGGCGGCGCGGCCGCGGAACGTCAGCGACCAGCCGCGGATCCGCGGCTGCGAAGACACGCCGTCGACCACGCGATCGCCGAGCCGCATCGTCCAGGTGCCGCGTGCCGGCTTGCCGATGCGCCCGGCGAACGGTTCGCAGCCCGAGCCGGGCGTGCAGACCGGCAGCGGCGGGCGGCGCGTATCGCCGACCGCGACCGTGTCGCAGCGGCCGTTGTGACCGGGGGTGCCGAAATCACAGTGCTCCTTGGTGTTGTAGAGATAGCACCAGTCGTCGGGGGCATCCAGGCCCGGCGGCACGCAGGCCGGCACCGCATCGCGGTCCCATAGCGGCATCCATGCCGCGCTGCCGGGACGCTGCAGCGCCCACTGGCTCTCGGCCAGCCAGGCGGCCGTCTCGAACGCACCGGATTCGTGATCGAAGACGTAGCTCGCCTTGACCTCGTCGACGCAGAAGTTCTCGTCGACCTCGATCGAGGCGATCAGCTGCGGCGCCGGGCCGGTTGCGGCAGCCGGCGGCACCGTGGCGTCGATCGCCTGGCGGAACTGGAGCGTGCCGGGCGTGAAGCGGACCGGCACGGAGATGTCGGGCGTCAGCGTGCAGGCCGGATCGGCGCCGGATACGACGATCGACGCCTGATGCGCCGTATGCAGGGCCAGGCCGTTGGCCGAGACGGCCAGGCCGATCGTGACGGTCGCCGATTGCAGCGCGCCGATCGTCAGCCCGGTCTGCGGTGCACCGCCGGAACTGCCCGATACGCCGTCGATCGTGACCCAGTTCTGATCGGCTCTGACGCGGATGAACGCCTTGGCCGGCCGCAGATTGCGGATCTGGAACGTGCGCGTCGCCACGTACGGCTGCTCGATGCCGGCCATCTCGAGCACCGTTCTATCCGCATCGAACACGGTCTGGGCGACTTCCAGCGTCTGATGGACGCGATCGCTCAGCCCGTGCGTGAGATCGTGCACGACGAACTCGCGCTCGAACACGCCGCAGGCCTGGCCGGGCGGCATGACCGCCGCGACGTCGAAACTCAGCGAGGTGCCGGCATCGAGACTGCCTTCGAGCGGCACCGAGGACAGCAGGCTCAGATCGGGCTCGCCGATGACCGGCGCGGCCATCTCGATCCGGTAGTCGATCGCGGCGGCCGCATACGCGCTGCGCGACGGCGCCACCAGGGTATAGGTGGTGACCGGCTGCGCGAAGCCGGCCGCGGCCGTGCCGATGTTGCGGACCGACAGCGGCGCCGTCTCGAGCACGATGCGCTCGATCCGCGGCGCGAAGGTCTTGATCGGCGAGTTCAGCGGGCCGGGCGGCCCGCAGTCCGACACCAGCGTATGGGTCTGCGGCAGGCTGCCCTGGTCCGGGCGGAACACGCCGCACGAGCCCGTCATCACGGCCAGCTCGACGTACTGGCGCGACAGGTTGTACAGCGGCGATCCGGAACTGAACGCAATCGAATGCACCGGGTAGGCGAGCGGCACGTCGCCGTCGAGATAGGCGGTCGGGCCGTTGCCGGCGAGGCCGATCACATGCGCGGCGGTGTCGATCTTCTTCGGCAGGCGGGCCGGATGCCCGACCAGGGTGATCGCGTCGCCGACCTCGGCGTGACCGCTGCGGCGCACGCGCAGGAACGGCCGATCCGGCACCGGCTCGGACAGATGAGCCACGAGATAATCGCCGAGCGTGAGGCCTGCGTTGTCGTAGCGATCGATCACGCGGACCTGGCTGGCCGGAAAGCGGGTCGGGTCGATCGGCACGCAGCTGCCGTCGGGCAGCGCGCCGTTCTCGTAGCCGAACAGCACGCAGTAGCCGGTCGGGTCGAAGCCGGTGCCGTGCGGCGTCGTCACGACGCTGTCGGGACCGACCAGGAAGCCCGACCGTCCCGGCAGGCCGCCGAAGACGATCGCCTGCTCGCCGTAGAAGGGCGAATCGGGGCTCAGGATCATGCCGTCGAAATCGACGAACGGGCGTGTGCGCACGTAGTAGCTGCCGTCCGGATTGAGGCCGAGCGCGCGCGGCTCGACGATGAAGACCGTCGCGTCGATGACGCGCTGCATCTCGGCCGGATCGTCGGCGTGCGCAGCCATCTCGCAGGCGTCGCGCCAGAAGTTGATCGTCGGCAGACCGGTCGACGGCGGAATCGCCCCTGCGTCGGTCGCCGTCACCGGCAGCGCCAGCACGGCGCCGAACAGGCCGCGTGCGATGAAACGGATCGTGCGTGTCATCGGAACTCTCCGCGGAAATCGATGGTGCGCAACGCTGCGAGAGTGCGGATCGGAGCAGCGGAGCCCGGCGCCGCCCGTCGACGGCTGCATCGAAGCGGCATGCCGATGCGCCTTTTTTTGAAACCGGACGCGAACGCGCATCCCCGCGGCCTGCGCGCTGCGGACGACGGTATCACTCCGCGCAGACGGCCGCCGGCCGTTCTTCGTGGCCGCGGCGATTTGGCGCGGACGCCGCGCTGCGCTAGGCTGGCGCACTTTTTCCCGCCATCGCCGGCCGAGCGCCGGAACACCTCGCCCATCATGCAAGAAACCTACGATCCACAGGCGGTCGAAGCCGCCGCGCAGCGCTACTGGACCGATACCCGCGCCTTCGAAGTGAGCGAGGATCCGGCGCGCAAGCCGTTCTACTGCCTGTCGATGCTGCCGTATCCGTCCGGCGCGCTGCACATGGGCCATGTGCGCAACTACACGATCGGCGACGTCATCAGCCGCTTCCAGCGCATGCAGGGGCGCAACGTGCTGCAGCCGATGGGCTGGGACGCGTTCGGCCTGCCGGCCGAGAACGCCGCGATCGCGCGCAAGACCGCACCGGCGGCGTGGACGTACCAGAACATCGAGCACATGCGTGCCCAGTTCAAGACGATGGGCTACGCGATCGACTGGACGCGCGAGTTCGCGACCTGCCGGCCGGACTACTACGTCCACGAGCAGCGCATGTTCACGCGGCTGATGCGCAAGGGCCTGGTCTACCGCAAGCGCTCGGTCGTCAACTGGGATCCGGTCGACCAGACCGTGCTGGCCAACGAGCAGGTCATCGACGGCCGCGGCTGGCGCTCCGGCGCCCCGGTCGAGAAGCGCGAGATCCCGCAGTGGTTTCTCAAGATCACCGACTACGCGCAGGAGCTGCTCGACGGCCTCGACGCGCTGCCGGGCTGGCCGGACTCGGTCAAGACGATGCAGCGCAACTGGATCGGCCGCTCCGAGGGCCTGGAGATCCAGTTCGCGGTCGAGGGCCGCGAACCGGTGACCGTGTTCACGACGCGGCCCGATACGCTGATGGGCGTGAGCTTCCTGTCGGTCGCGGCCGAGCATCCGCTGGCGCTCGAGGCGGCGAAGACGCGCCCTGAGGTCGCCGCGTTCATCGAGGAATGCCGCCACGGCGGCACCGCCGAGGCCGATCTGGAGACGCAGGAGAAGAAGGGCGTCGACACCGGCTTCACCGCGATCCATCCGGTCACCGGCGAGGCGATCCCGGTCTGGGTCGCCAACTTCGTGCTGATGAACTACGGCACCGGCGCGGTCATGGCGGTGCCGGCGCACGACCAGCGCGACTGGGAGTTCGCGAGCAAGTACGACTTGCTGATCCGCATCGTGATCGTGCCCGACGGCGTGCGCGACGCGATCGCCGAGCTCGGCCGCGACGCGCGCAGCAATGCCGATCCGATGAGCGCCGCGCTCGGCGAGAGCCGCCCGATCGACGTCGTCGAGCCGGCCGGCGAGCTCGACGTGCTGGCCGAGTTCGAGCGCAGCGTGATCTCCGACGGCGCGTACACCGAGTACGGCACGCTGATCAACTCCGGCGAGTACGACGGCCTGGATTTCCGCGGCGCGTTCGAGGCCCTGGCCGCGCGCTTCGAGCAGGCCGGCACCGGCGCGCGCCGCGTCAACTTCCGCCTGCGCGACTGGGGCGTCTCGCGCCAGCGCTACTGGGGCTGCCCGATCCCGGTCGTCTACTGCGCGAACTGCGACGCGGTGCCGGTGCCGGAAGACCAGCTGCCGGTCGTGCTGCCGGAGGACGTCGCGTTCTCGGGCGTGCAGTCGCCGATCAAGGCCGACCCGGAATGGCGCAAGACCACCTGTCCGAACTGCGGCGGCCCGGCCGAGCGCGAGACCGACACCTTCGACACGTTCATGGAGTCGAGCTGGTACTACGCGCGCTACACCTCGCCCGGCGCGGCCGACATGGTCGACGGCCGCGCGCGCTACTGGACGCCGGTCGACCAGTACATCGGCGGCATCGAGCACGCGATCCTGCACCTGCTGTACTTCCGCTTCTATCACAAGCTGCTGCGCGACGAAGGCCTGGTCGACAGCGACGAGCCGGCGATCAACCTGCTGTGCCAGGGCATGGTGATCGCCGAGACGTTCTACCGCGAGAACGCCGACGGCGGCCGCGACTGGTTCAATCCGGCCGATGTCGCGGTCAGCCGCGACGAGCGCGGCCGCATCACCGGCGCGACGCTGAAGTCCGACGGCGCGCCGGTGCTGGTCGGCGGCATCGAGAAGATGTCCAAGTCCAAGAACAACGGCGTCGATCCGCAGGCGATGGTCGGCAAGTACGGCGCCGACACGGTGCGCCTGTTCTCGATGTTCGCGGCGCCGCCGGACCAGTCGCTGGAATGGAACGAGGCTGGCGTCGAGGGGATGTCGCGGTTCTTGAAGCGCCTGTGGCGCGACCTGCATGCGCACGTCGCGCAGCCCGATCATCCCGAGGTCGATCCGGCCGCGCTCGACGCCGCGCAGAAGGCGATGCGGCGCCAGGTGCACGAGACGATCGTCAAGGTCGGCGACGACTACGGCCGCCGTCAGTCGTTCAACACCGCGATCGCCGCACTGATGGAGCTGCTGAACGCCTTGGCGAAGTTCGACGACGCCAGCGACCAGGGCAGGGCGGTCCGCCACGAGGCGTTCGAGACGATCGTGCTGCTACTCAACCCGATCACGCCGCACGTCTGCCACGCGCTGTGGCAGGCGCTCGGCCACGCCACGACCCTGGTCGACGACCAGCCGTGGCCGCAGGCCGATCCGGCCGCCCTGGTCCGCGATGCGCTGACGCTCGCGGTGCAGGTCAACGGCAGGCTGCGCGGCACGATCGAGATACCGGCCGCTGCCTCGCGCGAGGACGCCGAGCGCGCCGCACTGGCCGAGCCGTCCGTCGCCGCCTTCATCGATGGGCAGACGCCGAAGAAGGTCATCGTCGTGCCCGGCAAGATCGTCAACATCGTGGTCTGAACAGACCGCTCCTGCCGGCCTCGGCGCAGTCCGCGCGCGTCGCCGCTGCCGCGGCGTGCGGTCCGGTCGATTCGCTCCGGGTCGGCCGGATCTGGTTTTCACCTGCCGGCTGCCGCCACGCGAAGCCGTTGGGGAGGCAGCCGCAGCCGCCCGGATCGCAGTCGCGGCGAGCACGCACGGCGGCCAGGCGCCGTGCCCGGTTTCGTCGCGCATGGCGCTGCGGACGCGGCGGCGGCCGATTCGGCTATCCTTGCCGTCTTCCAGGCACTCGGTCCGGCGTCCGGCATCCATGAACACCCTTCGCGTCCTCGGCCTCGTTCTCCTCGCAGGCCTGCTCGCCGCCTGCGGCTTCCAGCTGCGCGGCGAGGCCCGGCTCCCGGCCGGCATGCAGCATGTCCACATCCAGGGCGCCGACCCGCTGAGCCCGCTCGGCCGCGATCTGGCCAAGGCACTGGCGCGCTCCGGCGCGACCATCGCCGATCGTGTCGAAGACGGCGTCTCGGTGCTCAGGATCACCGCCAATGCGCTGTCGACCGACGTGCTCTCGGTCGGCGGCAATGCGCGCGCGACCGAGTACACGATCCGCTACCACGTCGAGTTCGTGCTCGAGGATGCGGCCGGCCGCGGCCTGCTGCCGGTGCAGGTGGTCGACCTGACGCGCGATTTCACGTTCGACGCCTCGCAGGCCCTCGGCGTCGCCGCCGAGCAGGACCTGCTGACCAAGGAACTGCAGCGCGAGATGGTGCAGGCGATCCTGCGCCGGCTCGACGTGCTCGGCCGCGCCGGCTGAGCGCAGCTCCGCGATGTCGGCGACGCTGGCCCAGTTCCGCAAGACGCTCGGCGAGCCCGATCTGCGGCCGGTCTATCTGCTGGCCGGCAGCGAGCACCTGCTCGTGCTCGAGGCCGCCGATGCGCTGCGCGCCCGCGCCCGCGCGCTCGATTATCTCGAGCGCGAGGTCTACGACGCCGATGCGCGCTTCGACTGGGACGAGCTCGCGCGCGCCGGCAGCGCGCTGTCGCTGTTCGCGAGCCGCAAGCTAATCGATCTGCGTCTGCCGACCGGCAAGCCCGGCAAGGACGGCGCGGCCGCGATCGCCGCCTACTGCCAGGCGCCGCCGCCCGATACGGTGCTGCTGATCACCTGCCAGGAGTGGAGCAAGCAGCATGAAGGCGCCTGGGTCGCCGCGATCGAGCGCGCCGGCGTGTTCGTGCCGGTCTGGCCGCTCAAGCGCGAGGAACTGCCGGGCTGGATCGGCGCGCGCTTCGCGGCGCGCGGCCTCAAGGCGACGCCGGATGCGATCGATCTGCTGGCCGAGCGCGTCGAGGGCAATCTGCTGGCCGCCGCGCAGGAGGTCGACAAGCTGGCCCTGCTCGCGCCTGACGGACGCATCGACGCCGGCCTGCTCGAGGCCGCCGTCGCCGATGACGCGCGCTACGACGCGTTCCGCCTGACCGACGCCGCACTCGGCGGCGATGCCGCGCGCGCCTTGCGCATCGTGCACGGCCTGCGCGAGGAAGGCGAGGACGCGATCCCGTTACTCGGCTGGATCCTCAACCAGCTGCGCCTGCTGCAGCGCCTGTCGGCGGCCGGCGACAATCTGGCCGCCGCGTTCCGCAGCGAACGGGTCTGGGATTCGCGCCAGCCGCTGTACCGGCGCGCGCTGAAGTCCGCGCGCGCCGCGCACTGGGAGGCCTGCCTCGCGCAGGCCGCCAGGATCGACGCGATCGCCAAGGGCCGCCGCGACGGCGAGGTCTGGCGCGAGCTCGAACGCCTGATCGCGGCGATCGCCTCGCCGCGCTCGGGCGCGCCGCTGATCGCCGCCTGATGCGCCCGCTGGCGATCCTCGGCGGCACCTTCGACCCGGTCCACAACGCGCATCTACGCGTGGCCTGGGAAGCCGCCGAGCTGCTCGATGCCGAGGTGCGCCTGCTGCCGGCGAGCGTGCCGCCGCATCGCGCCCAGCCGGTCGCGACGCCGGCGCAGCGTGTCGCCTTGCTCGCCGCTGCACTGGCCGGCCAGGACCGGCTGCGGCTCGACACGCGCGAGCTGGACCGCGCCGGGCCGTCCTGGTCGATCGATACGCTGATCGAGCTGCGCGCCGAGATCGGTCCGCAGCGGCCGCTGGTACTGCTGGTCGGCGCCGACGCGTTCGCGGGGCTGGCCAGCTGGCACCGCTGGCGCGAGCTGTTCGACCAGGCCCACGTCGGCGTGCTGCCGCGGCCGGGCCATACCGCGGCGCTGGACGCCGCGCTCGAACGCGAGACGCGGCCGCGCCGCGTCGACACCGCGGCCGCGCTGCGCGAAGCGCCGGCCGGATGTGTGTTCGAGATCGACGTGACGCCGCTGGACTTCTCGGCCAGCCGCATCCGCGCCTTGCTGGCCGAAGGACGCGAACCGCGCTACCTCGTGCCCGACCGCGTGCTCGCCGATCCGGCATTGCTGGCGCCGTACCGCACGGCGGCGGACTGACGGCCGGTCAATCGAGCGCGCGCGCGCCGCCGCGATACCAGGCGAGCACCGCACCGGGCACCTTGCCTTCGAGACGCAGCCCGACCGCGTCGCAGGCGTCGAGCGCGTTCTTGAGTTCGCGGCGCAGCCGGTCCGCTGCATCGGGCGCACCGTTGAAGCTCAGAAACCGGATCTGCTGCAGCGCCTGCTGCGACCAGCCGTAGAGTGCGGCGTCGCGAAACCAGCGCACGCGCAGCCAGGCCGAGAGCTGCGGATGCAGCAGATGGCCGTCCTCCTCGCAGACCCGCTCGAGCAGCGACACCGCGCGCGACCAGGCACCGCCGAACCACTCGGTACGTCCGCCGGCCGCCTCGCGCACGCTCAGCGGCGGCATCACCGCGTCATCGGCCAGCGCCTGCTTGACGCGGCGCTCGATCGCGCGCGCATCGCGCACGTAGTCGGTCTCGACGAGCACCGCGCGGTCGAGGTCGAAGAACTCGAAGTAGCGCGCATGCAGCGCGTGCAGCCGCACCAGCGGATCGCGCGCGTAGCCGACCTTGATCGTGTCCGACTCGCGGCACGGCAGCACGTAGACGAAACAGCGCCCGCTGCGCAGCGTCCTCCAGCCGGCCGCCGACGGCCGGTCCGCTTCGGGAAGGCCGTCGCCGATCGCGTGCAGCTGCGGATCGGCAGCGGCGTCGAGTGCCGGTACGGCGAGGGGTTCGGCTGACATGTCGAGCATGTCGTTCTCCTGTTGCGGCGTGGTGAAGGAATCGCCGGCGCGGAGCGCCTTACGCGGCGTCCCGATCGCGCCGACCGGCACCGGGCCGACGCGAGCGGGCGCGAGCGACGCACCTGGCAGGTCGGCGGTGGAATCGGGCGAGCACGAAGACATGGCGCGGTGATCCGGTCCGGCGCGTGAGCGATGACGGTGGCGAAAGTCGGAGCAGGGTGCCGGGCAGGTGTCTCGCGCGGCGAGACGCAAACTGCCACAGCGTCCCCGCGTCGGCGCTGAACGGGGCGGGCGCGCGGTCATCGTCACGTCATGCAAGGCGAATCGAGGGGTTCGAGCGCGGGGAAGGCCACCGACGAGGGCGACGCACGCACGCAAATCGCGCGGCCCGACACGCCCTGCGCCGACTGCGTTTGCTGCAAAGCGACATCGATGCGGGCGGCAGCGGACCGTGCCGAAACTTGATCTATACTCGGCGCGCGTGATGCGTCGATGTGTCATCCGAGGCCAGTACGGCGTTCTCCCCGCAGCTGCGGGCGGCGCCGCGACCAGCGATCGAGGAGAACGTCATGTCTGCTCTGACTCGGCGCCAGTTCCTGAAAGTCACCGGGACCACCCTGGTGGGTTCCAGCCTGGCGCTCATGGGCTTCTCGCCCGCCCCCGCGCTCGCGGAGGTGCGCCAGTTCAAGCTGGCCCGCGCGACCGAAACCCGCAACACCTGTCCGTACTGCTCGGTCGCCTGCGGCGTGCTGATGTACGGCCTCGGCGACGGCGCCAAGAACGCGCGGCCGAGCGTGTTCCACATCGAAGGCGATCCGGACCATCCGGTCAATCGCGGCACGCTGTGCCCGAAGGGCGCGGCGCTGATCGACTTCATCCACAGCGAGAGCCGCCTGAAGTTTCCGGAGTACCGCGCGCCGGGCTCCGACACCTGGCAGCGCATCTCCTGGGACGATGCGCTCGAGCGCATCGCCAGGCTGATGAAGGCCGACCGCGACGCGAACTTCGTCGCCGCCACGCCCGAAGGCCTCACCGTCAACCGCTGGCTGACCACCGGCATGCTCGCGGCCTCGGCCTCGAGCAACGAGGTCGGCTATCTCACGCACAAGGTCGCCCGTTCGTTCGGCCTGCTCGCATTCGACAATCAGGCACGTGTCTGACACGGCCCGACGGTGGCAGGTCTTGCCCCGACGTTCGGCCGCGGCGCGATGACGAATCACTGGGTCGACATCAAGAATGCCGACCTGGTCCTGATCATGGGCGGCAATGCGGCCGAGGCGCACCCGTGCGGCTTCAAGTGGGTGACCGAGGCCAAGGCGCACAACAAGGCCAAGCTGATCGTGGTCGACCCGCGCTTCACGCGCTCGGCCTCGGTGGCCGACGTCTACGCGCCGATCCGCACCGGCACCGACATCGTCTTCCTCGGCGGCCTGATCAACCACCTGCTGACCAACGACGCGATCCAGCGCGAGTACGTCGTCAACTACACCGACCTGTCGTTCATCGTGAAGGACGAGTTCGCGTTCGAGCAGGGTCTGTACTCGGGCTACGACGCCGGCCGCCGCAGCTACGACAAATCGAGCTGGGACTACGCGATCGGTGAGGACGGCTACGTCCGCACCGATCCGACGCTGACCGATCCGCGCTGCGTCTACAGCCTGCTCAAGCGCCACTACGCGCGCTACACGCCGGAGATGGTCGAGCGCGTCTGCGGCACGCCGAAGGACAAGGTGCTGGCGATCTGGGACATGATCGCCTCGACCGCGACGCCGACGCGCGCGATGACGATCATGTACGCACTCGGCTGGACCCAGCACTCGATCGGCTCGCAGATGATCCGCACCGGCGCGATGGTGCAGCTGCTGCTCGGCAACATCGGCGTCTCCGGCGGCGGCATGAACGCCTTGCGCGGCCACTCCAACATCCAGGGCCTGACCGACCTCGGCCTGATGTCGAACCTGCTGCCCGGCTACATGACGCTGCCGAACCAGGCCGAACAGGATTTCGAGGCCTACATCGCCGCACGCGCGCCCAGGCCGCTGCGGCCGAACCAGCTCAGCTACTGGCAGAACTACCGCAAGTTCTTCGTGAGCTTCATGAAAGCCTGGTGGGGCGATGCGGCGACCGCCGAGAACCGCTGGGCGTTCGACTACCTGCCCAAGCTCGACAAGCCCTACGACATGCTGCAGGCCTACGAGCTGATGCATCAGGGCAGGATGAACGGCTACATCTGCCAGGGCTTCAATCCGCTCGCGGCCGCGCCGAACAAGGCCAAGCTGACCGCGGCGTTCTCGAAGCTCAAGTACCTGGTCGTGATGGACCCGCTGGCGACCGAGACCAGCGAGTTCTGGAAGAACCACGGCGTGCTGCACGACGTCGATTCGGCCGCGATCCAGACCGAGGTGTTCCGTCTGCCGACGACCTGCTTCGCCGAGGAGGACGGCTCGCTGACCAATTCCTCGCGCTGGCTGCAATGGCACTGGAAGGGCGCCGAGCCGCCCGGCGAGGCGCGCAGCGATCTGGAGATCATGGCCGGCCTGTTCGTGCGCATGCGCGCGATGTACCGCGCCGACGGCGGCGCGTTCCCCGATCCGATCGTCAACCTGACCTGGAAGTACGCGCGCCCGGAGAGTCCGGCGCCCGAGGAGCTCGCGCGCGAGTTCTCCGGCAGCGCGCTCAAGGACCTGGCCGACCCGAAGGATCCGGCGCGGATCGTCCGCAAGGCCGGCGAGCAGCTGGCCGGATTCGCCGAGCTGCGCGACGACGGCAGCACGCGAAGCGGCTGCTGGATCTTCTGCGGCGCCTGGGGACCGACCGGCAATCTGATGGCACGGCGCGACAACGCCGACCCGACCGGCATCGGACAGACGCTGAACTGGGCGTTCGCCTGGCCGGCGAACCGTCGCGTGCTCTACAACCGTGCGTCCTGCGACGTGGCCGGCCAGCCGTTCGACCCGCGGCGCGCGCTGGTCGCGTGGAACGGCAGCGCCTGGAGCGGCGCGGACGTCCCGGATTTCGCCGCCGGCGAGAATCCGGCCGGCGGCATGGGGCCGTTCATCATGAATCCCGAGGGCGTGGCGCGCTTCTTCGCGCGCGGCGCGATGGCCGAGGGACCGTTCCCGGAGCACTACGAACCGTTCGAAACGCCGCTGGCGGTCAATCCGCTGAGTCCGGACCAGCCGCAGGCGCTGCACAATCCGGCCGCGCGCGTGTTCGGGGACGACCGCGCCGCGTTCGGCACGCCGGACCGGTTCCCGCACGTGGCGACCACCTATCGCCTGACCGAGCACTTCCACTACTGGACCAAGCACGTACGCCTCAATGCGATCACGCAGCCCGAACAGTTCGTCGAGATCGGCGCGGCACTGGCCGACGAGCTCGGCATCGCCAACGGCAGCCGCGTGCGCGTGTCGTCCAACCGCGGCGAGATCGTCGCGGTCGCGATGGTGACCAAGCGGATCCGGCCGCTGACGGTCGAGGGGCGCGTCGTGCACCAGGTCGGCGTGCCGATCCACTGGGGATTCCTCGGCGTCGCCAAGCCGGGCTATCTCGCCAACACCCTGACCCCGTTCGTCGGCGACGCCAATACGCAGACGCCGGAGTTCAAGTCGTTCCTGGTCCGCGTCGAGAAGGCGTAGGAGGCCCCATGGCATTGCAATCGCTCGATATCGTCCGGCGCTCGGCCACCACGCTGCCCGAGCCGCAGGCGCGCGGCGCGCACACCGGCCAGGTCGCCAAGCTGATCGACGTCAGCAAGTGCATCGGCTGCAAGGCCTGCCAGGTGGCGTGCATGGAATGGAACGACCTGCGCGACGAGGTCGGCAGCTGCACCGGGCAGTACGACAACCCGGCCGACCTCAGCGACCAGTCCTGGACGCTGATGCGCTTCACCGAGCACGAGACCGCCGGCGGCGACCTCGAATGGCTGATCCGCAAGGACGGCTGCATGCACTGCGCCGATCCGGGTTGTCTGAAGGCCTGTCCGTCACCGGGCGCGATCGTGCAGTACGCCAACGGCATCGTCGACTTCCACCAGGAGCACTGCATCGGCTGCGGCTACTGCGTGACCGGCTGTCCGTTCGACGTGCCGCGCATCTCGCAGAAGGACAAGAAGGCCTACAAGTGCACGCTGTGCTCGGATCGCGTCGCGGTCGGCCTGGAGCCGGCCTGCGTCAAGACCTGTCCGACCGGCGCGATCGAGTTCGGCACCAAGGACGACATGCGCCAGCACGCGGCCGAGCGCGTCGAGGACCTCAAGTCGCGCGGCTACGAGCAGGCCGGTCTCTACGATCCCGAAGGCGTCGGCGGCACGCATGTGATGTACGTGCTGCATCATGCCGACCAGCCGCAGCTCTATGCCGGCCTGCCCGAGCAGCCGCGGATCAGTCCGCTGGTCGGCCTCTGGAAGGGCGTGGCCAAACCGCTCGGCCTGCTCGCGATCGTCGCGACGGCCGCAGCCGGCTTCCTGCACTACATCGGCATCGGCCCGAACGAGACCGACGAGCACGACGAGGACGCCGCACGCCGCGAACGGGAGAAGACGACATGAACCGCGTCCGCGACGAGGAGCGCATCGTCCGCTACCGCGCCGGCACCCGCATCAACCACTGGATCGTCGCGATCAGCTTCGTGCTGCTCGCGCTGTCGGGCCTGGCGCTGTTCCATCCCTCGCTGTTCTGGCTGACCGCGCTGTTCGGCGGCGGCCCGTGGACGCGCATCGTGCATCCGTTCATCGGCCTGATCATGACGCTGGCGTTCGCGATCCTCGCGGCGGGCCTGTGGCGCTACAACCGCATGCAGCCGCGCGACTGGGTCTGGCTGCGCAACGCCGGCGACGTCGTGACCAACCGCGAGGACCGCCTGCCCGAGGTCGGCCGCTACAACGGCGGCCAGAAGCTGCTGTTCTATCTGATCGTGCTGTGCCTGATCGGCCTGCTCGCGTCGGGCATCGTGATGTGGCGCGCCTACTTCGCGTTCTACTTCCCGATCGAGGTGATCCGTTTCGCGTCGGTGCTGCACGCGTTCTGCGCGGTCGTGCTGATCTGCGCGATCGTCGTGCACATCTATGCGGCGATCTGGGTCAAGGGCTCGATCCGCGCGATGACGCGCGGCACGGTCAGCCCCGGCTGGGCCTGGAAGCATCACCGCGCCTGGTTCCGCGCGGCGACACGCGGCGATCCGGGCGAGTAGGGCGCGGCGCGGCAGGCGCTGGACGGCGGCGGCGCTTGCAGCGAGGATGGCCCCCCGACCTGTTGGGCGCCGCCATGACCTCGCGCATCCTCGAGCCCGGCCAGATCGAGACGCTCGCGCAGCGCTCGATACCGCGCATCCGCCTGCCCGATCGCGACACGCTGTTCGCGCAGCGCGCCGAGCGCTTCGAGGCATTGGCCGCAGCCTCGCCGATCGGCGCCTATCTGCGCCTGCAGGCCGCCGTGGCGCGCGCCCAGCACGCCGCGCTCGCGCAGTTTCCGGGCGCACTGCCGACGCCGGCGCAGCGCAGCGCCGCACAGACGCATCGCATGCCGCCGATGGCGGCCGCCGCCTGGCCGCGCGCGCCGGCGTGGCGTGATGCACTGGCCGCGATCGGACGCGCCGTCGCGGCGCTCGCGGACTGCCCGGTCGAAGTCGCACGGCTCGGCGAACGCGTCGCCGCGCTGCCGGCAGACGAGGCCGAGACGCAGGCCGACCGTCTGCTCGGCGCGCGCGAGGGCGCCGTCGACACCGCTGCCGCGCCGCTGCTGATGGCGGCCCTGCAGGTGCACTGGACCGCGGCGTCGAGCCGCCTGGTCGCCGACGAAGTCCAGCCGCTCGACGTACCGGGCCTGTGCCCGCTCTGCGGCATGCCGCCGGTCGCCAGCATCGTCCGCGCGCAGGCGCCGTATCGCGGCTACCGTTATCTGCATTGCGCGCTGT
Source organism: Dokdonella sp. (assembly GCF_035511235.1). Taxonomy (GTDB): domain Bacteria; phylum Pseudomonadota; class Gammaproteobacteria; order Xanthomonadales; family Rhodanobacteraceae; genus Dokdonella. Next base: position 106,728 of record NZ_DATKFQ010000012.1, read on the forward strand.
GCGCCTGCGAATGGCACCTCGTGCGCGTGCAGTGCAGCCAGTGCGGCGCCTCCGGCAAGGACGTCGCGTACCGCTCGCTGGTGCCCGATGGCGAGACCGGCGAATCGGCCGGTGCGCTCGACCCGGCGGTGCGCGCCGAAACCTGCGAGCAGTGCCGCTGCTATCGCAAGATCGTCTATCAGGAGAAGGATCCCGGCGTCGATCCGGTCGCCGACGATCTGGCCAGTCTCGCGCTGGACCTGCTGCTGGCCGAACACGGCTATGCGCGCGCCAGCGGCCATCCGCTGCTGTGGCAGGCCGACACGGACGGGGCGCGATGAGCGCCGGCGCGGCCGCCGCCAGCGACCTGCCGGCGCTGGACCGGCTGCTCGGCGACGCCGCCGTCGCCGCGCTGATCGCGCGGCATGGCCGCACGCCGGTGGTCGCGGCCCTGCGTGCGGAACTGGACCGCCTGCGCGTGCGCGCACGCACCGGCATGCTGCGGCACGACGAGATCGCCGCATCGGCGATCGCCGACGCGATCGGCCAGGCGCTCGATCGCGCCGCCGCGCCGCGGATGCGCGCGGTGTTCAATCTGACCGGCACCGTGCTGCACACCAATCTCGGCCGCGCCCTGCTGCCGGACGTCGCGGTCGAGGCGGCCGCGCGCGCCGCGGCCGAGCCGATCGATCTGGAGTTCGATCTGGCCACCGGCCGCCGCGGCGATCGCGACGCGGCGGTCGCGGCGCTGGTCTGCGAGCTCACCGGCGCCGAGGCGGCCACCGTCGTCAACAACAATGCGGCGGCGGTCCTGCTGCTGCTCAACACGCTGGCCGCGCGCCGCGAGGTCATCGTCTCGCGCGGCGAGCTGGTCGAGATCGGCGGCGCGTTCCGCATTCCCGACGTGATGCGCAGCGCCGGCGCCCGGCTGGTCGAGGTCGGCACGACCAACCGCACGCACCGGCACGACTACGCCGCCGCGATCGGTCCGCGCAGCGCGCTGCTGATGAAGGTGCACGCCAGCAACTACGCGATCACCGGTTTCACCGCGAGCGTGCCCGAAGCCGAACTCGGCGAACTCGCGCGGGCGCACGGACTGCCGTTCGCGGTCGATCTCGGCAGCGGTAGCCTGGTCGATCTGTCGCGCTGGGGGCTGCCGAAGGAGCCGACCGTACGCGAGACGCTCGCCGCCGGTGGCGACCTGGTCGCGTTCAGCGCCGACAAGCTGCTCGGCGGCCCGCAGGCCGGCATCGTCGCCGGCCGCCGCGATCTGATCGCGCGGCTCGACCGCAATCCGCTCAAACGCGCGCTGCGCACCGGCAAGTCGACGCTGGCCGCGCTCGAGGCCGTGCTGGCGCTGTATCGCGCTCCGGAGCGGCTGGCCGAACGACTGCCGACCTTGCATCTGCTGACGCGTGCGCCACAGGCGATCGCCGAGCAGGCCGCGCGGGTGCTGCCGGCCGTGCAGGCTGCGCTCGGCGCGGCATACGCGGTCGACGCGGTACCGATGCGCAGCCAGATCGGCAGCGGCGCGCTGCCGGTCGAGCAGTTGCCGAGCCACGGCCTGCAGATCCGCCCGGCCCGGCGTGGCAGCGCCAGCGTCACGCGGCTCGAAGCACAGCTGCGCGCGTTGCCGCGGCCGGTGCTCGGGCGCATCGCCGACAAGGCGCTATGGCTGGATCTGCGCTGCCTGGCCGAGCGCGACGAGGCCGGCTTCGTCGCGCAATGGAGGCAGCTGACGCCGTGATCGTCGGAACCGCCGGCCACATCGATCACGGCAAGACCACCCTGGTCCGCGCGCTGACCGGCGTCGACACCGACCGCCTCAAGGAGGAGAAGGTGCGCGGCATCTCGATCGAGCTCGGCTATGCCTACGTCCCGGTCGAAACCGCAGCGGCGCCGTCGTCCGACGCCGACTCGGACCGTCCGGGGCCGGTCACGCCCCTCGCGACCGATGCCGATCCGGTGCTCGGCTTCGTCGACGTGCCCGGCCACGAGCGTCTCGTGCACACGATGGTCGCCGGCACCGGCGGCATCGATTTCGCGCTGCTGGTGATCGCGGCCGACGACGGCGTGATGCCGCAGACGCGCGAGCATCTCGCGATCCTCGATCTGCTCGGCGTCGACGACGGCGCAGTCGCGTTGACCAAGATCGATCGCGTCGATCCTGCCCGCGTCGCCGAGGTCGAGGCCGACGTGCGCGCCGTGCTGGCGCCGACCGTCTTGCGCGAGGCGCCGATCTTCGCGCTCGATGCGGCCAAGGACGGCGATGCCGGCGTCGCGGCATTGCGTGCGCATCTGCATGCGGCTGCGGCACGGCGCACGCGCCGCTCGGAGGATGGCCTGTTCCGGCTCGCGGTCGATCGGGTGTTCACGCTGCCCGGCCGCGGCACGATCGCGGCCGGCACGGTCCATGCGGGCCGCGTATGCGTCGGCGACGTGCTGCAGCGCATGCCGGCCGGCGAATCGGTGCGCGTACGCAGCCTGCATGCGCAGCAGCGCGCAGCCGACGCGGCCGGTGCCGGACAGCGCTGCGCACTCAACCTCGCCGGCGTCGCCAGCGACGGCATCGCGCGCGGCGACTGGCTGGCCGATCCGCGCGCCCTGCGGCCGAGCCTGCGCCTGGACGTGCGGCTGCGCCTGCTCGCCGATGCAACGGCGCTGTCGCGCCAGCGTGCGCCGCTCCACGTGCACGTCGGCACCGCGCACCGCCTGGCCGAGGCCGTGCTGCTCGACGGCGATCGTCTGCCGCCGGGCGGGGCAGGGCGCGTACAGCTGGTCTTCGATGCACCGGTCTGCGCAGCCGCCGGCGACCGCCTGATCGTGCGCGACGCACGCGCCGCCACGACGATCGGCGGCGGCCGCGTGCTCGACCCGGAAGGGCCCGAGCGCCGGCGCCGCAGTTCCGAGCGCCTGGCCTGGCTCGATGCGATCGAGCGACTGCTCGACGGCGGCGGCATCGGACCGCTGCTCGATCAGGCGCCGCACGGCATTGCATTGGACCAACTGGAGCGGCTCTGCGGCTGCGACTCGTCGCGCATCGCACTGCCCGATGCAGCCGTGCGCGTGGAGACCGCATCCGGTCCGGTGATCTTCGGCAGCTCGCACTGGGAAGCGCTGCAGCAGCGCAGTGTCGCGGCACTGGCGGGCGCACACGAGATGGCGCCGGATGAGGCGGGCCTCGGTTCGGGATCGCTGCGCCGTCGCGTCGCGCCGACGCTGGCCGAGACCACGTGGCGCAGCCTGGTCGATGCGCTGGTCGCCGGCGGCGCGATCGAACACGCCGGCGCCTGGCTGCGTCTGCCCGGACATCGCGTCGCGCTCGGCGACGACGAGGCGCAGCTGTTCGGACGCCTGCGCCCGCTGATCGCCGAAGGCCGGTTCGACCCGCCCTGGGTCCGCGATCTGGCCGCGGCGACCGGCAGCGACGAGGCAGCCGTACGGCAGACGCTGCGCAAGAGTGCCGCGCGCGGCGATCTGCACCAGATCGTGCGCGACCTGTTCTACACGCCGGAGCGCGTCGACGAGCTGGCTGCGATCGCGCGCTCGATCGCGGAACGCGATGGCCGCGTCGATGCCGCGCGCTACCGCGATGCGATCGGGCTCGGCCGCAAGCGTACCGTGCAGATCTTGGAGTTCTTCGATCGCGTTGGCTACACTCGCCGCGTGCGCGATACGCACGTGCTGCGCGGCGACGGCGACTGGCCGATGCGCTGACCGCCGGCACCGCCGCGCGAGAGTTCCGGAAGGCATGCGCATCCGGTGATGCGGCCGGGCTTCAAACCCGGTTGGGGGCGTCGATCGCTCCCGGGTAGGTTCGACTCCTGCTGCCTTCCGCCAGTTAGCGGGCGGTCATCCCTGACCGTTGCTTCTTCCCATGGGCTTCCTGATGCGGCGGAGAGGTCGACCCTGCGGCTGCGTCATGCCGGTGCCTTTCGCGAACGGCCGGACGTCGGTGTAACGTGGCGTATCGATCGGGAGCACCCAGCGCATGAACACGACCGACACGACGCCGCGCCTGACTTCACTGTCGCACGGCGGCGGTTGCGGCTGCAAGATCGCGCCGGGCGTGCTGGCCGGCCTGCTCGAGGACATGCCGGCGGCGGCCGGCTTCGCCGATCTGCTGGTCGGACGCGAGACCTCGGACGATGCGGCGGTCTACCGCCTCGACGACTCCCAGGCGATCGTCGCGACGACCGACTTCTTCATGCCGATCGTCGACGATCCGTTCGACTTCGGCCGCATCGCCGCGGCCAATGCGCTGTCGGATCTGTACGCGATGGGCGCGACGCCGCTGTTCGCGCTGGCGATCGTCGGCATGCCGGTCGCCGTACTGCCGGCCGCGACGATCCGCGAGATCCTGCGCGGCGGCGAAGCGGTCTGCGCGCAGGCCGGCATCCCGGTCGCCGGCGGACACAGCATCGACTCGGTCGAGCCGATCTACGGCCTGGCCGCGATCGGCCGGGTGCATCCGCGCGACGTGCGGCGCAATGCGACGGCGCGAGCCGGCGACCGGCTCGTGCTCGGCAAGCCGCTCGGCGTCGGCATCCATTCGGCCGCGTTCAAGAAGGGCCTGCTCGACGCGGCCGGCTACGACGCACTGATCGAGACCACGACGCGGCTCAACCGGCCCGGCATCGAGCTGGCGCGGCTCGACGGCGTGCACGCGATGACCGACGTCACCGGCTTCGGCCTGCTCGGCCATCTGCTCGAGATCGCCCGCGGCAGCGGTCTCGGCGCGCAGCTCGAGATGGCACGGGTTCCGCTGCTGCCGGCGACGCGGGCCCTGGCCGAGGCCGGCGCGACGACCGGCGCCTCGGCGCGCAACTGGGGCGCCTACGGCGACCGCGTCGATCTGGCCGATGCGCTGCAGCCGCTCGATCGTGCGATCCTGACCGATCCGCAGACCAGCGGCGGCCTGCTGGTCGCCTGCGCGCCGGACGCCGTCGATGCGGTGCTCGCGACGTTCGCGACCGCCGGTTTCGGCGACGCTGCGGTCATCGGGTCGCTGGCGGCCGGCGAGGCGCGCGTCGGCGTGCGCTGACGCCGGCCGGGCGAAGCGAGGGCAGGGCGGCTAGTCCGGGAGGCGGCCGCGCATGGGCGCATCGCAGCCGCGCCCAAGTGAGCGGCCACACCGCCGCGTCACGGCACGAAGCTCAGGAACAGATACGCAGCGAAGATCACCAGGTGGACCACGCCCGGCAGCACCGTGGTGCGGCCGGTGCGCAGCGAGATCGACACGACGAACAGCGACAGCACCAGCAGCAGGGTCTGCTTCATGTCGAGGCCGAGCGCGAGCGGCCAGCCCATGACGACGGACAGGACGGCGACGACCGGCACGGTCAGGCCGATGCTGGCGATCGCCGAGCCGACCGCGAGATTGAGGCTGGTCTGCAGGCGATTGGAATGCGCGGCGCGGATCGCCGCGACGCTCTCGGGCATCAGCACGATCGCCGCGATCAGGATGCCGAGCGTCGCCGCCGGGGCACCGGCCGCACCGAGCGCGGCCTCGATCGACGGCGAGATCGCCTTGGCACTGAGCACTACGGCGACGAGGGCGACCAGCAGCAGCGCCAGACTGGTCAGCGCGTCGCGCGTGGTCGGCTGCGCGGCGTGCTTGTCCGGATCGTCCTCGTCCTCGTCGGTCGGCAGGAAGTAGTCGCGATGGCCGATCGTCTGGAACAGCGTAAACGCGACGAACAGCAGCAGGACCGCGATCGCGACGAAGATCAGCTGACTGTCCGTATAGACCGGACCGGCCGCGCTCGTGGTGTAGTTGGGCAGGATCAGCGTGAATACCGCGATGACCGTCAACGCGCCCAGTGCGGCATTGATGCCGTCGAGCCTGAATCCCTGCACGCGATGACGGCGGCCGCCGACCAGCAGGCTGGCACCGATGATGCCGTTGAGGATGATCATGATCGCCGCGAAGACCGTGTCGCGGGCGAGGCCGGCCGCGTCGGCGCCGCCGGACAGCATCATCGAGACGATCAGCGCCACCTCGATGATCGTGACCGCGAGCGCCAGCACCAGGGTGCCGAACGGCTCGCCGACGCGATGGGCGATGACCTCGGCGTGGTGCACCGAGGCGACCACGTTGCCGATCAGGCCCAGCACGATCAGCGCGATGAGGCCGGGAGTGCCCGGCGCGATCCAGGACAGCGCGAGAACCGCGAGTCCGGCCGGCGGAATCGCCAGGGTCCAAAGCGGGTTGTGCCTGATCTGCTGACTCATGGAACTCCTGGAATCGAGGCGCGGCGCGCGACCATCCCGGATCATAGCGGGCCGTGACGCCCGTCGCCGGATCGTGGCCGGGATTCGACCTCGCGGCCGGCGCGATCTTCCGGCATCCGTCGCGATCTTCCTCGCCAGCGGCGCCGGCGGGCCGCCTCGCAGTGCCCGATTCGCCGCCGCAGCGCCGAGGGCATGGCCGCGGCAGGAGCCGTTGCCGGCTGGGAACGTGCGGCTCGTCACGGTACCGGTGCGGCGCTCGTGACAGCGTCGCACCACGCTTCGCAGCGCGATCCTGAACGCCGATCGCGGCAACTTTCATCGGGGCGCGCATCTTCACTCGACCCAAGCCAGCGCTGCCGGCTGCTGCCGTCAGCGGGGCTCGTCCCGTATCGACTCCGGCGTATCGGCATCGCCTACGCCCGCACCGAATCAGGAGCACCCGGATACCGCGACTTCGACATCGACACAGGAGGTGACCCGACGACAGGTACTGAATCGAGCAAGGCCCGTTTCACACCGACGTTCACATGCACACAGGAGTGTAAGCACCATGTTGAAGAACGAACACAAGGGAATAACAGGCGCGGCGCGCGGCCGCGGGGCAGGGGCGCTGCAGCGCCTGCTGGCGATCGCCCTGCTGTCGTTGCCGCCACTGGCGGCAGCAGCCGATGCGCCGCCGCGCGTGCAGGACATCGTCACGCCGGCCGCGGTGGCCGATGTCGTCCACATCCAGCCGTTCACGCTGCAGGAAGGCTACGTCTTCGACTGGCGGCAGGAGCGGCCGCGCGTGACATCCGGCACGCTGGCGGTGTTCAAGGTCGCGCCCGCTCTGGTCTATCCGCGCGATGCGGCCGAGCCGGTGCTCTACGCCGGCAGTCAGACCGCGCAGCGCCTCAATCACGGCTACGAGTCCGGCTTCGTCGTCGCGCTGATTCCCGGCGACGTCAATCTGGCACGCGAGCCGGTCTGGTTCGGCGCTGCCGATCTGCCCGAATGGGTCAATGCCGACACGATCAGCAGCGAACGCGCCAAGGCGCAGCAGGCGGGCATCGCGCCGTTCGACGAGAGCACGGTCCGCAGCGTCACGCACGATCGACTGCAGTCGCACGACCTGGCGAGCCTGCTTCGCGATCACGTCGCGGAGGTGGTGATTCGATACGCGCCGCAGGAGAGGGCGCTGGCCGATACGTGGCGGCTGCCGATCGCGCAGCACTGACCATCGTCGACATGGAACCAAGGAGGACACCAATGAACACGATATCCGCAATCCGGCCGAGGACGGCGTCGATCGTTCTGGTCGCGCTGGTCACGCTCTGGGCACAGGCATCCTGGGGCGCGGTCACCAAGACCGAACTGGCCGGCCGCTCGCTGACGCAGTACCCGTTCTTCGAGTACGTCAAGGCGATCAACCAGAACACCGGCGTCGAGGTCGCGATCGATCCCACGCGCTTCCCGGCGATCGTCGGCCAGACCTGCGACATCTACGTCGTCGCCGCCAAGACGACGACGCAATGGAATACCAATCCCGCGCTCACCGACGTGACGCTCGGCGGCGCGATGACGGTCACGTTCATCGCACCGACGATCCAGGTCAACACCTACCCGGTCACCGCGCCATCGGAACTCAGCGGCAATGCCGGCACCGATCTCGGCGTCGGCTACGACGTCGTCCTCGACTGCAACCAGGACGGCATTCTCAACGGCAACGACTACATCGACGGACGCAACAACGAGTCGGGCTTCTACGTCGTGCACGACACGACGACGGCCGGTCCGCTGCCGGTCACGCACGTGACCTACAGTCTCAATCCGGCAGTCGGGACGACCTACGGCGTTCCCGGCAGCCATCTCGCCGAGGATCTGTTCTATCCGACCGGCATCGCGACGATGGGCACGCTGCCGCTGATCGTGATCTCGCACGGCAACGGCCACAACTACGCCTGGTACGACCACATCGGCAACCACCTGGCCTCGTACGGCTACATCGTGATGAGCCACGCGAACAACACCGGACCCGGACCGTTCAATGCATCGACCACGACGCTCGGCCACACCGATGCGTTCATCGACCAGGCGGCCGCCGGCGTGATCGCGGGTGGTGCGCTGGTCGGGCACGTGGACACCGGGCGCATCGTCTGGATCGGCCACAGCCGCGGCGCCGAGGGTGTCGCGATCGGCTACGACCGTCTGTTCGACGCGACCTACGTGCCGGTCAACTACGTCAAGGCCAACATCAAGCTGATCAGCAGCATGCTGCCGACCGACTTCAACGGCCCCGGCGTCGCCGATCCGCACGATGCCAACTACCATCTGTGGACGGCGTCCGGCGACGAGGACGTGGACGGTTCGGCCGGCTGCAATCTGTGCCAGACCTATCATCTGCACGATCGCGCGACCGGCCACCGCCAGTCGACGTCGGTCCAGGGCACCGGCCACGCCTGGTTCCACAACAATCCGGGCTACCCGTGGTTCGTCGGACCGTGCTCGATCGGGCCGACCAGCGCGCTGACGCATCAGATCCAGCTGGGCCATCTGCTGCCGCTGGTCAAGCGCTACGTCGACGACAACATTCCGTCGATCGATTTCCTGACGCGCCAGTACGAGAGCTTCCGGCCGATCGGCGTACCGACCGGCAATGCCTGCATCGTGGTCAGCCACGAATACCTCGACGCCTCGGTCGGTGCGCAGAAGACCGTCATCATCGACGACTACCAGACGCAGTTCGCGACCAACCTCAGCAGTTCCGGCGCCGCGGTGGCGTTCAACGTCACCAACCTCACCGAAGGCCTGCTCGACGACAACAACTCCGATTTCGTCTGGACACCCACCGATCCGTTCAATGGCGCCACCCAGGCCGGTCCGGGCGACACCAGCCGCGGCGTGGTGTTCGACTGGAACGGTGCGAACCGGTTCTACGAATGGGCGGTCCCGATCACCGAGCAGGACTTCACCGACAATCTGCTGCTGTCGTTCCGCGGCGCGCAGGGCACCCGGCATCCCAATACGCTGGCGGTGCTCGGCGATCTGACCTTCGACGTGACCCTGCGCGACGCCGCGTCGGTGACCAGCTCGATCAACATCGGGGCGTTCGGCGGCGGTCTGGAGCAGCCGTACCAGCGCGACGGCGGCTGGCACAACGAGATGGAGACGATCCGCATCCGGCTGACCGATTTCCTCAACAACGGATCGGGGATCGACCTGACCAACATCGTCGCGATCCGGCTCGACGTCGGTCCCGCACACGGATCGTCCGAAGGCCGCATCGTGATCGACGACCTCATGCTGACCAACGATCGCGCGGTCTACGACGGCGGCACCAACGGCGACCCCCACATCACGACGGTGGACGGCACGTACTACGACTTCCAGGGCGCCGGCGAATTCACGCTGCTGCAGGATGGTGCGATGGAAGTGCAGGTGAGGCAGACCGCGATCTCGGGCACCTCGCCGATCGCCAATGCGCATACCGGCCTCAGCAGCTGCGTCAGCGTCAACACGGCCGTCGCGGCCCGCGTCGGCGGCCACACGGTCAGCTACCAGCCGGACCTGTCCGGCCAGCCCAACCCGAACGGGCTGCAGCTGCGCATCGACGGCGTGCTGACCGACATCAACGCGCTGCAGAGCGTCAACCTCGGATCGGGCGGGCGAGTCGCCAAATCGCCGGTCGGAGGCGGCATCGACATCGACTTCCCGAACGGCACCTCGTTGAGTGCGATTCCGCAGTGGTGGGGCGCGCAGAGCAAGTGGTATCTGAACCTCAGCGTGTTCAAGACGCCGGCGACCGAAGGCATCATGGGCGCGCTCTCGCCCGGCGGCTGGCTCCCGGCCTTGCCGGACGGCAGCTCGATGGGGCCGCGGCCGGCGGCGACGGTGCAGCGTCACCTCGATCTGAACCGCACGTTCGCCGATGCCTGGCGGATCACCAATGCGACCAGTCTGTTCGACTACGCGCCCGGCACCTCGACCGCCAGCTTCACCGACAAGAAGTGGCCGCCGGAACCCGGTGAACCGTGCATCGCGCCGGACTCGCCGCGCGTGACGCCGATCCGTTGGGAAGTGGCGGCCCACGAATGCCGCACCCTGATCGACGGCGCCCTCAGGCACAGCTGCACGTTCGACGTCGCCGCGACCGGCGAGCTCAGCTTCGTCAAGGCCTACCAGCTCAGCGAGAAGATCGATCTGGAGGCGACGCAGACCGACGTCCGCATCGCGCAGAACCCCGGCAGCGTCACGTTCGTCGCACTGGTACGCATGAAGAAGTCGGGCGAGCCGGTCGCCGGCAGCGCCGCAGTCGGCATCGCGGGCGGCGAAGTCCGCTTTACCGTGGATGGCAGGGACATCGAGCCGGCGCTCAGCCTCGATGCCCATGGCCAGGCGGTCTGGAAGGTCGAGCTTCGCCCCGGCACGCATACGGTCAGCGCATGGTTCTCGCCGAGCAGCGAACGGCCGCTGCTGCCAAGCGGCAGTGCCGAGACCGCATTCGTGGTTCGTCGATAGCGGGAAGGCCGGCGTCGGCACGAGCCGACGCCGGCCGTACGGCAGCGGCGCCCGACAGCGCCGCTGCCGTGATATCGGGCATGCGAGCCGCTATGCGAGACCGGGTCGCATCGAGGGACATCGGAGCGAGCCGCTTCAATGGCTTACGGGTTGGAGCACGGGATAGCCGTTATCTTGGAAGCCAAGGAGAGGGGGTTATCAATGGTATGCGAAGGCCAATCCTGTATTTGACATAATATACATATCCATACATATGGGCTGTTAGCTCGTAGCAACCCTCGGCCGCCGCACCGTGTCGGGAAATTCGCGAAAGTCGCGAGTCAGTAACGCGGCTCGACGAGCAGGTCCAGATGCGCCGTCCCATCCGTACCCAAGGCCGCATCCTCGCTCGCCCAGAGCCGCATCAGCGTCTCGATATCCTGGCAGGCCGAGTGCCTGCCGTCGAAGTGCAATACCGTGACGGTGCCGTAGTTCAAAAGGACGGCGCCGTATACTTCGGGCTCGATTTTCGCGTTCCGGCGCAGGCAGTGAGGATGAAACTCGGTCAGTACGATCGGCCGCTCGCGCTCGAGCGTCCGTGAGAAGCCGCGCCAGGCATGCAGCTCGTGTCCTTCGATGTCGAACTTGACCACGTCAAAACGCGATTCACCGGCAAGCCGGTCGTCCAGGCGGCACGCCTGCGCATAGAGCAACGATCCACCATGGCTTCCTTCGCCCAGAATCTCCCCGTTCGACGTTCCGGGATGTGTACCCATGCATATGACTCCGGCAGCATCGGACGCCGCGAACGGTTCGACACGTACCTGGGTAAACCCGTTGCGCGCGACCGTGGCATAGATGAGCTGCGCGTTCTTGTCCATGGGCTCGACCGCGACCACACGGCCGGCGCTCCCTACCCGATGCGCAGCCCAAGCCGTGAAGTAGCCGATATTCGCTCCGACGTCGAGAAAGCGTCCGCCCGGCTGCAGGTATCTGTGCAGGACCGTGACCACATGTGGCTCCCATTGCCGCGTAGTCGCCACCGCCCTGCCGACATCGGTATCGTCTGCTCGCACTACGAGCACGTGACTGCCGAGATTCACCTCCACGGGCTCGGTTTTGTAACGACTGTGAAATTCGTTCGATCCCAGGAAGCGCTCGGCGAGCTCGAACGGCGTCAATACCTGGTCGCGAACCAGACGAGTACAGGTTTCCAGACCCTGAGGGTCCGGCAACCGGCCGAGCAACAGACGATAGGCGTAGCGAACGTCTTCGACATCGGCCCTTTCGGTGCTCATGCCGCTCACGGACATATGCGAGGGTCGCTTCCAAAACGCTTTGCGCAGCAGATGCGGAACCATTCTTCAGTTCTCGATGTGTGCCGACTAACCACGTCAGCCGGCTTGAATGAAAAGGACTTCGCGCGGATCAGGGTCGTGTCGAATGCTTGTCCATCGCATACGACCAGAAGAGTGAACCGGCCATCCTGCCAGGCTCCCTGCTACGCTAAAGATATGCCTATTCGATGCGCTGCGGTCGAGTCCTGCGCATACAGCGCGTCCTCGTCGGGCTCCCGGTGGTGGCGGCGCCAATCCGGCACTTCCTAGGCGCAGGACCTGGCGGCAGCGCGTGGATCGCGCGATAAACCGAGCTGGCGGAGCTCGAGGCACGCGGCCGGCCGGCTGCCGCGAACATACGCTTGCGAGTCGGCTTCACCCCGTGCTGAACGACGATGGCGCCTGCTCGATGACGGTAGCTGGCTTGAACTACCCGCCGTGCAATCGGCCGCGCCCGTCGGCTACAGTGCGCATCCGAACATCGATGGCTCGCGGACCGTCCTGTCCCGAGACCTCCTGGGAGCGCATCCGTTGCACACGCGAACCTTCGTACTGAGAGCGCGCGCGGCGCCGACCGACAGCGCCAGACTGCTGGCGTCTGTCGGCCAGGACGCGCACACCGAGGTACTCGCCCACACGCTGATGAATGCGATCTTCGTCGCCCAGTCGCATCGGACGGAGGTGACCGTGTTCCTGGTGCTCGAAAGCACCCAGGACTATTCGCGCACGATCCGCTTCGACGCCGACCGGATGCACGACATCGGCGGCTTCCACGAGCAGGCGCTGCTCGCCAAGATCGCCAAGGCGCTGGATACGTCGCACGGCATGGGCAAGGACGAATCGCGCCCGGTCGAGGACGGCGTGACGGTGCGCACCGTTAGCTTCGAACGGCTGGTCGACGAGCTGGCCGAGCGCCATCAGCTGTACCTGATGGACCGCAAGGGCACGCCGATCCGCACACAGGCCTTCGGGGGCGATCCGTGCTTTCTGCTGACCGACCACATTCCGATGCCGAAGAAGACCTTTCACAGCCTCGAACGCAAGGGCGCGCGGAAGATCTCGTTGGGCTCGAGGATGCTGTTCGCCTCGCAGTGCGTCGTGCTGATCCATCACGAGCTCGATCAGCGAGCATCGCTCCCCTGATGCCGCCGCACGAGACACGGCGATTTTCGATGGCACTCCTCGGGGAAAACGGACATCCGCCCTGCTCCGCGGCTCTTCGTGCCGCGATGGATCCGAAGCGCGCGCGATCGCGCCGGATGCCGGCGGCTACGACTCGCAGGAGCTGCCGGAAAGAGCCGGTCGGTACCGGCGTGTGAGACCCCAAGGCTGTTGCGGCTTGAAAGTCGCAACAGCCCCAGGGCCACGGTCGCCTGCAATCTGTGGCCGGAGTTGCGGCTGAAGACTTACGCGAGGGTCGCCTTCAAGCTGATCTCGGTGTCGAGCAGGCGGGAGACCGGACAATTGGCCTTGGCATCGGCGGCGATCTCCTGGAACTGCGCGTCCTCGATTCCGGGCACCTTCGCGTCCAGGGTCAGCGCGACCGACGAAATCACGAATCCGGTATCGTCCTGTTCGAGCGTGACGAGCGCTTTCGTGTCGAGCTGGTCGGCGGTGAATCCGGCCTTGTTCAGCGCCAACGACAGCGCCATCGTGAAGCAACCGGCGTGCGCGGCGCCGATCAGTTCCTCGGGATTGGTGCCGGCGACGCCTTCGAACCGGCTCGCGAAACCGTACGGATGCGCCTTGAGCGCCCCGCTCTGCGTCGAAATCGCACCCTGTCCATCCTTGAGCCCGCCACGCCACTGGGCCGAACCGCTGCGCTGAATCTTCATCGTTGCCGTCCTCGTATCAAGAGAGAGTATGTCCACCACGTGCGCCTCGCGCGGCGAGCGCATCGAGGCGCGACGAAGCCGGAACGATACGCGGTGGCAGCGTGTCGCGCCGTGAACGCGGCATGATGTGAGCCATCACGTGACGGATTGTTTGGGACGGTTCAGCCCCGATCGGCGACACTGCGCATGCGTCGGATCCGGAGTCTCCTTCCCCCTGAGGTACTCCCCGCACGCGCCGCGCGAGAGCGCCGCCATCAGGGACGATCGGATCGCCAAGGACTTACCGGCCAGAGAACGTACGGCCCCGGCAATGCCGGGGCCGATTCTTTTCAGGCGTTCGAATCTCGACGGACCTGCGGCCGCCGTTGGCGACGCGAGGGTCGAACGAGAGACTCTGAGCGCTTCGACGCCGGGTCTGGTTTCGCACCATCCATACCAAAGCGCGCTCGCAGCGCGCATCTTCCCTCGCCAAGGCGCATGCGCCATGTGACGCGAACGCGCCGCATGTGCGCGCGAACGCAGCGACCTTTGCGCAGATGCGCCAAGCGCGCAACAAAAAACCCCGCACGATGGCGGGGTTTCTCGGTTGATCATCGGATCGGGATGTCGCATCCGACGATCGATAGGTGGTGCCCAGGAGAGGACTCGAACCTCCACGGTTTTACCCGCTAGTACCTGAAACTAGTGCGTCTACCAATTCCGCCACCTGGGCATACCGGCCGGCAGTGCCGACCGGGGCGCGAACAATACGGTTCACCTGCCGCATTGTCAACGGAAAAATGCAGCTTCGCGACGGGCGCGAAGCTGCCCTGCTCTCTTACCAGATCACCACGCGCACGTCGTCCGGACGCACCATCGGATCGCCGGCCTTGCAGTCGAACGCGGCCGCGAAACTCGGCAGGTTCGACGGCGCGCCGATCGCACGGAAATTGGCCGGCGCGTGCGAGTCGGTGGTCAGCCGGACCTTCAGTTCGGACGGCGTGAAGTTGCGGCGCCAGACCGTGGCCCAGTTGAGGAAGAAGCGCTGGTCCTGCGTGAAACCGTCGATCTTCGGGTCGGTGTAGCCTTCGCCCTGGGCGCGCTTCATCGCGTCGTAGGCGACCGCCAGGCCGCCGAGATCGGCGATGTTCTCGCCCATCGTCAGCTTGCCGTTGACGTGGATGCCGTCGATCGACTCGTAGGCGTCGAACTGCGCGCCGAGCTTGGCCGTGCGCTGCTCGAAGCCGGCACGGTCGGCATCGGTCCACCAGTTGTCGAAATTGCCCTTGGCGTCGAACTTGCTGCCCTGGTCGTCGTAGCCGTGCAGCATCTCGTGGCCGATCACGGCGACGATGCCGCCGTAGTTGAGCGCATCGTCGGCCTTCGGATCGAAGAACGGGGGCTGCAGGATGCCGGCCGGGAACACGATCTCGTTGCGCGTGGAGTTGTAATAGGCGTTGACGGTCTGCGGCGGCATGTACCACTCGTCGCGGTCGACCGCCTTGCCGATCTTCGAGTAGCGATAGCGCGCATTGAAGGCGATCGCCGCGACGATGTTGTCGGCGTAGCTGTCGCGCGTGAACGTCAGGCCGGTCCAGTCGCGCCACTTGTCCGGATAGCCGATCTTCGGCGTGAAGGTCGACCACTTCTCGAGCGCCTTGACCTTGGTCTCGTCGCCCATCCACTCCAGGTTCTCGAGCCGGTGCTTGAGCGCCTGGCTGAGATTGCCGACCAGCTGCTCCATCTTGGCCTTGGATTCGGGCGGGAACGCGATGTCGACATAGAGTTGGCCGAGCGTCTCGCCGGCCAGGCCGTTGAGCGCGTTGAGCACGCGCTTCCAGCGCGGCTGCTGCTCGGCCTGGCCGCGCAGCGCCTGGCTGTAGAACGCGAAGTTCTGATCGGCGAAGGCATCGCTGAGATACGGCGCGGCGTTGTCGATCTCGTGGAAGCGCAGGTACGCCTGCCAGGTCGACACCGGCACGTCGACCAGCATCTTGTCCATCTCGGTGAAGAAGTCGCGCATCGACAGCGAGAACATCTGCGGCTGCTCGACGCCGACCGCATCGAACAACGCGGTCCACGAGAAGTTCGGCGTCAGCGCATCGGCTTCGGCGAGCGTGGCGGGCTGGTAGCGCTTGGCCGGGTCGCGCAGTTCGACGCGCGGCAGCGAGGCCTTGGCCAGGCGCGTCTCGAGCGCCATCACGGCCTCGGCCTGGGTCGCGGCCGAGGCCGCATCGACGCCGGACAGTTCGAGCATCTTCTTGACGTGCTCGACGAAGGCGGTGCGCGCCTTCTGGTAATCCTCGCGATCCTCCAGGTAGTAGGCGCGCTCGGGCAGCGACAGGCCGCCCTGCCCGGCATAGGCGATGACCATCTCGGAGTTCTTGTAGTCGGCATTGCCGCCGAAGCTGAACAGCACGCCGCGGCCCTGCGCATAGGCGTCGCGTACGTAGGCCGCGACCGCGGCCGGCGAATCGATCGCGGCGATCCGGGCGAAGAACGGCTCGAGCGGCTTGGCGCCGGCGGCATTGATCGCCTTCTCGTCCAGACCCGAGGCGTAGAAGTCGCCGACCAGCTTCTCGATGCCGGTCGCGTCGGTGCGCGCGGCGGCGGCCTCGGCGATCTTCTGCTGCAGTTCGAGCGAGCGCTCGCCGAGGATCTCGAAGCTGCCCCAGGTCGTGCGGTCCGCCGGCACCGGATTGGCAGCGAGCCACTTGCCGTTGACGTAGGCGTTGAGGTCCGTGCAGGCCGGCACGGCAGGGTCGAGATCGGCGGGGTTGAACGCGATCATCGGCGTCTTCAGGGCCTTGGGATCGATCGCGGCGGTGGCCGGTGCGGGCTTGTCGGCCGTGGCCGGAGCCGGATCGGCGGCCGGCGTCTGCGCCTGCTGGCAGGCGGCCAATACCGTCGTGATCGAGAAAGCCAGGATGAGGGGTCTGGCGTGGCGCATACGCATGGGGCGGCTCCGGATGAGAGGCAGTCTGCCAATGTAGGCGATCCGGCCGGCACGCGAGTAGTTCGAAAGTCACGGTCGGCCACATACGTGGGCACGCGGACGACATGGCGGCCAGGCAGTGCCGGGACGGCACCGATCGGGAATTCGGTGTCGGCACGTGGGCGGGCGGCTCAGCGCCGCCACGGTGGAGGTCGTCGCGTGCGAGGCGCGAGAGCTCTGCGGTTGCATCCGGCCGTACTTGGCGCCCGGCCTTCGTCGCCGGAACCATCGCCGGCTGCGGCCATCTTCACGAACGTCCTCGAGCGCGGCTGACAGGCGCTGTCGGCCGCCAGCCCGACGCCCGGGGTCCGCCCGTCGCGGCGAACGCGCGATGCCGCGTTGTCGCTTGCTGCCGCGGAGCCGGAGCGAGATGCCCGGGCTCCGTGGTACTCAGGCGAACGGATCGCGCAGGACGATCGTATCGTCGCGGTCGGCTCCGGTCGCGACCAGGGCGAGGTGGCAGCCGGACAGTTCCTCGACCGCGCGCAGATAGGCACGCGCGGCCGGCGGCAGCTTGTTCCAGTCGCGCACGCCGGAGGTCGGTTCCTCCCAGCCCGGAAACTCCAGGTACACCGGCTTGCATTCGGCCCAGCCGTCGGCGTCCAGCGGTGCCAGTTCGCGCCGCTTGCCGCGATATTCGTAGGCAATGCAGACCTTGATCGTCGGCAGGCCGTCGAGCACGTCGAGCTTGGTGATCGCCAGACCGTTGATCGCATTGATCTGGGTGGCGCGTTTGAGCGCGACCAGGTCGATCCAGCCGCAGCGGCGCGGCCGGCCGGTGCTGGCGCCGAACTCGTTGCCGACCTTGCGCAGACGCTCGCCCATCTCGTCGTGCAGTTCGGTCGGGAACGGACCGCCGCCGACGCGCGTGGCGTAGGCCTTGCAGATGCCGAGCACGTAGTCGATGTCGCAGGCACCGACGCCGGTGCCGGCCAGCGCACCGCCGACGGTCGTGTTTGACGAGGTCACGTACGGATAGGTGCCGTGGTCGATATCGAGCAGCGCACCCTGCGCGCCCTCGAACAGGATGTTGCTGCCGGCGCGCCGTGCGTCGTAGAGCAGCGTCGAGACGTCGTCGATCATCGGACGCAAGTATTCGGCGAACGCCAGCGCGTCCTCGAGCACGCGGTCGTAGTCGACCGCCTCGGCCTTGAGCCACTGCGTCAGCACGAAATTGTGGTAGTCGACCGCCGCGCGGACTTTCTCGGGCAACTCGGACGGATACATCAGATCGGCCACCCGGATGCTGCGGCGCGCGACCTTGTCCTCGTAGGCGGGACCGATGCCGCGACCGGTCGTGCCGATCGCCTTGGCGCCGGACGCGCGCTCGCGCGCCTGATCGACCGCAATGTGATACGGCATGATCAGCGGCGTGGCCGGGCTGATCTTGAGCCGCGAGCGCACTTCGACGCCCTGCTCTTCGAGCTCGGCGATCTCGCTCTTGAGCGCTGCCGGCGACAGCACGACGCCATTGCCGATCAGGCACTGCACGCCCTCGCGCAGAATGCCCGACGGAATCAGATGCAGCACGGTCTTCTTGCCGCCGATCACCAGCGTGTGCCCGGCGTTGTGGCCGCCCTGGAAGCGCGCGACTGCGCTGACCCGCTCGGTCAGCAGGTCGACGATCTTGCCTTTGCCTTCGTCGCCCCACTGCGCGCCCAGAATGACTACCGACTTGCCCATGTTGATTCTCGCTTCGTTGATCACGCCCCACCGTGGGGCGACGTCGGCGACTAGGCTCGCGATCCTCGCTCGCCAAGTCGCCCGTCCATCCGTTCCGATCCGGCACGATGCCACGCCGTACCGCGCGGCCAGCATACGCCGATCGGGATACCGATTTCTTTCAGCCGGGCCGCGTCAGCCGGCCCATTGCAGCGCGATCAGGCCGACCACGATCATGCCCAGGCCGATCATGCGCAGGCTGCGCTCGTCGAGCTGGCGCGCCTGCTCGACCAGACGCTTCCAGCCGCCGGGAGCCGCGAACAGCACGAGCCCCTCGAGCACCAGGACCAGGCACAGCGCGGCCCAGAGCGTGGTCGCGCTCACCGCCTACTTGCTGCTCTTGAGGTAGCGCAGGAACTCCGACTCCGGATCGAGCAGCAGCACGCCATTGCCGCCCTTGAACGACTCGCGGTAGGCGTCGAGGCTGCGGTAGAACGCATAGAACTCCGGATCGCCGCCATAGGCCGATGCGTAGATCTTGGCCGCCTCGCCATCGCCCTCGCCTCGTGTCTTCTGCGCGTCGCGGTAGGCGTCGGCCTTGATGACCTGCATCTCGCGGCGCGCCTCGGCGCGGATGCGCTCGGCGGCTTCCTCGCCCTCGGCGCGCAGCGAGTCGGCGACCTGCTTGCGCTCCGAGCGCATGCGCTCGTAGACCGAGCGCAGCACGGCGCTCTCCTCGGGCAGGTCCACGCGCTTGATGCGTACGTCGATGATCTCGACGCCGAAGTTCTGCGAGGCGCGGTTGGCACCGAGCACGAGGCCGGCGGTCATGTCCGAACGTGCGCTCGATACCACCTGCTGCAGCGTGCGCGAGTTGATCGCGGTACGCATGCCTTCCTTGACGATCGGGCCCAGGCGCGCCTGGGCGCGCTGTTCGTCGCCGGCCATCGCGGTGTAGTACTTGGCCGCGTCGACGATGCGCCACTTGACGACGAAGTCGACGTTGACGTCCTTCTTCTCGGACGTCAGATAGCGCTCGGGCGCCGAGCCGAGGGTCAGGACGCGCTTGTCGAAATGCCTGACCTGCTGGATCAGCGGCACCTTGAAGTGCAGACCCGGCTCGTAGCCGGACTTGACGATGCGACCGAACTGCAGCAGCAGCGCAGTCTGCGCTTCGCTGACGACGAAGGCGGAATTGATCCCGAGCAGCACCAGCAGCGCGAGCACGACGGCGGTAGCGGTACGCATGTCAGCGTCCTCCCTTCGGAGCCTGCGGGGTCGCCATCACCGACGGCATCGGATCGGGCTGCACGTGCGGCGATGCCGCGTTCGTGCCCGGCGCAGGCAGATAGAACACGTTCTTGCCGTCGGTGAAGTCGATGATCTTGTTGCTCTCGCCGAGAACCTGCTGCAGCGTCTCGATGTACAGGCGGCGGCGCGTGACCTCGGGCGCGGCGCGATACTCCTCGGCGATCAGCCGGAAGCGATCGGCGTCGCCCTGCGCCTTGGCGATGCGCTCGGCCTTGTAGCCGGCGGCCTCGGCGAGGATCCGGGCGGCCTCGCCGCGCGCCTCGGGCACCAGACGCTTGGCGTCGGCATCGGCGAGGTTGCTCGAACGCTGGCGATCCTCGCGGGCGCTGATCGCATCGTCGAAGGCGTCCTTGACCTCCTGCGGCGGACGCACGTTCTGGAAGTTGAGCTCGGTCACTTCCAGGCCGGCCTCGTAGCGGTCGAGCGTCTGCTGCAGGATGCGCTTGACCTGGTTGGCGAGTTCCGCGCTCGGGTTGGCCGGCGTCGGCTCGCCTTCGACCTCGACGACCTGGTCGGGCATGATCGAATTGAGGTTGCTCGAGCCGATGACCTCGCGCACGGCGCTCTCGGCGGCCTGCTTGAGCGTCTCGTCGGGCTTGTCGACGTTGAACAGGTAGCGGCGGGCGTCGGAGACCTCGTACTGCACGTTGAACTCGGCCTGGACGATGTTCTCGTCGCGCGTGAGCATGCGGACCTGATCGGAGATCGAGCGGATCGTCGCGTCGACCTTCTCGACCGATTCGATCGGGCGCGGCCACTTGAAGTTGAGACCCGGCGTCATTGCGCGCGAATACTCGCCGAAACGCAGCACCGCACCATGCTGGCGCGCATCGATCAGCGCCCACGAATCGAGCAGCAGCCAGGCGATCAGCACGCCGATCACGGCGATGCCGATTCCGCCGCCACCGCTGCCGCCGCCGGTCAGGCGCGCGAAGAAATTGCGGATCCTGCGGAAGAACGCGTCGAGGTCCGGCGGCATGCCGCCGCCGTTGCCGCCGCCACCGCCGCCGTCACGCCACGGATCGCGTTTGCCGCTACCGGGTTCGTTCCAAGCCATCGATCTCGTACCTCGTTGCCTTGAACGGCCGCCGCGCGAGGCGTGACCGTCGATGATTCCGAATCGGGAAAAGGCAACCGCCGGCGTCGCGATGACGCGATCAATGCGCAGTTGCCCGGGGATTGTAGGTTTCGTCCTCGGACGGGGCAAGCAAGCGCTCGCGCAGCCAGGCACCGTCGCCGTCGGGCAGGCCGAACATCGGCTCGACCAGCAGCCGCGGCGCGTCGATGCGGACGCGCCAGCCGCTCTCGTCCGCGCTCTCCTCGGCGACCACGCCCTGCTGATGCAGGCGCGCGCGCAGCCGGCCGGCCGTCGGCGGCAGGTGCAGCACGGCCTCGACGCGCTCGGCGGCCAGCCGTCCGGCGACCGCCTCGCGCAGCAGCTCCAGCCCGCGCCGGTCGCGTGCCGAGACCGATACGCGCGGCGGCGCTCCGGCTTCGCCGGCGTCGAGACGCGGCTGCAGGCCTTCGACCTGGTCGATCTTGTTGTAGACCAGGATCTGCGGCACGTCGCCGGCGCCGATCTCGGCCAGGACCGCTTCGACGTCGACGATGCGCTGCTCGCGCTCCGGATCGGCCAAGTCGATCACGTGCAGCAGCAGATCGGCATCGCGCGCCTCGGCCAGCGTCGAGCGGAACGCCGCGACCAGATCGTGTGGCAGATCGCGGATGAAACCGACCGTGTCGGCGAGCAACGCAGGTCCGCTGTCCAGATCCGGCAGCCGCCGCAAGGTGGGATCGAGCGTTGCGAACAGCTGATCGGCCGCATAGACGCCGGCACCGGTCAACGCATTGAACAGCGTCGACTTGCCGGCATTGGTATAGCCGACCAGCGCCACTACCGGCAGTTCGTTGCGCATGCGCGCGCGGCGCGCCTGCGCGCGCTGCGTGGCGACCTTGTCCAGGCGCTTCTGCAGCTGCTTCATGCGCTCGCCGAGCAGGCGGCGGTCGAGTTCGAGCTGGGTCTCGCCGGGGCCGCGCAAGCCGATCGCACCTCCGCGCTGACGCTCCAGATGCGTCCAGCCGCGCACCAGCCGGGTCGACATGTGCTTGAGCTGGGCGAGCTCGACCTGCAGCTTGCCTTCGTGCGAACGTGCGCGCTGCGCGAAGATGTCGAGAATCAGGCCGGTGCGGTCGACGACGCGGCAGGCGGTCAGCTTCTCGAGATTGCGTTCCTGCACCGGGCTCAGCGCGTGATTGACCAGGATCAGGTCGGCGCCGAGCGCTTCTCGCTGCGATTTGAGCTCGTCGGCCTTGCCGGTGCCGACGAAATAGCGCGGATTCGGCCGCTCGACGCGGGCGCTGAGACTGCCGACCACGCTCGCACCGGCCGAGCGGGCGAGCTCGGCGAATTCCTCGAGCAGGACCGGATCGTTGCCGCCCGGCGGCTGCGGCTGCAGCAGCAGCGCGCGCTCGCCCTTTCTGGATCGTTCGAACAGTGCGGTCTACCTCGGGTCAGTCCGGATCGGCGGCGTCGCCGGAAGCTCCGGCGCTTTCCGGGCCGGCGATGCGCACGTTGCGCGTGGGTACTACGGTCGAAATGGCGTGCTTGTAGACCATCTGGCTGACGGTATTGCGCAGCAGAACGACGAACTGGTCGAACGACTCGATCGTGCCTTGCAGCTTGATGCCGTTGACCAGATAGATCGACACCGGCACGCGTTCGCGCCGAAGTGCATTGAGGAACGGATCCTGCAATGACTGCCCCTTAGACATTTTCATTCTCCTGGCGACGCGACCCGAACCGGACAAAACGAGCACCGCACGCAACATGCGTCCGGTATGGCCCCGGTTCAACGGCTGTTATCTTAGGCAAACGACGGCCAAGTTCCAATGTCCGACTCACGTTTCGGACGGCCCAGGAACTGGACGAGCGCCTGCTCGGCGGCCTGCGCGTGCCGTTCGTCCTCGGGATTCAGCCAGCGCGCATCGAGCTCGCTGCGCAGCCAGGTGATCTGCCGCTTGGCCAGTTGACGCGTCGCGAAGATCGCGCGCTCGCGCATGCCGGCCGCGTCGGTTTCGCCATCCAGGTACTGCCACACCTGGCGGTAGCCGACCGCTCGCATCGCCGGCGCGTCGGCGTCCAGCGCCGGACGCATGCGCAGCGCTCGCACCTCTTCGACGAATCCCGCCTCGAACATCGTCTCCAGCCGATGCGCGATCCGCGCATGCAGCGGTCTCCGATCGGTCGGCGCCAGCGCGAGCTTGAGTACGCGCCAGGCGAATCGGCCGCGCGGCCCGCCCTGCTGCTCCGACAGCGGGCGGCCGGAGAGCTCGATCACCTCGAGCGCACGCTGGATGCGCTGGCCGTCGGCCGGTCCGATCCGCGCGGCAGCCGAAGGATCGCGCTCGGCCAGGCGCGCATGCAGCGCCGGCCAGCCGAGCCTCGCCGCCTCGGCGGCGAGGCGCGCGCGGATGGCCGGATCGGCTACCGGCAGATCGGAAAGCCCCTGCTGAAGCGCGTGGAAGTACAGCATCGTGCCGCCGACCAGCAGCGGCACCCTGCCCGACCGCGTCACCGCCTCCATGGCGGCATGCGCGTCCGCCGCGAACTCGGCGGCCGAGTAGGCCTCCTCCGGGTCGCGGATGTCGATCAGCGCATGCGGATGGCGGCGCAGCGTCTCGGCATCGGGCTTGGCGGCGCCGATGTCGAGGCCGCGATAGACCAGTGCCGAATCGACGCTGATCAGGCCGACATCGAAGCGTGCCGCAAGCGCACAGGCCAATGCCGTCTTGCCGGACGCCGTCGGCCCCATCAGGAAGATCGCGGGCGGGCGCGTGTCGACCGACATGGAGGCCTCGCGCTAGGAAAGCGCTCAGCGTACGCCCATCTCCTGCAGCAGGTTGCTCGCGCCGTCGACCTTGTCCATGACCCACAGCATGTAGCGCACGTCGACCTGGATCGAGCGCGTCAATGCCGGATTGAACAGCCAGTCGGCACTGACGCTCTCCCACACGCCGTCGAAGGCCAGACCGACCAGCCGTCCACGCGCATCGAGCGTCGGCGAGCCGGAGTTGCCGCCGGTGATGTCGAGGTCGGCCAGGAAATCGACCGGCACCGAACCAATCGCCGGATTGACGTAGCGGCCGTAGTCCTTGGCGCGAATCCGCTCGAGCACGTTCTGGGGCGTGTCGAACGGGTCGACGCCGGTGCTCTTGGCGGCAATGCCCTCGAGCGTCGTAAACGGGAAGAACTCCGCGCCGTCCTTCTTGAGGCCCTGCACCTTGCCGTAGGTCAGGCGCAGCGAGCTGTTGGCGTCCGGATAGACCGCCCGCCCCTGCGACTCGTTGAACGCGATCATCGCCTGCATGTAGCGCGGCCGCAGCTTCATCTCCTCGCCGACGCGTGCCTTGCGCTCGCGCTCGATGCGCAGCAGCTCCGGCATCAGCCCGACGATCATCCGGTAGGCGGCATCGTCCGAGGCCTCGATCTGCTTGCGCGACAGCTTCAGCCCGGCCAGTCGGGCATCCGTGGTGCCGAGCGCGCTGCCGGCGTACAGCGCGGCAACCTTGGGGTCGACCTGCGCGGCATCGCTGCCAAGCCACTGGTCGAGCGCCGCGATGCGCTGCGCGGCCGGCAGCTGCTGGTAGCGCTTGAGCACGTAGGCGAGGATGCGGGCGTCGGTCGCCGGATCGCCGCGGCGCTCCATCTGCCGCAGATTGCCCTCGATGCGTGCCTCGTCGCGCGGCTGGTAGCCCGATTCGCGATCGAGCGCCGGCTTGTCGCGCTCGATCGCGAGCCGGTAGACGCTGTAGGCGGCGCTGTAGAGCTGGGTGCGCTGCAGATAGCCGAGCAGCATGTCGCGATCGCGCGTCGCGCGCTGGCTGGCCAGGAGCGCGTCGAGCGCCGTGATGTCGGCGCGCAGGGCCGCTTCCTCGGTACCCTGGCGCGACAGCCAGGCGTCGAGCTCCGCCTCGCGCGCACGCTTGGTCGCGACCGCATCGGCGCGGCCGAGGCCTTCGAGCTGGCCGCCGTAGTTCTTGAGCGCATTGTTGAAGCTCGCGACCGAGCTGGCGTACTTGACCGCCACCTCCGGATCGCGCCGGCCCTCGACGTCGATGATGCCGAGGATGTCGGTGACGATCTGCTGCTGGGCCGGATAGGACCAGTCGATCGCATCGGCGACCTCGGCGGCACGCCGGTAGCGGTTGGTGCGCCCCGGATAGCCGGTCACCATGACGAAGTCGCCGGCCTGAACGCCATCGGCATTGACCGGCAGCACGTGGGCGGGCTGGTACGGCACGTTGTCCTTCGAGTACGCCGCGGACTTGCCGTCCTTGCCGACGTAGGCGCGCAGGAAACTGAAGTCGCCGGTATGGCGCGGCCACATCCAGTTGTCGACGTCGCCGCCGAACTTGCCGACCGCGCCGGCCGGCGCGTAGACCAGCCGGACGTCGCGAATCTCGCGCTGACGGATCAGCTGGTAGCTGGCGCCGCCGTAGAACGCGGACACGCTGCAGCGCAGGCCGCCGGGCTTCTCACAGCGCGCGACGAGCTCCTTTTCGGCGCGGTCGATCGCCTCGTAGCGCGCGTAGCCGTCCATGTCCGGCTTGACGCGGCGGGCGATCTCGCGCGTGACGTCGCGAATCTCCTCGGTGACGTAGACGCGCAGGTTCGGATCGCCCGGCAGTTCCTCCTCGAACCGGCGCGCCAGGAAGCCGTTCTTGATCAGGTTGCGCTCGGCCGTCGAGTTGTACTGGATCGCGCCGTACGCACAGTGGTGGTTGGTCACGACCAGACCCTGCGGCGACACGAACGAGGCCGTGCAGAAGCCGAGGCTGACGATCGCGCCCATCGTCGGGCCGGTCAGGTCGGTCAGATCGTGCGGATCGAGCTGAAGGCCGGCCGCCTTGAGATCGCCGGCGATCGCCGGCAGCTGCGCCGGCTGCCACATGCCTTCGGTCGCGAGGGCGGGCGTGGTGACGAAGAGGGCCAGGACGAGGGCCAGCAGTGAACGGCGATGCATGGGAGGACCTTCGGCGAAAACGAACCGCCGATGGTGCCGCAACACGGCCTGCCGGGCGCAGGACAGAAGTCATGCCCGGAACGACGGACAAAAAAACGCCCCGGCGAACCGGGGCGTCGTTTTCACGCGATGGCGCGCAGCATCACTCGATCGTGAAGTCCTGCAGCGACACCGGCAGACCCTGGCCGGCAAGCGCGGCGATGATCTTGACATCGGGGAAGCCGAGCGAAGCGATGTCGGTCGGCTGGTTGGCACCGCAGTCCGGAGCGCGCAGGTAGGTGATACCCGAACCGGTCGAATTGGAACCGAACACGAACGCGCTGGCCGACGGCTCGAGGTCCGGCTGGAACAGCTCGACGACGATGTCCTTGGTGGCCGGATCGTCGATGACCGCGGCCGGCGAGATCGCCAGGTCCAGCTCGGCCAGCACGTTGCCGTCCGGCGAGGTGAACGGCGCCGAGCCGATCAGGGTCAGCGCGCCGGTCGTCAGCGCGGTGCCGGTCGGGATCGTGTAGATGCGCACTTCCATGCCGGTTACATCGCTACCGGTACCCGAGGTCGTGCTCTCGATACCGATGTGGACCGACGAAACGCTGGCACCCGGCGTGGTGCCGGCGGCCAGGACGTAGCGGCGGTAGTAGCTGTTCTCGGCCGTGGTGGCCAGACCGGTCGCGCCGCAGGCGACCGTGCCCTGAAGCGGAGCGCAGTCGGTGTTGTGGCTGAGATTGCCCGGGCCGGTCGGGCAGGCCGCGGCCGGCACGTTGCCGAGCGACTGGGTCGTGGTGCTGAAGCTGGCAGCCTGGGCACCGGCAGCGCAGAACAGGCCGACGGAAAGGGCAAGAAGGGACTTGGACACTACACGTTCTCCGGAATGGGGCAGAAACCGCCCGCGTTGACGAACTTCCCAGGAGAAACCCCCTCCCGGGCTTTGGGCAACTGTTCGAATGATGTCCAGCGGACTGGACGTACGAAAGCCATTTAACAATTCGAGCACATTCAGCCTGCGGACGCAACAGGCGGAAGGTCATCATTTTTTGGGATTTTCCATACGAAGCGGTATGGCCCGAGCGCAAACGAGCGCTCGGGACGGGCTCGAGCGGGACCTGGTGCATTGCAGCGCTGCGCGCATGCGTCGTGGACCTATAATCCGCGCCCCTCTTCACACCGCGACGACCTGCATGAAGGCCTTGGTGAAACGCGAGCCCGGCAAGGGCATCTGGCTCGAAGACGTGCCGCTCCCCGAGATCGGACCCAACGACGTCCTGATCAAGCTCGAAAAAACCGCGATCTGCGGCACCGACCTCCACATCTACCTGTGGGACGAGTGGTCGCAGCGCACGATCAAGCCGGGTCTGGTGATCGGACACGAGTTCGTCGGCCGCATCGTCGACATCGGCGCCGGCGTGCGCGGCTACGAGGTCGGCCAGCGCGTCTCGGCGGAGGGCCACATCGTCTGCGGCGTCTGCCGCAACTGCCGCGCCGGCCGCCAGCATCTGTGTCCCAACACGGTCGGCATCGGCGTCAACCGCCACGGCGCGTTCGCCGAATACATCGCGATGCCGGCGTCGAACCTGTGGCCGATTCCCGACCCGATTCCGTCGGAGCTGGCCGCCTTCTTCGACCCGTACGGCAACGCCGCACACTGCGCGCTGGAGTTCGACCTGATCGGCGAGGACGTGCTGATCACCGGCGCCGGTCCGATCGGCGTGATCGCGGCCGGCATCGCCAAGCACGTCGGCGCACGCAACGTCGTGGTGACCGACGTCAACGACTACCGCCTGAAGCTGGCCGCCGACATGGGCGCCACGCGGGTGGTCAACGTCTCCGAGCAGTCGCTGCGCGACGTCGTCAAGGATCTGCACATCGAGGGCTTCGACGTCGGCCTCGAGATGAGCGGCAATCCGCGCGCGTTCAACGACATGCTCGACTGCATGTACCACGGCGGCAAGATCGCACTGCTCGGCATCCAGCCCAAGGGCGCCGGCATCGACTGGGACAAGGTGATCTTCAAGGGCCTGGTCCTGCACGGCATCTACGGACGGCGCATGTACGAGACCTGGTACAAGATGACGCAGATGGTGCTGACCGGATTCCCGCTGCAGAAGGTGCTGACGCACCAGATCCACATCGACGATTTTCAGAAAGGATTCGACCTGATGGAAGCAGGCAACTGCGGCAAGGTGGTGTGCTCCTGGAACTGAGCACGACCGCGGCGGCCCCCGCCCGCGACGATCGCGGCCGGGGGCGACCTGCACGTCTACGGAGCGAGAACTGAAAGCCCACCGTCTGACGCAGACCCTCGAAGCGGCACTGGCCCGGCTGCCGGCCGGCCCGATTCGCGTGGCCTACAGCGGCGGACTGGACTCCTCGACGCTGCTGCATGCCCTGGCCGGGATGGAGGCGGCGCGCGCGCGCGGCTTGAGCGCTTTGCACGTCGATCACGGGCTGCAGGCGGACAGCCGGGCCTGGTCCGAACATTGCCAGCGCTTCGCACGGTCGCTTGACGTCTCGATCCGGCGGATCACGATCGAGGTCGGGCCCGGCGCCGGTCCCGAGGGCGCCGCCCGGCGCGCGCGCTACGGCGCGATCGAGACCGTGCTGGCACCGGGCGAGATCCTCGCGCTCGCGCACCACCGTGACGATCAGGCCGAGACGGTCCTGCTCAAGCTGATGCGCGGTTCGGGGCCGGAAGGCCTCGGCGCGATGCGCACACTGCGCCCGCTCGGTCTCGGGCACGCCTGGCGGCCGCTGCTGGACCTGCCGCAGGCCACGCTGCGCGACTACGCGAGCCTGCATGACCTGCCCTGGGTGCAGGATCCGAGCAACTTCGACATGACGATCGACCGCAATCTCGTCCGCGCGCAGATCCTGCCGCGCCTGCGCGAGCGGTGGCCCGAGGCCGATGCCAGCCTCGTCATGGCGTCGGCCTGGGCGCGGGCGGCCTCCGACTTCATCGACGTGGCGGCCGAACAGGCCCTGGCCTCGCTGCAGGGGCTGGATCCGGCGACCCTGCGCTATCGCGGCTGGCTCGACCTGCCCGAAGCGCTGCGCGATCCGTCGCTGCGGCGCTGGCTGCGCGGACTCGGCCTGTCCGAACCGACGCACTTCCAGACCGCCGAACTGATGCGCCAGCTGGCCGAGGCCGGCGACGATCGCCAGCCCTGCGTACGCTGGCCGGGTGCCGAGCTGCGCCGCCATCGCGATCTCCTGTACGCCTCGGCGCCGCTGCAATCACCGCCACTGGACTGGATGGCGCGCCTGGACGCCGGCGATGTCGTACTTCCGGCCGACCTGGGCGTCCTGCGCCTGGTGAGCGCCGGGGACGGCACGCCCCTCATCGAGCCGCCCTTCCCGCTCTACGTCCGGTTCCGCCACGGCGGCGAGACGATCCGGCTGTCGGGCAGCGAACATCGCCGCGAGCTGTCTCAGCTGTTTCAGGAGTCGGGCCTGCCGCCGTGGGAACGCGGCCGGGTGCCGCTGGTGATCGCGCAGGACGGCACGCTGCTGGCCGTGGCCGACCTGTGGACCGGCGAAGAGGGACAGGCCCTGTTCGCGCGGCTCGGCTGCCGCGTGCAGTGGGCCGGACGCAGCGGCACGGCCGGTTGACGCCATTGAACTTGACCGAGCGCTGGGCTACTTTTCGCGCATGCCCGATCCGACCGACGACAGCACGACGCAGGTAGCCCAGTTCGAGCGGTCGCTCGACGAACTCGAGCAGCTCGTCGCGCGCATGGAGCACGGCGATCTGAGCCTGGACGAGTCGCTGCATTCGTTCGAGCGCGGCATCGCGCTCTATCGCAGTTGCCAGGGTGCCCTGGAACAGGCCGAGCTGCGCGTACAGCAACTGCTCGATCCCGAAGCGATCGGCTCGGCCAGACCCTTCGATCCCGAAACGCCCTGAGTGCGCGATCTCCCGCCCGATCTGCAGGCGCTGTCGAACCGCGCCGACGCGGCGCTCGCGCGCGTCCTGCCGGATGAGGCGACGCCGCCGGTTCCGCTGCATCGCGCGATGCGCTACGCGGTGCTCGGCGGCGGCAAGCGGATGCGTCCGCTGCTGGTCTATGCGGCCGGCCTGGCGCTCGGCGCGCCGCTGGACCGGCTCGACGCACCGGCCGCGGCGGTCGAGATCATTCACGCCTATTCGCTGGTGCACGACGACCTGCCGGCGATGGACGACGATGCATTGCGGCGCGGCCAGCCGACCTGCCATGTCGCGTTCGGCGAGGCGATGGCGATCCTCGCCGGCGACGCGCTGCAGGCGCTCGCGTTCGAGGTCCTGAGCGAAGCACCGGCGCTCGACGTCGAGCCTGCGGTCCGCATCGAGATGCTGCGCATCCTGGGCAAGGCCTGCGGATCGCAGGGCATGGCCGGCGGACAGGCGCTGGATCTGGCGTCGGTCGGCCATCGGCTCGATCCGGCCGCCCTCGAGCGCATGCACGTGCACAAGACCGGCGCGCTGATCCGCGCCTCGGTGCGCCTCGGCGCGCTCGCGGCCGGCTGCCGCGACGATGCCGTGCTGGCGAGGATCGACCGCTACGGCCACTGCGTCGGCCTGGCCTTCCAGATCCGCGACGACATCCTCGATGTCGAGGGCAGCACTGACCAGCTCGGCAAGACGGCCGGCAAGGACGAGGCGCACGCCAAGCCGACCTATCCGGCGATACTTGGCATGCCCGCCTCGCGCGCGCAGCTCGCCGCGATGACCGCTCAGGCACTCGCCGACGCGGCGACGTTCGGCGAGGGCGGCCGCGCCCTGGTCGATCTGGCCCGGTTCGTCGCGCTGCGCGAGAGCTGATCGCGGCCGCATCGCGGCGCATGCCTGGCGCCGTCGCGGGCCAGTGCGGATAATCCGCGCCCCTTCGCCGTTTTGGAGTCGACACGCGCATGCAGCTCAAGCCCGGACAACGCTGGATCTCCAATGCCGAACCCGAACTCGGCCTCGGCACGATCCTGCGCGTCGAGGGCCGCAGCGTGCAGGTGCTCTACGCGACCTCGGGCGTGCTGCGCCACTACGCCGTGCACGCCGCGCCGCTGACCCGCGCCGAGTTTCGCGCCGGTCAGAAGATCCAGGGCAACGGACTTTCGTTCACGGTCGAGCGCGTGGAGGACGATGACGGCCTGCTCGTCTATCACGGCGACGGCCAGCGGCTGGCCGAATCGGAGCTCGACGACACGCAGCCGATCTCGCGTGCCGACGAGCGCCTGATCTCGGTGCGGCTCGATCGCAGCGACCGCTTCGACTTCCGCCTCGACGCGCTCGGCCGGCGTGCCGCCGCGCTGCGCTCGCCGGCCTGGGGCCTCGCATCGGCACGGATCGACCTGATTCCGCATCAGCTCAAGGTGGCCGCCTCGGCGATCGGACGGCAGCCGCTGCGCGTGCTGCTGGCCGACGAGGTCGGCCTCGGCAAGACCATCGAGGCCGGCATGATCGTCAGCCGCCTGATCGCGACCGGACGTGCCGGACGCGTGCTCGTGCTGCTGCCCGAAAGCCTCGTGCATCAGTGGTTCGTCGAGCTGCTGCGCCGCTTCAACCTGTCCTTCGCGCTCTACGACGAGGAGCGCTGCGAGGCGATCGAGGCGGCCGGCGACGGCCGCAATCCGTTCGCCGACGAACAGCAGGTGATCGCCAGCGTCGACTTTCTCGCCGGCCATCCCAAGCGCGCCGCGCAGGCGATCGCCGCCGGATGGGACGTCCTGGTCGTCGACGAGGCGCACCATCTGGCCTGGACGCCCGAGTCGGCCAGCCCCGCCTATCGCCTGGTCGAGACCCTGGCCGAGCGCATCCCCAGCCTGATCCTGCTGACGGCGACGCCCGAACAGCTCGGCCGCAGCGGCCATTTCGCGCGCCTGCGCCTGCTCGATCCGGCGCGCTTCCCGGACCTCGACCGCTATGTCGCCGAAGCCGACGGCTATGCGCGGTTGTCCTCGATCGCCGGCAAGCTCAACGACGGCGCCGCGCTGGACGCGTCCGAGCGCGCCGAGCTCGCGCAGCGCTTCGACGCCGACCCGCAACTGCAGGCGCTGCTCGACAGCGGCGCCGACCCGGACGCCCTGCTCGACGCACTGATCGACCGCCACGGCACCGGTCGCGTGATGTTCCGCAACCGGCGCGCGCGGATCGGCGGCTTTCCGCAGCGTCTGCCGCGACCGCATATGCTCGACGCCGGCGTGCTCGACGACGCCGCTCGCCAGCGTCTGCTCGCCGAGTTCCAGGCCGACGGCCAGAGCGGCGACGTCGGCCTCGAGCACGACTACGGCGAGGACGTCCGCCTGCCGTGGCTGGTCGATCTGCTCGAGCGCCATGGCGCCGACAAGCTGCTGCTGATTTGCCGGACCCAGGCCAAGGTGCTCGCGCTCGAGGACGCGCTGCGCACGCGCAGCGGCGCCAAGGTCGCGCGCTTCCACGAAGGCATGAGCCTGGTGCAGCGCGATCGCAACGCGGCCTATTTCGCCGATCCGGAAGGCGCACGCGTGCTGCTGTGTTCGGAGATCGGCTCGGAAGGCCGCAACTTCCAGTTCGCACGGCATCTGGTGCTGTGGGATCTGCCGCTCGATCCGGATCTGCTCGAGCAGCGCATCGGCCGCCTCGACCGGATCGGCCAGAAGCACGACATCCAGTTGCATTACTGCGTCGTCCAGGGCAGCGCGCAACAGGCGCTGGCGCGCTGGTACGAGGAAGGACTCGATGCGTTCCGGCACAGTCCGGCCGACGGCCGCGAGCTGCTCAAGCGTTTCGGCGCGCGCCTCACCGAGATCGCGATGCTGCACGCGCGCGGCGGCGAGGAGACCGATGCCGAGCTCGACGCGCTGATCGCCGAGACGCGCGCGGCCCACGAAGAGCTCTCGGCGATCGTCCATGCCGGACGCGATCGTCTGCTCGAACTGGCCAGCGAACGCGACGCGCGCGGCGAGGACCTGACCGACACGCTGGCGATGCTCGATGCCGACACCGGCGCGCGCGACTTCATCCTGCGCCTGTTCGAGCAGTTCGGCGTGCACGGCGAGGAACAGGGGGGCGGCCTGATCCTGCTCGATCCGGAATACCTCAGCACCGACGGATTTCCGGGGCTCAAGGACGGCCCTCAGCAGGCGACGTTCCAGCGCACGGTCGCGCTGTCGCGCGAGGATCTGCCGCTGCTGCGGCTCGATCATCCGATGGTCGCCGGCGCACTCGACCTGCTGCTCGAGAGCGAGCAAGGCAACGCGGCGTTCCTGGTCGACCCCGCCCTGCCCGCGCGCAGCGCGCTGCTCGAATGCGTCTTCGTGCTGGCCTGCGTCGCCGACCGCCGGCTCGGCGTGGACCGCTTCCTGCCGCCCTCGCCGATCCGCGTCGTGATCGACTCGCGCCTGCAGGAGCGCCACGACTTCCAGCCGCAGACCGACCTGCGCGCGAACGAGCGCACGCTCGATCCGGCGCGTTACCGGCCGATCCTCTCCAAGCTGGTACCGCCGCTGCTCGCGCATGCGCAGACACGCGTGCGCGAGTACGCGCAGATCCAGATTGCCGCCGCGCTGGCCGAGGCCGAGCGCCGGCTCGGCGACGAGCACGCGCGGCTGAGCGCGCTGGCGCGCGTCAATCCGGCGGTCCGCTCCGAAGAAGTCGACGCGGTCGCGGCCGAGCTCGAGGCGCTGCGCGAGGCCCTGCCGAAGGCGGCCGCGCGCCTGGACGCGGTGCGGCTGGTCTGCAGCGCGGACTTTCTGTCGCTGCGTTGAGCGCGGCATGCCGGCGGCCGCGATGCCGCGGCCGGCGTCACGCGGGTCAGGCTGCGCGCGGCTGGCGCATCATCAGCGCGAACAGCGCGGCGAGCTTGTCGCGCATCTCGCGCCGGTCGACGATCAGATCGAGCGCGCCGTGCTCGCGCAGGAATTCCGAACGCTGGAAGCCTTCGGGCAGCGTCTCGCGCACGGTCTGCTCGATGACGCGCGGACCGGCGAAGCCGATCAGTGCCTGGGGCTCGCCGATGTTGACGTCGCCGAGCATGCCGAGGCTGGCCGACACGCCGCCGGTGGTCGGATGCGTCAGCACCGAGATGTAAGGCAGCCCGGCCGCACGCAGCCGCGCCAACGCCGCGGAGGTCTTGGCCATCTGCATCAGCGAGAACAGGCTTTCCTGCATGCGCGCGCCACCGGTCGCCGAGAAGCAGACCAACGGAATGCCGTCGCGCAGCGCCTGCTCGGCGCCGCGCGTGAACTTCTCGCCGACCACCGAGCCCATCGATCCGCCCATGTACGAAAACTCGAACGCGCAGGCCACCAGCGCGCGCTCCTTGAGCAGGCCGCGCATCACGACCATCGCGTCCTTCTCGCCGGTCTGCTTCTGCGCGGCCACGATACGATCGCGGTACTTCTTGGTGTCCTTGAACTTCAGCACGTCCACCGGCTCCAGACCGGCGAACAGCTCGACCGCGGAATTTTCGTCGAACAGCGTGGCGAGTCGGTCGCGCGCGCGCATCGCATGATGGTGCCCGCATTTCGGACAGACCATCAGATTGCGGTCGAGCTCGGGGCGATAGAGCACCGCGGCGCAGCCGTCGCACTTCTCCCAGAGGCCTTCGGGCACCTT
Organism: Dokdonella sp.; assembly: GCF_035511235.1. GTDB lineage: Bacteria > Pseudomonadota > Gammaproteobacteria > Xanthomonadales > Rhodanobacteraceae > Dokdonella. The sequence continues at coordinate 141,122 of NZ_DATKFQ010000012.1, forward strand.
GCCCTTGGCATTGGTGCCCTCGGTGCGGGCGCGGCCGGACATCAGTTTCTGCAGCCAGTTCATGTGCGTGCCTCCTGGATCGGGTGACCAATCCGGCGCGGCACCGGATTCGGTCGAAGTCGAAGAATCAGCTGGGGTCGCGCGGCGTCGCATCCAATGCTGCGCGGATCGGCGCCAGGAATCGGCCGACACGGGCCGCGATCTCGGCCGCGTCGGCGGCGCCGGCCAGCCGCTCGACGAGCGCGCTGCCGATGACGACCGCATCGGCGCCGGCGGCGCCGATGGCGGCAGCCGATGCCGCGTCGCGCACGCCGAAGCCGACCGCGATCGGCACTGCGGCCGCACGGCGGATCGCGGCGATGCGCTGCGCGATCTCGCCGGTTTCGAGGCGGTCGGCACCGGTCACGCCGGCGAACGAAACCAGGTAGAGGAAGCCCTGCGCGCGCGCGGTGACGTCGCCGAGGCGCTCGGGCGTCGTGGTCGGCGCGACCAGGAAGATCTGGTGCAGGCCGGTCTGCGCCAGCGGCGCGGCGCGATCGGCCTCCTCGACCGGACAGTCGACCAGCAGCACGCCGTCGACGCCGGCCGCGGCCGCGTCGCGCGCGAAGCGCGCCCAGCCGTAGATCTCGATCGGATTCAGATAGCCCATCAGGACCACCGGCGTCGCCGCGTCGTCGCGACGGAACGCCGCGACGCCTTCGAGGATCAGGCCGATACCGACGCCGCGCGCGACCGCGCGTTCGCTCGCGTGCTGGATCACCGGTCCGTCGGCCATCGGATCGGAGAACGGCACGCCGAGCTCGATCAGGTCGGCGCCGGACGCGACCAGGGCATGCATCGTCGGCACCAGCAGGTCCGGCGACGGATCGCCGGCGGTGACGAACGGAATCAGGCCGATGCGGCCGGCAGCGCGCAGCTGCGCATAGCGCGCGTCGATGCGGTTCATGTCAGGCTGATCCCTTCGCGCGCGGCGATCGTGTGCACGTCCTTGTCGCCGCGGCCGGACAGGTTGACCAGGATCAGCGCATCGCGCGGCAGCTCGCGCGCCAGCTTGATGCCCTGCGCGATCGCATGGCTGGACTCGAGCGCGGCGAGGATGCCTTCGCTGCGCGCCAGTTCGTGGAACGCGGCCAGCGCCTCTTCGTCGGTGATGCCGACGTACTGGGCACGTCCGCTGTCCTTGAGCCAGGCGTGCTCGGGACCGACGCCGGGATAGTCCAGGCCGGCCGAGATCGAATGGGTCTCGATGATCTGGCCGTTGTCGTCGCACAGCACGTAGGTGCGGTTGCCGTGCAGGATGCCCGGCCGGCCCGCGGCCAGCGAGGCCGCATGGCGGCCGCTGGCGATGCCGTCGCCGGCGGCTTCGGCCCCGACGATGCGCACGTCCGCGTCGCCGAGGAACGCATGGAACAGGCCGATCGCATTGGAGCCGCCGCCGACGCAGGCGACCAGCACGTCGGGCAGCCGGCCGTAGCCTTCGAGCATCTGCGCGCGCGCCTCGCGGCCGACCACGGCGTTGAAGTCGCGCACCATCATCGGATACGGATGCGGTCCGGCCACCGTGCCGATGATGTAGAACGTGTCGGCGACGTGGGTCACCCAGTCGCGCATCGCTTCGTTCAGCGCATCCTTGAGCGTCCTGGAGCCGGACGTCACCGGCACCACCTCGGCGCCGAGCAGTTTCATCCGGTACACGTTGATCGCCTGGCGCTCGACGTCGACCGCGCCCATGTAGACCACGCAGTCCAGGCCAAGCCGCGCGCAGACCGTCGCGGTCGCGACGCCGTGCTGGCCGGCGCCGGTTTCGGCGATGATGCGCCGCTTGCCCATGCGGCGCGCCAGCAGGGCCTGACCGATCGTGTTGTTGATCTTGTGCGCGCCGGTGTGGTTGAGATCCTCGCGCTTGAGCAGGATCTGCGCCCCGCCGACCTTCCGCGACAGGCGCTCAGCGTGATAGATCGGCGACGGCCGTCCGACGTAGAACTTGAGATCGCGCTCGAACTCGGCGACGAACGCCGGGTCGGCGCGTGCCGCTTCATAGGCGGCGCTCAGCTCGGCCAGCGGCACCATCAGGGTCTCGGCCACGTAGCTGCCGCCGAAGTCGCCGAAGTGGCCGCGTGCGTCGGGCAGAGTCCTGGAACCGGTCGAAGGCATCATCGTCTCATCCGCAGTCGGCGGCCCTCACGGCCGCCGCGAAAGCACGCATTTTCGCATCATCCTTGAGGCCGGGGGCGGTTTCGATGCCGCTCGACACGTCGACGGCATACGGACGCGTGCGCGCGATCGCCTCGCCGACGGTCCCGGCCGTCAGTCCGCCGGCGAGCACGACCGGCCGGGATAGCCCGCGGGCGCGCGCCCAGTCGAAGCGCTGGCCGGTGCCGCCGGCTTCGCCGGCCGCGTGCGCGTCCAGCACGAAACCCGAAGCGCGCGGGTAGGCATCCAGATGGGCGGGCACGTCCGCAACCGACGCCATCGCGACCGCCTTCAGATACGGCCGCGCGAAGCCGTCGCAGAACGCGGCCGGCTCGCTGCCGTGGAACTGGATCAGATCCGCGCCAAACGCATCCAGTACCGCCGCGATCCAGGCCGGCTCGTCGTCCATGAACAGCGCGACCGCGCAGACGAACGGCGGCAGGGTCGCACGGATCGCCGCGGCGGCCGCCGGCTCGACGAAGCGGCGACTGCGCCGCGTGAACACGAAACCGAGCGCATCGACACCGAGCGCGACCGCGCAGGCGGCGTCCTGCGCACGCGTGATGCCGCAGAACTTGATGCGGGTCCGCCCGTTCATATGCGGTCCCCGGGCGCGCTCGAGACCTCGGCCGGCAGCCCGGCCGGCTGCGGATACAGCGGCCCCACGAAGCACAGACCGGTCGCCGGCGCGGTGGGACCGGCGCGGTCGCGGTCGCGGCCGGCCAGCAGGTCGCCGAGCCAGCCCGGCGCGCGCTCGCCGCGACCGATCGGCAGCAGCGAGCCGACGATGTTGCGGACCATGTGATGCAGGAACGCGTTGGCCTGCACCTCGATGTGCACGTACTCGCCCTCGCGCGCGACCGCGATCGCGTGCACGCAGCGCATCGGCGACCGCGCCTGGCAGGCACTGGTGCGGAACGCGCTGAAGTCGTGCTCGCCGACCAGTGCCTGCGCGGCCGCCTGCATCGTCACGGCGTCCAGCGGCACGCGCTCCCAGGTCACGAAGCGGGCGTCGAGCGCGGGCCGGACGCTGCGATTGAGGATCGAATAGCGGTAGCGGCGGGCGCGCGCACCGAACCGCGCATGAAAGGCATCCTCGACCGGTGTCGCCCAGCGCACGGCGATGCTCGGCGGCAGCTGCGAGTTGCTGCCGAGCACCCAGGCGCGCGTGCTGCGCTCGGCCTCGGTGTCGAAATGGACGACCTGGCAGCGCGCGTGGACGCCGGCGTCGGTGCGCCCGGCACAGGTGACCTCGACCGGCCGCGCCGCGACGAAGCTCAACGCGTCCTCGAGCGCAGCCTGCACCGTCGGCCCGTGACGCAGCCGCTGCCAGCCGAGGAAATCGGTGCCGTCGTACTCGACACCGAGAGCGATGCGCAAGGTCCTGACTCCGCCGCGTTGGAAAAAGAGCGCGATTGTAAGCGGCCGACCGCAAAAACGGCGAGGCCGGGATCGCTCCCGGCCTCGCACGCGGTCATGGCGCACCCGATCAGACGATGCCGTCGAGCAGGCGTCGCGCCTCGTCCTTCTGCACCTGGCTGCCTTCGGCCAGCACTTCCTCGAGCATCGCCCGTGCGCCGTCCGGATCGCCCATGTCCAGATAGGTGCGCGCCAGATCGAGCTTGGTGTTGACCGCATCGTCGCCGACGAAGAACTCGTCGTCGAGCGAGGCTGCCGGCGCGGCATCCTCGGCCAGGCTCGCGCGCTCGGCGGTGTCGCGCGCCTCCGCGTCGATCTCGCTCTGGAAGTCCAGCGGCGGCAGGTCGCCGAAGTCGAAGCCGTCATCGTCGGCCGGCGCTGCGGCGGGCGGCGCGACCGGCTCCTCGATGCGGGCCGGCGAAGGTGCGTCGAAATCGAAGTCGAAATCGGTGACCGGTGCCGGCGCGGGCGCCGGGTCGAACGGATCGGCAACCGGCGTATCGAATGCGAACGCCTCGTCGTAGGCCGCTTCGTCGTTCGCGTCCGGCGCGGCCTCGGCAGAGCTGCCCGGCTCGGCGAACAGCGCATGGCCCGGCAGCAGTTCGCGGCCCATCGCCTGCACCTCGAGCCATTCGGGCTGGCTGCGGTCGATCACGTAATCGTTCATGTCGAGCGCACCGGCCTGGAAATCCTCGATGCGGCGCTCGGCGTAGAAATGGCTGAGCAGCTCGAGTCGGGCGCCGAGATCGGCCGGATTGGCATCGATCTGCGCGCGCAGCGCGGCCTCGATCGGATCGGCTGCGGCCACGGCGGCCGTGCCGGCCAGTGCGGCCGCCGACAGTGGCGAGTCGCCGAACGACTCGGCGATCGACGAACGCTCGACCGGCTTGCGACGCTTGCGCAGGCCGACCACGCCGAGCAGCACCAGCAGCAGGCCGATCGCACCGGCACCGCCGAGCACCTTCGGATCCATGAACCACGGGCTGTCGGCCGGCGGCGGCGTCACCGGCTTCGGCGGCGTCTTGACGGCCGGCTTCGGCGCGGCGGCCGGCGGCTGCGCCGGGGTGGCCGGCGGCGTCGCCGGTGCGGTATCCGAGCCGGTGGCGGTGATCGCATCGCCGGCCGGAACCGCAGGCGGCGCAGTGCCGGTCTCGGGCGTCACCGGCGGTGTGCTGCCGGCCGGATCGGCGGCAACCGGATCGGTCGGCGCCGGTGCCGGAACCGGCGTTGCGGTCGCGGACGGCTCGGCCGTGGCCGGCGCCGAGGTGGCCGCGTCGCCGCGTCCCCAGATGTCGTCCTTGGTCGGCGCGGACGGCGCATCGGTAGCGGCCGGCGGCGTCGCGCTCGCCGGCGCGGTCGTGGCCGGCACGGACGGCGTCGCCGCCATGCCGCCCTTTGCATCCTGCAGCGCCTTGAGCCGCTGCTGCAGTTCGGCGATTTCCGAGTCCTTGAGGCTCAGCAGGCGATCGTTCTTGTTCTTGAGATCTTCCAGTTCACGAACCCGCGATTTGAGCTCGCCGGCTTCCTGCTCACGGCTGGCCAGCGCTTCCTGGGTCCGCGACAGCTCGTTCTTGAGGCGCGTGTCGCCGCTGCCGCCGGCCGCGCTGCTCGCACCGACGCGATCGCTGGCAGCCAGACTGTCCTTGCCGACGGATGGGGGCACGATCGCCAGGCGCGAATCGTCGCTGGTGCGCGAGCTCGGCGACGCAGTGGCCGCCGGCGCATCGGCCTCGCCGGACGTGCGTGCGATGCGGGTCGGGCTGCCGGAAACGCCGCGCCAGTCCTCGACCTGACCGCGCACCTGTTCGGCCGCCTCGCGCAGCGAACCGACCGCGCGGATCGTCTCGGTATCGGGAATGCGCAGGATCGCGCCGCTCTTGAGCGCGTTGATGTTGTCCTTGTAAAACGCCGACGGATTGGCCTTGAAGATCGCCAGCATCGTCTGGTCGACGCTGACCTCGCCATCGGGGCGGACCTGCCGCGCGATGCCCGACAGGGTGTCGCCCTTCTGCACGGCATAGTCGCCCTCGGCAGCGGGCCTGGGAGCGGGCGGCGCGGCCGGTGCGCGGGCGACCGGCGGCGGGACGGAGGAGGTCTTCGGCGCCGGCTTCGGCGTCGCTGCCGGCAGCGGCTCGATCCGTGCGCGCTCCGGCTCGGGCGATGCGGCAACGGTGGTCGATCCCTGCAGCGCCGCGGCCATGACCGGCGGGTCGAGCAGCACGGTGTACTCGCGCAGCAGCCGGCCGTTGGGCCAGTTCGCCTCGATCAGAAGGTCGAGAAACGGATCGCGGACGACCTCGGCCGTGGTCACGCGGATCACGGTCTGGCCCTGCGCGTTGCGGACCAGCTTGAACTCCAGCGGGACCGCCGCACTGCGCGTGCGGTCCAGGCCCACGCGCTCGAAATCCTCGGCGCTGGCCAGCTGCACGATCAGGCCCTCGGCTTCCCCGGGGCTGCTCTGGATGACCGGAATCTCGGCTTCCAGCGGCTGATTCAGACGCGACTTGACCTGGATCGAGCCCAGCCCCAAGGCCATGGCATCGATACCGCTGATCGCCAGCGCGATCGCCAGCGACAGTTGCAACGGTCGTTTCATATGCAAAGCTCCCCCGGCGACGATGATCCGGAATCCGGCTTTTGGGCGGCGGATTCCTGCGAGCGAATCTCGAAACTGCCTTATAACACAATCGTAACTGCGGATCAGAGATACGTTTTGACCACCAGTTCACCGATTTGCACGGCGTTGAGAGCGGCCCCCTTGCGGATGTTGTCGGCGACTACCCACAGGTTCAATCCGCGCGGATGCGAGATGTCCTGGCGGATCCGGCCGACGAAGACCGGGTCCTTGCCGGCGGCGTGGCCGGCCGGCGTCGGGTAGCCCCCGGCTCTGCGCTCGTCGACGACGACCACGCCGGGAGCCTGCTCGAGCAGGGCTCGCGCGACCGCCGCGTCGATCGGCTCGCGGGTCTCGACGTGGACCGCCTCGGCGTGCCCGAAGAACACCGGCACGCGCACCGCGGTCGGATTGACCTGGATCGTGTCGTCTTCGAGGATCTTGCGCGTCTCCCAGACCATCTTCATCTCTTCCTTGGTGTAGCCGTTGTCCTGGAACTCGTCGATGTGCGGGATCAGGTTGAACGCGATCTGCACCGGGAACTTGGCGGGTGCCGGATCCTGGAAGTTGAGCAGGGCCGCAGTCTGCCGGCCGAGTTCCTCGCCGCCGGAGCGGCCGGCGCCCGATACCGACTGATAAGTGGCCACGTTGATGCGCTCGATGCCGACCGCGCGGTGGATCGGTGCCAGTGCGACCAGCATCTGCATCGTCGAGCAGTTCGGATTGGCGATGATGCCGCGCCTGCGGTAGCCCGCGATCGCGTGCGGATTGACCTCGCTGACGACCAGCGGCACGTCGTCCTGGTAGCGGAACTCGGAGGTGTTGTCGATCACGACGGCGCCGGCCGCCGCGGCGCGCGGCGCGTGCTCGCGCGAGACCGCGCCGCCGGCCGAGAAGAACGCGATGTCGACGCCGGCGAAGTCGAACCCCGCCAGGTCGCGCACGATCAGGCGCCGCCCTGCGTAGACGACGTCGCCGCCGGCCGACCGCGTGCTGGCCAGCGGTACCAGCTCGCCGACCGGAAAGAGGCGCTCGGCCAGGATCTCCAGCAGCGCCTGTCCGACCGCACCGGTCGCCCCGACCACCGCCACCTTGTAGGTCCTGCCGTCGCTCATCGTCGTCTCTGAAAAAGATGCAAGGAAAAAGGTCGCTGTTGATACCGTTTTGACGTGTGCGGCGCAACAGGGACAGCGCATTTTTCCGCGTTCCGGCACAATGGATCCTTTGACCGGACCGAACCGGCCCGATCGCGCGAAGAAGCCGATGAACCTGCAAGCCAACTACGAACAGATCGCCCTCAAGGACTACGCCGAGCGGGCCTATCTCGACTATTCGATGTATGTCGTGCTCGACCGCGCCCTGCCGTTCGTCGGCGACGGACTCAAGCCCGTACAGCGGCGCATCGTCTATGCGATGAGCGAACTCGGACTCGACGCGGCGGCCAAGCCTAAGAAGTCGGCGCGCACGGTCGGCGACGTCATCGGCAAGTTCCATCCGCACGGCGATTCGGCCTGCTACGAGGCGATGGTGCTGATGGCACAGCCGTTCTCGTACCGCTACCCGCTGATCGACGGCCAGGGCAACTTCGGCTCGCAGGACGATCCCAAGTCGTTCGCGGCGATGCGCTACACCGAGTCAAAGCTGACGCCGATCGCCGAGCTGCTGCTCGAGGAACTGGCGCACGGCACGGTCGACTGGACCGCGAACTTCGACGGCACCCTCGAGGAGCCGGCCTGGCTGCCGGCGCGCGTGCCGCACGTGCTGCTGAACGGTTCGACCGGCATCGCGGTCGGCATGGCGACCGACATCCTGCCGCACAACCTGCGCGAGCTGGCCAGCGCCTGCATCCGGCTGCTCGACGATCCGGACGCCAGCGTGCGCGACCTGTGCGAGCACGTCCGCGGCCCGGACTTCCCGAGCGCCGCCGAGATCATCACGCCGGCCTCCGAGCTGATCGCGATGTACGAGACCGGCGGCGGCTCGGTGCGCTGCCGGGCGGTCTACACGCGCGAAGACGGCAACCTCGTCATCACCGCCCTGCCCTACCAGGTCTCGCCGTCCAAGGTTCTGCAGCAGATCGACGCGCTGGCCAAGGCCAAGAAGCTGCCGATGCTCGAGGACTACCGCGACGAGTCCGACCACGAGAACCCGATCCGCCTGGTGCTGGTGCCGCGCTCCAACCGCATCGACCTCGACGAGACCATGCAGCATCTGTTCGCGACGACGGACCTGGAACGCAGCTACCGCGTCAACTTCAACATGATCGGTCTGGACGGCCGCCCGCAGGTCAAGAACCTCAAGCAGATCCTGACCGAATGGCTGCGCTTCCGCACCGACACGGTGACGCGGCGCCTGCAGCACCGGCTCGGCAAGGTCGAAAAGCGCCTGCACCTGCTCGAGGGCCTGCGCACGGCCTATCTGAACCTCGACGAGGTGATCCGCATCATCCGCACCGAGGAAGAGCCCAAGCCGGTCCTGATCGCGCGTTTCAGGCTCAGCGAGGAGCAGACCGACTACATCCTCGAGACGCGGCTGCGCCAGCTGGCGCGCCTGGAGGAGATGAAGATCAACGCCGAGCGCGACCAGCTCGAGGAGGAACGCGCGCGCATCAACGTGCTGCTGAACTCCAAGGCGCGGCTCAAGACGCTGATCAAGGACGAACTGCGCGAGGACGCGCGCAAGTACGGCGACGACCGCCGCTCGCCGCTGGTGGAGCGCCAGATCGCGCAGGCGCTCGACGAGTCGGCCCTGGTCGCCAGCGAGCCGGTCACGATCGTGCTCAGCGAGAAGGGCTGGGTACGCGCCGCCAAGGGGCACGACGTGGATGCGCCGGGCCTGAACTATCGCGAAGGCGACGCCTATCTGGTCGCTGCGAGGGGACGCACGACCCAGCAAGTGGCCTTCATCGACTCGACCGGCCGCAGCTATTCGCTGCCGGCCCATGCACTGCCGTCGGCGCGCGGCAACGGCGAGCCGGTCACCGGCCGCTTCAGCCTGCCGGCCGGCGCGCGGATCGACACGATCGCGGTCGCCGATGCCGGCACGCGCCTGGTCATGGCCTCCGACGCCGGCTACGGTTTCGTGACGCGCTTCGAGACGCTGCTGGCCAACAAGAAGGCCGGCAAGCAGCTGATGAACATCGACGCCGGCAGCCGTGTGCTGGCGCCGCCGCTGGTCGCCGATCCGGCACGCGACCGCATCGTCGTCGCGACGACCGCCGGACACCTGCTGATGTTCTCGGTCGCCGACCTGCCCGAGCTCGACAACGGCGGCCGCGGCAACAAGCTGATCGAGATCCCGAAGGCCAAGTTCGCGGCCGGCGAACGCGTCGCCGGCGTCGCGGTGATCGCCGAAGGCAAGGGCGAGGTGACGCTCTACGCCGGCCAGCGCAAGCTGATCCTCAAGTGGGCCGATCTGGTCGAGTACGGCGGCGGACGCGCCGGACGCGGCGGCCTGCTGCCGCGCGGATTCCAGCGCGTCGAGCGCATCGAGGCCAGCGGCTGATGCGCCGCACGCTGCGCTGGGCCGGCCGCCTGCTCGCCGCGGCGATCCTGCTCTCGGGCATCGCCGCGGCCGCCGCCTGGGCGCTGCTGCGTGCCAGCCTGCCGCAGCTGGACGGCGACGTCGCCGCCGCGGCGCTGCGCGCGCCGGTGACGGTCGAGCGCGACACGGCCGGTTCGGTGACGGTGCGTGCTGCCGATCGCAGCGACCTCGCCTGGGCGATCGGCTACGTGCATGCGCAGGAGCGCTATTTCGAAATGGACCTGATGCGGCGCAGCGCTGCCGGCGAACTGGCTGCCCTGTTCGGCGAGGCGGCCGTACCGCTCGATCGCCAGGCGCGCGTGCACCGCATGCGTGCGCGCCTGGCCGCGACACTGGATCGGCTCCCGACAGGGCACAGGGACGCGCTCGACCGCTATCGCGACGGCGTCAATGCCGGCCTCCGCGCGCTGCACGCGCGGCCGTTTCCTTACCTGCTGACCGGCACTGCGCCGGCGCCGTGGCGCAGCGAGGACAGCCTGCTGGTCGTGGCGGCGATGTTCTTCGACCTGCAGGATGCCGGCAACGCGCGCGAGCTCGGACTCTCGCGCCTGCATGCCGCGCTGTCCGAGACGGCCTACCGCTTCGTGACCGCCTCCGGCGGCGGCTGGGACGCGCCGCTGGCCGGTCCGCCGCTGCGCTGGCCGGCGCTGCCGACGCCGGCCGAACTCGACCTGCGCACGCTCGCACCGGCCGATCCGGCCGCCGTCGCGCCGTCGCAGGAGACCCCCGGCAGCAATGCCTTCGCGGTATCGGGCGCGCTGGCCGGCGGACCGGCGCTGGTTGCCAACGACATGCATCTGGGCCTGCGCGTGCCGAACATCTGGTTTCGCGCGCGGTTCGTCTATCCCGATCCGCGCCGTGCCGGCCGCGACGTCGACGTCAGCGGCGTCTCGCTGCCGGGCATGCCGGCGATCGTCGCCGGCAGCAATGGCCGCGTCGCCTGGGGATTCACGAACAGCTACGGCGACTTCGCCGACTGGGTCCGCGTCTCGATCGACGCGGCCGATCCGGACCGCTATCGCAGCACCGACGGCTGGGCGCCGGTCGCGACGATCCGAGAGACGATCGCCGTGCACGGCGGCGCCGACATCGCGCTCGACGTGCGCGAAACCGCCTGGGGACCGCTGCTCGCCGATGATGCCGACGGCACGCCGCTGGCGCTGGCCTGGGCGGCGCATCGGCCCGGCGCGATCGATCTCGGCCTGCTCGCGCTCGACACCGCCGAGACGGTCGACGAGGCCGTCGCGATCGCGCAGTCGAGCGGGATCCCCGCGCAGAACTTCGTCGTCGGCGACCGCGCCGGCCACATCGCCTGGACCATCGCCGGCCGCATCCCGAGGCGCAGCGGCGATTACGATGCGAGCCTGCCGTCGGACTGGAGCCGGCCCGGCGTCGGCTGGGACGGCTGGATCGAGGCCGCGCAGCACCCGCTGATCGCCGATCCGCCGTGGCAGCGCATCTGGAGCGGCAACCAGCGCATGGTCGAATCGCCTTGGCTCGACGTGCTCGGCGACGGCGGCTACGACCTCGGCGTCCGCGCGATGCGCATCCGCGACGACCTCGCGGCGCGCGAGCGCTTCACGCCGCAGGACATGCTCGCGATCCAGCTCGACGACCAGGCGACGCTGCTCGAATCGTGGAAGAACGCCCTGGCGCGTCAGCTGGACGCGATGGCAGCCGGACCGGATCGCGACGCGCTGCGCGCGGCGCTCGCCGACTGGACCGGCAAGGCCGACGTCGATTCGGTCGGCTACCGCATCGTGCGCGCCTGGCGCGAGGAGGTCGTCCAGACCGTGCGTGGAGGCTTCACGGCCGCCGTGCGGACGCGCTTCCCGGACTTCGCGCTGCCGCGGCTGAATCAGTTCGAGCATGCCGTATCGGCGCTGCTGCTGTTCCGCCCGGCGCATCTGCTGCCGCCCGGCCACGCGAGCTGGGACGCCCTGCTCGGCGATGCCGCGCTACGCGTCGCCGCCCGGCTCCGAGCCGAGCCCGGCGGCATCGCCGCGCGCACCTGGGGCGAGCGCAACACGACGCGGATCCGCCATCCGCTGTCGCGCGCCTTGCCGCCGTTGCTCGGACGCTGGCTCGACATGCCGGCCCAGGCGCTGCCCGGCGACAGCCACATGCCGCGTGTGCAGGGCCGCAGCTTCGGCGCGTCCGAGCGCTTCGCGGTCTCGCCGGGCGCCGAACAGGAAGGCTACCTGCACATGCCGGGCGGCCAGAGCGGTCATCCGCTGTCGCCGTTCTATGGCGCCGGCCATGCCGACTGGGCGCGCGGTGCGCCGACCCCGTTCCTGCCGGGGCCGCCGCGGCATCAGCTGAGGTTCGAGCCGGCCGTGCGTTGAGGCGATTCGGCCTCGATGCCGACGCAGGCGGCCGCGGATGTCGCGTCCGAGAAACGCACATAAAAAAACGCCCGGCCGGAGCCGGGCGTTCCAGGCGTCACCGGGGCCGACTGCCCCGGCAGCCGATCACGGTGCGTTGTTGCCGAACGAGGCCTTCGGCCGCGCGGCGACCGGCGCCAGCACCCCGCTCGCGTTGACGACCTGCGGCGTGCCGCGCTCGGCGATATGCAGCTCGGCGGCATTCTCGGACGGCGCCTGGTTCGCGACGAACGAGAACCGGAACATCGTGCCCCAGTTCAGCGGATTGGTCTTGTTCGGCGTCGCCCAGAGCACGCTGCCGTTGTAGATCGCGCCGCTCCAGTCGTTGGTCGTATCGACGTCGCCGTCGCTGAAGCGGATGTCGGTGATCGTGGCACCGCCGATCGGCACGCTGAAACTGTCGTAACCCATGTTGCTGAGCACGCGCAGGTTCGGCTCGCTGCCCTCGGTCTTGGCGCGTGCGAAGTCGAGGTTCATGACCGCATAGTCGTAGCGCCACTGCCCGCCGCCGAGGTCGGTGACCTTGACCGCAACCCGGGTATTGCCTTCGGCGCTGCTCAGCGCGACCGAACGCGCATTCGCGCCCGGCGCGCTCGGATCGACCCAGCGATCGATCGCCGGACCGAGGCGGTACTGATCGTTGCCGCCGATGCTCCAGGTGCTCGAATTGCGCGTGAACGTGACGCGCTTGGTCGCCATCGAGTTGGAGATGTTGATGTCCTGGCGCGCCAGGTACCACGATTCGAACAGATAGGTCGCGCCGGCATGGGCCGGACCGCTGAACTGCGACTCCAGCGTGATCATGCGCTGGTCGAAGTTGCCGTTGCCGGAGCTGTTCGGCGAGCCGTCGCAGTTGACGTCGTAGATCGACCCGCAGCGACCCCACTGGTTGGTCGCCGGGACGATCTCCGAACGCGGTCCCAGATCGCTGTTGCTGTCGTTGTTGCCGGTACCGTAGGTGTCCGAACAGCCGCGGCCGAGCACCTGGCTCGTGCCCGGGTGATCCAGGCAGCCGGAGTTGGTGGTCAGGAACGCGTGCTTGACGCCGGAGCGGCCGATCTGGTCGATCGAGCCGTCGGCGTTGAGGCGGTACAGGTTCCAGATCAGGAACGGATGCTGGTCGTTGCCGTACGGCTCGTGGTTGCCGGTGAACTTCTGCCACCACGGGATATCGGCCGCATACAGCGCGCTGCTGGTGCCGAGCGGATCGTTCGGAATCGTGACCTGCTGCGTGCCGTTGTTGACGTTGTTGCGCAGCGTCGAGGACGGCGTGAACACCACGCGTCCATTGCCGCCTTCGCCGGTGCAGCCGTCGCAACGGCTGTACTGCGCATTGAAAGTCTGCATGAAGAGATCGGCCTGGTAGACCGCGCCGCCGGCGCCCGGCACCGGCGTGTCGTGCCACTTGAAGCCGCCGCTGGGCTGCTGCGGATTGGCGCCCTGGCGCAGCACGTCGGTCGTCATCTGCATGTCGGCGATCGCCCAGTTGGCGACTTCCGGATGGCCCAGTCGCGCGGCCAGCTCCGGCGAAATGCGAAGATCCATCGTGCGTACGGCCAGACGCTGATTGCCGTCGATCAGCTCGTACATCAGCCGGTCGATGTAGAACCAGGCATTGCCGTCGCCGCCGACGATGTCGAGGATCAGCTCGTCGCCCGCGCGCGGGCTCAGGCGGAAGTCCCTGAGGTCGATGCGGCCGGCCGGCGACTCGATCACATAGCCGCCGCGCGCCTGCAGCGAGCCGCCGATGAAATCGTGGAGATTGCTGTTGCGCACGTCGAACTCGAGACTGCCGGTCTGGCGCAGGTCGAACATCTCGTGTTCGCGCCAGCTCAGCTGCGCGTGCTTGCCGCTGGCCTGACCGATGGCCAGGCCGATGTCCTCGGCCAGCTCGCGGTTCCAGCGCACGCCGACCGTGCCGCCCCAGGCCGACCAGTGCTCGGCACTGCCGGGCTTGATGTCGCGGCCGATGTCCGCCGCCTGGACGATTCCGGCCGCGCCGGACAGTGCGATCGCCACGGCGATCGCGAGAGATTTGCCAACCAATCCGACAGTAGTGTTCATAGAGCCCCTAGCCAGTTGAACGTGAGAAGACGTGACAGGCCCGCTTCCTGCGGACCTGCCGTCTAGTGAATTGCGGAGGACGATATGCGTCAGGGCGACGCGCCGTTGATCGGACCCTCGATGCCGCTGACGTGGATGTAATCGGACCAGTCGCCGAACGGTACCAGCATCGGTCCGGTGTTCTTGCAGACCATCGAATCCTGCGCGATGCAGGTACCGCCACTGCATCCCGGCGGCCAGTTGTTGGCCGTGCTGTCGCGGACTGCGACGCGGTAGTACAGCGCGACGGTGGTGTGATCGATCGCCTGACCGTTGACCAAGGCGCCCTGGTTCATCTGGCAGGCGCCGAGACTGTTGTCGGTGCGATCCCCATATTCGCCATCGATCTGCTTGGTGCCCATCACGTCCACCGTGTGAAAGCCGCGGCCCGATTCGTTGGTCGGGACGACGTAGTCGCCGCTGCCGGGTACCAGGCGATAACCACGGCCACTGGTCGCGTTGCGCACTTCCCAGGTGGTCGGGCCGCCGTTGACGCCACCGGTGAGACTGCGAAGCGCAGAGAACTCGGTCGTCTTGTCGACCCCGTTCTCGCTGATCATCTGATCGCCGTCGCCGTCGATGTTGAACTCGAAGCGCCAATAGTTGTGGTGCCAGTGCGTCACTTCGTTGTACGTGCCGTCCATGTTGCCGAAGCCGAAGTACGGCTGGATACGGCCGTCCTTGAAGAACGCGAAGCGCGAGCTGTACATGTACCAGCCGGCCGTGTACTGCGTGGTCAGGCGCACCTCGTCACCGAGGTCTTCGATCGTGACGCCGGACCCGCAGCTCGCTCCGGGCATCGACAGACCGTAGGGGCAGGTTCCGTAGGACGCGGTAGGATCGAGCGAACGGTCGCAAGCAGTCTTCGCGTAGGAGCCGAAGGGCGGCGTGCCGAGCGTATTGCGAACCGCGGGCACCGACAGAATGTTCGCGTTCTCGTCCTTCCAGTCGCGGTAGCAGTTGCCGCCTGCGGAGTTGCGATATTCGGCAAACAACAATGGAGCGTGCATCCGGCGCATGACCGGAATGCCGTTGTAATGGACGTCGCGCACCTCGAGACCGGACCCGTCCGGGCCGGCACTCTGGCTCGGCCGCAACCAGCACATCTCCCAGACCGGATTGACGGCCGGCCAGCTCAACTTGGTTTCGCTGCCGCTGCACGTTGGGGTCGCGGCGAGCGCCTGCTGTCCACCCATGAGGCCGAGCAACAGCAGTCCCAGACTTGCGTGATGAAGCGATTTCATGACGACTTCTCCGAGCGCTTGCCGGATTCGCTGCCGGCCTGTTGGTGATAGAACGGATAAACGACGCGGTCACGCATCAGGTCGACGATGGCGTGAGCGACGGGTGTATTCCCCTGATCCTTCGAGGCGATCACATGCACGCAGCGCGATCCGGGCTTGCAGAACGGATCGTCGGGTTCGCGCAGGATGAAGCCGCCGATCCAGATCTTCGTGTCGCCGGGCTGGTTGAGAATCTGTTCGAGCTGCGGATGCGTACGGACCAGCGCCTCGGCCCGTGCATTCTCCGCCTCGTTCAGACGCAGTGACTCGCCGGGACGGTCCTCGCTGGATACCAGCCGGCCATCGGTGTCGAACATCTTGAGCACGGTCATGCCGCGTGCGTAGTCCCACCCATACTCGACGTCGCGCACGACCTCCTGACCGTCCACGTTGAACCGGTCCTGATAGCGCCTCAGCATGACGTAGCCGCTCATGCGGCCGTCCGAGGGCGCCGCGCTCGCGATCGGTTCCTCGACCGCTTCGGGTGCCGATGGCGAGGTACAGGCGTTGAGCAGCAGCGCACCGACCGACGAGAACAATACAGCCGCGATCAATTTCATCGTGCAGGCCTTGCAGCGGGAACCGAAACCACCTGAACGTCTTCCGGCGGCGACTTGCCGTAGGCCGGATCGTTCCAGAGCGCATACATGTATTCACCGCGGCTCTGCGACTGCGGGCCCGAGTCGAACGGCCGGTCGGGCCCGCCCGCGCACAGGGTGTTCTCGGCCGGGAATCCGTGCTCGACGGATTCGTCGCGCAGGAACTCGATGTATTCCTTGCTCGAGATCTGGTACTTGAGCGCGACGCGAAGGCTGATCGGGCCCTGGGTGCCGGCCGGAATCGTAAAGGTATACGGCGTACGATCGCGATTGACCAATACGCCCGAGCCCGGCGTGGTCTCCGGATACGTGTAGCCGACCGGACGCGTCTCGTAGCCGTTCGGATCCTGGGCGGTCTTCGGACGGAACCCGAGCGGCGGGATGCGGTTGTCCTTGGCGATGCAGTTGTTCAACACGAAGTGGAACAGCTTGCGGCCGCCTTCCTCGGTCTTGCAGGTACTGGTACCCGCGTCCCAGATGCCCTGCAACGCCTCGTAGACCTTGGACTGGGCGTCCTGCGTCAGCACGCCGGTGGACGGGTCGTACGCGGCACTTTCGGCGACGACGTTGGCATTCCCGTCGCGGACCTGGACGTTGATCCACATGCGCCGTCCTTCGGCGTAGCCGGTCGGCAGCTTGTGTCCGCTCAGATTGACGATGTCCACGTTCGCGCTGATCGAGCCGGCGCTACCCGGCGAGGGTGCGGTATACGCCGTCACGTTCGCCGAGACCTGCGCGCTGGACTCGAGCATCAGGCGCGCCGCGGCGATGGTCTGGTCGTAGTCCGCGTCGTGATCCAGTCCACTGGAACCGCCGTACTGACCCTTGATGATCGCCGGAATCCAGGTGTTGCCGCCGGCCAGCTCGTGCAAGGGCAGATTGCCGGTGCGGGAGCCTGCCGGATTCTGCTGACAGGCCTTCGCTGCCGGATCCTGCGAGTCGCGCATATGGCACTGCTGGCACTGCTCGGCGCGCGCGACCGCCGGTGTGCCGGCCGGCGCCTCGCTCAGACCATCGCGGAAGATCGCGTCACCGAACAGACTCTGCTTCCATTCGTTGTAGGTGCGCTCGATCGGGAACGGAATACCGGTGTTGGTCCCGTCGTTGAGATGCAGCGTCTGGGCGTAGGTGCCGGCATCGGTCTGCGGCGAGGTGACGTTGTGACAGTTGCCGCAGATCGCCGAACTCTCGTGATAGGCCGAATAGACCCAGCCGTGCGGCGGCGTGAGGTGGCCGTCGGTGTAATTGTAAGGTCCGCGCCGGCACGGTCCGCCGTAACCGGAGCCATCCGGAGTCAGACACTCCAGCGCATCGTCGACCCAGAAATTGGCGTTCTCGAGGAACAGCGGCTGCGCCTGCGGCCCCTCGGGCATCATGCGATGACAGAAATGACAATCGACGCCGCCATAGTCGTTCAGCTTGCCGTCGGGGCGATCGTATCCCCCTTCGAGCAGGCAGCCGAGCGCACCTTGCGGGTTCGGCGCACCGCCGTTCTCGGGCTTGGTCGAGTGCCCGCGCAGCCAGCCACGCGGCGTATGGCATCGGATGCAGTAGTCGCCGACACCGGGGATGTCGTTGTTGGCGACGTCGAGCGCCGCCCAGAACAGCGGGTCGCGGGCGGCATTGGCCATCATCGAGCCGCCCCAGGTGTTGTGCGGCAGGAAACGCACGGTCGTCGCGTCGTAGCCACGGTGACACGAAGAGCAGGCCGATGCGTCGTTGAGGTTGCTCAACAGACCCGGCTGCGTGCCGTGCGGCGTGAAGTCCAGCGCCGCGACCGAGGCGGTGGCGAGGGACAGTAGAACCAGCATCAGGATGCCGAGCGAGCGGAAACCGCTCCTCCGAATCCGTCGTTCAGCGCACTGCGTTTCGTACAACGTCGAATCCCCCGCCATCCGACCCGACCTCCCGGCCGGGCCATTCCCAAGAATAAGGCGCAGTCCGCTTGCCGCGTATCACCCGTACGGCGCCGCAGCGCCGGGCCGAAGTCTTTACGAAGTGTGCCGTACGAAATGCGGCGTCGCAAAAACTCCGGCGAGTCGATCGTCCGGTCATAACATATAACCCTAGCACAGCCCAAAGCGCCGCTCCATAGCGCGAAAGGACTGGAAGCTCAGATGACGAGGGTGTCTGAACCGGTGGACTGGACGAAGCGCCCGATCTGCTCAGCGGCGAAGCCGGAGCATGCGTTCGATGATGTCTTCGTACAGCCCCGGCAGTGCCTCGAGTTCGTCCAGCGCGATCGATTCGTCGACCTTGTGGATGCTCTCGTTGCAGGGACCGAGCTCGACGACCTCGGCGCCCAGCGGCGCGATGAAGCGGCCGTCGGACGTGCCGCCGCCGGTGCTCGCCTCGGCTTCCACACCGCAGCGCATGCGGATCGCCGTGGTGACCGCCTCGCGCAGGGCGCCCTCGGCGGTCACGAACGGCTCGCCGGAACGGTGCCAGGCCAGCTCGAAGTCGAGGCCATGGCGACGCAGCAGCGACTCGACGCGCTCGATCAGTCCATCCGCGCTGCTGGCGATGCCATAACGAAAATTGAACGTCGCGCGGAGTTCTCCGGGGATGACGTTGTCGGCGCCGGTACCGGCAGCGATGTTGGAGACCTGGAACGAGGTCGGCGGAAAAGCGGCGTCGCCTTCGTCCCAGCGGATCGAGGTCAGCTCGGCCAGCGCCGCGGCGAACGCATGGATCGGGTTCGAAGCCTGCTCCGGATAGGCGACGTGCCCCTGGACGCCGGCGACGCGCAGGCGACCGGTCAGCGAGCCGCGGCGTCCGACGCGGATCAGATCGCCGAGCCGCCGTCGCGACGAAGGCTCGCCGACGATGCACCAGTCGATGCGCTGCCTGCGTTCGACGAAGGTGCGCGCGACGCGACGCACGCCGTCCAGCGCGATGCCCTCCTCGTCCGAGGTGACCAGCAGCGCCACCGTGCCGGCGTGATCGGGGTGTCGTGCGACGAAGTCTTCGAGCGCCACGCACATGGCCGCCACGCTCCCCTTCATGTCGGCGGCGCCACGCCCGTACAGCCGGCCGGCACGGACGGTCGGCGTGAACGGCGGATCGGTCCAGTCCTGCGGCGGTCCGCTCGGAACGACGTCGGTGTGGCCGAGCAGCACCAGCACCGGACCGCCCTGCCCGTGCGTGGCCCATAGATTGTCGACCTGCCCGTAGCGCAGCCGCTCGCAGCTGAAACCGCATCGGGCCAGGCGCGCGCCGAGCAGATCCTGGCAGCCGGCATCGTCCGGCGTCACCGAGGCGCGCTCGATCAGCGCGCAGGCCAGGTCGAAGACCGCGCTCACGTCGCGAACAGGCGCTTGAACAGGGCGTCGCTGAAGCCGAGGCTGACCGCGCCGTCGGCAACGACCACGACCGGGCGCCGCACCAGGGCCGGATACTCGCGGATCAGCAGCGTCCACTCGGCATCGCTGCCGGGCTGCTTGCGGGCGTCGGGCAGGTTGCGCCAGGTCATGCCGGTGCGATTGACCAGCTTCTCGAATCCACCGACCGCGGTGGCCCACTGCTTGAGCGTGGCCGGCGCGACCGGATGATCGCGGTAATCGACGAACCGGTGCTCGATGCCATGGCGCTGCAGCCAGGTCAGTGCCTTCCGGCAGGTCGAGCATTGGGTCAGGCCGTACAACGTGGTCATCTAGTCCCCCCGCAGCAGGTCGTTGATCGCGGTCTTGGCGCGCGTACGCTCATCGACGCGCTTGACGATGACCGCCGCGTACAGGCTGTGGCTGCCGTCGGCCGCCGGCAGCGAACCGGCCACGACGACGCTGCCGGCCGGCACCCGGCCGTAGCTGACCGAACCGGACGCGCGATCGTAGATGCGCGTGGACTGGCCGAGGAACACGCCCATGCCGATCACGCTGCCGCGTTCGACGATCACGCCCTCGACGACTTCGGAGCGGGCGCCGATGAAGCAGTCGTCCTCGATGATCGTCGGCGCGGCCTGCAGCGGCTCGAGCACACCGCCGATGCCGACGCCGCCGGACAGGTGCACGTTGCGGCCGATCTGCGCACACGAGCCGACCGTGGCCCAGGTATCGACCATCGTACCGGCGCCGACGTAGGCGCCGATGTTGACGTAGCTCGGCATCAGCACCACGCCCGAGGCGATGTGCGCGCCGCGGCGCACCAGCGAGCCCGGCACGAAGCGCGCGCCGACCTCGCGGAACGCGGCCTCGTCGGCATCGACGAAGCGCAGCGGCACCTTGTCGAAGCCCGGCATCGCGCCGCGGTCGACGACGGCATTGCCGTTGATCCTGAAATACAGCAGCACCGCCTTCTTGAGCCAGGCCTGGGTCTGCCAGCCGCCCTGCCCGTCCGGCTGCGCGACGCGCGCCTCGCCGCTTTCGAGCAGATCCATCGCCTGCTCGACCGCCGGGCGCAGCGTCGACTCGACATGTTCGGGATCCAGATGGGCGCGCTGCTCCCACGCCGCTTCAATCACTTGTTCGATCATGTGCTCCACATTCGATAGGAAGTCCGGCGGCGGCGCCGCCGGATCAGGCGCCGGCCGATGCCGCGGAGGCGGCGGGCAGCAGTCGATCCATCAGCACCGCGCGCAGGGCATCCTGGGCGGCGGGATCGAGCGGCTGGCCGGCATCGTCGGTGATTTCGAAGAAATCTTCCACTCGCTCGCCGAACGTGACGATGCGCGCGTCGTGGACGCGGATCGCGCAATCGCGCAAGGCCTGCGCGACGGCCGCCAGCAGGCCCGGGCGGTCCGAGCAGATCAAGGCCAGCCGCGTGCGCTGCCGGGCCGGATCGGCACGGAACACGATGCGCGGCTCGACCTGGAAATGCTTGAGCGTTCGCGGCAGCGCGCGCACCGCCGGCATCACATCGAACGCGCGACGGCGCAGCAGATCGGCCAGCTGACGCTCGATCTGCAGGCAGGTCTCGGCGCTCAGCATGCGACCCTGCGCGTCGAGCACCAGGAACGTGTCGAGCACGTGACCCGAGCGCGAGGTCACCACGCGCGCCTCGACAATGTCCAGCTGCTTGCGGTCGAGCACCGCGGTCACCGTCGCGAACAGGCCGTCCGCATCGGCGGCGTGCAGGAACACCTCGCTGGTGCCGCGCAGTCCCTCGGGCCGGACCTTGACCAGCGGCAGCTCGCCGGCCTCGGCGATCGCGCGCGTCTGCCAGGCGATCTGGTCGGGGCTGTAGCGCAGGAAGCTGCTCTCCGGGAACGCGCTCCAGACGCGCTGGATCGCCGCCTCGTCGAGACCGCTGCCGGCCAGCAGGCGCCGCGCCCGCGCGCGGCAGGCTTCGGCGCGTTCGGCTGCGAGCGGCGGCAGTTCGCGCCGCTCGCGCAGCGCGAAGCGCGCCGCGCCGTACAGATCCGACAGCAGACGATCCTTCCAGGAGTTCCACAGCTTGGGACTGGTGCCGCAGATGTCGGCGACCGTCAACAGGTACAGGTAGTCCAGCCGCTCCCAGTCGGCCACCTCCGAGGCGAACCGGTGCACGACCTCCGGGTCGGTGATGTCCTGGCGCTGCGCGGTGGTGCTCATCAGCAGATGCCAGCGCACCAGCCAAGCCACCAGTTCGGCGTCGGCGCGCGGCAGCCCGAGCGCGTCGCAGAAGCGCTGCGCATCCTCGACGCCGAGCACCGAATGGTCGCCGCCACGCCCCTTGGCGATGTCGTGGAACAGGCCGGCGAGCAGCAGCAGCGAAGGCTGCGGCAGGCGCGGAAAGATCGAGCGCGCCAGCGCGAACTCCTCGCCGGCGTCCGCGCCTGCGAAACGCGCCATGAAGCCAAGCACGCGCATCGTGTGCTCGTCGACCGTGTAGACGTGGAACAGGTCGTACTGCATGCGGCCGCTGACGCGCGCGAAACCGGGAATCAGCCGCGCCAGCAGGCCGTAGCGCGCCATCGTCGAGAGCGTCGCGACCGCCTGTACGGTGTCGCCCTCGAGCACCTCGCGCACGGCGGCCAGCACCTCGGCCCGGTCGGGGTCGAAATCCGGATCGCGCAGCAGACGCCTCACCGCGCGCGTGGTGCCGGCGCGCAGACCGGTGACGCCGGGCACGCGCGCCAGCGCCGCCAGCAGGCCGACCAGACGCTGCGGCTCGCGCGCGAGCACGCCGGCGTCCTCCAGGTCGAGGCGATCGCCGATGCGGACCAGGCCGTCGCCGAGCCGCGCGATCGGCGTGGAGGCCGGTTCGAGATGCTCGGCCGCCCGGTCGATCGCGTCGTCGCAGGCGGCCGCGATGCGTCCGGTCGCACGGAAATAGCGCTGCATGAACTGCTCGACGCCGAGATTGCGCCGGCTCTCGTCGCGATATCCGAAGCGCTGCGCCAGCGCGCGCTGATGGTCGAATAGCAGCCGCTCCTCCGGACGCCCGGCCTGCAGGTGCAGCGCGTAGCGGACGCGAAACAGCCGCTCGCGCGCCGAAGCGACGGCCGCCCGCTCTTCCTCGTCGAGCAGCGCCGTGCCGAGCACGCGTTCGAGCCAGCCGATCAGCTGCAGATCGCGCAATCCGCCCGGCCCCTCCTTGAGATTGGGCTCCAGGTTGTAGGCGGTGTCGCCGAAGCGCCGGCGCCGCGCGGCGCGGTCCGCGCGCTTGGCCTCGAGGAATGCCGCCGGCGTCCACAGGCCGGCGTCGGGCAGCGCGCCGATCAGCGCCGAGCCCAGCGCCGCATCGCCGCTCAGCATGCGCGCGTCGAGCAGGTTCGAGTAGACGGTCTCGTCGCTCTGCGCGAGCGCGCGGCAGCTCGCCGGATCGCGTACGGCATGGCCGGGCTTGAGCCCCACGTCCCAGAGCGTGGACAGGAACATCTCCAGCGCGCGCTGCTGGCGCGCGTCGCCGATCGGACCGTCGGCCAGGATCAGCAGGTCCACGTCCGAATGCGGAAACAGCTCGCGCCGGCCGTAGCCGCCGGCCGCGAGCAGCGCGATGCCGGCGCGGTCGCCGACCCAGGCCTGCCAGACGTGGACGGCGATGCGATCGATCAACGCGGCGCGCGCGGCAGCCAGATCGGTCGCCGCCGCACCGTCGCCGAACGCGCCACCGAGGTCGCGGTCGCCGTCGGCCAGGAACTGGCGCAGCGCCAGCCGCGCCGTCGCATCGACGCCGGAACGCGGAATCGGATCGGCCAGCCGCCGCAGGACGGGCAGCGCCGGGGCGCTCGGCGTGTCCTGAGGGTCGGTCGCCGCACCGGTCATGCCGGACTCAGGCTGCCTGCGGCCAGGGCGTCAGGATCTCGTGGCCGTCGTCGGTCACGACGATCGTGTGCTCCCACTGCGCCGACAGCGAGTGATCGCGGGTGACGACGGTCCAGCCGTCCGGCAGCAGGCGGGTCTGCGGCTTGCCGGCGTTGAGCATCGGCTCGACCGTGAACGTCATGCCCTTCTCGAGCCGCATGCCCGAACCGGCCTGGCCGTAATGCAGCACCTGCGGATCCTCGTGATAGATCTGGCCGATGCCGTGCCCGCAGTACTCGCGCACGACCGAGAAGCCGTTCGACTCGGCATGGCGCTGGATCGCGTGGCCGATGTCGCCGAGCGTGGCGCCGGGCCGGACCTGGGCGATGCCGCGCAGCATCGCCTCCAGGGTGGTGTCGACCAGCCGCCTGGCCAGCACCGAGGGCTGGCCGACGAAGTACATGCGGCTGGTGTCGCCGTGCCAGCCGTCGCGGATCACGGTCACGTCGATATTGACGATGTCGCCGTCCTTGAGGACCTTGGTCGAACTCGGAATGCCGTGGCAGATCACGTGGTTGACCGACGTGCACAGCGTCTTGGGATAGCCCTTGTAGCCGACGTTGGCCGGCACCGCCTTCTGCACGTGCACGATGTGATCGTGGGCGATACGGTCGAGCTCCTCGGTGGTCACGCCGGGCTTGACGTGCTCGACGAGCAGTTCCAGGACCTCGGCGGCCAGGCGGCCGGCCTCGCGCATCTTGGCGATCTGCTCGGGGGTCTTGATCTTGACGTGCATGAGAGCGGTGGGTTCTCCGGGTGGCTTGTGAGGAAGTCGGCGACGGCGTATGATTCTACGGTTTCGTAGTGCCGCCAGCGTAAGTAGCCGGCGGCGTTACGGAAATATGGCCTGCCGGGCAATCCGGCAAGACCATGAACTGGCCGAACGGCCAAATCCGCACACGCATCGTCACCGCTTTCGGGGTGCCCTGAACCCAAGGTTCCGGGTCGCAAGCGGCGGATGCGTGGAGGTCTCAACCCCGGGCCCCACCGACGCCGCCATGATACCGGCGCGGCGGCCCACGCACGATTGGAGTCGACAACGATGCCTCAGGTCACGATGCGCCAGATGCTGGAAGCGGGCGTGCATTTCGGACACCAGACCCGCTATTGGAACCCGCGCATGGCCGATTACATCTTCGGCGCGCGCGGCAAGATTCACATCATCAACCTCGAGAAGACCCTGCCGCTCTTCAACGACGCGATGAACTTCGTGTCGGGTCTGGCGCAGAAGCGCGGCTCGATCCTGTTCGTCGGCACCAAGCGCTCGGCGCGCGACGCGGTCAAGGAAGAAGCCGCCCGCTGCGGCATGCCCTACATCGCGGCGCGCTGGCTCGGCGGCATGCTGACCAACTTCCGCACCGTCAAGCAGTCGGTGGCGCGCCTCAAGGAGCTGGAGGCCGGCGAGACCGACGGCACGTTCGGCCGCCTGGTCAAGCACGAAGTGCTGGCGCTGCAGCGCGAGCGCGAGAAGCTCGAGAAGTCGCTGGGCGGCATCAAGGACATGAACCGCCTGCCCGACGCGCTGTTCGTGATCGACATCGGCCACGAGAACATCGCCGTCCAGGAAGCGCGCAAGCTCGGCATCCCGGTCATCGCGGTCGTCGACACGAACTACGATCCGAGCCTGGTCGACTACGCGATCCCGGGCAACGACGACGCGATCCGCGCGGTCCAGCTCTACGCCCGTGCGGTCGCCGACGCGGTCCTGGAAGGCAAGGCCGCCGCCCCGCAGATCGCGGCCGGCGAGAAGGACGAGTTCGTCGAGCTCGACGCCGAAGGCAATCCGGTCACCAAGAAGGATGCCAACGACCGCGACAACCGCCGCAACAAGCCGGCTCCGCGCAAGGCCCCGCCGAACAACCGCCGCGGCGCACCGGCCGGCAAGCGCGGCGACGGTCCGCGCGGCGGCGCCGACAAGAGCGAGTAAGCCGTATCGGCGCGTCCGCTGCGGCGGGCGCGCCCCGGTTCCGGCGTGCGGCTCCCGGGCGGGCCGCCGTCACACCCGTGTCCCATTCTTTCGCGCGGCGCCGTTTCCGGCGTCGCAAGCAATCGAGGTCATCCGATGGAAATCACCGCACAGCTGGTCAAGGAACTGCGCGAGCGTTCCGGCGCCGGCATGATGGAGTGCAAGAAGGCGCTCACCCAGAACAACGGCGACATCGAAGCTGCCATCGAGTGGCTGCGCAAGGCCGGCCTCGCCAAGGCCGACAAGAAGGCCGACCGCGTCACCGCCGAAGGCCGCGTCGTGCTGGCGCAGGAAGGCTCGCGCTCGGCCCTGGTCGAGATCAACAGCGAGACCGATTTCGTCGCCAAGGACGAGAACTTCCTCGGCTTTGCCGACAAGGTCGCCAAGGCAGCCGTGGCCGGTGCCGGCGCAGCCGACGTCGAGGCGCTGAAGGCGGCCGCCTATCCGGACGGCGGCACGGTCGAAGAAGCGCGCTCGGCGCTGATCGCCAAGGTCGGCGAGAACGTGCAGGTCCGCCGCCTGGTCGCGCTGGACACGCCGAACACGGTCGGCGCCTATGTCCACGGCGGCCGTATCGGCGTGCTGGTCGAGGTCAAGGGCGGATCGGCCGATCTCGCGCGCGGCCTGGCGATGCACGTGGCGGCGATGAACCCGCCGTACGTGGCCGAGAAAGACGTCCCGGCCGACTTCATCGCCAAGGAAAAGGAAATCGAGCTGGCCAAGATGTCCGAGAAGGACAAGGCCAAGCCGGCCGAGATCCTCGAGAAGATCATCAGCGGCAAGATCAACAAGATCGTCAACGACGTCACCCTGACCGGTCAGCCCTACGTGCTCGACAGCAACGAGACCGTCGGCGCCGTGCTCAGGAAGGAAGGCGCGGAAGTCGTCTCGATGCACCGCCTCGTCGTCGGCGAGGGCATCGAGAAGGTCGTCGAGGATTACGCGGCCGAAGTCATGAAGCAGGCCGGCCTGGCCTGAAGCCGGACGCATGGCTGAGAACGAAAAGGCCGCGGGAAACCGCGGCCTTTTCGTTGCGCGCTCGTGCCGCAGGCCGATCGGGCTCCGAAAACCTCGTCATCTGATTTTCATCGAGCCGCTTCAGGTAGAATTTCACCGTTTTGCCCGACTGGAGAGCTCGATGACCGACCCGATCGCCTACCGCCGCATCCTGCTCAAGCTCTCCGGCGAGGCCCTGATGGGAGAGGCCGACTACGGCATCGACCCCAAGGTCATCCAGCGCCTCGCGCGCGAGATCATCGAAGTGCAGCGGGCGGGCGTGCAGGTCGGCGTGGTCATCGGCGGCGGCAACATCTTCCGCGGCGAGGGGCTGGCGGCAGCCGGCATGGACCGCGTCACCGGCGACCACATGGGCATGCTCGCGACCGTCATGAACGCGCTGGCGATGCAGGACGCGATCGAGAAGGCCGGCGGCTACGCGCGCACGATGAGCGCGATCAAGATCAACGAGGTCTGCGAGGACTTCATCCGCCGCCGCGCGGTGCGTCACCTGGAGAAGGGGCGCATCGTGATCTTCGCGGCCGGCACCGGCAATCCGTTCTTCACGACCGACTCGGCCGCTGCGCTGCGCGCGGTCGAGATCGGCGCGGATCTGCTGCTCAAGGCGACCAAGGTCGACGGCGTCTACACGGCCGATCCGACCAAGGATCCGGCCGCGACGCGCTACGATCATCTCTCCTACGAGGAGGTCATCCATCGCGACCTGCGCGTGATGGACACCAGTGCGATCGCGCTGTGCCGCGATCACCGCATGCCGCTGCGCATCTACGACATGGGCGTGGCCGGCAATCTGATGCGGATCATGCACGGCGAGGCGATCGGCACCCTGGTCGACACCCGCAACTGAACCGGCGACGCCCCTCTCAGCGGCGCGCACCCATCAGGCGGACCTGGCGCGGCCGCCTGATCCAGAACAGCAGGAACACCGGCAGCAGCAGCGGCGGCAGCCAGTAGACGAACTTGAGCCAGCGGTGCGCGCCGTTCCAGGTGGAACCGGTGATCAAATCCATCGCGACGCGCCCGTCTTCGGCGATGCGCGCGAATCCCTCGCTCCAGGCGCGCTCGAGCCAGCGCATGCCATAGCCGCGCAACGCCGGTACCGCATCGTCCACGGCGCTGCCGAGCACGATATAGGTGGTCGCCAGCGGCGCCTCGCGATGCGCCGAGGCCGCGATCTGCGGCCCGACATCGGGCAGCGACGGCACCGCGCCCCAGACGATCAGATTGAACGCAACGCTCCACAGCAGCAATGCCAGCGCAACCGCCCAGCCCCGGATCTTCTTCATCGTCGAACGCCCTCCTGCCGCCTATCGGTCCACCCACAATCAGAGCATGCCGGTCTCGAGTTTGGCGAGTTCGGACATCATGCTCTGGTTCCACGGCGGATCGAAGACCAGTTCCACGTCGGCTTCGGCGATCGTCGGCACCAGCTCGAGCTTGGTCCGCACGTCGTCGACGAGGATGTCGCCCATGCCGCAGCCCGGCGCGGTCAAGGTCATGCGGACGCTGACCGCGCGGCTGCCGTCGGGCCGATGCTCGAGCGTGCAATCGTATATGAGACCCAGTTCGACGACGTTGACCGGAATTTCGGGATCGAAGCAGGTCCTGAGCTGGTCCCAGACCATGCGCTCCACGGTCGCGTCGTCGGCGTCCTCGGGCAGCTCCAGCGGCGGCGGCGGTGGCTTGCCGATCGCATCGGCGTCGGCACCGCGGATCCTGAACAGATTGCCGTCGACGTAGACCGTGAAGCTGCCGCCGAGCGCCTGGGTGACGTAACCGGCCTGGCCGGCCGGCAGCGTCACCACCTCGCCTTGCGGCACCATGACCGCTTCGCAATCGCGTTCGAAGCGAACCGGCTCGGACGTTTGGCTGTAACCGTACATGGACAGATCGAAGGGAGCGGTGGGCGGCGGTCGCGCATTATGACGGCGCGGCCGCATGCGCGACATAGCGCAGCGTCCGCATCACGGCTCCGGTGATATCGGGACGGAGCGCCGCCGTTCAACCGCCGGCCGGCCGCGCCGCCCCGTCGAAGCCGAGTTCGCGCAGGCAACGCCCGAACAATCGCATCGCCGCCTCGATGTCCGCCGACGACAGGCCGGCGTAGCCGAGCAGCAGACCGGGACGCGGTGGCGGCTTGAGGCAGTACGGCGCCAGCGTATGCAGGCCCAGGCCTCGCGTGCGTGCATGCGCGACCAGGCGCTCGGCTTCGGCATGGCCGATCCCGTGCAGCCAGGCGGTCACGTGCATGCCCGCGCTCGAATCGGCCACCTCGGTCACCGCGCCGGCGTGGCGCGCCAGGCCGGCGAGCATCGCCGCACGCCGCAACTGCAGGGCGGCTGCCGCGCGCCGCAGATGGCGCTCGAAGCCGCCACCGGCGATGAAGCGCGCCAGGGCGGCCTGCTCGAGCGCGCTGCAGCCGCGATCCTCGAGCCACTTGGCGGCGACCAGGGGGCGCCGCAACGCGCTCGGCATGACCATGTAGCCCAGGCGCAAGGCCGGGAACAGCGCCTTGGAGAAGCTGCCGATGTAGATGACGCGTTCGTCGCGGTCGAGCGATTTCAACGCCGCCAGCGGCCGCCCGCCGTAGCGGAACTCGCCGTCGTAATCGTCCTCGACCAGCCAGGCGCGCCGCGACGCCGCCCATTCGAGCAGGGCCATGCGTCGCGCCAGCGACAGCAGTGCACCGGTCGGAAACTGATGCGTCGGCGTCACCACTGCCAGCCGCGCATGGGCCGGCAGGGTCTGCGGCACCAGGCCCTCGGCGTCGACCCGGCAGCCGTGGACCTTGGCGCCCTGCGCGAGAAACGCCTGGCGTGCGCCACGATAATGCGGATCCTCCAGCGCCACGCCCTCGCCCGAGCTCAGCAGCACGCGCGCAGCCAGCGAGAACGCTTGCTGCGTGCCGGATACGATCAGGATGTCGTCGGGATCGGCCTGGATGCCGCGGCGGCGCGCGAGATAGTCGCCGATCTGCTCGCGCAGCGCCGCCAGTCCCTGCGGATCCGGATAGTCCGGATCGGCGGTATCGGCGGCCCGCACGATCTCGCGCCGCCATGCCGACGCGAGCGCCGGGTTGGTCAGCGGCAGGCCATACTGCAGGTTGTAGCGCAGCGGATCGGTGTGGCCGGTACCCGAGAATGCCCCATCGCCGACCGTCAGCGCACGCCGCGCGAACGCCGACAGCGGCGCGACCGGCGCCGCAGCCGCCTTGCGCGTGGCGGCCTTGCCGAGCGCGATCGGCGCGACATAGCTGCCGGAGCCGACGCGCCCGAGCAGGAAGCCTTCGGCCTGCAGCTGCTCGTAGGCGGCCAGGACGGTGTTGCGCGACAGCGCAAGCTCCGCGGCGAGCGTCCGGCTCGCCGGCAGTCGCGCGCCGGCCGGCAGCCGTCCGGACAGGATGGCATCCTTGAAGGCCCGGATCAGCTGGCCGTAGCGAGGTCCCTGACCGTCCAGTTCCACGTGCATGATTCGTTCTCGACCGGGGCCGGGACGTACCCGGCCCGCCTCAATTCGCCGGCGTCATGGCGCACGACGGCACCCTACGGAGCACGCCGGAGCCTGCGCTATCATCGGCGATCCGCCTGCTGAGGTTAAGCGCCCACGATGTCCCGTCCCTGCCCTGCATGTCTTCCGTGAGCACAGCCCGGCCCGGCGCCTCCGCTTCGCGCGCCCTCGGCCTCGCGACTGCCTTGATGTGTGCGCTGGCGGCCGGCGCCATCTGGTGCGTGCTGACGCTGTATACCGGACGCGATCTCAGCGCGCTCGCGGTCGCGATCGGCCTGATCCTGGCCGCGGTGCTGCGCGCGCACGACTATGCGGGCACCGCCACCGGCGCGATCCTCGCCGTGATCTGCACCCTGGCCGCCTGCTTCTACGCGCAGTATCTGCTGGCGACCGCACAGATCGCCTCGCTGCTCGGGCTGCCGATGGGCATGGCGTTGACGAAGATCGGACCGGACATGGCGCTGGCCGTCATCAAGACGCGCGTGGGTGCCTGGGACGCGGCGCTGATGGCCGGGTCCGCTGCCGTCGCGGGAATCCTCACCGCATCCATGTCGCGCAAGCGTCTTTGACGACTTGGGACGGCCGGCGCACGCGGCGATCGGCATCAGCCAGGGACCTGGTCCGCTCCGGCTTCGGAAAGGAATGGCCAGTTGCGGGCCGCCCGCCGCACCCTATGCGTGGCTCGCTGCGATCCGGCGCGCAATGGCGCGGGAACCGCGCGATCGCGACCGGGCGATCGCACCGCCTCGCTCGCGGCACCGCTCATCCGTGACCGCCGCCCTCGATCGCCTTGAGTTCGCCGATCAG
The DNA here is from genome assembly GCF_035511235.1 of Dokdonella sp. GTDB lineage: Bacteria > Pseudomonadota > Gammaproteobacteria > Xanthomonadales > Rhodanobacteraceae > Dokdonella. The sequence continues at coordinate 171,780 of NZ_DATKFQ010000012.1, forward strand.
CCGGTTCGCCGCTTCCTTGCCGTCGGCGTAGAGCAGGCGCGCGTTGTCGGCGTAGAACAGCGCGTTCTCGATGCCGGCGAAACCGGTGCCCTTGCCGCGCTTGATGATGATGACCTGGCGCGCATCGACCACGTCGAGGATCGGCATGCCGAAGATCGGCGAGGACTTGTCGGTCTTGGCGGCCGGATTGACGACATCGTTGGCGCCGATGACGATCGCCACGTCACAGGTCTTGAACTCCGGATTGATGTCGTCCATGTCGGCGATCAGATCGTAGGGCACGCCGGCCTCGGCGAGCAGCACGTTCATGTGGCCCGGCATGCGTCCGGCGACCGGATGGATCGCGAACCTGACGTCCTTGCCGGACTTGATCAGCAGCTGCGACAGTTCCCAGATCTTGTGCTGCGCCTGCGCGACGGCCATGCCGTAGCCGGGCACGATGATGACCTTCTCGGCCATGTACAGCAGCGAGGCCGCGTCGCTGGCCTCGATCGGCTTCTGCGAGCCGGCGATCTCGCCGGCGCCGGCGCCGCCACCGCCGAAGTTCGAGAACAGCACGTTGCTGAGCGGCCGGTTCATCGCCTTGGCCATCAGCTGGGTCAGGAACGTACCGGCTGCGCCGACCACGGTGCCGGCGATGATCAGCGCCTCGTTCTGCATGACATAGCCTTCGAACGCGACCGCCAGGCCGGTCAGCGCGTTGTACAGCGAGATCACGACCGGCATGTCGGCACCACCGATCGGCAGCGTCATCAGCACGCCGAAGGCAAGCGCCAGCACGAAGAACACGACCACGAGCGAGCTGTCGAGCTGCCACAGCACCAGCGCGAGCCCGGCCAGCGCCGCGGCGGCCAGCACGGCGAAGTTGACGAACTGCTGGCCCGAGAACGTGAAGCGCTTGTCCATGCGTCCGTCGAGCTTGGCCCAGGCGATGATCGAGCCGGTCATCGACACCGAGCCGATCAGCGCGCCGAGCACGGCCAGCGTCAGCGTGGCCGCCGGCAGCACCGGCGCGCCGGGCTGGGCGTACTTGAGCAGCTCGCCAGCACCGATCGCCGCGGCCGAACCGCCGCCCATGCCGTTGAACAGCGCGACCATCTGCGGCATGTCGGTCATCGCGACGCGGCGTCCCCAGATCCAGGTTGGCACCACGCCGACCAGGATGCCGCCGACGATCAGCCAGAGGTTGTGCCCGCCGGTGATCGCGAATGTCGCCAGCGTCGCGATGACCATGCCGATGCCGGCCTGCACGATGCCCTTGCGCGCCGTCACCGGCGAGGACATGCGCTTGATGCCCAGGATGAACATCACCGCGGCCAGGAAGTAAGAGGCCTTGGCGAGCCAGACCCATGCCGTTTGTGTATCCATGAACCCCTCTCGTGGTGTGCGCGCGTCGCGGCGCCGTCTTCAACGCCCCGTCCGGCGGGCCGGTTCAGTCGTTCTTGTCCTTGCTCGACTTGAACATCTCCAGCATGCGCTCGGTCACCACGTAGCCGCCGGCGGCGTTGCCGGCGCCGAGCGCCACGCCGAGGAAGCCGATGAACTTCGCCAGCGGGGTGTCGGCGTGCGCCAGCGCGATCATCGCGCCGACCAGGACGATACCGTGGACGAAATTGGACCCCGACATCAGCGGCGTATGCAGGATCACCGGCACGCGGGAGATGATCTCCTTTCCGGTGAACGCGGCCAGCATGAAGATGTACAGCGCGAGGAAACCGTCGATCATGGCGTGACTCCTTCGACCAACTGGCGGGTCGGTTCGTGCTGAATCCGGCCTTCGCGGGTGAGGCAGGTCTTGGCGATCAGTTCGTCGTCCCAGTCGAGCGAGAGCGTGCCGTCGGCCAGCGACAGTTCCAGGAAGTTGTAGAGATTGCGCGCGTACATCTCGCTGGCATGGATCGGCGCCGACGCCGGCAGGTTGACCGTGCCGATCACGCTGACGCCGTTCGGCGACACCACGGTGCGCCCCGCCTCGGTCAATTCGCAGTTGCCGCCGGTCTCGGCGGCGATGTCGACGATCACCGCGCCGGGCTTCATGCCGGCGACCATCGCCGCGCTGATGATGCGCGGCGCCTGGCGCCCGGGCACGGCCGCCGTGGTGACGATCACGTCCACACCCTTGAGATGTTCGGCGAGCGCCTGCTGCTGGCGCTCGCGCTCCTCGGCGGTCAGCTCGCGCGCATAGCCGCCGCTGCCGGCCGCGCTGACGCCCAGATCGACGAACTTGCCGCCGAGCGACTCGATCTGCTCGCGGGTCTCCGGACGCACGTCGAAACCCTCGACCTGGGCACCGAGACGCCGCGCGGTCGCGATCGCCTGCAGACCGGCGACGCCGGCACCGACGATCAGCACCTTGCTCGGCCGGATCGTGCCGGCCGCCGTGGTCAGCATCGGGAAGAATTTCGGTGCGGCCTCGGCGGCGATCAGCACCGCCTTGTAGCCGGCGACCGCGGCCTGCGAGGACAGCACGTCCATCGCCTGGGCGCGCGTCGTGCGCGGCAGCAGCTCCATCGCGAACGCGGTGATCGGCCGGTCGCGCAACGCCTGGACGCGTGCCGGATCGCGGTGCGGCTGCAGCTGCGCGATGACGACGGCGCCGGCTTTGAGCGCCGCGATGTCCTCGATCCGCGGCGGCTGCACGGCGAGCAGCACGTCGGCGCGCGCCAGCGCCTCGCTGCGCGAGAGCACCTCGGATGCGCCGAGCGAGGCGTCGGAGAAGTACGCCGATTCGCCGGCACCGGACTCGATCAGAATCTGGGCACCGCGCGACTTGAGCTTCTTGGCGACGTCCGGCGTCAGGGCGACGCGCCGCTCGCCCTCGGCGGTTTCGCGCAGTACCACAACGGCAACCGGCATGTCCTCTCCCCGCGGTGTTCGAGAGATCGGCATCCTAGCCGAACTGCCCGCCGATGTGACAGCGCGCCTGCACGGCGGTCGATCGGCGATCGGGCGAATTGCTAGACTGGGCCGCTTTCCGTCTTCGCCACGAGCCGTCCATGTCCGATCTTCGCCCGATCAACGAACGCCTGTCCGTCCCGTCGCGCCAGCTCACCGGTCCCGGTCCCGACGAGGCGCAGTTGCAGGCCCTGCTGACAGCCGCGATCCGCGTCCCCGATCACGGCCGGCTGAACCCGTTCCGCCTGCTGCTGATCCGCGGCGAGCAGGGGTGCCGGCTCGGCGAGCAGCTCGCGCAGATCCACGCACGCACCGAGCCCGGCATCGCGGCCGGCGTGCTCGCCAAGGATCGCGAACGCTTCGGCAGCGCGCCGCTGGTCGTCACCGTGGTCGCGCGGCTGACGCGCGGCCACAAGGTGCCCGAGGCCGAGCAGCGGCTGACCGCCGGCTGCGTCGCCTACAACCTGCTGCTCGGCGCCCAGGCGCTCGGCTACGGTGCGCAGTGGCTGACCGGATGGCCGGCCTACTCGCGCGAGGTCGCCGCCCTGCTCGGCCTGGGCGACAACGAGGAGATCGTCGGCTTCGTCCACATCGGCAACGTGCGGATTCCGGCGGCTGAGCACGCGCGGCCGGCCCTGGCCGAGCTGCTCGGCGAGTGGAACGGCTGAGGCGGCCGTGACCGCCGCGGTCCATCTGATCGACGCCAGCCTGTACGTGTTCCGGGCCTGGCACGCACTGCCGCCCGACACGCTCGACGCCGAAGGCCAGCCGCTCAACGCGGTGCACGGCTTCACGCGCTTCCTGCTCGATTTGCTCGAGCGCGTGCGCCCCTCGCATCTGGCAGCGGCGTTCGACGAGTCGCTGACGCGATCGTTCCGCAACAGCCTCTATCCGGCCTACAAGGCCAATCGCGCATTGCCGCCGGCGGAACTGGAGCGGCAGTTCGTCTATTGCAAGCAGGTCGCGCAGGCGCTCGGCGTGACCGTGCTGGCCGACGCGCAGTACGAAGCGGACGACCTGATCGGCAGCGCGGCCGCACGGTTGCATGCGCACGATCTGGATGTCGTGATCGTGTCGGCCGACAAGGATTTCGGCCAGCTGATCTCGCTGCGCGCGAGCCAATGGGATTTCTCGCGCGACCTGCGCTGGGACGAAACCGGCGTGCGCACGCGCCTGGGCGTGCGGCCGGACCAGGTCGCCGACTACCTGGCGCTGACCGGCGATGCGATCGACAACATCCCGGGCGTGCCGGGCATCGGCGCGAAGACCGCCGCGAGCCTGCTGCATCATTTCGGCACGCTCGAGGCCTTGCTCGCGCGCGCCGACGAAGTGGCCTTCCTGCGCATGCGCGGCGCGGCGACCGTCGCGCGCCGGCTGCGCGAGCACGCCGATCTGGCGCGCCTGTCGCGCCAGCTCACCGGCATCGCGCTGGATGCGCCGGTGCCGGCGCACAGCGACGACTACCGGCACCGGCGGCCGGTCTTCGACGAGATCGAACCGATCTGCGATCGGCTGCGGCTGGGTCCGATGACGCGCACGCGCATCCGTGCGCTCGGCGCCGCCGCGCCGCCGGACCGCATCGACCCGGCAGCGGGCTGAGCGACCGCGGTCAGTCGCCGCCCTTCTGGTCGAGCGCCTTTTCCAGCTCGCTCTGTTCGGTCTTCTTCTCGGGCGCCGTCTTGGGCGGGCTGAACTTCACGCCCGAGGCGTCCAGCGAACGTTCGCCCGGCGCCATCGGCGCGAGCTCCCGCACGCTGCCGCTGACGGCGATGCCCTTCTGGTCCCAGGCGAATCGCGCATCGCTGCGATAGATCTGCAACGGCGCCGATGCAGCCGGATCCTTGGGCACGCCGTAGGCGTCATAGTGCGTGCGCCGGCTGTCGGCGATGAAATACAGCGCATCGTCGGCGATCACGCCGACGGTCGGGAAATCGAACTCCGGCTTGGCGGCGTCGATCGGCATCACCTTGGTGACGCCCTTGCCGTCGGGCGTGAGGTGCAGTCGCAGTACGCGCTTGGGCGACATGCCCGGCTCGATCGCGATCAGCGTGCCGTCATACCAGTACAGGCCCTCGATGCCGCTCAGCACCAGCAGCGAGGGGTCGAACGCCAGCCCGAAACCCTTGCCGGTGGTCAGATCGAGGCCGGCGATGCCATGCGTGAAATCGGCGTAGTAGAGCAGCTTGCCGTCGTCGCTGACGGTCACGCCGCGCAGGCTGGTCAACCGTGAACCGTCGAGCAGCGGCTTGAGCGTCTTGCCGTCCAGACGGAACAGCAGATTCTTGACGCCGTCGGTGGCGAAGACCTGGCCCTTGCGGCTGACCACGACCGACGAGAGCGTATGCGGCGCACCGGCCTCGGGCAGCAGGTACTTCTCGACGAACGCACCGGTCGAGAGCTTGAACTTGAAGATCCCGGCGCGGCCGTTGTCCTCGGCCTTGAAGCCCTTGTAGTACACCGACGCGGTGCTGGCGACGTACAGCGCGTCACGCTCGGCGTCGACGGCCAGTCCGTGCACGCCCCACAGGCCGTTCTGCGCGCTCGGCGCGATGAACTCGGTCAGCTTGCCCTTGTCGTCGGCGAGATAGACCTTGCCCTCGCGCACGCTGCCGACCAGGAACCGCTTGCGCTTGGGATCCCAGCCGATCGATTCGAACAGGTAGTCGCCCTGCGGCAGCGTGAAGGCGACCTTGCCCTCGCCGAACGGCTTGAGATTGGCGCGCAGGTTCTCCACCGCATAGGTCCATACGCGCGTGTCGGAGACCTTCTTGAAGCGTGGGTCGTCGGTCAGGTTGTAGCCGAAGCCCTGCTGCTGCATCTTCAGCAGCACGTCGTAGGCACGGCTCTTGTCGTCGAGGTTGGCGTAGGCGGCCGCCAGCGCCAGCTTGACCTCGCCCGAACTCGGGCGCAGCTGGCTCAGCCGCTCCAGCGTCCAGGTCAGGCGGCGCATGTCTTCCTTTTCCTGGTAGAACCCGGCGAGCCGGCCGAGCACGGCCGGCACTTCGACCTGCTTGATCTGCGCTTCGGTCAGCGTGGCCATGTCCAGGTCCTTCTGTCCGGCCGGCTTGGGCGCGGGCGCCGGCTGGGCCAGCACTGCCGGAACGGGAACGGCCAGGACGAGGCACAGCAGCAAGAACTTGATCTTCATGAGGCGATTGGGTTCCTTCGGGGGCCGGCACGAGACCGCGCGGCACGCCGGAAAGTTTCGATGGAATGCGCGGCGCAGGACGACGCGCCCTTAGAATAGGCAATCCCCATTCTACAACGACCCCATGAGCGATACCGAAACCCTCTACGACGGCAAATGGCTGCGCCTGATGCGGCGGGGACGCTGGGAGTACGCCGAGCGCACGAACCCGGGTGGCGGAGTCATGATCATCGCGGTGACGCCCGAGGACCGGCTGCTGTTCGTCGAGCAGTACCGCCCCGCGCTGCAGGCGATGACGATCGAGATGCCGGCCGGCCTGGTCGGTGACGTCGCCGACAACGCCGGCGAGAATGCGGTCGAGGCGGCCGACCGCGAGCTGCTCGAGGAGACCGGCTACGCGGCCCGGCGCATCACGTTCCTGATGGCGGGCCCGACCTCATCGGGCATGAGCAACGAGATCCTGGCCTTCGTGCGCGCCTACGACCTCACGCGCACCGCCTGCGGCGGCGGCGACGAGACCGAAGACATTCTCGTCCACGAGGTACCGCGCCGCGAGGCGGCGGCCTGGCTGGTCGAGAAGATCCGCGCCGGCTACTCGATCGACCCGAAGATGTTCGCGGGCCTGTACCTGCTCGAGCACGGCGAGACCCTGTTCGGTCCGGGCTGAGCGCGCCCTCGCCTCAGCGCGGGCCGAATACCAGGTACTGCCAGAGCAGCAGCACCGCCGCGAGCAGGATCGACAGCAGCGTCAGTACGATGCCGGCGGCACGGCCGACGCTGACCGCCGAGGTGCGTGACAACCCCCAGGCGTGCAGGATCCGGCCGGCGATCAGGCAGGCGCCGACCACGTGCAGCAGCCAGGCCTGGGTCTGATTGGCCTCGAGCAGCAGCACGAGCAGCAGGCCGATCGGCAGGTATTCGGTCGCGTTGGCGTGGGCGCGGATGCGCTTGGCCAGCACGTGGTCGCCGCCGTCGTGGATGCCGACGCGCGCACGGCGACGCTGCAGTATCACGCGGACCGACAGCACGATCAGCAGCAGCGCGCCGAGCGCCGCGTAAAGACTGGTGATGCGCATGGAACTCCCCTGGTGGAACGTCGTAGGCCGGGTCCGGCCGCGGTCGCGGCACGACGGCCTCGAACCGCCGGGCCCTGCGCCGGCGGGCCGGCGCAGGCCGTCACGTTACCGGGCCGCCGCCTCGCCGTCGAGCGGCCAGCAGCCGGCCTCCCGCAGCAGGTCGGCGGTCTCGAACAGCGGCAGCCCCATCACGCCGGAATAGCTGCCGGCCAGGTGGCGCACGAACGCGGCCGCGCGCCCCTGGATCGCGTAGCCGCCGGCCTTGCCGAACGGCTCGCCGGTGGCGACGTAGGCCGCGATGTCGGTCTGCGTCAGCGTCCGGAAGCTGACCTCGGACCGGCACGAGCGGTGCGTCTCGCCGGCCGCGGTCAGACACCACAGGTCCGACACGACGCGGTGCGTACGGCCCGACAGGCGCCGCAGCATGCCGGCTGCGTCGGCGGCGTCGACCGGCTTGCCGAACACCTCGCCGTCGAGCACGACCTCGGTATCGGCACCGAGCACCACGGCGCCGGCCACCGCGCCGACCTGCAGCAGGCCGGCACCGGCCTTCTCGCGCGCGACCCGGCTGACGTAGTCCTCGGCCGGCTCGCCGGCGCGGCGGATCTCCTCGATCGACACCTCGAGCACCTCGAAGCGCAGGCCGAGCTGGCGCAGCAGCTCGCTGCGGCGCGGCGAACGGGAAGCGAGGAACAGCATGCGGCAGCCTCGGCGCCTGGCCGGAACGGACGAAGCGGCGAGCATGCCACGCCCCGGCGCGACGCCGGAAGCCGTCGGCCGGGGTAGCGTCGGCCGAACTGCCCGCCGGACGCGCCGGTCGTGTAGAATCCCGCGCCTGTTCCCGATCGTCCCGATCTTCCGCCGCGGCGGACCCCGGCGGCCGGACGGGCACGGGCCGGCTCCGCGATGACGTCGAGAGCCAGCCGTCGACGGCGACGACAACGCGCCCCGACCGAAGTCGAAAACCTCATGACCGAAGCGGGCTCGGCGCATCGCCGGGCCCGTTCCGGCGAGAACTCATTTCTTAAGGTTCAGGAACCACAGCATGGCCAGGCAGAAAGAGCTCAAGCTCTACCGCAACATCGGGATCATCGCCCACATCGACGCGGGCAAGACGACCACGACCGAGCGCATCCTGTATTACACGGGCAAGAAGCACCAGATCGTGGACGTGCACGATACCAAGGACGGCAAGGGCTCGACCACGACCGACTACATGGAGCAGGAGCGCAAGCGCGGCATCACGATCCAGTCGGCTGCCGTCTCCGCGGAGTGGAAGGGTCACCAGATCAACGTCATCGACACGCCCGGGCACGTGGACTTCACGATCGAGGTCAACCGCTCGCTGCGCGTGCTCGACGGCGCGGTCGTCGTGTTCGACGGCGTGGCCGGCGTGGAGCCGCAGACCGAGACCAACTGGCGCCTGGCCGACCAGTACAACGTGCCGCGCATGTGCTACATCAACAAAATGGACCGCATCGGCGCGAACTTCAAGAACGCCGTCGACGGCATCCGCAACCGCCTCGGCGCCAATGCGGTGATCTGCGAAGTCCCGCTCGGCAGCCACGACGACTTCATCGGCATCGCCGACCTGATCGCCAACGTCGGCTACGTCTGGCTCGGCGACGACAAGGACAGCAAGTGGGAGACGATCCCGCTCGACCAGATCGCCGCCCACCCGAAGGTGCAGAAGTTCACGACGACCGCCGACAAGGAATGGGTCGCCAACCTCGCCGCGCTGCGCGAGGCCAGCATCGAGGCCGCCGTGGAGATGGACGACGAGGCGATGGAAGCCTACCTGTCGACCGGCGAGACGCCGAGCCTCGAGACCCTCAAGACCTGCATCCGCAAGGGCTGCGTCGCCGGCAAGCTGGTGCCGGTGTTCTGCGGCTCCTCGTACCGCAACAAGGGCGTGCAGCACCTGCTCGACGGCGTGATCGACTACATGCCGTACCCGGGCGAGAACGGCGGCATCTCGATGGTCGACGAAGACGGCAACATCGTCGGCGTCCAGGAAGTGACCGACGATGCACCGGCGCGCGCGCTGGCGTTCAAGGTCATCAACGACCAGTTCGGCACGTTGACCTTCACGCGCATCTACTCGGGCGTGATCAAGAAGGGCGACACCCTGCTCAACGTGACGCGCGACAAGAAGGAGCGCATCGGCCGCATCGTCGAGGTGCAGGCCAACGCGACCAAGGAAATCGACGAGGTGCGCGCCGGCGACATCTGCGCGTTCGTCTCGCTGAAGGAGACCGAGACCGGCGACACGCTGACCGATCCGGGCTCGCCGGTACTGCTCGAGCGCATGCGCTTCCCGGATCCGGTGATCAGCGTCTCGGTCGAGCCGAAGTCGCGCAACGACGTCGACAAGATGTCGACCGCGCTCTACAAGATGGTCAAGGCCGACCCGTCGCTGAAGCTCGAGGTCGACAAGGAAACCGGACAGACCGTGCTCAAGGGCATGGGCGAGCTGCACCTGGAAATCACGATCGACCGCATGCGCACCGAGCTCGGCGTCGAGGCGAACATGGGCAAGCCCAAGGTCAGCTTCCGCGAGGCGTTCGGCGGCCGCGTCGAGCACACCTACACGCACAAGAAGCAGTCCGGCGGTTCGGGCCAGTTCGCCGAGGTCAAGATGATCTTCGAGCCGGGCGAGCCGGGTTCGGGCGTGGTGTTCGCGGACGAGATCGTCGGCGGCCGCGTGCCGCGCGAGTACATCCCGGCCGTCGAGCACGCGATCGAGGTCGAGTCGCGCGAAGGCCAGATCGCCGGCTACGAGGTCGTCGACTTCAAGGCCCGCCTGGTCGACGGCAAGTTCCACGACGTCGACTCCTCGGCGCTGGCGTTCGAGATCGCCGGCCGCGCCTGCTTCCGCGAAGCGCAGAAGATGTCGCGTCCGAAGCTGCTCGAGCCGGTCATGAGCCTGGAAGTGGTGACCGAGGCCGACTACCTCGGCGACGTCATCGGCGACATCAACCGTCGCCGCGGCTCGATCGCCGAGCAGGGCCAGCGCGGCCCGCAGGCCTTCGTGAAGGGCTTCGTGCCGCTCGCGGAGATGTTCGGCTACATCAACTTCCTGCGCTCGGCCACCAGCGGCCGCGGCACGTTCTCGATGACGTTCGACCACTACGAGGAAGTGCCCTCGCACCTGGTCGACAAGCTCATGGAGAAGGAAGCCAAGTAAGCCCCTGGCGGCATGCCGTCCGGCCTGCCGTCGATACCGGAGCGGCGCCGATCGTTGGTACGATCGGCGCCGTTCTCGTTTTCGGCATCGGCATCCGCATGAGACGCGCCTGGAGAAGATCGACCGCCCTGCCCGGCCCCCGGGCATCGCGGCCATGACGCTGCGCACCGTCACCGCGACGCGCTACGTCACCCCGCTGCGCGAAGGCGGCTCGCTGCCGGCGATCGTCGAGGCCGACGATCAGGGCTTGTACGTACTGAAGTTCCGCGGTGCCGGCCAGGGCCCGAAGGCGCTGATCGCCGAGCTGCTCGCCGGCGAGATCGCGCGGGCCTGCGGCCTGCCGGTGCCCGAGCTGGTCCTGGTCGAGCTCGATCCGGAACTCGCGCGGACCGAACCCGATCCGGAGATCCAGGATCTGATCCGCGCCAGCAGCGGCCTCAATCTCGCGCTCGACTACCTGCCCGGCGCGGCCACGTTCGACCCGGCCGCGTGGCAGCCCGATGCCGACCTGGCCTCGCGCGTGGTCTGGTTCGACGCGTACGTGACCAACGTCGACCGCACCGCGCGCAACACCAATCTGCTGGTCTGGCATCGCCGGCTATGGCTGATCGATCACGGCGCGGCGCTGTACTTCCACCATGCCTGGGACGATCCGCAGGCGCGCGCGCGCCTGCCGTTCACGGCGATCCGCGACCACGTGCTGCTGCCGTTCGCGTCCGCGCTGGCCGCAGTCGACGCGTCGATGAGCGCGCCGATCACGCCCGAGTTCATCGCCGGCCTGGCCGCGCAGATTCCCGAGTCGTGGCTCTGCGGCGACACGCCGTTCGCGAGCGCCGCCGCGCACCGGCAGGCCTACGTCGACTATCTGCTGGCGCGGCTGCAGCCGCCGCATGCGTTCGTGGAGGAAGCGATTCGTGCGCGATCGGCACTTGTATGACTACGTCGTCGTGCGGGTCGTGCCGCGGCCCGAGCGCGAGGAGTTCGTCAACGTCGGCGTGATCGTCTCGTGCCCGGCGCTGAAGTTCCTCGAGGCGCGGATCGAGCTCGACGAGGCGCGCGTGCGCGCGCTCGATCCGGACGCGGATCTGGACGTGCTGCGGGCGCACCTCGACGGCATCGCGCGGGTCTGCGCCGGCACCGCCGATGCCGGGCCGATCGGCCGTCTCGGCCAGCGCGAACGCTTCCACTGGCTGGTCGCGCCGCGCAGCGCGATGATCCAGACCTCGGCGGTGCACACCGGCTACTGCGCCCTGCCCGCGCAGGCGCTCGATCACCTGGTCCGCACGATGGTGCGTCGCTGAGACGGCGTCAGCCGAGGCGGCGCAGATGGTTGTCCCATTCGAGTGCGGCCGTGGTCTCGCGCAATGCGCGTAGCGGCCGGCTCGGGCCGGCCTCGGTGATCGCGCCGTGCCCGTCGCTGACGAGGAAGCGGCCCGCTCCGGCGCCGGCCACGCCGCAGCCGTCGGCGATCGCATTGGTGCCCAGACAGCGGCCGCTGGCCGCGTCCCAGTAGGCGACCCGGCCACCGATCGGACTGGAGGTCGCGATCACCGAACCGGCCGCATCGGCCGCGACCGAGCCGATGTAGTTGCGCAGTCCGCCCAGGACCGGATCGGGCACCGCGAACAGCCGCGGCGCCTCGCCGCGGCGGTGCCGCCCGACCAGCGGCGGCCGATCGAGCGCCGCACCCAGGTACTGGCAGCCGAACCAGACCGCGCCGGCGGCGTCGAGCGCCAGATGCCGAATCGACAGCCGGTGCAGGGCCGGATCGAGCGCGACCGACTCGATCACGCGACCGTCTCGAGCGTCGAGATAGGCCAGCGACGGCGCCATCGAGTCGAGGTTGAGCTCGCGCTTGCCGTAATCGGGATGGGTCAGGATGCCGCCGTTGGCGACGCACAGCGTGCGCCGGTCCGGCAGCAGCACGACCTCGTGCGCGCCGATGCCGGCACAGTCGAACTCGCCGATCCTGCGCCAGCGGCCGCCCGGACTGGCGTCGTAGACGCCGAGCACCGCGCGCCCGGCCTCGTAGTCGTTCTCGGTCGCGTACAGCACCGCGCCGTCGGCCGAGAACGCACCGTGCCCGAAGTAGTGGCGGCCCTCGGGCAGCGGCAGGCGCACGCCGGCACCGTCGCGATCGAAGGCGAGCGCGAAGTAGCCGGGCTGGCGGCCGAACGCGACGAGGCGTCCGCGCCGTGCGTCGATCGCGAAGCTGTGTCCGCGCTCCGGCAGCGCGTACGCGGCGAGATCGCGGCCGGCCGCATCGATGATCGCGACCTCATGGCGGCCGTCGCGGCGGCGTGCCGCGACGAACCGCTCCGGCGCCGTGGCCGGCGCCGCCGCGAGCAGCGGCGAGGCGGCCGCGGCGGCCGCCCATCCGAGGAACGCGCGCCGGTCAATCGCCATCGAAGGCGTTGAAGCCGATCGAGACGCCGAGCGCCGGCGCCAGATACGCATCGTTGATGTCCTGCAGGTTCTTCAGCTGCAGCACGCTGAGCTCGATCGGACCACGCAGCGCCGAGTCGGCGATGGCATGGTCGAGCGGAGACGATAGCGAACGCCACTGCGCGGCGATCCGCGAGGCCTCGTCGGCGAACGCGGCCGGCACCCAGCGCTGCTCCGGCGCGAGCGCCGGCGTCAGGCGGCCGGCCGCGACGAAATCGCGCAGACCCTCGATCGTGCCGGCGAGCAGGGCCGCGCTGGCGCCGCTGCGCCACAGCGGCAGGCGCTGCCCGCGCGCCGACGCCGCATCGGCCCCGAGCGCCGGCAGCAGCTGGATGTCGCGGACGAAGCGGATGCCGCCCGAGCTCGCCTTGATCGCCTCGGCCGCGACCTCGGCGGACGTGCGATACAGGCGATTGTCCTTGCCCGGCCGGCCGAACTCGCGCGCGAACGCGCTGGTCGCCTGCCAGCCCTGCGCCAGCTCCTCGGCCGTGCGCTGCAGCGCTGCCGCGACGCCGCGGGCGTAGGCGCAGCGCGCGCGTCCATCGGCCTCGCCGCGGGCGATCGTCGCGCCGGCTTCGCCGTCGAACAAGGCGTATTCGAGTGCGCCCAGCCCCTGCACCGCGACGCTGCGCGCACGCAGCGCGTCGATGTCGAGCGGCTGCGCACCGGCCGTCGCGATCGCCGCGGCGGTCTGCTTGACGACCAGGCCGCGCGGGTCCGGAAAGAAGAACAGCCGCTCGAACCGGTTCGCCTCGACCAGCGGGCCGAAGCGCAGGAACGCGACCCGTCCCCAGGCACCGGCAAGCGCATGGATCTGCGTGCGCAGATCGTCCCGCAGGGACGCGTCGGCCGGCGCGGCGCAGTAGGCGTCGACCGCCCGTCCGGCATTCGAAGCGGCGGCGACCAGGGCGGCGCTGGCCGGCCTGATGTAGCCGGTGATCCAGCGCTCGCCCAGATCGGCCGGCAGCGGCTGCGCACGCGCCGGCGCGATCGCCGCGACGGCCGCCCACAGCAGGACGAAGACGCGCGCGACGTTCATAGCGACTCCACGAAACGGATCAGATCGGCGCGCTGAGCCGGCGTCATCGCGACGACGCGATCGCGCGCCGCCTGTGCCTCGCCGCCGTGCCAGAGTATGGCCTCGAGCACGCTGCGCGCGCGGCCATCGTGCAGAAACGTCGCGCGCGGCTCGACCGTCGTCGCCAGACCGACGCCCCACAGCGGCGGCGTGCGCCAATCGCGCGGACCGGCGTCGCCCTCAGGGCGGCCATCGGCCAGTCCCTCGCCCATGTCGTGCAGCAGGAAATCGCTGTACGGCCAGATCAGCTGGAACCGATGCGCCGGATCGGCCGCATCGCGGCGCGTCACGTATTTGGGCACGTGGCACTGCGCGCAGCGCGCCTCGTAGAACAGGCGTTTGCCGGCCAGCACCCGCGGCACGTCGGCGTCGCGACGTTCCGGTACCGCCAGATGGGTCGAATAGAACGCGACGAAATCGAGCAGCTCGCCGGACACCTCGTGCGGACCGAATGCCGGCTGCGCACCGTGCGGCAGCACACGGCAGGCGGCCTGCCGGGCGGTGCAGTCGCCCCAGTGGTCCGCTGCCGGCGGACTCGACAGGCCCATGTCGCCGGAGAACGCATGCGCGGCCTGATGGCGTACGTCGGGCTGGCCGCCTTTCCAGCCGAAGCGGCCGAGCACGATGCGTCCGTTCTCCGGATCGCGCATCCGGCTCGGCTTGCCGACGATGCCGTCGGGATCGTCGCGGCGTCCGGCCCGGGCGAGGATGTCGCCCTCGTCGATGGCCTCGATCAGCCCCAGCCCGATCATCGGCGGCGCGATCCGCGGCGAGACCATCACGTCTTCGCGCATCGGCCCGTAGCCCAGATCGGTGATGCGATAGGCCGGCCGGCGCAGCGTGACGGTCTCGCCGCCGGCCAGCGCGATCGGCACCGCCTCCCAGTCGATGCGCAGCTGGCCTTCGGCGGCCAGACCCGGCACCGCGAAGTTCTGCAGCTGCGTGCCGTAGGTCGGCTCCGCGATCACCGCAACGCGCCGCTCGGCGAGCAAGCGGCGTTCCTCGCTGCTGCGCGGCGGTACCGACAGGCGCAGGAACAGCGAGACCGCCGGCTCGCCGTCGGCCGGCACGACGCCGCGGCCGTCCTTGAGGTGGCAGCCCTGGCACGCGCGCGCGTTGAACAGCGGCCCCAGACCGTCCGAGGCCTGTGTCGACGCCGGTGCCGACACCCAGTCCTTGCGGAACAGGCCGTTGCCGATCGCGAAGCGCTGGCGGGCCGCGAAGTCCAGATTCGCCGACGGAAACGAGAACACGTCACGCGTCAGCGGCTTGCCGCGCACGGTCGCGGCACCGGCCGGCAGCGTCTCGAACGGTTCGACCGCGGCGAAGTCGGCGGCCGGCCGAACGATCGCCTCGACGCGCGCGCGATCGGCGGCATCCAGATCCGGACGGCGCGGCCCGCTCGCGGCGGCCGCGACGATCGCCGCCCACCCCGGAACCGCCCAGCATAGGTAGCGCCAGCGCCGTGACCGCATGGCCTACTCGAACACGGCCGCCGGCTGGTCGAGACTGTCGGAGCCTTCGATCTCGATCCGGCCGATGCCGAGCGCGGCGACGACGCGCTCGATCGACCGCGTCTGCTCGATCAGGCGGTCGATCGCGGCCTGCACCACGGCATGGCCGTCGCGATTGCCCTCGCCGATCATCTGGTCGTAACGCTCGCCGCGTTCGGCGCGCCGCTTCAGCACGGTCATCGCCTCGACGGTGGCATCGAGCCGGCTGCGCATCTCGCGGTCCAGCGCCGGATCCCCGGCCTTGACCAGATCGGACAGCGACGGCCCCTCGACGGCCGCGCCGCCGGGACGCCGGTAGCGGCCGAGGTAGACGTTGCGGATGCCGATCTGGTTGTAGAAGTGCGAGTTGTGCGTATTGTCGGAGAAGCAGTCGTGCTCCTCCTCCGGATCGTGCAGGATCAGGCCGAGCTTCATGCGCTCGCCGGCGAGTTCGCCGTAGGACAGGCTGCCCATGCCGGTCAGCATCGAGGCGAGCCCCGCCTGCTGCGCATGCGCCCGCGCCGCGCCGCCGGGTTTCCAGTCGACGACCGCCTCTTCGAGATCGGCGATCAGCAGCGCCACGGCCGCCCTCAGATAATCGACGCGGCGCTGGCAGTGGCCGCCGGTACAGCGCTCGAGGTCGAAATCGGTGGCCGGCCGCTGGCCGGCTCCCGGGCCGGTGCCGTTGAGGTCCTGCCCCCACAGCAGGAACTCGATCGCGTGGTAGCCGGTCGCGACATTGGCCTCGATGCCGCCGATCTCGTGCAGGGTCTCCGACAGCAGCTTCGGCGTGATCGTCGTCGCGTCGATCTCGCGGCCGCCGATGCGCGGGCGCGTCTGCGCGATAAGGTTGGCCGCGTACCAGGCGTTGGCGTCCGACTCGCTGCCGTAGGACGCGTCGACATAGTCGATCAATCCCTCGTCGAGCGGCCAGGCATTGACGCGCCCCTCCCAGGCGTCGACGACCGGGTTGCCGAAGCGCAGCACCTCGGTCTGCATGTACGGCACGCGGGCGTCGATCCAGGCCTGGCGCGCGGCGGCCAGCGTGCGCGGCGTCGGCCCGGCGGCCAGGGCATCGATCGAGCGGCCGAGCGCACGCGCGCCGGCCAGCGCGTCCTCGTAGCCGGCCAGCGCGATCGCGGCGTATTGCGTGACGACGGCCTCGGCCGTCGGAGCGTTCGATCCGGTCTTCGGCGGCGCCGGCTCGGCGGCGGACAGCGTGCCGGCGACGATAGCCAGGCACAGCCACGGGAAGCGACTCATCGTTCGCATCGTGCTCATCTCCAGGAATGCGGGCGACTGCGCGCAGCGGCGGCACGCGCGAACATCGGATCGACGAGTGTAAACGATAGGCATTCTCACAGACATGGCCCGGCGACGCCGCAGACCGATGCGCGGCGCGCGCCCCGGGGCGCAGCGGCCCGCTATCATGGCGGTTTACCGACCGACCCCGACGCCCATGCCGACAGCGGTGCAGATCGAACGACGCGGATCCACGGCCCATCTGATCCTGGACCGGCCCGGCGTGCACAACGCCTTCGACGCGGCGCTGATCGCCGAACTGACCGAGGCGCTGGACCAGGTCGATGCCGACCGCGCGGTGCGCGCCGTCGTCGTCACCGGCAGCGGCAGCACGTTCTCCGCCGGCGCGGACCTCAACTGGATGCGCGGCATGGCCGCGGCCGGCGAAGCGGACAACCGCGAGGACTCGCTGCGCCTGGCGCGCCTGATGCGCACGCTGAACTTCCTGTCGAAACCGACGATCGCGCGCGTCAACGGCTCGGCCTACGGCGGCGGCGTCGGCCTGGTCGCGTGCTGCGACGTCGCGGTCGGCGTCGATTCGGCGAAGTTCTCGCTGTCCGAGGCCAAGCTCGGCCTGGTGCCGGCGGTGATCTCGCCGTACGTCTGCGCGGCGATCGGCGTGCGCCAGGCGCGGCGCTATTTCGTCGGAGCCGAGGTCTTCGACGCCGCCGAGGCGCGCCGCATCGGTCTGCTGCACGACTGCGTACCGGCCGACGCGCTCGACGAGGCGGTCGAACGCCTGCTGCACATGTTCGGCAAATGCGGACCGGTCGCGCAGAACGAGGCCAAGCGCCTGGCCCTGCGCGCCGCCGGCATCACGCGCGAAGGCGCCGAGGCGCTCGACCGCGACAACGCCGCCCTGATCGCGCGCCTGCGCGTCTCGGCCGAAGGCCAGGAGGGCCTGACCGCCTTCCTCGACAAACGTGCGCCGGCCTGGGCCGGACGGGAGTGAACGATGCTCGACCACGTCGGATGTTCGGTTTCGGATTTCGCGCGCAGCCTCGCGTTCTACCAGCGCGCACTGGCGCCGCTCGGCATCGGCCTGGTCATGCAGGTCGGCGCGGCCGAAACCGGTGCCGGCAACCATGCCGGCTTCGGCCATGCCGGCAAGCCGACCTTCTGGATCGGCGACGGCGACGCCAGGATCGGCCACGTCCACGTCGCGTTCGCGTCGAGCGACCGCGCCGGCGTCGATGCGTTCCATCGCGCCGCACTGGCCGCCGGCGGCACCGACAACGGCGCGCCGGGCCTGCGTCCGCACTACCATCCGGATTACTACGGCGCGTTCGTACTGGACCCGGACGGCCACAACGTCGAAGTGGTCTGCCATGCGCCGGCCGCCTGAGCGGTCGCGATGACGCGCCACCCCGCCGATGCCCCTGCCGCTCTCGTGACCGGTCCCGACGGCCACCTCGTCGAGGCCGTCCGCCACGCGGCCGAATGAAGGATGCAGCGCCCATGTTCGACACGCTTCTGATAGCCAACCGCGGCGAGATCGCCTGCCGGATCATCCGCACCTGCCGGCACCTGGGGATCCGCACGATCGCGGTCTATTCCGATGCCGACGTCGGCGCGCAGCACGTGCGCCAGGCCGATGCGGCCTATCCGATCGGCGGACCGCGGCCGGCCGACTCCTACCTGCGCGGCGATGCGATCATCGAGGTCGCGCGGCGCGCCGGTGCGCAGGCGATCCACCCCGGCTACGGCTTCCTGTCCGAGAACGCCGACTTCGCCGACGCGGTCGAGGCCGCCGGCATCCGCTTCGTCGGTCCGCCGGGCGCGTCGATGCGCAAGATGGGCTCCAAGGCCGGCGCCAAGGAGCTGATGAGCGCGCACGGCGTGCCGGTGGTGCCCGGCTACACCGGCGAACGGCAGGATCCGGCGCATCTTGCGCGCGAGGCCGAGCGCATCGGCTTCCCGCTGATGATCAAGGCCGCCTACGGCGGCGGCGGCAAGGGCATGCGCATCGTGCGCGACGCCGGCGAGTTCGCGGCCAATCTCGCCTCGTGCCAACGCGAGGCGGCCAATGCGTTCGGCCGCGACCGCGTCCTGCTCGAGCGCTACGTCGAGCGGCCGCGCCACATCGAGTTCCAGATCTTCGGCGACCGTCACGGCCGGATCGTGCATCTCAACGAGCGCGAATGCTCGGCGCAGCGCCGCTACCAGAAGGTGCTCGAGGAAACGCCCTCGCCGTTCGTCTCGCCCGCCCTGCGCGCACGCATGGGCGAGGCCGCGGTCGCGGCGGGGCGCGCGCTCGACTACGTCAACGCCGGCACCGTGGAATTCATCGTCGGCCAGGACGGCGACTTCTACTTCATGGAGATCAACACGCGCCTGCAGGTCGAGCATCCGGTCACCGAGCTGGTCACCGGGCTGGACCTGGTCGAGCTGCAGCTGCGCGTCGCCGCCGGCGAGCCCCTGCCGGCCGCCCTGAGCGGCGAACAGCCGATCGTGCCGCATGGCCACGCGATCGAGCTGCGGCTCTACGCCGAGGATCCCGAGCAGGGCTTCCTGCCGGGCTCCGGCACGCTCGAACGGCTGCGGCTGCCGGCGCCGTCGGCCCATGTGCGTATCGATTCGGGCGTCGTCCAGGGCGATACCGTGACGATCTTCTACGACCCGATGATCGCCAAGCTGATCGTCTGGGACGTGGACCGGGCAGCCGCGCTGCAGCGCATGCGCGAGGCGCTCGCCGAGGTCGACATCGCCGGGCCCAAGTCGAACGTGGCCTTCCTCGAGCGCCTGGTCCGCCATCCGGCCGTGATCGACGGCAGCATCGACACCGGCTACCTCGACCGCCACCTCGAGGCGTTCGTCGACGGCTCGGCGGCGGCGGACGAGCCGACCCTGCTCGCGGCCGCTGTCGCGCGCCTGCTCGAGGAGGAACAGGCCGCCGCCGGCCTCGGCGCCGCGCAGGATCCGCATTCGCCGTGGCGCCGGGCCGACGGCTGGCGCCTCGGCCATCCGGGCAAGCGCATCGTCGCGCTGCTGCACGGCGGCCGCCGCCACGAGCTGGCCGCGCACGGCGCGAACGGCTGCTACCGCATCGAGGCCGGCGACACGACCGTGGAGGTAGCCGGGGCCCTGCTTGCCGACGGCGTCCTCAGCGCGCGCTATGACGGCGTCGCGCGGCGCCACCGCATCCTCGACGCCGCGCAGCGGCTGTCGGTGCACGACGGCGAGCGCCGCGTCTCGTTCGAGCCGGCACCGGCGTTCGCCTATACGGTCGACGCCGGCGCCGGCGCCGACCGCGTGCTCGCGCCGATGCCGGGCCGGATCGTCGCGGTGAAGGCCGCCGCCGGTGCCGAGGTCGCCGAGGGCGACGAACTGCTGGTGATGGAGGCGATGAAGATGGAGCTGACCTTGCGCGCGCCGTGTGACGGCACGATATCGGCCGTGCAGGCGTCGGCCGGCGACTTCGTCGAGGCCGACGCGATCCTGGTCCGGTTCGAGTGAGGCGCGCGATGAGCAGTTCCGATCCAATCCGTTCCGACCGGCGCGACGAGGGCGGCGACCACGTCCGCATCGTCGAGGTCGGCCCGCGCGACGGCCTGCAGAACGAGAAGACGATCATCCCGGCAGCGGCCAAGATCGAGCTGATCGACCGGCTGTCGGCGACCGGGCTCGAGTCGATCGAAGCGACCAGCTTCGTCAGTCCGAAATGGATTCCGCAGCTGGCCGACGCGGCCGAGGTATTCGCCGGCATCGCGCGCCGTCCCGGCATCCGCTATCCGGTCCTGGTCCCGAACGAGACCGGCTATGCGCGCGCGCGCGCCGCCGGCGCCGAGGAAGTCGCCGTGTTCACGGCGGCGTCCGAGGCGTTCAACCAGCGCAACATCAATGCGACGATCGAAGAATCGATCCTGCGCTTCGTGCCGGTACTCGAGCGCGCGGCCGCCGACGGCATCGCGGTCCGCGGCTACGTGTCGACCGTGCTCGGCTGCCCGTACCAGGGCGAGGTGCCGGTCGCCGACGTGGTCCGCGTCGCGCGGCGCCTGTACGCGCTCGGCTGCTACGAGATCTCGCTCGGCGACACGATCGGCATCGGCACGCCGGCCAAGGCGCGCGCGATGCTGCGCGCGGTCGCGGCCGAGGTGCCGATCGCGGCGCTCGCGGTGCATTTCCACGACACGCGCGGCCAGGCGCTGGCCAACATCCTGGCCTGCCTCGAGGAAGGCGTGCGCGTCGTCGACAGCGCGGTGTCGGGCACCGGCGGCTGTCCGTATGCGCGCGGCGCCACCGGCAACGTCGCCAGCGAGGACGTGGTCTACATGCTCGAGGGCCTCGGGCTCGGCACCGGCGTCGACCTGGACCGGCTGATCGACACCGGGCTGTGGCTGTCGCGCCAGCTGCAGCGCGAGACCTCGAGCAAGGTCGCGCGCGCCAGCGGACGCGGCGAGCCGGCCGTATAATCGGCGACCCTTCCGCTGCGCGCCCGCCGATGCCCGCCCATATCGCTCCGGACCGCACGCGCGGCCTGATCATCGCCTGCGGCGACGTCGCCGCCGACGACCGTTCGGCGGCGCTGCTGATGCGCCTGATGTCGTTCGTCGGCGTCCATCCCCGGGTGGCGGTGCTGACCGCGCCGGAGGCGGCGCTCGACGACGACTACTGGCTCGAGCCGGCCCTGCTCGCCGCCGGTGCCGGCGAAGTGCGCGTGCACACGCTGCGCGTGCGCGCCGACGCCGCCCAGCCGACCCTGCTCGACGCGATCGACCACGTCGACCTGATCGTGATCGCACCGCACGCGCCGCTGCGGCTGACCACGCTGATCGGCGGCACGCAGCTGGCGCGCACGCTGCGCCGGCGCAGCGCCGACGGCGTGGCGATCGGCGCGATCGGCGCAGCCGCGGCGATCCTGTCCGAGCACATGCTTGCGCACGGTGCCGAGGGCGCGACGCCGCGCCAGGGTGCCGCCTCGCTGGCGCCGGGCCTCGGCCTGACCAACCGCGTCGTCGTCGATCCGGGCGGCTCGGCCGGCGACCGGCTCGGCCGCCTGCTGACCGCGCTGTCGCTGAATCCGTTCGCGCTCGGCCTCGGCATCGACGCCGGCACGGCCGCGGTGATCGGCCCCGACAACGTGCTCGACGTCGTCGGCAGCGGCGGCATCACCGTGCTCGACCCGGCCGAGATGGACGAATCGAACGCCGCCGCGGTCAGCGACGGCGCGCCGATCCGCATCACCAACCTGCGCCTGCACGCGCTGACCGCCGGCACCCGCTACGACCTGGATTTCCGCCGCGCGGTGACCTGAGCGCCGCGGGCTGCGCGGCGCGGACCGCGCCGCTACAATGCGCGCCCCGCGCCGACCGCGGCACGATACCGGAGACTTCCATGCAGCTCGATCAGGTCAAGGCCGTCATCACCGGCGGCGTATCGGGACTGGGCCTGGCCACGGCGCAGCATCTCCTCGCGCGCGGCGCCAAGGTCGCCCTGTTCGACGTCGACGACGCCAAGGCCGAGAGCGCGCTGGCTGCGCTCGGCCGCGAGCGCGCCGCCTATTTCCGCACTGACGTCACCGACGAGGCGGCCGTGTCGGCCAGCGTCGCCGCCGCGCAGTCGTTCCTCGGCGGCCTCAACGTCGCGGTCAACTGTGCCGGCATCCTCGGTGCCGGCCGCGTGCTCGGCAAGGAAGCGCCGATGCCGCTCGCGCAGTTCCGGACCACGGTGCTGGTCAACCTGGTCGGCTCGTTCAACGTCGCCAAGGCCTGCGCCGACGCGATGCAGCACAACGGCGCCGGCGAGGACGGCGAGCGCGGCGTGATCGTCAATACCGCCTCGGTCGCGGCCTACGACGGCCAGATCGGCCAGGCCGCCTATTCGGCGTCCAAGGGCGGCGTGGTCGGCATGACGCTGCCGATGGCGCGGGAGCTGGCACGCTTCGGCATCCGCGTGGTCACGGTGGCGCCGGGCATCTTCTGGACGCCGATGGTCGACGGCATGCCCGAGGCCGTACAGGCCTCGCTGAGCGCGTCGATTCCGTTCCCGTCGCGCCTGGGCCGGCCCGAGGAGTATGCCGATCTGGTCGCCTACATCGTCGGCAACCGCTATCTCAACGGCGAGACGATCCGGCTCGACGGCGCGGTTCGCCTGGCGCCGAAGTGACATCCGTTTCCCCTCTCCTTTCCGCGAGTTCCCCATGAGAGCCCACGAAATCAAGCGCGGCAACGTCGTCGAGCACGAAGGCCGGGTCTGGCAGGTCCGCGACATCGAGCGCAGCGCGCCGCAGGGGCGCGGCGGCAACGTGACCTATCGCTTCGTCATGTACAGCGTGCCGGGCGCACAGAAGCTCGACATCTCGCTGCGCGCCGACGACGAGCTCAAGGAAACCGAGCTGACGCGGCGCGCGGTCAGCTATTCGTACAAGGACGGCGACGCGTTCGTCTTCATGGACAGCGAGGACTACACCCAGTACACGCTCGATGCGGCGACCGTGGGCGACGCGGCCGGCTACATCGTCGATGGCATCGAAGGCTGCTTCGTGCAGTTGATCGACGACGCGCCGGTCGCGCTGCAGCTGCCGCAGACCGTCGTGCTCGAGGTCGCCGAAACCGCGCCGGAGCTCAAGGGCGCCAGCGCGACCAAGCGCGCCAAGCCGGCCACGCTGTCGACCGGGATCGAGGTGCAGGTGCCCGAATACATCACGACCGGCGAGAAGATCTACGTCAACACGACCACCGGCGAGTTCTCCGGCCGCGCCTGAGGCGGCCGCGATCGCTGCACCGCCCGCGCGGCGCAGCGCTTCAGCCGGTTCGTGCCAGCCAGCGCGCGGCCATGCGGCCGAGCGAGGCATCCGCGTCGCGGTCGGCGGCGAGCATGGCGATCTCGCGCCAGGCCAGCGCCAGCGATTCGGGACCGACCGCGAAATCCTCCGATGCGGTCGCACGCACGATGTAGCGCACGTCGTAGTGCCAATGGCCCGGCTCGTCGCCGCGCGCGGGAATCCAGTGGCGGTCCAGATCGAAGATCGGCGCCTCGACCGTCAGGCCCGACAGGCCCGATTCCTCCTCCGCCTCGCGCAGCGCGACCGCGGCCAGATCGGGATCGCCGTCGGCGTGCCCGCCGAGCTGCAGCCAGCGTCCGAGCTTGCGGTGGTGGGTCAGCAGCACGCGCCGGCCGTCGGCGCTGACCAGCCAGGCCGAGCCGGTGAAATGCCCGGGCCGGCACGATCGCTCGAAGCCGTCGGCATGGGCGCGCGCGAAATCCGCGAACGCGGCGACCAGCGCCGGCTCGCCGCCGGCCTCGGCATGGGCAGCGAGCGCCGCGAGCAGGAGATCGGTCGACACGGGCGATGAGGTCATCCGGAACGGGCCGCCATGATCGCATGCGGGCGGACCGGTACGCGTGCGGACGCGGCGCGCGCGTCCCGCGCCGCGATCCTCGCCCGCCGCCGTGCGGCCGCGCCGATCGTCCGCCGGGTCTCGCACGGCGAAACGCACGCGGACGCGCTGCACCCGGCCTTGTGCTCGGCAGTGCGCTTTGGCAAGGTTGCAGCGCCGCTGCCGGCCGCGGACCGTTTCGCTCGCCTCGTCGCCGGCCCATCTCGCGTTCTCGAAGGGGAGAGCTTCATGTCCAAAGGCTTATTCATCACCAAGCCGATCCAGGCATCGCCGCACGTCGATGCCGGCGAGCCGGTCGAGGGCAGCTTGCAGGGCGAGGTGACCCTCAAGCGCACCCTGACCGCGCGCCAGCTGACGATGCTCGGCATCGGCGCGGTGATCGGCGCCGGCATCTTCGTGCTGACCGGTCATGCCGCCGCCGAGCACTCGGGCCCGGCGATCGTGCTGAGCTTCGTGCTGGCCGGCGTCGCCTGCGCGCTGGCCGGCCTGTGCTACGCCGAGTTCGCCTCGATGCTGCCGGTCTCGGGCAGCGCCTACTCCTACGCGTATGCGACGCTCGGCGAATTCGTGGCCTGGTTCATCGGCTGGAACCTCGTGCTCGAATACCTGTTCGCGGCCTCGACCGTCGCGGTCGGCTGGTCGGGCTACTTCAACAGCCTGCTGACCAGCATCGGCATCGGCCTGCCGGCCTCGCTCTCGACCGCGCCGCTCAACGTCGTCGACGGCTCGATCGTCTACACCGGCGGCCTGTTCAACCTGCCGGCGGTCGCGATCGTCGCGGCGATCAGCTGGCTGTGCTACGTCGGCATCACGCAGTCGGCCTTCGTCAACTCGATCATCGTCGCGATCAAGGTCGCGGTAATCCTGTTGTTCGTCGCCTTCAGCGTGCAGTACGTCAACCCCGACAACTGGGTGCCGTTCATTCCGGAGAACCAGGGCCCCGGCAAATACGGCTTCGACGGCATCGTCCGCGGCGCGGCGGTGGTGTTCTTCGCGTACATCGGCTTCGACGCGGTCTCCACGGCCGCCGGCGAAGCGAAGAATCCGCAGCGCGACATGCCGATCGGCATCCTCGGCTCGCTGTTCATCTGCACGATCATCTACATCATCGTCTCGGCCGTGCTGACCGGCATGCTGCCGTACGCGCAGCTGGGCACGCCCAAGCCGGTCGCGACCGCGCTGGAGGCCTACCCGTCGCTGCTGTGGCTCAAGCACGTCGTCGAGATCGGCGCGATCGCGGGCCTGAGCTCGGTGATCCTGGTCATGCTGATGGGCCAGCCGCGCATCTTCTATTCGATGGCGCAGGACGGCCTGCTGCCGGCGATCTTCAAGCGCGTGCATCCCAAGCACCAGACGCCGTACGTCGGCACGATCATCGTCGGCTTCTTCGCCTGCCTGCTGGCCGGCTTCTTCCCGATCGGCCTGCTCGGCGAACTGGTCTCGATGGGCACCCTGCTCGCGTTCGCGACGGTGTCGGCCGGCGTGCTGGTGCTGCGCCGGACGCAGCCCGCACTGCCGCGTCCGTTCCGCGTGCCGGCCGCGATCGTGGTCTGCCCGCTCGGCGTGGTCGCCTGCCTGTACCTGTTCTGGCAGCCGTTCCGCGAGCACTGGCCGCTGATGGTCGGCTGGACCATCATCGGCTTCCTGATCTACTTCGGCTACGGCTACCGCCGCAGCAAGCTGCGCAACGGCGCCTGACGATTCCGAAGAAGCCGGCCCCAGGGCCGGCTTCTTCGATCGGCCATCACCTGCCAGCGCAAGGGGACCGCTGAACGATGACTTCCAGCAGCCGCAAGATCGGCCCGGTGCTGGCGACCTTCGTCGTCGCCAACAACATGATCGGCTCGGGCTTCTTCCTGTTGCCGGCCTCGCTGGCCCAGATCGGCGGCGTGACCGCGCTGAGCTGGCTGCTCGGCACGGTCCTGGCGATCGTGCTCGGCAGCGCCTTCGCACGGCTGGCTCGCGACTATCCGAACCTGGAATGCCCGGCCGACTACGTGCAGCCGGCGCTCGGCCGCGACATGGGCTTTCTCGCGACGACGCTGTACTGGCTGTCCTCGTGGATCGGCAACAACGCGATCGCGGTCGCGGCGTTCGGCTATCTGGTCACGCTGCTGCCGCTGGCCGGCAACGCACCGGCGGTCCAGGTCGGCGGCCAGATCGCGCTGATCTGGCTGATGTACGCGGTCAACCTGCTCGGCCCCAAGCAGGTCGCGCGCTTCCAGTCGCTGTGCGTCGTGGTCGGCCTCACGCCGGTGGCGGTGATCCTGCTCGGCGGCTGGACGCAGTTCGATCCGGCGCTGTACGAGGCCGGCTGGAACGTCTCGGGCCGCTCCGACGCCGCGGTCGTATTCAGCTCGCTGGCGCCGATCTTCTGGGCGTTCGTCGGACTGGAGACCGGTGCGATGGTCGCCGGCGTCGTGCGCGATCCGCAGCGCAACGTGCCGCTGGCGACGATCACCGGCATCCTGATCGCCGGCGTGGTCTATCTGACCTCCTCGGTCCTGGTCATGGGCATCGTGCCGGCTGCCGAGCTGGCCGCCTCGAGCGCCCCGTTCGCGGTCGTCGCCGGACGGATCTTCGGGCCCTGGGCGATTCCGATCATCGCGGCCGCCGCGGCGCTCAAGGCGACCGGCACGCTCGGCGGCTGGATGCTGGTGACCGGCGAATCGGGCGCGCGCGCCGCACAGCGCGGCTATCTGCCGGCGCTGTTCGGCCGCCTGCGCACGAACGGCGCGGCCGCATGGGGCCTGACCGTGATCGCCGCGGCGATGACCGCGATCGCCTGCCTGACGCTGGCGCCGACGGTCGGCGGCCAGTTCCAGACGATCATCGAGATGGCCGTGCTGCTGGTCACGATGGCCTACGTCGCCGCCGGCCTCAGCCTGCTGGTCGGCACGCCGGCGCGGCGCCCGTCCACCGGCGACCGCCTGCTCGGCCTCGGCGCGCTGATCGCCTGCGCCTTGCTGCTGGCGTCCTCACCGGGCCGCATGCTGATCGGCGCCCTCGTGCTGACGGCGCTGGCCTGGACGATCTACCGGTTCGCGCGACGTACGCGCTGAGCGCCGCTAAGGAGACGAGCAGCGACGGGCCACGAGCAGACGCGACCAGCGTGAGCTGATCGCATGTCCGTGTGCGGCGCGAAACGCAAGGATGCCGAGCAGATTCTCGGCTCCGGTTCGTGGCGATCGCAGCGCTGGCGCGGGTGCGGCAGCGCCGATCCCCTCACCTCGCGCGCGGCGCGAAGCCGATCGTGAACCGGCGGCCGCGTCGCCACGGTCGATGAAGCCCGATCGATCGGGCCGGAGCCCACCGCCGTCCAACCCACGCCCGCCCGGTCCCGCCGCTCACGCTGCCGCGGCAGCTGGCATCCGGTCACCGTGAGGCCTCGGCGTTCGATGCAGGTGGTGCGCGCCCGTACCTCAGATCACGGCGCGTCCGCTTCGCCCGGCGGGCTCGACGCGTCGCTGCCGGCGGCATCGCGCAGCAGCGGCGACAGCGTCTTCTTCACCGGCGCGCCCATGTCGGCCAGGCTCTGCACCTGCAGGATCACCGAGCCCTTGCCGCCCTCGGTCAGCCGGCGCAGCGCCGAGCGCTGCGCACGCTGCGCCTTGTCGAGCTGAGCCGAAGCATCCTCGAGCTCGCCGACCAGGGTCGCGAAATTGTCGTGCAACTGTGCGGCGCGCCGCGCCATCTCGGTGGCGTTGTCGTTGCGTTGCTGGATCCGCCACAGATGGCGCACCGTCCGCAGCGTCGCCAGCAGCGTGCTCGGGCTGACCAGCGAGATGTTCTTCGCGAGCGCATAGGCGTAGAGCGCCTCGTCGGCGCGCACCGCCTCGATGAACGCAGCCTCGACCGGCACGAACAGCAGCACGAAATCGAGCGTGCGCAGGCGTGCGATCGCGCTGTAGTCCTTGCCGGCCAGGCCGTCGACGTGACGGCGCAGCGAGGCGACGTGCTCGCGCAGCGCGGCGGCACGCTCGAGCTCGTCGACCGCGCCGACGAAACGCTCCCAGGCGAGCAGCGAGACCTTGGAGTCGATCACGATGTCCTTGTCGTCGGGCAGCCGCACGATCACGTCGGGGCGCTGCCGATTGCCCTGCTCGGACGTGAAGCTGGTCTGCGTCTCGTACTCGCGGCCGGCCTGCAGGCCGGCGGTCTCGAGCAGGCGCTCGAGCACCAGTTCGCCCCAGGCGCCCTGGGCGCGGTTGTCGCCGCGCAGCGCGCGCGTCAGATTGATCGCGTCCTGGCTGATGCGCTGGTTCAGGTCCTTCAGCGTGCGGATTTCCTGGGTCAGCATGCCGCGCTCGCGCTGCTCGCTGGCGTGGGTCTGCGTGACCGCCTCGCGGAACTCGCGCAGCTGCAGCTTCAGCGGATCGAGCAGGCCGCCGAGGTGTTCGGCGCTCTGCTCGCGGAAGCGCTCGGCCTTGGCGTCGAGAATCTGCTGGGCGAGGTTCTGGAACGCCTCGCGCAGGCGATGCTCGGCCTGGTCGAGCAGCACGATCTTCTCCTCGGCGTGGCGGGCCTGCTCGACCGCGGCCGTGCGCGTCTGCGCGAGCTCGACCGTGACCCCCGCCAGACGCGCCTGCACCGCGTCCAGGTCGCGGCGCAGCTCGGCCGAGCGGTGACTGTGCTGCTCGGCCTGGGCGCGCTGCGCGGCGGCGTCGGCGGCCGTCTCGCGAAAGCGCCGCTCGACCGTCTCGCTCTCGCGCAGCGCCAGCGTCAGCCGCTGCTCGAGCTCGCCGGCGCGCGACTCGAGCGCGGCACGCTGTCCGGCCAGCGCGACGACCTCGCTGTCGCGGCTGCGCGCGCCGGCGTCGTACGCATCGCGGCGCCAGCGTCGCGCCAGCGCTGTCGTCACTGCGCAGCCGATCGCCAGCCCGGCGATCGCCGCCAGCGCGAGATAGGCCGCCATCGTGCCGTCCACCGTCATCACGCCACCGTCCATCACCCGTCCGCTCCGGTATTCATCCGGGTGCCATCTTCGCAGGAACCGGTCTCAGCGGACGATACGCCGCATCGACGTGCCGCCGTCCCGGCGGCGGCGCGCCGGTCGCGAGCGCGCGCGCCCGGCCGCACCGATGCCGTCGCAACGCGCCGGACATGGCGCTCCGGTATAGTGCGCGCTCCGATTTGGCCATCCGTACGCAGACCGCCGTGACCGACCTTCCCTACGACGCCGCGATCCTGGACCGCCGTGCGCGCGAGATCGCCGCTGCCGGCCGCGATCTCGCCGCGCTCGGCTGGACGCCGGCGACCAGCAGCAATTTCTCGATGCGGCTGGACGCGCGCCATGCGGCCGTCACCGTGTCCGGCCGCGACAAGGGCCGGCTCGACGTCGGCGACGTCATGGTCGTCGACCTCGACGGCCGGCCGGTCGCCACCGCGCATCGCCCGTCGGCGGAAACGGCGCTGCACACGCAGATCTACCGGCGCTTTCCTGCAGCCGGCGCGGTGCTGCACACGCATTCGCGCGCGCAGAGCGTCGCCTCGCGCCTGTACGCGCGCGAAGGCCTGGTGCGGTTCGAAGGCTGGGAACTGCAGAAGGCGATCGCCGGCTACACGACGCACGAGAGCGTGCTGGACCTGCCGGTATTTCCGAACACGCAGGCGATGGACGAGCTGGTCGCGCGCGTCGACGCCTGGCTCGACGCCGGCAGGCCGCTGCACGGCTATCTGATCGACGGCCACGGCATCTACACCTGGGGCGTTGACATGGCCGAGACGCGCCGCCATCTGGAGGCATTCGAGTTTCTGCTCGCCTGCGAACTTGATCTGAGGAGACTGTCCCGATGAGCCAGCTGCGCATCTTCGACGAGCGTGACGGCGCCGCGCCGGTCCTCACGCTGACCGATCACGCGCAGATCGCGCGCGAGCTCGGCACCGTCGGCGTCCGCTTCGAGCGCTGGGAGGCCTCGCGCCCGATCGCGCCGGGCGCGAGCCAGGACGAGGTCATCGCCGCCTACAGCGCCGACATCGAGCGCCTCAAGAACGAGAACGGCTACCAGTCGGTCGACGTGATCAGCCTGACGCCGGACCATCCCGACCGCGCCGCGCTGCGCCGGAAGTTCCTGAGCGAGCACACGCACAGCGAGGACGAGGTCCGCTTCTTCGTCGCCGGCGCCGGCCAGTTCACGCTGCATCTGAACGGCAAGGTCTACGACGTGCTCTGCGAGGCCGGCGATCTGATCGGCGTGCCCGACGGCACGCGACACTGGTTCGACATGAGCGAATCGCCGTACTTCGTCGCGATCCGCCTGTTCACGAACAAGGAAGGCTGGATCGCCGCCTTCACCGGCGATGACATCGCCGAGCGTTTTCCGCGAATGACGCCGCAGCGCACGTCGGCGAGTTGACGCCCGGGGCGACTTCGCTGTCGGCGCGGCCATGCCGGCAGATTCGAAGCCCGTCTGAGAATCCGCGCACTTCGAACCGGCGGCCCGCCACCCGGCGGACCGCCGTGTTTCAGGCGTCGAAGCCGCTCGCGAACAGCGTGTCGTCGCCGATCAACAGCTGCTGCTGCACCCCGAAACCGCCGCTGCCGGCGGTCACCGGCATCATCTTGATCACGCGCCAGCCCGCTGCCGCGAGCTGCGCCACGCTCCTGGAGCCGGCCTGCGGACAGACGAATACGGTCGCCGAGGTCGGCGGCGCGGCGTTCGGCGCCGTCGCCTCGCTGTAGCAGATGTCGACGCGCGCGGCCGAGACACCGGCCGCGGCGAGCGCCGCGACGAGCGCGGCCGCGATCGAAGCCTTGCGCGTCGTCACGGCTTCTGCACGATCAGCTGCACGGTGATGTCCGGAAACGTCGGATCGGCACCGGGTGTCGTCACCGGCGACATCTGCACGATCTGCCAGCCGAGCCCGGCGAGCTCCGGCACGGTACGGCTGCCGGCCTGCGGGCAATGGAATACCGTGGTGTTGTCGGGCGGCGGCGGTGACGGCAGCGACGGCGTCGCGGCGCTGTAGCAGATGTCGGCCTGGCCGGCGAGAACGAGCGACGGAGCAGCCAACGCGGCCAAGGCGGCCGCGAACGGAATCTTGTTCATCAGGGTTATCCGGTTGCGTGGGGGGGGGCGCGACCTTAAGCCGGCGCGCCTGCTCTGACAACCCGCGAGTGCCGCTCGTGGTGAACGGCGTCACGTCCGCGCATGCCGCCGTTCGCCCGCTCCTGCTACGCTTCGGACAGACCTTGCAGACAGGATCGGACATGCCCGAAATCCGCGCGATACTCACCGACATCGAAGGCACCACCAGCTCGATCGACTTCGTCA
Organism: Dokdonella sp.; assembly: GCF_035511235.1. GTDB lineage: Bacteria > Pseudomonadota > Gammaproteobacteria > Xanthomonadales > Rhodanobacteraceae > Dokdonella. The sequence continues at coordinate 203,018 of NZ_DATKFQ010000012.1, forward strand.
AGGACGTGCTGTTCCCGTACGCGCGCAAGCGCCTGCCGGCCTTCGTCAGCACCCATGCCGACCGGCCCGACGTGCAGCACTGGCTGCACGAGGCGGCCAGGGAGGCCGAGCTGGTGTCGGCCACCCAGCAGGAGATGATCGATCTGCTGCAGCACTGGATCGACCTGGACCGCAAGTCCACCGCGCTCAAGGCGCTGCAGGGCCTGATCTGGGAAGAGGGCTACACGGCCGGCGAGTTCAAGGCACACATCTATCCGGAAGTCCCGGCACGGCTGCGCCAGTGGCGTGCCGACGGCCTGCGGCTCTACGTCTACTCGTCGGGCTCGGTGCCGGCTCAGCAGCTGTTCTTCGGGCACAGCGAGGCCGGCGATCTGGCGCCGCTGTTCGCCGGCTTCTTCGACACCGAGACCGGTCCCAAGCGCGTGCCCGATTCCTACCTGCGCATCGCCGAGGCGATCGGCGAAGCGCCCGGCCACATCCTGTTCCTGTCCGACGTCGTCGAGGAGCTCGATGCCGCGCGCACGGCCGGTCTGCGCACGACACTGATCGCGCGCGCGCCGGCGGTCTGCCCGGCCGACGTCGCCCATCCCTGCGCGAGCGATTTCGACGCCGTCACGAGCGGATGAGCGCACTGCTCGCGAGCCTCGCTGCCGGCGGCCGGATTCTGCTGCTGGCCCCGCCGTACGGCTCGCGGGCACGGATCGCGGCGCCGGCCGACGAGGGACCGGCTGTGTTCTTCGCGCTGTGCCTGGCCGATCTGCTGCTCGGCGGCCTGCTCGCGAGCGCCGTGTGGCCGCCGCCGTGGCGCGTCTCGGCCGACGGCATCCTCAGCTGGCTCGCACAGGTTGCGCTGCTGCTGGCGGCGAGCTGGGCGCTGGTGCGGCTGGCACGGCGCGAGCGCCTGCTCTGGCCGGTCGCCGCCTGGCTCGCCGCCGCTTTGCTGCTGATGCAGATGGCCATCTGCGCGGCTACGTGGTTCCTGTTCTTCGAGATGGACCCAGCCCGTGCGGCGCACCTCGTCGAGATCTTCGACACGGCGATCGTGGCGTGGTGGTTCCTGCTCGCCTGGCGCCTGTCGCACCATCTCGGCGCGCGCTGGCCGCGCGCGCTGCCGGCGGCGATCGGTACCTGCCTGCTGATCGGCGTGTCCTGGCATTGGCTGCCGCAGCATTCGCCGCTGAGCAGTGCCGTCACCATCGACATGGCCGGAACGAGCGGTGCCGGCGAAGCCATCGTCGGCTTCGATGCGATCAGCCCCGAGCAGGTGCTCTACGCGCAGCCGCAGCACATGGAAGAGGCGCTGGCACGCCTCGCGCCGCAGCGTCCCGGCATCGTCGACCTGTACGTCGTCGCATTCGCCGGCGACGGCACCGAATCGGTGTTCCGCAACGAGGTCGAGCACGTCGAGCGGCTGTTCTCGCAGCGCTTCGGCGCAGTTGGCCGCGTGCTGACGCTGATCAACCATCCGGCCACGCTCGAAACCGCGCCGCTGGCGACGCTGACCAATCTGACCTGGGCGATCGACGGCGTCGCCGCCGCGATGGATCCCGAAGAGGACATCCTGCTCGTGTTCGTGACCAGCCACGGCAGCGAAGCCCACGACCTGCTGGTCGATCTGCCACCGCTGCCGCTCGATGCGATCGGGCCCGAACAACTGGCCGATGCGCTCGAGGCGAGTCCGCGTCCGCGCTGGCGCGTCGTGGTCGTCTCGGCCTGCTATTCGGGCGGCTTCCTCGACGCGCTGCGCGATGAGGGCACACTGGTGATCACCGCGGCGCGTGCCGATCGCACCTCGTTCGGCTGCGGCACCGATGCCGACATCACCTATTTCGGTCGGGCCCTGTTCGACGAGGCGCTGAACCGGACGGCGTCGCTGACAGACGCCTTCGAAATGGCCCGCGAGACCGTCGCCGAGCGCGAACGCGCCGAAGGCATCGACCCGCCGTCCGAGCCGCAGATCGCGACGGCGCCGGCGATCGAGGCGCAGCTCGCACGCTGGCAGCAGCGGCTCGAACCGGGCCCGGCCGTGCCGTTCGCGATCGGCGCCCGGAGCGCCGATGCGGCTGCGCGCCCAACGTCGGCCGCCGCGCCCGGCGACCGGTGGCCTCCTCGCGACTGAACGCGCCCGCTCCGTGCGCGCGCCGGCCTCGCGTCAGCGCGGCGGTTCGCTCCAGCCGGAGACGCGGCCGTCGCGATCGAACTCGACGCTGCCGCCGTCGGCATCCGGATAGAACCAGATCTCGGACATCACGCCGATGCGCTTCTTGCCGGGCTTGCCGAGCGCGGCCGAGACCTGGCTCCAGGTCATGCCCTTGCGCAGCGTCTGCCAGTCGGCTGCGGTCGGCTGCGGTGCCGCCACCGGCTCGGCGGCGGCCGGTGCAGCAGCGGCCGCCGGTGCCGCACGCGTCGTCGGCGCGCGTGCCGGTGCGGCCGGCGCCGGCGCCGCAGCCGGCTGGGGCGCGTCGAGCCGTCGCTCCAGCTCGATCACGCGCTGTTCGAGTGCCTTGAGTCGCTGCTCGACGGTCGGCTCGCTGTCGGCCAGCGCCACCCCGCTGGCGGCCCAGATCGCCATACCCACCAGTACCCCACGATAGTGCATGTCCCCGTCTCCGGTGCCGCTGGTCGGCGGCAGCCTAGCAGGTTGCCGGCAGCGGTTCTTGCTGCAGTGCCGCTGCACGGCCCGGCCGGCGCGTCCAGTTGACCGGACCGGCCCGCGGGACCATGCTGTCGGCCGCCTTTTTCCCAGAGTCCATCGATCGATGATCAGACCGTGCACCTTGGCGCTGGCGCTGCTGGCCGCCGGCGGCAGCCCGCTCGTCCGCGCCGCGGACTGGTTCGTCGAAGCGCAGTTCGACGACCGCGCCGTCGTCGACCGCCTCGGCGCGCGCTTCCAGCATCTGCAGATCGATCCGGCCCGACGCCTGATCCGCGTCGACACCGACGAGGCCGGCATCGCCGCGCTGAGCGACGCGGGTCTGGAGGTGCGCGTGGACATGGTCGCGACCGCCAAGATGCGCGCGTTTCACACCGCGGTGGAGGCAGCCGATACGCCGCAGTCGATTCCGGGCTATGCCTGCTATCGCACGGTCGAGGAGACCGCCGGTTCGCTCGACGCGCTGGTCGCCGCGCACCCGGCGCTGGCCACGATCGAGACGATCGGACCGACCTGGGAGCGCGAACGCAACCCCGGCGCCGGCTACGAGATGCGCGCGCTGCGCGTGACCAACCTCGCCACGGCGGCCGACGATCCTGACCGTCCGCGCATGGTCATGTACGGTTCGATCCACGCCCGCGAGTACACGCCGGCCGAGCTGCTGATGCGGATGGCCGAAGGACTCGTCGCCGGCTACGGACACGATCCGCTCAGCACCTGGCTGGTCGACCACGTCGATTTCCGTTTCATCGTCCACGCCAATCCGGACGGCCGCAAACGCGCCGAGACCGGCATCGGCTGGCGCAAGAACACCAACGTCGAGGACGCGTTCTGCCCCGGCACGCCGAGCAGCTTCAGCCAGCCCGGCGTCGACCTCAACCGCAATTTCCCGTTCCACTGGAGCGGTACCGGCGGCTCGAGCACCGAACGCTGCGACCAGACCTTCCGCGGACCGTCGGCCGGCTCCGAGCCGGAGACGCGCAACCTCCTCGCCTATACCGTCGGCACCTGCGACGGCAGCGGCAACTGCAGCGGCGGCGCCCTGCCCGACCGGCGCGGCGAGAGCCTGGCCGATCCCGCCCCGGAGGACTACTCGGGCCTGTTCTTCGACGTCCACAGTTTTTCGCAGCTGGTGCTGTGGCCGTGGGGTGACGTCGATACCGCGACGTCCAACGACGCGCCGCTGCGGCGCATGGGCCGGCGCCTGGCCTGGTTCAACGGCTACTGGCCGATGCAGTCGGTCGAGCTGTATCCGACCCGCGGCACGACGGTCGACACCGTCTACGGCTACGTCGGCGCCGCGGCGTTCACGATCGAGCTCGGCGTCGACTTCTTCGAGAGCTGCAACGAGTTCGAGAACGCGACGCTGCCGCACAACCTGTCCGCCCTGCTCTACGCCGCACGCGCGGCGCGCCGGCCGTATCAGTGGCCGCAAGGTCCCGACGCGCGCGATCTGACGGTCGACGTCGTGCGCGTCGCCGCCGGCACCGCGGTGACGCTGCGCGCGACGATCGACGATACGCGCTACAACCAGGACAACGGCGCGGAGACCAGCTACGCGGTGACCGGCGCGCAGGCCTACGTCGACGTTCCGCCCTGGCGCAGCGGCGCGGTCGCGATCGCCGCGCAGGCCGGCGACGGCAGCTTCGACGCGACATCCGAGACGGTCCAGGTCACGATTCCGACCGCCGGTCTCGCGCCCGGCAAGCATCTGGTCTGGATCCAGGGCGTCAATGCGCGCAACGGCGGCACCGCCGGCACGCCCGATGCGGTCTTCATCGAGATCATCGGCGAGGACCGGCTGTTCGCCGACGGCTTCGAGGCGCGCTGACGGCCGCGATCTCGCCCGCACTCAGCAGACGAGGTCGCCTGCCGCGATCAGCGCACAGATCGCGCGCACGTCGCCGTCCATTGCGCGATCGCGCTGCATGAAGTCGATGTGCGTGCGGATCGCGGCCAGCGCGCGGCGCACTTCGGCGCCGGCATGGAAGTCGCGGCTGGCGGCGAGCGCATCGCGCAGCGCCTGAACCTCCGCCTCGAACGCCGCGCGGCCGGGCTCGCCCTCGCGCGGCGCGTTGCCGATCTTGGCCGCCAGCGCCTGCCAGCCGCCGCGCTCGGCGAGATCGCGTGCGGCGTTGAGCATGTCCTGGCGGTACTCCAGCGCCTGCGCCGCGGTGTAGAGCTCCAGCGCGAGGACGTGGCCCAAATCCTCGGCCATCTCGAGCACGTGGCGTGCCTCGTTGGTGCCCATCGAGACGTGGTCCTCGGCGTTCGCGCTGGTCGGCACCGAGTAGACGCTGGCCGGATGCGCGCGCGTCGCCAGATCGTTGACGAGCGCCGCGGCCGTGTACTGCACGATCATGAAGCCCGAATCGGTCGCGTCCTCGTTGCCGATCAGGAACGCCGGCAGGCCGTCGTTGGTCGCCGGATCGACCAGCTTGGCCAGGCGCCGCTCGGAGATCGAGGCCAGCACCGGCAGTGCCGCCTTGACGTAGCTCATCGCCAGCGCCAGCGGCATGCCGTGGAAATGACCGGCCGAGACGACCTGGTCCTCGATGTACAGCGGCCGCCCGGCCGCCCGGCCCTCGGCGTAGACCGGATCGTCGGCGTCCGGAAAGATCAGCGGGTTGTCGGTGACCGCATTGAGTTCGATGTCGACGATGCGGCAGGCCTGCATCCAGGCGTCGCGGACCGCACCGTGCACCTGCGGCATGCAGCGCAGGCAGTAGGCGTCCTGCGGCTGGTGCTTCTTGCCGCCGCGGAACGGCAGGAAGCGCGTATAGAACGCCTCGCGGCCGTGGCGCTGGCTGCTCGGCACCCAGTCCCAGGCGATGTCGAAGCGCCGCGCCTGCGCGTCCGGACCCTGCCAGGCATCGGCCGCCCAGGTGCGAAAACGCGGTACCAGGTGGTACGGAATGTCGACCAGGGTCGAGCCCTCGATCAGCGCGCGCATCCGGCGCGCGGTCTCGACCTGGCCCGGATGCGGCCGCAGCGCGTGGACTTCGGGCCGCAAGGCGCCGCTGCGACCGGCGAACGCGTCGAGCGTCATCGCCGCGGCCAGATCGGCGGTCGCGAGCAAAGTCTCGAGTCGGTCGAGCGCGAGCACGGCCGTCGCCAGCATCTGCGCGGTGCCGTTGTTGAGCGCGAGGCCCTCCTTGAACGAGAGCCGCAGCGGCGTCAGGCCGACGCGCCGCAGCGCCTCGGCGCCGGACAGGCGCTCGCCGCCGACGAAGGCCTCGCCGCCGCCGAGCAGCACGATCGCCAGATGCGAGAGCGGTGCCAGATCGCCGCTGGCGCCGACCGAGCCCTTCTCCGGCACCACCGGCACGACGCCGCGGTTGAGCAGCTCGGCCAGGGCCTGCAGCGTCTCGACGCGCACGCCGGAATGGCCGCGCATCAGCGTATTGATGCGGATCGCCAGCATCGCGCGCACGACCTCGGCCGACAGCGGCCGGCCGACGCAGACGGCATGCGTCACGATCAGGTTGTACTGCAGCTCCTCGAGCAGCGTGCCTTCGCGCGGCTCGGGATTGCCGCCGGGCAGCTCGTCGCGCGCGCGATGCGCGCCGAGCAGCTTGTCGGCGTTGCTGCCGAAACCGGTGGTGACGCCGTAGACCGGCTCGCCGCAGTTGACCTTGTCGGCAAGGAAGGCCGCCGCGCGCTCGACGCGCGTCAGCTGTGCCGTGTCGAGCGCGACGGCGCTGCCGCGGGCGATGGCGACCAGTTCCGCGCGCGTCATGCGCGTGCCGTCGAGGCGGATCGGAGATGCGTGCATGAAGCGATGTCCTGAAGAGAGTGCCGGGCGGAAGACGCCGATTCTCGGCGAGTGCAGCAGTCGGCGCAGGTCTGCGCGCCGCCGGGCACCGCGCCCGGCGGCCGCGACGTTCAGCCGGTGATCTCGGCCTGCGCGAGCTCGACCGTGAGCGCGGCGGCCAGTTCGGCACGCGCCACCTCGAACTGATCCTCGCGGCGCAGGTCCTTGACGGTGACGACGCCGCGCGCGAGCTCGTCCTCGCCGAGAACGGCGACGAAGCGGATGCCGGCGCGATCGGCGTACTTGAACTGCTTGCCGAGCTTGGACGGGTCCATCACGACCTCGGTCGCGATGCCGCCGTCGCGCAGCTCGCCGGCGAGCGCCAGATAATGCGGCAGATGCTCCGGCGTCATCTGCGTGACCAGCACCTTGACCGTGCTGGTCGCCGTGCCGATCAGGCCGGCCTCGCGCAGCTGCCAGTACAGGCGCGTCGCGCCGATCGAGATGCCGACGCCCGGCAGATGCGACTTGGTGTAGTTGCCGGCGAGATTCTCGTAGCGGCCGCCCGAGCAGATCGAGCCGATCTGCGGATGATCGTTCAAGGTCGTCTCGTAGACCGTACCGGTGTAGTAGTCCAGGCCGCGCGCGATCGACAGGTTCAGCGCGAAATGCGACTCCGGCACGCCGAACGCGTGGATCAGATCGAGCACCTCGCGCAGCTCGGCGCGGCCCTGCTCGAAGGTTTCGCTGCCGCTGCCGAGCGCGTCGAGCTGGGCATGCGCATCGGCCAGCGAGGTCGAACGCACCCGCACGAACGCGAGAATCCGATCGGCGACCTCGCCGGACAGGCCGAAGCCGTCGCCGGTCAGGGTCTCGCGCACCGCGTCGGGTCCGCGCTTGTCGAGTTTGTCGACCTCGCGCAGCACCAGCATCTGCCGTTCGCCGTCGGCGATGCCGAGCCCCTCGAACCAGCCGCGCATCAGCCGGCGGTTGTTGAGCTGGATCGTGAACGGGCCGATCGCCAGATCGCGGAACACGCTGTAGATGACGGCCGGAATCTCCGCGTCGTAGCGCACCGACAAGGCGTCCTTGCCGACGACGTCGACATCGCACTGGTAGAACTCGCGGAAGCGCCCGCGCTGCGCGCGCTCGCCGCGGTAGACGCGCTGCATCTGATAGCGGCGGAACGGGAAGTTCAGATCGTGCTCGTGCTCGGCGACGTAGCGCGCCAGCGGCACGGTCAGGTCGAAGCGCAGTGCCAGCTCCGGCCGTTCGCTCTTCTCGAGCGCGCCGGTCGACTGCACGAAATAGACCTGGCGCTCGGTCTCGCCGCCGGACTTGGTCAGCAGGACGTCGGCATACTCCATGACCGGCGTCTCGACCGGCAGGAAGCCGAAGCGTTCGTAGTTGCGCCGGATCGTGTCGAGCATGCCCTGGAAGGCGATCTGATCGAGCGGCAGCAGTTCGAGCACGCCGGGCGGCGTGCGGGCGGAGGTCAGGGCCATCGGGTTCCTCGAAGTTCGTCGCGCGCGGGCGGCACCCGCCTCGCACGCAGCCGGAAAGCGTACCAGAAGCGTCGACCGCAGCGTCCTTGGCCGATGTCCCGCCCGTTCGCTTCCGAGCGGCGCCGCCGCGGCCGATCCGGATCGAACCGGAACGCTTGCGCGCCCCTCGCTCAGTCGTTAACATTCGCGCCCCTGCTCGTTCGGGCAGGTGCTTCGGGGTGTAGCTCAGCCTGGTAGAGCGCTACGTTCGGGACGTAGAAGTCGCAGGTTCAAATCCTGTCTCCCCGACCAAACAATTCAACGTCCTACGCAGAAGCCGGCCTCGCGCCGGCTTTTTCGTGTCAGCACTCTGTCAGCAAACGGCGTCGTGCAATCCAGCACTGAGGTGCTTCTGAACCGTGGATACTCTCGTCTCCCTTGACCGCCTTCTTGAGATCACCGGCTACAAGACGGCTGGCGACCTCGAGCGCAGCCTGACCAGCCAGGGCATTCGGCTCTTCCGGGGCAAGGGGGGCATTCGTTGGACGACCATGGAGTTGATCAACGCCGCCGGCGGTCTGCGGTCGGACAATCAGCAGCAGGATCCGCCGAAGTACGGAGCGGACACCTTCTCCGTTTGAAACGGCGAAACTCACCGCGCCCGCAGTTCTGCGGAGACGGTCGACGTGCGTCAGCGCTAACGCCAAACCGACATTTGAAATGCCAGTTGGTGGGCCGGGCCAGCGCGTGGGGTGATCAAAAAGCACCCACCTGACATTTGAAATGTCATCTGGCCAACCGCCGCTTCAAACGGCAGTTGGGCGGCTGGATTTCTTCCGTCTCAAACCGAGGTATTGCCGTCACTGCCCTCGTTTCAAACGGCGTCAGTCGTTGCGCTCGCCGCGTTTGCGAGCCACAAGAGTGCCTGCTGGCAGCTGGCGATGATCGCCCGCCGCCCTAGTCAAGATGTCCTGCGCAAGGCGAAGTGCTTCAGACGCCTTGCGGGCCTCTCTCCCCTTCCTGCCTCCCCCTCCGGTGAACTCGCTCGACGGCACGCCAGCCTTTGGAGCGCCAGCTACTTGTATCTGCCGCTCGAGGTAGTCAAGGATCTGCCTCTCGGTGTACCGGGGAGATTTACCCAGCACGATGTACGCGATCTCGCCTCCGCTGCGAATTCGCCGCAGGGTAACAGACGCGATACCGAGGTAAGCGGCAGCCTCGACTTCGGTGTAGAGGACAGGAAGTGAGGAAGGCATCGTTCTGGGACCAATTGCGCAGCTCTCGAAATCCTCTCACCTCACTACGACGTTAGCCACCATGGTCGCGCCACCGGCTTCCCGACCGCCATCGGGTAACCGGCCTAAACCTGAGCGCTCGGCGGCTTTTTGGCGATCCAGTTGCGTGGCGCCGATGGCTCCGGGTTGACGGACGCGCACGATCTACGCATACGATGTACACCGTCGTTATCGCACATACTCCGGCACCGGCAGATCTTGCGTTGCACCCCGTAGCCAACACGATGGACAACGTGCGCAACCAGGTGCGGATTCTATAAACCTGATTGTGAAGGAGGGAGCGAATGGTTGACTATGCGGCATGGACACAAGCTGTGGGGTCTGTGGTGGCGATAATCGCGTCACTTGGTGTTTGGTATTGCCAAGCGCGACAGGCCAAGAAGATGCAACGTGATTCGCTGCGACCAAATCTATCCATGGTTCCGCACATCGGGATGTCCGCGCCAAACATTAGGATAGCCCTCAGAAATAATGGACTCGGGCCGGCGGTTGTTAAAGCGGTAACGGTGAGATTTGATAGGGAAGAAATACGCGGGGAGCCGCCAGAGGTGGGGCGAGTTGCCCTCGAACGCTTGCGCACGATGATCGGCGACGTTGAGCTGGTTCACAACAGGCATGCCCTTCCTAGGAGGGGCGACTGGATACGACCAGGGGACGAAGCTGACCTTATTGCGTTGACGCTGCCGGATGGTGTTTCGCTAATCCATATTTTCGGCAACCAGAATATACGCATGGAGCAAGAGCTCTCGAGGCTCAGCATTAGCATTCAATACGAGTCGGTTTTTGGAGACGGGTTCGAAGCAAATCTTCATTGGCAATCTTGACGAAATATTTGTTGGTTCATTCTTTGGACTGTCCCGGGACGATTCAGACCCAACCCTCGCCGCGCTCCTCGTGTTCAGAAAGGAGGTAGCACGCAAGCCTCCCCATCGAGAGCCGTCTGAAAGACTTAATTCCAGCGTCAGCGGACCGTCCCGATCGCTTCAAGCCGCTTGCAGTTTCCGCGTCATGTCAAGAATGACCACGTGAACGATGCCGCGAAGGCACCGGAGCTCGCCTTCGATCATCTGCGCCAGATCGGAACGTTGCTGCACCTGCGCCTCGGCATCGGCCTCTACTCCGAACAAAAGCCGAGTGGCCTCGCCGGTGATCCGGTCACGCTGCACTTGGAGCATGCGGTTTGCCTGCGAAGAGTGTATGCCACGCACCCCGCCCGCCTGCCGGGATCCCCGCCACCTGCCTGGTCCGAAGACGGCTCCTGCACCAAGCCCGACGCATGCGATCGAGCCGCTACGCGGCCGTCCGATGCTCGAACTGCGCCGGCCTTGCCGCTTAAACTTTCTCCGGCATGCACCGGCAGCGGAGGCTTCTTGGCCGGTGCGCGCGTTGCGGGAAAGATCGGTCGTTGGCGCCAGGGGACGATAGCGTTATCTATGGATCGAATTTGGAACGCGGAGCCGAGTCAGCGCTACCGCTTCGGCAATGTCGTCGTGGAAACAAGGGGCCGGCGCGTCTTCGTCGACGGCCATGAGCGCAGGGTCCCCCGCCGCGTGTTCGACCTGCTCCTGCTGCTGTGCCGCGCACCGCGCCGCGTGATCCCGCGCGATGCCTTGTACGAAGCCCTGTGGTCCGGCGGCCAGATC
>NZ_DATKFQ010000013.1:0-131551 GCF_035511235.1 Dokdonella sp.
ATCGCTTGCGAGACTTTCTTCGTCCCGCCCCTCACGACATTTCGTCCGAGGGAGCCGCGCATCATACAACCATTTTCGCGTCCGTCAACACCTGCGTGCGCCTCGACTTCAACCGCTCCGCCCGCGCCCGCCGGCCCTTCCTGCGCCGACCCCGCTTCGGCCTTCCGGCCTTCCCTGCAAGGGGCGCGCATCCTAACCACATCGCTACCTTTCGGGAAGGGGGATCGATGAAAATTTCTCGGCGGCGGGCCGATCGCGCGCCGCCGCGACCGCGCGGCGCCTCAGGCCGCGACGAGGCGCACGCGCGCGAACGTGCGCTTGCCGACCTGCAGCACGCCCTCGAAGCCGGGCGCGAACATGCGCTGCGCGTCGACGACGACCTGCGCGTCGATGCGCACGGCGTTCTCCTTGAGCTTGCGATTGGCCTCGGAGTTGCTGGCGGTCAGTCCTGCCGCGGTCAGCAGCGCCGGCAGGCGCACGCCTTCGGTCGGCACCACGACATCGGTCAGCGGCAGCAGCGCGGTATCGCCTTCGCCACGCACCACGGCATGCCAGCCGGCGATCGCCTGCTCGGCGGCGGCCGCGCCGTGGAAGCGCGCCGCCAGCTCGCGCGCGAGACGCAGCTTGAGATCGCGCGGATTGAGCTGGCCGGACGCGACCGCCTCGCGCAGCTGCGCGGCTTCGGCGATCGAGATATCGAAGCTCAGCAGATCGATCCAGCGCCAGGTCAGCTCGTCGCCGATCTTCATCGTCTTGGTCACGATGTCGATCGCCGGCTCGCTGATGCCGATGTAGTTGCCGAGCGACTTGGACATCTTGGCGACGCCGTCGAGCCCCTCGAGCAGCGGCATCGTCAGCACGACCTGCGGCGGCTGCCCGTAGTGCTCCTGCAGGCCGCGGCCCATCAGCAGGTTGAACTTCTGGTCGGTGCCGCCGAGCTCGACGTCGGCGCGCAGCGCGACCGAGTCGTAGCCCTGCACCAGCGGATAGAGGAACTCGTGGATCGCGATCGGCTGCTGTGCTCCGTAACGCTTGGCGAAGTCGTCGCGCTCGAGCATGCGCGCGACCGTGTGCTGCGCGGCCAGCCGGATCATGTCGGCTGCCGGCATCGGGTCGAACCACTCGCTGTTGAAGCGCAGCTCGGTGCGCTCGCGGTCGAGCACCTTGAAGACCTGGTCGGCATAGGTCCGCGCGTTGGCCGCGACGTCCTCGCGCGTCAGCGGCTTGCGCGTGACGTTCTTGCCGGTCGGATCGCCGATCATGCCGGTGAAGTCGCCGATCAGGAAGATCACCTGGTGGCCGAGATCCTGGAACTGCCGCATCTTGTTCAACAGGACGGTGTGGCCCAGGTGCAGGTCCGGCGCAGTCGGATCGAAGCCGGCCTTGATCCGCAGCGGCCGGCCGGTCCGCAACCGCGCCTCGAGCTCGTCGTGCTTGATGATTTCTTCGGCGCCGCGACCGATCAGGTCGAGGGCGGACTGGGTAGCGGACATGAAGGATCCAGAGCAGAAGTGGGGAAGGGACGAGCGGCGCCGACCGGCCGAAAGCGAGCGCCCGCGTTAATTATTCGTTACTCAAGAAAATCACGCAAACCCGCGTAAACATTGGCGTTGACGGCGCTTGCGGGGGGCCGGTATGGTACGCCGCCAGTACCACCGAGGCGACAGCAGTGACCGACCATTCCCAGCGGCCGCAGGCCACCCGCTCGGGCAATCGCCCGCTCGCCATCCGCCGCTGGGTTCAGCGTCACTACTTTCAGCTCTATTCGCGCTGCGCGAACTGGACCTTCGTCCAGAACGTATCGGCCGCGCCGGTGTCCTGGCGGCGCGAACACTGGGTTCTCGGCGGCGCAGCCGTCACCGCCATCGTGCTGGCCGGCTTCATCGTGCCGACGTTCGCCGGCGCGACGCGCCAGGATCCGGTGCCGGTCACCTATACCACCGTGCAGATCGACCTGCCGCAGCGCCCGCTCGACGAGGCCGATCCGGCGATCGCCGCGTTGGCCGATGCCACCGCCGGCAGCGCGCCGGAATGGCGCATCGTGCGCGTCAAGGCCGGCCAGTCGCTGTCGGACATCTTCCGCGAGCAGGGCCTGTCGCCGAACGATCTGCAGCGCGCGCTCGATGCGCAGGACGACGCCTCGGCGCTGCGGCGGATCCGCCCCGGCGACGAGTTCGCGTTCGATCTGGCCGCTGACGGCTCGCTGCGTGCGATGCGCTTCGACCGCGGCGACGACGCGCGCGTGACGCTGCAGTTCAGCGGCGACGGCGTGCAGGAGGCGGTGCAGGACCGGCTGGTCGAGCGCCGCGTCCAGGTTGCGCACGGCGTGGTCACGCGATCGCTGTTCGATGCAGGCGAACAGGCCGGCATCAGCGATGCGATGGTCATCAAGCTCGCCAACGCGTTCGGCTACGACATCGACTTCGCGCAGGATCTGCGCGAGGGCGACAGCTTCAGCGTGATCTACGACGAGGTCTACCGCGAAGGCGAACGCCTGCGCAACGGCGAGGTGCTGGCGGCCACGTTCGTCAACCAGGGCAAGCGCTACACCGCGGTGCGCTACACCGACACCAACGGCGAGACCGTCTACTACACCGAGGACGGCCGCCCGCTGCGCAAGAGCTTCCTGCGCACGCCGGTCGAGTTCACGCGGATCTCCTCGAAGTTCAGTGCCGGCCGCAAGCATCCGGTGCTCGGCTACATGCGCGCGCACAAGGGCGTGGACTACGCCGCGCCGACCGGCACGCCGATCCGCGCCGCCGGCGACGGCAAGATCACGTTCCGCGGCTGGCAGAACGGCTTCGGCAACACGATCATCATCCAGCACGAAGGCAAGCACACCACGCTGTACGGCCACATGTCGCGCTTCGCGAGCGTCAAGGTCGGCCAGCGCGTGTCGCAGGGTTCGACGATCGGCTACGTCGGCTCGACGGGCCTCGCCACCGGCCCGCATCTGCACTACGAATTCCGCATCGGCGGCGCGCACCGCGATCCGCTGACGGTCACGCTGCCGCCGCCGGCTCCGCTGCCGGCCGGCGAGCTGGCCCGCTTCCGCCAGCAGACCTCGCCGATGCTGGCCAAGCTGCAGATGGTCGACGGCAGCCGCCTCGCCGCGAGCGGCTCGCCGCGGCCGGCGGGCAATGGCTGAAGCGCTCTATCTCGGACTCATTTCCGGTACCAGCGCCGACGGCATCGATGCCGCCCTGCTGAGCTTCGGCGCCGAACCGCGCATCCTCGGCGCACACACCTATCCGTATCCGGAAGCCTTGCGCGTCCGGATCCTCGCGCTGGCGCGCGCCTCGGCGCAGATCGCGCTGGACGACTACGGCGCGCTCGACGTCGAGATCGGCGCGGCGTTCGCGGCCGCTGCGCTGGCCCTGCTCGACACAGCCGGCGTCGAGGCAGCAGCGGTCCGCGCGATCGGCTCGCACGGCCAGACGATCTGCCACCGCCCCGCGGCACCGCATCCGTTCACGCTGCAGATCGGCGATCCGAGCGTGATCGCCGAGCGCACCGGCCTCGTCACGATCGCCGACTTCCGCCGCGGCGACGTCGCCGCCGGCGGCCAGGGCGCGCCGCTCGCGCCGGCGTTCCATGCCGCGGCGTTCGCCGCGCGTGCGCCGTGCGCGGTGCTCAACCTCGGCGGTATCGCCAACGTCACGCTGATCGGCGCGGACGGATCGGTGCGCGGCTTCGACACCGGGCCGGCCAACTGCCTGATGGACGCCTGGGCGTCCCGCCATCTGGGCCAGATGCGCGATGCCGGCGGCGCCTGGGCGGCCGGCGGCACGCTCGAGCCGTCGTTGCTGGCGCGCCTGCTCGACGACCCGTACTTCGCGATGCCGGCGCCCAAGAGCACCGGTCGCGAATACTTCAATCTGGACTGGCTCGACGCACGGCTGCCGGCCGCCTGCGACGCGCGCGACGTGCAGGCGACCCTGCTGGCGCTGACCGTGCGCAGCATCGCGGACGCGCTCGATCCTGCAGCGTGCGGCGGCCTGCGCGAGGTGCTGGTCTGCGGCGGCGGCGTCCACAACCGCGCGCTGATCGACGCGCTCGGCGCGGCGCTGGCCCCGGCGATCGTACGCAGCACCGCCGCGGCCGGCGTCGACCCGGACTTCGTCGAGGCCGCGACGTTCGCCTGGCTCGCGCGCGAACGCCTGGAAGGGCGCCCCGGCAACCTGCCGGCGGTGACCGGTGCGCGCGGTCCGCGCCTGCTCGGCGCGATCCATCCGCCGGGTCCCGGTCGCTGATCGGCGATCCGAAGCCACGCGGATCGGAGCGCGCCGGGGCCGAGTTCGACGCCGATGCGATGCAATCGGCCGCATGCCCGGCCGATCGGCTAGCATGCCGCGCATGACGCCCTCTTCGCCCGACCGCCGCGGCGGTCTCGCCGCGCTGCTCGGACCCTATCTCGAACGGGCACCGGTCGCCGCGCTGCTGCTCGGCATCTCCTCGGGGTTCCCGTACGCGATGATCGGCGCCACGCTGACCACGCGGCTGGCTCAGGACGGCATCGACAAGCGCTCCATCACCGCGTTCTCGCTGGCGTTCCTGGTCTACAACATCAAGTTCCTGTGGGCGCCGCTGGTCGATCGCGTGCGCCTGCCGCTGCTCGGCCGGCTCGGCCATCGCCGCTCGTGGCTGCTGCTGTCGGCCGCCGGCGTCGCGGCCGCAGTGACATTCCTCGGCTTCGCCGAACCGGCCGCACATCTGGGCGCGACTGCGGTGGCAGCGGTGCTGGTCGGCGTGGCCGGCGCGACGTTCGACATCGTCATCGACGCCTATCGCATCGAAAGCCTCGAACCGCGCCAGCTCGGCGTCGGCTCGGGCATGTCGCAGTACGGCTGGCGCATCGGCTCGGTATCGGCCGGTGCGCTGGTGCTGCTGCTGGCCGACTCGCTCGGCTGGACCGGTGCCTACCTCCTCTGCGCGGCCTTCGTGCTGCCGGCGGTGGCGGCCTGCCTGTGGCTCGGCGAGCCGCCGCGCCATCGCGAGCCGGTCGCGGCGCGCAGTGCCGCGGCGATGCTCGCCGCGGTGGTCGCGCCGTTGACCGAATTCTTCAGCCGCCACGGCGCCTGGCTGGTGCTGGCCTTCGTGCTGATGCACAAGCTCGGCGACACGCTGGCCAATCTGACGCTGCGCCTGCTGCTCGACGAGCTCGGCTACAGCAACGCGGAGATCGCCCAGTACGATGTCGGCTTCGGCTTCGTCGCCTATCTGGTCGGCATCTTCCTCGGCGGCCTGCTCTACACGCGCCTGGGCCTGAAGCGCTCGGTCATGCTGAGCCTGGTGCTGATGGGCGTGTCGAACCTGTCGTTCGCCGGACTCGCGGCCTATGGCCACAGCAATGCGCTGCTCGCGTTCGCGATGTGCTTCGAGAACATCGCCAGCGGCATCGGCGGGGTAGTCGTGGTCGCGTATCTGTCGGCGCTGTGCAATCTGTCGTTCACGGCGACGCAGTTCGCGCTGCTGTCGGCCGCCGCCTCGATCGTCGGCCGTTTCGTCACCGGCACGACCGCCGGCAGCCTGATCGAGCGCCTGGGCTACATCGACTTCTACCTGCTGACCACGGTCGCCGCGCTGCCGGGCATCGTGCTGTTCGCGTGGCTGATGCGCGCCGGCCTGGTCGAGGACACGATCGGCGAGGCCGGCCTGCGCCGCTCGGCCGATGGCGCCGCGCCGGCGCCATCGGCCGAAGCGCCTCGCTGAGATGCGCACGCCAGGCGCCTCCACCGCACTCGCCGAATCCGCTCGGACGCGATTGACCGGCACGGTGGCGATGCGGCGCGGCCGGAGCGGCGCGCGCGCCATCGCGATCGGACAGGGTGGCGGCGCGTCCGGCAGCGGTATCGCTACAGGTCGTAGTCGACCGCGTACGGCGCGTGATCGGAGAAGCGCGGCTCGGCGGTGATCGCGCAGGCGCGCACGCGGTCGCGCAGCGACGGCGTGACGATCTGGTAGTCGATGCGCCATCCGACGTTGTTGGCGCGCGCTTGGCCGCGGTTGGACCACCAGGTGTACTCGACCGCGTCGGGCTTGACCGCGCGGAAGCTGTCGACCCAGCCATGCGACGGTGCCGGCGTGCCGTCGCCGCACTCGTCGGCGATCAGGCCGTTGAGCCAGGCGCGCTCGTCGGGCAGGCAGCCGGAATTCTTCTGATTGGACGTCCAGTTCTTGATGTCGTTGCGCGCGCGCACGATGTTCCAGTCGCCGCACAGCACGTAGTCGCGTCCGCTGGCGAGCCATTCGTCGAAGACCGGCTTCAGATATGCCATCGCGCGATACTTGAACTGCTGGCGCTCGTCGCCGGACGAGCCGGACGGGATGTAGAACGAGACCACGCTGAGATTGCCGTAGCGCGCCTCGATGTAGCGCCCCTCATCGTCGAACGGGGCCCAGCCGAGCTGGGTGCGCACCTCGTCTGGCTCTCGGCGCGAGTAGATCGCGACGCCGCTGTAGCCCTTCTTGGTGATCGCGTCGCGATAGAAGCAGTGGTGGCGGTCCGGACGGAATCGGGCGTCGACGAGCTGGTCCTCCTGCGACTTGGTCTCCTGGATGCAGGTGACGTCGGCGTCCTGCTGCGCCAGCCAGTCGAAGAAGCCCTTGTTGGCTGCCGAACGGATGCCGTTGGCGTTGAAGCTGATGATGCGCATGCGGATGACCGGTGATCGTCGTCGCCAGAGCGTAGCGGCCCGGCGGCGGCAGGCCAAGCCGGTGCACGAGGGCGGTATGCCGGACCCGGCGGATCAGGCGATTGTCACGTTTGGTGTCGCAGGCCCCGATCGGCCCGCGCAGGCGGCTGCGTTCAGCCTGGCTTGAGCCGATCGATGCGCCAATGCGCGCCGCGCGATCGCGCGCCTCGAGATCGGATGAGCTGCCGTGTCGGTGTTGCGTCTGTATGGGCGGGTCCTCGGACTGCTGGCGCCCAAGTGGCGGCTGGCGATGCTGCTGGCGCTGGCCAACCTCGGCCTGGCCGGCGTGTACTTCCTGGAGCCGATGCTGTTCGGCCGTGTCGTCGACGCGCTCGGCAAGGACGGCGCGCACGACGCGCCGCGCCTGATCGCGCTGTGGGCCGGCATCGGCCTGGCAGGCGTCGTCGCCGGCGTCTGGGTGTCGCTGCACGCCGACCGCCTCGCGCACCGGCGCCGCCTGGCCGCGATCGCGGCGTTCTTCGAGCACGCCGCGACGCTGCCGCTGGCATTCCACGGCGAGAACCACACCGGTCGGCTCGGGCGCATCATGAATGCCGGTGTCGGCAATCTGTTCGGGCTGTGGCTCGGCTTCTTCCGCGAGCATCTGGCGACGCTGCTGGCGATCCTCGTGATGGTGCCGCTGGCGGTCTGGATGAACTGGCGGCTGGCCGTGCTGATGGTCGCGCTGATGATCTGCTTCACGATCTTCAACGCGGTCACCGTGCGTCGTACGCATCGCGCGCAGGGCGAGGTCGAGCGTCTGCACCAGGAGATCGCCGCGCGCGCCGGCGACGTGTTCGGCAACATCTCGGTCGTGCAGAGCTTCACGCGGATCGGCGAGGAGACCCGCTCGCTGCGCGCGCTGATGCAGCGCGTGCTGTCGGCGCAATATCCGGTGCTGAACGGCTGGGCGATCCTGTCGGTGCTCAACCGCACCGCGAGCACGCTGACGGTCGTGGCGATCTTCGCGCTCGGCGCGTATCTGCACGGGCGCGGCGAGGCCAGCGTCGGCGACATCGTCAGCTTCGTCGGCTTCTCGCTGATGCTGATCGGACGTCTCGAGCAGTTCGCGGGCTTCGTCTCGAACCTGTTCTTCCAGACCCACTCGCTGCGCGACTTCTTCACGGTGCTCGACGAGACGCCGGGCGTGACCGACGCCGACGATGCGATCAACCTGGCGACCGTGCGCGGCGAGGTCGCGTTCGAGGGTGTCGGTTTCGGCTATGGATCGGCAATGCCGGCGGTGTCGGGCCTCAGCTTCCACGTACCGGCCGGCAGCACGATCGCGCTGGTCGGCCCGACCGGCGCCGGCAAGACCACCGCGCTGTCGCTGCTGTATCGCGCCTACGATCCGCAGCACGGCCGCATCACGATCGACGGCCACGACCTGCGCACGCTGCGTCTGGAGTCGCTGCGCCGCGCGATCGCCGTGGTGTTCCAGGAGCCGGGACTGTTCTACCGCTCGATCCTCGAGAATCTGCGCGTCGCCGATCCGGAGGCCGGCCCGGCCGCGATCGAGGCGGCGATGCGCGCGGCGGAGGCGCACGAGTTCGTCCTCGCCAAACCGGACGGCTACCAGACCCTGGTCGCCGAGCGCGGCCGCTCGCTGTCGGGCGGCGAGCGCCAGCGGCTGTCGATCGCGCGCGCGATGCTCAAGGACGCGCCGATCCTGATCCTCGACGAGGCCACCAGCGCACTCGACAACGCGACCGAGGCGCGCATCCAGCGTGCATTCGCGACGCTGGCGAAAGGCCGCACGACGTTCGTGATCGCGCACCGGCTCTCGACCGTGCGCAATGCCGATCGGATCCTGGTGCTCGATCGGGGACGGCTGGTCGAGCAGGGCCGTTACGAGGAACTGATCGCAGCCGGCGGCCTGTTCGCCGAGCTCGCCAACCAGGGCCAATTCGCGGCCGATGCCGATGCCGAGGAGGCGGCAGCGGCGCCGGCACTCGCCAGCGCGGCGTAGCGCCGGTCAGTCGGCCGGTACGGTGCGCTCGCGCGCCCAGGCGCGCAGCGCGGCGACCGGCTCGGCCATCAGCACCGACAAGGGTCGCGTCGCCGCGATCGACTCGAGCAGATGGCGCTGCGCCGGCGCGGTGTCCTCGGCGACCGCCGCGTAGAGCGCGGCGACCACGACCTGCTCGATCTCGGCACCCGAATAGCCTTCGCTGGCCGCAGCCAGCGCCGGCAGGTCGAAGTCCTCGCCGCGCAAGGCGCGGCGGCGCAGATGGATCGCGAAGATCTGCTCGCGCGTCGCCGCGTCGGGCAGGTCGACGAAGAACACCTCGTCGAAGCGGCCCTTGCGCAGCAGCTCGGCCGGCAGGCGGTCGACCTGGTTGGCGGTCGCGACCAGGAACACCGCGGCCTTGCGCTCGGCCATCCAGGTCAGCAGATAGCCGAGCACGCGGCGCGAGACGCCGGCGTCGTTGTCGTCGCCGGCCAAGCCCTTCTCGATCTCGTCGATCCACAGCACGCACGGCGCCAGCAGCTCGGCATTGCGCAGGGCCTCGCGCAGGTTGCGCTCGGTCTCGCCGTGGTACTTGTTGTAGAGCGTGCCGATGTCCAGGCGCACCAGCGGTACGCCGAAGCCGCCGGCGATCGCCTTGGCGGCGAGGCTCTTGCCGCAGCCCTGCACGCCGAGCAGCAGCACGCCCTTGGGCGGATCGAGCCTGACCGGCTGGCGCGCCCCGATGAACGCGGCGCGGCGCTGCGAGACCCAGCGCTTGAGCCGCGCCAGGCCGGCGACGTCGGCGAACGCGGCGGTCTCGTACTCGAAATGCAGCAGCCCGTTGCGGTCGAGCAGGCGGTGCTTGGCCTGCGCCAGCGCCGGCAGATCCCCGACGGTCAGCGCGCCGTCGTCCTGGATCAGTTTGCGCGCGATGCGGCGCGCATCCTCGAGCACCAGCCCGCGCAGGTTGCGCACGATCGCGCGCGCGGCCTCGGCGTCGACCTCGACGCGGCGGCCGTGCTCGCGCGAATAGCGGAACGCCTCCTCGCGCAGCATCGCGGCGATCGCCTCGGCGCCCGGCAGCGGCAGCTCGAAGCGGGTCGCGTGCGGCTGCAGATCCTCGGGCAGCTCCACGCGCGGCGCGACCAGCACCAGCGTGTGCTCGGCCACGCCGCTGCGCAGCACGATCTCGCGCAGCATCCGCAGCGCCATCGGGTAGCGCAGGTACGGCATGAAGTCGAGCAGCAGGTAGATGCCGGGCTCGGCGTGGCGCTTGATCGCCTCGAGCAGGGCGGTGGTATCCGGCGGCGGCGGATCGCCGTCCATGTCCATGTCCAGACGCACCAGGCCATCGGTGATCGACCAGCGGTACAGCGGCCGCAGGCTCTGCGAGATCGCGTGACGGAAACCGTCGACGACCTGGTGCTCGGCCGCCGACTCGACGATCAGCAGCGGCGTGCGTGCGCGCAGCAGGGCGGAAAGATTCTGGTGGGGACTCATGAACGGGAGGTCGGCGGCCGGAGCGGCAGTGTAGAGCGTGGCGGCGGCTTTGGAACCGCCGCCCGCCATGCTGCGGACCGGCACGTGCGGGCATCCGCTGCCCGGCGGCGCGCTGCGGCATAATCGCCGTCTTTGCGCGCCGGATTCCCCAATTCATGTTGAAGCAATCGATCGAACTGCACCGCACGGGCCGCTACGCCGAGGCCGACGAGGGATATCGCCTCTGGCTGGCCGAGCACCCGAACGACATCGAGGCGCTCTACATGTACGGCATCCTGCGCCGCGAGCTCGGTGCCTACGACGAGGGCGAGGCGCTGATGCTGCGCGCGCACGAGCTGGCGCCGGACCGCATCGACATCATGATCGGCCTCGGCAACGTCTGCTTCGAGAAGCGCGATTTCGCCGGCGCGTGCCGGCGCTACGAGCATGCGCTGTCGTTCGATCCGAACCAGGCGATCGTGCACGCCGGGCTCGGCCAGGCACTGCTGATGCTCGGCGAGACCACGCGTGCCGAGCAGCATTTCCACATGGCGCTGCGCCTGGCCGAGTCGCCGGCCGCCCACGCGGGCCTGGGCTCGATCGCGCTCGAGCGCGGGGATGCCGAGACTGCGCTCAAGCAGCTGACCCGCGCGGCCGAACTGGCGCCGGGCGATCCGCAGATCCAGTTCCTGCTCGGCCGCGCGTTCACGCAACGCGGCACGCCCGCGTTCGCCGAACAGGCCTACGGCAACGCGCTGCGCCTGAACCCGAACCTGCATCCGGCGCGGCACATGCTCGCGCAGCTGCTGCTCGAGGGCGGACGGCCCGACGAGGCCGAGCCGCACTTCCGCACGCTGGCCGAGCATCCCTCGTTCGGTCCGATCGGCGCCCTCGGCCTCGCCGACGTCGCTCGCGCGCGCGGCGATCTGAATACCGCCGTGGAAGGCTATCGCGCGGCGCTGGCGGCGAGTCCGGGCCAGGCCCAGATCGTCGTGCCGCTGGCCTGGTGCCTGACCGAGCTCGGCCGCCGCGACGAGGCGATGGCCGCCTACGACCAGTTCCTGCAGCGCCATCCGAACGACCGCACCGTGCGCGCCGCGCGCGCCGAGGTCAATGCCGCGATCGGGCGGCCGGCCGAGGCGATCACCGAGTGGGCCGTGCTGGCCGAGCAGGATCCGGACGATCTGCAGGCGCAGATCCGCCTGGCCCAGCTGCACGAGCGGCAGGGCGAGTATCCGGCCGCGCTCGCCGCGGCCGAACGCGTCATCGCGCTCAAGCCCGACGAGCCCGGCGCGATCCTGGTCCGGATCCGGGCGCGGCTGCGCGACGGCGACGACGCCGGCGCACGCGAGCTGCTCGAGGACTGGAACAGCCGGCCGCTGTCGGAGAACAGCCGCCGCCAGTGCCTGAACTATCTCGGCCAGGTTCACGACCACGCCGGCGACCATGCCCAGGCCGCGCGCGCATTCGCGCAGGCCCAGCACGGGGCGCCGAGCGCGCTGCATCCGCTCAGCCGCACGGTGCCGGCGGAGCTCGACGCCGCGCTGGCCGGCGCCGCGAAGCCGGCCTGGGCCGAAGCGCCGGTGCTGCTGCTCGGCGCGCCGGGCAGCGGCGTCGAGCGGATCGCGGCGCTGCTCGCCGATCAGCCGGATCTGGTCGTACTGCGCGACCGCAGCGGCCGCTGGCAGCGCGACGACGATTTCACCTCGCCGCGATTCGAGGCCTATCGCGAACTCGACGACGCGGCGATCGATGCGATCCGCGCCCGCTACGTCGCGCCGCTGCGCCGCGCCGGCATCCCCGCCGACGCCACCGTGGTCGACTGGCTGCCGCGCTGGGATGCGCGCCTGCTGGCGCTGCTGCGCCAGGCGATGCCCGGCGCACGCCTGATCGTGGTCGAGCGCGATCCGCGCGATGCGCTGCTGAACTGGCTCGCGTTCGGCTGGCTGCCCGGCATCGGCTGCAGCGACGTCGCCGCCGCTGCGCGCTGGCTGGCCCGCGCGCAGCGCCATCTGCACCACGGCGCCGGCCTGGACGATCCGCGCCGGCTGCACGTCGATGCCGACGCGGTGCTGGCCGATCCGGCCACCGGCGGTGCCGGCCTGTCGGCGTTCCTCGGCCTCGGCGGTCTGCTGCGCCGCGGCCCGGAGCTGGCGCAGGCCGACCAGTGGCCCGGCGGTCTGCCGTCGCGCTTCCCGGCCGGACACTGGCGTCACTATGCGAGCGTCCTCGCCGAGCCGTTCGCGCAGGTCGCCGGCGACGACGCGGCGGCCTGAGTCCGGCGACGGCACGGCGTCGGCGTCGATGACGTCTGCGCGCGACGGCGCACCGCGACCGTTCCACGCTCTCTCACGCAACCGGAGATTGGCATCATGCAGATTCGCAGCGACGACTTTTCCCAGGACGGCCCGATTCCGGCCGCGTTCGCGTTCGGCCGGCCCGGCCCGAACGGCGAGCCCTGCGTGTTCTCGGACAACCGCAATCCGCATCTGGCCTGGCGCGACGTGCCGGAGCGGACCGCCTCGTTCGTGCTGATGTGCATCGACACCGACGTGCCGACCGTCGGCGACGACGTCAACCAGGCCGGCCGCGAAGTGCCGGCCGATCTGCCGCGCGCCGAGTTCACGCACTGGCTGATGGTCGACATTCCGGTCGACTGCCGCGAGCTGTCGGCCGGCAGTTGCTCGGAGGGCGTCGTCGCGCGCGGCAAGCGCGAGCCGTTCGGGCCGCCCGGCGCACGCCAGGGCCTCAACGACTACACCGGCTGGTTCGCCGGCGACGCCGAGATGGGCGGCGACTACTTCGGCTACGACGGTCCGTGCCCGCCGTGGAACGACGCGCGCCTGCATCACTACCACTTCCGCGTCTACGCGCTCGACGTGGCCCGGCTCGAGCTGCCGGACCGCTTCACGCTGAGCGACGTGCGCGCCGCGATGGCCGGTCACGTGCTGGCCGAAGCGGCACTGACCGGCACCTACACGCTCAACCCGCGCGTCGGACGCTGAACCGGCCGATCGCGGCGCGGCGGATCGTCCGGTCGCCGGCCGCGCTGCGGTGCCGTCGCCGGATCGGACCGGCGCCGGCATGCCGTTCCGGTAACTCGGCGAAACGGGCCGTTCGGCGATGCCGGCAGCCCGTGGATGTTCGACGCATGCTCGACCGGCCTTGCGGACCCGCCGCGACGAAACCGCCCGGGAGCGTCGGGTCCGCTCCGGCGCGGACCGACGCGCATGGTCTACGCCTCTCACGCAACGGCCCGGCCGATCCTCGCGGATCGCCGGGCCGTGCGCGGCCGCCGCGCAGGCGGCGGCCGGATCGCTGGATCGCGCGTGATCAGTCGAAGCCGTCGGAGAAGATCCGGTCGACGTCGGTCGCGACGTTCAACGTGACCGGCATGACGGCCGGACGGGCGCCGTCCGCGGCCAGGCAGATCGAGCCGCGATGCAGGCCGATCGGCTGGCTGCCGGCCGCCAGCGTCGCGGTCAGCGCGGTGCTGCCGTCACCCGGCACGTTGCCGGCGCCCGGCGCGACACTGAGCCACGGCACCGCCGTCGCGGTCGGGCCGCACGGATCGCTGTCGAGCACGTCCAGCTCGATCAGGAAATTGATCCAGCCGTAACCGGCCTCGATCATCGAGACCGGCTCGGGCAGGCCGCAGCTGGCCGACGCCCAGTACGCCGGCGCGCGGCCGCCGAGCGTGTTGCCACCGGGGTAGACGCTGGTACCGGCCTGCGTGCCGATCGGCACGTGGAGCTCGGCGACCAGCACCGCCGAGGGCGCGACCACGGCCGGCGTATCGAACGTGGCGCGATAGCGCGCCAGTGGATCGTCGGTCACGGCGACCACGGTTTCGGCGACCAGGCTCATGTTGGCCAGCGACAGCGGGCCGGCCAGCTGGTGCAGGCGGACCGTCAGCGGCTGCGTGCCGGTCGGCGAAGTCGCCGAATCGATCGCGAAGCTGATGCCGCTGATCTGCCGGATCGAGCCGCTGCCCGGGAGTTCGGCCGGCTGGAACACGCGGAAGTAGCGGTTCTCGAGCGAATAGCCGGTCGCCGGCACGACGCAGCCGACGCTCGTGAACTGCTCCGGATCGAGGCTGTTGGTCTGCGCGACCGACACCGGCACCAGCACGCTCGGATCGCCGCCGGCACGGGCCTGCCAGTTGCCGGCGACCGGGCCGGCATTGAGCAGATCGAACGGACGCTGCAGCGTCTGGCCCGGCTGCACGAACGCGCTCAGCGCACCCGGATCGGGCAGCAGGCACGGCGCGAGCAGGCGCAGATCGAAGTCGAGCGGCGTCTGGACGCCGGCGCTCAGCGTCACCGGCCGGGTCTGGCCGAGGTGGCCGTCGGCTTCGATCGTGACCGACAGCGTCCCGATCGAGCCCGGCAGCCAGTAGCGGTAGCTGCCGTCGGCGGCGGTCCTCGTCGTATAGGTCTGCGAACCGGCCTGGAGGTGCACGGTCGCGCCGGCGATCGGCAGCGGCGACAGATCGCACGACCCCAGACCGCGCACGACGCCGCCGACCGATCCGTAGTGCGCCGGCGCGGTGACCGTCATGACCGCCTCGACATCGCCGAACGGCCATTCGTACGGCGTGTCCTCGGCGACGCGCACCGCCAGCGGATAGACGCCAGGCTGGTCGAGAGAGCGCGCGTCGAAGCCGACCGTGATCGTCCGGCTCTCGCCGGCCGCGAGCGGCCCGTGGTCGGGCGCCATCGTCACCGTTCCGCTCTTGGAGATCGAATTGAACAGATGGACCTGGTCGATCATCACGTAGCCCCACGGCGGCAGGGCCGTGTAATGGAAGCGCACCTGCACCGCCGCATGACCAGCGAATGCGGACAGGTCGATCTCCTGCAGATGCGGCGCGTCGTAGGCGATGTCGGTGGTCAGGCTGTGCACGGTGGTCCAGGTCGCGCCGCCGTCGATCGAGGCGTCGACGTCCAGGCGCGGCCAGCTGTCGGCGCCGACCGACATCGCGACGAAGAAGCCCATCGACGCGGTCGCGCTGCCGGACAGGTCGATCGCCAGCGTGACCAGCGAGGTGTCGACCGGGCCGTCGTCGCGGCAGTCCCACAGATCGATGCCGGCCGGCAGGCCGTTTCCGCCGGCGTAGTTGCCCAGGCGCGTCGGCCGCGTCCAGGTGCAGCCGGTGGCGTGATTGAGCAGCGTCCAGCCGGCCGGCGGGAACGCGTCCTCGAAGTGCTCCTCGACCGCGACGCCTTCGAAACCGAACGTCAGCGGCCAGCCGCCGGTGTTGCTGACGGTCATCGTCGCGCTGCCGGTCGTGCCGAGCTCGACCGTGGCCGAGGGCCGCTCCGGATACAGCCGCAGCCGCCCGGCCGGCAGACCCAGATCGCGCCGCTCGGTGCCGGCGCCCGCGGCAACCGGTACCTGGACCTCGCCGTAGCCGGCGATCAGCGACGGACCGGGCGTCGCGATCAGCGCGCCGGCACCGGCCGGCGCGTGGATCGCGTAGTAGCCCGAACCGATCGACGGGTCGGCGCTGGCGCGCGTCGTGACCGGCGCGCCGCCGTCGACGCGCACCTGCGCGCCGTCCAGCGGCAGCGCGGTGTTGGCATCGCGGACCTGGCCGACGATCAGCGCGCCGTTCGCCGGCGCCGTGCAGCCGGTGCGGATCGCGACGTCGTCGATCGCCCAGCCGGGGCCGAGCAGATCCCACTCGTCGGTGCCGAGGTCGTCGGCATGGAAGCGGATCAGCACGGACGGGCCGATCACCGGCGTCAGATCGACCGCCTCGTCGGTCCAGCCGTCGACGAACGTGGTCGACGTCGGCACGCCCAGGCGCACCCAGGTCGCGCCGCCGTCGGTGCTGGCCTCGACGCGCGCCGGCTCGCCGCTGCTGAAAGCGTCCGGCACGTAGGTATGGAAGCTGCGATAGCGCAGCGCGGGCCGGTCCAGGCCACTGAGGTTCATCGCCGGCATGACCAGATAATCGAAGCGCGCGTCGTTGGCCCAGCCGGTGTCGGGTCCGAGCTCGTCGTTGTTGACCGCGAAGCGGCCGTGCTCGGGAATCGCGAAGTAGTTGCTCGAATATTCGCCGGCGCTGCCGAACAGCCAGCCGATGCCTTGACTGCTGCGCGTCCAGCCCGGCGGCAGCGCGCCGGATTCGAAGTTCTCGCCGAAGCTCGTGCCCGAATAGGCATAGCCGGGCGCCGCGCAGCGCGCCGCGTCGGCCTCGAGCGTCAAATCCTCGGCGCGGCTGGCGGTGAGCGGACCGAGCTCGCGCGATGCCGCGCGGTAGCCGGTGATGCCGGGCTCGACGTCGAGGCGATAGCTCGCGCCCTCGGCCAGCTGCAGCGAGTAGCGGCCACTGGACGGATCGGTCCAGATCGGCGCGAGCGGCGCGCCGACCACGGTGATGCGCGCGTGCAGCGGCCAGCCGGTCGCCGCATCGGTGACGATGCCCGAGACCTTGTGGCTCGGGGCCGCCGGCAGCACGACGTCGAGCCGCGCCTGCTGGCCGGCCGTGACGACGATGCCGGTCTCGGTGTACGGCAGATAGCCGTAGGCCGACACGCGCAGGCCATAAGTCGCGCCGGCGGCAGGCAGGCGGCGCACGTACTGGCCGCTGCCGTCGGTGGTGGTCTGGTGCACCGGCTGCGCGCCGGCGTCGAGGAAGGTCACGGTCGCGCCGGCGACCGGGCGTCCCGCCGCATCGCTGACCTGGCCGCCGACCGAACCGGTCGGGCCGCAGATCCCGGCCGCGGCGTCGACCGCCGCGACCGCGT
Source organism: Dokdonella sp. (assembly GCF_035511235.1). Classification (GTDB taxonomy): domain Bacteria; phylum Pseudomonadota; class Gammaproteobacteria; order Xanthomonadales; family Rhodanobacteraceae; genus Dokdonella. The sequence continues at coordinate 16,881 of NZ_DATKFQ010000013.1, forward strand.
CGATCTCGCCCCAACCGGTCGCGTAGTTCGGTACGTTGCCGGGTCCCGGCGACGGCGTGCCGCCGGTCGCATACGGGATCGGGCGTGCGGTCTGCATGATCAGGCCGCCGAGCGTCGCGTAGTCGCCGGCCAGACACGGCGCGGCGTCGATCATCAGCGCGACCAGTCCGGTCACGTGCGGCGTCGACATCGAGGTGCCGGTCATCGTGCCGTAGGCCTGGGCGTCGTCGATCAGGGCCGAGCGGATCTCCACGCCCGGCGCGACCACCTGCGGCTTGAGCTGCGGATAGCCGCGCGGATCGGGATGCAGCGGCAGGCCGGGACTCGGATCGGCGGTCGGTCCCCACAGCGAATGGACCGCGTATGCGCCGTCGTGATTGCCGGTCGAGCCGATCGCGAACGTGGTGCCGAGCGCGGCCGGGCTGGAGAGGCTCGACAGACCCGGCGGCTCGGACAGGCCGCAGCTGAACGTGTTGCCGGCCGCGAACGCCGGGAAGATGCCGGCGGCGACCCAGGCGTCGATCATGTCGGCATAGAACGCGGTGGCCGTGCCGTCGCAATTGCCTTCGGACCAGGAGTTGTTGACGACCTGCGGCCGCTTGTCCGGATCGGCGCCGCTGCCGTCGCGGCGATGCGGCGCCAGCATGAACTGGCCGCAGCGCAGCAGCATCAGCGCCGGATCGGCCTCCATCGGAAAGCCGTCGCAGGCGATCCACTGCGCGTCCGGCGCCATGCCGATGCGCTGGCGGCCGCTGGCGCTGCGGCTGTCGCCGAGGATCGTGCCGAGCACATGCGTGCCGTGCTGTTCGATGCCGGCGTACGGCTCGGGCATGACGCCGAGCCAGTTGTAGTCGTGGTCGAAGCTGCCGTTGCCGAGGTTGCCGCGATATTGCGACACCAGGGCCTCGTGCTGGAAGAAGACCGCGGTGTCGATCAGACCGACCGTCACGCCGGCGCCGGTCGTGCCCTGCGCCCAGACCCGGTCGGCCCCGACCCAGCTGAGATTGTCGCCGACCGTATCGGCGCCGCGCGCGGCGACCGCCACCGGCGGCTCGACCGGCTCGACCAGCCGTGTCGTCGGCAACGCGCGGATGCGCTTGACCTGCGGACTGGCCGCGGCGGCCTGCAGCGCGGCGATGTCGCCGTCGCGCACGACGATCGCGTTCTTGATCCAGAACGCTTCGGCCGTCGCGCCGCGCGCGCGCAGCGTCGAACGCAGCGGCGCCTGCGCGCGCTCGGCGGCGGCACGCAGCTGCTCGTAGACGTAGCGGCCGCGCTGCTGCCAGTCCATGCCGGCCGCTGCGGACAGGTCCGCCTGTTCCTTGAATTCGATGACGAAGCTGCGCGGCGTGCCGCTCTGCAGGCCGCGCAGGAGGGCCTGGTCGATCTCGGCGCCGCTGCCGTCGAGGGCCGGTCCCGGGCGCTGCGGACGGACGATCACGCCGGCCTCGGCCGGCCCGCCGAGCGCCGGCGAGGCGACCCCAGCGACGGCCGCGGCGATCGCGGTCAGCGCGGCGACGCCGAGCGCGCGCCAGGAGATGCCCGTGCCACGCCGGCCGGGCTTGCTGCTGTTGTTCATGGAGGGTCCTCGCCAGGGCCACGACGGCCCCGATTGCGGTCCCGACGGTGCCACGGGCCGCCGACGCCCACATTCGACCGCGCTTCGTGCGGCCTTACCTGTCCCTTACGTCATGACCGGTCAGGCATCTGACGCCCCCTGACCGCGCGCGGCCGGCGCCTGCAGCAGTGCTTCGGGCACGCGTCGCTCGCCGGCCAGGGACCGCGCCCGCGCCAGCGCATTGCGCCAGCCGGCGAGGTTGCCGAGCGCATGCTGGAGCCTGAGCTGCAGCAGGGCCGCGTCGTAGTCGCGCTCGGCCCAGCCGGCGGTCCGCCCGGCGATCACGCCGGCCCGCGCGAAGTCGCGGCGCTCGATCAGCCACGGCAGATAGGCCTGGGCGATCTCGATCAGCTCGGACGGCACGCGCCGCTCCTCGGCCAGCGTCAGCGCGCGCTCGTAGGCGGCGCGCGCGTCTTCGTCTGCGGCCAGCGCGGCCTCGGCCAGCGCCAGCTGGATGCCGATGCCGCCGTCGCGGCGATCGGTCGCCCAGCGGCGCAGCCCGTCGAGCGCGGCGGCGGCCTCGGCCGGCATGGCCGCCCGCTGCTGCGCAAGCGTCAGGATGCGCCAGGTGCGCGCATAGTCGAGCGGGCCTTCGTTCCACCAGTCGGTGGCCAGCGCTCGCCGAGCCGCAGCGGCCGCCGCAGCCGCGTCGCCGTCGGCCCAGGCCGCGCGCGCCGCGACCGCCGCCGCCAGCGCCGCCATGACGGTATCCCCGGCCGCGGCGGCGTCGGCGCCGAGGCTGTCGGTCAGCGCCCGGCCGGCCTGCAGCCGTCCGTTCGCGTCGTGCACGAGAATCCGCACCAGGCTGGCGTAGCGGCGCAGCGCCGCGGACGGCTCGTTCTGGATCAGCTCGCGCAGGCGCTCGTCGCCGGCCAGCGCCGAACCGGGATCGAGCAACTCCAGCCGCGCGCGCGCCAGCGCGACGCGCGCGTAGAGCTCGTTGGTGAAGTCGCCGAACGCGGTCAACCGGTCGGCGGCCGTGGTCAGCACCGGCAGCGCCTCGGCGTAGCGGTTGCGGCGCGCATCGAGGATGCCGATGTTGATGTCCACGCGGGTCAGGCCGAAGCGGTCGCCGACGCTCTCGAGCACGATGCGCGCGCGCGCGAAATCCTCCATCGCCGCGTCGAAGCGGCCCTGCGTGCTGCGCGCGATCGCGCGGCCGGTCAGCGCGCGGCCGAGCTCGGCCGTCGGCGGCTGCCCGGCGAGCAGGTCGATCGCCTGGTCCGACAGCGCTTCGAGTTCGGCCGGCTGGTCGCGGCGCAGATGGACGTTGCCCAGGCCCGACAGGATGCGGGCGCGCAGCAGCGGCGCGTCGGCGGCCGATACCGCCTCGAGCAGCGCGCGATACCCGGCGGCCGCGGCGTCCAGATCGCCGTCGCGGAAATCGACCGAGGCCTGCCGGAAGCGCATCTCCGGCACCGCCCGCTGCTCGGCGTCGAGGCCGTCGAGCAGGCGCCGCGCCAGCGCGGTCTGATCGGCCAGCAAGGCCGCGTCGACCTGGCGCAGGATCAGCGACAGCGCCGGATCGTTGGGCAGCGGATTCTCGGCGCCGAGCGACCAGCCGAGCGCCTGCTCGAGCTGATCGGAGGCCAGCCGCGCCGCGTCGAGCACGTCGCTGGCCTGGCCCTCGACCAGGATCGGCGACTCGGTGCCGGAGATCGTGCGCAGGGCGACGCGCCAGCGCCCTTCGGCCAGCGTGGCCTCGCTGGCGATCAGCAGCGAGGCACCGGCGGCGCGTCCGAGCTCGGCGGTCGCGGGACTGCCGCGCGTCCACGGGCCGCGGTCGCGCGTCAGCGCGACGACGTTGTCGCTCGGCAGAACCGGCCGGCCGGTCAGCCGCAGGCGTTCGGCGACCAGGTCCATGACGCCGAGCCGCACCCAGGCGAAGGCCCCTTCGGCCCTGACCTCGACCGGCAGCACCAGAGCCGCAGTCGCATCGGACGTGGCCGCGCCCGGCAGCGGTGCCTGCGCGGGACGCCAGAGCCAGACCGCGGCGGCAGCGGCGATCGCGGCGGCGAAGCCGGCGGCCCAGACCCACGGTGCGACGCGCCGGCGCGCAGCGGACGCAGGCGCAACCGGCGCAACGGGATCGGATCCGGCCCGCTCGCGCGTGCCGACCGGCGCCGACTCCGCGGCGGACCCGGCCGCCAGCGGCTGCGGTGCGAGGCCCGCCGAAGCCGGCACTTGATCGGTCGGCGCGACCCAGCTGAAGCCGAAGCGCGGCATCGTCAGGATGTAGCGGCGCTGTTCGCCGGTGTCGCCGAGCGCGCGCCGGGCGCGCAGCATCACCTGGTCGAGCAGGTTGTCGGTGACGTCGGCCTTGCCCCAGACCGCGGCGATCAGCTCGTCGCGGCCGACCGCGCGCGCGCGGTGCTCGACGAGATAGGCGATGCAGTCGAACACCTTCGGCGGGATGACCAGACGCTCGCCGCCCTGCCACAGCTCGCGCCGCGCGGCGTCGAGCCTGAAATCGCCGAATTGGAAGACTGGTGTACTCATCGACCCCGACGCCGGCGCCGGACCACCGCCCGGCGCGCACCCGCTCTCATCCCCCCGGCACCACCAGCAGCAGGATCGCACCGAACACGATCCGGTAGATCGCGAACGGCCGGTAGCTGTGGCTGCCGATGTAGCCGATCAGCCATCTGACGGCGATGAAGCCGGTGATCGTTGCGCTGACGAACGCGACGCCAAGCAGAACCCAGTCCTCCTGGCCCGGCCCTTCGGTCAGCTTCTTGAGGATCTGATAGCCGCTGGCCGCGTACATCGTCGGAATGCCGACCAGGAACGCGAACTCGGTCGCCGCCGGCCGGCTGTTGGCGCCGGCCAGCATCGCGGTGAAGATCGTCGCGGCCGAGCGCGAGGTGCCCGGAAAGATCGCCGCGACGATCTGCGCGAGGCCGACCAGGATCGCCACTTTCCAGGTGATCGTCGCGTTCGGCGGTCGCGCCGCGGTCAGGCGCTCGGCCGCCAGGATCCAGAAGCCGCCGACGATCAGCGCGATCGCGATCGGCATGACGCGGTCGGGCAGGGTGAATCCCAGCCGCGTCACGACGAAGCCGAGCACGGCGGTGATCGCGAACGCCGTCGCGAGCTTGGCGAGGTAGTCGCGATGCGAGGGATCGCGCCAGCCGGTCGCCAGCTGCCACAGCCGCCGCCAGTAGATCAGCGTGACGGCGAGGATCGCGCCAGCCTGGATCACGATGTTGAACGTGTCCGAGCGCGCGCCCAGCCAGTGCTGCGCGATCAGCAGATGGCCGGTGCTGGAGATCGGCAGGAACTCGGTGATGCCTTCGACGATACCGAGCACGATGGCATCGAGCAGATCGGACATGGGCGGTGCGCGTCGCGACGGGAGAGCCGGCAAGCATAGGCGAGAACCCCGCCTTGCCATACATCGATGCGATAATCGCCCGCCCTCGCGCACTTGCACGATACCGGTGCGCAGGGAAGCTTCGTTTGCACCAATCAGGTGCTGATCTTCTCCATTCTTAACGCCGAGCTCGCACAAGCCCCTGATCGAGCGACCTCCTGCCCCATTGGCATGCATCCTGCTGCGGGGCAGCAACCGATTACCCACCGAGGTTTTACATGTCCGCCCAGAACGTGCTCAAGCTGATCAAGGACCACGACGTCGAGTTCGTCGACCTGCGCTTCGCCGACATGCTCGGCAAGCAGCACCACGTGACCTTCCCCGCCCACTCGATCGACGAGTCGCTGTTCGAGGAAGGCCGCATGTTCGACGGTTCCTCGATCGCCGGCTGGAAGGGCATCAACGAGTCGGACATGGTGCTGATGCCCGACGCGTCGACCGCCGTGCTCGACCCGTTCGCCGGCGACCCGACCCTGATCCTGACCTGCGACATCCTCGAGCCGAGCACGATGCAGGCCTACTCGCGCGATCCGCGCTCGCTGGCCAAGCGCGCCGAGGCGTACCTCAAGTCGACCGGCATCGCCGACACCGCGTTCTTCGGTCCGGAGCCGGAGTTCTTCATCTTCGACTCGGTGCGCTGGCAGAACGACATGGGCAAGACCTTCTTCGAGGTCAACTCCGAAGAGGCGGCCTGGTCGTCCAAGGACAAGTTCGACGGCGCCAATTCCGGCTATCGTCCGGGCGTCAAGGGCGGCTACTTCCCGGTGCCGCCGGTCGACTCGCTGCACGACCTGCGCAGCGAGATGTGCAAGGTGCTCGAACAGGTCGGCCTGACCGTCGAGGTGCATCATCACGAGGTCGCGACCGCCGGCCAGTGCGAGATCGGCACCAAGTTCAACACGCTGGTCGCCAAGGCCGACGAACTGCTCAAGCTCAAGTACGTCGTCAAGAACGTCGCCCATCGCAACGGCAAGACCGCGACCTTCATGCCCAAGCCGATCGTCGGCGACAACGGCTCGGGCATGCACGTGCACCAGTCGCTGGCCAAGGGCGGCACCAACCTGTTCGCCGGCGACGGCTACGGCGGCCTGTCGCAGCTGGCGCTGTGGTACATCGGCGGCATCTTCAAGCACGCGCGCGCGATCAACGCGTTCGCCAACAGCTCGACCAACAGCTACAAGCGCCTGGTGCCGGGCTTCGAGGCGCCGGTCATGCTGGCCTACTCGGCGCGCAACCGTTCGGCGAGCTGCCGCATTCCGTTCGTGCACAGCCCGAAGGGGCGCCGCATCGAGGTGCGCTTCCCCGATCCGGTCAACACCGGCTACCTGACGTTTACCGCGCTGCTGATGGCCGGCCTCGACGGCATCCTCAACAAGATCGATCCGGGCGCGCCGTCCGACAAGGATCTCTACGACCTGCCGCCGGAGGAGGAGAAGAACATCCCGCAGGTCTGCTCGAGCCTCGACCAGGCGCTCGAGGCGCTCGACAAGGACCGCGCGTTCCTGAAGGCCGGCGGCGTGTTCTCCGACGACTTCATCGACGGCTACATCGAGCTCAAGATGCAGGAGGTCACCAAGTTCCGCGCCTCCACGCATCCGCTGGAGTACCAGCTGTACTACGCGATCTGATCGCGGGTCGACAGCGCGAGATCGAAACGGCCGCCTTCGGGCGGCCGTTTTCGTTTGATGGTGCGTAAGCCGGCGCGCATCGGCACGATGCGCGCGCAGACGCCGTCACTACCGGGAGAGGCACGTCCAGGCAACACTCGGCGGCGAGCCCGCCGACGACCGTTCGGACGCTGCGTTCACGCGTATACGGCGACGCGAACACTCCGGCCGCGATCCTGGCGCGCTGGCCACCTGCAGCTCAGGGCGTCGGCCTCTTCGCCCGGCGAGCGCCGCGACCTCAATGGGTATCGAGCCGCCGGTACTGGATCGCCTCGGACAGATGCGCCGCTTCGATGGTCGGCTGACCGGCCAGATCGGCGATCGTGCGCGCCAGGCGCAGCACGCGGTGGTACGCACGCGCCGACAGGCCCAGGCGTTCGACCGCGCGATCGAACAAAGCGCGCTCGGAGGCGCCCAGTGCGCAGTCGCGCTCGGCCTCGCGGTTGTCGAGCCAGGCGTTCGGCTTGCCGGCACGATCGATCTGGCGCTGCCGCGCGAGGCAGACGCGTGCGCGGACCGTCGCGCTGGATTCGCCGGCCTGCGCGGCGTGCAGCTCGGCCAACGGCACGCGCGGCATCTCGAGCTTGAGGTCGATGCGATCGAGCAGCGGACCGGAGATCTTCGCGCGGTAGCGTGCGATCTGCTCGGGCGTGCAGCGGCAGCGGCCGGACGGATCGCCGGCATAGCCGCACGGGCACGGATTCATCGCCGCGACGAACTGGAAACGGGCCGGGAATTCGGCTTGGCGCGCGGCGCGCGAGATGACCACGCGGCCCGATTCGATCGGCTCGCGCAGCACTTCCAGTACGTGACGATCGAACTCCGGCAGTTCATCGAGGAACAGGACGCCGTGATGCGCCAGCGAGACCTCGCCCGGACGCGGGATCGAGCCGCCGCCGACCAGGGCCACGGCCGAGGCGGTGTGGTGCGGGCTGCGAAAGCCGCGCCGCTTCCACTGGCCGGCGTCCGATCCGATGCCGGCGACCGAGCGCACGGCGGCCAGCTCCAGCGCCTCGTCCTCCTCGAGCGGCGGCAGGATGCCGGGCAGGCGGCTCGCCAGCAGCGTCTTGCCGGTCCCCGGCGGGCCGATCAGCAGCAGGTTGTGCATGCCGGCGGCGGCCAGCTCGAGTGCGCGCCGTGCCTGCGGCTGGCCGCACACGTCGGCCAGGTCGTGGCCACCCGGTTCGGCATCGGCCGTCTCATCGAGTGCCCGGACCTTCGGCAGTTCGGCCTGGCCGGCCAGATGCGCGCAGACCGCGAGCAGGCTGTCGGCGATGCGCACGTCGGCGTCGCGGACCAGGGCGGCTTCGGCGGCATTGCCGCTCGGCACGACGACACGGCGACCGCTGCGCGTGGCGCGCACGATCGCCGGCAGGGCGCCGCGCACCGGCCGCAGCTCGCCGGACAGCGCGAGCTCGCCGATGAACTCGTGGTCGGCCAGCGCGGCCGCCGGCAGGCTGCCGTTGGCGGCGAGGATGCCGAGCGCGATCGGCAGGTCGAAGCGCCCGCCGTCCTTGGGCAGATCGGCCGGCGCCAGATTGACCGTGATGCGCCGTGCCGGGTAGTCGAACCGCGCGGTCAGGATCGCTGCGCGGACGCGGTCGCGCGCTTCCTTCACGGCCGTTTCGGGCAGGCCGACGATCGAAGTGCCCGGCAGGCCGCCGGACAGATGCACTTCGCAGGTGACCAGCGGCGCGGCGACGCCATCCTGGGCACGGCTGTAGACACGGGCGAGACTCATCGGCTGCATCCTGCAAAAAAAGCCCGCCATCCCGACTGGGGTGAGCGTTGCGGGACGACGGGCTTCCCGGAAATCGTGCCCGCCTGCGGACCGGCCATGCCGGTGAGCCGGGCGCTCGACCGGCCTGCGGCGTACGCGCCGAGGCGGGTCGATTCAAGTCGTTTCGAGCGGCGCGGAGGCCGCGGTCAGTGCCGGGCGGTCTGTCCGGGCGCCAGCAGCGCCGCTTCGAGCGCCGCGACCTGGCGCTCGAGCGCCTCGAGCTTCTCGCGCGTGCGCAGCAGCACGCAGCGCTGGACGTCGAACTCCTCACGCGTGACCAGATCGAGCTGGCGCAGGCCGCCGGCCAGCACGCTGCGGAAGTTGGACGTGAGATCTTCGCGGGCTTCGCGCAGGCCGGGCGGAACCAGATCGGCCAGGCGCGAGGCGAGCTCGTCGATGGAACGGATGACAGTCATGGATACACCCCGTACTAGAGTCGTCTGCCGGCTTGGAGGGCGCTCAGGCCGCCGGTCTTCGTGACGGTGACACAAGTATGCGCCTGCCGGCTCATTCCCTGAACCGGCAGGCGCAGCCTCCCTGCGTGCATCCTGCAATGCCTCCCTGCTCCCCGCGCTCCCGACTCCCTGTGGCTAGCGCGGCGCTCCGTGTTGATGAACAGTCTAAGGATCCGACTCGATCCTGCCATCGGCAGAATTCGGAAGATCGTGTAAGAAATTTCTTACACGGCGCTGACCGGGTGGGGCCGCTATGCGGCGCGCAAGGGGGCTTCCGGATATTATCGCGGCGGTCTGCGGCAGCGGCGGCCAGGGTCCGCGCCGCCCCCGAACCGGTCCGGAGAATGTCCGATGAAGATGGTCATGGCGGTCGTGAAGCCGTTCAAGCTCGACGACGTGCGCGAGGCGCTGGCCGAGGTCGGCATCCAGGGCATCACGGTGACCGAGGTCAAGGGTTTCGGCCGCCAGAAAGGCCATACCGAGCTCTACCGCGGCGCCGAGTACGTCGTCGATTTCCTGCCGAAGGTCAAGATCGAGATCGCGGTCGCGGACGACGCCGTCGACCGTGTCGTCGAGACGATCATCCAGGCCGCGCATACCGGCAAGATCGGCGACGGCAAGATCTTCGTCTATCCGCTCGAGCGCATCGTGCGGATCCGCACCGGCGATCTGGACGCCGATGCGCTGTGACGCGGGCCGGATTGCGCTGAGCATCCGGCGCTCGGGAACGCTGCAATGATCTACCGCCGCCTCGGCGATTCGGGCCTGCCGCTGTCGGCGCTGTCGCTGGGAACCTGGCTGACGTTCGGCGCGCAGGTCGACCGGCGCGCCGCGCGTGAGCTGGTCGCGACCGCGCTCGATCACGGCATCAACTTCTTCGACGGCGCCGAGAACTACGCGTACGGCGAGGCCGAGCGGCTGCTCGGCGACGTGCTGGCCGATCTGCGGCCGCCGCGCGATGCCTGGTGTGTGTCGAGCAAGGCGCGCTTCGGCGCCGTGCCCGATCCGTTGCCGACCCAGCAGGGCCTGTCGCGCAAGCATCTGACCGAGGCTTGCGATCAGGCCCTGCGCCGGCTGCGTGTGGACTATCTCGACCTGTTCTTCTGTCACCGCCCGGATCCGGCCACGCCGCTCGAGGAGACGGTGGCGGCGATGGACACGCTGATCCGCCAGGGCAAGGTGCTGTACTGGGGCACCAGCGAATGGCCGGCCGGGGCGACCCGCGAGGCGCACCGGATCGCGCGCCTGCATCATCTGCAGCCGCCGCGTGCCGAGCAGCCGCAGTACAACCTGCTGAACCGCAAGCGTTTCGAGACCGAATACGCGCCGCTGCGCCGCGAGCTCGGTCTCGGCACCACGGTCTGGTCGCCGCTGGCCTCGGGTCTGCTGACCGGCAAGTACGCAGCCGGCGCGATACCGGCCGATTCGAGGGCCGGCGAGCCGGCCAATGCCTGGCTGGCCGAGCGCGCGGCCGATCCACAGCGCCGCGCGCAGATCGCCGCGCTGACCGCGATCGCCGACGAGCTCGGCGCCAGCCTCGCGCAGCTCGCGATCGCCTGGTGCCTGAGCCACCCGGCGGTCTCGACGGTGATCCTCGGCGCGCGTCGGCGCGAGCAGCTCGAACAGAACCTGGGCGCGCTCGCCTTGCTGCCGCGGCTCGACCGCAACCTGCTCGGCCGGATCCGCCGTGCGGTCCACGTGCCGCTGCTGACGCGTCTGCGCAAGCGCCTGGCGCGCTGACCGTATCGCCGGCCGGACGCCGATCGTCCGCGCGCGGAATCGATCGCCCCAAATGAAAACGGCCCCTCCCGAAGGAGGGGCCGCTTCCAACCCGGCCGGGCGGACCGGGTGCAGGGCGAACGTCGTCTTCTAGTTGTTGATGTCGACGTCCTTGGTTTCGCGCAGGAACAGCGTGCCGACGATGAACGTGAACACGGCGATCACGATCGGGTACCACAGGCCCGAGTAGATGTTGCCGGTCAGCAGCACCAGGGCGAACGCGGTCGTCGGCAGGAAGCCGCCGAACCAGCCGTTGCCGATGTGGTAAGGCAGCGACATCGAGGTGTAGCGGATGCGCGTCGGGAACAGCTCGACCAGCCAGGCCGCGATCGGTCCGTAGACCATCGTCACGTACAGCACCAGGATCACCAGCAGCAACAGCACCATCGGCTTGTTCATCTGGCTGTTGTCGGCCTTGGCCGGGTAGCCGGCGGCGTCGATCGCCGCGGTGACGTCGCTGGCCAGCTTGGCCTGCGCGGCCTTGGCCTCTTCCGGTGAGAGCTGACGTACGTCGACGCCCTGGATCACCGTATTGCCGATCCGAACGCTCGCGACCGAACCGGCCGCCGCGGTCTCGTTGGTGTAGTTCACGCTGCGGCCGTTGAGCAGGTTCTTGACGATGTCGCAGGAGCTCGTGAACTTGACGTGGCTCTTGAGCTCACCCGGCACGAACTGGAACGAGCAGTCCTTCGGATCGGCCACGACCACCGCCGGCGAGTTCTTCGCGGCCGCTTCCAGCGCCGGATTGGCGTAGTGCGTCAGGCCCTTGAAGATCGGGAAGTAGGTGATCGCCGCGAGCAGACAGCCCGCCATGATGATCGGCTTGCGACCGATCTTGTCCGACAGCCAGCCGAAGAAGATGAAGCCGCCGGTCGCGATCGCCAGTGCGGCGGCGATGAAGAGGTTGGCGGTGATCGCATCGACCTTCAGCGTCTGGGTCAGGAAGAACAGCGCATAGAACTGACCGGCGTACCAGACCACGGCCTGGCCGGCGGTGGCGCCGAGCAGGGCGAGCAGCACGATCTTGCCGTTGCTCCAGTTGCCGAAGCTCTCCGTCAGCGGCGCCTTGGAGTGCTTGCCCTCGGCCTTCATCTGCTGGAACACCGGCGATTCGTTGAGCTTCATTCGGATCCAGACCGAGACCAGCAGCAGCAGGAACGAGATCAGGAACGGTACGCGCCAGCCCCACTCCTTGAACGCCTCTTCACCGAGCAGCGTGCGGCAGCCGAGGATCACCAGCAGCGACAGGAACAGGCCGACCGTCGCGGTGGTCTGGATGAAGCTGGTGTACAGACCGCGCTTGCCGTTCGGCGCATGCTCGGCCACGTAGGTGGCCGCGCCGCCGTACTCGCCGCCGAGCGCCAGGCCCTGCAGACAGCGCAGCACGACCAGCAGGATCGGCGCGGCGATGCCGATCGATGCGTAGGTGGGCAGCACGCCGACCAGGAAGGTCGAGATGCCCATGATCACGATCGTGACGAGGAACGTGTACTTGCGGCCGATCATGTCGCCGAGCCGGCCGAACACGATCGCGCCGAACGGACGCACCGCGAAGCCGGCGGCGAACGTCAGCAGCGCCATGATGAACGCGCTGCCGGACGGCAGGGACGAGAAGAAGTGGACGGCGATGATCGCCGCCAGCGAACCGTAGAGGTAGAAGTCGTACCACTCGAAGATCGTGCCGAGGCTCGAAGCGATGATGACGCGCTTGTGGCCTTGGGTGAGATTGCCGGTGTGCGGAACGGATGCCATCGCGTGTGCCCCCTCAGAATGAGTACTTCGTGGTGAACTGAAGGCGGGTCAGCCGGCCGTCCGTTCCGTTTTCGAGCTCGCGCTCGCCGACCATCAGTTCCGCACCGACGTCGACCTTCGGCATCGGCGAATAGAACACGTTGGCGCGGATGCTCTGCACCATCTCGGTCGCAGCGCCGCCGGTCAGCCCCACCGGGTTGTCGTACTGGCTGCGCGCATAGATCAGGTTGAAGCGGGTCTGCGGCGTGAACGCGTGGCGCCAGGCGACGAAACCGGCCAGACCGCCGATCGAGTCGAGATTGCCGGCGCCGTCGATCGCGGTGTCGCCGGTGATGCCCAGGCCGATGTAGCGGCTGAAGCCGTTGCCGGCGGTCAGCTGGTAGCGCAGGTCGTCGTGCTTGCCGAGCACCCACTTGCCGCCGACGGTGACCGCGCCGGCGAAGGTGCGGTCGTCCGCGGCCGCGGTCGAGCCGGAGGCCGGGCGATCCACCGCCAGGTCGCGGATCAGGCCGCCGATGCCGAACGTGCCCCAGTCGCCCTTCCAGCCGTAGCGCAGCGTGAGGTCCGGGAACGCGCCGCGATCGGAGGCGACCGTCGCGCCGCCGCCGTTGGGAATGATCAGCGTCTCGGGATTCTCCAGCGCGACCGAGAAGCCGCCGGTCGTGTAGCGGACCTGCGCCTGACGCACGAAGATCACGCCGTCGGTCGGACCGATGAAGTCGACCGCTTCGGGCAGCGCGCCCACGTCCATGAAGTTCGACCAGGTCTGGCCGGCCAGCCATTTGTTCCAGTACGCATAGGCGTGACGCAGCGTGACGCCGTAGGTATTGGTCGCGTTCTGGTTGCCGAGCGAGTTGCCGAAGAAGTCCATCTCGACGAAGGCGCCGCCCTTGTCGCCGTTCTCGGTCACGGTGTCGACGCCGAGGCCGAAGCGCGAGAACTTGGCATGGGCGTCGTAGTCGATGTCCGAGGCCGATCCGCCGACCGGCGTCTGGCTCGGCACGTACAGCGCGCGGCCCACCGCGGCGTCGGCAAGCTGGCCGTCGTGTGCCTTGGTGGCCAGGAAATCGGCCTTGATGAAGCCCCCGTAGCGGAACGTGGTACCGGCCGGCGATCCCGGCGTGATCGACACGGCCTGGATCGGCAGCTTGCCGGCCGGCAGTGCCGGAGCGGCGGCCTGAGCCGGGGCGGCCGCCGGGGCGGCACGCTGGGCCTTGAGCGCGGAGAGGACTTCGGCGAGCTGCTGCTCGAGCTGGCTGACGCGTGCCTCGAGCGCCGCCTCGCGCGCTTCGTCGGCCACGGCCAGCCCCGGCAGGCCCAGTACGCAGGCCAGCGCCAGCGCGGTTTTGCGCAACGAGATTCCGCTGCGTGCGTGCATGACATCCCCTCCCCGATGTGTGGTTGTCCGGCCAGCATGCGCAGGTCCGGTCGGGCCGGCCTATTCGCCGATGGTCGAATCTGCGACCAAAGTCGTAGGGCGAGGCCGCGCCGCCGTGCGGCGTGGCACCATCTGGCGCTCTTCTTCGCCACACCGGACCACCAGGGAGGCCGTCATGACCAAGCTCCATCCCGTTCCCGAGGCCTTTGCCGCGCATGCGCGCATCGACAAGGCCCGGTATCAGCGCGACTACGCCGAGTCGATCGCCGATCCGGAACGCTACTGGGACCGGATCGGACGTCGCCTTGACTGGATCAAGCCGTACACGAAGATCAAGAACGTGTCCTACGACGCCAGCGACCTGCACATCCGCTGGTACGAGGACGGCGAGCTCAACGTCTCGGCCAACTGCCTGGACCGCCACCTGGCCACGCGCGGCGACAAGACCGCGATCATCTGGGAGGGCGACGACCCGGCCGAATCGCGCCGCGTCAGCTACCGCGAGCTGCATGCCGAGGTCTGCAAGGCCGCCAACCTGCTGACCCAGCTCGGCGTCAAGAAGGGCGATCGCGTCGCGATCTATCTGCCGATGATTCCCGAGGCGGCCGTCGCGATGCTGGCCTGTACGCGCATCGGCGCGATCCACACGATCGTCTTCGCCGGCTTCTCGCCCGATTCGCTGGCCAGCCGCATCGCCGACAGCCGCTGCAAGCTGGTCATCACCGCCGACGAAGGCCTGCGCGGCAAGAAGAAGGTGCCGCTGAAGGCCAATGTCGACGAGGCGCTCAAGCGCCCCAATACCAACAGCGTGGAGACCGTGCTGGTGGTGCGCCGCACCGGCGGCGCGGTCGACATGCAGGTGCCGCGCGACCGCTGGTGGCATGCGCTGATCGCCGATCAACCGTCGGCGCACGAGCCGGTCGCCTGCGAGGCCGAGCATCCGCTGTTCATCCTCTACACGTCCGGGTCCACCGGCACGCCCAAGGGCGTGCTGCACACGACCGGCGGCTATCTGGTCTACGCGAGCTTCACGCACGAGACGGTGTTCGACCTGCGCGAGGACGACGTCTACTGGTGCACCGCCGACATCGGCTGGGTGACCGGCCACAGCTACCTCGTCTACGGTCCGCTCGCCAACGGCGCGACCACGGTCATGTTCGAAGGCGTGCCGAACTTCCCGGATTCCTCGCGCTTCTGGCAGGTCGTCGACAAGCACAAGGTCACGCTGTTCTACACGGCGCCGACGGCGATCCGCGCGCTGATGCGCGAAGGCGAGGATCTGGTCCGCAAGACCTCGCGCGCCTCGCTGCGCCTGCTCGGCTCGGTCGGCGAGCCGATCAATCCCGAGGCCTGGGAGTGGTACTACCGCGTCGTCGGCGAAGGCCGCTGCCCGATCGTCGACACCTGGTGGCAGACCGAGACCGGCGGCATCCTGATCACGCCGCTGCCCGGCGCGACCGATCTGAAACCCGGCTCGGCGACGCTGCCGTTCTTCGGCGTCAAGCCGCAGATCGTCGATGCCAACGGCACCGTGCTGGAGGGCGCGGCCGAAGGCAATCTGGTGCTGACCGATTCGTGGCCGGGCCAGATGCGCACCGTCTACGGCGATCACCAGCGCTTCATCGACACCTATTTCCGCGCCTATCCGGGCACCTATTTCACCGGCGACGGCGCACGCCGCGACGAGGACGGCTACTACTGGATCACCGGCCGCGTCGACGATGTCATCAACGTGTCGGGCCATCGCCTCGGCACGGCCGAGGTCGAGAGCGCGCTGGTCGCGCATCCGGACGTCGCCGAGGCGGCGGTCGTCGGCTGCCCGCACGACATCAAGGGGCAGGGCATCTACGCCTACGTGACGCTCAAGACCGGCGTCGAGCCGACCGAGGCGCTGCGCAAGGACCTGGTGGCCTGGGTACGCAAGGAGATCGGTCCGATCGCGACGCCGGACCATCTGCAATGGGCGCCGGGACTGCCGAAGACGCGCTCGGGCAAGATCATGCGGCGCATCCTGCGCAAGATCGCCGAGAACCAGCCAGAGGCCCTGGGCGATACCTCGACGCTGGCCGATCCGTCGGTCGTGTCGAATCTGGTCAACGAGCGGCTGTTCCGCTGAACGATCGCTCGCCCGCGGATGCCGCGCGGTACGCGATTTCCATGCGCAGGCCTCGGTATCGGCCCATGATGCGCGCTACCGTCGACGCGCTCGTGCCCTCCGCACGGGCGCTCGTCCTTCCGGCCACGGCCCGACCATGCGCGAAGTCCTGATCGCCGACGATCATCCGCTGTTCCGCGATGCGCTCAAGCGCGCGGTGCTCAAGGCGCTGCCCGACGCGCTGCTGCGCGAGGCCGACAGCGTGCCGGCGCTGCAGACGCTGATCGACCAGTATCCGGACGCCGATCTGCTGCTGCTCGATCTGCACATGCCCGGCGCCAGCGGCTTCTCGACGCTGGCGCACGTGCGCGGCCAGTATCCGGGCCTGCCGATCATCGTCGTGTCGGCGCACGAGGAAAGCCAGGTCATGGCGCGCGCGATCGCGCACGGCGCGTCGGGCTACATCCCCAAGTCGGTGCCGGTCGAGACGATCGTCGGCGCCGTACAGGCGGTGCTCGACGGCGACGTCTGGCTGCCGCCCGGCAGCGTCGGCCCGGAGAAATCGCTGCCGCCCGGCGAAGCCGACGCCGCGGCCCGCGTCGCCGACCTGACGCCGCAGCAGTTCCGCGTGCTGACGATGATCGCCGAGGGCCTGCTCAACAAGCAGATCGCCTACGACCTCGGCGTCTCGGAAGCCACCGTGAAGGCGCACATGACCGCGATCATGCGCAAGCTCGGCGTGTCCAACCGCACCCAGGTCGCGCTGCTGGCCAATCATCTGGCGCTGGAGCGGGACGTGATGCCGGGGCACGACACATACGCTTCCTAACGGGAATGGGTCGCGAGGGCGCATGCCGCTCCGATTCGAGCATAGGCCGAGTGCAGGAGGACCGACCGCATTTCGGCGCGACGTCCGTCAGTGGCGTCCACTTCATCACAAACATCGCACATGTGTAGTGCATAGAATTGGACGGCTTGACTGAGCGACTTACACACTCAAAAACGAAGGGGATATTATGGACACGAGTCTCGCTTCTCAAGAACCGCAACTGGCAGAACGCAGGAAACGTCGTGGCTTCATGCAGGGGCTTGTCGCGGCCGGCATCGGTGGCATGATCGCAGGTCAGTCCGAAGCCGTGAACGCTGCGTGTACCGTGACGACGGCGCCAGTGCCCTTTCTCAACGTCAAATCTTACGGCGCCGTCGGGAATGGTGTCACCGACGACACGGCGGCTTTCCAGTGCGCGGTCGATGCGGCAGCAGCAGCCGGCGGCGGCACCATTCTCGTGCCGGCGGGCAACTACTATCTGGCTGGCACCGTCAACATCACAACCAATGGCATCACCATTCAGGGCATGGGAAGCCACACGACTACCCTGCTCGCCCCCGCGCGCATGACGCACGACATGTTTCGCGTCGCAAACTGTTTGAGTGGAGTTATCCGAAATCTCCTGATCAAGACCTCAGGCGCAGCCGCAACGGCCGGAAGAGCTATTCACAGCTACAGATCGGATCTCCTCATCGAGAACCTCTGGATCCAGAATATGTTCACGTCCGTCGAAATTAACGGGAAGTACGGACGAGTCACGATTCTCGGCGGCTACTTCAATCCCGCGCCCAACGGTACTGCGGTTCTGGCCGGAAACGATCTGTCAGTAGAAGAGGCGGTCAGCGAGCTTCACATCATCAATCTGGTAGTGGACCCGGGAGACACGCTTCCCCAGCCAGCCTACGGTCTCCGGCTGCGCTCCGTAGCTGGCGTTTGGGTAACCGACTGCGACTTCATCCGCTGCAACGTCGGTCTGATGATTGATCCGCCGACGGGGCGTTCGGTCGTCCACGGCTTTTTCGCTGGCACGGCCTGGGATACCGCTGCGTCGCGCTGCATCGTGATACTGCCCAACTCCGGCGCAGTGGTCTTCGGAATGCACTTCACCAACTGCTGGAGTGCCACATCGACGCTGGACAACTGCGCGATAGGAGGTGAAGTCAACGGCGTTCAGTTCACCGGACATCGCTTCCTCAATTCGCCTCAGGGGAATGGCCTATGGGTGACGGGACCCTTAGCGAAGAATATCAACGCAGATGCATGCGTCGCTTCCGGGATCGCGTCGGGGACAGGTTTTGTTTTTGTGGGAAATGCAACGAATTTTGCGGTTCGCAACTGTACGACTGCCGTGCACGGATCACATGCGGTGGGAGCCTATCTCCCTCCTAACGCATATGGTGTCCAGGTTACGGCTGGCTGCACAAACTACATCGTTGCAAACAACTATCTCAAAGAAAACTTATATGCCTCTCTAATTGATGCTGGAAGTGCGCCAAAGGTGGTGGCTAACAACCTGACCTGAGTTCAGCGAAGCGAAGATCTCTGGCGTTTGCTCCGGCACAGCAATGGGCTGTGCCGGACTGCACCTCTCGGACCTATCACTCATCGAGATCGAAGGGGCTGCAATAAGCGAGGTCGGCATACTCGTGCTCAAATTGAACGATCAGCGCTCCGCTTTGAACATAAGATCGACCAGATACTCGCCGTTGAGACCCTTCTGACGATTGACTTCACGCCATTCGCGCATGACCTCCTGCATCGACTTGCATCGCGCCACTCGGCCGTCCAAGTGCAGAACGGTGATGACGTCCGTATGCGCAAACAACAACTCGAGATAGCGATCGGCCTCTACATGCGAGTGATTGCGAATCGCCACCGGATTGAGCTCGCTGAAGACCATCGGCCGATGCCGGCTGACCAGCCCGGCAATTCCGGGCCATGCCATCGGCTCGTGACCTTCGATATCGATCTTGAGCACGTCTAGGCGGTCGAGATACGCGAGTGTCTCGTCGAGGCGCAACGCGGGTACGTAGGCATCTGCCACTGATGCCGGGGCGTGGACGTCGACAATACCGTTGGACGAGTCGGCATGGCGCAAGATCGGTACCACCCGCGAGCGATCCGAGGCGGCGACGGGAAGAATCGTGACATTCTCGAAGCCGTTGCCGACGACGCCTGCGCAGATCGAACGAACGTTCTTGGCGACGGGTTCGACCGACACCACACGTCCCGCAGTTCCGACCGCTTTGGCAGCCGTCAACGAGAACGTTCCGATATTGGCGCCGACATCCAGGACGACGAATCCTGGCTTCAGACACTCCAAGAAGCGCGGCAGTACATGAGGCTCGTAGGAGCCGCTGTTAATGATATTCCCACCGATCAAATCATCGCCGATCCATGGAAAAAGCTTGATGCCATTGAAATCAATCTCCTTGAGCTCGCTGACTTCTCGATTTTTATTCTTATATTCTTCCGATTCCAGAAGATATCTGGCGAGCTTGGGCGGATCGACACCCGCGGTTAGAACATTGTTCTTGTAGTGCTCGAACCCGCTCTGATCAGGCTCTCTTCCTAGAATGAGCCGATAAGCATAGCGGATATCCTCGGCATTTGCAGATAGTTTCGTCACGGACATCGACTCCTTCTACTCATACAGTTCTTGTGCTCCGTGGAGCAAAAACTTACGTCTATCGAAAGGGCAGTCATGGAAACGAGTCTAGCATCTCAAGAGCCGCAGCTGGCTGAGCGCAGGAAACGTCGTGGATTCATGCAGAGTCTCGTAGCGGCCGGCATAGGCGGACTGGCCGTTGGCCAATCGAATTCAGCTGAGGCGGCTTGCAGCGTGACGCTTACGCCCCTGCCGTTCCTCAACGTGAAATCCTACGGCGCAGTTGGCAACGGCACTACTAATGACACGGCGGCTTTCCAGTGCGCTGTCGATGCGGCAGCTGCGGCAGGTGGCGGAGTCATTCTCGTCCCTGCCGGGAATTACCTGATCAGCGGAACGATCTACGTCAACTCGCATGGAATAACAATCCAAGGAATGGGCAGTCATACATCGGTTCTGGTAGTTCCATCTACCACCACCCAAGACATGATTCGCTATACGCACTGCCTGAGCTGCAGCATAAAGAACCTCACAATTCAAACCAACGGAACTGCCGCGAGTGCCGGCCGTGCCATTCACTGCTATATTTCGGACGTATTGATCGAGAACCTGTGGATCGTCAATCAATTCGTATCCGTGGAAATCAATGGGCAAGGCGGCAGGGTTACCATACTGGGCGGCTACTACAATCCAGCACCCAATGGGACCGCGGTCTTGGCCGGGGGTGATGTAAGCGCCGGGCCTGCCGGCGAACTCCACATCATCAATCTCGTCGTAGATCCTGGAGCTGTTCTTCCGCAGCCGGCATATGGGTTGCGCCTTCGCTCAGTCGCAGGCGTTTGGGTAACCGATTGCGACTTCATTCGCTGCAATGTGGGTCTAATGATTGATCCGCCGAACGGATACTCGGTTGTTCACGGCTTTTTCTCCGGTTGCGCCTGGGATACTTCGGCATCACGTTGCATGGTCATACAACCGGGCGCAGGTGCGGTCGTGTTCGGCATGCACTTCAGCAACTGCTGGAGCGCCAGCTCGACTCTGGACACCTGCGCCATCGGCGGTGAGGTCAATGGCGTGCAGTTCACGGGACACCGATTCCTCAACTCACCGCAGGGCAATGGACTCTGGGTGACCGGCCCGTCGGCAAAGAACATCAATGTGGATGCGTGTACCGCTTCGGGTATTTCAAACGGTACGGGCTTTGTGTTCGTAGGAAACGCCACGAACTTTGCGGTACGCAACTGCACGACTGCCGTGCACGGATCGCATGCCGTTGGCGCATACCTCCCTCCAAACCTGTACGGTGTACAAGTGACGTCCGGTTGCTCAAATTACATCATCGCCAACAATTTTCTGAAGGAGAACACGGTGGCTTCGATCATCGACAGCGGTAGTGCTCCGAAGGTGGTGGCCAACAATCTGACCTAGGCTTGCGCCTTCTGAAAGATGAAGGTATTGGATCTTTCACGAAGAATGCCGGTGCAGCCGTCCTCGACGACTGACACCGGCACGGCGCCGGCTTCCGCGAAGATCCGGAAGATGCGGCTCTGCGGATAGACATGCATTTCCATGCCCGGCTTGAGTTTTCCGTTGAGATAGTCGGCGAGGCGGAACTCATACCCGACCCGATAGGTCGGGACCTGGAAATAGGCGATCCCGCCGGGCCGCAGAATGCGTGCAAACGTCTTGATGATGCGTTCGATGACCGGTGGCGGATTGTGCTGGAGGACGATCAGGGAATAGATGACGTCGACCTGCGGTAGCTCGTTCAATTGATCGATCGACCGCAGATGCAGCCAGTCGATGCCCTCGATTCCCTTGGCTTCGGCCAGGGCACGTGCCTTGGCCAGATGGGCCGCCGATATGTCCACGCCGGTGATACGTTCGAAGTGCGGCGCGAGGTGGCGCGTCACGCGACCCAAGCCACAGCCATACTCAAGACAGGTTCGCCGCCCTTCCAGACTTAGATTCATGCGCTTGAGCGTCTTCTGAAAGCGTTCGATCTCCGCCTTGCCGCTGGCAAAGAAGCGTTCAATCGCGACCTCCTCGGGCTGATCGCGATACTCGGGCGCCGTCAGGACCGACCAGAACGGCTGCTCCTCTCCGAACTGGTGCCATGATCGATGTATATGTTCGAACAGACGCGCGAGTAGCTCAGGACTTCCATCGCTCTCGATGACGTTCGGCGGCTCTCCCCCGTGCAGCTGGATCCGCGCAGCCGGAGGCAGGCGATCGTTGAACTCCGGGCTTGCCAGAAAGCTGTTGCGGAGTTGTCCGAGATCCCGATTGCCTTCCATCTGCAATTCAATGACCGCCTCAGTCTCGGGTTCCCGCCCCAGCAGCAGCCGATAGGCCCACTCGACGGCTTCGCGCGATACGCCCGATTCGAGGACGTCCTGCCGGTTGCCGGTGCGCATCAGACGGTCGACGAGCTTTTTCATAGGGTGTCTCCTGGAGCGGGAAGCCGGAGCGGCGATGGGGAGCGATGAACGAATGACCGGGACGGGACAGCGGCCGGAAACCTATCATGTCCTCGAGCCGCCGGGTTCGGTCTGATGCACAGCGCGTCGACGGGGCTCATCTTGTGTACGCGATGCTGTGCTGTGGTGCCGAAGTACACCGCGTCAACCCGCGCGCCGCCGCAGGAAGTTCAGCAGGTCGATGCGCGTGATCAGGCCGAGGAAACGCTCGCCGTCGACGACGATCGCGACGTGGCCCGCGTCGAACACCGGCACCAGCGCCTGGATCGACTCGCGCACGTCCAGCATCTGCAGCTTGGTGACCATCGCGGTCGACACCGGATCACGGAAGCGGCCCTCGTCCTCGAGCACGTGCATCAACACGTCCGACTCGTCGAGGATGCCGACGATGCGGTCGCCGTCCATGACCGGCAGCTGCGAGACGTCGTAGAGCTTCATGCGGTTGTAGGCGACGATCAGCAGATCGCCGGGTGCGACGACGACGGTGTCGCGCTGCGCGTACGGACGCAGGATCAGGTCGCGCAGGTCACCGTGCAGCGGACGCTCGATGAAGCCGTTGTCGAGCATCCAGTAGTCGTTGTACATCTTCGACAGGTACTTGTTGCCGGTGTCGCAGACCAGGGTCACGACGCGCTTGTGCTCGGTCTGCTCGCGGCAGTAGCGCAGCGCCGCGGCGACCAGCGTGCCGGTCGACGAGCCGCCGAGGATGCCTTCCTTGGCCAGCAGCTCGCGGGCGGTCAGGAAGCTCTCCTTGTCGGGGATCGCGTAGGCCTTGCGGACGCGGCTGAAGTCGCTGATCGACGGCAGGAAGTCCTCGCCGATGCCTTCGACCATCCAGCTGGCGGACTTGGTCGAGAGCGTGCCCTCGTTGATGTACTGGGTCAGGATCGACCCGACCGGATCGGCCAGGATGAACTGCGTGTCGGGCGAGGCCTGCGCGAAGTAGCGCGACAGGCCGGTCATCGTGCCCGACGAGCCGCAGCCGAAGACGATCGCGTCGACGCGGCCGTCCATCTGCTCGAGGATTTCCGGCCCGGTGGTCTGCTCGTGCGCAAGCGGATTGTCCGGATTGCCGAACTGGTTGATGAAGTACGCGCCCGGCGTCTCGCGCGCGAGCCGTTCGGCGAGATCCTGGTAGTAGTCCGGATGGCCCTTGGCGACGTCCGAGCGGGTCAGCACCACCTCGGCGCCCATCGCCTTGAGGTTGAAGATCTTCTCCCGGCTCATCTTGTCCGGCACGACCAGGATCAGCTTGTAGCCCTTCTGCTGGGCGACCAGGGCCAGCCCGATGCCGGTGTTGCCAGCGGTGCCCTCGACCAGGGTGTCGCCCGGACGGATGCGTCCGGCGCGCTCGGCGGCCTCGATCATGCTGAGCCCGATGCGGTCCTTGATCGAACCGCCGGGATTGGCGCTTTCCAGTTTCAGGAAGAGATCGCAACGGCCGGCATCGAGGCGTTGCGCCTGAACCATCGGCGTGCGGCCGATCAGCTCGAGGACGCTGGTATGAATCGTCATTCGGGGCTTCCGCTTGAGACACTGGCGTGCCGAGGCGCCCGGATCATACCCGAGGCTGCGCAGTCCGAAGGCGCGGGAACGGCGCGCGGCGGCCGGCTCAGGCGGCGGGCGGCGGACTCCCCTGGGCGGCCCACATCTGCAGCAGCTTTTCCTTCGCCCAGAGCTTTTCCTTCTTGAGGTTGTGCAGGGTCACGTCGTCGATCGGCAGAACGCCGATCTCGGCGTCGTGGACCTTGCTGTCCAGTTCCTTGTGCTTGTAGTACAGCGCGCGGAACTCGCTGTTGGACTGCATCAGCGACTCGACGTCTTTCTCGTGCTCTTCGAACATCAGCATCGACCTCCTCGTTGGGGACATGCCGGCGGTCCCGGCGGTCCGGACGCCGACCGCCAGGACCGTGACGCGGCGCGGAGCCCACGCACCGCGTCACGGGACCGGCGGAATGGCGGACACGAACGAAAGCCCATCCGGGCGGGCCGGGGCGGCGAAGCGCTCAGGACGCGTCGTGAACGAACGGCGGATCGCGCAGCGGGACTGTCACTGCCAGGGACAATCGCGGGCGCGGCCCGGCCCTCGCGGTGCGAGGCATTCCGGAACGCTGGCGTGTCGGCGTCGATCGGCATGGGCTTGGGCCCATGCGGGGCGTGAGACAAGGTCTCCCGCATGGGACACCGAAGCTACTCCCGGGACGGCGCCGAAGCAACCGGACCTCAGCGCGAAAAAGGCGCCGATTTCTCAACGATTTCTTAACGATAGCGCCGACGCGAAGGCTCGCGCGCACCGGCCGGCGCGGCCTTCGCCGCGTCAGCGCTCCTCGAGAATGACCTCGACGCGGCGGTTGCGGGCGCGCCCCTGCGGCGTGTCGTTGCCGGCGACCGGCTGTGCCGAGCCGGCACCGACCGCGGTGATCCGGCCGGCATCGACGCCAGCCGCGACCAGTGCGTCGCGGACCGCTTCGGCGCGACGCTGCGACAGCACCTGGTTGGCATTGGCGCCGCCGGTGGCGTCGGTATGGCCGACGATCCGGATCGGGCGCGCCGGTTCGCCGTTGACGAACTCGACCAGCCTGTCGAGACCGGCCCGTGCTTCCGGCTTGAGCGCGGCTTGGCCCGGCGCGAACGCGACGTCATCGAGCGTCATCTGCATGCCCTGCGCACCGCGCGTGGCCTGCAGCGCGCCGAGGCGTGCGCGCAGCGAATCGGCCGCGGAGGCCGCCAGTGCCGCCTCCTGCTTGGCCAGTGCGGCCGCCTGCGACTGCGCGTCGGCGATCCGGCGCGCCTGAGCCGCCTCGGCACGCGCCGACTCGGCCGCCAGCGCCGCTTCGTCGCCCTGCAGGCGGGCGGCTTCAGCCGCCTGGGCCAGCCGCGCCGCTTCCTCGGCCTGGATCTGCGCAGCGAGGCGCTGTCGCTCGAGTTCGGCGCGGGCCAGCGCCGCGTCGCGGCGCGCGGCCTGCAGCTGCAGCCGATCATGCTCGCGCTGCAGCCGCTCGCGCTCGTTCTCCAGTTCCTGCGCCTGGGCCGTCGCCCAGGCGATGTCGAGCAGACGCTCGGCCACGTAGACCTCGTGCGCGCCTTCCTCGCCGCCGCGCCGCGATTCGCGCAGCGCCGTCAGCGCGGCGCGCGTGCGCGCGATCTCGGCCGACGCGTATCCACCCAGGCGCGCATCGCCGGCCAGCTGGTCGAGGCTGCGCTCCAGACGCTGCAGATCGAGGTCGCGCTGCGGCGAGGCGGTCTGGCAGCCGCCGACCAGGCAGGCAGCCAGCGCCAGGGCCCACAGCCCTGCATGCGATCGGTTCATCGGAAACCCTCCCCGCCGTGCGTCTGCAGGTCGCGCTCGAGCGCGGCGTTCTGCTGGCGTAGGCCATCGGTAGCCTCGCGCGCCTTGCCGAGCCGCGCCTTGACCGTGGCGAGCTCGGCATTGACCTCGGACTCGCGCGCGAGTCGCAGCGCCGCCGCGTAGTCCTCGCGGGCATTGGCGGCCTGCGCCTGCGACAGCCGCTCTTCGGCGAAGCGCAGCTCCAGTGGCGCATAGGTCTGCGCGCTGGCCTGGCGCGCGGTCGCCAGCTGGCGGTTGGCGGCGCCGAACAGGTCGCCGGGCGGCCGGGTCGGGCTGCAGGCCGCGATCAGGCAGACGCCCAAAAGGGCGACCGGCGCATGGATTTTTCTGAGCGCTGATGTCATAAACATCGTCTAAGGTGCGGATCGGCTTGGGCTCGCTATTGTGGGAAGCTCCGCACGGCTTTGGCAACCGCACCGCAGCGGCCTGAGGGGATACCTGCGATGGATATCGGCTACTTTCTCAAATTGATGACCGAGAAAGGTGCGTCGGACATGTTCCTGACCACCGGCGCGCCGGTCCACATCAAGGTGGAGGGAAAGCTCTATCCGCTCGGCAATACCGGCCTGCCCAACGGCATGGTCAAGAAGATCGCCTACTCGCTGATGGACGAGGGCCAGGTGCCGCAGTTCGAGCGCGATCTCGAGCTCAACATGGCGATCGCGGTCAAGGACGCCGGGCGCTTCCGCATCAACGTGTTCAAGCAGCGCGGCGAAGTCGGCATGGTGATCCGCGCGATCAAGAGCGAGATCCCGTCGATCGAGGAACTGCGCCTGCCGCAGATCTTCAAGGACCTGATCATGGAGCCGCGCGGCCTGATCCTGGTCGTCGGCGCGACCGGATCGGGCAAGTCGACCACGCTGGCTTCGATGATCGACTACCGCAACATCAACATCTCCGGCCACGTGCTGACGGTCGAGGATCCGATCGAATATCTGCACCGGCACAAGAAGTCGATCGTCAACCAGCGCGAGGTCGGTCTGGACACGCACGGCTTCCACGAGGCGCTCAAGAACGCGATGCGCGAGGCGCCGGACGTCATCATGATCGGCGAGATCCGCGATGCGCTGACGATGGAGGCGGCGATCGCGTTCTCCGAAACCGGTCATCTGTGCCTGGCGACGCTGCACTCCAACAACGCCGACCAGACGCTCGAGCGCATCCTGAACTTCTTCCCGGAGTCGGCGCACAAGAACATCCTGATGAACCTGTCGCTGAACCTCAAGGCGGTCATCAGCCAGCGTCTGGTGATGGGCAAGGACGGCCGCCGCCTGCCGGCCGCCGAGGTGCTGATCAACACGCCGATGATCCGCGACCTGATGCGGCGCGGCCAGGTGCACGAGATCAAGGAAGCGATGGACCGCAGCCTGCAGGAAGGCATGCAGACCTTCGACCAGGCGCTCTACGCGCTCTACAAGGAAGGCAAGATCGACCTCGAGGAAGCACTCAACAAGGCCGACTCGCGCGACGGCCTCGCGCTGAAGATCCGGCTCGCCGAAGGCGGCGACTCGCCGATGGCCGAAGAGACCTTCGACGCCGGCACGTTCTGATCCCGAGGCCGCCTCAGCGCTGCAGGATCGGCGGCAGCGGACAATGCAGCGCCGCGCAGATCGTCCGTAGCAGCTCGGCCTCGGCGACGCTCATCACGCCGTCTTCGCCGATCGCCAGGGTCAGGCCGCGCACGACCAGTTCCTTGCCGGCCGGCGCCAGCAGATCCAGCCGCGGCAGCGCATGGTCGAGCGCCGTGATCCAGTCGGCCGGCGGCGCGTACGGCGCGGTCGAGTCGGGCAGTGTTTCGTGCAGGCCGAGGCGGTACGCGCGCGAGGCCAGGCGCGCGTCGCCGTGGCCGTGCTGCGCGAGGATCGCGAAGACCGCGGCGAGCTCGCCGGCCAGCTGCGGCAGCTTGTAGCGGCCGACGCCGCACGCCGCGGACGGATCGAGCGCCTCGATCACCTGCAGCCGGACCAGACGCGCCAGGCAGTACTCCGACAGCGAGACGTGGTCGTCGGCGCGGATCAGCTCGTCGAGCACCGCCAGGAAGCGGTCGAGCTGCGGCCGCGGCCGGCGGCGCAGCGCCGGAAACGCGAGTGCGGCCAGCGGCAGGTGCTGCACCGGATGCAGTTGCGCGACGACCACCGCCAGCGCCTCGGCGTCGACGCGCGTGCCGGCGTCGAAGCGGCGCTCGATCGCGCCGAGCTGGCGTGCGCGCACGGCCGCATCGGGTGCGAGCAGCAGCGCGAAGACCACCGCCATCGCGCGCTCCTGGCGATAGGCCGCCTCGCGCAGCGGGTCGGGAATCGCGTGGTGGATGACGCCGGCGGCGCGGTGATCGTCGGTGCCGGGATTGCCGACCTGCCGCGAGACGCGTTCGGGCTCCACGCACACGACCGCATCGGCCGGCGGCAGCCGGCCCGGCGCGGCGGCCGGCGCGCACGCCAGATGCGCGGCGACCGCGGCCGGAGCGAAGCCCGAGATCGACACGTTCGACGCCTCGACGTCGCCGACGCGTACCGGCTGCGACCAGGCGGCTGCGATCGCGGCGAATTCAGCCGGGTCGAAGCGCGGCTGCAGCCGCTTGATGCGTTCGACCAGCGGCGGATGCGTCGCGAACCATGCCGAATAGCCGACGCCGTCGCCGAACAGCATGTGCGCGACCTCCTCGCGGTCGTCGCCGCTCAGCCGCGAACCCTCGGCGAGGCCGCCGATCTTCTTCAGGGCACCGGCGATGCCCTCGGTCTGGCGCGTGAACTGCACCGCCGACGCATCGGCCAGGTACTCGCGATGCCGCGACACCGAAGCCTTGATCATGCGCGCGAACAGCACGCCGATGTAGCCCGCTGCGAACAGCGCGGCGCCGAACAGCACGATGCCTCCGGTGCTGCGGCCGCGGCCGCGACCGGCCACCTCGATGATCTTGCGGCCGATCGTCGCCATCACGAGGATGCCGAAGATCACGCCGATCAGGCGGATGTTCAGGCGCATGTCGCCGTTGAGCACGTGGCTGAACTCGTGCGCGATCACGCCTTGCAGCTCGTCCCGGTCGAGCTTGTCGAGCGCGCCGCGCGTGACCGTGACCGCCGCGTCGGCCGGCGAGTAGCCGGCCGCGAACGCGTTGATGCCGGCGTCCTCCTCCAGCACGTAGACGTCCGGCACCGGCACCCCGGAGGCGATCGCGATCTCCTCGACGATGTTGCGCAACCGCCGATACGCGAAATCGGCGGTGTTCTCGGGTACCGGCGTGGCGCCGAGCTGGCGCGCGACCGCAGCGCCCCCGCCGCGCAGCGTGGCGATCCGGTACAGCGAACCGGCACCGATCGCCGCGGCCACCAACAGCGACAGCACGAGCAGGGCACGCACCGATCCGGCCGCGTCGCCGGCGCGGATCATCTCGTGGCCGAAACCGACGATGAAGGCCAGGTCGATCAGGCCGACGATCGCGACGACGGCCAGCACGAACAGTCCGATCATGCGGCGCGACTGCTTGCGCGCCTGGGCCTGATGGGCGAAGAAATCCATGCCGCGCGAGCCTCCGGACCGGCCGTCGACCGTCGCGCGCGAGACTGGCCGCGCGACGGTCCGGGCCGATCGATCAGGTGAACGACACCTTGACCGGCTCGCGCTTCTCGGGCGCCTCGATCTGCAGCAGTTCGGCCGGCTGGAAGTTGAACATGCCGGCGATCAGCGAGTTCGGGAAGACTTCGCGCTGGTTGTTGTAGGTCATCACCGAGTCGTTGAACGCCTGGCGCGCGAACGCGACCTTGTTCTCGGTCGAGGTCAGCTCCTCGGAGAGCTGCATCATGTTCTGGTTGGCCTTGAGGTCCGGATAGGCCTCGGCCAGCGCGAACAGGCGGCCGAGCGTCGCGCCGAGGGCGCCTTCGGACTGCGCCAGCTGCTGCATCGCCGCGGCGTCGCCGGGATTGGCCTTGGCCGCCGACAGGCCCGACACGGCCGAGTTGCGCGCCTGGATCACCGCTTCGAGCGTCTCGCGCTCGTGCTTCATGTAGCCCTTGGCGGTCTCGACCAGGTTCGGAATCAGGTCGTAGCGACGCGTCAGCTGCACGTCGATCTGCGCGAACGCGTTCTTGTACGCGTTGCGGGCCGTGACCAGGCCGTTGTAGAGGCCGATCGCCCAGAACGCGACCGCTGCGACGATGACCAGGAAAACGATCGAACCCATCGGACGATATCCCCGTGCTGGATGGTGGACGTCGGCACCGGGTTGAACCGCTGCCGGCCGCAGAATAGCATGACCATGCCGACGTCCCCGGAGGCTCGCGTTGAGTCGTACCACCCGAAATCTGCTGATTTTTCTGTTCACCGTACTGATCGGGACGACCACCGCGACCGATACGATCGGCGCTCCCCGGAAGAAGGCCGCCCGCAAGGCCGCGCCGGCTGCCGCCTTGCCGCTGATCGTGCCGCGCGTCGATCCGCACGCGGTCGCGGTCGACACCGCCACGGTGGTCGCCGATGCGGACCGCTGGCTCGACGCGATCGAGACCAGCGGGCAGGTCGCCGGTCTCGCCGTCGCGATCGTCAAGGACGATACCGTCGTGCTCGAGCGCGTCGCCGGCTACGCCGACTGGAACACGCAGACGCCGGTCACCGCGACGACGGCCTTCCGCCTGGCATCGCTGTCGAAAGGCTTCGCGAGCGCCCTGGCGGCGCTGGTCGTCGGCGACGATCGCCTGCGCTGGGATACGCGCATCGCCGAGATGCTGCCGACCTTCACGCTGGCCGACGTCGAAGGCGGGCAGCGCCTGACCGTCCGCGACATCCTGAGCCAGCGCGTCGGTCTGCCGAGCAATACCTACGACCGCCTGCTCGAGGCCGACGAGCCGTATCCGCTGCTGGTCGAGCGGCTCAAGGAAGTCCCGCTGGTGTGCTCGGTCGGCGCCTGCTACGGCTATCAGAACATCTCCTTCAGCCTGATCGGCGACGTCACCTACGCGGCCACCGGCGACTTCTTCTATCACCAGGTCGAGAAGCGCCTGTTCCATCCGCTCGGCATGACGACCGCGACCTATGGCCGCGACGGCCTCGAGAACTCGGCGTCGTGGGCACGGCCGCACCGCCGGATCGGCGATCGCTTCCAGTCGTTCCAGCCGAAGGAGAACTACTACCGGATCGCGCCGGCCGCCGGCGTCAACGCCAGCATCCGCGACATGGAGGAATGGCTGATCGCGCAGATGGGCGGACGTCCGGGCGTGCTGCCGCTGCCGATCCTCGACCAGCTGCACAGCCCGCAGATTCCGACCGCGCACGAGCAGACGACCACGCCGTGGCGGCGCGGACGGCTGCTCGCGGCGCACTACGGCCTCGGCTGGCGCATTTTCGACTACGCCGGCGAGACGATGGTGTTTCATGCCGGCGCGGTACAGGGCTATCGCGGCATGGTCGGCTTTCTGCCCAGGTACCGGTTCGGGATCGTCATGCTCTGGAACAGCGAGTCGCCGCTGCCGTCGGGCCTGCTGCCGATGGTGATGGACCGCTACCTCGGTCTGCCGGCGGTCGACTGGGCCGGCATCGAGCCGGCCGCGGCGACGGCCGGGGTGCCGACCCGCCGTGCCAACTGAGCAGCCGGCGCGAGACATTTTTCGACATCCGCAGGCTGTACGGCCGCCGGCCGCTGCGTGATCATCGATCCCGGGCCCGTCCTCGCCCGGGCCACAAGGACGACCGATCGTGCTGATCGCCGAACAATCGATACTGCTGGTACTGGAACCAGCCAGCGGCGTGCTGACGCCGGTACGCGCCCACATCGATCCGGACGTGCTCGCCGCCGCGGCGCTGCTGTTCGACCTCGCCGAGCAGCAGCGGCTGCGCTACGAAGCCGATCACGTCGCGCTGAAGTCTTCGCTGCCGGTCAGTCATCCGCTGCTCGGCCAGGCGCTGCGCGTGATCGGCACGCCGAGCCATGGACTGCGCGTATCGGCGGCGATCGATCTGCTGGCCACGCGCATGGCGCCGCTGGCGCGCGAACTGCTCGACGGCCTGGTGCGCCGCGACCACCTGCACCGCGCGCGCCGTCCGGCCTGGTGGCCATGGGCGCCGATCCACTATCCGATCCGCTCGCTGCAGGCACGCAACGAGGCGGTCGCGGCCCTGCAAGGCGCCGTGGCCGCGCCGCAGCCCTCGCTGCGGCAGCTCGCCCTGCTCGTGCTCGGCGAATACGCGGGGCAGATCGCGCAGTACGTGCCCGGCGACGCTTACGATCAGGCCACGCGGCTGCTGATGGACCTGCCGCTGACCCGGCACGAGACGACGGCGGACCGCGCCCTGGCCGCCGGCATCCGCCACGCGCTGGCCGATTTCTGACCGCGCGGCGACCGCGCCGGCGCCCGCTGCGCGATGGCCGGCATCGAGCCGGCGCCTCGCTCCAGCCGGACCGCTACCGGGACGGTGCCGCGAAGTCGAAATCCAGCGCGGCCGCGACGGTGCTGACGCGATCGGCGTGGCGCTCGACGTCCGGGTCGCGGCGGATCACGCGCGAACGCGCATCGAGCGTGCACGACAGCGAACGCCCGAGCAGTGCGGCATGCGCCGCCGCCAGCGCCTGTGCCTGGTCGGCCGACAGCAGTCCGGCGCGCGCGGCCGCTTCGATCAGATCGGCACTGTTGCCCGACGCCAGCAGCGACGGCGCATCGACCGCGTGCTCGAGCACGATGCCCTGCAGCAGGAACTCCAGGTCGACCAGGGCGCCGCGTCCCTGCTTCAGATCGAACTGCGCGGCATCGGAACGGTCGCGCTCGATCCGCCAGCGCCGGCGCATGTCGACGATCTGCCCGTGCAGGCGCGGCGCGTCGACCGGCACGGCGAGCACCTCCTGGCGGAATTCGGCGAAACGCCGCCCGAGCGCGACGTCGCCGGCGACCGGGCGCGCGCGCACCAGGGCCTGATGCTCCCAGGTCCAGGCGCGTTCGCGCTGATAGGCCATGTAGGCGTCCAGGCTCGATACCAGCAGGCCCTTGCCGCCGTCCGGGCGCAGGCGCACGTCGACTTCGTAGAGGCGGCCCGAGCGCGTCAGGGTGGTCAGATAGTGCACGACGCGCTGCGCCAGGCGCGCGTAGTAGCGCGTGCCTTCGAGCGGGCGCGGTCCGAGCGACTCGGCCTGCGCGCAGGCGCCGTCGTAGAGGAACACCAGATCGAGATCGGAGCCGAAGCCGAGTTCGCTGCCGCCGAGACTGCCGTAACCGAGGATCGTCAGGCCCGACGACTCGTCGAGGCTGCCGGGCAGGCGTCCGTGCTGCGCGGCCAGATCGCGCTCGGCCAGCCGCAGTACGCTGCCGAGCACCGCCTCGGCGACGCCGGCCAGCGCCCGCGCCGTGGCGACCGCCTCGAGACGCCCGGCGAGGAAGTCCAGGCCGATCCGGAACGCGGCAGCCAGTCGCGCATCCTGGACCGCCTCGATCTCGGCCTCGGCGTCGCCGTCGGGCAGGGCCGCCAGACGCCGCCCGATCTCGGCCTCGACCGCATCGCGGTCCGGTACCGCCGCCTCGTGACGGTCGTCGAACAGTTCGTCGAGCAGCAATGGATGGGCGGTCACCCGTTCGGCGAGAAACGCGCTGGCCGCGAACACGCGCGTGACGCGCTTCAACGCGCCGGGCTGCTCGTCGAGCAGGGCGAGATAGGCCGAGCGGCGCGCCACCGCGTGCACCAGGCCGAGCAGACGCACCAGGCACGGCGCCGGAGCCGCGGTGTCGGCCGCCGCGGCGAACAGCGCCGGCACGACGCGGTCCAGACGCGCGCGGGCGCGTGCCGAGGCGGCGCGCAGGGCGGGGCTGGCCAGCAGCGTCTCGAGCGCGGCGGCCGGTGCCTCGGGCGGATCGAAGCCGGCCTCGGCGAGCACCCGGGCCCGCACGCCGTGCTCGACGAAGTCCTGCCAGACCGCGGCCCAGCCGGCCGCTGCCCGGTCCTCCGGCGCACGCCGCGCCGGCGCCATGACCGCATCGAATTCCTCGGCGACGACGGCGCGCTGCCGGTCCAGTTCGCTCTTGAGCGCCGGCCAGTCCGGATGGCCGAGCCCGAGCGCCAGGCGCTGTCGCGCCTCGTCCTCGGCGGGGACGTCGTGGACCTGCTGGTCGGCGAACATCTGCACGCGGTTCTCGACGCGGCGCAGGAAGCGGTACGCCTCGCGCAGGCGGCGCGCACGCTGCGCCGGGATCACGCCGAGCTGTTCGCAGGCGGCCAGCGCCGGCAGCAGGCCGCGTACGCGCAGCGCCGGCTCGCGGCCGCCGCGGATCATCTGCATCAGCTGCACGACGAACTCGATCTCGCGGATGCCGCCGGGCCCGAGCTTGAGATTGGCCGCCAGATCCTTGCGCGCGACCTCGGCGTCGATCAGCGTCTTCATCTCGCGCAGGCCGGCGAAGGCGGTGTAGTCGAAATAGCGCCGGAACACGAACGGCCGCAGTACCTCGATCAGGCGCTGCCCGGCGGCGAGGTCGCCCGCCACCGGACGTCCCTTGATCCAGGCGTAGCGCTCCCAGTCGCGCCCCTCGCGCTGGTAGTACTGCTCCATCGCCGCGAACGACAGCGCGACGCGCCCGACGCTGCCGAACGGGCGCAGCCGCAGGTCGACGCGGTAGACGTAGCCGTCGACCGTGTGCTCGGCCAGCAGCGACACCACCTGCTGGCCGAGCCGCGTGAAGAAGGTCTCCGCGTCGAGCGGCCGCGCGCCGTCGCTGCTGCCGGCCTCCGGATAGGCCAGGATCAGATCGATGTCGGACGAAAAGTTGAGCTCGCTGCCGCCGAGCTTGCCGAGGCCGAACACGACCAGGCGCTGCACCGAACCGTCCGCCGCGCGGACGTGGCCGTGGCGCGCCGCGAACTGGCGCTCGGCATGCCGCAGCGCCGCCTCGAGGCAGCACTCGGCCAGTACGCTGGCACCGGCCAGCGTCGATTCGACCGGATCGAGGCCGTTGACGTCGCGCCAGATCAGACGGATCGCCTCGCGCTTGCGGAAGCGCCGCAGCTCGGCGCGCAGCATCGCCTCGTCGTCGATCGCGGCCAGATGGCCGGCGCGCGCGTCGGCATGGCGCGGGTCGCCCATCAGGCGCACCAGCTCCGGGCCCAGCAGGATCGGCGCGCGCAGCAAGGTCTCGTAGGCGAAGTCGCTGACCAGCAGCACCTGGAGCAGATGCGTGTCGACGCCGGCGTCGTCGTAGAACGGAACGTCGGCCTGGCGGCAGGCCGCCTCCAGGCGCGACAGGCGCTGGTCGAGCAGGGCGGCCAGCGCGGCCGGCAGCACGGGGCGTCGGAAGGTATCGGGCATCGCGCGATTATCCGCGATCGCGCGCAGCCGGCGACCGCCGCACAGCCGGTCGCCGGGCGGTGCCGGCGATTCATGCGTCCCTCATCGGTTCATGGCATTGTCACGTCCCTGTCATGAAGCTGATCGAGTCCATCCGCCAATCGCCGGTCGGGCGCCTGCCGTTGCGCATGGGGTTCGGCCTGCTGATCTGCGTCGCCTTGCTGATGGTCATGGTCGATCGGCTCGACCCGGCCTTTGCGGCGCCGGTCGCGCGCGCCGGCGGCGGCTTCGGCCTGGTCGCGATCAATACGCTGCCAGCGCTCGGCCTGCTGCTGGCGCTGTGGGCGCTGACCCGCCGGCTGGCGCTGGCGTGCTGGCTGACGCTGCTGGCGGTCGCCGGTCTGTACGCGGCCAATGCCGCCAAGCTGCAGCATCTGCAGACGCCGCTGCTGCCGGCGGACCTGCGCTTCCTGCGCGAACCGGGACCGGCGCTGGAGCTGTTCGGCCATTACGTCTCGTTCGAGACGCGGCACCTGCTGCCGATGGCGGCCGGCGTGCTGTTCACGCTGCTGCTGTGGAACCGCCCCGGCCAGGCGGGGCTGGCCGGCTGGCGCCGTGTCGCGCTGGGTGGCCTCGCGATCGCGGCGACGGTCACGATGGTCGCCGGCAGCGCGCCGTGGAAGCGCGTGTTCGACGCGCGCCGGCTCGGCTTCGAGCCCTGGGCATTGGCCGAGAGCACGACGCATGTCGGCCTGATCGGCGCCTTGCTGATGTACCACTGGGAGCTCGGCGGCGGCGACGTGCCGCGGGCCGACCGCGATGCGGCACTCGGCCTGCTGCACGATCACGGCACCGCATTGCGCGCACGCCTGGCCGCGCTGCCGGCCGAGGGCGCGCCGGACATCGTGGTGCTGCAGAGCGAATCGCTGTTCGACCCGGCGCGCCTGCGCGACGTGCCGAGCGGTCAGTTCCTGCGCGAGTACCACCGGCTGCGCAAGCGCGCCAAGGCCGGCGAGATGACGGTGCCGACATTCGGCGGCGGCACGATCCGCACCGAGTTCGAGGTGCTGACTGGCGTGCCGCTCGACACGCTCGGCGGGCTGCAGTATCCGTGGCTGGAGCTGCACCGCCACGACCTGCCGAACCTGGCCTCGATCCTGGCGCGCCAGGGCTACCGGACCACGGCGATCCATCCGAACTCCGCGGCGTTCTGGAATCGCGGCAAGGCCTATCCGGCGCTCGGCTTCGAGCAGTTCATCGACGTCGGCGCGTTTTCGAAGGACGACGTCGTCGGCCTGTTCACGTCCGATGCCGCGCTGACCGACCGCATCCTGGCCGAGCTCGACGGCGACGCGCGGCCGCAGTTCGTGTTCGCGATCAGCATGCAGAACCACGGGCCGTTCGACTGGCGCCCGGGGCTGGACGCCGATCGACTGGCACGGCTGTTGATGCCCGAGCGTCTCGACGAGGGCGGCCGCTACTGGTTCGGCAATTATTTGTACCTGCTCGAAGACGCCGACCGCGAATTCGGCCGCCTCGTGGAGTCGCTGAAACAGCGCAAGCGCCGCACCCTGGTGCTGTTCTACGGCGATCACCTGCCGGCGCTGCCGCCGGTCTACCACCAGCTCGGCTTCGATGACGAGCGCGACGCGCAGCAGCAGACCGTGCCGTGGCTGCTCTACGACAGCGCCCGGCCGCGGCCGCAGCGTTTCGATACGCGCAGCTGGCTGCTGCCGGCGCTGCTGCTCGATGCCGCCGGCATTCGCGACGAGCCGTACTTCGCGGTGATCGACACGCTGCGCGCGCAGATCGATCTGGACGACCGCGAGCTGGCCGAGGCCGAATACGAGGGTCTGCTCGCGCTGGCACGCCTGCAGCTGCGCGGCGAGCTGCCGTCGCTGCTCGACGAGGCGCTCGCCGCCGAGCCGGTGGTCGAACCGACCGAAGCGCTGGCGCCCTGAGAGCGGCGCCGGCGCCGCGGCCAGCGTCTCGCACGCCTCCCCGCGGCGCCGCGGCCCGCACATGAAAAAAGCCCGCTACAGCGCCGAGGCGGCTGTAGCGGGCTCTCCCTCCCCACGAGGTGTTTTCAGTGCAGCGCGGTCGATTCTAACGATTTGCCAACATTTGCCACGTCGCGTCGCAACATACTCCGGCGTTCATCATCCGGACGCCGCAGCTCGGGGGGCGTACCGGCCGTCGATACGAAGTGCCGGCAGCGTACCGGTGCTCGCAAGCGAGGAGGCGCAGCGCCGCGATGCGACGAGGCGGAGAGGATCGTTCGCGTGTGCGATACGCGCCTGCCTGGTCCGGCGACATCGCCTACCTGCTGCTGGTGGTCGGCCTGCTGTCGATCGCGGTCGCCACGCTCGATCCGGCGTTCCGGGCGGTCGAGCCGCCATGGCCGCTGCCGCTGCTGAACGCCCTGCCGGCCGCGCTGCTCGGCCTGGTGGCGTGGTCGCTGACGCGGCGCCCGCTGCTGTCGTTCTGGATCGCCCTGCTGCTGCTAGCGGCGCTCTACGGCGTCAATGCGCTGAAGATCGAGCATCTGGAGACGCCGCTGCTGCCGGCCGATTTCGTCATGCTCGGCACGCCGCAGGCCAGCGCGGGCCTGCTGCTGCATTACCTGCCCGATTCGCATGACGACTGGCTGCGCCTGGCGGGCCTGGGCATCGTCACGCTCGGACTGGCGCTGTGGGAGCCTGCGCAGCTGCGCTCGGGCCGGCGCATGCGCGTGCTGCATCTGCTGCTCACGCTGCTGCTCGCGATCACGCTGTTCGCCGGTGTCGCGCCGTGGCGCAGCCTGTACGCACGCGAGGACGCGCGTTTCGTGCCGTGGTCGCCGCGCGAGACGGTCTCGAAAACCGGCCTGATCTCCGGCCTGCTGCAGTATCGCTGGCGCTATGCCGAGCCGGTACCGATGCCGGACCACGCCGCGGCATCGGACCTGCTCGCCCGGATGGACTGGGGCGCGCCCACGCCGCGCGTCACGCCGGCGGCCCTGCCCGACATCGTCATCCTGCAGAGCGAGTCGTTCTTCGACGCGTCACGCCTGAACGGACTGGATGATCGCGATGTCCTGCCGAACTACCGCGCGCTCGCAGCCGAGTCGGTGCACGGCGACCTGTGGGTGCCGGCGTTCGGCGGCGGCACGATCCGCACCGAGTTCGAGGTGCTGACCGGTCTGGCGATGCGCTATTTCCCGCGCAACGAATATCCGTACTTCCAGCTCGTCGACCATGCGCTGCCGGGTCTGGTCTCGGTGCTGTCCGAGTACGGCTACCGCAGTCTGGCGCTGCATCCGAACGATCCGGCGTTCTGGAACCGCGCCGCCGCGCTCCGGCAGCTCGGCTTCGACGCGTTCGAGAGCGAGGCGGACTTCCCCGACGCACCGCGCGAGGGCTACTTCGTCAGCGATCAGGCCCTGGTCGATCGCATCGTCGAGCGCCTGCCCGACAGCGGGCCGCCGCAGCTCGTGCTCGCGATCAGCATGGAGCTGCACGGACCCTACGATGCGCGCAAGCCGCTCGGCGACCACGCGCGCCGCGATGCGATCGCCGTGCCGGACCGGCTGCCGGCCGACAGCGCCGGACGCCTGCGCACGTTCCTCTATCACCTGGACAACGCCGACCGCGCACTCGGCCGGCTCGCCGAGGCGCTGCGCGTGCGCAAACGCAGGACGCTGCTGCTGTTCTACGGCGACCATCTGCCGGGCCTGCCGATCACGTTCCGCACGCTCGGCTTCGCCGACGGCCTGCCGGCCGAGCAGCAGCCGGTGCCGTGGCTGCTGTTCGATCCCGCCGCCGCCGAGGCCACGCGCGAGGACAGCGCCGCGTTCCTGCTGCCGGGCCGGCTGCTGGCGCGGATCGGCCTCCACGACGACTGGTTCGCGCTGTCCGAACGCCTGCGCCGCGAGACCCGGGTGGGGCCGGGCTTCGTGCCGGCCGGCGATGCCGGCCTGGGTGCGCTGACCCAGCTGCGGCAGCGCGGCGAACCTTTGCCGCGCAGCGCCGACGCTCAGCCGTGACTGCCGTCGATCTCGACGAGCAGCTCGCGCCGGCAGACCTCACCGATCAACAGCATCGCCTCGCCGCCACCGGCAAGATGATCGCGCACGCCGCGCGTGACCTGCTCGGCGTCGGCCTCCCGGCGCACATAGACCTTGAGCACGCTGCCCTCGCCGAGCGGCGTGGCCGCGCCGGCGGCCGCGCAGACGCTGTCGAGATTGGCCAGCGTCTCGCCGAGCTGCGCGGCCACGTCGTCGCGGTGACGCGAGGCGTGGCCGACGATCGCGGCCGTGCCGGAGATCAGGATCTGGCCGGACGGCGCACGCATCGCGCGCGCGAAGCGCGGCGCGGTCGGACCGTAGTCGCGCGGATAGCGCCAGGCGCTGAGCTGGCGCGGATTCTCGACCGGCCGTCCGGCTCGTCGCGCGGCCAGGCCATAGACCTGCAGACTGCGCACGCCGTCCTTCCGGCCGATCACGGTGGCGGCCGGGTAGTCGCCGCCGAACAGGCCCTGCATGCCGGCGACGCGGCCGGTGCAGAAGCGCCGGTAGCGCTCCGCGTCGCCGTCGCCTTCGTTGATCGCGTCGAAGTAGTTCCACAGGCGCAGCACGTGCAGCGGCCGCTGCCCGAGCCATTCACCGAGCCGGCGGTAGAGATGCTCGGCGGCCGCGCCGATCGCATCGACTGCGTCCTCGGGCACCTCGATCGAGAAAAACGTGTAATCGCCGTCGCTGCTCC
This sequence comes from Dokdonella sp., assembly GCF_035511235.1. Classification (GTDB taxonomy): domain Bacteria; phylum Pseudomonadota; class Gammaproteobacteria; order Xanthomonadales; family Rhodanobacteraceae; genus Dokdonella. The sequence continues at coordinate 56,039 of NZ_DATKFQ010000013.1, forward strand.
AGCGGATCTCGCCGTCGCGTCCGGTCCGCACCGGGCCGCGGCTGCGCCAGACCTCGAGCAGCGCCGCGCCGACCGGTTCGAGGCCGACGCGCAGGCAGCGCGGATCGTCCGGCAGCGCCGCCGCGCCGAAGCCGATCACCGCGAGCACGTCGGCCTGCACCGCGACGGCCGCCGGATCGGCCGGTTCGAACGCGATCCGCAGCGGTGTCAGGGTCGGCGCGTTCGGATCGTCCCGGTCGCCGGGCCGATCGAGCAGCGGCTCACTCGACACGGCAGAACACCGCCTTGAGGTAGCGGCTCTCGGGGACGTGCGCCAGGAACGGATGATCGGCACCGGCACCGCTGACGCGCAGCACCTGGACCGTGCGGTTGGCGTAGAACGCCGCGCGCCGCAGCATGTCCAGGAACTGCTCCTCGCTGACCAGGCCGGTGCACGAGCAGGTCACGAACAGGCCGCCGGGCTTGACCGCACCGAGCGCGAGCTTGTTCATGTCCAGATACTTCTTGAGCGCCGGGATTACCTGGTCGCGGTCGCGCGTCATCTTGGCCGGATCGAGCACGACGACGTCGAAGCGCTCGCGGCCGCCGACCGCCAGCTCGCGCAGCCACGGAAAGATGTCGGCCTGCACGAAACGGACCTTGGCCCTGTTGAGGCGCGCATTGCGCTCGGCGATCTCGAGGATGTCCTCGTCGAGGTCGACGCCGACCACCTCGGCGGCCTGGCCGATCGTCTTGGCGTAGATCGCAAAGCCGCCGGAGTTGCAGCACAGATCCAGCACGCGCTTGCCGGCGCACAGGTCGGCCAGCTGGCGGCGGTTGTCGCGCTGGTCGGCGAAGAAGCCGGTCTTGTGCTTGGAACCGGGCGCGGCGTGGAACTTGACGCCGTATTCGTGGATGACGGTCGGCTCGGGCGTGCTCGGCGTCGCGCAGTCGAAGCTCTCCTGCTTCTGCACGTGTTCCTCGGCGAACGCATACAGGTTCGCGCCGGGGAAATGCTCGAGCAGGCAGCGCTTGAGCAGGTCGCGCTGCTTGAACATGCCGGCCGAGAAATACTCCACGACCAGGGTATCGGCGAAACGGTCGACGACCAGGCCGGACAGACCGTCGCCTTCCGAGTGGATCAGCCGATAGGCGTCGGTCACGGTGTCGAGCTTGAGCACCTCGCGGCGCAGCGCGACCGCCTGGGCGATCTTGCGTGCGAAGAAGGCCTCGTCGACCGGCTCGTCCGGGTCGGCGGTCAGCACGCGCAGGGCGATCCGCGAATGGCCGTTGTAGAAGCCGCGGCCGGCGAAGGTCCCGTCGCGGTCGACGATGTCGACGATCGAGCCCGGCCGGGGCCGCTCGACGGGCTTCTCGACCATCTTCTGGAAGATCCAGGGATGGTTGGAACGGCGTTCGGTCTTGAGCTGAATGACGGGCAGCGGCCCGGTCTGAGGAACGTTCATCGGCGAATGATAAGCGCTGCCCCGCATGGCGTCGTCCCCGGCACGGATCGCGGGGGCTTGAGACGGCCGCCCGGGAATCGTGTAGAGTCGCGGCCGCAACGAAGGGGAGTAGCTCCCGCCACCACGGTCGTCATCACGGATCGGTTCCGATCCCGGCCCGGTGGGCAGGTCGTCCAGCGACCTGCGAGCGAGACCTTCGCCGTGACGACGGCGAAGGTGTGCCCCGAGAAAACGAGGCCCCGTGCGCTGCCGGCGACGGGGCCTTTGTCTTTTCTCGGTACGCACTTCGGAGCGCAATCGCAATGCACACGATCGGTACGGTCGAACTCTGGGCGGTATTCGGCGCGATCGTCCTGATCGCCCTCGTCATCGATTTCCTGGTCCTCAAGGTCAGCGGATCGCACAAGGTCTCGTTCCGCGAGGCGGCGCTGTGGAGCATGGCCTGGATCGGCCTGGCGCTGCTGTTCAACCTCGGACTGTGGTGGTGGCTGGGCCAGCAGTCCGGGCGCGCCGTCGCCGACGAGATCGCGCTGGAGTTCCTGACCGGCTACGTCGTCGAGAAAGCGCTGGCGATCGACAACATCTTCGTCTTCCTGCTGATCTTCACGCGCTTCCGCGTCAGCGCCGAGCTGCAGCAGCGCGCGCTGATGGTCGGCATCCTCGGCGCGATCGTCCTGCGCGCGATCCTGATCCTGGTCGGTGCCGCGCTGATCGCGCGCTTCCACTGGATCCTCTATGTGTTCGGCGTGTTCCTGATCTACACCGGCATCAAGATGGCGCGCGCGCCGAACGAGGAGGCCGACTTCGAGGGCAATCCGCTGATGCGCTGGATGCGCCGCCACCTGCGCCTGACCGACCGCTACCACGGCACCGCGCTCAGCGTCGTCGACAACGGCGTGCGCTACTTCACGCCGATGTTCGTCGTGATGGCGCTGATTGCGGTCACCGACGTGATCTTCGCGGTCGACTCGATTCCGGCGATCTTCGCGATCACCGAAGACCCGTTCATCGTGCTGACCTCCAACGTGTTCGCGGTGCTTGGCCTGCGTGCGCTGTTCTTCCTGCTGGCCGGCATGGCCGACCGCTTCCACCTGCTCAACTACGGACTGGCGGCCACGCTGGTCTTCATCGGCATCAAGATGATGATCGTCGACGTGTGGAAGGTACCGGTCGGCCTGTCGCTGGCCGTCGTCGCGTTGTGCATCGGCACCTCGATGGTGGCGAGCCATCTGGTGCGCCGCCGCGAGCGGCACGGCGCCTGATCGGAACCGCGACCGCCTCGCCCCTTGCGGCGAGGCGGTCCATCCCCACGTCAGCGCGATGGACATCGCGCCCGCCGTTCCGGAACCGACCCGCGCCGCGGCCGCCAACGACCGCATCCGTCTGCGCCATGCGGTCGCCGGCAGCCTGATCCTGGTCGCCGGCATCTGGATCGTCTGGCTGGCCGGCTGGCTGCTCGGCTGGCCGCCGGGCGATTTCGGCGTGCTGCCGCGCCGCGTCGAAGGCCTGATCGGCATCGCGCTGGCGCCGTTGGCGCACGGCTCGTTCGAACACCTGATGTCCAATACGCTGCCGCTCGGCCTGTTGAGCTGCCTGGCGCTGTATGCGTACCCGCTCGCGACGCGCTGGGCGCTGCCGGCGATCTGGCTCGGCTCGGGACTCGGCGTCTGGCTGTTCGCGCGCGACTCGAGCCATATCGGCGCCAGCGGTCTCACGCACGGCCTGATGTTCTTCCTGTTCACGATCGGCCTGCTGCGCCGCGACCGTCTGGCGATCGTGATCGCGATGACGGTCTTCCTGTTCTACGGCGGCATGCTGCTGACGATCCTGCCGCGCGAGGCGCACATCTCGTTCGAGTCGCACATGGCCGGCGCGGCGATGGGCGTGCTGGCCGCGATCGTCCTGCGCCGCCGCGATCCGGAGCCGCCGCGCAAGCGCTACAGCTGGGAAGAGGAATCCGTCGAAGATCCCGGCGACGACGAACTCGAACTGCCGCGCCCGGACCAGGTGCCGGTGCTGTGGAAGCGCGCGCCGCCGCCGGTCGGCGGCGCCCGCGTGATCGCGTTTCCGGCCGGCCGCTCGCGTGTCGCGGCCGGCGACGAAGACGGCCCCCGCTAACGCCCGGACTGGCGGACCGCGCGGGCGATCAATCGACCCAGTTGCGCGCATGCAGCCGCAGCGGCGCGGTCCGGTCCGGCAGCGTGATCGTCCGCTCGTAGGCGAGCCCCAGCTTCTCGAGCAGCCGGATCGAGCGCGCATTGCCGGGCGCGACGATCGCGACCAGCCGGTCGAGTCCGATCGCGTGGCGCGCATGCTCGACCACGGCGGCGGCCGCCTCGAGCGCATAGCCGTGCCCTCCGTAGCGGTCGAGCAGCGCGAAGCCGATGTCGACGTCGTCGAGGTGCTCGCGCCGCAGCAGGCCGCACAGGCCGATCGGGGCGTCGTCGTGCGAGCGCTCCACCGCATACAGACCGAACCCGTGCTGCGCGTACGAGGCCAGCGGTCCGGCTGCGAGATAGCCGCGCGCATCGTCGAGCGAATGCACCTGCTTGTCGCCGATGTGGGCGAGCCACGAGGGCTGATTGACCAGCTCGTGGACGAACGGCGCGTCGTCGAGCACGAGCCGGCGCAGACGCAGGCGCGCCGTCGCGAGCACGGTCATGACCGGCTCACGCCGACAGGACCGGACGGCGCGCGGCGCCGCCCGGCTGTGGCGATGCGACGCTCAGCGCTGGCGCGCCTTGGCGAACGCATCGGCGAGCGCGCTGTTGACCGGTGCCGGTGCCGGCCGTGCGGCCGCGCCGCCGTTGCGTGCCGGTCGCTCGGCACGGCGCTGATCGCCGCCGCGCGGCGCCGGCGCGGCCTGGCCGATCGGATCGTCCAGCCGCATCGTCAGGCCGATCCGCTTGCGGGCCAGATCGACCTCGAGCACCTTGACCTTGACGATGTCGCCGGCCTTGACGACCTCGCGCGGATCCTTGACGAACTTGTTCGACAGCGCCGAGACGTGGACCAGGCCATCCTGATGGACGCCGAGGTCGACGAACGCGCCGAACGCGGCGACGTTGCTGACGACGCCCTCGAGCACCATGCCGGGCTTCAGATCGCGGATGTCCTCCACACCCTCGGCGAACGTGGCGGTCTTGAACTCCGGACGCGGGTCGCGCCCCGGCTTCTCGAGCTCCTTGATGATGTCGCGCACGGTCGGCACGCCGAAGGTCTCGTCGGTGAACGACTCGGGCTTGAGCGAACGCAGGAAGCTGCCGTCGCCGATCAGCGCTTTGACCTCACGGCCGCAGCGCTCGATGATCCGCTGCACGACCGGGTAGGCCTCCGGATGCACGGCCGAGGCGTCCAGCGGGTCGTCGCCGTCGGGAATCCGCAGGAAGCCGGCGCACTGCTCGAACGCCTTGTCGCCGAGCCGCGGCACCTTCAGCAGTGCCTTGCGCGTCCGGAACGGACCTTGCGCGTCGCGATGCTTGACGATGTTCTCGGCGACCGCGCTCGACAGGCCGGCCACGCGCGCCAGCAGCGGTGCCGAGGCGGTGTTGACGTCGACGCCGACCGCGTTGACGCAATCCTCGACGCGCGCATCGAGCGCGTGCGCCAGCTTGATCTGGTTGACATCGTGCTGGTACTGGCCGACGCCGATCGACTTCGGGTCGATCTTGACCAGCTCGGCGAGCGGATCCTGCAGACGCCGCGCGATCGACACCGCGCCGCGCAGCGACACGTCCAGGTCCGGAAACTCGCGCGCGGCCAGCTCGGACGCCGAATAGACCGAAGCGCCGGCCTCGCTGACGACGATCTTGCCGAGCTTGAGTTCGGGATGGTTGCGGATCAGCTCGCCGGCCAGACGGTCGGTCTCGCGCGAGGCGGTGCCGTTGCCGATCGCGATCAGGCCCACGCCGTGCTGGCGCGACAGCGCGGCCAGCTGCGCGATCGACGCGTCCCACTGCTTCTTCGGCTCGTGCGGGTAGATCGTCGCGGTCGCCAGCAGCTTGCCGGTGCCGTCGACGACGGCGACCTTGACGCCGGTGCGCAGGCCGGGATCCAGGCCCATCACGACCTTCGGACCCGCCGGCGCGGCCATCAGCAGGTCCTTGAGGTTGTCGCCGAACACGCGGATCGCCTCGGCTTCGGCCGCTTCGCGCGCGCGGCCGAACAGGTCGAGCGTCAGATGCAGATGCAGCTTGATGCGCCAGGTCTGGCGCACGGTCTCGAGCAGCCAGCGGTCGGCCGCGCGCCCGCGGTCGGCGATCGCGAAGTGCACCGCGATGCGGCCCTCGGCCTCGGCGTTGCCGGCCGCGATCGCCTCCTCGAGCGCGGCGGCTGGATCGTCCGAGGCTCCGATGCGCGGCGCGCTGGTCGGCATCGGCGCCAGGTCGAGGTCGAGGATGCCTTCGTTGCGCGCGCGGAACAGCGCGAGCAGGCGGTGCGACGGGATCGTGCCGATCGCCTCGGCGTGCGCGAAGTAGTCGCGGAACTTGGCGCCCTCGCTCTCCTTGCCGGCGACGACGCGCGCGCGGATCTGCGCCTTGGCGCTCAGCCACTCGCGCAAGGCGCCGATCAGCGCCGGATCCTCGGAGAAGCTCTCGAGCAGGATCGCGCGGGCGCCGTCGAGCGCGGCCTTGACGTCGGCCACGCCGCGCTCGGCGTCGACGAATGCCGCCGCGGCGGTCTCCGGATCCTGATCCGGATTCTCGCGCAGGCCCAGCGCCAGCGGCTCCAGCCCGGCCTCGCGCGCGATCTGCGCCTTGGTGCGGCGCTTGGGCTTGTACGGCAGGTACAGATCCTCCAGTCGCGCCTTGGAGTCGGCGCCGAGCAGATCGGCCCTGAGCGCATCGGTCATCTTGCCCTGCTCCTCGATGCTCGCGATCACCGCCGCGCGCCGGTCCTCGAGCTCGCGCAGATAGCCCAGCCGCTCCTCGAGCGTACGCAGCTGCGTGTCGTCGAGACCGCCGGTGACTTCCTTGCGATAGCGCGCGATGAACGGGACGGTCGCGCCCTCGTCGAGCAGGGCGACGGCGGCCTGGACCTGTTGCGGCTTGGCGGCGATTTCCGCCGCGATGCGGTGTTCGATACTGAGCATGCGTCCGATGGTTCCGATTGGCTGAAAAATGCAGCGGGCCGCCGTAGCGGCCCGCGGCGGCATTCTAGCAATTGGCCGTTGCGGCATCGGTGTCGAAGCGGCCGCATCGGCGCGCACGCGACGGCGGCGGCGCGACACGCGCGGTGCCGGCGGCGGGCGCCGGCCGTGGAATCCGACATGGCGCCGGACCGCGCCGCGGTGCTCAGGCGACGCGGCGCTGGCGCTTGAGGTGGACCAGCAGCAGCGAGATCGCCGCCGGCGTCACGCCGCTGATGCGCTGGGCCTGGCCGATCGTCGCCGGCCGGCTGCGTTTGAGCTTGACCTGCACCTCGGCCGAGAGGCCGCGCACGGCGTCGTAGTCGAAGCCCTCGGGAATCGGCGTCGCCTCGTGGCGGCGATTGCGTTCGATTTCCTCGCGCTGGCGCTCCAGATAACCGGCGTACTTGACGCTGACCTCGACCTGCTCGGCGATCGCCTCGTCCTCCACTGCGGGGCCGAATCCCGGTACCGCGGCCAGCGCGAGGTAGCCGACCTCGGGCCGGCGCAGCAGGTCCAGCGCAGCGCCCTCCTTCGACACGGCGATGCCGAGCGAAGCCTCGGCCGCCGCCGCGAGCGCGCCGGCCGGCGCGACACGCAGCGCGGCCAGCCGCGCGCGCTCGCGTTCGATCGCCTCGCTCTTGCGGCAGACCGCCGCGTAGCGCGCCTCGGGTACGCAGCCGAGCGCATGGCCGGTCGCGGTCAGGCGCAGGTCGGCATTGTCCTCGCGCAGCTGCAGCCGGTACTCGGCGCGCGAGGTGAACATGCGATACGGCTCGAGCGTGCCGTTGGTGGTCAGATCGTCGATCAGCACGCCGATGTAGGCCTCGTCGCGACGCGGCGTCCAGGCCGGTTCGCCGCGCGCCGCACGCGCTGCGTTGAGGCCGGCCACCAGACCCTGCGCGGCGGCTTCCTCGTAGCCGGTCGTGCCGTTGATCTGGCCGGCGAAGTAGAGCCCGGCGATCGCGCGTGTCTCCAGCGACGGACGCAGGCCGCGCGGATCGAAGTAGTCGTATTCGATCGCGTAGCCGGGCCGCGTGATGTGCGCGCGCTCGAAACCGCGGATCGAGCGTACCAGCGCCAGCTGCACGTCGAACGGCAGCGAAGTCGAGATGCCGTTGGGATAGATCTCGTGGGTGTCCAGGCCCTCGGGCTCGATGAAGATCTGGTGCGAGGTCTTGTCGGCGAAGCGCACGACCTTGTCCTCGATCGACGGGCAGTAGCGCGGGCCGACGCCTTCGATCGCGCCGGTATAGAGCGGCGAGCGATCCAGGCCCTCGCGGATGATCCGGTGCGTGTCCGGCGAAGTGTGCGTGATCCAGCAGCTGACCTGGCGCGGATGGTCCGCGCGCGAGCCGAGAAACGAGAACACCGGCGCCGGATCGTCGCCGGGCTGCTCCTCGAGGCCGGAAAAGTCGATGCTGCGGCCGTCGATGCGCGGCGGCGTGCCGGTCTTGAGGCGGTCGCTGCCGAGCGGCAGTTCGCGCAGGCGGTCGGCGAGCCGCTGGGCCGGCGCATCGCCGGCACGGCCGCCGGCGTACTGTGCCTGCCCGATATGGATCTTGCCGGCCAGGAACGTACCGGCCGTCAGCACCACGCAGGGCGCTTCGAACACCAGACCGGCTTGCGTGACGACGCCTTCGATGCGATCGCCGGCCAGCACGAGGTCGTCGACGGCCTGCTGGAACACGGCCAGCCCGGCCTGCGACTCGACGAGACGGCGGATGGCAGCTTTGTACAAAACCCGATCGGCCTGACAGCGCGTCGCGCGCACGGCCGGCCCCTTGGACGCATTCAAGGTGCGCCACTGGATGCCGGCGCGATCGGCCGCCCAGGCCATCGCGCCGCCGAGCGCGTCGATCTCGCGGACCAGATGACCCTTGCCGATGCCGCCGATCGCCGGATTGCAGCTCATCTGGCCGATCGTCTCGATGTTGTGGCTGAGCAGCAGCGTGCGCGCACCGACGCGCGCCGAGGCGAGCGCGGCCTCGGTGCCGGCATGGCCGCCGCCGACCACGATCACGTCGAAACGAGTGGGGTAACGCATGGAACGGTCCGATCGGAGGTCAGAACGAGAAGCGCGTCATTGTATCCGAGCCGGCGCATGCGGCTGGCACGAAAACTGCTGGTCATGAGCGCACTCCCGCCGACGCACGGCGAATGCGAGCTCGTCGGGCCGGAATTCAGGGGCCGGCCACGCGTCGGCGGGAGGACGCTCTCGGATCGGCGCGCCGATCAGGCGCGATCAGCAGAAAGGCTGACGCCCGGCGGTCTTAGGAACAGGGGGAATCCAGAGGACCATTGCCGGGCGTCAGTGACTGAAAAAAACGCTGACGTTCAAGACGAAGCCGCAGGTGAACAGCCTGCGGCTTTTGTCATTCTGTGACGAGCGCCAGCCTAGCCGCAAGTTCATTCACAGTCTGTGACAATCGTCGCCACCCCGCCGTTCAGGTAGCGACGTGTCGGTCACGGTCCGATTGCGACGAAGAGCGTCAGATGTTTCGCAATACGACGCATCGCGCAGGATCGGAAACGGCAATGGCACGCTCCTTGCTCAATCGCAGATACCTCAGCAGGAAAATCTCGCCATGAGCACCGCCGCCGCCCTCAACATCAATCCGCTCTTCCTCCGTCACGACCTCATGATCGAGCTGGGTCGGCTGGACATGGTGATCGAGGATGCGCGCACCCGCCAGCAGAATCCGCAGAACGAACTGGTCGTCCAGCTCGAGACGCGGCGCGCGCGCATCAACGAAGCGCTGAGCCGTCTGCCGGCCTGATCCGGATTCGCAAAGCCCGCCGTACCGCCGGCGCATTCGCCGGCGCGCCGTTCAGTCCCGCCGCGTGATGTCCGGCAGCCCCGACGTCAGCCACCAGCGCTTCTGCCTGGCATCGTAACGCCAGACCTGACGATCGACGATCGTGCGCATGGCCTGCGTGTGCACGTTGATCAGACCGATCTCGACCACCTGATGCACCTCGGCGTCGCCGACCGGCACGGCCGGATGCTCGCTGTATTGACTGACCTGGACCTGCCGGTAGCGCGCCAGATCGGTCTCCGAGATCGGATGCTGTTCGAGATAGGCCGGATCGAGAAAGATCTGCGCCTGCGCGATGTCGCCCCAGCGCAGCGTGCTCGCGTACGAACGCAGCGTGTCGCGCAGCGCGCGCTCCTTGCCGCGGGTCGGATCGTTCGCGCAGCCAGCCAGCAGCAGCACCGGCGCCAGGACGGCCGCCAGCATCCAACGCCTCTTCATCGCTCACCTCCGTCGGTCAGGCCCCGCACACGCGCCGCCCGGCGCCGCATCGCGACGCGGCCGATGCGCGGCGATTGTCGCACCGAACCGCCACGTCCGGCTTACGCCCGAGCAGCCGCTCCGCGCATGCGCGCCGGATCGATCGCGACGAAGCGCGCGCTCAGCGATGCCGCGGCCGTGCCGTCCTGCAGCGGAACCTCGCAGACGATGCCGATCCGCGCCCGGCCGCGCGCGAGCAGGATGTCGAAGAACGCGTCGAACGACTCGCCCTCGGCCGGCCGCGCGATCGCGCTGAAGTCGCCCCAGACCGGCGCCAGATAGCGGATCACACTGTCGGCGATGTAGACCTCGGCGTCCGCTCCGCGCGCCTCGAGCTGCAGCCGCGCCAGTCCCCAGCCGGCCAGCGTCATCAGGCTCGCCAGGCTGCCGCCGAACGCGCAGCCCTTGTCGTTGATGTTCGGCGGCAGCGGCGCGGCCAGCGTCAACGCCCGTCCGTCGTAGCCGGCGACGCGCAGATCCATCGCGCGTGCGAGGGGAATCTCGTCTCGCAGCTTGCGTTCGAGATCGTGCAACGGCGCAGCGGAAGCGGGCATCGGTCCGAGCATGCAGGCGGGCGGTCCAGTCGGGAGCGCGCGAGTGTGCGCAATGCTGCGCAGCCACACAAGCCGAGCCGCGGCACCGCACGCGTATGATCGGGCGGCGTCGCGCACCGCACGACCGGGCGCAGCTGCCGAGAACCGATAGAGCGATGCCGTCCCGCGAACTCACACCGCATCTGATCGTCACGCGGCCTGCGCTGACCGCCGAGGCGATGCGGCGCGCGGTACGGCGCGGCGGCGCGCAGCCATTGTCGCTGCCCGGGCTCGCGCTGGCGGCGGCACCGGATCCGGACGCGGCGCGGTCGGCGCTCGATGCGGCGCGCCAGGCCTCGATCTGGATCGTCACGAGCCCGGCCGCGGTCCATTTCATGCGGCGCCTCGCACCGGGCATCGCGCCGCCGGCGCATACGTGCGTGCTCGCGGTCGGACGCGGCACCGCGCGAGCGCTCGGCCGGATCGGCATCGCGGCCGTCGCGCCCGACCGCCGGGAAGACAGCGAGGGCTTGCTGGCGCTGCCGCAGCTATGCGATCCGGCCGGTCTGCGCATCGCGCTGATCGGCGCGCCGGGCGGCCGCGGCCTGCTGGCGCCGACGCTGGCCGGACGCGGTGCCCAAATGCTGCCCGTACACGTCTATCGGCGCCTGCCGCCGCACTGGCGGCGCGCGCAGCTCGAGGCGGTGCTGGCGACGCGGGCGCCGGCCGCCACCTTGCTGTCGAGCGCGGAGGCGCTCGGCCACCTGGCCGCGCGATTGCCGGCCGAAGTCCGGCGCCGGCTGCAGGCCCTCCCGCTGATCGTCAGCAGCGAGCGGCTGGCGGCGGCGGCGCGCGGCGCCGGATTCGCCGACGTGCAGGTCGCCGCCTCGCCGGCACCGGGCGCCCTCGTGGCGGCCGCATTGGGACGGCTGCTCAGGGGCTGAGCGCCGCGGCGGCGCGCGCGATCGCCACCAACGTTAACCGATTCGTTAATGAATTGTTGGCGCGCCTGCACTACGATGCCGCGCATGGACGAAGCGATCGAATCGAAGCCGCCGGAGCCCGTCACGCCGCCGGCCAAGCCGGCACGGCGCGCGCAGCGCGGCGGTTTGGGCTGGCTGCTCGGCGTGCTGGCACTCGGCGGCGCCGCCTACGCGGTCTGGCAGGTCGGCCGGCTCGAGCATGCGCTGTCCGACTCGCGCGCCGCCGGCCTCGATCGCATCGAGGCGCGTCTGCAGCCGCTGGCGCAGAGCGTCGACCAGCTGCGCCGCGACGTCGAGGCGGTGCGCGCGCGCGTCGCCGACGGCGACGGCGTCAACCGCAGCCTGCGCGAGGAAGTGCTCGGTCTCGGCGAACGCTCGCGCAACCTCGAGGACGCCGTCGCCAATCTGGCCGATCAGCGCCTCAGCAGCCGCGATGCGATCGCGCTCAACGAGGCCGAATACCTGCTGCTGATCGCGCGCCAGCGCCTGGAGCTGTTCCAGGACGCGCAGGGTGCGCTGGCGGCCTACCGGCTCGCCGACGGCGCGCTGGCCGCGGCCGAGAACCCGCTGTACGCCTCGACCCGGCAGACCATCGCCGCCGAGATCGAGGCATTGGCCGCGGCCCGGCCGGCCGATACGCAGACCGCGCTCGGCACGCTCGAGCAGGTCCGCACCGCCGCCGCCGGCTGGCCGCTCAAGCCGGTCGAGGTCCGCGACGCGCCGGCCGCCGATTCGCGCTTCGCGCGGATGTTCGGCGCGTTCGTGCGCGTCTCGCGCGACGGCACCCAGGCGTCGGACGGCCGCGACCCGGCGCTGCAGCGCTCGCTGATCGCGATCGACCTGCGCCGTGCCGAAGCGGCCGTACTGGCGCGCGACGAGGCGGCCTACCGGCAGGCGCTGAGCAGCGTACAGGCCGGCATCCGGTCGGCATTCAACACCCACGATGGCGCGGTCGGCCGCGGTCTGGAGCAGCTCGACCAGCTGGCCGCCACGCCGCTCGCGCCGGCGCTGCCCGAACTCGGCACCGCGCTGCGCGAGCTGCGCAATCTGCGCGCGACGCGTGCGCTGTCGCAGCCGGCAACGCCGGCCGCCGGCCCGGCGGGCGATCCCGCAGCGCCCCCGACCGGCGAACCGGGCTCCGACGGAGCCGGCGCGTGAGGCTGTGGCTCGGCGTCGCCGTGCTGCTGGCGATCGCCGCCGCGGCGGCATTCGGCTGGCACTGGATGGCGGCCGATCCGGGCTATCTGCTGCTGCGTCTGCGCGGCTGGTCGATCGAGACCACGGTCATGTTCGCGCTGGTCGCGCTCGTCGCCGCCTGGATCGTCCTGTATCTGCTCTGGCGCCTCGTGCGCTGGCCGTTGCGCGCGCTCGGCCGGACGCGCGTGCGGCGCGGCCAGGCGCGACTCTCCGGCGGCCTGACCGCGCTCGCCGAGGGACGCTATGCGCAGGCCGAGCGCGATCTCGGCAAGCTCGCCGGACAGCCCGCGCTGCGCGGCCCGGCGCTGCTCGGCGTCGCCCAGGCCGCGCATGCGCGCGGCGACGACGACCGCGCCAACCGTGCGCTCGATCAGGTACCCGACGCCTGCGCGTCGGCCGCTCTGGTGCTGCGCGCACGCCAGCTGCTCGACGCCGGCCAGACCGAGGCCGCGCTGACCTTGCTCAGATCGGCCCTGGCCGACGGACGCCTGCCGCCGGTCGGCCAGCAACTGCTGGTCGAGACCGCGCTGACGGTCGACGACCCGGACACGGCGGTCGCCGCACTCGAGGCGCTCGCGCGCGCGCAGACCGTCGCGCCGGCCCTGCTCGAGGCGCTCGACGTGCGCGTGCGAGAGGCCAGCCTGCGGCACGCGCCCGATGCCGCACGGCTCAATGCGCTCTGGAGCGGACTGAGCCGCGCGATGCGGCGGCGTCCCGAACTCATCGAGGCATTCGCGCGGCGTGCGGCGGCACTGGGCCAGATCCTGGCCGCGATGGACGAGATCCAGTCGGCGCAGAAGCGGCAATGGAGCGAACGGCTGGCGGCCGCCTATGGCGAGCTCGGCGCGCTGGAGCTGCCGAGCCGCAGCCGCACGGCCGAGTCGTGGCTGGCGATCGCGCCGAACAGCCCGGCGCTGCTGACGACGCTCGGCCGGCTGCATGGCGAGCTCGGCGCCTGGACCAAGGCCGAGCATTACCTCGAACGCGCGCGCGCGGCCTCCGAGACGCCGGCCGTCTGGGAAGCGCTCGGCGACTGCCGGCTGGCGCGCGGCGCCGCGGCCGACGCCGCGCGCTGCTATCGCAATGCGCTGGCCCTGGCGCGCGGCGAGCCGAGCCGTCCGCTCGATGCCGACACCGGGACCGCGAGCGGCATCGATACGCATGCGCTGATGGTCGAGGAACGCAACGCGCACGGCGTGCCGCAACTGCCATTGATCCGCTGAAAGCCGGTCCGCGGGACCCGGCGCTCAGCGCAGCAGACGATCGATGCCGACGACGCGTCCGTCGATCAGGCGCGCTTCGTAGACGACCCGCGCATCGGCGCCGTCGTAGAGCCAGGTTTCGTCGCGCTGCTCGCGCCATTGCTCCTGGCGCGGTCCGGGCCGGCGCACGATCGTGACCGGCCGGCTGCGGCGCGAGGCCGGTTCGCCGCAGCGCGCGACCAGCTCGCCGCTGCTCAGGCCCTGCCAGGCGGCCGGCATCGGACAGCCCGCGCCGAGATCGCGCACGCCGTAGCCGAGCGTCTCCTCGCGCTGCAGCACGCCGTCGCGGAAGATCAGCCGCCGCATCAGGTCGCGCGGACCGAAATTGAAATACCAGGCCTCGTAATGCACCTCGACCTGCCGCTCGAGCGGTGTGCGCGCGCCGAGTACGTCGACGCCGGCGTAGGCGTCGATCCAGAACGGCGCACCGCAGCGTTCGCGCACCTGGAAGTCGCGATCGCCTTCACCGACCAGACGGCTGCCGCAGCGCATCGCCGCGGCGGACGTGCTGGCGAGCAGGGCGACCGCGAGCAGCGGCCAGCGCCGCGGTCGGCGGGTGCGGCGCGAGGCGGCGGGGGACAACGCGCGGACGGACGGGACGGTCATCGGCTGATCAGACGCGATCACGCCGCGCAGCGTCGCAGATCGGGGCACCGAACCGCGCTTGCTATAGTCCGCCCCTCTCCGAGGAGCGCCGCATGTCGATCTGGAAGCAAGCCGTCGATCTGGACACACTCAACGCCTGGAGCCGCCAGAGCCTGGTCGGTACGCTCGGGATCGAGCTGACCGAGGCTGGCGAGGACTTCCTGCGCGGCACGATGCCGGTCGACGCGCGTACCCGCCAGCCGTTCGGCCTGCTGCACGGCGGCGCCTCCGTGGCGTTGGCCGAGACGCTCGGCAGCGTGGCCGGCAATCACTGCGTCGGCGACGGCTACATGGTCGTCGGCGTCGAGATCAACGCCAATCACCTGCGCGCCAAGACCGACGGCGTCGTGACCGGCACCGCGCGGCCGCTGCACGTCGGCCGCAGCACCCAGGTCTGGGAGATCCGCATCGAGGACGAGCGCGAGCGCCTGGTCTGCATCTCGCGGATCACGCTGGCGGTGGTGCCGCGGCCCGCGGCGTCGTGACCGGGCCCTCGGCCGCGCCGTACGCGGGGCTCGGGCCCGACCAGGTGCTCGACGCGGTGGCGGCGGCCGGCTTCGAGCCGGACGGCCGCCTGCTCGCGCTGCCGAGCTACGAGAACCGCGTCTACCAGGTCGGCATCGAGGACGGGCCCGGCCTGGTCGTCAAGTTCTACCGGCCGCAGCGCTGGAGCGACGCGGCCATCGCCGAGGAACAGGCGTTCGCCTGCGAGCTGGCCGAGGCCGAGCTGCCGGTCGTTGCGCCGATCGCGGTCGGCGGCCGGTATCTGCTGCGCCACGCCGGCTTTCGCTACGCGCTGTTTCCGCGCCGCGGCGGCCGTGCGCCGGAGCTCGAATCGGCCGAACACCTGGCCTGGATCGGACGGCTGCTGGCGCGGATCCACGCGGTCGGCTCGCGCGGCAGCTTCGCGCACCGCGGCCGCATCGATGCGGAGACCTACGTGCGCGCCCCGGCGCGCACGGTCGTCGCCTCCGGTCTGCTGCCCGGCCTGCACCATGGCCGCTATCTCGCGCTGACGGCGGCGCTGGCCGAGCGCATCGAGGCGGTGTTCGCGGCGGTCGCGCCGCGCACGCTGCGCCTGCACGGCGACTGTCATGCCGGCAACGTGCTGTGGACCGATGCCGGACCGCACTTCGTCGACCTCGACGACGCGCGGACCGGCCCGGCGATCCAGGATCTGTGGATGCTGGCGCCGTCGGCCGAGGCGCTCGACGCGCTGCTCGAAGGCTATGGCGAGTTCCGCGACTTCGACTGGAACGAACGCCGCCTGATCGAACCGCTGCGCACGATGCGCCAGATCCATTGGGCCGGCTGGGTCGCGGCGCGCTGGCACGACCCGGCGTTCCCGGCCGCGTTCGCGCAGGTCGGCGAGGCGCGCTGGTGGGACCAGCATCTGGCCGATCTGGCCGAAGCTGCCGACCGGCTGGCCGAGGCGGCGCACTGACCGATGCTGCGACGCATCAGCCGGCGGTGCTTGGTGTCATAATCGGCCGATGAGCATTCCGGCCGAATCCTCCCGCCCCGTCCGCGACCCCTGGCGGCCGCTGCGCTACCTGATCCGGATTCCGCTGCTGCTCGTCCACGTCGTATTCGCGATCCTGATCGCGCTGCTGCTGGCCAGCACGACGCTGTCCGGGATCGGCGGCCGCGACGACCGGCGCCTCGGCAAGCGCCTGATCCGCTGGTGGTCGGCGACGCTGCTGCGCATCTGCGGCTTCCGCATCCGTGCCTACGGCACGCCGTTGCCCGGCGCGGTCCTGTTCGTCGCCAACCACATCTCCTGGCTCGACATCGTCCTGCTGCATAGCCAGCGCGCAGTCAATTTCGTCGCCAAGAGCGAGATCGCGCGCTGGCCGCTAGTCGGCTGGCTCGCCGCGCGCGGCGGCACGATCTTCCATCGCCGCGGCAATACCGATTCGCTGGCGGCCGTGATGGCGCGGGTCGTGGTCCAGCTGCGCGCCGGCGAACCGGTCGGCGTGTTTCCGGAAGGCGGCAGCGGCCACGGCAATCGCGTCGGCACGTTCCATGCGCGCATCTTCCAGACCGCGCTCGACGCGGGGGTGCCGGTGCAGCCGGTCGCGCTGCGCTACGGACGCGGCGGACGCCAGCACCCGGATGTGCCGTTCGGCGTCAAGGAGAGCTTCTTCGCGAACTTCCTGCGCATCCTCGGCCATGCGCCGATGGACGCGGAAATCCACTTCCTCGAGCCGGTCGCGCCGACGCCCGACGCGCGCCGGCTGATGGCCGAGGAATCGCGCCGGCGCATCGTCGCCGTACTCGGCTACGGAGACTGACGGCATGGCGGTCAGCGCAGCCGACTTCAGACCGCACCCGCTGCTGCGCAACCGCCACCTGCAGTCGATCCTCGCCTCCAGCGGCGTGCGCCGGCTGCTGCGGCGTCCGTCGCGACCGCCCGTTCTGCACGGCGCGGTCGAGCACATCCTCGACTGCGGCGACGGCGTGCGCCTGCAGGGCTTCTTCAACCGGCAGGCCGCGCGTGAAGAGGCGCGCGGCCTGGTCGTCGTGCTGCATGGCTGGGAAGGCAGTGCCGAATCGGCCTACGTCGTCGCCACCGCCGCGCGCCTGCTGCGCGAAGGCTACGACGTGTTCCGCCTGAACTTCCGCGACCACGGCCGGACCCATCACCTCAACCCCGGCATCTTCCATTCCTGCCTGATCGACGAGGCGGTCGGCGCGGTGGCGGCGGTCGGACGTCTCGACCCGCAGCGGCCGCTGGCGATCGTCGGCTTCTCGCTCGGCGGCAATTTCGCGCTGCGCATCGCGCTGCGCGCGCCTGCCGCGGAGATCGCGCTGCGCTACGTGCTGGCGGTATGTCCGGTCGTCGATCCGATGGCCGGCCTGTTCGGCCTGGAAACCGGTCCGCGCCTGTACGAGCGCTATTTCATGCACAAATGGCGCGAATCGCTGCGGCTCAAGCAGGCGGCATTTCCGGATGCGGCGCTGTTCGACGAGGCGGACCTGCGCTGCGGCCTGCGCGAACTGACGCGGCTGCTGGTGCTGCGTCACACGGCGTTCGGATCGCTCGAGCACTACTTGAACGGCTATTCGATCGCTGGACGGACCCTGGCCGGCCTGACTGTGCCGGCGACGATCCTGACCGCGGCCGACGATCCGGTCATCCCGGTCGCCGACTTCCACGCACTCGAACTGCCGCCGCAGGCCGAACTGGACATCGCGCGCTACGGCGGACATTGCGCGTTCATCGGCGACTTCTCGCTGCGCAGCTGGACCGAGGACTACATCGCCGAGCGTTTCGACCGGCACGTCGGGCGGCTCGACGGCGCCGCTTGAGCGCCTCTCGATCGCGACCGCCCCGGCGCCTCGGCAGCGGTTGAAGGGGGCGAGCTCGAGAGCCGATCCGCTCGTCCGGCATCTGCGCGAGCGCGGCGACCGTCACGGACCGATACGCACGCGCTCGTCGCTCGTGCGCAAGCTCGCATCGAGCCGCAGCATGAGGCCGAGGCCGCAGCATCGCGGCGCCGAACGGCGCCGCGGTCCGCGCCGCAGCTCAGTCGGCGAGCAGGCTGGCGATCCGCGCCAGATGCGAGGACGCCAGCTCCTTGCGGTGCTCGGCATCGGCCTGCTGGTCGCGGCCGGACCAGACCAGATCGTCCTGCGGCAGCTCCTGCAGGAAGCGGCTGACGTCGTTGGCGACGATCTCGCCGAAGCGGCGCTTGCGCTTGGCATAGCTCAGCGTCAGCTGTTCCTTGGCGCGCGTGATGCCGACGTACATCAGGCGCCGTTCCTCCTCGACGCGGCCCTCCTCGAGGCTGCCCTCGTGCGGCAGCACGCCTTCCTCGACGCCGACGATGAACACGAAGCGGAACTCCAGCCCCTTGGCCCCGTGCAGCGTCATCAGGCGCACGGCATTGCCGGGATCGTCACGGTCGGCATTGGTCAGCAGCGCGAGCTGCGCGGCGAGGTCGCCGCTGGCGCCGTCCTTCTGCATCGCGCGGAACCAGTCGGCGAGTTCCTCGAGATTCTCCAGGCGGCGCTGGCGCAGCGACGGCTCCTTGATCTGCACGGTCAGATGCTCGGCATAGCGCGTGCGGCGAATCAGCTCGCCGACCAGTTCGGCCGCCGGCATCCGCTCGGCCAGCGCGGCGAGCTCGGCGATCAGGCCGACGAAGCCGGCCAGCGCGGCGCCCGGCCGCGCGGCGAGCTGCGCGAGCACCGCGTCGCTGCGTGCGGCCTGCAGCAATGAGACGTGGCGCGCGCCGGCCAGCTCGCCGAGCTTCTCGAGCGTGGTCGCGCCGATATCGCGGCGCGGCGTGTTGACCACGCGCAGGAATGCCGCGTCGTCGTCGGGATTGTTGGCCAGACGCAGATACGCCAGCAGGTCCTTGACCTCGGCGCGATCGAGGAACGCCGTGCCGCCGGTCAGGTGATAGGTCACGCGTGCCAGGCGCAGCGCCTTCTCGAGCACGCGCGACTGGAAGTTGCCGCGGTAGAGCACCGCGAAGTCGCTCCAGCGCGCCTTGTGCTTCTCGGCCAGGAAGCTGATCTCGCCGGCGACGCGCTCGGCCTCGTGCTCGTCGTCTCGGCATTCGACGACGCGGATCGGCGGGCCCTCGCCGGCCTCGCTCCACAGGCGCTTCTCGAACAGATGCGCGTTGTGGGCGATCAGCGCATTGGCGGCGCGCAGGATGCGGCGCGCGCAGCGGTAGTTCTGTTCGAGCTTGACGACCCTGAGCTGCGGATAATCGCGCGCGAGCTCGCCGAGGTTCTCCGGATTGGCGCCGCGCCAGGCGTAGATGCTCTGGTCGTCGTCGCCGACCGCGGTGAACGCGCCGCGCGCGCCGGCCAGCGCCTTGATCAGCCGGTACTGGCCGGCATTGGTGTCCTGGTACTCGTCGATCAGCAGATAGCGGATCCGCTCCTGCCAGATCGTACGCGCCTCATCGTCGCTCTCGAGGATCGTCAGTGGCAGGCGGATCAGATCGTCGAAGTCGACCGCGTTGAACGCGGCAAGGCGCTTCTGGTAGAGCTCGTAGATCATCGCCGCCTCGCGCTCGCGCGCGCCGTTCGCGCGCATCGCCGCCTGCTCGGGCGTGAGGCCGTCGTTCTTCGCGCGCGACACCAGCGTCTGCAGCGCGAACAGCGCGTCGTTCTTGATGCCCTTGGGGGCCAGCTCCTTGATCAGGTTCTGCGCGTCGTCGGCATCGAACACCGAGAAGCCGCGGCGCAGGCCGGCGCGCGCATGCTCGATCTGCAGGAACTTGAGACCCAGCGCGTGGAACGTGCAGACCGTCAGGCCCTCGGCCTGCGAGCCGGACACTAGCTTGCCGACGCGCTCGCGCATCTCGCGCGAGGCCTTGTTGGTGAACGTGATCGCGGCGATCTTCGACGCCGACAGCTGATGGCGCTTGATCAGATGCGCGATCTTCTCGGTGATCACGCGCGTCTTGCCGGAACCGGCACCGGCCAGGACCAGCAGCGGACCCTGCACGTGTTCGATCGCGGCGCGTTGTTGGGGATTGAGGCTCATGGGCGCGCGGAGTTTACCTGCAAGAGGCGCATCGCCGCCGCGCGAATCGATGCGCGGACGGGCACGATCAACACCCGGCCTTGCGCGTCGGGAAGCTGAATCGCGACCTGATTAAATTCTCGTTGTTCATCGCCGGTAGGTGCTCGGCAGTGCAGCTTGCGTTCCCACGGCGCGACGCTCAGAACGTCGCAGCCCTACCGAGTCCCGATCGATCGGGATACCAACCAGGAGACAACGATGAAACTGCTTTCGCCCAAGACGCTACTCACGCATTCGCTGGCGCTGGCGCTCGCCGCCGGTGGAAGTATCGCCTTTGCGGACAGCGCCGCGACCACGCCCGACAACGCGGCCGACAAGAAGTCCGAGCAGCCGGTGTCCGATACCTGGATCACCACCAAGGTGAAGGCGGAACTGGCGGCCACCGACGGCGTCAAGAGCACCGACATCTCGGTCGAGACCACCAATGGCGTGGTCACCCTGATCGGCGTGCAGGAGAGCAAGACCGCGGTCGACAAGGCCATCGCGGCGGCACGCAGCATCAAGGGCGTCAAGGACGTCGACGCATCGGGCCTGAAGACGATGTAACGCCCGCCCGCCGGACCGCCGCCCGGTTCGGCCTCTCATCCAAGCAGGAGACATCCATGAACGAAGATCGCATCAAGGGCCAGTGGAAACAGCTGGCCGGCAAGATCAAGGCCAAGTGGGGCAAGCTGACCGACGATGACCTGACGGTCGCCGAAGGCAACAGCGAGTACCTCGCCGGCAAGGTCCAGGAGCGTTACGGCATTGCCAAGGACGAAGCCGAGAAGCAGGTCCGCGAGTTCAACCGCGACTTCTGATCGACGTCCCGGTGGACCTACCAACGGAGCCCGGCCATCTGGCCGGGCTCTTTTCGTTTGGCGGCTCCGGCCGCTTCGTGGTTTGATCGCAGCTCGTCCTTCCGGTCGATGCGATGGCCAAGCTGCATTTCTATTTTTCGGCGATGAACGCCGGCAAGACCACGACGCTGCTGCAGAGCGCCTACAACTATCAGGAGCGCGGCATGCGCACGCTGATCCTGACGCCGGCGCTGGACCGTCGCGCCGGTGCCGGCGTGGTGGCGTCGCGGATCGGCCTGCGCGCACAGGCGCTCGCATTCGATGCCGAGGACGATCTGCATGCGCGCGTGCGCGACGATGTCGCCGCGCACGGCCTGCTCGGCTGCGTGCTGGTCGACGAGGCGCAGTTCCTCGGCAAGGCGCAAGTCTGGCAGCTGACCGACGTGGTCGACCGGCTCGGCGTGCCGGTGCTGGCCTATGGGCTGCGCACCGATTTTCGCGGCGAGCTGTTCGAGGGCAGCCAGTATCTGCTGGCCTGGGCCGATGAGCTGGTCGAGATCAAGACGATCTGCCACAGCGGCAGGAAGGCGACGATGGTGGTGCGCGTGGACGACCACGGCCGCGCGATCACCGATGGACCGCAGGTCGAAATCGGCGGCAACGAGCGCTACGTGTCGGTCAGCCGGGCCGAGTACAAGAAGATCGTCGCCGGTCAGCATCGCATCGAGCTGCAGCAGCCGGTGCTGCCGCTGGACGGATCGGACGCTCAGCCGTAGTAGCGGCGCAGCAGATCGGCGACGGCCGGCAGCGCGTCGCCGAGCAGCGCCGGGTCCGAGAAGTGCAGCTCGCTGACCACCGCGAAGAACTCCTCGGCGCTCTCGCCGGCGTACGGATCGATCGCCGGTTCTTCGCCGGCGTCGAGCATCGAGAGGAGGTCGTCGTAGGCGGCCTGCATCGTCGCGATCCACTCGCGGCGCGGCAGCGACGCCGGCAGCGCCGGCACGCCGTTCATCGCGCCGTCGAGCAGGTCGAGCTTGTGCGCGATCTCGTGCACGACGACGTTGAAGCCGTCGAACGGACGCTCCAGATCGGCCGCGACGTCGGCCCACGACACGATCAGCGGCCCGCGTTCCCAGGCCTCGCCGATCAGGGTCTCCTCGCCCTCGGTCACGACGCCGGAATCCTCGTCGTGATACTCGCGCCTGACCCGGAACTCGCCGGGGTAGACGATGACCTCGCGCCAGCCGCTCAACGCGTCGAAGCCGAGGTTCAGCACCGGCAGCGCCGCGAGTGCGGCGATCGCCAGACACTGCGCGTCGTCCAGGACGTGACCGGCGGCCGCGCTGAAGCGCTTGTGCGCGAGGAAGCGTTCGGTCAGCGCGCGCAGCGCGTGCAGGCGGCCGGACTCGAGCGTGCCGAACAGCGCACTGCTCGCCAGCAGGCGGTGCCAGTCCTCGTCGCCGATGCGGTCGGGCGGTTGTATCGTTTCGCGCAGACGCGACAGCCAGCCGATCATGCGGGGCCGGATCGATCCCGGCGCCGGCGCGCGGCGCACGCGGCGGTCACTTGATCGCGCCGGGCACCAGCGATTGCCAGCGATGACCGGTCTTGCGCTCGCCGGCGGGTGCACCCGCGGCACCCGGCAAGGTGGCGCGGACCGGTGCGACCGGGCGAACCGCGACCGCGTCGTCGTCGCCGTCGTCCGCTGCGGCCGGCGCCGCGGCCGGGAGCGCCGGCAGGGCCGGTGCGGCGGCGCCGCTGCTGACGGTGCCGACGCTGCGCAGATAGCCGCCGCTGCCGCCTTCACGGACCGCTTCGGGCTCGCCGCCACGCGGGGAGGAGGTGCGCGCCGGTTCGATGCCCGAATCGCCGCCGGCCACGGCGCCGAGGCCGAACGGAATCGACCGGGCACAGACCGGGGCAGAAACGGCGAGCAGGAGTCCGAGACCCGCCAGGCTGCTGAGCAACAAGCTGCGTAAGGACATCGGTCGAATCCAGTGGGGGGACCGGTCGCATGGCGTCGAGAACGGCGATCCTCGCATGATCGGGAACTGAACGCCAGTGCATGTGCCAAACGTCAAGCAGGCATCGTGCCAGCCGCCAATTGCTTGATACAGCTCGATTTTGCAAGTGTCCGCGGACGCGAGCGGACAGTGCCGGACAGGCCGCGGCGTCCGCTGGCGGCCAGGCCGGACACGCAAGGGACCGCTCGCGCCCGCGCCGACGCGGCGCCCGTGCGCCCGCCACCCGCGTGCCGGGCGCGCCGCGCCGCTACACTGCGCGGCGATGTCGCACGCCTCGCCTCCCGCCGTCCTGGCCGCCCTGCTCGATCGACCCGATGCCTCGGGAGCCGACCTTGCCCGCCAGCTCGGGCTCAGCCGCGCGGCGGTCTGGAAACAGATCCAGACGCTGCGCGCAGCCGGGCTCGCCGTCACTGCGCAGGCCGGCATCGGCTACCGGCTCGACGCGCCGCTCGAGCTGCTCGATGCCGCGGCGATCCTCGACGGCCTGGACGCCGTCCAGCAGGCGCGGCTCGGCGATCTCGCCGTGCACTGGCAGCTCGATTCGACCAACAGCGCCCTGCTGCGCCGCGCCGGCGAGGACCGGCGCGACCGGCTGGCCTGCCTGGCCGAACTGCAGACCCAGGGCCGCGGGCGGCGCGGACGCAGCTGGCAGACGCCGCTCGGCGGCGGCCTGGCGGTCTCGCTGCTGAAGCGCTTCGACGGCGCGATGGCCGGTCTGGCCGGCCTCAGCGCCGCGGTCGGCGTCATGGTGGTACGCGCGCTGGCCGACTGCGGCGTCGACCAGGCGCGCCTGAAGTGGCCCAACGACGTCACCGCCGGCGACCGCAAGCTTGCCGGCATCCTGATCGAGCTCGGCGGCGATGCGCTCGGTCCCTGCTACGCGGTGATCGGCATCGGCATCAATCTGCGGCTCGACCGCGCGATCGCGATCGACCAGCCCTGGATCGATCTGGCGAGCCTCGCGGACGACTTGCCCAGCCGCAATCGTCTGGCCGGCCGGGTGCTGGCGCGGCTGATCGAGGGACTCGACGTCTTCGCCGCGCACGGCCTGGCGGCGTTTGCCGAGGACTACGCGCGGCTCGACGCGCTGCGCGATCGGCCGGTGCGCGCGATCGGCCCGGCCGGCGAGCGCACCGGCATCGCCCGCGGCCTCGGGGCGGACGGCAGTCTGCGCCTCGACACCGGTCACGGCGAGGTCCGCGTCGACAGCGGTGAAGTCAGCATCCGGCTCGGCGGACCATGAAACTGCTGATCGATTTCGGCAATACGCGGCTCAAGTGGGCGACCGCGACCACCGGCCGGCTCACGGCCGGCCAGCCGGTCGCGGCCGATGCGCCGGCGTTGTCCGATGCGCTCGGCACCGCGTTCGCGGCCCTGGCCGGACGCATCGACGGCGTGCTGGTGTCCAGCGTCGTATCCGACGCGCGCGAAACGGAACTGCGCGCATTGCTCGATACGACGCTGCCGGGCGTGCCGGTGAGCTTCGTGCGCAGCCCGGCCAGCGCATTGGGCGTGCGCAATGCCTATGCCGAACCGCAGCGGCTCGGCGTCGACCGCTTCCTGGCGCTGGTCGCGCTGCACGCGCAGCCGCGGGCGCAAGTGCTGGTCAGCGTCGGCACCGCGCTGACCCTCGATGCACTGGCGGCCGACGGGCGCCATCTCGGCGGTCTGATCGCGGCGAGCCCGACGCTGACGCGCGGCGCGCTCGCCGCCGCGACCGCGCGGCTGCTGCCGCCTTCGCGCGAAGTGCATCTGCTCGCCGATTCGACCGCCGACGCGGTGCAGTCGGGCGCCGTGCTGGCCGCGGTCGCGCTGACCGAGCGCTTTCGCAGCGGCGCGGCCGGACCGCTCGGCGCCTGGCCGGCCCTGGTGCTGGCCGGCGGCGGCGCCGACGAACTGGCGCCGTGGCTGCCCGACGCCGAGCGCATCGACGATCTGGTGCTGCAGGGACTGGCGCGCTGGGCGTCGGGCTGAGGCCGCGCGACGCGCATCGCGCACAGGCCGCGCGCAAAGCTCTATCCTCCTCGCCGGTCCATCGTTGCCGTCCGTCCGAACCCGACCGATGTTCATTCGCCTGCTGTTCCTGCTCCTGCTGGTCCTCAACCTCGGCGTGGCCGGCTGGATCTTCGCGCTGCCGCCGCAGCGCACGCAGGCGGTCGAGGCCGGCGACGGCGGCGTGCCGCGCCTGGAGCTGCTCTCCGAACGCGATCGCGACCCCGAGGCGGTCAGCGCCGAACTCGCCGCCGCGCCGGACACCGCGGCCGACATCGGCAGCGACACCTGCAAGTCGATCGGTCCGTTCGCGACGCAGGCCGACCAGCGCGCCGCGATCACCGCGGTGACACCGCTGGTCAACCGGATCCGCCCGCGCGAGACGCGCACGACGCAGTCGCGCGGCTGGTGGGTCTACCTGCCGGCGTTCCCGACCCGCGAACGCGCGCTGACCGCCGCGCGCGCACTGTCGGCCAAGGGCATGCGCGACTACTACATCGTCACCGCCGGCGACCAGCAGAACACGATCTCGCTCGGCCTGTTCCGCGATCAGCTCAACGCCGAGCGCCGCCGTGCCGAGATCACCGCGCTGGGCTTGAAGCCGCAGATGACCGCCCGCACCGAGGAGATGCCGCAGTACTGGATCGACTACGCGACGCGCGACGAGCTGCCGATCGCGTGGCGGCCGCGCATCGACGGTGCGCCGGAACTGCGCGAAGAACCGATCGACTGCTTCTGACCGGCATATGCCGCCGCGGCGGCGCATTTCATTCAAGCCTCACGGACACCCGCTTTCATGACCGATTCCAACCCGTTGCTCGCGAAGACCGGCCTGCCGCGCTTCTCGGCGATCCGCCCCGAACACGTCGAGCCGGCGATCGACGCGATCCTCGCCGATTACCAGGCCGGCATCGACGCGATGCTGGCCTCCGACGCGCCGCGCAGCTACGACTCGGTCATGGCCGTCGCCGAGCGCCTCGACGATCGCCTGTCGCGCGCCTGGTCGCCGGTCGGCCATCTGCATGGCGTCCAGGATTCCGATGCGCTGCGCAAGGCCTATGCCGCCGCGCAGGAGAAGATCGTCGCGTTCAACACCGCGCTCGGCCAGAACCGCGCGCTCTACGCCGCCGTCAAGGCGGTGGCCGATGCGCCGGACTTCGCGGCGCTGCCGCGCGCCGCGCGCACCTCGGTCGAACACGAGCTGCGCGATTTCGTGCTGTCCGGCGTCGCGCTCGAGGAACCGGCGCGCTCGCGCTACCGCGAGATCTCCAACGAGCTGGCCAAGCTCTCGACCGAGTTCGAGGAAGCGGTGCTCGACGCGACCGACGCCTGGAGCGAGCACGTCACCGATGCGGCTGCGCTGGCCGGCGTGCCCGAGTCGGGCCTGGCCGTGCTGCGCGCGTATGCGCAGGAGAAAGATCTGGACGGCTGGCTTGTCACGCTCAAGCAGCCGAGCGTCCAGGCCGTGCTGACCTATGCCGACGACCGCGCGCTGCGCGCACGGCTGTACCGCGCCTACGGCACGCGCGCCTCGGAACAGTCCGACGAGGGCCGCTACGACAATTCCGAACGCATCGAGCGGATCGTCGCGCTGCGCCACGAGGCCGCCCAGCTGCTCGGCTTCGCGAGCGCCGCGGAGGAATCTCTGGCGACCAAGATGGCGCCCTCGGCCGACGCGGTCATCGCGTTCCTGCGCGACTTCGTCGCCAAGGCTCGGCCGATGGCCGAGCGCGATCTGGCCGAGCTGCGTGCGTTCGCCGCCGGCGAGCTTGGCATCGACACGCTCGAACCCTGGGACGTGGCCTACGCGTCCGAGAAGCTGCGCATGCGCACCTACGCGCTCAGCGAGGAGGAGCTCAAGCCGTACTTCCCGCTGCCGGCCGTGATCGACGGCCTGTTCGCGGTCGTCGAGCGCGTGCTCGGCGTCGGCTTCCGGCCGCGCGAGGACGTCGACGTCTGGCATCCGGACGCGCGCTACTACGATCTCGTCGATACCGCCGGTCGCGTGTTCGCCGGTGCCTACGTCGACCTCTACGCGCGCACCGGCAAGCGCGGCGGCGCCTGGATGGACGTGTGCACGACGCGGATGCGCACCGACGACGGCCTGCAGCTGCCGGTGGCCTATCTGACCTGCAACTTCGCGCCGCCGACCGGTGCGACGCCGTCGCTGCTGACGCACGACGATGTCGTCACGCTGTTCCACGAGTTCGGCCACGGCCTGCACCACATGCTGACCGAGGTCGAAGTCGCCGGCGTCTCGGGCATCGGCGGCGTGGAGTGGGACGCGGTCGAGCTGCCGAGCCAGTTCATGGAGAACTTCGCGTGGCAGCGCGAGGGCCTGGATCTGATCGCGCGCCACTGGCAGACCGGCGAACGCCTGCCTGAGGCGCTGTTCGAGCGCATGCAGGCCGCGCGCAACTTCCAGTCCGGCCTGTTCCTGGTGCGCCAGCTCGAGTTCGGCCTGTTCGACTTCCTGCTGCACCATCGCTACGACCCGGCGCGCGGCGCGCGCGCGCTGGAGATCCTCGAGGAGGTGCGGCGCGAGACCGCGGTGATCGTGCCGCCGGCCTGGCACCGCTTTCCGCACACGTTCACGCACATCTTCTCGGGCGGCTACGCGGCCGGCTACTACAGCTATCTGTGGGCCGAGGTGCTGTCGGCCGATGCGTTCGACCGCTTCGAGACCGAAGGCGTGTTCAATCGCGAGGTCGGCGAGGCCTGGCGGCGCGCGATCCTCGCGGTCGGCGGTTCGCGGCCGGCGCTCGAATCGTTCGTCGAGTTCCGCGGCCGCGAGCCGACGCCCGACGCCTTGCTGCGCAGTTACGGCCTGGCGGCCTGAAACGCGCGCATGACCTCGATCACGCGGTCGATCGCCGCGTCGTCGAGATCCAGATGCGTGACCAGCCGCACTGTCGGCAGGTAGCCGATGCTCGCGCGCACGCCGTGGGCGTCCAGGTGCTGGGCGAACGCGGACAGCCGCTCGGCCGGCACGTCGATGAAGACCATGTTGGTATGGCAGCCGCGCAGCGCGTAGCCGGCGTCGGCGAGACCGTCGGCCAGGCGCCGCGCACGCGCGTGGTCGTCGGCGAGCCGGGCGACGTGGTGATCGAGCGCATGCAGTCCCGCCGCCGCCAGCAGGCCGGACTGGCGCATGCCGCCGCCGAGCATCTTGCGCCAGCGCCGCGCCTGCGCGATCAGCGCGGCCGAACCGGCCAGCACCGAGCCGACCGGCGCGCCGAGGCCCTTCGACAGGCAGACCGATACGCTGTCGAACGGCGCGGCCAGGTCCGCAGCCGGCACATCGGAGGCGATCGCGGCGTTGTAGAGACGCGCGCCGTCCAGATGTACCGCCAGTCCGCGCGTGCGCGCCCAGGCCGCCGCCTCGACGATATAGGCCTGCGGCACGACGCGGCCATGCCAGGTGTTCTCGAGCGCGAGCAGGCGCGTCCGCGCGAAATGCGGATCGTCCGGCTTGACCGCGGCCGTCAGCGCATCCAGCGGCAGGCTGCCGTCGGCGGCCTGCGTGATCGGCTGCGGCTGGATCGAGCCGAGCACGGCCGCGCCGCCGCCTTCGTATTTGTAGGTATGCGCTTCCTGGCCGATCAGATACTCGTCGCCGCGCTGGCAGTGGCAGAGCAGGGCGACGAGATTGGTCTGCGTACCGCTCGGCAGGAACAGGCCGGCCTCGAAACCGAGGTCGCCGGCGAGGCGCTGCTCGAGCCGGCGCACGGTCGGATCGTCGCCGTAGACGTCGTCGCCGACCGGCGCGGCGGCCATCGCGGCGCGCATCGCCGCAGTCGGTCGGGTCACGGTATCGCTGCGCAGGTCGATCATCGGCGGGGCTCGTCGCGGAAGGTCCCGACGCGAAGTGCGACGGCCCGGTGAGCGTAGCGGCCGATACCGGAGATTGACCAGTGCGGGTCGACGCGCTCGTGCGGATTGGGCCGCGCCACGCCGTTGCCGGGCGCGCCCCAGGGATGTGCGTGACCGGGCGGGCCGCGCAGCGCCGGCCCGGACCCGGATTAGTCGAAGCCGGCGCTGAAGATCGGATCGTTGCCGAGGTCGCGCCAGCGCGCCATGTGCAGGACCGGCGTGCCGCCGGCGCTGCTGAAGCTGCCGCCGACGGCGAGATCGGCGCCGTAGACGCCGAGCGCCTGCACGATGCCGCTGCTGGGGCCTCCGCCGGAGATGCCGGACGCGAGGCCCGACCAAGCCGCGCCGTTCCATCTGGCGATGCGCGGCGCCGTGACGCCGCCGGCCGTGCCGAAGCGGCCGCCGACGATCAGCTCGCCGTTGTAGACGCCGAGCGCGCGCACGACGTTGTCGACGCCGCTGCCGAGCGTCGACCAAGCCGTGCCGTCCCAGCGCGCGACGCGGTCGGTATTGGCGCCGTTCGCACTCCTGAAGTCGCCGCCGACGATCAGCGCATCGCCGTAGACGGTCAGCGCGAACACCGCATCGTCGGTACCCCAGTCGAGCGCCGACCAGCTGCTGCCGTTCCATTTCGCGATCCGGCTGACGCTGGTGCTGCCGGCCGTGAAGAACGCGCCGCCGGCGACCAGTTCGCCGCGATAGACCGCCAGCGCGCGCACCGTGCCGTCGATCCCGCCGCCGACCGGCATCCACTGGCTGCCGTTCCACCTCGCGATCCGGCCCGCATCGACACCGCCGGCCGTCGTGAACGCGCCGGCCGCGTAGAGCTCGCCCTGGTAGACCGCCAGCGCCAGCACCGTGCCGTTCATGCCGCTGCCGAGCGGCGACCAACTGCTGCCGTTCCAGCGCGCGATGCGATTGACGGTCTGGCCGCCGGCCATCGTGAAGCTGCCGGCCGCGACCAGCTCGCCGGCGTAGACGCTCAATGCCTGCACGTAGGTGCTCGTGCCGGTGCCGAGCGACGACCACGTGGTGCCGTCGAAGCGCGCGACGTAGAAGTGGCTGGCCGAGCCGATCGACGTGAACTCGCCGCCCATGACCAGCTCGCCGCCATAGACCGCGAACGCATTGATCGAACCGCTGGCGCCGAACGCGCCGAGCTGCGACCAGGTGCCGCTGCCGTCCGGCGTCTCGGCCCCGGCCGGCATCTGCGCCGAGCCGGCCGCCTGCGCGGCGACGGCCAGCGAAAGCGCGAACAGGCCCGCTGCCGCGATCTTGACCATGATGGAACCTCCGTTCGTGGGATTCGGACGCGGACGTCGAAGCGGCGAGGAACCCGGCGCCTCGCGCGTGACGGCGCGGCCATGGCTCGCCACCGCTCGGCCACGTCGTCTGAAATCGGCTCGCCTGCGCGCGTCGTTCCGGTTTTGCGCACGTCGCCGCACGTCCGTCCGATCGGTTATGCGTAGGCTGCGGCGAAAACGGCTCACGGCGCGAAGCGGAACCGGCCAGGGCGACGGTGCGCCGCCACCGCTTCACGGCGCTGGCCTACAATCGGCGATTCGATCGCGGTGCGGCCTGCGTTCAGGACCGCCGCCGAGCAGGGCCCGAGACCCCATCCATACCCATGAAAATCGCCACCTGGAACGTCAATTCGTTGAACGTGCGCCTGCCGCATCTGCAGCAGTGGGCCGCGGCGGCCGCGCCGGACGTCCTGGCGCTGCAGGAAACCAAGCTCGAGGACGGCAAGTTCCCGCGCGAGGCGGTCGAGACGCTCGGCTATCAGGTCGCGTACTCGGGGCAGAAGACCTACAACGGCGTCGCGCTGCTCGCGCGCGAGCCGATCCACGATGTCGTGACCGACCTGCCGGGGCTCGAGGATCCGCAGCGGCGGATCCTGGTCGCGACCGTCGGCGATCTGCGCATCGCCAATCTCTACGTCGTCAACGGCCAGGCGGTCGGCAGCGAGAAGTACGCCTACAAGCTCGACTGGCTGGCCAAGGTCACGCGCTTTCTCGAGGGCGAGCTGCGCAACGATCCGCGCCTGGTCGTGCTCGGCGACTTCAACATCGCACCGGACGATCGCGACGTGCACGATCCGGTCGCCTGGCATGAACGGATTCTGTGCTCGACGCCCGAGCGCGACGCACTGCGGCGCATGCTCGATCTGGGTCTGCTCGACAGCTTCCGTCTGCTCGACGCCGAACCGGGCCGCTACAGCTGGTGGGATTACCGCCAGGCCGGCTTCCGCCGCGATCTCGGTCTGCGGATCGACCTGATCCTGGCCAGCGAACGCTTGAAGGCACGCGCGCGTGCCGCCACTATCGACCGCACGCCCCGCGCCTGGGACCGTCCTTCGGACCACGCGCCCGCCCTGCTGGAACTTGCCGATGACTGAACACGACTGGCCCTCTTCTCCGAGTGACAACGAGCTGGAAGAACTGGACCAGTTCCTGCGCGCGCACGGCGGCGAGGAAGACCTGCTGCTCGACGGCGTCCACGGCCTGCTGACCGCGCTGGCGATCGGTCCGGTCCCGGCCAAGCCGGAGGAATGGCTGCCCGACGTGCTGCACGAGCCGTTCATCGACCCCGATCAGGGCCAGCGCGTGCTGCATCTGCTGGCGCATCTGAACGACTCGATCGCGCCCGAGCTCGAGACCGGCGCCTACGAGCCGATCCTCGGCGAGATCGACGACGATGACGGCACGACGGTCTACACCGCGCGCGGCTGGTGCGAAGGCTTCAGCCGCGGCATCGACCTGCGCGCGTCGGCCTGGGAATCGCGCCTGGGCAGCGATACGCAGCTGATGGAGCTGCTCGGCCCGATCATCGCGCTGGCGATCGACGACGGCGTGTTCGAGGCCGATGCCGAGTTCGCCGAGCTCAGCGACGAGGAGTACGACGAGTGCCTGGCGCACATCCCGGGCGTCGTCGCCGCGGTCGCCGAGTACTGGCGCAACCATCCGCCGAGCGCCGAGGAGCAGCGCGCCGCACGCGATGCCGCGGCGAGCCGGCGCCCCGGCATGCAGCGCCGGCGCGGCGGCCGCACGCTGCACTGAGACGCCGCGCGCCGCGCGGCGATTGTTCACGCCGGCGCGCCAGCGCGTCCACGCCCGGGCGCTTGAGCGCGGGGCTCCGCGCCGACATCTTGGCGGCTTCCTCGTTTCGGAGTGTCGCCATGTCCGCAGTCCCCAGCTCTCCGCCGTCCGATCGCCGCGTGCTGCAGCTCGTACGCGGCCAGCCGACGTCCGACGGTGCCGGCGTCAAGCTGACCCGCGTCATCGGTCAGCGCGCGCTGGAGATGCTCGATCCGTTCCTGATGCTCGACGAGTTCCGCTCCGACCAGGCCGGCGACTATCTGGCCGGCTTCCCGAACCATCCGCACCGCGGCTTCGAGACCGTCACCTACATGCTGGCCGGGCGCATGCGCCACGGCGACAATCAGGGCAATTCGGGCCTGCTGACGCCGGGCAGCGTGCAGTGGATGACGGCCGGCCGCGGCATCGTGCATTCGGAGATGCCCGAGCAGGAAGACGGCCTGATGTGGGGCTTCCAGCTCTGGGTCAACCTGCCGGCCGCCGACAAGATGACCGCGCCGCGCTACCAGGACATCGCGCCGGAACGGATTCCCGAGCGCACCACCGCCTCGGGCGCGCAGGTCCGCGTGATCGCCGGCCGCTTCGAGGACGCGCAGGGTCCGGTCGACGCGGCGGCGACGGCGCCGGTGTACCTCGATGTCGCGCTGCCGGCCGGCTGCCGGCAGAGCCTGCCGATTCCGGCCGGCCACAATGCGTTCGTCTATGTGTTCGAGGGCGAGGTCGCGGTCGGGCCCGAGGGTGCCGCGCAACCCGTGGCGCGCGGCGAGCTCGCCGTGCTCGGCCGCGGCGGCGATATCACGGTGACTGCCGGCGCACAGGCGGCACGCCTGATCCTGGTCGCCGGCAGGCCGCTCGGCGAGCCGGTCGCCAAGTACGGTCCGTTCGTGATGAACACGCAGGACGAGATCGTCGCGGCGATCCGCGATTTCCAGGCCGGCCGCTTCTGAACGCCGGACGGTCCGCGGCGATGCCGCGGACCGTGTCGCGACGCGGCTGGCTCGAGCGCGCCGCGCCGCGTGCGCCGGATCAGGGCTTCGGACCGGGCCGCATCAGCTTGCGGTCGAGAAAGCCGGTGATCAGCGTGTAGACGTGCATGCGCATCGCCGGCGTCGACAGGCCGTGCTTGCCGCCCGGATAGGTCATCAGCTCGAACTGCGTGCCCTTGTCCTGCAGCGCCGCCATCAGCCGCGTCGAGTTCGTGAACAGCACGTTGTCGTCGGCCATGCCGTGCACGAGCAGCAGCGGCGCGTTGAGGCCGTCCAGCCATGCGAACGGCGTGCTGCGGATGTAGCCGGCCGGATTGTCGGCCGGCGTGGACAGATAGCGCTCAGTGTAGTGCGTGTCGTACAGCGACCAGTCGGTGACCGGCGCGACCGCGACGCCGGCCGCGATCTCGTCGGAGGCCTTGCTCAGCATCATCGTGGTCAGGTAGCCGCCGTAACTCCAGCCGAACACGCCGATGCGCGCGGGGTCGACATAGTCCTGCTCCTTGAGCCAGCGGATGCCGGCGAGCTGGTCGGCCACCTCGGCCGCGCCGAGCTGGCGGTGGATCGCATCGGAGAACTGGCGGCCGCGCCGCGCCATGCCGCGGTTGTCGAGCGTGAAGACGACGTAGCCGCGCTGCGCCAGGTACTGGTTGAAGTGATCGCCCCAGCTGCGCGTGACGGTCTGCACGCCGGGCCCGCCGTAGTAGAAGACCAGGACCGGCCGGCGTTTGGCTTCCTCGCCGGGCGCGTCGGCGGGGCGGTACAGGCGGTAGTAGAGGGTCTGTCCGTCGTCGGCCTTGAGCGTGCCGAACTCGGGCTCGACGAACGCGCCACGGAAGCGCGCGTAAGGATGCCGCGCGTCGAGCGGGTTTTCTTCGATCCATGCCAGGCGGCTGCCGTCGGGCTTGCGCACGCTGACCTGCGGCGGCGTGTGCGGGTCGCTGAAGGTGTCGACGTAGAACGCGCCGTTCTTCGCGAACGTGGCCGCGTGCGTGCCGTCCTCGCGGCTGATCCGCTGCGGACGATCGGCGCTCGAGCCATCGAGCTTGAGCGCGTAGATCTGCGTATCCGGCACGAAATCGCGATTGGACGTCACGTAGACCAGGCCGTCCTTCTCGTCGACGGCGGCCACGCCGTCGAGGTTCCAGTCGCCGCGGCTGATCGCGTGCTTGAGCGTACCGTCGAGGTCGTAGAGGTACAGATGATGGAAGCCGGTGCGCTCGCTGCCCCAGACGAAGGCATCGCGCTTGGCGAGGAAATGCAGATCGTCGTTGAGCTCGACCCAGGTCTGGCTGCGCTCGCTGAGCACGGTGCGCTGTTCGAGCGTGGCGACGTCGACCAGCTTGAGATCCAGGCGCTTCTGGTCGCGCGACTGGATCTGATACGACAGGCGCCGCGCATCGGGCAGCCACTTGACGCGTGCCAGGTAGATGTCGCGATCCTCGCCGAGGTCGATCCAGCGCACGTCGCCACCGTCGGGCGTGACCAGGCCGAGTCGGGTCTCGACGTTGGGCTGTCCGGCCGCCGGATAGCGCTGCTCGATCAGATCGGCGCGCTCGGCATAGATTTCCATGCGCCGCACCACCGGCACCGCGGCCTCGTCGTAGCGCTGGAACGCGATCGCCGAATCGTCCGGCGCCCACCAGTAGCCCTCGTCGCGATGCATCTCCTCCTGCGCGACGAACTCGGCCTCGCCGTTGTGGACCGTGCCGCCGCCGTCGCGGGTCAGCCGCCGGCGCGTACCGGACGCGAGATCGATCACCCACAGGTCCTGCTCGCGCACGAACGAGACGTAGCCGCCGGCCGGCGAGATCTGCGGCGCGATGAAATCGCCGCCGGTGTCGAGCTTGCGCAGCGGCTGGTCGGTCGCGCCCAGGTCGTACAGATACAGCGCGCCGCCGATCGGAAACAGCAGCCGCGTGCCGTCCGGCGACCATTGGTAATCGACGATGCCGCTCAGGCTGGCCATGCGCGCACGTTCGCGGCGCGCGCGCTCGGCCTCGCCGAGTTCCTGTTCGGCTTCGGCGAGGCTGTCGGCGTCGACCAGCAGCCGCGTGCGCTGCTCCTTGACGTGGTATTCCCACAGATCGAGCCGGTTCTGGTCGCTCGCCTTGGGGCGCAGGAAGGTCACGCGCTGACCGTCCGGCGAGATCTTCAGGCTGCGCGGGACCGGCCCGTTGAGGCCGCCGCCCTCGTAGATGCTCGACAGCTCGAGCTTCCCGGCCATCGCCGGCACTCCGGCCGCCATCGTCGCGGCCAACAACAACGCTCGCATCGCTTTCTCCCGTGGAAGCGGCATTATCGCCGCGTTCGCGCGGCCCGGCGTGCACGGCTGTATTCGCCGCCGGGCACGAGGCGATCCTGCCCCGGGAATCCCCGCTCCGATCCGCTGTCCACAGTCGACCATGCCGACCGCCAACGCCGCCTTGCTGGCCCGCCGACTCGAGGATCGCCGCCGCCGGCGCGACGCCTGGCGGCGGCCGTTCGCCATCGCCTCGGCCGCCATGCTGGCGCCGATGCTCGTGGCGGCGGCCCTGCTCGCGCCGCTCGCCGGCGCCCGCGGCCTGCTCGACGCGGCACTGGCCCATCCGGAGCGCAGCCTCGGCCTCGTCGCGCTGCTGGCCGGCCTGCGCGCGCTGCGACTGCGCCGGCTCTGGCTCGCCGAACGGCCGCGCAGCTGGCTCGGCGGGCTGCCGATCGCGCCGGCGCAGGCGGCGCAAGCGGACGCCTGGCGCCTGGCCGGTGCGCAGCTGCCGGCGCTGGCCGCCGCGCTGGCCGCCCTCGCGGTCACCAGCGTCGCCGGCGGCACCGCGCGCGGATCGGCGACGCTGGCCGCACTGATCGGCGCCGGCATGCTCGCCGGCAGCGTCGCCGGCGCGCTGCTCGGACGGCGACCGGCCGCATCGCGCGCGTCGCGTGCATTGCGCGCCGCCGCGCCGTCGCGCCGCCCGCGATCGGGCTGGCGCGTGCTCGCGGCGTGGCCGCTGCGGCAGGCGCGCGCGCAAGCCGATCCGGGCCTGCACGCACGCCTGTTCGGCGCCTTGCTGCTGGCGCTGCCGATCGGCAGCGCGATCGCCGACGTGATCGGCCTGCTGCTCGGCCTCGCCGGCACGCTGGCCGCGAGCGAGTGCCTGCGCGGCCTGCTCGCGGTGCTGGGCGGTGCCGGCTGGCTGCGCAGCGCGGCGTTGGCGCCGCGGCGTCTGGCGGTCACGCTGCTCGCGCCGGCGCTGGCCGCCGTCGCCGGCATCGCCGCGGCGACCGGCGGCCTGCTCGGCGCCACCGTCGCGCCGGGGGCGGCGATCGCGGTCGCGCTCGGCGGTTGCCTGGTCGCCGGCGGCACCGCGCTCGCCGCCTGGCGCCTGCACGATCCGACACGGCCGGTCCGATGAATCCGCCGGCCCTGCAACTGCGCATGCTCAGCGCCGGCTATGCGGGCCCAAGGCCGCTGCGCGTGCTGCATGCGCTCGATCTGCGCGTGCCGCGCGGCGAATGGCTCGGCGTGCTCGGCCCGAACGGCAGCGGCAAGAGCACGCTGCTGGACTGCCTGGCCGGCCGGCACGCCGCCGAGGGCACGATCCTGATCGACGGCGTGTCGCTGGCCGACGAGCCGCTGCGCGCCCGCGCACGGCTCGGCTACGCGGTCGCGCCCGAATCACTGCCGGCGGTCCTGAGCGGCCGCGATTGCCTGGCCGTACACGCCGCCGCGCACGGTTTGGCCGCCGCCGATGCCCAGGTGCTCGAACTCGCCGGGCCGCTGCGCCTGGCGGCGCGCCTGGACGATCCGGTCGCGACCTACTCCTACGGCATGCGCCAGAAGCTCGGCGTGCTGCTCGCGCTGATCGGCGAGCCGGCCCTGATCGTGCTCGACGAGTCGTTCAACGGCCTCGACCCGGCTTCGAGCCTCGTGCTCAAGCGCCATCTGCGCGCCCGCGCCGACGCCGGCCGCTGCGCGGTGGTACTGGCCACACATGCGCTCGACATCGTCGAGCGCTGGGTCGACCGCGCGATCGTGCTGCACGCGGGTCGCTTCGTCGGCGAATGGGATCGCGCCGCGCTCGATGCGCTGCGCGACGGCGTCGGCCTCGAGGTCGCGATGGCCGAGGCGATCGGCGACCGCACCGGCTGAGAAGCGACCCTCGCCGCGAACCCGCACGCGGCGTGGAGGCCGCTCGCGCGTGCGCGCGCGTGGATGTCCGGTCGGCGAGGTGTTGCGCGGCGGCGGCACGGCG
Organism: Dokdonella sp.; assembly: GCF_035511235.1. Taxonomy (GTDB): domain Bacteria; phylum Pseudomonadota; class Gammaproteobacteria; order Xanthomonadales; family Rhodanobacteraceae; genus Dokdonella. The sequence goes on from NZ_DATKFQ010000013.1 coordinate 93,057, forward strand.
CGCGGCCCGGCCGCGACGCGGTTAACGCGGATCGGCCGGCGCCAGCACGCGGCGCACGGCCGGATCGTCGATCGGCCGCTCGGGGTGGCTGACCGCTTCGCCGATCGCATACGCGCGCCGCGTCGCCGGCCGCGCGGCGATCGCCGCGAGCCAGCGCTCGAGGTTCGGGAAGTCCCCGATGGTCTGCTGCTGCATCGCGTGCTGCTCGATCCACGGATAGCAGGCCATGTCGGCGATCGTGTAGTCGTCGCCGGCGATGAACGCTCGATCGGCCAGGCGCCGGTCGAGCACGCCGTAGAGGCGCGCGGTCTCCTTGACGTAGCGCTCGATCGCGTACGGAATTTTCACCGGTGCGTAGCGGCTGAAATGATGATTCTGCCCGGCCATCGGACCGAGACCGCCGACCTGCCAGAACAGCCATTCGTTGACGACGACGCGCTCGCGCGGCGCCGCCGGCACGAAGCGGCCGGTCTTGTCGGCCAGATAGCTCAGGATCGCACCCGACTCGAATACGCTGAGCGGCGCGCCGCCGTCGGCCGGGGCGTGGTCGACGATCGCCGGCATGCGGTTGTTCGGCGAGATCGCGAGGAAGGCCGGCCGGAATTGCTCGCCGTTGGTGATGTCGACCGGACGGACGCGATAGTCCAGACCGCTTTCCTCGAGGAACAGCGTGATCTTGTGGCCGTTCGGCGTGGGCCAGTAGTGCAGGTCGATCATCGGTGGTCTCCGCGGGCGTCAGCCCAGCAGCGTGGGGCCGCGGGCGGCGTTCTCAACCCGACGGCGCGCGGCCCGTCTCAGCGCAGGCCGAGACCGGCGGCGTCCAGCGCGCGGGCGCCGCGTGGCCGGGTCGCCGGCGCTGGACCAAGCTCGACCGCCCGTCCCTCGCGCAGCGCATCGAGCACGCGCTCGAACGCGGCATCGCCGTACGGCAGCAGCGGCACGTAGCGGTCGCCGAAGCCGGGCATCGCGAGGAAGGCGTCGAAGTGCTGGCCGTCGGCGATCGGCCACCAGACCGGCGCGCGGCCGTGATCGCGCAGCCACTGGACGTACGGCAGCCCGCTGAATGCGATCGGGATCAGTCCGTCGGCCTCGCCGTGGATCACGACCAGCGGCAGCTCGCGCCGCGGCAGCCGCACCTCGGTCGCCGCGACCGCGGCACGCAGGCGCGCGGCATCGGCGCCGTCGCCGGTCCACAGCGCGCGCAGGCAGTCGAGTCCGGGCCAGGCCGGATCCGCGCCCGCTGCAGCGTCTTCGAGCAGCGCGATGCCGGCGCCGGGCGGAATGCCGCTGGCGTCGGCCCACCAGGCCGCGCGGACCGCCGCGGACGCGGCGACCGGCTGGCCGGCCGCGTCATGCGCGGCAAACCGGTAGCCGCACGGCATCGCATCCGGCGCCGCGCGCAGATAGGCCGAGGCATAGGTCGCCGCGACCGCGCGCCACAGATCCAGGCGCGTGCTGCTGGCAGCGGTCGCCAGCGCGGCGGCGGTCCAGCCCGATGCCTGCAACGCGGCCAGGGCGTCAGCGGGAGAACCCAGGCCGCGCGCCTGCAGCGAAGCGCAGCGCGCCTGCCAGGCGAGCGGCGCGCTGCCGTCGGCCTCGCGCGCGAACGGCACCGCGTCGAAGCGCCGGTCGAGCAGCGCGCACGGCAGCGCCAGTGCCGCTTCGGTCACGTAGTCGTAGAGCGGCCGGCCTTGGCCGGGCACGGCGACGTTCGGCGCGAGCGCAACGACCGCGTCGAGCAGGTCCTCGTCGAGGCCGGCCGCCTGCAGCACCGCACCGCCGCCGTTGGAGAGGCCGATTGCGATCACGCGCGTATTGGCCGGCGTGAACGGCGCCAGGTCCGGCCGCGCGCGATCGAGCATCGCCAGGCCGAAACGTGCCGCCTGCAGCACGTGGCGGCCCCAGTCGGCCTCCGGCTGATCGCCCGAATGCGCATGCTTGACCGCAACGCCGCCGCCGGCCGCAGCAGCCGGCTCGAACTCGAGCATCGCCTGGCCGGCGACCGCGCGTGTGCCGTCGAGCTGCACGCCGCTGCGCGAGTCGATATCGAAATAGCCCGAGCCGGTGCCCTTGTCGGTGTAGGCGACTGCGCAGCCGCGCGGCAGACCGGCCGCGCCGGCCAGCGCGATCGCGCCGTAGATGCCGCGCGATCCCGACGAGGCGGTCACGACCAGACAGCGCGTACGCGCATCGAAATCATCGGGCACCTGCACCAGCACGCGATGCGGCTGCTGTGCGCCGGGCAGCCGCGCGAACGCCGAATACTCGCGGCCCGGCACCGGATCGGTGCTGCCGTAGAGCGTGCCGTAGCCGCCGAGCGGACCGAGATCGGCGATGCCTTTCCAGCTGGCCTGGATCGCGCGGCGGCGCAGCTCCGCTGCGCTCGGGCGGTCCGGATCGGCGAACGGCGCCGCTGCGCCGCGCAGGCCGGCCGGTCCGAGTCCGGCGGTCAGCAGATCGTCGCCGCCGGCGTGGCGGGTTTCGCGGACGGGGCTGACGAGGAAATCGGTCATCGTGACGGGCGATCGTTGACGAACGGCGGCGGTCGGCGCGCAGGCGGCCAGCACGAGCGCGAGTACGGGAACGGCGATGCGGAGTCGGGACATCGGCCCACAATACGCGCCGGCGCGGATGCGGCCATCGTACGAAAGTCGCAGGCCGGCGCGGTATGCTCGCGGATCGTTCCCCGCCGCCGCGTGACCGATGCTCAAGGTGCTGATCGCCGACGACCATCCGCTGTTCCGGCTGGCACTGCGCCAGGCGGTCGCGGGGCTCGACGCGTCGGCGCGGATCGCCGAGGCTGCCGACCTCGACGCGGCGCGTGCGCACCTGCTCGAGCAACCCGATACCGACCTGGTCCTGCTCGACCTGCACATGCCCGGCAGCCAGGGCCTGATGGGACTGGCCGCGCTGCGCGCCGAGTATCCGAGCATCGCGGTCGCGATGGTGTCGGCGCACGACGATCCGGACACGATCCGGCGCGCACTCGCCTACGGCGCGGCCGGCTTCATCGCCAAGCGTGCCGCGCTGGAAGACCTGCAGACCGCATTGCGCGCGATCCTCGACTGCCGCACCTGGATCCCGCCCGAGCATCGCGCCGCGGTCGCGGCCGGCGAGGTCGCGGCCGACGACGGCACGCTGGCGGCACGGCTCAACAGCCTGAGCCCGCAGCAGTTCCGCGTGCTGACCCTGGTCGCCGAAGGCCGGCTCAACAAGCAGATCGCCGACGCGCTGTCGATCCAGGAACGCACCGTCAAGGCGCATGTCACCGCGATCTTCGAGAAGCTCGGCGTGCGCAACCGGACTCAGGCCGGCGTGCTGCTGAGCACGCTGCGGATCGCCGCCGGCGAGGCCCCGCCCGATGCCGCAGCGGCCGGCGAGGGCCGACTCCCGCACTGACGGCGTGACGACAGCAGCGAGCGCATCGATGCCGATGCCGGCCACCGAACCGGCACACCGCGTCAGGCGCTCGGCAGCAGGCGCGCCATCAGCGACTTCAGCGCCAGCGGCTTGAGCGGCTTGTAGAGCAGATGGCAGCCGGCCGCCGCGACAGCGGCGCGCACGGCCTCGCCGTGATCGGCGGTGACGACGATGCACGGCCGCATGCGCGCGGCCGCGGCCAGGCCCTCGCGCAGCTCGAGGCCGGTCGCGCCGCCGTCGAGATGGAAATCGACGATCAGCAGATCCGGCCAGCCGTCGGCCGAGGCCGCGCGCGCCTGCACCGCATCGGCGGCGATGCGCACCTGGCAGCCCCAGCCATCGAGCAGGCCGGCCATCGCACGGCGCACCGCCGCGTCGTTGTCGACGACCAGCACGCGAGCGGCCGGCGCCTCGACGCGCGCAGCAGGTGCCTGCGCGGGTACCTGCGCGAGCGGCCGTCCGAGCGGCACCTCGACCGCGAATACGCTGCCGCGGCCCGGCCACGAGCGCAGGCTCAAGGCATGACCGAGCAGGCGCGTGATGCGATCGGCGATCGACAGGCCGAGGCCCAGGCCCTGGCCGTCGTGGCCGAGCCGGCGGAACTCCTCGAAGATCAGCGCGCGATCGGCCGTCGCGATGCCGGGGCCGCTGTCCCAGACCTCGATCCGCGCCGTGGCGCCGGCGCGGCGCACGCCGATCACGATGCGACCGCGCTGCGTGTAGCGCACCGCATTGGCGAGGAAATTCTGCAGCACGCGCCGCAGCAGCTGCGGATCGCTGTCGAGCCAGACCGACGAGGCGGCGTAGCGCAGCGCGAGGCCCTTCTGCTGCGCGAGTACGCCGAACTCGGCGGCCAGCCCGCGCAGCAGCGCGTCGGCGCGGAACGACTGCCGCACCGGCACCAGGCCGCCGGCGTCCAGACGCGAGACGTCGAGCAGGCCGGCCAGCAGTTCCTCGGCCGAGCCGAGCGCGCCGTCGATGTGCGCGAGCGACTCGCGGTATTCCGCGTGCATCGGCCGCTGCGCGAGCGCGTGCACGAACAGATGCGCCGCGTTGAGCGGCTGGGCCAGATCGTGGCTGACCGCCGCGAGCAGACGCGTCTTGGCCTGGTTGGCCTGCTCGGCGGCGGCACTGGCGCGTGCCAGCGCCGCGGTGCGTTCGGCCACGCGCAGCTCGAGGTGCTCGGCGACCTGCTTGAGTCCGGCCTCGGCCTGGCGGAACGCGGTGACGTCGGTGAACGTCGCGACGAAGCCGCCGCCGGGCATCGGATTGCCGCGGATCTCGATCAGGCTGCCGTCCGGGAAGCGGCGCTCGGACAGCAGCGGCGTACCGGCGCGCATGTGCCGCAGGCGGCGCGCGACCATGCGCGCGACCTCGGCCTCGTCGCGACCTTCCGAGCGCAGCGCATGTGCGGCCAGGTCGGCGATCGGCCGGCCGACCTGCAGCAAGGCCGCCGGGAACCCGAACAGCTGCGCGTAGCGCGCGTTCCAGGCGACCAGGTGGAGATCGCGATCGACCACGCTGATGCCCTGCGTCATGTTCTCGAGCGCCGCCTCGAGCAGGCGCTGATTGAAGCGCAGCGCCTGCGAGGCTTCGCCGACGATCGTCGCGACGGTGTCCAGATCGCGGCCGTGCTCGCGCCGCGCCGCATCGAGCAGCAGCCGCGCCGAGGCCGCACCGAACACGGTCGCCAGCTCGCGCTCGACGCGCTCGATCTGGCCGTGGTCGGCGATACCCTGTCGCGGCTCGCCGATCAGATGATCGACGCGCTCGGACGGCAGGAAGCGCCAGCCCAGATCGCGCAGCGTCGCGACGTCGAGCTCGGCGGTCTCGACCGGCTGCGGTCGCGTCGCACGCGCCGCCAGCAGCAGCGTCACCGCGGTCTCGACCAGCAGGCTCAGCACGACCGCACGGCTGAGGCGGCTCCAGCCCGAGAGCCCGAGCAGGTGATCGGGGGCGAGCCAGGCCAGCCCGAACGGACCCGAATCGAGCCAGGCCGGCGTGGCCAGCGTCGGCACCAGCAGGCACCAGGTCCAGACCGCGACGCCGGCGGCCAGGCCGAACAGGACCGCACGCGGCGGCGTCTGCGGCCGCAGCATTGCGAACAGCACCGCCGGCGCCAGCGTGCCGAGGCCCGAGAACGACAGCGCGCCGATGTCGGCCAGCGCTTCGCTGCCGCTGGTCGCTCGGCTGTAGACCCAGGCCAGCAGGACCACGATCAGGATCGCCACGCGGCGCTGGCGCAGCACGCTGCCGCGCAGGTCGCCGACGTTCTGCCGCCACGCGCCGCGCACCAGCAGCGGCGTCAGCCAGTGATTGCCGATCATCAGGCTCAGCGCGAGCGTGGCGACCACGACCATGCCGGTCGCGGCGCTGAGGCCACCGAGGAACGCCAGCAGCGCGAGCACGCCGTTGCCGTCGGCCAGCGGCAGCGCCAGCACGTACAGATCCGACGGCACGTCCAGCGCGCCCAGGCGCAGGTCGCCGGCACGCGCCAGCGGCAGCAGCGGCAGCGCAATCAGGCCCATGTACAGCGGAAACAGCCAGCGCGCGGTGCGCAGATGGCGCACGTCGCGACATTCGGCGACGCCGACGTGATAGAGATGCGGCAGCGTGAACAGCGCCAGCACGCCGAGCACGATGAGGCCCGGAAAGCCGCTCGCGCTGGTCGGTGCATCGGGCGGCGCGTCCGGCCAGCCGTAGTCGAGCAGCACCCAGGCGCCGATCGCGAGCATCGCGCCGAGCTTGAGCAGCGATTCCAGCGCGATCGCCAGCACCAGGCCGCGGTTGTGCTCGGCCGTGCTGACGCTGCGCGTGCCGAACAGCATCGCGAACAGCGCCAGCACCAGCGCGACGTAGAGCGCGCTGTCGTGCCACGGCGGCGCCTCCAGCGCGGCGGCGCGCGTGAGCAGGTTGAAGCTCATCGCGACCGCCTTGAGCTGCAGCGCGATGTACGGAACGATGCCGAGGATCGCGACCAGCGTGATCGCGGCCGCCAGCCGCGAATCCTTGCCGAGCCGCGCGGCGACCAGATCGGCGATCGAGGTGCTGTGCGTGTCCTGGACCAGGCGCACCAGCCGCTGCAGCAGGCCGAAGCCGAACACGTAGAGCAGGATCGTGCCGACGAAGGTCGGCGGCAGCCACCAGCCCGAGCGCGCGGCCTGGGTGACCGTGCCGTAGAACGTCCACGAGGTGCAGTAGGCCGCCAGCGACAGCGCGTAGACGTACGACCAGCGCCGCGCCAAGCCGTCCGGATGGCGCTCGCCCCAGACCGCCGCGGCGAACAGCAGGCCGAGCCAGACCAGGCTGGCGGCGACGACCAGCAGGCTCAGCATCGCGCCGCTCCGCGCTCGCCGGCAAGGACCGGCGCCGGCGCGATCAGCGCTTCAGCGCGTCGAGCACGTTGGCGAGCCAGGCGATCTGCGCGCCGCCGCGCGTGTCGTAGTCGGCGCCCGTGTACCCCCACCAGTCCCAGCATGCTTTCGGATTCAGCGGCGCCAGGCTGGCGTGCGTCTGAGGGTACAGCACGGCGACGCCGTAGACGTCGGCCCAGCGGTTGAAACCGGCATCGCGCACGAAGGCCTCGCCGACCGTCTCGACGTTCTGCTGGCAGCCGTGCAGCGCGATCAGCACGCCGCAGCTCGCACCCTCGGCGCAGGCCTTGGGCAGGTACAGGCGGCCTTCCTCGGCCAGCTCGGTCGCCTTGCCGGCCGGCGCGAACGGCCGCTGGTCGAACGCGATCAGCGTGCCTTCGGCGCTCGCCGCCGGCCGCGGCGGCGCACCGTACAGCGCCGCGAAGATCGCGCCGGCCGCGTCGTAGCCGCAGTTGCCGAGGTACGGCGCGGCCGATTCGCACGGCGCGGCGCCGTCGGCCGTCGGCAGCAGATGCGGAAAGTCGCGATCGCCGTCCCAGGTGACCGTCAGCGAGGACAGCGCCGGGACCTCGGCGCGCAGACCCTCGTAGAACGCCGCGGCCGCGCGCGCGACCGGCTCGGCGACCGTGGCGTCGCGGCGTCCGTGCAGCACGAAGACGCGATCGCCGGCCAGATGCGCCAGCTTCGCGATCGCGCCTTGGTCGGCGCGCGCGGCCGCCTGCCGGACCAGGGCCGCGACGTCGGGCGCGGGCTCGCCCTTCATGCAGGTGCCGAGCGCGGTTTCGAGCTTGCCGCCGGCGCAGCCGTACGGACCGCCGGCGACCAGGGCCGCGCCGTGGATGCGGTCCGACAGCGCCAGGTGCGCCTGCGTGGCCATGTAGGCGCCCGACGACAGGCCGGCGACCATGACGCGATCGCCGGCCAGCGCGATGCGCGGCAGCGCCGCGCCGGGTTCCTTCGCGCAGGCGCCGAGCGCGAGGCTGGTCAGCACGGCGGCCAGAAGACCGGCACGGCGGTGCGGCGAGGGCAGGGACATCGGCTCTTCCTCCGGATGAAACGAAGCGCGGCGGGTCAGGCCGCGCGGGGATCGCTCAGAAGCTGTAGCGCGCGGTCACATAGTAGTTGCGCGGCATGCCGTAGTACGCGGTCTGGATGTTGCCGACGCTCGAGAACTCCTGCGCGTCGGTCTTGTAGACCTTGTCGGTCAGGTTGCGCACGCCGCCGCGCAGCTGCCACTTGAGGCTCGGCGAATCCCAGATCCCGAACAGGCCGGCCAGGCCGAATCCGCTCTGCCGCAGCACGTCGCGGTTGTCGACGCTGAGCCAGGCCTCGGACCGGTACGAATAGTCGCCGCCGACGGTCAGGCTGCCGGCGTCGCCGAGCATGAAGCTGTGGCTGGCCGCGATGCGCGCGGTCCACTCCGGCGAGAACGGGACGTGGTCGTGCAGGTTCGCGTAGATCGGATTGGCGGCCACGCGCGGGTCGTCGAACGAGGCGTAGCGCGCGTCCATCCAGCCGATCTGCGCCGACAGGCGCGTGCCCTCGCCGACCAGCGCGACGCCCTCGAACTCGACACCGTCCATCTTCAGCTTGGCTGCGTTGAGCACCGGGAAGCTGCCGACCTCCTCGCCGCTGACGCGCGCCTGGAAGTTCTTGTACTCGCTGTGGAACACGCTGAGGTTGCCGATCAGGCGGCCGTCGGCCGAGGCGGTCTTGAGGCCGGCCTCGTATGTCCACACGAACTCCGGATCGAACTCCGGCCGTGCCGCCTCGGCGGCCGCATTGGCGCGGCCGTTGAAGCCGCCGGACTTGAAGCCGCGGTTGGCCGAGACGTAGCCCATCACGCGATCGGAGAATGCCTTGGTCAGGCTCAGCGACGGCGTCCAGGCGTCCCAGCTCTTGCTCGCGTCGAACGCGACCGTGCCATCGAGCGCGGCCAGCAGCGGCCCCCAGAACGTGGACGTGGTGCGGTCGTACTCCTTGCGCTCGCGCGTGTAGCGCAGGCCCGCGCCGAGCGTCCAGGACGGCGCGAACTCCCAGTTGACCTGGCCGTAGGCCGCGTAGCTGCGCGTGTTGAGATCGTCGCCGATCGTGCGCAGGAACGTGACCGGCAGCGTCGCGACCGTGTAGAGGTCGTCGGCCCAGGCGTACTGCTCGGACGGCACGTGCTCGCGCAGGAAGTACACGCCGTAGGTCGCCTGCAGCGGACCGCCGTTGTCGAACTGCGCCTGCAGCTCCTGGCTGAACTGGTTCTGGTCGATGCCGACGTAGACGTCACCGAGCGAGAACTGCGAGGCGTCGATGTCGATGTAGGACTTGGACACCAGCTGCCGGTACGCGGTGATGCTCTTGATCGACCAGGCGTCCGAGACGTTCCAGGTCAGATTGGCCGCGGCGCCCTTGTGGATCAGCTTCTGACCGTCGTCGGGACCGAACGAGGTACGTGTGCGGAAGTCGTACTCGCCGCCGCGCGGCTCGAGCAGCACGTTGGTTCCGGTCGGCAGATTGGTCTGGATCAGCGGCGCCTCGGGATTGCCGAGTGTCAGCGGGTTGTCCTGGTGCGTGTAGTCGAGCGAGAACACCGCCTTGAAGGTGTCGGTCGGCCGGCCGACCAGCTTCACGCGCATCGCCTCGGTGTCGTTCTGGTTGTAGCGCTTGCCGGTATCCGGATCCTTCACGTAGCCGTCGTTGCCGGTGCTCATCAGCGCGGCGCTGAGGCCCCAGTGCTCGTTGAGCGGCATCGCGGCATAGGCCTTGGTCTCGAACAGGCCGTAGCGGCCGGCCGTGATCTCGACGTTGCCTTCGGTCGTGTCGCCGGGCTCGCGCGTGACGATCTTGATCGCGCCGCCGGTCGAGTTCTTGCCGTACAGCGTGCCCTGCGGGCCGCGCAGCACCTCGATGTGGTCGACGTCGTAGAGGCCGAACAGCGCGCCCTGGATGCGTGAGTAGTAGACGTCGTCGACGTACATGCCCACGCCCGGATCAAAGGTCTGCAACGCGTCGGGCTGGCCGATGCCGCGGATGAAGACGTTGACCGCACCCGACGAGCCGCGGCCCTGCACGATGTTCATGTTCGGCACCGAGCCCTGCAGGCTGTCGATGTTCTGCGCCTGGATCTGCTGCAGGTCCTGCTCGCCGAACGCCGACACCGACACTGGCACGTCCTGGATGCTCTCCTCGCGGCGGCGCGCGGTGACCGTGATGCCGTCCAGGCGCTCGATCTCGCCGTCGCTCGCCGGTGCGGCGGCCGGCGCGTCCTGGGCGCCGGCCCACGGTGCGGCGAGGAGTCCGAGCACCAGACCGATGGTCATACTGAGATGATTGCGCTTCATGAGATCCCCCTCGCTGCGTGGCGTTGTTATTCGTGGCGGGCCGGGGCGACGCGCGCGCTCGGCCGAGCGCGGGACATGGCCCGATCGGCGCGCAGTCTGCGGGCGGGCTGCCGTTCGAGGCAGTTGTACCTTCGTACAATGCCGGGGCCCGGTGGCGCTCCGGATACTGGCCGCGATCGCAAGTCCGGGGAATTCCCATGCTGAGTCTGCTCGGCCTTCTGGCCGGCCTCGCGCTGCTCATCGTCATGGCGATGCGCGGCGTGAGCCTGTTCATCGCCACGCCGGTCTGCGCGGCGGTCGTCGCGCTTTCGAGCGGCCTGCCGCTGCTGCCGCCCGACGGCGAGCCCGCCGTCACCGACGCGCTCGGCAGCTATATGCAGGGCTTCAGCGGCTTCATCGCCAGCTGGTTTTTCATGTTCCTGTTCGGCTGCATCTTCGGCAAGCTGATGCAGGACAGCGGCGCCGCCGACAGCGTCGCGCGCTGGGTGCTGCGCACGATCGGTCCGCGCCACGCGGCGCTGGCGATCGTGATCGCCTGCATCGTGCTGACCTACGGCGGCGTCAGCCTGTTCGTCGTCGCGTTCTCGGTCTATCCGACCGCGCTCAGCCTGTTTCGCGCGGCCGATCTGCCGCGCCGCTTCATTCCGGCCGCGCTCGGCTTCGGCTCGATCTCGATCACGATGACCGCGGCCGGCTCGCCGGAGATCCAGAACTGGATCCCGATCAAGTACCTCGGCACCTCGCCCTGGGCCGCCTGGCAGGCCAGCCTGGCCGCCGCGATCGTGATGGCGATCATCGGCCAGGCCTGGCTCAACTGGATGATCGGCCGCGCCAAGGCGCGCGGCGAGCGCTTCGAGCCGCGCGAGGGCGATCCGGTCGACAGCCGCCAGGTGCTGCCCTCGCCACTGCTGTCGCTGGTGCCGCTGCTGGCCGTGCTGGTGCTGAGCTTCCTGCTGCACGAGCGCCTGCACACCGCGGCGCTGATCGTCGCGCTGCTGGCCGGCTGCGTGCTGACCGCCGCGGTCGGCTGGCGCCATCTGCAGGCGCCCGGCGCCGCGCTCGGCGCCGGCAGCGCCGACGCGCTGATCGCGATCGGCAATACCGCCGCCGTGGTCGGCTTCGGCGCGGTCGCCAAGGCCGTGCCGGGCTTCGCGCTCGCGGTCGACTGGATCACCCACCTGCCCGGCCACGGCGTCGTCAACGCCGCGTTCGCGGTCGCGGTCATCGCCGCGATGACCGGCAGCGCCTCCGGCGGCCAGGCGATCGCGCTGCCGATCCTCGCGCCGCTGTACCTGGCGCAGGGTGTCGATCCGTCGCAGCTGCACCGCTCGGTCGCGCTGGCGTCCGGCACGCTCGATGCGATGCCGCACAACGGCTACATCGTCACGACGATCCGCGCGGTCTGCGGCGAGACGCACAAGGCCGCGTATTTCCCGATGGCGGCGATGACCGTCGTCGTGCCGCTGATCGGCCTGGCGGTCGCCTTCACGATGTTCGCGCTGGGCTTCTGAGGTTTCGTACCGGGCGGCTCAACGACACAAAACGACACAGCAGGCGACGCGGACTTGGCGTAGAACCGCGCCGTCGTCCATTCCTCAGCACGGGAGCGTACTCATGGCCGGTTGGTTCGAGTTGAGCAAGAGCAGCGACGGGCAGTTCCGTTTCGTCCTCAAGGCCGGCAATGCCGAAACGATCCTGACCAGCGAGCTGTACCAGACCCGCGCATCGGCCGAGAACGGTATCGCCTCGGTGCGCACCAACAGCCCGCACGACGCGCGCTACGAGAAGAAGACCTCGGTCAGCGCCAAGACCTTCTTCAATCTGAAGGCCGCCAACCACCAGACCATCGGCACCAGCCAGATGTATGGCAGCGAGGCGGCGCGCGACGCCGGCATCGCCAGCGTCAAGGCCAACGGCGGTACGCAGACGGTCAAGGATCTGACCTGACCCCCGCACGCCGCGCGGTCGGTCGGTAATCGCCTGCGACGGTAGTGGTGCCATCGCGCGCGGCGTGCATCCGCACCCCGCCCGAGAGGGGAAGCACGGGCTTTCGCGTTATCGAACGCCCGCGAATGGTCGCGCACGTTCGTTCCGCACGGACATGCTCGCGTCCGGCGAGAACGGTTATTTCCCGATACAGAAATCCGCGAAGATCCGCCCGAGCAGATCCTCGTCGCTGAACTCGCCGGTGATCTCGCCGAGCGCGTGCTGGACCTGGCGCAACTCCTCGGCCGCGAGCTCTCCGGCGCGCGCCTCAGTCAAGGCCGCTTCGGCGGCCTGCAGCGATGTCGATGCGCGCTCGAGCGCGGCGACGTGGCGCGCTCGAGCGCTGTAGCTGCCTTCGCCAGCGTCGTCGCGGCCGGCGAGGCGCTCCAGTTCCGCGGTCAGCAGCGGCAGGCCGGCGCCGGTTTGCGCGGACAGCCACAGATGCAGCACGCCCTCGTGCATCCGGCTCTGCGGCGCGAGGCCGTCGAGATCGATCTTGTTGTGGACGATCAGCCGCGTCGCGGCCGCCGGCAGGTCTTGAAGCAGGGCGCGATCGGTCTCGGCCTGCGCATCGTCGGTGACCAGGATCGCGACGTCGGCACGCGCGAGTTCCGCGCGCGCGCGGCGGATGCCTTCCTGCTCGACGCGATCGTCGGCGTCGCGCAGACCGGCGGTGTCGACCAGCGTCAGCGCGACGCCGTCGAGGTCGATCGACTCGCGCAGCACATCGCGCGTGGTGCCGGGGATGTCGGTGACGATCGCGCGCTCGGCGGCGGCGAGCGCATTGAGCAGGCTCGACTTGCCGGTGTTCGGGCGGCCGACGATCACGACGTGCAGACCGTCGGCGAGACGCGCGCCGCGGCGTGCGCCGGCGAGCACGTCGGCGAGTTGCGCGCGCAGATCGGCCAGTCCCCGGGCGAGTTCGGGCGCGGCGAGAAAATCGATCTCCTCCTCGGGAAAGTCGATCGCAGCCTCGATCCAGACGCGCAGGCGGATCGTCGCCTCGGTGACGGCGTGCACCTCGCGCGAGAACGCGCCGTCGAGGCTGCGCATCGCCGATCGCGCGGCGGCTTCGGAGCCGGCCGCGATCAGATCGGCGATCGCCTCGGCCTGGGCCAGATCGAGGCGTCCGTTGAGGAAGGCGCGTTCGGAGAACTCGCCGGGCCGCGCCTGACGCGCGCCGAGTTCGACCGTGCGCGCGAGCAGCCGGCGCAGCGCGACCGGGCTGCCGTGCGCCTGCAGCTCGACGACATGCTCGCCGGTGAACGACTGCGGCGCCGGGAAGTGGATCAGCAGGCCGTGGTCGATCGCCTGGCCGCCGGCGTCGAGGAAGCGGCAGAAGTGCGCATGGCGCGGCCGCGGCGGCCGGCCGAGCAGGGCATTGGCGATCGCCGGCGCGGCCGGACCGGACAGCCGCACGATGCCGACGCTGCCGCTGCCGGGCGGTGTCGCGATCGCGGCGATGGTGTCGGCGCTCGACATGCGGAAGGCTCGTCGCTGCGCGTTCGGGCCGACGCGGCTGCCGCATCGGCCGCCGCGCCGGTCGTCAGGCCTTGGCCGGCTTGGTCTGTTCGCCGGCCTCGACGCGCTTGGTGATGATGTACTGCTGGATCAGCGACAGGATCGCGTTGGTCGCCCAGTACAGCACCAGGCCGGCCGGGAAGAACGCGAACAGCACCGAGAACGCGACCGGCATGAACTTCATGATCTTGGCCTGCGTCGGGTCCATGCCGGTCATCGGCGTCAGATGCTGGGTCAGCAGCATCGCCGCGGCATTGAGGATCGGCAGCACGAAGTACGGATCGGGCGCGGACAGGTTCTGGATCCAGCCGATGAACGGCGCCTGGCGCAGCTCGACGCTCTCGATCAGCACCCAGTACAGCGCGAAGAACACCGGGATCTGGATCAGCATCGGCAGGCAGCCGCCGAGCGGATTGATCTTCTCCTTTTGGTAGAGCTCCAGCATCGCCTGGTTGAGCTTCTGGCGGTCGTCGCCGTAGCGCTCCTTGAGCGCCTGCATGCGCGGCGCGACCTTGCGCATGCGCGCCATCGAGCGGTACTGCGCTTCGCTGAGCTTGTAGAACACCGCCTTGATCAGCAACACCAGCAGGATGATCGCGAAGCCCCAGTTGCCGGTCAGCGCGTGCAGCTTGTCGAGCACCCAGTGCAGCGGCGCCGAGATGAACGTGAAGATGCCGTAGTTGGCGGTCAGCGACAGGCCCGGTGCGACGTCGTCGAGCGTGCTCTGGATCTTCGGCCCGACGTAGAGGCGCGATTCGAGCGCGCGCGTCTCGCCGGGCGCCACGGTCGTCGCCGGCGCGACCGCGCGGATCAGATAGCGCGTCTGGCCGTTGGCCGGCAGGCTCGCGGTCGTGTACTGCTCGGCCTGGTCGGCCGGCGGAATCCAGGCCGCGAAGAAGTAGTGCTGGATCATCGCGACCCAGCCGCCGGTCGTCGACAGGTTCAACGGATCCTTGGCGAACTTGTCGAACGCGAGCTTCTGGAACTTGTGCTCGGGGCTGTACCAGGCCGCGCCGACGAAGCTGTACTGCTCCGGATTCGTGTAGCCCTTGAGGCCGCGCTTGTCGACGACCAGCGGCACGCGGCGCAGTTCGCGATAGGCATTGCCGGTCCACGGCGCGGCGCCCTGGTTGACGATCTCCTGGCGCTGGCCGATCACGTAGCTGCCGCGCTCGAAGGTGTAGATCTTGCGCACGGTCAGTCCGGCGTCGGACTGCCAGGTCAGCGGCACCTCGACGCGATCCTGGCCGGCCGCCAGCGCGTACTCGGTGGCGGACGCGGTGAACGGCGCGTTGTGATCGGGCGCGGCCGGCGCGCCCTGCGCGCTGACCAGGCCGCTGTTGGCGACGAAGTAGCCATCGGCGCCGTCGTCGAGCAGGCGGACCGGCTGCGGTTGCTTGGGCTGCTGCGGGTAGGCCAGCAGGTCGGCGACGACGACGTTGCCGCCGCGCGTGTCGATCTCCACACGCAGCACGTCGGTGGCGACGACGATGCGCTGGCCGGCCGGCGCGGCAGTTTCCGCGCGCGGCGTCGCCGGCACCTCACCCGGGGCCGCCGACGCGGACGGCACGTCGTCGAGCGGGATCGCCGCGGGCGCCGTATCGGCGGCCGGCGCGGTCGCAGCGGCGGTCGGCGGCGTCGCCGGCTGGCCGTAGTCGGTGCGCCACTGCTCCCACAGCAGATAGCCGAGCAGCAGGAGGGCGAGCAGAAGAAAGGGGCGGGGACTGGTCATCGTGGAGGTCGGTGTGGTTCGTGCGCTGCACGGCGAACCGGCGCGGGCTGCGCCGGCGCGCGGTCAATCGCTCGATGGAGAGGGCGGCGTCGTGGTCCGCCCGGAAGCGGCTGGGACCTGGCCATTGTGCCGTTCGCGCGGGGGCGCTTCAACGCGAACGCCGTCGGGCGCCGCGGCGGCCAGGCGCCGCAGCTTGTCCCAGAGCCGGATCAGATCGGCGCGCAGGGTCGCGTTGTCGTGAGTGGCGGCGCTGGTGCGGGCGACGACGAGGATGTCGAGTGCGGGCAGTTGCGGGCGGACATGCCGGTAGCTTTCGCGAATCTGCCGCTTGATGCGGTTGCGTTCGACGGCGCGCTTGGAGACGCGTTTCGAAACGGCCATGCCGAGCCGCGGACCGCTGGTTCGCGGTGCAGCTTCGGCATGGAAATGATCGGCGCCGACGCGCCGGCTGGCCCGTCGCAGCGCGGCGAAGTCGCCGGGCCGCAACAGTCGAGCGGCGCGCGGGAAGCTTGCGCTACCCATGGCGCCGCCGGAACGTCAAACGCAGAGGCGCTTGCGACCGCGCGCACGACGCGCGTTGAGGACCTTGCGGCCGCCGCGGGTCTTCATGCGGGCGCGGAACCCATGGTCACGGGCGCGCTTGAGATTGCTGGGCTGATAGGTGCGTTTCGTGGCCATGGCGGTGACGAATCGTGAACGGAAAAAGGCCGCGGATGGTAGGTCGGCGCCGCGCCTGTGTCAAGGAAAATCCGGCGCTTGGCCGCAGCGACGGCACCGTTCGCGAGGCGCCGTAGCGCCGGTCCGCACCGGACGCTTGGGGTAGACTCATCGGTTGGTCCGTCGGCTGCGCCGACCGCGCCATTCCCCTGACTGCGGATGCGGCCGTACCGGCCCGCATCCGCCTCGGCTTTACGAAGCTTCCGCTGCAAAGGTCCCGACCCGTGAGTGAATTGTGGCAGCGCTGCCTGGCGCGGCTTGAATCCGAATCCGCCGCTGAGGATGTGCACACCTACCTGGCCCCGCTACAGGCCAGCGAGAGCGATGCCGGACTGCGCCTGTTTGCGCCCAATGCCTATACGATGGAGGCGATCCGCGAGCGGTTCCTGCCGCGCATCGCGACGGTACTGGAGCATCTGGCCGGCTATCCGGTCAACGTGCGCGTCGACGTCGGCTCGCTGAGCGCCGCGCGCGGCCGCGAGCCGGCCGGCGCGACCGGCGCGCGGACCGTCGCTCGCCGCGAGCAGCGCGAGGACTCCAACCTCGATCCGCATTACACGTTCGAGACCTTCGTCGAGGGCAAGTCCAACCAGCTCGGCAAGGCCGCCGCGCTGCAGGTCGCGATGAATCCGGGCCGCGCCTACAACCCGCTGCTGCTCTACGGCGGCACCGGCCTCGGCAAGACGCATCTGATGCATGCGGCCGGCAATCTCATGCGGCGCAACAACCCGGACGTCAAGCTGTTGTATCTGCGCTCGGAGCAGTTCGTCAGCGGCATGGTCAAGGCGCTGGCACAGAAGAACATGGACGACTTCAAGCGCCGGTTTCGCTCGGTCGACGCGCTGCTGATCGACGACATCCAGTTCTTCGCCGGCAAGAACACGACGCAGGAGGAGTTCTTCCACACCTTCAATGCGCTGTTCGAGGGCAAGCAGCAGATCATCCTGACCTGCGACCGCTATCCGAAGGAGGTCGAGAACCTCGAGCCGCGGCTGAAGTCGCGCCTGGGCTGGGGCCTGTCGGTGATCGTCGAGCCGCCCGACTTCGAGACGCGTGCGGCGATCCTGCTGTCTAAGGCGCAGAGCAAGGGCGTGGAGCTGCCCGAAGAGGTCGCGGTGCTGATCGCCAAGCGCATGCGCTCGAACGTGCGCGACCTGGAAGGTGCGCTCAATACGCTGGTCGCGCGCTCGAACTTCGAGGGGCACGTGATCACGGCGGAATTCGCGCAGGAAACGCTGCGCGATCTGCTGACCGTGCACGCGCAGGCGATCACGATCCAGAACATCCAGCGCACGGTGTCGGACTACTACCAGCTGCGTCTGTCCGACTTCCTCTCCAAGAACCGCAGCCGCTCGATCGCGCGGCCGCGGCAGATGGCGATGGCGCTGGCCAAGGAACTGACCGAGCACAGCCTGCCGGAGATCGGCGATGCGTTCGGCGGCCGCGACCATACGACCGTGCTGCACGCCTGTCGGACGATCGCCGATCTGCGCGAAACCGATGGACGGCTGCGTCAGGACTGGGAAAAACTCGTGCGCGCGCTGACGGGGTGAACAGGCTGTGGATAATAGGTGGACTTTTCGGCCGCCGCGGGTTATCCACAATCGATGCACACCGAAACCGGCGCGAAACCCACCGTCAGATGACGAAATAAGACGATGATTTAAAAGGATATTTTGGTCTTTTTTCGGTTGTCCCCAGGCCCTACAACCACGTACTATCCCCAAAAACCAATAACAGAACGAAACGGACGAGGCCCATGCGATTCAGCATTCAACGCGAAGCTCTCTTGAAACCGCTGCAGCAGGTGACCGGCGTGGTGGAGCGCCGTCAGACCCTGCCGGTGCTGGCAAACCTGCTGGTGCAGGTCGGCACCGACGGTGTTTCGTTCACGGGCACCGATCTCGAAGTCGAGATGATCGCCCGCGCCGATGCCGAATCCTTGGATCCTGGCGAGGTGACGATCCCCGCTCGCAAGCTGTTCGACATCAGCCGCGCATTGCCGGACGGCAGCAAGATCAAGGTGGAACAGAACGGTGATCGCGTGACGGTCAGTGCCGGGCGCAGCCGCTTCACGCTGGCAACGCTGCCGGCGACCGAGTTCCCGGTCATCGATTCGATCGATCTGGTCGAACGCGTCACGCTGCCGGAAGCCGCGCTGAAGGCACTGATGGATCGCACCGCTTTCGCGATGGCGCATCAGGATGTGCGCTACTACCTCAACGGCATGCTGCTGGACCTGCGCGAGCATGCGTTGCGCTGTGTCGCGACCGACGGCCATCGGCTGGCACTGGCCGAGACCAAGCTCGACGCGACGATCAGTTCACGCCGTCAGATCATCATCCCGCGCAAGGGCGTGCTCGAGCTGCAGGGCCTGTTCGAAACCGGCGAGGGCACGGTCGATCTGGAGTTCGGCCGCAATCATCTGCGTGTCCGCCGTGGCGGCGTGGTGTTCACCTCCAAGCTGATCGACGGGCGTTTCCCCGATTACGAGGCCGTCGTGCCGATCGGCGTCGACAAGGAAGTGCACGTCAATCGCGAGGAACTGCGCGCGGCCCTGCAGCGTGCGGCGATCCTGTCGAACGAGAAGTATCGCGGCGTGAAGCTCGAGGTCGGTCCGAACCGGCTGCGCATCGTCGCGCACAATCCCGAGCAGGAAGAGGCGGTCGAGGAGCTCGAGGCGCGTACCGGCGTGTCGGAGCTGTCGGTCGGGTTCAACGTCAATTATCTGCAGGATGCCCTCGGGGCCCTCGACAGCGACGAGGTGCTGCTGTGCCTGCGCGACGCCCAGTCGAGCTGCCTGCTGCGCAAGCCCGACACCGAGGACACGCGGCACGTGATCATGCCGCTGCGGCTCTGACCGCGTTCGGCGTTACACCGGAGGAGGGCCCGCAGGCGTCAGATGCGGGCCTTTTTCATTGAAGCTGGGTAGGCAGCGATCCGCACATGCCGATGCGTCTGGACGAATTGAGACTGATCGATCTGCGCCGGTTCGAGGCGCTGGAGGTCTCGCTGGGCGCCGGCTGGAATCAGTTCGTCGGCGGCAATGGTGCCGGCAAGACCACCGTGCTCGAGGCGGCGTATCTGCTGTCGCACGGCCGGACGTTCCGCAGCGGCGGGCGTGACGGCCTGGTCCGCGTCGGCGCGTCGGGCTTCTCGGTATTCGGTCTGCTCGAGGGTATCGAGGGTCGTCCGGTACGCCTGGGGCTGGCTCGGGCCGCCGGGCGGCTCGAAGCACGTGTCGACGGCAGCATGGCGACGCTCGGCGAGCTGGTCGGCCGCTCGGCGATCGTCTGTTTCGAGCCGGGTTCACATGCGCTGATCGCCGGCGGCGCCGAGCATCGGCGAGCCTACCTCGACTGGGGTGTGTTCCACGTGGAACAGGATTTCCTCGGCTTGTGGCGGCGTTATCAACGGGCGCTGCGTCAGCGTAACGCTTCGCTGCGCGCCGGCGCGCCGGATGCGGAGCTCGCGGTCTGGGAGCTCGAGCTTGCGACGTCGGGCGAAGCGATGACGCGCTTACGCCGCACCTACCTGGAGCGCCTGCGGCCGGCGCTGGTCGCGATGGCGGACGCGTTTCTCGGTGAGCTCGGCGAGTTCAGGGTCGATTTCCACGCGGGCTGGCCGGCCGGGCAGGCGCTGGCCGACGTACTGGCCGAGGGGCGCGACCGCGACCGCGACCGCGGCCATACGCGAGCGGGTCCGCATCGGGCCGATCTCGGTTTCGGCTTCGCCGGTGCCGAGCGCCGCGAATATTTCTCGCGCGGGCAGGAGAAGCTGTGTGCCCTGGTCTGCATTCTCGGCCAGGCGCAGCACTACCGCGAAGACCATGGCCACTGGCCGATCGTCTGCCTCGATGACCTGGCGTCCGAACTCGACGACGCGCATCGCGAGGCGGTCATTGCGGTGCTATCGGCGAGCGATGCTCAGGTGCTGCTGACCGGTACGTCGACGCTGACGCTGCCGGCCGATGCGTCGTCGCGCCTGTTCCACGTGGAACAGGGCACGGTCCGGCGACTGCTATAATCGCCGATGGCCTGAGCCGTCCGCTCGGGTGTTTTCCAATCCGTGCCGCGCGCCGCCAGAGCGGTGCGGCGGTACCACGGGAGCCACATGAGCGAAATGACCGATCACGACAGCGCCGGCAGCGAATACGACTCCAGCAGAATCAAGGTTCTGAAGGGCCTGGAAGCCGTACGCAAGCGTCCCGGCATGTACATCGGCGACACCGATGACGGCACCGGCCTGCACCACATGGTGTTCGAGGTCGTCGACAACTCGATCGACGAAGCCCTGGCCGGCTATTGCGATCACGTCGTCGTGACGATCCACGCCGACGAGTCGGTCTCGGTCATCGACAACGGCCGCGGCATTCCGGTCGGCATTCACCCCGAAGAAGGGCGCTCGACGGCCGAAGTCGTCATGACGGTGCTGCACGCCGGCGGCAAGTTCGACGACAACTCCTACAAGGTCTCCGGCGGCCTGCATGGCGTCGGCGTCTCGGTCGTCAATGCGCTGTCCGAGCACCTGTGGCTGACCATCGCGCGCGAAGGCCACGAATACCAGCAGGAATACGCGCACGGCGAGCCGCTGTATCCGCTCAAGGAAGTCGGGCCGTCGTCGAAGCGCGGCACCACGGTGCGCTTCAAGCCGAGCCCGCAGACGTTCACGAACATCGAGTTCCACTACGAGATTCTCGCCAAGCGTCTGCGCGAGCTGTCGTTTCTCAATTCGGGCGTGCGGATCGAGCTGATCGACGAGCGCAGCGCGCGCCATGACGTCTTCGAGTACGAGGGCGGCATCCGCTCGTTCGTCGAGCACCTGGCCCAGCTCAAGACGCCGCTGCACCCGAATGTGCTGAACTTCAGCATGCAGCAGGACGCGATCACGGTCGAAGTCGCGATGCAGTGGACCGACGCGTACCAGGAGGCGGTCTACTGCTTCACCAACAACATCCCGCAAAAGGACGGCGGCACGCATCTGGCCGGCTTCCGCGCCGCCCTGACGCGCACGATCTCCAACTACGTCGACAATACCGGCCTGCAGAAGACCGCGAAGGTGCCGCTGTCCGGCGACGACATGCGCGAGGGCCTGATCGCGGTGCTGTCGGTCAAGGTGCCCGATCCGAAGTTCTCGTCGCAGACCAAGGACAAGCTGGTCTCCAGCGAGGTCAAGGGCGTCGTCGAGCAGGTCGTCAATCAGAAGCTGGACGAGTTCCTGCTCGAGCATCCGGCCGAGGCGCGCGCGATCTGCGCCAAGGTCGTCGACGCGGCGCGCGCGCGCGAGGCCGCGCGCAAGGCGCGCGAGATGACGCGGCGCAAGGGCGCGCTCGACATCGCCGGCCTGCCGGGCAAGCTGGCCGACTGCCAGGAGAAGGATCCGGCGTTGAGCGAGCTGTTCATCGTCGAGGGCGACTCGGCCGGCGGCTCGGCCAAGCAGGGCCGCAACCGCAAGTACCAGGCCGTACTGCCGCTGAAGGGCAAGATCCTCAACGTCGAACGGGCCCGCTTCGACCGCATGCTCGGCTCGGCCGAGGTCGGCACGCTGATCACCGCGCTCGGCACCGGCATCGGCAAGGACGAGTTCAACGCCGACAAGCTGCGCTACCACCGCATCATCATCATGACCGACGCGGACGTGGACGGCTCGCACATCCGCACGCTGCTGCTGACGTTTTTCTACCGGCAGATGCCTGAGCTGATCGAGCGCGGCCACGTCTATATCGGCATGCCGCCGCTGTACAAGCTCAAGCAGGGCAAGCAGGAGCTGTACCTCAAGGACGATCATGCGCTCAACGGCTATCTGATCGCCGGCGCGGTCGACGGCGCCGAGCTGGTCTACGGTGCCGGGCTGCCGCCGATCAGCGGCGCCGGCCTCGAGCGCCTGCTGACCGGCTGGCAGGCCGCGCTCGCGCAGATCGAGCGGCTCGGCTCGCGTTACGACACGAGCCTGCTGAGGGCCTTGCTCGACGCGCCGGCACCGGCTGCCGACGCCTGGCAGGACGCGGCGACCACCGAGGCCTGGCTGGCGCGTCTGGCCACGCGCCTCAACGGTGCCGGTCTCGGCAAGGCGCGCTACACGTTCCGGATCCAGGCGGCGACCGCCGAGCATCCGGCCGCCCTGGTCGTCGAGCGCAACCAGCACGGTCTGGTGCATACCCAGGTGCTGCCGGCGGCTTTCTTCACGTCCGGCGAGTACCGGCCGATCGCCGAGATCGCGCAGGAACTCGACGGCCTGATCCTGCCGGGCGCCGAGGTGCGCCGCGGCAACCGGCAGATCGCGATCGCGAGCTTCTCGCAGGCGTTCGACTGGCTGATGGACGAGGCCAAGCGCGGACGGACCGTGCAGCGCTTCAAGGGCCTGGGCGAAATGAATCCCGAGCAGCTCTGGGAGACCACGGTCAATCCCGACACGCGTCGTCTGCTGCAGGTCACCGTCGAGGATGCGGTGGCGGCCGATCAGATCTTCACGACGCTGATGGGCGACATCGTCGAGCCGCGCCGCGAGTTCATCGAACAGAACGCGCTGCGGGTCAGCAATCTGGACATCTGAGCGCGCCGTATCGGCGCGCGCGACGCGGCGACGGTGCGCCTGATTCGCGCACCGGTGCTACGTCGTTGACGCCAGTGGAAAATCTACGACGGTCATCGTAGATTGTCGGTCCGTCAGCCAGCCGGAAACCCCGGCCAGCCATGTGCGGCGTTCGATCGCTACGCCGCCAGATCCGTTGCAACGCAGCACATCCACGCGCATCCGTGTGCTTGTGCCGGTCGTAATGGTGGGGGTACGCTGTTTTGACTCCGCGTATTGTTCATTTTCATTCACCGCTTTATCTCAGGTGAGGTCTCCATGAAGTTGCAGAACCTGATCCGCGTCGCCTTGTGCGCGCTGATGCTGATGTTCGTCGCCGAAGGCGCGCTCGCGCAGAAGTCGGGCAGCAAGGGCAAGGAAGAAGTTGCGTATCCGAATGCGACGCGCAAGGAACCCAAGCCCGACATGTCGGAGAAGAACCAGCGCGATCTCAACAAGGCCAACGACCTGATCGCCGACGGCAAGGACGACGAGGCGCTCGCGCTGATCGCGAAGGTGACCGAGGACAAGCGCGCCAAGCCCTACGCGCTGGCGTTCGCCAAGCTGCTGGAAGGCCAGATTCTGTGGGGCAAGGACGACGGCGCCGGCGCGATCGCGGCGCTCAACGAGGCGGTGCAGATGGATGCGCTGCCCAACAGCAACCATTTCGATGCGATGTACCAGGTCGCGCAGCTGCAGCTGCAGGAAGAGAAGTACGCCGAAGCGCTGGCGACACTCGACCGCTACACGCGCGAGAGCGGAAAGAGTACCGCCGACACGCAGGCGATCCGCGCCAACGTCTACTACCGCATGGACAAGTTCCAGGAGGCCGCCGCCGAGATGACCAAGGCGATCGGCATGACCAACGAGCCGAAGGACAGCTGGTTCCAGATCCTGATCGCCAGCTATTTCGAACTCGACCAGTACGACCAAGCCGCCCAGGTGCTGCAGCAGCAGCTCGCGAAGGATCCGCAGAACAAGAAGCTGATCAACCAGCTCGCGACCGTCTACATCAACGCCGACAAGCCCGACCAGGCGATCGCGGTCATGGTCAAGGCCAAGAACGACGGCCTGATCAGCACCGGCGAGGACTACCTGCAGCTGGCCAAGCTCTACGCTTCAGGCGAGAAGCACAAGGAAGCCGCCGTGGTCCTCAAGGAAGGTCTCGACAAGGGCATCATCGAGCCCGGCTACGAGCCGTGGCGCCTGCTCGGCGACGTGTGCTCGCAGGCCGACGACGAGACCTGCGCGATCGACGCCTACGCCAAGGCGTCGCCGTTCGCGAAGGACGGCTACGTCGATTTCCAGCGCGGCTATGCGCTGTACTACCAGGAGCGCTATCCGGAGGCCAAGCAGGCGCTCGACGCGGCGCTCGCCAAGGGCGGCCTGTCGCAGGAAGGCGAGGCCTACATCCTGCGCGGAGACGCCAGCGACGCGGCCGGCCAGAGCGCGGCGGCGATCGCCGACTGGGAGAAGGCCACGCAGTTCCCGTCGAGCAAGCAGATGGCCGAGCAGCGACTCAAGATCGTGCGCGCCGGCCAGAAGCTGGCACGGCCGTCGAAGAAGTGACGCGTGGCGAACGCCGCTGAACGCGTGAATTTTCGTGTCGGGAACGACTCTTGTGTGACGCAGCCCCGCTGTTGTACCGTGCAGGGCTCGCTGTTCCGATCAGAGACTGAACTGCGCATGAGCAATAAGACACGGACCGTCCACACATCAATATCGCTGGTCCATAGCTGATGTCAGACAACAATCCCATCGGAAGCAGCACGAGCAGCACGCCGACGACCTGGAGCTGGCGCCGCGTCACGGCGCTTTCCTCGGCGTTTGCCCTGCACACCTTCGCCTTTGCGCTGATGCTGACGCCGGCGGCTCCGCCGCCGCCGAAAGAGAAGCCCAAAGACAACAAGGTGGTGGTCGAGTTCATCGAACCGCCGCCGCCGCCACCGCCACCGCCACCGCCGCCGCCGGAGCCGCCGAAGCGTCCGCCGCCGAAGGTGATCGAGAAGATCAAGCCGCCGCCGACTCCGCCGCCGGAGCCGCCGCCCGTGGTCGTCGTCGAGGAGGCATCGCCGATGGCGGTGCCCGCCCCGCCGCCGGCCCCGCCGGCTCCGCCGGCTCCGCCCGCCGACATCGCGCCGAGCGAGAACGTCAGCTACCGGCGCATGCGTCCGCCGCGCTATCCGCCGCAGGCGATCCGCCAGCACCAGCAGGGCACGACGATGCTCAAGGTGCTGGTCGGTCCCACCGGCGAAGCCGAAGAAGTCACGGTCGAAAAATCCAGCGGTTCGCGTCTGCTCGATCAGGCTGCGATTGCCGCCGTGAAAACCTGGGTGTTCAACCCGGGCATTAAGGACGGCAAGCCCACCCGTGGGTATGTGCTGGTACCAATCAAGTTTGATCTTTCCGAACAGTGATCAAAGGGTAAAACGTCATGTTGCAAGATACCTCTCAGATTCCGGCCGGTGGATCGGCCCCGGGTGGGTCCAACGCCGAAGCCCTGAACCAGATGGGTTTCGACCATCTGATCCAGAACTTCGACGCGCTCGGCTGGATCGTGTTCGTCACGCTGGTCCTGATGTCGTTGATGTCGTGGTTCTACATCGTCGCCAACTTCCTGCGTAACACGATGATCCGGGCCCGCATGGAGCGCGTGATCAGCACGTTCTGGGACACGCCCTCGACGCAGGACGCGGTCCGCTTCATGGAAGAGCAGCCCAAGGCCGAGCCGTTCTCGAAGATCGCGCTCGACTGCGCGTCGGCCGCCGCCCACCACCAGCGCAGCGAAGGCAGCCGCCTGGTCGACGCGCTGAGCCGCTCGGAGTTCATCGACCGCGCGCTGCGCCAAGCCGTCTCGCGCGAGAGCATGCGTCTGGAGACCGGCCTCACCGTGCTCGCCACGGTCGGTTCGGCGGCGCCGTTCGTCGGTCTGCTCGGTACCGTGTGGGGCATCTACCACGCGCTGATCAAGATCGCCGCGTCGGGCAACGCCTCGATGGAAGCCGTGGCCGGTCCGGTCGGCGAGGCGCTGATCATGACCGCGTTCGGTCTGTTCGTCGCGATCCCGGCGGTGCTGGCGTACAACTTCTTCGTGCGCACCAACCGCCTGACCTACGCTCGTTTCGACGAGTTCGCCCACGATCTGCACGACTTCTTCGCGACCGGTTCGCGTATCGAGAGCGGTGTCGTCGCGCCGGCCCAAGCCGCGAGGAAGTAAGCCATGGCATTCAGTTCTGGTTCGGGGGGCAGCGGCGCCCCGATGTCGGAGATCAACGTCACGCCGCTCGTCGACGTGATGCTGGTGCTGCTGATCATCTTCATGATCACGGCGCCGTTGATGTCCCACAAGATCCGCATCGATCTGCCGCAGGCCAATCCCAACGTTCAGACCGAGAACCCGCCCGATCCGATCGATCTGGCGGTCAAGGAGACCGGCGACCTGTACTGGAACGACGAGCCGATCACCGAAGCGATGCTGCAGGCGCAGCTGCGCGTGGCCGCCCAGAAGCAGCCGCAGCCGGAGCTGCAGATCCGCGCGGACAAGACGACCCAGTACCAGCTGATCGCGACCGTCATGGCCAACGCCAAGACGGCCGGCATGGTCAAGATCGGCTTCATCACCGCCGCCGCCGGCGAGTGAAGCCGGGGCGTCGCCTCCGGGCGAGGACGCACGAACGGCGCCGGGGCAACCCGGCGCCGTTTTCGTTTCTGCGATGGCCGCGGCGGCGCGGTCGGCGTAGGATCGAGCCGTCGTCCTTCACAGCAGGAGGTGCGTCATGGCTTGGACCGGATCCTTGCGTCGTGTCGATCTGCAGGCCGAGATCAACATCACGCCATTGATCGACGTCATGCTGGCCCTGCTCGCGATCTTCATGATCGCCGCACCGGTGGTGACGCGTCAGATCGATCTGCCGCTGGCCGGCTCGGCGGCGCCGCCGCCCGCGATCGAGCCACCGCTGCTGACGCTGTCGATCATGGGGGCGGGCGAGTGGTACCTCGATGGCGTGTCGGTCACGCGCGCCGGTCTGGCCGATCGCCTGCGCACGCGCATCGCCTCGGCACCGGCCGCACCGGTGGTCGAGCTGCGCGCGCAGCCGACCAGCGCCTATGACGATGTGGCCTCGGCGCTGGCGGTCGCGCGCGCCAGCGGCGTCACGCAGCTGCGCATCGCGACGCCCGAACGCTGAGCGGTATCGTTTCGCGCGCGGCGGCATCCGCCGCGCACGGCCGCGTCAGTCCGCGAGGATCGCCAGATAGCGGCGAACCGTCGTCGCGAGGCCGTCGTAGAGCGCCTCGCCGAACAGCGCATGTCCGATCGACACCTCGTCGAGGAAGCCGATCGCCTGCTTGAGAGCCGGCAGATTGTGCTGATCGAGATCGTGGCCGGCATTGACGCCGAGGCCGGCCGCGCGCGCGCGCTCGGCCGATGCGACACAGGCGGCCAGCTCGGCCGAGGCGTCGCCGGCCGCGAATGCGGTCGCGAACGGCCCGGTATAGAGCTCGATGCGGTCGGCGCCGATGTCGGCGGCGCGCTCGATGTCCGGCGAGCCGGCATCCATGAACAGGCTGACGCGGCAGCCGAGCGCCTTGAGCGCCTCGACGAGCGGGCGCAGGCGCTCGCCGTCGCGGCGCAGATCGAAGCCGTGATCGGAGGTGATCTGGCCGTCGCCGTCGGGGACCAGGGTCGCCTGTGCCGGCCGGGCCTGGCGCACCAGCTCGATCAGGCCCGGATAGGTGCCGCGCGCCGGCGCGAACGGATTGCCCTCGATGTTGTACTCGACCCCGTCCAGTGCCGCGGCGATGCGGCCGACGTCGCCGACGCGGATGTGCCGCTGGTCGGGACGCGGATGCACGGTGATGCCGTGGCAGCCGCTGGCGATCGCCACGCGCGCGGCCTGTACGGGATCGGGAGCGGTGCCGCCGCGCGAGTTGCGCAGCACGGCGACCTTGTTGACGTTGACGCTGAGCAGGGTCATGGCAAGGACAGGCGGTTCGAGGATGCATCCCGGATCGGGACGGCGGCAGGCCGCATCCTAACGCGTCGCCGCACCGATCCCGTGATCGGCCGCCGGCGCGCGCGGCGATCGGCAAAGGCCCAGGCAGGGAACGCACGCCACGCTCGGCGGCCGGCATGGGCCGCGCAGGTGGTGCGTATCAGTGACAGCTCTCGGCGACTTCCTTCCAGATCACCGGATCCCAGTAGGCGCCGTCCTTGGCCTCGGTGACTTTCTCGGGGTTCAGACGCGCGGCCAGGAAGTAGGTCATGCCGGGCTCGACCTCGACGCTCAGTGTCTTGTAGCGGTTCG
Source organism: Dokdonella sp. (assembly GCF_035511235.1). Taxonomy (GTDB): domain Bacteria; phylum Pseudomonadota; class Gammaproteobacteria; order Xanthomonadales; family Rhodanobacteraceae; genus Dokdonella. The sequence continues at coordinate 121,015 of NZ_DATKFQ010000013.1, forward strand.
ACTGCGCATTGCGCAGCCGCTCGTTGAACGACAGATAGCGCGCCTCGATGCCTTCGCCTACGGTGAGGATGTGCGTGCCCGGATCGAGCCGGAACGAAGTCGCGTCGGTCGGACCCGGCAGGCGGCCATCGACCGCGACCAGCTTGGCCTCGTGCAGGTTCTCGCTGCGCGGCGGACTGCCGAACACGCTGATGCGCCCGCAGCCGGTCATCGTGGCGGCGGTCGCTGCGGCGCCGACGGTCAGGCGGACCGCCGGCACGTGCACGCTGGCGACCGGGCCCGATACCGCGAACGTGCGGTCGTTGCGTCGCACGCCGAGTGCGAGCGCATCGCCGTCCGGTACTGCCGACACGCTGTCGCGCAGCAGCTGTGCGGCCTTGGGCTGGCCGGACTCGTCGGCGCCCAGGCGGGTCAGCGATCGGTCGTTGACCGACACCAGGATGTCGCCGCCGCGCACGCCGAGCCGCTCGGCCGTACCGCCCGGCGTTACCGCCAGCACGCGCAGGCCGTCGCGGGCGCGCTCGGCACTGCTGCTGTCGACGAGCAGACCCAGATCGTTGACGCGGCGCGCCGGCTCGTCGATCTCGAGCGTACGCTGCTGGTCGACCGCGCCGGATGCGGCGAGGTCGAGCATCAGCGCGCGCAGCTCCTCGCGCAGCCGCAGCTGGGTGGCGGCGGTGTCGTCGGGCGTGGCGGCGGCATCGTTCTGCGCAACGGCCGGCAATGCGCCGAACGCGAGCGTGGAGACGATGCACAGGCGAAGAAGCGACGGGCAATGGAGGCTGGTCATGGGCATGGTCTTGAATCAGATGCGAAGGGTCACGACGGCGTCCTGCCGGTTCTCGATCATCGCGCGCAGCGCCTTGCTGCGCGCTTCCCACAACGGTGCCAACTCCTCGTCGCTGGCGCCGCGATCGTAGGCCGCCTGCAGGGCCGCATCGATCCGACGCAGCGGGCTGCGCAGCCCGCGTGCCGCTTCCGGCGAGGGCTCCAGGCGCGACCATTCCTGCTCGAGTGCCTGCGACTGCTGCAGCCAGGCGCCGAGCTCCGCGGCCGGATCCGATGCGACCGGTACCGGTCGCGGCAGGATTACGATCGCGGCGGCGAACAGCACGGCCGCCGCCAGCGATCCGCCGGCACGCGCAAACCGGCGCCGCCCGATCTGCCGGCGGCGCGCACCGGCGATACGCGTCCACAGCGCCGGATCCGGCGCGAACTCGGGCAGGCCGCCGAGCAGCGGCGAGGCAGGCGGATCGAAATGGAAGCGGGACTCAGACATGGCGGATCACCGGTGTACCGACAGGCGGGCCCGAGGGTTCCTCGAGCGTGGCGTGCAGCCGCTGCAGCGCGCGCGACAGCACCGATTTCGAATAGCTCTCGGTCTGGCCGAACAGCTCGGCCAGCTCGCGATGCGTATAGCCTTCCATCTGATGCAGCACGATCACCGCGCGGGCGCGCGCCGGCAGGCGCTGCAGTAGCGTCCAGGCATCGACGACGGCATCGGCCGGCGGATCGGCGGCGCCCAGCGTCGCGAACAGCGCGTCCGGATCGTCGACGCCCTGGCGCCGGTCCAGCCGCAGCCGGTCGATCGTCGCATTGGCGGCCATCCGCTTGAGCCAGGCGCCGAACGGCGCGTCGCCGCGAAAGCCGCCGATCGTGTCCATCAGCTTCAGGAACACGTCCTGCACGATGTCTTCGGCGGCGGCCGGCTCGCCCAGAATGCGCAGGGCCAGGTTGTAGCAGGCTCTTCCGTAGGCCGCGTAGATCGCCTCGAACGCGCGCATGTCGCCGCGCCGAGCCCGTTCGAGCGTGATCGAATCGAGCGGCAGCCCGAAGCCCTGTCCACCCGCTTGTCGCGTACCGTCCGCCATCACGGTGCCCAGGACGGCGGCCGGCGCCGCTTCGTCGCAGCACGCGCCGGCTGGCCGTTCAGCCATCGGCGTCGATCGTGCCGACCCGCAGCCGGCGCGGCGGCCCCCGCCAGGCCAGCGCCGCCACGATCTCGTCGGGTGCTTCCCAGCGCCGCAGCTGCCAGTCGCCGGGAGCCGCGTCCGCGCCGACCGCGCACACCGCCTGCGGCAGGCCTGCGGCGTCGAGCGAGAAGCGCAGCCGGTCCAGGCCGAAATGCAGGCCGCTGCCGAGCGCCTTGAGTACCGCCTCCTTGCAGGTCCACAGGCGCAGGAATGCCAGCCGTCGGCCGGCCTCGTCGAGCTGCGCCAGTGCCGCCGCTTCCTCCGGCGCGAAGAACCGCTGCGCGATCGCCATGATCGAGCGGTGCCGGCCCTCGACCGCCTCGACGTCGACGCCGAGGGCCTGGCCGCGTGCGAACGCGATCAGCACGTGGGCGCCGCTGTGGCTGAGATTGAACTCGATGCCGCCGGCGTCGGGTGCGGTCGGCTTGCCGTGCGCACCGCGCACGATCGCCAGCGGCTGCTCGGTGCCGGCATACCTCGACAGCAGGCGGCCCAGATGGCGATGAGCGATTGCCGAGACGCCGCGCGGCGTCAAGCGCTCGCCGCCGCGCAGCCGCCATAGATGAATCTCGTCGGGCGCCAGCGCGGGCACGGCGGACCCGGGAGCGAGGTCGGGGAGCGGCAGGTCCATCGGCCGATGCTTGGCGGCGGCACCGCGCATGTCAAGCGGACGTGGCGCCGATCGCGCCGCATCCGCGCGCCGCGGCGGTGGCGTGACTAGAATGACCGCTTCGCCACGCGAGGAGCGCCCTCGATGATCGCAGGCTGGATCCTGCTGCTGGTGTCGGTGCTCTACGTGGGCGGCCTGTTTGCGCTCGCCTACTACGGCGACCGCCGGCCGCTGTATCCGCAGCGTGCCTGGCTGCGCCCGATCGTCTACAGCCTGGCGCTGGCGGTGTACTGCTCGTCGTGGACGTTCTACGGCGCGGTCGGCAGCGCCGCGCGCGACGGCCTGTCGTATCTGCCGATCTACCTCGGTCCGATCCTGCTGTTCGTGTTCGGCTTCGGCCTGTTCCGGCGCCTGGTCGTCGTCGCCAAGGAACGCAATATCACCTCGATCGCCGACTTCATCGGCTCGCGCTTCGGCAAGTCGCACATGCTCGGCGCCCTGGTCACGATCATCGCGGTGACCGCGGTCGTGCCGTACCTGGCGCTGCAGCTCAAGGCGGTGACGATGAGCTTCGACGTGATGGTCGGCAACGGTCCGCTCGCGCATACGCCGGTACTGACCGATACGGCGCTGTACATCGCGCTGCTGCTGGCGGTGTTCGCGATCCTGTTCGGCACGCGCGGCATCAATGCGACCGAGCACCACCACGGCATGATGCTCGCGGTCGCGGTCGAGTCGCTGGTCAAGCTGCTGGCCTTCGTCGCCGTCGGCGTCTATGCGCTGCTGGTCGGCGGCGGACTCGACACGCTGAGCCAGCCGGTCGAGAGCGCGATCGAGCACGGCCTGCCGACCGGCTTCGTCGCGCAGACCGTGCTCGCGTTCGCGGCGATCTTCTGCCTGCCGCGCCAGTTCCAGGTCGGCGTCGTCGAATGCGAGAACACCGCCGACCTCGGCCGTGCGCGCTGGATGTTTCCGCTGTACCTGGCGATCATCACGGTCCTGGTGCTGCCGATCGTGCACGCCGGCGCCGAGGCCGCGCGCGGCCATGCGATATCGGCCGACGCCTACGTGCTGTGGCTGCCGCTGGCGCACGGCGAACGGCTGCTGGCGGTGTTCGCGTACATCGGCGGCTTCTCGGCCGCGACCGGCATGGTGATCGTCGCCTCGGTCGCGCTCTCGACGATGGTCAGCAACGATCTGGTGATGCCGGCGCTGCTGCGGATCCGCGCGCTGCGCCTGGAGCAGCGCGACGACCTGTCGAGCATCGTCCTGACGGTGCGCCGCGTGACGATCATCGCACTCGGCCTGCTCGCGTTCGCGTACTACCGTTCGGCCAGCCACACGCAGAACCTGGCATCGATCGGCCTGCTCTCGTTCGCCGCGGTCGCGCAGTTCGCGCCGGCGCTGATCGGCGGTCTGTACTGGCGCAGCGCCAGCCGCATCGGCGTCATCGCCGGCCTGGTCGCCGGCTTCGTGGTCTGGGCCTACACGCTGCTGCTGCCGACGCTGGCCGGTGCCGGCTGGCTGCCGACCGGCTGGGTCACCGACGGGCCGTTCGCGATCGGCTGGCTGCGGCCGCATGCGCTGTTCCAGCTGCGCGGCTGGGATCCGCTGACGCACGGCGCGTTCTGGTCGCTGCTGTTCAATGTCGGGTTCCTGGTGTTCGTCTCGCTGCGCTTCCATCCGAGCGTCGACGAGCGTCTGCGCGCGGCGGCGTTTCTCGAGCCGGCCGTGGTCCGGCCGACGCCGGTCGCCGACTGGCGCGGCCGCGTGACGGTGGCCGACCTGCGCGCGATCGCCGAGCGCATCGTCGGCGAGGACAACACGACGCGCGCGTTCGCCGAGTACGCGCAGACCAGCGGCAAGCCGCTCGCGGCCGATGCCTACGCCGACCGCGCGCTGCTGCAGTACACCGAACGCCTGCTCGCCGGCGCGGTCGGCGCGGCATCGGCGCGGCGCATGCTGACCACGGCGCTGCGCGGCACCGGCCTGGACCTGTCCGAGGCGGTCGCGATGCTCGACGAAGCCTCGCAGGAGCTGCGCTTCAACCGCGAGCTGCTGGCGGTGACGTTCGAGAACATGATGCAGGGCATCAGCGTCGTCGACGCGGACCTGCGCATCGTCGCCTGGAACCGGCGCTATCTGGATTTCTTCGACTATCCGGAAGGCTTCGTCTACGTCGGCCGGCCGGTCGCCGACCTGATCCGCCACAACGCGGCGCGCGGCCTGCTCGGCGGCGGCGACAGCGAGGAGCAGGTCTGGCGCCGCCTGGGCCATCTGCGCAGCGCGCAGCCGCACGTGTTCCTGCGCACGCGCGCCGACGGCCGCGTGATCGAGACGCGCGGAGACCCGCTGCCGGGCGGCGGCTATCTGACGACGTTCACCGACGTGACCGCCTACAAGCGTGCCGAACAGGCGCTGATCGAGGTCAACGAGACGCTCGAGCAGCGTGTCGAGCAGCGCACCCACGAGCTGTCCGAGGCGCTGGCCGCGCAGGAGCAGGCCAAGCGCCAGGCCGAAGCGGCGAACCAGTCCAAGACGCGCTTCCTCGCCGCGGCCAGTCACGATCTGCTGCAGCCGCTCAATGCGGCGCGCCTGTTCACCTCGGCGCTGCGGCACCAGCCACAGCTCGATGCCGAATCCGAACGGCTCGCCGAGCGCATCGATACCGCGTTCAAGACCGCCGAGGATCTGCTCGACGCCTTGCTCGAGGCCTCGCGTCTGGACGCCGGCAAGTACCGCGCCGAGATCGGCGTGGCCTCGATCGCCGACATCGTCGAGCCGCTCAAGCATCAGTTCGGCGTGCAGGCCGGCGCGCGCGGCATCCGGCTGCACTTCGCCGAGTCGGCTGCCTGGGTGCGCACCGACCCGCAGCTGCTGCGCCGCATCCTGCAGAACTTCCTGTCCAATGCGCTGCGCTATACGCGCGAGGGCAGCGTGCTGCTCGGCGTGCGCCGTCACGGCGATCAGCTGCGCATCGAGGTGCGCGATTCGGGGCCCGGCATCACGTCCGACCAGCAGCGCGTGATCTTCAACGAGTTCCATCGCGGCAACCAGACCTCGCCGTGGGGCGAGAAGGGGCTGGGTCTGGGTCTGGCGATCTGCGACCGCATGGCGCGTCTGCTCGGCCATCGGCTCGGCGTGCGTTCGCGCATCGGCCGCGGCAGCGTGTTCTCGGTCGATCTGCCGCGCGCGCCGGCGCCAGCGGTGCCGCCGCGCCGCGAGGAGGCGCGGCCGCAGGCGATCGGCATCGCCGAGGGCCTGCACGTGCTGTGCCTCGACAACGACACGACGATTCTCGACGGCATGTCGACGCTGCTGACGCAATGGGGCGTGGGCTGCGATCTGGCCTCGACGCCGGAGGCGGCGATGCTCGCGCTGCGCGCCCGCCGGCCCGATCTGATCCTCGCCGACTACCATCTGGACGGCGACGAGAACGGCCTGGACGCGCTGGTGCGTCTGCGCGCCGCCTGCGATCCGGCCCCGCCGGGCGCGCTGATCACCGCCGACAACAGTGCCGAGCTGTCGGCACAGGTGCGCCAGCTCGGCTACGTGCTGCTGCGCAAGCCGGTCAAGCCGGCCGCGTTGCGCGCGCTGATAGCGCATCTGGGCCGCCGCGTCGCGACGCCGGCCGGTACGGCCTGAGCGATCGCCGCGCTCAGAGCGCGAGCACCAGATCCTCGGCCTGGACGTGGTCGAGGCGGATGCGGTTGGCGAACAGCGAGAACGCGAGCATCGCGGCCAGACCGTTGGCCTGCTCGATCCACGGCGGCAGCCGCGTCGGCGCGGCGATGAAGCCCGATGCGAAGCACGGCTCGAGTGCGAGCACATCGTGCAGACTGAGCTTGCCGGCGAACAGGTGACGGCCGAGGTCGAGCCGCCGGTGGCGCAGCGCCCAGCGGAAGAACGTGTGCACCGACAGCAGTCCGTGCAGATAGACCGTGTCCTTCGTGAACGCCGCGCCGCCGCTGGTCGGCGCGCCGCGGAAGACGCGCTGGGCCGAGGCGAAGCTGTCGGTCTCGTTCTGGCCGGCTTCCAGGAAGAACTTGAACACCTCGATGAAGTCAGCGCCGCGCAAGGCCATGTCGATCGCGATGATGCGCAGGCTGATGCGCTTCATGCGGCCGATGTCCATCGAGCCGGTCATCAGCTCGGCGAACACCGCCAGACCCTCCTGCGTCGCGGTGATGCGCGGTGAATTGAGGCCGAGCGAGGACAGATGCGGCTGGTTGCGGCCGTTCAGCGCGGTCAGCGAATGCACGAACGCCTCGTGCTGCAGCAGCTGGTTGCGGTCCGAGACGCTGAAGGACGTCGCCGCATTGAGACGGATCCGCGTCGCGCCGGCCGCCGCCTTCGCGATCAGGTCCGGATCGACCTCGACGCGGATCGTCTGGCGGCCGAAGAACGCGTCGAGCTCGTGCTGCAGGTCCTCGCGCAGCGTCTCGGCCGCGATCGCCTGACCCTGGCCGCCGACCAGGTCCGGATCGAGTTCGTCGGCCAGCGACACGAAGTGCCGCGCCGCGTCGAGGTTGGTCGCCTCGCCGCCCGGAATGCGATGGCCGGGCCGGCCGTACAGCTGCACCGACGGCGCCACGATCGCCTCGCTGCCGGCCGCATCGAGCAGATCGGTGGCCAGACGCCAGGCGTCGGCGCTGCGCCGGATGTAGTCGCCGACCGGATGCTGCGGATCGGCCTCGGCGGCGATCGCCGCCAGCGCCGCGCGTGCCGCGCCGTGATCGGGCTTCGGATAATCGATCTGCGGCAGCCGCGCCGTGCCCTGCCGCCAGTGCTCGAGAAAGCGGCGCTGCACCGCGGCCGGCCAGCTCAGCATCGCCAGCAGGCGGATGCCTCTGACCGCCTCGACCAGGCGCCGGTCGAGCGCGGCGTGACGGGCCAGCGTCTCCTGCTCGCTCATCGGCCGGCTCCTGCGCGGCGACGTACAGCCCACGCGATCCGGCGATTCGACGAACTCGGCATCGCGCTCCTCCCGCGTGACGGCCGCGACGAAAAAAACGGCACGGCGATGGACCGATCCTAGCAGGCCGCGATGCAGCGGCGCCGGCGAGCGCGAATCGGATCGCGCCTCGCCGCAGATGCGCGGCATGCTCGCCGTCGAGCGCGTGGTTGCGCGCTGCCGGCGCGATCGTGCGCTCGAACGTGCGCCGGTAGCGTCGGTGGGAGGCCGAGCAGGCGTGCCCGTTTCGCGGAGCGGCCGCACGGCGCCGTCGGCGTGCGCGGGCTGCGCGCTCGTGCACCGGCCCTTTCCCGATCGCGACAGCTGCGCTATTGATGTCGATGCTGCGGCGAGAGGCCGGACCGTGAGGTCGCCGCCGCATGCTCGCATACCGACTCGAGGAATTTCCGATGCATTCGATTCGCCGTTCGTTCCCGCGCGTGGCTCCCCTGGCCGCCGCGATCGCCCTTGTCGCCGTGGCCGATGCCCGGCCCGTCCATGCCGACGCCGTCGGTGCCGCCGAGCGCTACCGCCTGCGTCTCGATCAGCGCGAGGCGCGTCCGCAGGGACGCAGGCTGCCGCCGGCCGCTGCGGCCGCGCCGCAGGGCGCCCAGACCTGGGCCGTCACCAGCTGCGCCGACGACGGATCGCCGGGCACGCTGCGCGCGGCGATGGAGTCCGCCGGCGAGCACGACACGATCGATCTGACCGCGCTGACCTGCAGCACGATCACGCTGACCGGCGGGCCGCTCGACATCGGCGTGCTCGGCGATCACCAGATCAACGATCTGACGATCCTCGGACCCGGCCGCGACGCGCTGACAGTCGACGGCAACGGCGACCGCGTCTTCCTGCACGGCGACTTCCAGATCGGCCTGGGCACGCTGGCGATCAGCGATCTGACGATCCGCAACGGCGGCTACACGCACGGCCTGGCCAGCTGCATCGACTCGTCCGGCAACATCACGCTGACGCGCGTCACTGTCACCGACTGCCACGCCAGCGGCGGCTCGCCGATGACGTTCGGCGGCGCGCTCAGCGTGTCGGGCACGCTGACGATGCAGTCGAGTACGATCAGCGACTCGTCGAGCACGGCCGGCGGCAATGCGGTCGCCTCGGGCGGTGGCGCCTACGTCGCCGGCGACGCGATCCTGATCGACAGCACGATCAGCGGCAACACGATCACGACGGTCAGCGGCGGCGACGGCTTCTACATCACCGGCGGCGGCGGCCTCTACGTGCGCGGCGGCCTGACGCTGACGCGCAGCACGATCAGCGGCAACACGGTCGCGGCGTCCGGCACAGGCCAGGCCGGCATCGGCGGCGGCGTATTCGTGCGCGACACCAGCACGCTCGAGGCGAGCACCGTGGCCGACAACGTCGCCGACGGCGACGGCGGCGGCCTGTTCAAGGCGCGCTTCAGCAACTACGGCGATCCGCCCGGCGGCACGCGCCTGACGATCGCCAACAGCACGATCAGCGGCAATGCCGCGGCGCGCGGCGCCGGCGTGTTCAGTCAGCGCGAGCTGATCCTCGCCAACAGCACCGTCAGCGCCAATGCCGCGACCGACGGCGGCGGCGGTCTGGTGTTCGGTGCGATCGACGTCGCGACCGCGACGTTCACGCTCGACAGCACGATCGTGTTCGGCAACACCACGCCGAGCGGCGGCCTCGCCGCGGACCTCGCGGCGACCGACGGCGGCCTCACCGTCGCCGGCGCGCGCAATCTGGTCGGCGCGGCCGGCGCGCTGACGCTGCCCGGCGACACGCTGAGTGCCGATCCGCTGCTGCAGCCGCTCGCCGACAACGGTGGTCCGACCCTCACCCATGCGCTCGGCGCCGGCAGTCCGGCGATCGACGCCGGCGCCAATCCCAACAGCTATCCGTACGACCAGCGCGGCGAGGGTCATCCGCGCACGGCCGGTGCCGCCACCGACATCGGCGCATTCGAGGTGCCGGCCGACGACACGATCTTCCGCGACGGCTTCGAGGCGGCGGTCACGACGTTCACGTATCTCTACGACGACGGCGACGGCGACACCAACCAGGGTCCGCCGTCGACGTTCGATCCGGACATGCTGTGGGGCAACTACTACCTGACCGAACCCGGCGCCGAGGTCATCACCGAGATCGCGGTCGCGTTCGGACCGACCTTCCCCTCGCTTGCGAACGGCCCGGTCACGCTCTGGCTGCTCGACGATCCTGACGCCGATCTCGATCCGCGCAACGCGACCGCGCTGACCTCGGTGCAGGCCGTGCCGGACGTGTTCAACGACAACTACTTCACCGTGCAGATCCCGCCGACGCGCGTCAGCGGCGCGTTCTTCGTCGCGGCCAGCGCGAAGCTGCAGGGCGGCGAGGATCGCCCTGCGCGCGTGGACACCGGCGCATCCGGCGACAAGTCGTGGTTCTTCTACGCGCCGGAGATCGCCGACGTGATCGACGATCTGGCCTCCGCGCCGTTCGGTGCGCGCAACGACGATACGCAATTCGTGGTGCTGCCCGGCGCGTTCATGATCCGCGCGAGCGGCATTCCGGCGGCCCGATAGGCGGTACGCGGACCGCATGACAACGCCGGCCGTCGCCCGCAGGTCCGATGGCCGGTCCCTCGCTGCCGGTCGTCGTGGCGAGCGCAACCGTGCGCGGAGCCTTCCTGCGCAGCCTTGTCCCTGTTGGACACGATCCATGACGGTGCCGATGCCGAGTGTCCGAGACGGCGCGAACGGTTTGGACGGTTGTACCGAGCGGCGGGGACAAGACGCTGGCCGCCTTCGCGGCAGGCGGCGTCTGCACCCCTCGGGAATCGTTTCGGTAAGCCGTAAAGAAAAGGTTCATCGCGGATTACCGGGGAAGGCGGCGCGGATCTTGAGGAAGAAGTAGGCCTCGTCCCGGTAGCCGTATGCGCGGCGCTTGATGACCTTGATGGTGTTGTTGATACCTTCCACGACGCTGGTGTTGAGAGGGTGGCGACAGCGGGCCACGATGCCGTGCCAGTAGGCC
>NZ_DATKFQ010000014.1:0-77895 GCF_035511235.1 Dokdonella sp.
AATCGTGTAGCCATGCGGATGGTGAGTTCTCTACCCTCAACAGGCAAGGAGAACTCATGAAGAAGCGTTTCAGCGACGAGCAGATCATCTCGATCCTTCGCGAGGCCGAGGCCGGCGCGATGCCGATCAAGGCCCTGTGCAAGAAGCACAACATCACAGAGCAGACCTTCTTCCGCTGGCGCAACAAGTTTGGCGGGATGGACGTGCCGGACGCTCGGCGGCTGAAGGATCTCGAGTCGGAAAACAGCCGACTGAAGCGCTTGGTCGCCGAACAGATGCTGGTGATCGACGGGATGAAGGATATCGTCCGAAAAAAATGACGACCCCGATGGCACGGCGCGAGTCGGTCCAGGTGCTGGTCCGTCGGGGAGTTTCGGAGCGCAAGGCTTGCCGGTATCTGGGCCTGAGTCGGCGCATCAGCAGCTACGAGCCGACGCAGCCCGAGAAGGACCGGGCCGTGGCCGAGAAGCTTTTGGCGGCCTCGCCGCAGGTGCCGCGGTTCGGGTATCGGCGGATGGCGGCGTGGCTGGCGCTTGGCGAGGCCCGCGTGCGCCGTCAGTGGCGGGCGCTCGGCCTGAACATCGCGCGGCGCCGGCCGCGTCGTCGGCGTTCGGGCAGCGACATCCGGCTGCCGGGCGCCGTGCGGCCCAACGCCGTGTGGAGCTACGACTTCGTGCACGACCAGATGGTCGATGGCCGCGCGTTGAAGCTGTTGTGCGTGATCGACGAGTACACGCGCGAGTGCTCGGCGATCGAAGTCGGCGCGAGCCTGCGGGCGCAGGACGTGATCCTGACGCTATCGCGGCTGATGCGGCTCTATGGGAAGCCGGCGTTTGTGCGCTCGGATAACGGCGCCGAGTTCACTGCGGCCAAAGTCATGCGATGGCTGCGCGACGCGGCAAACTGCGCGACGAGCTGCTCAATCGCGAATGGTTCCGCAGTCGCACCGAAGCGAAGGTGCTGATCGAGCGCTGGCGGCAGTTCTACAACGAGCAGCGGCCGCACAGCGCGCATCGCTACAAGACACCGGCCAGCGTCCGCCAGGCGGGGCAGGAACCCGATACCATATCAGTCCGGACTCACCGCCTGACTGGCTACAAGATCCTACGCAGGTCACCTGGACGCGCTCGCCGTTGCCGACGCAGGACCTGCTGACAAGCTCCCATTTCCGGCTGGGTTGCCGTAGAGTTCGCCTTGTCGGGTGACACCAACGCCCTAGGCGTTAGGTCGCGCAAGAGGAATCATGATGGCCAAGGCTCGCACGCTGTTGTTTGTTGCTGAAGGAAAGGATTTGAGCGGCAACCCAGATAGCGTCTGGGTCTATAAGCAAGGCGGTTCCTACTACCTCTCGAGCTTTGGGGTTTCTGGCCGTACTCACTTGTGCCATCCATCTGTTCGAGATCAGGAAGGTATTAAGCGAGAGATACTTCTAGTCTTCCATTTCAAGGTTGAGAAGGTTATCTATCCTCATGAGCTCGGACGTAATAGTCCAAGTGAGGCCTAAAAGTTAATTCAAGTCCATGCCGCTTCGCGGCATGGCTTAGTTCAGGCGTTAGCTGGAAAGGAGAGATGTACGTGATTCGTAGCTATGGACTGCACTGGCGCTCTGATCGTGTCGCATGGGGACGCCCCAACAACGCCGGCACACTGCTTGGTGCGGCAAGCCGCAGTCACCGCTCGCAGGCGGTAGATTTCCGTACTCAGCGTGGCATCTATGCGCTCTATGCGGAGTACGAGCTTGTTTATGTCGGACAGACCGGGGCCCGAGTAAATGATCGCCTTTTTAATAGGCTCAAATGCCATCGAGTTGATCATCTCTCTGAGCGCTGGGACAGATTCTCTTGGTTCGGTACTCAGTGGGTGACGCAACAGCATCGCTTATCAGCCGATACTGCTGGCGTTCACGAGACGATCGAGGCAACACTTAACATGCTTGAAGCAGTCTCGGTTGCCATTGCCGAGCCAAGGCTCAATCTGCAGCGTGGTCGCTGGGGCGATGCTACTCAGTACTTTCAATGGTGGGACCGAGCAGAAGAAGAGCTGGAAGACTAGCGCGCAGTTGCCAGTTAATGTTGGGTAAGAAGATCCGAGTGACGGCAATGGATCAGTTCACCTTCTCCGGCGGCCAGTCCTCGGGAACCAGTGCCGGTGGTTTGATCCAGGACTGTTCGACCAAGGCGTCCTGAAACCAGTGCTCGCGCAAGTTCGCGTGTTCGGTGACGATGAGCTGGAAGGCGAGCGCGTCCTCCTACGTGAACTTGTACAGCAAGTCGAATAGGGTTTGGCCGCGGCCAGGTCGGCATTTGCTCCAGTCTTCTGGATCGAACCGTCAGCCTCCTGGTGGACCTGCTCGGTGCGCGAATGCGCATAAGCGGCGCGCGCGTGACGACCGCTGCCTAGAGTAGGCCTCGCAGCACCAACAGCAGACCGACCACCGAAGCGACCCAAACCAGCGAGCGAACATACGGAATGCCCGCCGCATAGATCGGCACGTAGGCCACGCGTGCCCAGAAGTACAGCTGTGCGCCGAGGGCCGTCATCGCGTCACTTCGGCCGGTCAGTACCACCGCGAGCGCCGCGGCGGCGAAGAACGGGAACGTCTCGAGGAAGTTGCGCTGGGCGCGTTCGAGCCGTCCGGCGACGCCGGTCAGCGGTGTCGGGACGCCGTCGCGGGCGCCGGCGTTCCATTGCATGCCACGCTGGCGGGTCATCAGGGCGGCGGCGGCGAACAACTGGACCAGGCCCAGCACGACGGACCAGGCGAGCATGCGGAGTTCGATCGGAAGCGATTCGATGGTCATAACGAATTCCCCTCGGTTGTCGTATCAACGCGGCGTCAGGATACAACCCGAGCCGGCAGGCGGGAGCTTAGCCGAGCGGCCGGTTGACGGGTCTGCTCGAGGCCGATGAGAAGGGGGCGTCGTCCGCGCGAGCGCGCATCGGCGTTCGTCGGATGATGGTCGCGCGCGTCGTTTTTTACGAGCGGAGGGTGGAAGTGCGAGCAGATGTTCGCGTGGCGGCGTATCGCGCCGGGACGCTACTGCCTGGGGCGATCCACACGCGTGTGCGCGATGCACGCGGCTACCCCGATCGCGCACCGGCCGCGGCATTGCGCACGCGGCCGGATAAGACTGTGTGAAACCCATGCGGCCCGCCGACCGGCGAGCCGCATGGGTTCTGCGATGAATCAGCGCGGCGGCGCCTCAAAGTCGTAGCGGAAGATCGCGTCCGGCAGCGGTTCGGTCACGGTCAGGTCGATCGGGATCGCGATCATCGAGCGCAGCGGGCTCTTGGCCTCGACGCAGACCTGCGTCGTGTAGTGACCGGGCGTCAGCGCCGAGGCGTCGATGCCGATCGCGATCGGCTGCGTCGATCCGGACATCACATTGCCCTGGCCCTGCGCGACGGTCAGCCACGGCGTCGTGGCCGCGCTGGCACACTGCAGGCCCGATGCGGCGGCGTCGAGGTGCGGCGTGATCACGACGTGGTTCCAGCGGCCGGCATGCGAGAAGCCGGCGAAGCAGGTGGAGTGCTTGAATGCGTTGTGCGACTGCGGATGCGAGTTGAGCGCGGGCAGGAACGGCGGCGTGGCCTCGGTCCACGGCACGCCGTACTCGACGACCAGATCCTCGGTCGCGGTATCGCTGATCGTGCCGCTGACCGGGATGCGCAGCGCCAGCGTGGGGTTGCCGTCGGCGGCGATCGTGGTCTGGCCGATCAGCGTCAGCTGCTCGCCGTCGATCGTGTCGACCGGTACCGTGCTCGGCATCGAGTAGAGCTTGATCGACACCGGCATGCCGACCGGCGAGCGCTGGATGCCGACGGTCACGCCGTCGATCGTCGCGCTGCCGCCGACCTGCGGATGCTCGTCGAAGTAGAAGCGCCGGTACCAGGCATTGTCGGCGGTGCCGACGAGCTGCTCCGGATCGTCGTTCGGGACCAGATAGCACAGATCGACCGGGTCGTCGGACGGCACGTCGCTGGAGATCTGGCTCAGCACCGTGCCGTCGACGACCTCGTAGGACAGCGGATGCGCGCCGGCATTGCCCATCGTGACGGTGCGCCAGGCGCTGGCGCCGGCACCGACCGACAGCGTCAGCGCCGAGGGCGCCGCCGAGGCGATGGCCGGCCGGTCGTAAACGGCGACGGTGCCGACGCCGTAGACGCCGGCGATCGAGGTGGCGGCCAGGATCGCGCTGCCGTCGATCGCGACGCCGCCGTCGCCGAGGCTGTCGGCGTAATAGCCGTCGCCCGCCAGCGGCGGCTGATTGCGCGCGATCTCCTCGACCTGGGTCCAGCCGCTGCCGGAGGCCTCGAACACGTAGACCGCGCCCTTCGAGACGTGCGGATCGGTGTTGCTCCAGTTGACCAGGGGGGCCGACACGGCGGCGACGCCGTCCTTCAGCGCGACCGCCACGCCGAAGGTCTCGTCGGGGCTGCCGCCGACGGCCGACAGCGTATGCGTGATCGACCAGTGCCCGTTCGACTCGGTCATCAGGCAGGCCGCGCCGGGCAGCGGATTGGCGTCCGTGCCGCCGCCGGGCGCGCCGACCAGGACGCGGTTGCCGTCGGCGGCCATCGAGGTGCCGAAGTTGACCTTCTGCGCCGGCTGGTAGCAGCCGGTCACGCGCTGGGTCTGGGTCCAGCTGCCGTTGGACGGCTGGAATACGTAGACACTGCCGACGCCGATCTGCGTGAGCGGCGCGCCGACCAGGACCGTGCCGCCGCTGAGTCCGACCGAGTTGCCGAACTGGTCGCCCTGCACGCCGTTGGACGCGACCAGCTTCTGCGTCTGCTGCCAGACACCGTCGTTCTCGACGAAGACGTAGGCGGCGCCGGGTTCGAGGCTGCCGTCCTCGCGCAGGCCGATCGGCGCGCCGATCACGGCGACGCCGTTCTCGATCGCGACCGACCAGCCGAACTCGCTGAGCAGCAGGCCGTCGTCGGCGGTCAGCTTCTGCGTCTGCTGCCAGACGCCCTGGTTGCGCTTGAACACGTAGACCGCGCCCTGGCCGTAGACGCCGTTGATCGTCGCGTAGGTGGCGCCGACCATCAGCGTGTCGCCGGAGACCGCGATCGCACTGCCGAAGGAGTCCGTATCGAGTCCGCCATTGCCGACCAGCTTCTGGGTCTTGTGCCAGGCGCCGCCGGACTTCTCGAACACGTAGACCGAACCCTTGCCGCGCAGGGTCGGCGGCACGAGGTTGTACGGATCGGCCGGATCGCTGTACTCGCCGTCGCCGGTCGCGCCGACGAACAGCGTGGATCCGGAACGCGTCATCGCCGAGCCGAAGCGGCTGCCGATGTTCTGGATCGGAAACACGCCGGCATAGCCGTCGCCGGTCAGCACCTGGGCCTCGGTGCGGGCGGCGGTGCCGGCCGGCGTCTGCGGTCGCGACGCCGGACGCGGCAGCGCAACCGCGGCGGCCCAGGGCGCGCGCGCCGGATCGAGGCGCGGCGCCGGCGCGACCGCAGCGGCCGAGGCCGGGACGACCGGGCGGGCGCCCGCCGCCGCGGCGGCCGGGACGATGCTTGCAGCGGGCAGCAGCAGGCACAGCACTGCTCCACCGAGGGACTTCTTCATTCCAGGTTCTCCGGTTCTCGTAGCACGGAAGGCGGGATCGAGCCGCCCGAGGGGGCTCTCACTGGACGTAGCGAGATTTCGCGGCGAAACCTCGCAAGGACGTGCGACGCCGGCGGAGGGCGCCTCAGAACTCGGTCAGCCCCACGAAGTCCGGCGCCGGATCGAGGCCGGTGACGCGCGCCAGACCGGCCTGCGCCTCGCGCCGTCGCGACGGCTCGATGCCGGGCTGCCCGAGCTCGCGGGCCAGCCGGTCGGTCAGCAGATCGAGCTGCCAGACCTGCGCGAACGCCTCGCCGCCGAGCAGGCGGACCAGCGCGTCGCGTTGCGCGGCCAGCCGCGCCGGCGCCTGCGCATCGCGCTGCAATACGCCGCGTGCCCAGTCCAGATGGATCGCGCTGCGCCGGGCCCGCGGCGTGTCCGGGCCCTGGCTCGCTTCGGCCAGCGCGAGTGCGCGCTCCAGGTGCGCGATCGCCGCGGCATCGCCGAGCAGCAGACAGGCGCGGCCGAGACTGTCCTCGGCCGCTGCGGTCGCCGAGGGCTTGTTGACGTTGCCGGGCACGCCGAGCTCGGCCAGCGCCGCGCGCAGCTGGTCGGCCGCCTCCTGCGCGCGGCCCTGCTGCAGCAGCGCCTCGGCCAGCACGCGGCTGACACCGGCGCGCGCGTTCTTGGATTGCTCGGTGGCCTGCAGCGTCGACAGCAGCTCGCGCATGCGCACTTCCGCCTCGGCGAAACGGCCGGTCGCGATCAGATAGCGCGCGCGTGCGGTTTCGACCGCGCGCTGCACGATCGGCACCGGTTTCAGGTCCGGCGGCATCGCCGCATCGATCGCGGCGAGCTGGTCGCGCGCCTGTTCGGGATCGCCGACCGCGAGATAGGCCAGCGCCAGCCGGCTGCGCACGATCAGGGTGCCGAGGTCGGCCGGACCGAGCATCGCCTCGAAGCGCGGCAGCAGCGCCGTGAACGTCGCGATCGCCGCGGCGGTCTGGCCGGAATCGAGCTCGTGGGTGCCCTTGTTGGTGATCGTGCGCAGCACGCTGGTCTGCTCCAGATCGGGGTTGGCCTCGACGACCGCCATCGCGCGCCGGTGGATCGCCGCCGAGCGCGCCGGGTCGCCGTGCTGGTCGAGGATCGCGGCGGCCGTGCCGAGCGTCTCGAGCAGGTCCTGGCTGCTGCGGTCGCCGGCGGCGTCGAACTCGGCGATCGCGGCAGCGGCCTCGGCTTCGGCTTCCAGGCCGCGCGCCAGGAACAGCAGCGAATAGGCGCGGATCGCGCGCAGATACGGATGCCAGCGGTGCTGGCCGCCGCTGGTCCGGCGCGCCAGCGGCAGCGCGGCCTCGATGATCTGCGCGGCCTCGCGGTGCTGCGCGTTCTGGATGCGGATGTGCGCCAGCGTGGCGACGCTTTGCAGGTATTCGATCGGCACCTGCTCGCGCTGCGGCAGCAGCAGCGCATGGGCGTGCTGCGCGGCCTCCAGCGCCTGCGGCACCTGGCCGAGGTTGTTGAAGACGTCGGCGATCTCGGTCAGCAGCACGGCGCGCGTGGCGTCGCTGAGGTCGGTGCGCCGGTCCAGCTTGGCGCTGGCGCGGCCGAGCAGCTCCGCCGCGCTCAGGGCCGCGCCCTGCGCGCGGTTGGGGTCGCCTTCGCGGAAGACGTCGTTCAAGAATCTGACCAGGGTCTCCGCGTGGCGGCGCTGCTGTTCGGCGACGCGGTGCTGCGCCTGGGCCGATTCGCGCTCGCGCTCGGCCTGCTGCCGCTGCTCGCGTTCGTGGACCGTGCGGTCCAGTGCGATCAGCGTGGTCGCGACCAGGCCCAGGCTCAGCAGCGCGACCAGCGATGCCGCCAGCGCATGGCGCCGCACCAGCTTGGCGAGGCGATACGCGAACGATCCGTGATGCGCACTGACCGGCAGGCCCTGCGCCCAGCGCTCCAGATCGTCGGCCAGCGCCTGCGCGGTGGCATAGCGCGACCGCGGGTCTTCGTCGCAGGCCTTGGCGACGATCCGCGAGAAATCCGCGCCGAGCTGGCGCCGCAGCCGGTCCGGCGCGCTGCGGCGATGCCGCGCGATTTCCTCCAGGCGCGTGCGGTCGCTGACCGCCAGCGTCGCCAGCACGCGGTCCTGGCGCGGCAGCGAGGTCGTCGCACCGGCGGCCGGCAGCAGCGTGCGCGCCTGGCGCACCGCGACGCCGCAGCCGAGCTCGTAGAGCATCAAGCCGAGCTGGTAGATGTCGCTGGAGGTCGTCGCGGCCTCGCCGCGCAGCTGCTCGGGCGCGGCATACGCCGGCGTCATCGCCAGCGTGCGCGTGTCCTGCTCGTCGGTGGCGTCGAGCAGCTTGGCGATGCCGAAATCGAGCAGCTTCGGATGGCCGTCGGCGTCGACCAGGACGTTGGACGGCTTGAGATCGCGATGCAGCACCAGGTTGCGGTGCGCGAACTGGACCGCGGCGCAGACGCGCGCCATCAGCAGCGCGCGTGCGCGCAGGTCCAGGCAGCGGCGGTCGCACCAGTCGGTGATGCGCTCGCCCTCGACGTACTCCATCGCGAACCAGGGCTGGCCGGCCCCGCCGATGCCGGCGTCGACCAGGCCGGCGATGTGCGGATGATTGAGCCGCGCCAGGATCTGGCGCTCGCGCAGCGCGCGCGCATGCGGAATCGGCAGGTCGCTGCGGACGATCTTCAGCGCGACGCGCTGCTCGACGCCGTCGATGCGCTCGGCCAGATGGACCTCGCCCATGCCGCCGACGCCGAGCAGCCGCACCAGCCGGAAGCGGCCGCTGACGATGCTGCCGTCGGCTGCATCGGGGCCGGCGGGATCGAGGCGTCCGCCGCCGAGCGTCGCGTCCGCGGCCGCATCGGCATCGGTCGCCGCCAGCGTCGCGCGGACCGCCTCGGCCAGCGCCGCGTCCTCGTGCGCGAGATCGGCCAGCCGCCGTTCGCGCTCGTCGAGCGCCAGCGCATGCAGCGCATGGAACGCGGCGCGCTCGCGCCGCTTGCGCTGCAGGGCCGCCTCGTCCATCAGGTCGCCAGGTGGTCGCGCAGCCAGACGCGTGCCAGCGCCCAGTCGCGATAGACCGTGCTCTCGTCGACGCCGAGCACGCCGGCCACCTCGCGCACGGTCAGGCCGACGAAATAGCGCAGCTCGACGATCCGCGCCAGCGCCGGCTCGATCGCCTCCAGATCGACCAGGGCCGCGTCCAGGCGCTGCACGTCGGTATCGGCCGACATCGGCAGCTCCATGACCTCGAGCAGCTCCAGACGCTCGAGCTGGCCGCCGTGCTTCTCGGTGCTCGCGCGGCGCGCGCGGTCGACCAGGAAATGCCGCATCGCGCGCGCGGCGACCTTGAAGAAATGCGTGCCGTCGCTGATCGGCGCGGCGCCGCGCTCGATCATGCGCAACAGCACGTCGTTGACCAGTGCGGTCGGCTGCAACGTGGTCGCGCGCTCGCCGCGCAGCTGGCGTCGCGCGATCGCGCGCAGATCGGCATAGATCAGCGACAGCAGCTGGTCGAACGCGGCGGCGTCGCCGTTCTGCCAGCGCTGGATCAGCGCGGTCGTATCGTCCGCGGTCACGGTGGGATCGGGAGTGGTCAAAGCGATCACGGGCAGTGGACGCCGACGATCAGATCCCTTGCGGCGCATCAGAGGGCCATGGCCGTGCACGCTGCCTGCGCGGCCGGCCAGCGTCAAGATGCGGCGCAACGGACGGGTGCGCCGGCTGAATACGAACGATGCCCCCTGCGCCGGGAGGGCTTCGGTACGAGGATGGGTGGCGGATAGAGGCGGGCCGGGGCGCGCGGGCAATCCGATAGCCGGCGCGCGGCAGCGGGATTCAGCGTGTGAGCAGGTCCACATAGCCCTGATAGCTGTAGCTGCGATTCTTCTTCTGACCGGTCAGCTCCACGACCACACCCAATTGTTCGAGCGCCTGCACCGCGGCGTTCGCGGTGGGGAACGTGGTGTCCAACTGCTGGCGTACGCGTTCCACGGTGAAGCGCGGCATCATCGGCAGCGACTCGAACAACCGGTAGATGGTCGGGCTGGCCGTGGGCGAGCTCAGCAGCTTGCGGCGATCGGCGGCGATCAGGGTGGCGATGGCGACGACGCTGCGTTCCGACTCTGTCGCCGCGACCGCCACACCTTCCAGAAAGAACGCCACCCATGATTCCCAGTCGCCTTCGCTGCGGATGGCCGACAGGCGGCGGTAGTACTCGGCCTGGTGCTGTTTCAGGTAGCCGCTGAGGTACATCAATGGCTCGGCCAGCAGCTTCCAGTGTTCGAGCAATGCCGCGATCAGCAGACGACCGATGCGTCCGTTACCGTCCAGAAACGGATGGATGGTCTCGAACTGCGCATGGATCAGTGCGATCTTCACGAGCGGCGGAAGATCGTTCGTGCCTGCATGGATGAAGCGCTCCAGATCCGCCAGCAGGTCCGGCACGCGCTCGGGTGGAGGCGGCACGAACACCGCGTTACCGGGCCGCGTGCCGCCGATCCAGTTCTGCGAACGCCGCAGCTCGCCCGGCTGCTTGCCCGCGCCGCGCGCACCGTCGAGCAGCAGTCGGTGCGCGTCGCACAGCAGGCGAACGCTGATCGGCAGGCCATTGGGATCGCGCATCTGCTCCTGGACCAGGCGGAATGCGCGCAGGTAGTGGGTAACCTCGGCAACGTCGTCGGTATTGCCGATCTTGAGGCCCGCTTCCTCATCGAACAGATCGGTCAAGGTCGCCTGCGTGCCCTCGATCTGCGAGGTGAGCAAGGCTTCCTTGCGGACAGCGCCGTAGAGCAGCCAGTCCACCGACGGCACCAGCCCCGACACGCCCGACAGCCGCGCCAGCGCCAGTTCCGCCTGCCGGTTCAGATCGGCCAAGGAGGCTGGCGTCATCGGCGGATCGGCAGGCGGAAGCGGATAGGGCACGAAAGCGCGAACCGACTCGCCCAAGGTCGTGGAAATCGCGTAGGTGCCGGTGCGGCGGTTCATCTGAAGATCTACTTTCATTGCAGCTGATGATATTAAAGCATTCTTTATTTACATGAGCCAGTATGAAAGTGGGTTTTCATTGGGCGGCGCCGATGCTTCGTCATCAGTCATGTCTCGCGCTTAAGCTTCACCAGCGCCCATCGACCGGGTCTCGCAACGCGACTCTCGACGGCAGCTCACCGACGAGCCGCCTGATGCGGACGTTCAAAAACGCGCCACGCCACGAAGAAGGCGGCTGCCACGCGCCCTGCGCCGAACGACAATTCCCCCAGCGCTGGACCCGAAGCATCGCCCGACCGGATGAAGGCGCGCGGCCATCATCCCGGCATCGGCCTCGTCGGCCCGGCTGCGAAGCTGCATTCGCCGGGCCATCGCTCGCGCGCAGTGCGGCGATTTCGGGCAAGAAAAAAGGCCTGGAGATCATCCAGGCCTTGGGTGAATGGTGGAGGTGGCGGGAGTCGAACCCGCGTCCGAAGGCGCTTGACGCCCAGTTCTACATGCTTAGCTCACCGTTGAGTCTCGTCAGCCGGCAGCACGATGTGCGAAGCGCGCCGGGCGACCAGCCTGCTTGATTTGACCCTCGGACCGGCAGGCGGCAGGCGAGGGCGATCCCGTGATAGTGACCCTACATCCACGAGCACAGGCACAAGTGGGTTCGGGGCTTACGCCTTAAGCGGCGAGAGCGTAGTTGTCGTCGTTGGCAACTATAAGTTTGCAGCTGGATTAACGAGGAAAGCGGCCCCCTCGGCATGCACCAAGCTATCTCACTACCCCCGTCGAAGCCAGGACACCCCCGGGGTCGTGCATCCTAGCACGCTGCATCAGATGAGGGTGGCGGCCGTCATCTCAAGCGGCTCGCCGCGATTCGGCCGGCCGGGTGCCGGATGCGGCATGTGTGGGCTGATCGGCGAGGCGCCGCTCCGCGAGACATCGGTCGAGCTCGACATCGGCTGGGCGGCAGTGGCGGAGGTCGTCGCCCACCGCTGGGTGTGTCCGCGTCGCCGCCGGGCTTGGCTGCGGCGTCATGCGATACGCGTGTCGAAGACGGTGCTGCCGGCGACACCTCGTTCAGGCGGCCTTGTTGTGCGCGCGCATCGTGCGCTGCTTCTCGCGATTCCAGTCGCGTTCCTTCTCGGCGTTGCGCTTGTCGTGGTCCTGCTTGCCGCGCCCCAGGCCGATCTCGACCTTGACCTTGTTCTTCTTCCAGTACACGGCGGTCGGGACGATCGTGTAGCCCTTGCGCTCGACGGCGCCGATCAGCTTGTCGATCTCGGCGCGATGCAGCAGCAGCTTGCGCGTGCGCCGGTCCTCGGCGATCACGTGCGTGGATGCCGAGATCAGCGGCACGATCGATGCGCCGAACAGGAAGATCTCGCCGTTGCGCACGATCGCATAGGCATCGCCGAAGTTGAGCCGGCCGGCGCGCAGACTCTTGAGCTCCCAGCCCTGCAACGCGATGCCGGCCTCGTAGCGCTCGTCGATGTGATAGTCGTGGCGCGCGCGCTTGTTCAGCGCGATCGTGCCGCCGCCTTTTTCGGTGTCTTTCTGTTTGGCCATCTTGGTTACACTGCCGCTGGTCGCCGGTGCCGGTCTTCCGTCCCGTGCGTGTTGAAATTGGTTTTTTCCGGAGCTTTCGTGTGACCCACATCAGCCGCAGCGCACTGGTCCGCTACACGCCCCGGCAGATGTTCGACCTCGTCAACGACGTGGAAGCATACCCGAGCCGCTTTCGCTGGTGCTCGGCCGCGCAGGTGCTCGAGCGCGACGAGGCCGGTATCACTGCGCGGCTCGATCTGCGCCTGGCCGGCATCGTCCAGTCGTTCACGACGCGCAATCTCAATCTGCCTCCGGACCGCATCCAGATGCGTTTCGTCGACGGGCCGTTCAAGACGCTCGAGGGCGTCTGGGCGTTCCAGGCGCTCGGCGAGGCCGGATCGAAGGTCTCGCTGACGCTGGATTTCGAATTCGCCAGCCGCCTCGCCGGGGCCGCGCTGCGGATCGGCTTCCAGGGCCTGGCTGACCGCATGGTCGACGATTTCTGCCGCGTCGCGCGCGATGTCTACGGCTGAGCCGATGCTGCGCGTGGAGATCGCCTATCTCGATCCGGACTGCCAGTTCCTGGTCCGGCGCGAAGTCGCGCCGGGCACCACGGTGGCCGAGGCGCTCGATGCCAGCGGCGTCGATGCGGTCTGCCGGATCGCCTGGCGCTCGCTCACGGTCGGCATCTGGTCCAGGCCGGCGCGGCCGGACACGGTGCTCGGCGACGGCGATCGCATCGAGATCTACCGGCCGCTGCAGGTCGATCCGAAAGAGGCGCGCCGGCGGCGCGTCGAGAAGGCGCGCCGCGCTCAGCCCTGACGCTGTTCGCCGCCGCCCTGGTTCGGGCGTTCTTCCTTCGGGCGCTTCTCGTCGGGGAACTGGCGCTTGAACTTGCGTGCGTCCTTGATCAGCTGGTCGGCGTCCTCCGGGAAGTAGTCGCCCTCGACCTTGACCAGCGCATCGTTCTCGAAATACAGCGTCAGATCCTTGCTCTCCATCTTGCCGCGGCCGCGGCGGATCGAGGAGACGTAATCCCAGCGGTCCTGGTCGAACGGGCTGATCACCGACGGCGAGCCCATGACCAGCAGCACCTGACGCTTGGTCATGCCGGTCTTGAGCGAATCGACCGTTTCCTTGTCGAACAGATTGCCCTGCTGCACGTCGAGCTTGTAGATCAGGCCGCAGCCGCCGAGTGCGGCCAGACAGAGGACGGCGAGGAGGATGTGGCGCATGCGCGGGCTACCCGACAGTGACAAAAGCGGTCGGATGATACACTAGCGCCCGTTAACAGACCTTGGCCCGCCTCCTGCTCAGTAGCACCCGGCAGCCGGCCAGTACACCGGAGGACGACCATGGAAACCACCGACCTGCGCCGTGCGGGATTGAAGGTGACGCACCCGCGCATGCGGATTCTGTCCATCCTCGAGGAAGGGGACGGCAAGCACTTCAGTGCCGAGGACATCTACCGCAAGCTGCTCGAGAGCGACGAGGACATCGGTCTGGCGACGATCTACCGCGTCCTGACCCAGTTCGAGGCGGCCGGGCTGGTGCTCAAGCACAACTTCGAGGGCGGGCAGGCGGTCTACGAGCTCGACCGCGGCAAGCATCACGACCACATGGTCGACGTCGATACCGGCAAGGTCATCGAATTCACCAGCGAGGAGATCGAGCGGCTCCAGCACGAGATCGCCGACCGCTACGGCTACATCCTCGAAGAGCACAGCCTGGTGCTGTACGTCAGGGCCAAGAAGAAGCGCTGACGCGCCGGCTGCCGGCCCGAGCCGGCAGCACCGTCCGGTCCGGATCGTTCGGACCTCGTTCAGACTGCGCGCGCCAGCGCCTCGGCCAGGCCGCGGTAGGCAGCCGGCGTCAGCTCGCGCAGCCGGGCCTTGGCGTCCTCGGGCAGATCCAGGCCGTCGACGAAGCGGCGCAGCGCCTCGCGCCCGATGCCCTGGCCGCGCGTGAGCGCTTTGAGCTGCTCGTACGGATTGGGCAGGCCGTAGCGGCGCATCACGGTCTGCACGGCCTCGCCGAGCACTTCCCAGCTGGCGTCGAGGTCCGCATCCAGGCGCGCCGGATCGACCTTGAGCTTGCCGACGCCCTTGACCAGTGCATCCAGCGCGATCAGCGTGTGGCCGAACGCGGTGCCGAGCGCGCGCAGCACCGTGGAGTCGGTCAGGTCGCGCTGCCAGCGGCTGATCGGCAGCTTCGCGCTGAAATGCTCGAACAGCGCATTGGCGACGCCGAAATTGCCCTCGGCGTTCTCGAAATCGATCGGATTGACCTTGTGCGGCATCGTCGAGGAGCCGACTTCGCCGGCCTTGAGCGCCTGGCGGAAATAGCCGAGCGAGATGTAGGCCCAGACGTCGCGCGCGAAGTCGATCAGGATCGTGTTGATGCGGCGGATCGCATCGCCGATCTCGGCGACGCAGTCGTGCGGCTCGATCTGGGTCGTGTACGGGTTGAAGACCAGGCCCAGGCCCTCGACGAAGCGCCGCGCGAACGCCGGCCAGTCCACGTCCGGGTAGGCGATCAGATGCGCGTTGTAGTTGCCGACGGCGCCGTTGATCTTGCCGGTCAGCTCGACCGCGGCCAGCTGCCGGCGCTGGCGTTCGAGCCGCGCGACGACATTGGCGATCTCCTTGCCGAGCGTCGTCGGCGAGGCGGTCTGGCCGTGCGTGCGCGAAAGCATCGGCTGCGCGGCCAGCTCGTGCGCGAGCCCGCGCAGCAGGCCGGTCAGGCGGTCCAGCGCCGGCAGCAGCACGCCGTCGCGCGCGTCGCGCAGCATCAGCGCATAGGCCAGATTGTTGATGTCCTCGCTGGTGCACGCGAAATGCACGAATTCCTTGGCCGCGCCGAGCGTCGGATCGTCGCCGATCTTCTCCTTGATCAGGTACTCCACGGCCTTGACGTCGTGGTTGGTCTCGCGCTCGATCGTCTTGATGCGTTCGCCGTCGGCGGTCGAGAAATGCTCGCCGATCGCCAGCAGACGCGCGCGCGCGTCGTCCGGCAACGGCGCGACCTCGGCGATCGCCGGCTCCTGCGAGAGTGCCAGCAGCCATTCGAGCTCGACGCGGACGCGCCGGTGCATCAGGCCGAACTCGCTGAAGATCGGCCGCAGCGGCTCGGCCTTGGCGGCGTAGCGGCCGTCGAGCGGCGACAGGGCGAAGAGGGCGGCGGTGTCGCTCATGGGGTGGTTTCCGTTGTCTTCTTGGGCTGCACGGTGATGGTCTTGATGCGCGCGCCCTGCATCTTTCGCACGATCAGATCGAAGTCGTCGAAGCCGAGCGTCTCGCCCTCGGTGGGCAGGCGCTCGAGTCGGTCGATGATCAGACCGCCCACCGAATTGACGTGGACCGGCGCGGGAATGTCGCGTTCGAGCATGCGCTCGAGTCGGAAGATCGGCAGGCCGCCGGAGATCGAGAACGAGCCGTCGGCGGCCTTCTGCACGGCGCCCGGACCGGCGCGGCGGTGCTCGTCCTCGATGTCGCCGACGATGACCTCGATGACGTCTTCCATCGTGAAGAAGCCGACGATGCGGCCCGATTCCTCGGCGCACAGCGCAATATGCGTATGACCGGTGCGGAAGCGCTTGAGGATGTCGAGCACCGGCGCCTCCAGCGGCACCGTCACCGACGGGCGCAGCAGCGCCGGAATGTCCGGAACCTGGCCGTCGTTCTCGGTCACCGCCTGCAGCAGATCCTTGACGTGCAGGATGCCCAGGACGGTTTCCTCCTCCTCGTCGAACCACGGATACCGGCTGTAGCGCGCGGTCCGGAACGAGGCCAGCACCTCCTCCAGCGACATGCCCTGATGCAGGTAGGCCAGCTGGTCGCGCGTGCGCATCAGGTCGCCGGCGACCAGCTCCGGCAGCTCGAGCGCGTGACTCATCATCACGAACTCCTCGCCGACCGGGCGGCCGCTGCGCGCCGCGCGCTTGGCGTGCAGGATCAGCTTGAGCTCGTCGCTGCTGTATTGCTGCTCCTCGCTGTGCGCGTCCAGGCCGGCGCTGCGCAGGATGCGGTTGGCGCTGGCGTTGAGCAGCCAGATCGCCGGGTACATCAGCCAGTAGAACGCATACAGCGGCGCCGCCGTCCACAGCGACATGCGCTCGGGCCGGCGGATCGCCATCGACTTGGGCGCCAGCTCGCCGAGCACGATGTGCAGGTACGAGATCACGGTGAACGCGATCACGAACGCAATGATGTGCGCGGTATCCGGCCCCACCTCGAATCGTGCGAACAGCGGCTCGAGCAGACTCGCGAACGCCGGTTCGCCGATCCAGCCCAGGCCCAGCGAGGACAGCGTGATGCCGAGCTGGCAGGCCGACAGATACGCGTCGAGGTGCTCGTGGACGTTCAGCAGCACGCGGCCGCGCCAGCCGTGGCGTGCCGCCAGGCCGGCGGCTTGGGTGTGGCGCAACTTGACCAGAGCGAATTCGGCCGCGACGAAAAAGCCGTTCAACAAGACCAGCAGCAGCGCGGCAAGAAGGTAAAGCAGGTTCCCCAGCATGGACCGACGGATCGGGAAAGACCGGCCGATTCTAGCATTGCGGGCAGCACGCACCGGCGCGCGGCCTCCGAACCGGTATGGACGGCTATAATCGCGGTTTTCCCTTTCCCCTCCGAAACCGCAGGACACCGACGATGAGCCAGTACCGGATCGAGCGCGACAGCATGGGCGAGCTGAAGGTCCCCGCCGACGCGCTCTACGGCGCGCAGACCCAGCGCGCCGTGCAGAATTTCCCGATTTCCGGGCTGACCATGCCGCGCGAGTTCATCCGCGCGCTCGGGCTGATCAAGTCCGCCGCCGCCCAGGCCAACGCCGACCTCGGACACCTCAAGAAGACCCATGCGCGGGCGATCCGCAAGGCCGCCGAGCGCGTGGCCAGGGGCGAGTTCGACCAGCATTTCCCGATCGACGTGTTCCAGACCGGCTCGGGCACGTCCAGCAACATGAACGCCAACGAGGTCATCGCGCACGTCGCGGCGCTGGCTGGCAGCAAGGTGCATCCGAACGACGACGTCAACAACGGCCAGTCGTCCAACGACGTGATCCCGACCGCGATCCAGGTCAGCGCGGTGCTGACGACCAGCGAGAAGCTGCTGCCGGCGCTGGCGCATCTGAAGGCCGTGCTCGACAAGCGCGCCAAGGAGCTGCGCAAGGTCGCCAAGACCGGCCGCACGCATCTGATGGACGCGATGCCGGTGACGTTCGGCCAGGAGCTCGGCGCCTGGTCGGCGCAGATCCGCTCCAACATCGAGCGCATCACCGACACGCTCAAGCGGGTGCGCCGGCTGCCGCAGGGCGGTACCGCGGTCGGCACCGGCATCAATGCCGATGCCGAGCTCGGCCCGCGCGTCGCGGCGGAGCTGACCAAGCTCACCAAGGTCAAGTTCGAGGCCGCCGACAACTACTTCGAGGGCATCGGCTCGCAGGACGCGGCCGTGGAACTGTCCGGCCAACTCAAGACGCTTGCGGTCGCGCTGACCAAGATCGCCAACGATCTGCGCTGGATGAACTCCGGTCCGCTGGCCGGCCTCGGCGAGATCGAGCTGCCGGCACTGCAGCCGGGATCCTCGATCATGCCGGGCAAGGTCAACCCGGTGATTCCGGAGGCGATGGCGATGGTTGCCGCGCAGGTGATCGGCAACGATCTGACGATCACGATCGGCGGCCAGAGCGGCAATTTCCAGCTCAACGTGCAGCTGCCGGTGATCGCCTACAACCTGCTGCAGTCGATCGAGATCCTCGCCAATGCGGTGGTCGCGCTCGCCGACAAGGCGATCGCCGGTTTCAAGGTGCGCGAGGACAACATCAAGGAAGCGCTCGCGAAGAACCCGATCCTGGTGACCGCGCTCAATTCGGTCATCGGCTACGACAAGGGTGCGGCGACCGCCAAGCAGGCCTATAAGGAAGGCCGCCCGATCATCGACGTGGCCCTCGAGACGACCGGCCTGTCGCGCAAGGAGCTCGAGCAGCTGCTCGATCCGACCGCGCTGACCAAGGGCGGCATCCACGGCGGCTCGGCCGGCGGCTGATCCGCATCGATTGTCGATAACGTGCGTTCGCGCACGTTATCGACGCGCGCGGTCCGGTAAATGCCGCAGCGCTTTTGCCGAATCACGATGCGCTTCGTGGTCGCGCTGCGCACAACGGCGGCATGCCCGGCCATCGGACGGTTCGTGGCGTCCGGCACAGGTCTTCGCCGGTCGTGCCGGGGATGATTGCGCAGAACTCTTTCGATGATGCAGGGGGTGTGATGAAGATGAGAGGTCTGGTGCTGGCGGTCGCGTTGGCCGCCGGCAGTGTCGCCGCGCAGCAGAGCGCGGACATCAAGGGCGAGGACCTGACGTCCGGCGCGGCCGACGCGCGGCTGGCCGGCATCGGCCGCGAGGCGGGCGCGTCGAATCAGCGCGTCGTCGTCACCGCGCCGCAGTACTGGC
The DNA here is from genome assembly GCF_035511235.1 of Dokdonella sp. Taxonomy (GTDB): domain Bacteria; phylum Pseudomonadota; class Gammaproteobacteria; order Xanthomonadales; family Rhodanobacteraceae; genus Dokdonella. The sequence goes on from NZ_DATKFQ010000014.1 coordinate 18,545, forward strand.
ACGGCTCGATCGCCGCCAAGCTGCGCGCCGGCGGCGGCAGCCGCCTCAATGTCGTGCTGCGCGACGGCTTCTACGAGAACGTCGTGATCCGCGTCGAGGCGGCGACGCCCGAGCCGCCGCCGCGCGCCGAGGCGCCGCCGGCCCGTCCGGCCGCCGAGCGTGCGCCGGCTGCGGCGCCGACTCCGCCGCCGGCGGCCCGGCCCGCGCCGCCGCCTCCACCGCCGCCGGCTCCGGCCGAACCGGCCCGGACCGCCGCGCCCGAACCGGCGCGTGCCCAGACGCCCGCGCCGGCACCGGCTCCGCAGGCCCAGACGCCGCCGGCAGCCGCTCCGGTCGCAGCACCGCCGGCCGCCGAGGAAGCGCCGCTGCAGCCGCCGGTCTTCGATCGCTTCGCCGAGCCGTCCGACGTGGCCGAGGAGCGCAGCTTCCTCGAGCGCTCGTACAACGACAACCGGCGGATCCGCGCACGCCTCAAGCCGAGCGATCTGCGTCCCGGCGATACCGTCTACACGCGCAACGGCGCCGCCGTCGTGATCCGCCGCGAAGGCGGTGCACTCGACCGGTACTGGCTGGAAGGACAGCTCGACCTCGAGCAGCCCGGCATCGTCAAGGAAGGCGGCAACCGGTATCAGGTGCTGCGTTCCGGCTTCCGCTGACGCCGAACCGCGGCCATCCGCCGGCACAAAAGGCGGCACCTTGCGGTGCCGCCTTTTTTCCGGATCGAGGTTTGGCCGCGTTCGCGGCGCTGCCCGGATCCCGTCCTCAGCTCGCCGTCTCGATACGGCGGCCGCGCATCCAGATCGCGGCACCGATCATCGCCGCACCAGCGAGGATGCCGATCCACATCGGCGCGGTCGCGAACCTCGCGTAGACCACGGCCGGCGAGAGATTGTCCAGCACCGATCCGCTCTGCAGCATCGCCGCGTTGCGGCCGAGCCAGCTGAACGCGCCGTCGCCGAGCCAGGAGCCGGGCACGATGCCGAACAGCAGCCGCGCCAGCACGTCGTTGAGCAGCACCGAGCGGTCGATGTTGGGCAGACCCAGCGCGCCGACCCAGGTGTTGGCGACGAAGATCAGCACCGGCAGGATCACCGCCCACAGGAACGGCTTGCTGCGCACGAAGGCCGACCAGAACAGCAGCCAGCCGATCGTCGGCAGCGCCCAGGCCGCGTCGGCCGGGATCGTCAGCAGCATGCGGCCGAACAGCGAGAACGGTCGCGAGGCGGCCAGCAGCGGCAGCGGATTGATGCCGTGCAGGGCGGCCCAGGTGCCGATCACGATCAGGAACAGCGCGAACGCGATCGTCGAGATCAGTAGCGCGATCAGCGGCGCGACGAACATCGCCGAGACCACCTTCGACAGCACCGTCGCGGTATCGCTGACCGGCAGCGATTTCCAGAACAGCACGCTGCGGTCGCGGCGGTCGTCGTAGAGCGCGCCGAGCAGGTAGAAGAACAGCACGAAGAACAGCGCGATGCACGGCACCATCGCGAACGACACGTAGGCCGCGTCGAGCGCGCGTCCGGCCTGGGCGATCTGGCCGCTGCTGACCATCTGCGTGATCGACTCCAGCGACACGCCGACGCTGACGTTGATGCGGCTGGCATAGACCTCGGCCCAGATGATGCCGAGCAGCGTGAACAGCAGGATCGTCGCGCTGATCCAGAACGGCGTCCAGAAGAAGCCGCCGCGGTGCTCCCAGTATTCGCGCTTGAGGAGCCAGGAGAACGTGTTCATGCGTAGGTTCCTTTCATCGTGGCGACGAACAGATCGGCGACGCTCGGCTTGTGCAGGTCGCCGAGCGCCGACAGGCGGGCGCGATCGACGCCGTCGAACAGGAAGATCGACTTGCCGAAGATCTGCCGCTCGTTGATCGGGCCGAGCGCACGGGCCTGATCGGCCTTGTCCGGATTGACCATGACCTCGCAGTAGCGCTCGCCGACCTCGTCCATCGTCGCCGCCAGCGCGATCTTGCCGTCGCGGATGAAGACCAGGTCGGTCAGGATGTGCTCGATCTCCTCGACCTGGTGCGTGGTGACGATGATGGTCTTGTTCTCGTCGAAGTAGTCGTTGAGCAAGGTCTCGTAGAACGCCTTGCGGTACAGGATGTCCAGGCCCAGCGTCGGCTCGTCGAGCACCAGCAGGCGCGCGTCGATCGCCATCACCAGCGCCAGGTGCAGCTGCACGATCATGCCCTTGGACAGTTCGCGCACGCGCATCTTCGGGGTGATCTTGGTATGCGCCAGGAACGCCTGGCACTTCTCGCGCGAGAAGCGCGGATGCACGCCGGCGACGAAATCGACCGCCTCGCTGACGCGGATCCACCGCGGCAGCACGGCGACGTCGGCGATGAAGCACACCTGCTGCATCAATTCGCTGCGCTGGCGGCGCGGATCGAGTCCGAGCACCGAGAGCCGGCCGTCGAATTCGGTCAGGCCGAGGATCGCCTTGAGCGCGGTGGTCTTGCCGGCTCCGTTGGGACCGATCAGGCCGACGATGCGGCCCGCTTCGATCGTCAGATCGACCGCGTCGAGCGCGACCGACCGGCCGTAGTGCTTGCTGAGCCCGCTGGCCTGGATCACTGCGCTCATGACCGGTCCCCCGGCTCGCGCTGGCCGACCGTGGCGAGCAGCTCGCGCAGGTCCAGACCCAGGCGCTGCAGGCGCGCGTGCAGGGCGGGCCATTCCTCTCGCAGGAAGCGCTCGCGTTCGGATTGCAGGAGCGCGTCGCGCGCGCCGTCGGTTACGTACATGCCCAGTCCCCTTCTCTTTTCAACCAGGTTCTCGTCGACCAGCTCCTGGTACGCCTTCGACACGGTGATCGGATTGATCTGGAAGTCCGCGGCGACCTGACGTACCGAAGGCAGCGCATCGCCTTGCTTGAGGACGCCGTCCAGGATCATCGCCACCACGCGGTCGCGCAGCTGGCGGTAGATCGGCGTCGAATCGTTCCAGGCGACGTTCATGGTCATTCCTTGACCGCGACGCCCGTGGCGGTCGCCTTGCCGAACGAGTAGTACGGCATGTCCAGCGAGATCTTGCCGATCAGGCCGTCACGCGCCGGAGCGGTCGAGGCGTAGCCGCGCGCGCCTGGCTCCTGCTCGGCGGCCGCCAGATCCTCGGCGGTCGGCTGGACGCGGACTTCGGGCAGGACTTCGAGGTCGGGGCGGACCAGGACGGTCGGCAGGACCGGAATCGCGGCCGACTGGACGGCGGCCGGCGCGGCGGCCGGACGGTGCGGCATGCCGGACAGGCCGAAGGTCAGCACGAGGAGACCGGTGGCGATCAGCAGGGCAGGGATCAGGCGGGTGGACATGACAACCTCCTTCGAGGTGGTTGGGGTGACTGATGAAGTAGTGTTGTAGTCAACTATAACACCAAATCGGAATTCGTCAAGCGGTATCGGTCCACGAGATCAAAAAAGGAGATGGCGCGGAATCGGGGCGCCGGTCAGGCGACCGTCGCGCGGATCCGCTCGACTTCCGAGCGCGGCGGCGCGCCGAACAGGCGCTTGTACTCGCGATTGAACTGCGAGGGACTCTCGTAGCCGACGCGATGCGCGGCCGATGTGGCCTCCAGGCCCTCGACCAGCATCAGCCGGCGCGCCTCGTGCAGGCGTAGCTGCTTCTGGAACTGCAGCGGCGACATCGTCGTGACCGACTTGAACTGCCGGTGCAGCGAGGAGGTGCTCATGTGGACCTCGCTGGCCAGCGAGTCGATGCTGAGCGGCGACAGATAGCGCTGGCGCAACAGATGTACCGCCCGCGCGATCCGGTGCGAGCGGTGGTCGGCGGTGGCCAGGTCGCGCAGGCGGTGGCCGAGTTCGCCGATCAGCACGCGGTAGAAGATCTCGCGCAGCGCGAGCGGCGCCAGCACCGGCAGGTCGGCCGGCGCATCGAGCAGGCGCATCAGGCGCAGCACCGCGTCGAGCAGCTGCGGATGCGCGCGCGCCGAATACAGGCCGCGATCGAGCGAGGCCGGCGCCGCCGAGCCGGTGTCGAGGATCAGCTGGCCGAGCAGGTCCGGATCGACGTCCAGCCGCAGGCACAGGTACGGTTCTTCGGGCGTGGCCTGGACGACCTGGCCGACCATCGGCAGCGTCACCGAAACGACCAGATAGTGCAGCGGATCGTAGTGGTAGGTCTCGCCGCCGAGCAGGGCGATCTTGCTGCCCTGGGCGACGATGCACAGGCGCGGCTCGTAGACGCTGGGCGTGCAGGTGGTCGGCGTGCTCGCACGGATCAGCTTCAGGGCCGGGACGGCGGTATCGTGCACGCCGTCGGCCGGCGTGAATCGGGCAATGCGCCGTGCCAGTTCGGCCTGCGCGGCCGGGATCGCGGTCGGGAACGTGGTATCGACGGACATGCGGTGAATCCTCGTGCTGCGCGCCGGTGGGCAGGCGGCGATTATGGTGCCGGGGGTTCGCGCGCAGCAGGCCGCTGTCCGGCGAATTGCAGGATCAGGCAATCATCGGCCAGCAATTGAGCTACCGGCGCCGCAGTTGCGGCCGTAACGTGGCGGCCTGCCAAAAGCCGGAGCCGCCGTGTCGCAGCCGATCCCCCGCCGCCGCATCGCCGGCCTGGATGTCGCCGCGCTCGGACTGGGCTGCATGGGCATGTCCGACTTCTACGGACCGGCCGACCGGACGCAGTCGCTGGCCGTGCTCGATCGCGCGCTCGATCGCGGCGTGAACCTGCTCGACACCGCCGACATGTACGGCAGCGGCGCCAACGAGCGCCTGCTCGCGGACGCGCTGGCGCGCCGTCGCGACGAGATCGTGCTGGCGACCAAGTTCGGATTCGTGCGCGGCGCCGACGGCGAAGTGCTCGGCATCGACGGCCGGCCCGAGTACGTGATGCGGGCCTGCGACGCCAGCCTCGCGCGGCTCGGCGTCGAACGGATCGATCTGTACTACCTGCATCGCGTCGATCCGAACGTGCCGATCGAGGAGACCGTCGCGGCGATGGCCGCGCTGGTCGCGGCCGGCAAGGTCGGCCACCTCGGTCTGTCCGAGGTATCGGCCGCGACGCTGCGGCGCGCGCATGCCGTGCATCCGATCGCCGCCGTGCAGAGCGAATACTCGCTGTGGACGCGCGACGTCGAGCACGGGGTGCTGCCGGCTTGCCGCGAGCTCGGCGTCAGCCTGGTCGCCTACAGCCCGCTCGGACGCGGTGTGCTGACCGGCGCGATCCGGCAGCCCGACGATCTGCCGGCCGGCGACTGGCGGCGCGGGCTGCCGCGCTTCGAGGCCGGCAATCTGGCGGCGAACCGGGCGCTGATCGATGCGCTGGCGGCGATCGCCGGCGCGCGCGGCTGCACGCCGGCGCAGCTGGCGCTGGCCTGGCTGCTCGACCGCGGCTCGGACATCGTGCCGATCCCGGGTACGCGGCGTCTCGAGCGGCTCGACGAGAACCTGGCGGCGGCGCGGATGAGGCTCGAGGCGTCCGAGCGCGCACAGATCGACGCGGCCCTCGCGGCCCGACCGGTGCACGGTGCGCGCTACCCGGCCGATCGCATGGCCTGGATCGACCAGTGAGCGCGCGGGTTGCGACGCCGGTTGCGATCCGAGCGCCGGTCCGTACGAAACTTTCGCGACTGCGAATGGTTCTGTGTTCACTTGTGTGGTGCAGCAAACCGCGCCGGTGTGACGCACGCGCCTGACCGGACGCCGGCCACTTGTCATTCTTGCGGCGCAGCATGCGCCTGACCGTCTAGCGGAGACTGTTTTCGATGTGGATCGTCCAATACGCGCTCGGGCGCCGCTACACGATCGGCGTCATGGCCATCCTGATCCTGCTGTTCGGATTGCTGGCCGCGCGGCGCATGCCGACCGACATCCTGCCCGAGGTCGGCATTCCGTCGGTCAACCTGATCTGGACCTACAGCGGGCTTCCGGCCGGCGAGATGACCGCCAAGATCACCTCGTTCTCCGAGATCGCGGTGCTCAACAACGTCGACGACCTCAAGGAAGTGCGTTCCGAATCGTTGAACGGCATCGGCCTGGTACGCATCGACTTCCAGCCCGGCGTCAATCTCGAACGCGCCCTGGCGCAGCTGACCGCCGTGTCGCAGACGATCCTGCGCCGCATGCCGCCGGGCACCTCGCCGCCGCTGGTGGTCCGCAACAACGTATCGAGTACGCCGGTGCTGCAGTTGGTGCTGTCGTCCGATGCGATGACCGAGGCGCAGCTCTACGACTACGCGCGCCTGCAGCTGCGCTCGCAGATCCAGACGATCCCCGGCATCCGCATGACGCTGCCGTACGGCGGCGCGGCACGGCAGATCATGGTCGACCTCGATCCGCGCGCACTGCAGACCTATGGCCTGACACCGGCCGACGTCACCGGCGCGCTCGAACGCGGCAGCTCGACCCTGCCGTCCGGCACGATCCGCGAAGGCGAGCGCGAGATGCAGATCGCGCTGGAGACCAGTCCCGAGACCGCGGCGGGCTTCCTCGATCTGCCGGTCGCCGCACGCGGCGGCAACGTGATCTACGTGCGCGACGTCGCCTCGGTGCGCGACGGCGGTGCGCTGCAGACCAACGTCGCGCGCATGGACGGCACCAGCGCGGTGTCGGTCGCGCTGATCAAGCTCGGCGGCGCCTCGGCCGTCGAGATCGTGCGCGCGGTGCGCGCGCGCCTGCCCGAGATCGTCGCCTCGGCGCCGCCGGGGACGCGCATCGAGCCGATCTTCGACCAGTCGGTGTTCGTCGACAACGCGATCGGCTCGATCCAGCACGAGGCGATCCTGGTCGGCCTGCTGGTGGCCTTCGTCGTCCTGGTGTTCATCGGGTCGTGGCGGTCGAGCCTGATCGTGCTGAGCGCGATTCCGCTGGCGCTGCTGGCCTCGGTCGCGATGCTGAATCTGCTCGGCTACACGTTCAACGTAATGACGCTGGGCGGCCTGGCGCTCGCGATCGGCATCCTGGTCGACAATGCGGTCGTCGACGTCGAGAACACCAACCGCAACATCGCGCACGGCAAGGACGTGCACACGGCGATCCTCGACAGCGCGCGCGAGGTGGTGTTTCCGGAGTTCGTCTCGACGATCGCGATCTGCATCGTGCTGACGCCGATCCTGCTGCTGTCGGGCCTGTCGGCCTGGGTGTTCACGCCGCTCGCGCTCGCGGTGATCTTCGCGATGGCGGCCTCGTTCCTGCTGTCGCGCACGCTGATTCCGGTGCTGGCGCTGATGCTGCTGCCGGCCGACGTGGAGAGCCGCCGCCATCCGCGCTGGCGCGCCGAGAAGCTGCTGCTGGCGATCCATCACCGCTTCGAGCACACACTCGACGGCCTGCGTGAGCGCCATCACGCGCTGCTCGAGCGGCTCGGCCGGCACGGGCTGGTGCTCGCGCTCGGTGCGCTGATGGTCGTCGCGCTCGGCGCGCTGGCGACGCTGTCGCTCGGCCGCGAGTATTTCCCGTCGGTCGACGCCGGCCAGCTGCGGTTGCAGGTCCGGCTGCCGACCGGCACGCGGCTGGAGCAGACCTCGGCGCGGCTCGCCGACCTCCAGCGCGAGATCCGCCAGATCATTCCGCCGGCCGAGCTGCAGACCGTCTATGAGCAGATCGGCATTCCGGACGCGGTCAATCTGGCCTGGGTCGACAGCGCCGTGGTCGGTTCGTTCGAGGCCGAGGTCATGCTGCAGCTGCGCCGGCCGCATGCGCCGAGCGCGCAGTACCTGCGTCAGATCCGCGAGCGCGTCGCCGAGAAGTTTCCCGACGTCAAGCTGTTCGAGCGGCCGCCAGACGCGACCAGCCGCACGTTGGCCGGCTCGGCGGTGGCCGCTTTCGAGGTGCGCGTCAACGGACGCGACGGCGCCGGCAACCTGGCGATCGCGCGCGAGATCGAGCGGCGGCTGCGCGAGGTGCCCGGCGCGGTCGACGTCGCGCTGCGGCAGGTGCTGGATCTGCCCGAGTACCGCGTGCAGGTCGATCGCAGCCGCGCGGCGCAGCTCGGCCTGACCGCGCAGGACGCCAACCGTGCCGTGCTCGCGGTGCTCGGGTCGGCCGGTACCGTCACGCCGGTCTACTGGGTCGACAGCGCCAGCGCGACCTCGTACACGGTCCAGGTACAGGCGCCGACCGCGCGCATGGACAGCATCGAGACCCTGCTCAACACGCCGCTGCGGATCGGCAACGGCGGTGAGGCGGTCCTGCTGCGCAACATCGCCACGGTGACCGCGCGCAGCGTGCCGGCCAGTCTCGGCCGCACGATGCTGGCGCCGACCGTCAGCGTGCTCGCGAACGTGCAGGGCACCGATCTCGGTGCGGTCTACGATCGGCTCGAAGCGATCGTCGGCGAGCTCCGGCCGCAGCTCAAGCCCGGCAACCGGATCGAGATCGCCGGCCAGGCCGAGGCGATGCAGAGCGCGTACAGCGAACTCGCCGGCGGTCTGGTGATGTCGGCGATCCTGGTGTTCCTGGTCCTGGTGGTCAATTTCCAGTCGTGGATCCTGCCGCTGATCGCGATGTCGGGTCTGCCGATCGCGATCAGCGGCGCGGCGATCGGCCTGTGGGCGACCGGCACGCCGCTCAGCGTGCCGGCGCTGATGGGCGTGATGATGGTGATCGGCGTGTCGACCGCCAACAGCGTGCTGGTGTCGAGCTTCGTGCGCGACCTGATCGCCGCCGGCCACGATCCGGTCGTCGCGGCCTACGAAGCGGCCGCGGTGCGTCTGCGGCCGGTGCTGATGACCGCCAGCGCGATGGTGCTCGGCATCGTGCCGATGGCGATCGGCCTCGGCGAGGGCGGCGAGCAGAACGCGCCGCTCGGCCGCGCCGTCATCGGCGGGCTGGTGTTCGGCACGCCGGCGACGCTGATCCTCGTGCCCTCGCTGCTGGCCGTGCTCGGCCGCCGCAGCCGCCGCCGCGCCGAGCGGGTGGCCGCTTCCACCGATACCGCGATCGCCCCTGCTGGAGTGACCCCATGAAGCCGACCATCCCCGTCGAGTCCAATGTGCTGCCCGTGGCGTTCACGGGTGCCGCGCGCCGTTCGCGCCGGCCGGCCGCCGCCGGACCGTCCGCGACCCGGCCGCCAGGCGATGCCGGCAGCGCCTCGCCGGTGCTGCTGGCGATCGCAATGGCCGGCCTGCTGCTGCAGGGCTGCAGCGCGAGCGTGGCCGAGCAGAATGCACCGGCTGCGGCGGCTGCCGATGCCGCTGCCGTCCCCGAAGTCCTGACCGTCGCCGCCAAGCCGGCCGGCGAGCGCTTCGAGCTGCGCCTGCCGGCGCGCGCCTTGCCCGGCGAATCGGCGCGCCTCTATGCACGCGCGACCGGCTTCCTGGCCGAACGCCGCGCCGACATCGGCGATCGCGTCGAGGCCGGGCAGGTGCTGGCGCTGATCACCGCGCCCGAGATCGACCAGGCCGTGCGCGAGGCGGAGGCCGGTCTCGGCGAGGCCAGGGCCGACGAGGATCTGGCGCGCGTCAATTTCGAGCGCGCCGACGCGCTGATCGGCAGCGGGGCGATCCCGAAGGAGCAGCACGGCGAACGCCGCGCCGCGTACGAGGTCGCGAAGGCGGCGCGTGCCGCCGCCGAGGCCCGTCTGTCGAGCGCGCGCGAGCGCAAGGGCTTCCAGACCGTGCGTGCGCCGTTTGCCGGCGTGATCGTCGCGCGCAGCGTCGAGCGCGGCGATCGCGTCGTCGGCGACCAGTCCGGCGCCTCGCCGTTGTTCGAGCTTGCCATGCTCGATCCGCTGCGCATCGTCGTCGACGTGCCGCAGAGCGCCGTGCTGCAGATCCGGCCCGGCCAGCAGGCGCAGGTCAGTTTTCCCGAGCTCGGCGACGAGGCCCTGCCGGCCGAGATCACGCGCAGCGCGCAGAGCATCTCCGAGGACGCCGGCGGCATGCGCGTGGAGCTGCGCCTGCCCAATCCGGACTATCGCCTGCCGGCCGGCATGGTCGGTCAGGTACGGCTGAGCCTGCCGCGCAGCGGCCAGGCCGCGCTGATTCCGATCAGTGCGCTGATCCAGGATGCGAAAGGCGCGCGCGTGGCGACGGTCGACGCCGATTCGCTGCTGGTGCATCGCGCGGTCGTCGTCGGACGCAACCTCGGGCCGGAAGTCGAGATCCTCGACGGTCTCAAGGCCGGCGATGCGGTGATCGCCAACCCCAATGCGCTGCTGCAGCCGGGCATGCCGGTCCGCGCGCGACCGGCCGGGAAGACCTGACCGGTCGCCTACGGAGGGTGACCGGCAGGAACGGGGCCGGTCGGCATATCCCGTGTCGGCGCTTCACTGGCAATCGGCGGTGGGCAACCGGCCAAGTATGCGAGCGCGACCGCCGGATGCAGGTCGCTCGGATCGCTCGGGGCGGCGACCATGTCGCCGCAGATCGGCCGGGTAGCTTCGGCGATTCGGGTGACCGGGGCGGCAGTGCCTGTTCGGCAAGCACCGAGTATCGATACGCACCAGCACCGGGCGCTGATCTTCGTCAGCGGCCGGTGACCCGCACCGGCCGTCAGAAGCCGAACAAGGCGCGGTAGTGCACCGCGAGCCGGTCGCCGAAAACGAACCAGGTCCAGCCGGCCGCCGCGATGAACGGGCCGAACGGAATCGGCGTCGAGCGATCCTTTCCGCGCACGGCGAGGATCGTGCCGCCGATGACCGCACCGATCAGCGAGGACATCAGGATGATCGGCAGCAGGCTGGCGGCGCCCATCCAGGCGCCGAGCGCGCCGAGCAGCTTGAAGTCGCCGTAGCCCATGCCTTCCTTGCCGGTCAGCAGCTTGAACAGCCAGAACACCGACCAGAGGCTGAGATAGCCGATCGCCGCGCCGAGGATCGCGGTCGGCGCGTCGACGAACAGCGGCACGAGCGAGATCAGCAGACCCAGCCACAGCAGCGGCAGCGTCAGTTGATCGGGCAGCAGCTGGGTGCGGAAATCGATACCGCTGGCGGCGATCATCACCCAGGTGAAGACCAGCGCCATCAGCAGGGTCCAGCCGAATCCGAACTGCCAGGCGACCACCGCCGAGGCGACGCCGGTCAGCAGCTCGACCAGCGGATACTGGATCGAAATGGCAGCTTTGCAGTACCGGCAGCGACCGCGCAGCAGCAGCCAGCCGAGCAGCGGAATATTGTCCCACGGCGCCAGCTTGTGCTTGCAGTGCGGGCAGTGCGAGGCGGCCACGACCAGATCGGGCGGTGCGGCCGCGTCCGCCGGCGTCGTGCCGAGGAATTCATGGGCCTGCAGGCGCCAGCCGTGCTCGAGCCGCGCCGGCAGGCGCAGGATCACGACGTTGAGAAAGCTGCCGACGATCAGGCCGAGCAGGCCGCACAGCGCGATCAGCGGCGTGGGCTGCGCCAGCCAGGCATAGTCACCCATGAAACGGCGTCATCCGACGACCGACGCGAGTTTGAAGATGGGCAGGTACATGCCGACGACCATGCCGCCGACGACCACGCCGATGATCACCATGATGAACGGCTCCAGCAGGCTGGACAGTGCGTCGACCGCATTCTTGACTTCTTCCTCGAAGAACTCCGCTACCTTGAACAGCATCGCATCGAGCGCGCCGGCTTCTTCGCCGATCGCGACCATCTGCGTGACCATGTTCGGGAACAGGTCGGTCTGTTTCATCGCCAGCTGCAGCTGATGTCCTACGGCCACGTCGTCGCGAATTCGCTTCACGGCCTCGTTGTAAACGGGACTGCCGGTCGCGCCCGATACGGAATCAAGTGCCTCGACGAGTGGGACACCCGCCTTGAACGTGACGCCGAGCGTGCGGGCGTAGCGTGCGATCGCCGATTGACGAAGAATCTCACCTACGACAGGAACCTTGAGCATCATGCGTCCCACCAAGTGCTCGAATTTGGTCGATCTCTTGTAGGCGAAAGTAAAAGCCACGGCCGAGCCAACGATCGCAAGGATGACTGCCCACCACCACTTCACCATGAAGTCCGAGGCATGCACCAGCATCAACGTGAAAGCGGGCAGGTCTGCGCCGAATCCTCTGAATACGGATTCGAACTGTGGAATCACGAAGATCAAGAGAATGCAAGAAACGATGATGGCGACCGCGATGACGGCTGCCGGATAGAACATCGCCTTCTTGATCTTGCCCTTGATGCTCTCGATGTTCTCCTTGTACGTGGCGACCGTGTCCAGAATGGTGTCCAGGACGCCCGATGCCTCGCCGGCGCGCACTAGGTTTCGGAACAACTCGTCGAACTGGACAGGAAACCTTGCTAGCGCTTCATTGAGAGATGAGCCGCCTTCGATGTCCGTCTTGATTGTGGTCAGCATGTCCTTCATGCGCTGGTTTTTCTGACCGCCAGCGACGATCTCGAAACCCTGCACCATCGGTACGCCGGCCGCCATCATCGTCGCCAGCTGTCGTGCGAAGATCGCGATGTCGCGGGTCTTGATCGCGCTGCCACTCTTGCCGAACAGTGGCTTCGGCTTGGGCTTGACCGTCTGCGGGTTGATGCCCTGCTTGCGCAGGTCGGCCTTGACGAGACTGGCATTCTTGCTGCTCGCCTCGCCCTTGATCTTGACGCCGCGCTTGTCGAGACCCACCCAGACGAAGGTCTGCAGCTCGCTGATCTTGGCTCGAGCTTTCGCTACTTGTGCGCGCTCGGCGGCGGCGGTCTTGGCTTGTTTGGCGCGGAGAGCGGTCACGGTTGCCATGGCTTTAGTCCTTGGTCACGCGATTGATTTCGGCGAGGCTGGTCAGCCCGTTCTTGACCTTGAGCAGGGCGGAGGCACGCAGGTCGTTGATGCCGATGCGCTTGGCCTCGGCGGCGATCTGCAGCGCATTGCCGCCGGCCAGGACGATCTTCTGGATGTCCTCGCTCATCGGCATGACCTGGTAGATGCCCAGGCGTCCCTTGTAGCCTTCGTTGCAGCCCGGGCAGCCGACCGCCTCGTAGATCTCCAGGCCGGCGTCGATCTCGGCCTGCGTGAAGCCTTCGGCGAGCAGCGCCGGCGCCGGGATATTGGCCGGCCGCTTGCACTCGTGCAGGCGCCGCGCCAGGCGCTGGGCGATCACCAGGGTCACCGAGCTGGTGATGTTGTACGGTGCGATGCCCATGTTCATCAGACGCGAGATCGTCTGCGGCCCGTCGTTGGTGTGCAGGGTCGACAGCACCATGTGGCCGGTCTGCGCGGCCTTGATCGCGATCTCGGCGGTTTCCAGGTCGCGAATTTCGCCGACCATGATGACGTCCGGATCCTGACGCAGAAAGCTGCGCAGCGCCGCCGCGAAGGTCATGCCGCGCTTGGCATTCTGCTGCACCTGGTTGATGCCGGGCACGCGGATTTCGACCGGATCCTCAACCGTGGAGATGTTGCGTCCTTCCACGTTCAGAATGTTGAGCGCCGTGTACAGCGACACGGTCTTGCCCGAGCCGGTCGGACCGGTGACCAGCACCATGCCGTAGGGCTTCTCGATCGCTTCGAGGAACAGCTTCTTCTGATCTTCCTCGTAGCCGAGCTTGTCGATGCCGAGCTTGGCGGCGGAGGCGTCCAGGATACGCAGCACGATCTTTTCGCCGAACAGGGTCGGACAGGTGCTGACGCGAAAGTCGATCGACTTGGTCTTGGACAGGTTGAGCTTGATGCGTCCGTCCTGCGGCACGCGCTTCTCGGCGATGTCCAGGCCGCTCATGACCTTCAGGCGCGAGGCGATCCGCGAGCTCAGCTTGGTCGGCGGCGCGGCCACGGCACGCAGCATGCCGTCCATGCGCAGGCGTACGCGGTAGGCGGTCTCGTATGGCTCGAAGTGGATGTCCGATGCGCCGCGCTTGATCGCGTCGACCAGCACCTTGTTGATGAAGCGCACGACCGGCGCATCCTCGGCCGAGTTGGCGTCGACGCCGGTCTCGCTTTCGTCGCCGTCGACGCCGCCGAGATCGAGGTTCTCGAGGCCCTCGTCGTCGCCGAAGGACTCCAGCGTCGCGTTGGTCGCGGTCAGCGCCTGGTCGATCGCGCGATCGAGCAGGGCGTCGTCGACCAGGATCGGTTCCACACTGTGGTTGGACTGGAACTTGATCTCGTCCAGCGCGCGCAGGTTGGTCGGGTCGGACACGCCGAGGAACAATCGGTTGCCGCGCTTGAACAGCGGCAGCGCGCGATGCTTGGTGACCAGCTCTTCCTTGACCAGCTTGATCGGCACCTGGGCGACGTCGATGCTGCCGAGGTCGATCAGCGGGATGCCGAACTCCGCGGAGGTCGCCTGCGCGACCAGGCCGCTGCCGACCAAGCCGTGCTCGATCAGCCAGGGCCCGATCGGAATGCGCTGCCGGGCGGCCTCTTCGGCGGCCTTGCGGGCTTCGTTCTCGCCGAGGACGCCGTCGGCGACCAGGCGCCGGGCGATACCGCTCAGTCCCGTCAGCGCAGCCGTGTTCGTCGATACAGCCATAGGAAGGTCGCGCAAGCCCCTGTCGGATCGGCTGAATCTACCGCAATCCCGAGGCTTGGAGAACCATGCGGATCACAAAAACACGCTCGGACCTGCGCGCGAGGGCTGATGCAGGAAAACGCCCCGGCTTTGGGACCTCTGTACCCGTCGTCACTAGCTACAACCGCGCGGCTTGTAGGCATCAGGCACGGTCGTACTGCATGACCACTGACCCTCACTTGCTCTTGTCACGGTGATCGTGCTGCCCGCTCCCAGCAGGACATTGCCCTTGATCAAGCAAGTGATTGTGCCTGCCGGGACGTCCAGCGAAACGTCACACCGATCCGTCGAGGACATCAATCCGATGTCGTCGAGAGTAAACGTGGTTACTCCATCGTTGATGTGGGTTTCGAACCCGGCCTTACCTGGAGTGATCTCTGCCAGGCTGGAGACCGCCACCGAGCGCGCGATATAGCGCTGGTAGAGCGGTAGCGCGACGGCGGCCACGATCGCAATGATTGCGATCACGATCATCAGCTCGATCAATGTGAAACCTCTGGCACGCATGACGCCATTTCCCCTAGCTTGATCGGGATTCAGCAGCATTCATGCCAAAAAAAAGAGGCTCCGTAAGGAGCCTCTTTCTGCTGCATGTATCACATGGCGCAAGCAGTTGGTTACGGCACCGGACAGCTGGCGGGAGCGTACTTCGCGTCCATGCCGGCGCCTTCACAGGTCCAAGAGCCGTCGACGGTACGCGTCCAGGTGACCGTACCCGTGCCGGTGGTCAGAGCGGGGGACGCGTTGTTGCCGAAGGTTGCGATGATCGTTGCGGAGCCATCGGCGGCAATCGCAATTTCCGGAACGCCGGTGCCGGCGGGCGGTGCCGAACTGGGAGCCGAGTTGCCACCATCGACCTGCAGGTTCGAGCCGGTGGCACCCGGATCGCAGTCCGGGGCGACGCCGATCGTGAGACGGCCATTGCTGACGCAGTCTTCGACGGCGGTCTTGAGGTTGCCCGCCTCGCCCATGACCCGCGAGTACTGCGACTTGGCGATGTAGACCTGATATTGCGGGATGGCGATGGCCGCCAGAATGGCGATGATCGCGACGACGATCATCAGTTCGATCAGCGTGAAGCCCTGGGTCTTCTTGAAGTTCATGGATGTTTCCTCTTGGCGAAAGATGGATCCGGATTTCCCCTGAATTTCTTCCGATGCCGGCCGGGCGCGTGATGAGTCCTTATCGCCCGCTTCGACCGCGTCGGAAGCGTGCGGAGGGTCGTGCAGCATGTATGCCAAGGGTGTTCAGAAAAGCGGGATGGAATCGTTACTAAGTGTTGATTTGTAATTTTCTTTTACGGATCAAATAGTTGTGGGGATAGCTCGATCGCAATTGAGCTCACTTGGTATGGCACTTCGATGACGAGGCGATCCGTTGAGCATATGCGACATCGAAGCTGCTGAATTCTTGATCAGGCGACATGCGGCGCGATGACATCCTGTGCGCAAAGCGTCAAAGTCTGACATCTGGCGTCACTATTCTTGTGAGCGCACACTGCTGTCAGTCGCTTGGGGTGCGCAGGCAAGCCTCTTACTGGGAGGTGTGGGGGGCACCGAGCGACTCGACCGAGGTCTGTCGGCTCAACGCCGAGCCGTGGCGGGTGGCTGGAGAGCGCGACGTACGACGTCCCCTTTTTAGTGGCGCCACGGTTTGAAGTCTATACGTGCGCACGTCCGGGAGTTCCGTCTGGAGACGATTTGCCGGTTGCTAGATGTAATCTCCCAGTAGGTTGTTCATCCGGGGCATCTCTGGAAGATGGGGGTTACGAAGCCAAACCAGCCCCAGGAGCCCCAGATGAACCTGCATCACCATGCCCGTTTGACGCCTCGCGGTCGAGCCCTATTGGTGGACCGCGTCCTCATTCACGGTCTGCGCGTCGGGGAAGCGGCGCAAAGCCGCTGGCGTGAGCGCGCGCACGGCCTAAAAGTGGCTGCATCGGTTCCGTGAGGAAGGCCAAACCGGTCTGCTCGATCTGAACCGCCCCGGGATTCCTGGAGGCTCCAACTCTTGAGAGGATGGAGTCATGAACAAGCCAGTGAAGTATTCCCCGGAAGTGCGGGAGCGGGCAGTGCGGATGGTGCTGGAGCACCAGGACACGCCCAGTTCGCAGTGGGCGGTGATCGAGTCGATTGCCGGGAAGATCGGTTGCACAGCCGAGACGCTGCGCAACTGGGTGCGACGTGCCGAGCGTGACCAGGGGCTGCGCCCGGCCTGACGACCGACGAGCGGGCGCGGATGAAGACGCTGGAACGCGAGGTGCGGGAGCTGCGGCAGGCCAACGAAATCCTGCGCAAGGCCAGTGCGTATTTCGCCCAGGCGGAGCTCGACCGCCGCTTCAAGCTATGACGGGGTTCGTGGCCGAGCAGCGCCCCGCCCACGGAGTCGAGCCGATCTGCCGGGTGCTGGAGATCGCTCTGTCGACCTACTACAGCCACGCGGCCCGGGAGGCCGATCCGAAAGCGCGTCCGGACCGCTGGTGGCGGGATCGGGCACTGGAGGTGAAGTTCGGCGGGTCTGGGACGAGAACAGGCAGGTCTACGGTGCCCGCAAGGTGTGGGAGCAGTTGCTGCGGGAAGGCTGGCGGGTGGCCCGGTGCACGGTGGAACGACTGATGCGCCGGCTGGGCCTGCACGGCGTGATCCGCGGCAAGCCGGTGAAGACCACTGTCAGTGACACCGCGCAGCCGTGTCCGCTGGATCGGGTGAACCGGCAGTTCCATGCCGATCGACCGAACGCGCTGTGGGTGAGCGACTTCACCTACGTCTGGGCATGGTGTACGTGGCGTTCGTGGTCGACGTGTACGCGCGTCGGATCGTGGGCTGGAAGGCGTCCAGTTCGATGACCACGGACTTCGTGCTCGACGCACTGGAACAGGCGCTGCACGCCCGGCAGCGGGAAGGCGAACTGATCCATCACGCCGACCGAGGATCGCAGTACGTGAGCATCCGCTACAGCGAGCGGCTGGCCGAGGCCGGGATCGAGCCGTCGGTGGGCAGTGTGGGCGAGAGCTACGACAACGCGCTGGCCGAGACGATCAACGGGCTGTACAAGGCCGAGGTCATCCATCGCAAATCGTGGCGCAATCGCGAGCAGGTGGAACTGGCCACCCTGGACTGGGTGCACTGGTTCAATCACAAACGACTGCTGGGGCCGATCGGGCACATCCCGCCAGCGGAAGCCGAAGCGGCTTACCATCGGCAGCAAGCCGGTCAGGCCAAGGCGGCCTGACTCAAACCAAAAGGCCTCCAAGAAAGTCGGGGCGGTTCAGTCACCGTGTGAACTGCCACGAGCGGACAACCACGAGCGGACAGTTGCCTTCGGAGCCCAATACCGTGGTCGAAAGCTGCTTCAGCGTCCTGAAGAAGGAGCGGACCAAGCGGCGAATCTACCCGACACGTGCCATGGCTGCCTCGGACGTGTTCGACTACATCGAGATGTTCTACAACCCCATCCGCCGCCATGGTTCCGCTGGCGGCATGTCAGCGGTAGAGTTTGAGAGACGCTACGTGCAGAGCGGCAACTGAGTGTCTGCGACAATCTGGTCGGTCCATTCCAGGGGGTTGCACTTCAAGTTGAGACTAAGCGGTCGGTCGCCAAGCCGATGCACCAGTGGATGGTGGCGGGCTTTCCAGTGGAGCATGGTGGAATGACAGCTCTTGGGACAGGGCATGGAAGCATATCGCTAGTCAGGCCCTGCGCTAATTGAGCGTCCGGCGATCTGAGCGAGCGGACTGAGCTCGATCAGATCCGGCTCGATCCGTTATGGCCATAAGGAATGCTTGGCAAGTTGTATATTCGAAAGCGTGTGGGCGGTACGACATGGCTTTCTACATTGATTGCGATCGGGAAAGGGGAATGATGCATGTATTTCAAAGCATTCTGGGTGCCTATGCTGGTGGGAGTTTCCGTGGTAGGTATGGCGGAAGTGTCGGCACCACAGATTGCAGTAGGGCAGAGTCTCGCCTGTATCGGCAAGGGCGGGCAGGCAGAGTGCCGATCCCTGGAGCCCAGTATCTGGTGGTGCTCGGCTAGTTATGGAACCCTGGGGGCGGATAGTCATGACCAATGTGGGAGCTATCTTTCGTCCAATCCCTGCACGACCGAAGGAGAGGCATGGGGAGCGGCTGATGCGAAAGCCATCGAATTGCATCCCGATATTTGCCATGGGCCAGGCCGAACCCAGAACGATGAACGTCTTTATTTCTCGACAATTTATCTGTACGCGAAAGATCATGTATTTGATCTGACGATCGGGTTTCCGAATCCACAGACCGGAGCTTGCGCGGTTTCGGCAATCCACAATGGAGCTATATCAGGTTGTACTAGAGGATGGCGTTGTCCCCCTACTTACGAACTGGTTCCAGATCAGAATGCTTACTATTGCAAGCGGTTGAAACCAGAGGTCTGTACTGCGGGCAATCCTATCCAATGTGCAGGCGGTCAGAAGACTCAGAAGGAAGTCGATCTGGCTGGTATAGGGGGCTCACCCTTGGAGTTCGCCCGGTTCTATTCGAGCACGGGCTTCTACAGCTCCATAGGCTCAGCTCCTGATCCTCAAGGCATCGGCATCAACTGGCGCCACAATTGGCAGCGCAGTGTGAAGTACGAGCCGGCTCCGAGCGGTGGCGTGGCCTTGGCCTATGTGGTGCGGCCGGATGGCGACTATCGCCACTTCAAATCGGTTGGCGGCGTTTGGGCTGGTCGCAATGATAAGTCCGAGTCTTTGATCGAACTGACCACTGGTGGCGTCACAACCGGTTGGCGCTATGTCGACGCCAGTGACACGGTAGAGCTTTACGACGAGGCCGGCCGATTGCAGTCGATCACGACTAAGGACGGGCTGGTGACGAGCTTGTCCTACAGCGATGGCACGACGCCAGTCGCTATTGCCCCCGTTGCTGGTCTGCTGATTCGGATTCAAGACTGGAGCGGGCGTTCGATTGATTTGCGTTATGACGCCGAGTCATTCGTGAAGGAGATGATCAGCCCTGAAGGAAGTGTCCACGGCTACCGGTATGATGCCTCGAAGCGACTAACATTCGTCGATCGCCCGGGGCTACCGTCGGTCAGTCGGGAATATCACTATAACGAGGCCGGGTATATCGCCGATGCCGGCACGCAGCAGGTGCTGCTGACGGGCGTTACCGACGAGAATGGCTCGCGCTTCTCCCACTACAGATACGACTCGTCCGACCGCGCCTATGAGGAATGGCACGGCGATGCCGAAGCCAACAAGTTGACCTTAGTGTTCTCGGGCAACTACATGACGGCGACGTCGTGGACGCGTACGACCGATGCCCTGGGCCAGACGCGGCGCAAAAAGTTCGCTGCTGTGAACGGCATCCTGCGCGATGCCGGCGAGGACCGCTGCGCGAACGCGACCTGTGCGTCGGTGATCGCCAGCACCAGCGTGACCTACGACGCCAACGGCAATCGCGACCAGGCGACCGACTATGCCGGTACCGTCACCGACTACAGCTACAACACGCGCGGCCTTGAGACGCAGCGGATCGAGGCGGCCACCGCGACGGGGCCTGGCCCGGCCAAGCGCACGATCCAAACCGATTGGCACAGCACGCTGAACGTGCCGATCGAGAAGCGCATCTATAACGCGACCAGCGCCCTCCAGGCGCGCACGCAATGGGCCTACAACGCTCGCGGCCAGACGACGGCGACCTGCGAGATCGATCCTGCGGATACCGCCGCGATGGCCTATACCTGCAGCGCGACCGCGGCGCCGCCGATCGGCGCCAAGGTGCGGCGCACCGTGATGACCTACTGCGAATCGGCCGACGTGACGCTCGGCACCTGCCCGCTGGTCGGCTTGCTGTTGTCGGTCAACGGTCCGCGAGCGAGTGCCGACACAGGGATGGGCGGTCTGGACGACGTGACGACCTATACGTATCGCGCGGCCGACGATCCGACCTGTGTCAGCGCAGGCGCCTGCACCTATCGCAAGGGCGATCTGTGGAAGGTCACCAATGCACTCGGCCAGGTCGTCGAGACGGTCAGCTACGACAAGAACGGCCGCATCACGCGCAGCAAGGACGCCAACGGCACGCTGACCGACTTCGCCTACCACCCGCGCGGCTGGCTGGCCACG
The DNA here is from genome assembly GCF_035511235.1 of Dokdonella sp. Lineage (GTDB taxonomy): Bacteria > Pseudomonadota > Gammaproteobacteria > Xanthomonadales > Rhodanobacteraceae > Dokdonella. The sequence goes on from NZ_DATKFQ010000014.1 coordinate 39,051, forward strand.
CGGACCGTACGCGCCAACGCCAGCGGCTTCCCGTCGACCGACGATGCGACGACCACGCTGGCCTACGATGCGGTCGGCAACGTCACGCGCGTGACTCAGCCCGACGGCAGCTATCTGGATTACGGCTATGACGCGGCGCATCGGCTGCTGACGGTCACCGACAACCTCGGCAACACGCTCGACTACTGCCCTGGTGGTGTCGGTACGGCCAACTGCCTGGATGGCGCCGGCAATCGCGTCGTCGAGGAGACCCGCAACGGGGCGAGCGTAGTCAAGCGGACGCTGCGGCGGACCTACGACCAGCTCGGCCAGCTGACCTCGCAGATCAATGCCCAGAATCAGGCCACGCAGACCTGGCCGACGCTGGGTGGCTACGACGGCAACGGCAATCCGACCCAGGTCGTCGATGGGCTCGGCGTCGAAACGCGGCAGAGCTACGATCCGCTGAACCGGCTGACGCAGACGATCCAGGACTATCTGGGGCCGGACCTCGCCACGCGCGATACGACGACCGGTTACGGCTACGACGCCCGCGACAACCTGGTCAGCGTGACCGATCCGGACGGTCTGGCCACCACCTACACCTACGACGGCCTGAACGATCTGACCGGTCTCTCGAGCCCGGATACCGGCAACACCACCTACACCTACGATGCAGGCGGCAACCGTCGCACCCAGACCGACGCGCGCGGCATCGTGACCACCTATACCTACGATTCGCTCAATCGCCTGACCGCTATCAGCTACCCGACCAGCACGCTCAATACGAGCTATGCCTACGACCAGCCGGACGGCACGACCGGCTGCAGTGGCTCGTATCCGGCCGGTCGGCTGACGCGGATCACCGAAGAGACCGGCACGACCACGTACTGCTACGACCGGCGTGGCAACGTCACCCGCAAGAGGCAGCTCATGTCGGCGACGCTGAGTCTGTACACGGTCGACTACGCTTGGACCAAGGCCGATCGCCTGGCCACGCTGACGTATCCGAGTGGCGGCATCGCGACCTATACGCGCAATGCGATCGGTCAGATCAGCGGTATCACCTGGAAAGCCAATGCTTCGGCCACACCGCAGACTCTCGTCAGCGGCGCGACGTACTACCCGTTCGGCCCGCTCAACGTGCTGACCTACGGCAACGGGCGCACGCTGACCAGGGCCTACGATCAGGACTATGCGATCGATGCGATCCAGAGCAGTCACGTCGATGGTCTGAAGATGGACTTGACGGTCGATGTGATGGGCAACATCGTCAACGGCACAGATGTGATCGGCGGGTCGCCGCAGGTCACCTACAGCTACGATCGCCTGTATCGGCTCACCGGTTCGACGGCCGGCGCCACGCCGATCGAGACCTTCACGTACGGGCCGACCGGCGATCGCCTCAGCAAGACCGTCGGCGCAGGCACGCCGCAGGCCTACACCTACGCATCGGGCAGCCACCGTCTGGCCAGCGTTGGCGGCGTCGGTCGCAGCCATGATGCCAACGGCAATCTGACCTCGGCACCGTTCGCCTCGCCGATGGGCTATGACGACCGCAACCGTTTGGCCCGACTCACCGTCGGGACCGAGAAGATCAGTTATCACTACAACGGACGCGGCGAGCGGGTGCACAAGTTGCGCGACCTCACGCGCGAAGAAGTGCTGCACGATGAGAGCGGCAAGCGGTTGCATAGCTTCGTCCAAAGCACGAGCGGGTTCGGCACCAATGCATTCCGTGAGTACGTGTATCTGGACGACGTGCCGGTGGCGACCGTCGACGCAGCCGGCATCGCGTACTTGGAAACCGATCATCTCGGCACACCGCGTGTCGCGGCCGACCCGGCGACCAATGCCTGGCGCTGGCGCTGGAACTTCTTCGGCACGACCTTCGGCGAGCATGCGCCGACGTTTCCCGCGAGCGGCGGAATCGCGCTCGATCTGCGCTATCCGGGTCAGGCCTACGATGCGGAGACGGGGCTGCACTACAACTACTTCAGAGACTATGAGCCGGCAACCGGGCGGTATATTGAGAGCGATCCGATCTTGCGGCCGATGGATATCAGGTCGGAGCCTTTATACAAGGTTGTTCCGCTCGCAAGTATTCGCGGATTTGATCGAAGCGGTTACAACTATGTGAATAACTCCCCTCTCTTTATGGCGGACAACGAAGGGCTTGGCATATGGAGTGTGCTGAATTGTTACTGGATGTCCAGGAAAATTCTTGACGCTCGCAAGGAGTGTAAGACAGAGCAAGATATGTGTATAACCCTAGAGGACTTTATTGCCTTTGATGAGAAGTACCAGGAATTTGTGCCCTTGGGTTGCGTGTGCGCGAAAGCGGGAGGCGGAGATAAGAAATTTTGTGCGAAATGGATGACTTCGTGTACAACTCATGAGGTTCAGTGGAGGAGTAGATGAGTGCGTATAGGAAATTCGTTATCCCCGTGCTTGCGCTAATATTGTTTTCTAGTTTGGCGGCTAATTTATTTCTTTTGTACAAAAGATGGCAGGAAAGTGTTAATCCCATTCTCCTACTTGCTAGTGCAAAGATGGAGTATGCGAAAGGAAATGGTGAAGGAGTAATGCGTTATGCATATCAAGCGTTCAACGATGATGATATAGCATCGTCTTTTGCCCGAATGGCCGGTGATGTTTATTACTGCTATGGAGATTTTGGTGCGGCAGCAATGAACTATGATATTTCCGGATATTTGGCGACTAGTAACGCGCTTAAATTACTAATGCGAAGAAATATTGAATCTATAGGCGGCGCGAAGCATTCTCCAGGACTTCCGAGTTGCGAGAAATTCCATTTGCGCAATGCCGAAAATAGAATCGAGCTACCTGCTGCAAACCAGGAGTGAAGACTCGCAACGCCCGGCCCCGCGCCGGGCGTGACAGCTCCTGCCAACGGCAGAGTTCCTCAGAGCCTGGCTCTACCACTACAACTGGCATCGCCCTCACGCCGGCATCGGGTACCGACACTCATCTCCAGAGTCCCTCCTCATGATGAACAACGGGGTGGCTTTACATACCTAGGCGGGCCCCCGAGGGGCCCGCCCGTGGCGAGTGATCAGGCGGCTTCGAAGCCGTCCATAGAAATCGCCTCTGCCAACAACCCCGCGCCGACCTCGAGAAATCCGACATAGCCGTCGGCATTGCTGCCCGAGACCGTCGCCATCTGGTGCGCGGCGCCGTCGTCGCGGAACACGTTGTCGGTGGCCAGCGACACGCCGTTGAGGTTCTGTGCGCTGCCCGGAAACAGCGAGGTCTGCGCATAGACCTGGCGGCACAGGTCCTCGGGCAGGGCCAGCTGCGAGATGCGGGCGGCGTTGTGGCCGGACGTGGCCTGGTCCAGCGAGTCGTAAATCTCGAAGTGGATGAGCGGCCAGCGGCTGGGGTAGCAGCCCGGGAGGATCGTCGTGAAGGTCACCTCGCCGTTGGCATCGCCGACCTGCACGCCGCAGGTAGTTCTGGGTCTGCGCGCCCGATGAATACATCGAGTAGCGGCCACCGGCATCACGCTGCCAGAGGTAGACGGCGGCGCCGGCTCGCGGCGCAGCTCGTCGTGGTGCTGATCAGTTGCAGCGTGACGCTCATCGGCGTAAATCTTCCCGGCTGGAGAATAACTGCCGATGACAATTTCCTTCCTGAGGTGGGCTTCACTTTGGTTCGCTACTGCAAGCCAGAAAGATGCTCTGATAATGATGAGCCCGTAGTGACTATCTTCGGGAAGAAGTACAGCTCCGCTGCTGTGGGTCTGGGCCGTCGTTTGGGCATGAGCTTTGGGAATGATGAGGAGATTTGCGCAAACCTGGGCTTCGGGTTTGGCCTTCCGTTTAACTATGGAAATTGATTATGGAGATAGGGATTTTTGTTGCCTTTGCTGCTGGTCTCTTTTTTATGCTGGGCGGGATATTTAATTTTACATTTATTAATGATCCTCCCAAGGCAATGGCATTTTTCTACACTCATTCATTCTTGAGGCTGTTCTTGCCGGTAACTGGCATGCGAATATTTAATATAATTCTTGGTTTGTGTTTTATCTCTGTGGCTATCATTCATATTATTGGTTGAGTGTGCTGCTGCTTCTTTGTTTGGCTATCCAAATGTGCGGCTGGTATCAGTGTGCCCTGCCCAGCTTCTTCGGCCCAATCATTCCTGGAAGATGGCCCCGCAATCAGCGAGGTGCCTATAACAGGCCGGAGTTTGTCAGCCAAGCCATCCTGGCCTGAATCCACCAGGCCGGTATTGCCATGGTGCTGAATGATCCGGGCAAGCCCCTGGCAGAGCGGCGCCAATGAAGTTTCACCGGCAAGTTCCGTGACGAGTGCCTGTCACTGGAACGGGTTCCGGTGCGATGGCTGCTGAGCAGCGGTGGCGGACGGGGCCTGGACATCGGGCCCTTCTGGGCGATGACGGATGCGTAGATCATTGATTCTCATTGGAAACGCGTCCAGTCCGGAACTTGAGGAGGGCCCTCGCGGCGCGGCGCCCCGGCGCCTTGCCGGCAAAAGGCGCATACTCGGCAGCCGCCAGACGGCAGGACGACGTGCAGCACAGCATCCTGTTCCAGTTTCGCCTGAGCGACAGCCAGAGCATCGGGCCGGTGGCTTTGCGCAGGCTGTGGTCGCGTGCATGCGGCTCGCGCGACGTGTCGGTGAAGCGGGAAGTGCGCACGATCGGCTTCGGCAAGAGCGTGCCGGTCTACCTGCTGTGCGGTCCGCCGCAACTGGCTCAGGCCGATGCGCTCGAGGAGCGGTTGCGCGATCTGCTGACCACGTCCGGCCTGGCGGCCACGTTCTCGTCGGTACGTCTGTCCTGAACGCCTGCGCGGACGGCTCCCGGCTCTTTCCTTTCCTTCCGGCGAAAAGAGGCCGACATGACCTATGACATCGGCATCGGCAGCTGCATCGCCATCAACGGCGAAGCTGTCCTCGTCAAGCTCGACAGCGTGATGGTCAAGCGCCTGGTGCCCGGCTCGCCGTGGCGCAAGTCCGGTACCAGCACACTCACGCTCAATCGCGCGCTGTGCAGCCCGCGGCGCAAGCCGGAGGTCGGCAGCGAAGTCTATCTGGACCGCGCGACCTTGACCCGGGCCGCGCCCGGCAAGCTCGATCTCACCGGCGACGGTACCTTGCTGCCGGTGGACCTGCGCCTGCTGCTGGACAATCTCGATCCGCAGCCGGCGCCGACGCCGAGCGTGAAGGGGCGTTCGATGTTCGGACGCCGCTGAGGCCGGCCGCGCCGCAGCGGCTGCCGATCGTCTCGGCGAGCCGCTGACCGATGTGAGCATGCGCATCGGCGGGCGTGCGCTGCCGCGATCGAGGGGCGCGGGTCTTCGCGTCCCTGTGCCGGACGCTCGGATGCGGCGTGGGACGCCGCACGCCGCACGCCGCACGCCGTTCACATGCCAGGTCCGTTCGGCGCCTCGTGGCAGCCATTCAAATGCTGTAACCGTTCGACGGTCGAGGCGGGCGCGGCGGCCGTCGGAGCCGCTCGACCGGCGATGGCCTTGGTCGCGGCGCGATGGCCGATGCGCATCGGCCGCCGGGGCGCCCGGCGCCGCGCAGCACCCGTTGCCAAGGCAGCGCTGTCCGGCGGTATGCTTCCGCGCCGGGTGCTTTCATGCAAGGAATCCATGCCATGTGCCGGGCACCGGTGGTGTCGTTCACGCTGTTCGGTATGGTCTTCTTCACGGCCGCCGGTATCGCGCTGACGCGCTTCGCGAGTCGCGGTCTGGACCTGGTCGGGATCGACGCACCGGCTCTGCTGTGGATTCCGCTGCTGGCCGCAGCCCTGTCGGCCGGGCCGATCGCCGCGCTGTTGTTCGGACGGGCGGCGAGGGCGGCGGTGTCGCCAGGCTGGAAAGGCGCCTGCGTCGGGCTGTATGCGGTCCTGGTCGGCGTGGCCGTCTATGCGGCGCTGCTCGGGGTGCTGCGCCCGTCGGCCGGCGCGTGGCTGCTGATCGGATGGGGCATCGCCTTCGTCGCGGCCTGCGTGTTCGTGGCGCTTCCGGCGATGGTGCTCGGTGCAGTGGTGGGCGTGTGGTCTGCCGGCGGCGCGGCGGTTCGCGGCACGGCGGCGGAGGGGCCGGCGCGGACCGGCGGAAGCCCGGACGCGCATAATGTTGAACAAGTGTCACAGTGATACTTTTTTCCGTGTGATCAATCACGTACGCGAGGCCGTCCATGCTCTACTTGCCGCCCGGAGGCGCGAGGGAGTAGGGCGATGAGGCGTGGTGTCGGAACATGGCTGGCGAACCTGTCGATCGGGGCCAAGACCTTTCTGGGGTTCGGGCTGGTCCTGGCGATGTTCGTGATCACCTGTCTGGTCGTGATGTTCACGCTGTCGCGCGCCCAGCATGCGCGCCAGCTGCGCCAGCAGAGCGTGACGACGATCGAACAGGTGCTGGTCGCCACACGGCTGATGCGTGAGGAAGAGGTCGCGCTCAAGAATCTGGTCCTGTTCGGCGGTGCGGCACGCGAGGCGGCGTATCGCGAGGCGGACCGGCGCTTCAAGGAGCATATCCGTGCATTGACGCTGACCGCGTCCGATCATCATGCCCAGCAGCAGGACGCGCAGCGCGTCGCCCAGCTCGAGCGCGAGTGGACGACGATGGCCGACGGCATCGTCGCGGCCATGCCGGCATCGGCGTCCGAACGCCTGGCCTTCGTGCAGGGCCTGGGTGCCGGCCCGATGGCCACGCTGTCGACGAAGGTCGATGAGATCATGGACACGCTCGACGAGGTGCTGGCCGTCGAGCACGCCGAGCTCGAACAGCGCCGCGCCGCGCACGATCGTCTCGAGCGGCTGACCTATGGCGTCGTGCTCGGCATGCTGGCGCTCGGGCTTCTGGTCGGCTTCGCCGCGGTGCGCCTGGCCGGCCGCCTGCTGTCGCGGCCGGTGCGCGACCTGACCGAACGGATGTCGAGCCTGGCCTCGGGCGATCTGTCGGTCGAGGTGCCGAACCAGACCCGGCAGGACGAGGTCGGCGCGATCGCGCGCGCGCTGGAGGTGTTCAAGCGTGCGGCGATCGCCACCCGCGACCAGGGCTGGATCAAGGCCAGCGTCGCCGAGATCACCGGCGCGCTGCCGCAGGCCGAGACCGAGCAGGCCTTCGCCGACACGCTGATGTCGCAGCTGAGCACCCGCGTCGGCGCCGGCGTCGGCGTGTTCTACCGGCTGACCGAGCCGGCGGCCGAGCGCGGCGAGCAGGGGCCGGTGCTCGAACTGGCCGGCAGCTACGGATTCCGCCAGCGCCGGCATCTGGACACGCGCTGCGCGATCGGCGAGGGCCTGGTCGGTCAGTGCGCGCGCGAGCGCAAGACGATCGTGCTCGAACCGGTGCCGGAGGACTACGTCCGCATCCACTCGGGCATCGGCGAGGCGGCGCCGCGCAGCCTCATCGTGCTGCCGCTGCTGCTGCGCGGCGAACTGCTCGGCGTGCTCGAGTTCGGCAGCTTCCAGCGCTTCACGGCGACGCACGAAGCGCTGCTGGAGGATCTGCTGCCGGTGGTCGCGCTGTCGCTGGACAACCTGCGCCGCGCGCTGCGCACCCAGGATCTGCTCGCGCGCACCCAGATGCAGGCGCGCGAACTGCAGGCCTCGGAAGAGGAGCTGCGCATGCAGCAGGAAGAGCTGGCGGCGACCAACGAGGAGCTGCAGGGCAAGACGGTCGAACTCGAGGAGCACAGCCAGCGCCTGCGCGCTTCGGAGGAGGAGCTGCGCGTGCAGGCCGAGGAGCTGCAGGCCTCCAACGAGGAGCTGCGCCAGAAGACCGACACGCTCAACGAGCAGAAGAAGGTGCTCGAGCAGCTGCAGCAGGACACGCAGCTCAAGGCCGAGGAGCTCGCCCGGGCCAGCCAGTACAAGTCCGACTTCCTGGCCAACATGTCGCACGAGCTGCGCACGCCGCTGAACAGCCTGCTGATCCTGTCGCGGACGCTGGCCGACAACGATCTGGGCAATCTCAACACGGACGAGGTCGAGTCGGCTCGGGTCATCCACGAGTCGGGCTCCAACCTGCTGCGCCTGATCAACGACATCCTGGACCTGTCCAAGATCGAGGCCGGCAAGATGGAGGTGACGCGCGAGGACGTGAGCCTGGCCGGATTCGCGCAGAGCCTGCAGCGCCAGTTCCGCCCGGTCGCGCTCGAGAAGGCGCTGGCGTTCGAGATCGCCCTCGACGAGGACCTGCCCGAGACCGTCCACACCGATGCGCCCAAGCTCGAGCAGATCGCGAACAACCTGCTCGGCAACGCGTTCAAGTTCACGCGCAGCGGCCACGTGCGGGTGCGCCTGGCGCGCGCCGACGAGGCGCTGCTCGGGCGCTGCGGCCTGGCCGGCCCGGCCGTGGCGCTGGCGGTCGAGGATACCGGCATCGGCATCGCGGCCGATCAGCTCGAGCGGATGTTCCAGGTGTTCGAGCAGGCCGATGCCAGCACCAGCCGCCATTACGGCGGCAGCGGCCTGGGTTTGGCGATCACGCGCCGGCTGACCGATCTGCTCGGCGGCGCGATCGTCGTCGACAGCGAGCCCGATCAGGGCAGCACCTTCGTCGTGGTGATACCGCACAGGGCCGCCGGCGAGGCCGCGCCTCCGCCGCCGCGCCCGGCCGGCGCCTCGCCGATCCTGGCCGTGCCGTCCTCGACCAGGACCCGGCGCACCGCGCCGCCGCCGGTCCAGGCGAACGCGGCCGACTGGATCCCGGACGACCGCAACAGGATCCAGCCCGGCGACACGGCGATCCTGGCGATCGAGGACGATCCGGCATTCGCGCGGATCCTGGTCGATCTGATCCGCCGCAAGGGCCATCGCGCGCTGGCCGCCGGCGACGGCGAGAGCGGCCTCGATCTGGCACGCCGCTATCGGCCGACCGGCGTCCTGCTCGACGTCATGCTGCCCGGCATCGACGGCTGGAGCGTGATCGAGCAGATGAAGTCCGATCCGGAGCTGCGCGCGATCCCGGTGCATTTCATCTCGGCCGTCGACGAATCGGCGCGCGGCGAGGCGGTCGGCGCGGTCGGCTTCCTGACCAAGCCGGCCGACCGCAACGCGGTCCTGTCGGCGTTCGACCGGTTGCTGCAGCACGCCGAACACCGCACGCGGCGCGTGCTGCTGATCGACGACGACGAGGACTCGCGCCTGGCGATCATCCGCCTGATCGCGAGCGACGGGGTCGAGATCGTCGAGGCGGTCAGCGGCGAGGAGGGGCTGGACATGCTCGGCGCCGGCGGGTTCGACTGCGTCGTGCTCGACCTCGGCCTGCCCGGCATCTCCGGCTTCGACTTCCTCGACATCGCCGCCGCGCGGGGCGGGCTGCCGCCGGTGGTGATCTACTCGGCGCGCGAGCTGTCGGGCGAGGAGAGCGTGCGCCTGCGCCAGCATACCGACAGCATCGTGATCAAGGGCGCGCGCTCGAACGAGCGCCTGCTCGACGAGGTCAGCCTGTTCATGCACAGCATCCGGCCGACCGGCGCCGGCGTGGTCCGCGACATCGATGCCGGCCTCAGCGGCCGCACCGTCTTGATCGTCGACGACGACATGCGCAACATTTTCGCCTTGTCCAAGACGCTGCGTGCGCGCGGACTCAACGTGGTGATGGCGCAGGACGGCCTGAAGGCGCTGCGCCAGATCGAGGAGAATCCCGCGATCGACATCGTGCTGATGGACATCATGATGCCCGGCATGGACGGCTACGAGACGATGCGGCGCATCCGAGCGCTGCCGCGTCACGCGCAGCTGCCGATCATCGCGGTCACCGCCAAGGCGATGCAGGGCGATCGCGACAAGTGCCTGGAGGCCGGCGCCAGCGACTATCTCGCCAAGCCGGTGGACATCGACAAGCTGCTGTCGATGATGCGGGTCTGGCTGCAGGCGTAGGCACGATGCGCGGAAGGGCGGACATCGAGGACATCGAGGTCGAATTGTTCGTGCGGGCGATGCAGCTGCGCCACGGCTACGACTTCGGCGACTACGCGCCGGCGTCGCTGAAGCGGCGCGTACTCGGCCTCGTCCACAGCACCGGCAGCGCGCACATCGGCGACCTGACCGCGCGCGTGCTGCGCGACGATCGCCTGGTTCCCGACGTGGTGGCCGGGCTGTCGGTTCCGGTCTCGGAGATGTTTCGCGATCCATCGGTGTTCCGCGCGCTGCGCGACGAAGTCCTGCCGATGCTGGCGTCCTATCCGGTCATCAACATCTGGCAGGCCGGCTGCGCCTACGGCCAGGAGGTCTACTCGCTGGCGATCCTGCTCGAGGAGGCCGGTCTCTACGAGCGCGCGCAGATCTACGCGACCGACTTCAGCGACGCCGCGCTGGCGCGCGCGCAGGAGGGCATCTTCCCGGCACGCGACGCACGCACCTATTCGGAGAACTACCTCGCCGCCGGCGGCCGCCGTTCGCTGGCCGACTACTACCACGCGCGCTACGACTTCATGAAGTTCGACGAGCGCCTGAAGGCGCGCATGACCTTCGCCAACCACAACCTGGTCTGCGACGGGGTCTTCTGCGAAGCCCACCTGATCCTGTGCCGGAACGTGCTGATCTATTTCAACGACGCGCTGCAGGATCGCGTGCTGCGTCTGTTCCGCGACAGCCTCGTGCGCGGCGGCTTCCTGTGCCTGGGCAGCCGCGAGAATCTGGAAATGGCCGCCAGCGCGCGCGACTACGTCCCGGTCAACCGCCGCGCGCGGATCTATCGGCGGGCGGTGCGCGACCTATGAGCGCGCGGCCGGTCCAGGCGATCGTGGTCGGCACCTCGGCCGGCGGCCTGCGCGCGCTGCACGTGCTGCTGCGCGGCCTCGACCGCGCGCTGCCGGTGCCGACGGTGATCGTCAGCCATACCGGATCGAGCGACATGGGCATCTTCTGCGAACTGCTCGCCCACTACAGCCGCCTGCCGGTCGAGGAGGCGCGCGAGCGCGTGCGGCCGCGGCCGGGCGTCGTCTACGTGGCGCCTTCGGGCTATCATCTGCTGGTCGAGCGCAGCGGGCGGTTCGCGCTGTCGATCGACGCCAAGGTGGGGTTTTCGCGGCCGTCGATCGACGTATTGTTCGAATCGGCGGCCGAGACCTGGGGCAGCGGCCTGGTAGCCGTGATACTGACCGGTGCCAACCACGACGGCGCGGCCGGGCTGTGCCGCGTGCGGGCGTGCGGCGGCGTCGCGATCGTGCAGGACCCGGCGACCGCCGAGGCCGCGGCGATGCCGGAGGGCGCGCTCGCGCTGGCCGGTGCGGACCACTGCCTGCCGCTGGAGGCCATCGCGCCGCTGCTCAACAGGATGTGCCACGCATGAACGGCAAACCCAAGATTCTCTCGGTCGACGACACCCCGGCCAATCTGATGGCGGTGCGCACGCTGCTGGCGCGGTTCGACGTCGAGGTGATCGAGGCGCGCAGCGGCAACGAGGCGCTGGCGGCAACGCTGGACCACGAGTTCGCACTGATCCTGCTCGACGTCAGCATGCCGGACATGAGCGGCTTCGAGGTCGCCAACCTGCTCGCGCAGGAGCCGAGCACGCGCGAGACGCCGATCATCTTCGTGTCGGCCACCTACGCCGACGAGGTGCACCGCCTGCAGGGCTACCACTCCGGCGCGGTCGACTACATCACCAAGCCGCTCGACGAGCGCGTGCTGCGCTCGAAGGTGCAGGTGTTCCTGGACCTGTACAAGCGCGGCACGATGCTCAAGCGCGCATTGAGCCAGCTCGCCGAGCGCAATGCGCAGCTCGAGCGCGAGATCGCCGAGCGCCGCCAGTCCGAGGCCGAGGTCCGCCACCTGGCCAGCCACGACCACCTGACCGGCCTGCCGAACCGGCGCCACTTCATCGACGTGCTCGAGCGTGCGATCGCGCGCAGCGCGTCCGGCGGCGCGCCGTGCGCGCTGCTGTACTTCGACGTCGACGGTTTCAAGCCGATCAACGACCTGCACGGCCACCTGGTCGGCGACGAGGTGCTGCTGCGGATCGGCGAGCGCCTGCGCGCATACTGCGGCGGCGGCTCCACGGTCGCCCGGCTCGGCGGCGACGAGTTCGCGATCGTCGTCGAGGAGGTCGCCGATGTCGACGCCGCGTCGGCCTATGCCGAGCGCGTCGCGATGTGCCTGGCCCAGCCCTTGGCGCTGACCTCGGGCGGCGGTCACGAGCCGCTGCAGCTGGCGGTGCGGATCAGTATCGGCGTCGCGCTCTGCCCGCTGCACGGCAGCGACTGCGACGGCCTGATCCGCGCGGCCGATACGGCGATGTATGCGGCCAAGCGCGCCGCCAGCGGGCACGGCACGCCGGCATCCGCCGGGCGCGGCGGCGCGGCATGAGCGCGCGCATCGCGCTCGCGACGACGCCGCCCGCGCGCGATCTCGACGAGGACATGGCCCCGCTGCTCGCGGCGCTGCACGCGGCCGGCGCGCAGGCGCTGGCCGTCGACTGGGACGACGGTTCGGTCGACTGGGGCGGCTTCGACGCGGTGCTGCCGCGCTCGACCTGGGACTACTGCGAGCGGCTGCCGGCGTTCCTCGACTGGACGCACCGCGTCGCCGCGGCGACGCAGCTGCTGAATCCGGCCGACGTGATCGCCTGGAACACCGACAAGCACTATCTGCGGGCGCTCGCCGAGGCCGGCATCGCGATCATCCCGTCGTCGTTTGCCGAGCCGGGCGATGCCGCCGATGCGGTCTGGGACGCGTTCGTGGATGCACATCCGGGCGACGCAGATCTGGTCGTCAAGCCGGCCGTCGGCGCCGGTTCGCGCGATGCCGAGCGGCACCCGCGCAGCGCGCGTGCGGCAGCGGTGGCGCATATCGCACGTCTGCTAGCAGCCGGGCGCAGCGCGCTCGTGCAGCCGTATCTGGACCGCGTCGACGTCGACGGCGAGACCGCGCTGGTGCATATCGACGGGCGCTACAGCCATGCGATCCGTAAGGGACCGCTGCTGCGGCGCGCGGCGCCGGCGACGGACGCGCTGTTCGCGGCCGAGCGGATCAGCGCCCGCGAGCCCGGCGCCGACGAGCGCGCACTTGCCGAACGCGTGCTCGCCGCGGTGCCGTTCGACGGTCCGCTGGCCTATGCGCGCGTCGATCTGGTCCGCGCCGGCGACAGCACGCCGTGCCTGCTCGAGCTCGAACTGGTCGAGCCTTCATTGTTCTTCGATCACGCGCCCGGCTCCGCGGCGCGGCTGGCCGCGGCGATCCTGTGCCGCGTGCCGCGCTGACGCGCCGCGGCGGCGCGGGCCCCTGCGCTTCGACCACGGGCCTGCCGATCGTCGCCGGGGACTTGCGCGATCGCGGCGCATGCCGTAGGCGGCGCGGTGCGATGCGCGGCGTGCACGGCGCTGATCAAGAAGTGATCGACCTGGGTTGACAGCGCGCAACGGCGCGGCCTGCAGGGCATCATCCCCGGACTATCCACAGGCCTGTCCACGGCCGCTGTGGAAAACTCCGCCGCGCGCGCCGCTGCGCGTGGCCGGCGCGGCGGGCGAAAGCGCGCCGGGCCCGGCGCTGCTGCGATCGCCGGCGCCGGATCTGCCGCACGCACGCGCTGCGCATCGGCCGCGGCCGCGCGATTGTTTCCCGGCGCGCCGCGCTGTCCGGAATCGCGGCGCTTCCCGCCTCACGTTACAATGACGGCCCGCGGCGGCGGGCGCGGGTCCTGCGGCTCGTCAGCCGCCTGCCGGCGTCTACCCGAGTTGTCCGAAGGAATTCCCCCACGATGAAGATCCTGGTCGGCTACAAGCGCGTCGTCGATTACAACGTGCGCATCCAAGTCAAGCCGGACGGCAGCGGCGTCGTCACCGACGGCGTCAAGCTGTCCGCCAACCCGTTCGACGACATCGCCCTGGAAGAAGCGCTGCGTCTGCGCGAGAAGGGCATCGCCAGCGAGGTCATCGTCGCCACGATCGGCCCGGCCGATGCGCAGGCGCACATCCGCAACGGCCTGGCGATGGGCGCGAACCGCGCGATCCACGTCGTCACCGCCGAGGCGATCCAGCCGCTGACCGCGGCGCGCGCGCTGCTCAAGCTGGTCGAGAAGGAGCAGCCGCAGATCGTGCTGCTCGGCAAGCAGGCGATCGACGACGACGCCAACCAGACCGGCCAGATGCTGGCCGCGCTGTGGGACCGGCCGCAGGCGACGTTCGCGTCGAAGATCGAGGTCGACGGCGGCGTCGCGCGCGTCACGCGCGAAGTCGACGCGGGCCTGGAGACGATCGAGGTCGATCTGCCGGCCGTGATCACCTCGGATCTGCGCCTCAACGAACCGCGCTTCATCAAGCTGCCGGACATCATGAAGGCCAAGGCCAAGCCGATCGAGACGATCGAGCTGGCGAGCCTCGGCGTCGAGCCGGGCGATCATCTCAAGACCACGCATTACGCCGCGCCGGCCAAGCGCAGCAAGGGCGTCATGGTCAAGGACGTCGCCGAGCTGGTTGCCGCACTGAAAAGCAAGGGGTTGATCCGATGAGCCGCATCCTGATCGTCGCCGAGCATCTGGACGGCGCACTCAATACCGCCACCGCGCGCAGCGTGTCCTGCGCCAAGGCCATCGGCGGCGAGATCCACGTGCTGGTGCTGGCGGCCGAGGCGAGCGTCGCCGCGGTCGCGGCCGAGGCCGCCGCGATCGACGGCGTCGCCAAGGTGCTGACGGTGGCGCGGCCCGAGAACGCGCATGCATTGGCCGCGGTGCTGGCGCCGCAGATCGCCGCGGTCGCCGGTTCGGGCTATACGCATCTGCTGCTGCCGTCGACGACCTTCGGCAAGGACGTCGCGCCGCGCGCGGCCGCCCTGCTCGGCGTGGCGCAGGTCTCGGACATCATGTCGGTCGAGAACGCGCAGACCTTCAAGCGGCCGATCTACGCCGGCAACGCGATCGTCACGGTCGAGGCGCCGGCCGGTGCGCTGATCGTCGGCACCGTGCGCACCGCCTCGTATCCGGCGGCCGGCGGCGGCGGATCGGCCGCGGTCGAGGCGCTGCCGGCGGACGTCGCGCTGCCGACGCATACGCGCTTCGTCGGCCTGGCCCAGGGCAAGACCGACCGCCCGGACCTGCAGGGCGCCGCCAAGGTCGTCTCGGGCGGCCGCGCGCTCGGCTCGGCCGAGCAGTTCCAGCTGATCTACCGGCTGGCCGACAAGCTCGGCGCGGCGGTCGGCGCCTCGCGTGCCGCGGTCGACGCCGGCTACGCGCCGAACGATCTGCAGGTCGGCCAGACCGGCAAGATCATCGCGCCGGAGCTCTACGTAGCGATCGGCATCTCCGGTGCGATCCAGCACCTGACCGGCATCAAGGACGCCGGCACGATCGTCGCGATCAACAAGGACGCCGATGCGCCGATCTTCGAGATCGCCGACTACGGCCTGGTCGGCGATCTGTTCAAGCTGATCCCCGAGCTCGAACAGGCGCTGGGCTGAGTCTTCGCGCTCCGGGCCGTCCGCATCGATCGCGGGCGGTTCCCGACCGCCGCCGCGCGGCGGCGCCCTGCATGCCGTGCGGTGCCGCGAGCGCGGCGCCGCGGGTGGCTCGTCCGCGCGGCCCGCGTCCGGTCGCTCAGCGCGGCGTGCCGTCGGCGCCGGCCTCCGCGTCGGTGGGCTCGGCGCAGGCATCGGGATCGGCTTCGCAGTCGGCCCCGGCGTCGACCGCATCGGCGGCAGCGCCGCGTTCGCACGCATCGTCGCCGTCGTCCCCGGCGGCCGCGTCGCCGCTGCACCCGGTGCAGGCGCCGCTGTCGGCATCGCCGTTTTCGCGGTCGGCCTCGCAGCCGGCGTCGTCGCAGCAGGCGCAGCAGGGACCGCCTCCGGTCTCCTCCTCGGCCAGCACGAGATCGGGCTCGTCGCCGGCATATTGAGGGTGCTGCGCGACGAAATCGGCACCGGCCGCCTTCGCGGCGGCGATGCGCGCCGCGGTCGCCGGATGGCTCGACATCCAGGCCAGCGAGGCGTCGTCGGGCAGGTCGGCGTCGAGCTGACGCAAGGCCGCGCCGAGCCAGCTCGGCGACAGTGCGTGTCCGGCCAGATGCGCGTAGGCGAAGCGATCGGCTTCGTCCTCGAACTGGCGCGAGTAGCGGTTCTGCAGCAGCACGGTCGGTACCGCGACGACGACCGCGCTCGCGCTCGACACGTCGCCGGCGAAGAACGCCGCGGCGATCGCGATGAACGAGCCGCGCAGCGCCTGGCGCAAGGCGTGACGGCCGACCTGATGTCCGAGTTCGTGCGCGAGGACCGCGTCGAGCTGACGATCGTCGGCGAACAGCTCGACCAGCTCGTCGGTCACGACGATGCTGCCGCCGGGCAGCGCGAACGCGTTCGGCCCGATCGACGGCGCGCCGCGGAACACGACGCGGTAATCCGCGCCGTCCGGCAGTCCTGCCGCGAGCGCCGCGAAGCGCTCGCCGAGTTCGGCCTGCCGCTCCGGTTCCAGCGCGGTGTCGTCCAGATCGGTGCGGTCGAGCAGGGCCAGCACCTGGTCGCCGAGCGCGACTTCCACGCCTGCCGGCAGATGCGTCGCGATGCGGTCGGCCAGCCACGGGATGCCCCAGAGGTAGCCGGCGACCAGCGCGCCGAGGCAGACCACGATCGCGAGCGCGACGGCCTGGTAGTAGCGCTCGAGCCGGTCGACCAGCGCCTCGAGCCGGTTGCGGTGCGGAAACCAGATCGCCAGACAGGCGGCGTCCGGCAGTTGCAGCCGCGCGCCGTCCGGAAACGCGATCGTGCGCAGCGTGCGCGCCAGGCGCGGCGTGATCGTTAGCGCGTCGAGCGGCTCGTCGCGCTCGATGCGATCGCCGCGCACACGCAGGCGGCCATGCGCGAGGTCGACGTCGACTGCGTGACGCTGCCCGTCGCGGCCGTCGAAATAGCTGCCCTGCAGCGGCGTCGGATGCGTCGTCATAGGCCCACGTCGATGTCGAACAGGCTGTCGATCTCGGCCGCGGTCGCGTCGACGTCCTCGCCGTGCTCGGCGCCGAACGCGGCGAGGCTGCCGGCGGCCAGCACGGCCAGCCGCTCGGCGCGATAGCGCGCGAGCCGGATCCTGGCCCAGGGGATCAGCAGCCCCGCGCTGGCCAGCACGGCCACCGTATTGCCGGCGTAGATCCAGAGCAGGCGGCTGCCCTGCAGGCGCGACTCGAAGCGGTGCGGGCCGATCGTCGTGTGGTTGTAGACCAGGTTGCCGATCGCGGCGGCGAGGAATGCCCAGATCGCGAAGTAGCCGCCGTAGAACGCCGCCATCCAGCCGAACACCAGGGCGGTCGGCGGCTCGGCGCCGGGCCGGTGCAGCGCGACCGCGGCGGCGGTCAGCAGCGCGGTGCCGACGAAGACCCAGACCGTCATGACGGCCCACGCGATCAGATACGGCGGATAGAAGTGCCCGGCCGTCGCCTCGAAGCCGAACGCCTGGCCGCCGTAGCGGTGATGCTCGACCAGGAACGCCTTCTGCCGGGCCTTGACGTACGGATAGAGCAGGCCGAGCGTCAGCACCAGCGGAATGCCCAGCCACAGATAGCGCACGTAGGCCTGGCCGTAGTCCGGCACGAAGCGGAAGCGCAGGCCGCGCCAGGACGAATAGCGCGCGCGGAACGCGGCGCCGCGCACCAGCAGCCACGGCGTCAGCAGCGTGATCAGCAGCGCCAGGCCGATCTGCAGCCACAGGCTGAGCTGGCCGGCCAGGACGTAGCCGACGAACAGTGCGACCGCAACGATGCGGCCGGCCAGGATCGGCAGCGGCCGCGCCAGATACTCGAACGGCACGCCGTCCAGGCGCGTATTGCCGTAGAAGTAGCGCTGCGTGCGCACCTTGGCCCAGGCCGAATAGACGCCGAGCGTCACCAGGCTCAGCGCGAGATTGACGATCCAGATGCGGAAGTACTCGCCGGCGCTGCCGTCGAACGCGAAACGGTGCGGCACCGGCGGTGGCACCGCGACCGGCACGGCGGCGATCGGTTCGGGCAGCGCCGGCGGTTCCGGCCAGGCGCCGGCGCTCACGATCGGTGGATCTTGCATCCGTGCCGGCATCCCCTGATGGTTCGGCCGGCAAGCCTACCCGATCGCCGCCGATGCGACGAGCCGCTCATCCGTGCGGCCGATAGGCGCACCCGGGCGTCGCTGCGCCGCCGACGCGCGCCGCGTGGAACGCGATGCGCTTGCGGCCCTCGTGCAGGTCCACGCGCGCCAGCGTGCGCTCGAACGTCACGCGCCGGCACAGACCGGCCAGCCAGTGCACCTGCTCGCGTTCGCGCCCGGCCGTCTCCTCGACGGCCAGCACGATCCAGCGATCACCCAAGGCCTGCAGCGCGGCCTCGTCGCGCCGCCAGATCGCCAGCTGCGCGGCGCGGCCGTGCTTGGCGTTGAGCGGATGGTCGAGCACGTAGACCGTGCGCGCGCCGTCCAGCTGGAAATCCAGCTCCGCGGCGAGCATGAAGTTGTCGGCGACCAGCGCGCGGTCGGCCAGGGCCGGATCGGCGATGAGGCCGCGCAGCGTCGCGCCGGCCTCGTCCCAGCCGACCAGATGCTCCGGGAACGCCTTGTAGCCGCGCAGCAGCCCGGCGCCGGCCGGATGCGCGGCCAGCGCCAGATACGCGTAAGCGACCAGCGTGCCGGTGATCGCCAGCGCCGCGGCGGCCGTGCGCAGCGCGCCGATGCGCCGGCTCGCGGCCTGCCAGCGCTGCAGCGCCAGCGGCAGCAGCGCGAGCAGCGGCAGATAGCCCGGCAGCGGCCAGTGCACGCGGAAACGCTCGGCATCGGCGAACAGGCCGAGCACGAAGTAGCCGCCGAGGAAGGTCGCGGCGAAGACCAGCAGCGGCCCGTCTCGCCATGCATCGGCACGGCGCAGCCCGGTCACGAGGGTCGCCAGCAACAGGCCGTACAGCAGCGGCGTGACCAGCAGCGCCTGTTCGAGCGGCTGCACCAGCGCATCGGCGTGGAAACGCCACGGATGGCGGTCGATCGCCTGGAAGCGCAGCCCGTCGGCGCCGGCGCCCGGATCGATCAGCCCCATCGGCAGCAGGCCGCTCAGACCGACGATCAGTGCGGCCCACAGACCGCGGCTGCGCCACAACGGCCGCCCGCGTGGATGCCCCAGCAGAAACGCCAGGCCGGCCAGCCAGAGCATGCCGGCGCGCAGATGCGTCAGCCAGGCCAGCGCCAGCAGCAGGCCGAGCAGCAGCCAGTCGCCGAGCCGATCCTCGCGGGCGGCACGCGCGAAGCGGTCCAGCGCGAGCAGCGACAGCAGCGTCAGCGGCACGTCGGGCAGGGCCAGCACGCCGAGCGTGCCGGCCAGCGGCATCGCCAGCGTCCACAGCCCGGCCTGCCAGCCGAGCGCAGCATCGCCGGACAGGCGTTGCGCGAGGCGCGCGACCAGCAGCGGCAGCAGGGCGCCGATCAGCAGGAAAGGCGCGCGCATCGCCAGCGTGCCGTGGCCGAACAGCGCCTCGCCGGCCGCGATCAGCCAGGCGGTCAGCGGTGGCAGATCGGTGTAGGCGAACGCCAGGTGGCGGCTTTCCTGCCAGTAGAACGCCTCGTCGACGAACGGCGCCAGCGTCGCCGCGAGCACGATCTTGATGAACGTGACCGTGAACAATGCGACCTGGAACACGGTCTGCAGGCGCCGTCGGTCGTCGCGCCGCACGGGCGTCGCTACACTGCCCGCAGGCCTGTCCCGCATCTCCGTGTCCAAACCGGTACCCGTTATCCGATGAAGCTGATCGATTCGCCGCCGCTCCCGACCTCGCCCGAAGCCCTGCGCGATGCGCTGGCCCGGGCCACCGCCCAGGTCGACACCGTGCTGCTCGGCAAGATGCGCGAGGTCCGCCTGGCCTTCGTCTGTCTGCTCGCCGGCGGCCATCTGCTGATCGAGGACCTGCCGGGCGTCGGCAAGACCACGCTGGCGCATGCGCTGGCGGCGACGCTGGGCCTCAGTTTCCAGCGCGTCCAGTTCACCAGCGACCTGCTGCCCTCGGACATTATCGGCGTCAGCCTCTACGAGCGCGAGCCGGGCCGCATCGACGGCGGCACGTTCCGCTTCCATCCCGGACCGCTGTTCACGCAGCTGCTGCTGGCCGACGAGATCAACCGCGCCACGCCGAAGACGCAGAGCGCCCTGCTCGAGGCGATGGCCGAGGAACAGGTCACCGTCGACGGCCGCAGCCATCCGCTGGCCGCGCCGTTCTTCGTCGTCGCGACGCAGAACCCGCTCGATCTGGCCGGCACCTATCCGCTGCCGGACTCGCAGCTGGACCGCTTCATGCTGCGCATGAGCCTGGGCTATCCGGACCGCGCCGCCGAGCAGGCGATGCTGGCCGCCCCGGACCGTCGCAGCGTGCTCGACGCATTGCAGCCGTGCCTGGCCGCCGAGCAGGTGATCGCGCTGCGCGCGGCCTGCGCGGCGCTGACGGTCAGCCGCGCGCTGATCGAGTACGTCCAGGCCCTGCTCGAGGCGAGCCGCCAGGATCCGCAGATCCGCATCGGCCTGTCGCCGCGTGCCGGCCTCGCCCTGCTCGCCGCGGCGCGCGCGCACGCCTATCTGGCCGGCCGGCCGCAGGTGCTGCCCGAGGACGTGCAGGCGGTGTTCACGGTCGTCGCGGCGCATCGGCTGGCTCCGGCCAGCAACGCGCACGGCGACCGCGACGCGCTCGCCCGGCGTCTGCTGGACGCGACGCCGGTGCGCTGATGGCCGGCGCGATCGCGCGTCTCGCGCCGCTGCGGGCCCGGCTGGCCGCGCTCGCCGAGCGCAAGCTGCCGGCGCTGACGCGGCTGCGCCGGCCCGAACCGCTGCCGATCGCGCTCGACCGGCGCCGCATCTACGTGGTGCCGACCGGCTACGGCGTCGTGTTCGCGCTGCTGACCGCGGTCATGCTGACCGGCGCACTCAACTACGGCAACAATCCGGCCCTGCTGCTGACCTGTCTGCTCGGCGGCGCCTGCTTCGTCAGCGTCTTCTTCGGCTTTCGCGGCCTGTCCGGCCTGCGCCTGATCCAGGTCCGTGCCGGCGAGGCCCATGCCGGCACGGATGTCGCCGTCGAGCTGGTGTTCGCGCCGGGCCGGCGCGACCGTCTCGCCTTGCGTGTCTCGGCCGAACCGGCCGAGACCGCCTTCGCCGTCGAGCGCGGCCGCGAGGCGGTGGCGATACTGGCGCTGCCGGCGCGCGAGCGCGGCTGGTTCCGGCCCGGCCGCGTGCGTATCGCGACGACGTTTCCGCTCGGCATGTTCGTGATCTGGAGCTGGATCCATCCGGACGTCTCGGTGCTGATCTATCCGAGGCCCGAGCCCGACGCGCCGCCGCTGCCGCACGGCGGCGAGCGCGAGGGTGCGCACCGCGCCGGCGAGGCCGAGGACGACCTGGCCGGTCTGCGCGACTATCGCGATCACGACCCGCCGCGGCGCATCGCCTGGCGCGCCTCGGTCCGTCACGAGCGCCTGCTCGCGCGCGAGCACGAGCGCCAGGCCGGCCTCGCGCTGGTGCTCGACTACGAGGCGCTGCACGGCCTCGGCCACGAGGACCGGATCAGCCGCCTGACCGCCTGGGTGCTGCAGGCCTCGGCCGGTCGCGAGGCCTTCGTGCTGGTGCTGCCGGGCCAGTCGTTCGGGCCGGCGATCGGTGCCGGCCATCGCGCCGATTGCCTGCGCGCCCTGGCGCTGCTGCCGGCCGCATGAGCACCGCGATGCCGCCGGTCCAGGGACGCCCGGACACGCGCCAGTTCGATCTGCTCTGCCTGTCGGTGGCGGTCGCGCTGGCGCCGCACCTTGAGCGGCTGCCGCTGTGGCTGGGCCCGCCGCTGCTCGTGCTGGTCGCGCTGCGCGCCTGGCTGCGCCGGCGCGCCGCGTTCGCGGTCAGCAGCTGGCTGCGCGTGCCGCTGGCCGGCCTGTTGCTGCTGCTGGTGATCGTCGAGTACGGCAACGTGTTCGGCCGCGCCCCGGGTGCCGCGCTGGCCTGCGGCCTGCTGGCGCTGAAGCTGCTCGAGACCGAGAGCATTCGCGATGCGCGCGTCGTCGTCGGGTTTTCCGCGTTCGTGCTGATGAGCGCGCTGCTGTTCAATCAGGCTTTGACGACGACGATCCTGCTCTGCGCCGCGCTGACCGTGCCGCTGGCCGCCCTGGTCGTGCTGCAGCCGACGGTGGCGCGGCAGCCGCGACCGCTGGCGACGGCGTTCCGGATCGGCGGCGCCCTGGTCCTGGCCGGCCTGCCGGCCGCGCTCGCCGCGTTCGTGCTGATCCCGCGGCTGTCCACACCGCTGTGGGGATCGCCCGGCTGGGACGAGCAGGCACGCATCGGCCTCAACGATTCGATGCAGCCCGGTTCGATGACCGATCTGCTGGTCGACGACACGCCGGCGATGCGCGTCTACTTCGACGGCGGACCGCCGGCTCCGGCGCAGCAGTACTTCCGCACGATCGTGTTGTGGGATTTCGACGGCGCGACCTGGACCCGCGGCGACACGCGCGCGTATCTGCGTCCCGAGCCGGTCGAGGACGCCCGGCTGATCCACGATTATCGCGTCGTGATCGAGCCGACGCGGCGGCACTGGGTGCCGGCGCTCGACGTGCCGCTGGAAGCGCCCGAGCAGACGCGGCTCGGCAGCGATCACACGATCACTTCGTACGCGCCGATCGCCCAGCCGAGGGAATTCGCGCTGCGCTCGGCGACGCGTTACCGCCTCGCCACCGAGCTGGCCGGCGCCGAACGGACGCGCGCGCTGGCCTATCCGGCTGCGTTCAATCCGCGCACGATCGCGCTGGCCGAACAGTGGCGGCGCGAGGGCCTCGACGAGGTCGCGATCGTCCGCACTGCGCTGGCGTTGTTCAACGCCGGCTTCACCTACACGCTGGCGCCGCCGCTGCTCGGCCGCCACTCGATCGACGAGTTCCTGTTCGAGACGCGCGCCGGCTACTGCGAGCACTTCTCGTCGGCGTTCGTGTTCCTGATGCGGGCCTCCGGTATTCCGGCCCGCGTCGTCACCGGCTATCAAGGCGGCTGGTGGAATCCGATCGGCGACTATCTGCTGGTGCGCCATTCCGACGCGCACGCCTGGGCCGAGGTCTGGCAGACCGGGCGCGGCTGGGTGCGCGTGGATCCGACCGCGGCGGTCAGTCCGCAGCGCGTGGAGCAGGGCGCCTCGGCCGCCAATCGCGGCGGCGACTGGTTCGGCGGCGAGTTCCTGCGCGACCTGCGCAACCAGTTCGACAGCGTCAACCGGCTGTGGACCAGTGCGGTGATCCAGTTCAACGCCTTGCGCCAGAGCCAGATGCTCGGTCGCTTCGGCATCCGCGATCTGACGCCCGAGCATCTGCTGGCGCTGCTGACCGGTGCGATCGTCGTGCTGCTGGTCGTCGCCACGGTATGGGCGCTGCGCGGCACGCGCGGCCCGCGCCGGGGCGATCGTCTCGACGTGGCCTGGGACCGGTTGCGGCGGCGGCTGGCGCGTCACGGCGTGGCGGTATCGCCGCAGCAGGGACCGCTCGATTTCGCGGCTTCGGTGCGGCAGCGTCTGGCGCTGCGCGATGCCGCGTTCGATGCGCTGGTCGACCGTTACGTCGCGCTGCGCTACGGCGCCGCCGAGCCGACGGCTGAACAGGTGCGCGCGTTCGGCCGTGAGGTGCGGAAATTCCGCGTACCATCCGCTGTCCAGTAGCATCGGTGCTGCGACGTCGCGTCCGTTCCATCCGTCCTCGCGTCGTATCGGTGCGTCCAGGTTCGAACGTTGAGGTCCAGTGTCATGCGCAATCCACTCGTGATCGCCCTGCTCGGCGTGGGACTGGCGTCCTGCGCCACGGTGCCCAAGCCGCTGCAAGGCCAGTTCGCCGCGTCCACGCCGGCCGACGGCGCGCGCGGCGCCCAGACCGGCCAGGCCGTGCGCTGGGGCGGTGAGATCATCAAGGTCGATCCCAAGGCCGATACCACCTGTTTCGAGATACTCGGCCGGCCGCTCGGCGACAGCGCGCGGCCGCTCGCGCGCGATGCCAGCGAGGGCCGCTTCCTGGCCTGCCGCGCCGGCTTCTACGATCCGGAGGTGTTTCGCCGCGGCCGCGAGGTGACCGTGGTCGGCACCCTCGGCGGCACCGAGACCGGCCGCGTCGGCGAGTACGACTACGTCTATCCGCGCGTCGACGCCACGACGATCTACCTCTGGCCCGAGCGTACCGCGCGCGTCGTCGGCGCCTACGACCCGTTCTTCTACGATCCCTGGTATCGCGGCGGCTGGGGCCCTTGGGGACCGTACGGCTACGGCCCGTACTGGGGCGTGCCGCCGGTGGTGATCGTCAAGCCGAAGCCGGAACCGCCGCCGAAGGGACGCTGACCTGGCCTGAGCGCCTTCGCGTCGATCGCGGACGCCGCCGATCGATCGCCTGGTCCCGGCTTTCGGGGCGTGCCGCTCGCCACCCAGGTCGCAGCCGGGCGGTCACGATGTCGACGCGGCTCGTCTGGCCGGTCGGGCGGCGATCGATCGCCATCGAATGGCCGCCAGGCGCATCCGGGCCGTCGCCTCCTACCGGCGCAAGTGTCCATGCGGTCGCGCGGCCGGCGCGCCCCGGCATTCAAAACACGCGCGAATGCAGCGTGATCCAGTCCTGCGGCGAACCGGCGCGGCGGTGGTCGAGCCGGATGATGTAGCCCAGTGCCTTGCCGCGCAGCGTCTCCCCGTACTCCAGTGCGGCCATCGCGGCTCTCAGCGGCGAATCGGCGCGTACCGAGTCGGCGTTCTCGCCCTCGAACATCCAGATGCCTTCGTGTTCCCTGATCACGATTCTGCGCATGGCGACGACTCCCCCGAGCGTCATCGGAGCCGGAAGCTCCGGTGCCCATCCTAATGGGCCGTCGCCGGGCCGGGATGTGGCCTCCATCGCAGTGGCGTGATCGCCGATGCGGTAAGACGGTCATCCGGCCCATCGGTGCCATCGCCGGTGCGGTCGAACCCGGCGCTGCCGGGCGATGTTCATCCAGCGAGATCCAGACTGCGGGCTGGCGGGAGCTCGCGCTTTCTTCGATGTCTCGGAGGCCCAAGATGAGACCTGAAACATTCCAGAGCCGGATCGACGGCGCGGTGCCGGAACGGCTGCCCGCCGACACGCCGACGTTGCGCTATCCCGGCCGGCCGGTATTCGGCGACGTGATCGACGCGCTCGACGATGCGGCCGCGTCGCTGCGCGTCGTGGTGACCGATACCGGCGAGTCGGTGCTCAAGCGCACCGCGTCTCTGGTGCGCGATCGACCGGTGGCCGCCTTGGCCACCGTCGCGGCGGCCGCGTTCCTGCTGGGCCGTCTGCGTCGCTGACGCGGTACGCGCCGGCGCTGTGGCCGACAGGGCGAAGGCGATGCCGATACCGCTGCGGGCGGCATCGGGATTCGGTTTGACACGCCCGAGCGACAAGCGGCCGGCCGGAATCGCTCCGGCCGGCCGCAGGTTCCAATCTCAGCTCTGGCGGAGCGCCGCTGCCGCGCGGACGGCGCGCGCGCCTCAGCTCTTGACGAAGGCCAGCAGGTCCGGATTGATCGCGTCGGCGTGCGTCGTCAGCATGCCGTGCGGATAGCCCTTGTAGACCTTGAGCGTGCCGTTCTTGAGCAGCTTGGACGATTTCAGCGCGGAATCGGCGATCGGCACGATCTGGTCGTCGTCGCCGTGCAGTACCAGGGTCGGCACGGTGATCGTCTTCAGATCTTCGGTCTGGTCGGTCTCCGAGAACGCCTTGATCCCGTCGTAGTGCGCCTTCGCGCTGCCCATCATGCCCTGACGCCACCAGTTCTGGACGACGCCCGGCAAGGTCTTGGCGTCCTTGCGGTTGAAGCCGTAGAACGGACCGGCCGGCACGTCGAGGAAGAACTGGGCGCGATTGTCGGCGAGGCTCTTGCGGAAGCCGTCGAAGACCTCGCGCGGCAGTCCCTCCGGATTGGCGTCGGTCTTGAGCATCAGCGGCGGCACCGCGCTGACCAGCACGGCCTTGGCGACGCGCCCCTGCGGCTGACCGAACTTGGCCACGTAGCGGGCGACTTCGCCGCCGCCGGTGGAGTGGCCGATGTGCACGGCGTTGCGCAGGTTCAAATGCTCGGCGACCGTGGACGCGTCGGCCGCATAGTGATCCATGTCGTGGCCGTCGCTGACCTGCGAGGAGCGGCCGTGGCCGCGGCGGTCGTGGGCGACGACGCGATAGCCGTGCTGGACGAAGAACAGCATCTGCGCATCCCAGTCGTCGGACGACAGCGGCCAGCCGTGGTGGAAGACGATCGGCTGGGCGTCCTTCGGACCCCAGTCCTTGTAGAAGATCTGGACGCCGTCCTGGGTCTGGACGTAGCTGGAGATCATGGAATCAACTCCTTTCATCGGTGGTTGAGCGGCGGGTGCCGCCTGGGCGGCGAACGGGAACGACAGCGTCGGCAGCGCGACCGCAGCGGCGGCCGCAATCGCTGCCTGCAACAGATCCCTGCGCGAGGGCAGCAGGGGTTCGGTCCGGTCTCGAGGCATCGGGATCCTCCGCGGAACAGGTGGGCGTAGGGCACCGGGCGTCGCGCCCGGCGTCCCGCGCATCATGCGCCGCGGCGGACCCGGCGTGCACCCCCGAATCGGGCATGCGGGCGATCCCTCTTTCGGGGAGTCGGGCCGATCGAGGTCATCGGCCGGATCGGGCAGGGGAAGGCATCCGATGCGCGGCCGACCACGCGAAGCGTGGATCGGATCCGAGCCATCATGCGTGGCACACAAGGCTTGACGACGGGCATCGTCGCGAAGAGAATGCGCGGCTCTTTTCCCCGATAGCTCAGTCGGTAGAGCAAGTGACTGTTAATCACTGGGTCGGCGGTTCGAGTCCGTCTCGGGGAGCCAGATGAATCAAGGGCTTGCAGCGATGCAAGCCCTTTTTCTGTTGGCCGTCGCTGCAACAGCGATACCTACAGCGATACTTGCGTTGACTTTGCCCAGCTCTAACATGGGCCGCCAGGCCTGCTATGGAGTGCAAACGCCGTGGATGCAAGTTCTTGGGCTATCGTCTTAGCAACGTTCACAGGCCCCCTCGCCGCGGTCGTGGTCTCACTTTGGCGGGAATCACGTAAAGAGCGGCGAGATGCGCAGATGCGTGTCTTCGGAACGTTGATGGCAAGTCGGGGTTCGGAGCTTCATCTTGACAGCGTTCGTGCACTGAACTCGGTGCAGGTAGCTTTCACAGACCACGAACATGTGCTCGACGCGTGGCGTGATCTGATGGCGCATGTAAACGCAGCGGGCATGGGCTCTCCCGATTGGCTACCGCGCTATCACACCTGCCTCATCGTCCTACTGTCGGTAATGGCTACGGCTTTGGGCAAAAAAGCCTTGGCGCGAGAACTTCGTATCGGGCGCTTCGGCGCGTATGCCCCTCGCGCCTGGGCCGATCATGAACAGCGCGTATCGAAGGCGTACGAGTATGTAGCCTTGCTCGCAGCTGGCAAAGCCTCTCTGCCGGTGTTCGTCACCCAAGTTGCGGAGATTCAGGCGCTCAACAAGTCCCCATCAGGCCTGCCATCCGTCCAAGTAGATGAGGCGCGCGGCGGACCAGTTCCATGACAAATAGGAAGTATGGACTCTGGATGACGCTGGCGGGGATTTGCGTAAGTGCACTGCCGGACTGATGGGAAGTCCACCGGCAGCCTGATCGCCGTCCTCGAAATCGGAGCCAAGGAAGGCAAGCCATTCGGTTTCTCACTTGAGGGCCTTGCAGGCTGACACGAGCCAGCGTGAGCGCCGCCCACCTTGCGGTACGCTGAGGGTTACCAGACCACCAGCGGCCCGCATGGAGGGCGACGTATGACGCTTGTCGATCGGGATGTGTACGAACAAATTCTCACCGTGCTCGGCAAGGTATATCCCAGAGCTCTCAGCGTGCTCGAGGTGCGCATACTCCTCGGCGAGACTATCGACGGCCCCGTAGCGGCGGCGAATCTTGTGTACCTCCGAGGGCACGGCTATATCGACGTGACGGGCAGTCAGGATCGCGATGGTGAGATCACAATCGCTACGGCCCGCATAACAGTCGCCGGGCTTGATCACCTGCAAGCCGACGGAGGGCTTACAGCGAGAAAGGGAGTCGTGACCGTGCGCTTCGAAGAGGCGACACTGAAGGCGCTGATCGCCGCCCAGATCGAGAGAAGTGATCTTCCCATCGCCGAGAAGTCCGCGATCAGAGAGCACCTGGGAGCCCTCCCAGGCCACGCGCTGAAACGCCTCGTAGAGCGCCTGATGGACGCTGGTCTGGCGAGGATCCCTGACGTAGCGCGACTAGTCTCAGAACTACTGCCGACCCTATCTGGATGACGTACTCGAACTGGCCCCAGCCGATGATGTCGTGCGCGCCGCCTTCGAACTCGATCCACACGCGGTCGCCGAACCGGATCGGGAATCGCTTTGGCACCTGGAGATCGCCCAGGTCGACCGACAGAAGCAGCGAAGAGCCGAGCTTGCCCAGCGTGCCTCGCTGCATCGTGATATCGGAGAACTAGAAGGCCTCAAGCTAATCAGCGGCCGGGTTCGAAGCGGCGGGCGCCTCGTTCGGCTTCCGCTCGGCATCGTTGCCGGATCGAAGGTGGGGCCAGCGATCAGGGGGCTTAGGGCGGAAAGGCCACATGTCAGCGAGTCCCAGTCCGCACAGACGTGAACGGCAACGTTCGGTTGACCATCAGTTTTCCCCTTCCGAACTGGCTTCTTGCACGCGGCTGAGGGCAGTCGGTGTCCTGAGGGTTCGACCTTCGATTTCTTCACCGCCCCCCGGGCTCTGGCGGACACACCAGCGCCACGGCTGAGCCCGCGGCCAGCTCGGCCTTGAATGCTTCGATGATCTGGCCGTTCGGCACGGCTTCGAAGTAACCGTTCGCCGCCGCGCTGCAGGCGTCCTCGAAGTCCTCGCGCGACAGCCAGGCTGCATGGCGGCCGATGAGGGCCGCCAGCTCTCGCATCAGTTGCTCACGCTCCATGCCGCTCATCCCAGCGATCTCCGGTCCAGCGGCCAACTCGCTTGGCGGTGGTGCGCTGCTCGCCGGCCTCGCGCTCCAGTGCGTCCAGGCGGCGTTCCAGCGACCCGATGCGGATCGCCAGCGGGCCGAATGCTCTGCTCACGTGCTCGCGTACGACGTCGGCCACGCCCTTCGCGATCTCGGCCAGCGTCACGATGCGCTCCCGTAGCTGGCGCCAGTCACGACCGCCACGGCGCCGGCGCGCTGCACGTCCCAGTTCGCCAGCACTTCGGCACGGAACGCGACCGTGTTCGTCTGCCAGAGCGAGACTTGCGCGGCGGCGCCTTCGTCCGGATCGTCCGCCATCAGCAGCGTGGCGTGCTCGGAAACCTCGATGTCGAGGCTCTCCATCGCCAGTGCGACGCCTGAGGCATCGACCAGGGCGATCTGGCCGCCGGCCGAGTCCTGCGGCGATCCGCGACTGGTGAGCAACGGGATGCCGAGGATGGTGCCGCCACGCGGGCCGGCATCCGGGAACGCGAAGGAGCCACCTCCGTCGCGCGCGAGTGCAATACGCGCTGCCGTCTGGGGATCGGTGATGAAGTAGGCCGATGCCAGGTCGCCCGCAAAGCCGGCGATCAGCGCGGCGATGTCCTGGCTCGGATCGCCCGTCGACGGAATCGGCGCCACACCGTTCGTGATCGAGGCGGGCATCTCGTCGGCGATGCCGGCATTGGTCGAGTCGATGAATGCGACGTCGAGGGCCTCGGCAACCGCACGCTCCAGATCCCGTTGCAGCGCCGCCTCAGCCACGGGGCCGGCTGCGAACAGCGCCTCACGCGTCACCGGAACGATCGCCGCGACCTTGCGGCTGGCCAGCGTTGCGCCCATCACGGCGGGCTTGCTCAGCGGCTTGGGCTTCGCCTGGCCGACCCAGTAACCCCGCGATCCAGCGGTCATGGCCAGCATGCGTACACCGAAGGGCACCAGCCGCAGACCGGACAGGCGTCCCGGAATCGACAGCTCCCGAACGCGGTCGAAGAACTCCGTGGCTGCCGGGCTGCCGACGTCCGTGCTGGTCAGCGCCGGCACGGCGGCCTTGGCGATGCGGTCCGCGAGACCGGCGCCCCAGCGGCCGCGCGCGAATGTCTCGGCTGCGTCCGGATCGATCGCGGCGCCCACACCGCGCACGATCAGCGCACGAACGAACTGGCGCCCTTTCGGAATACTGGAGACGACAGGGTGATTCATGTGGCTTCCTCCATCAGGTGAGCGCTCATGGTCGAGGCTCGCTCGCGACGACACCATGCGGATTCGTGCAGGTTCGTGCATCAATCGACGGGGCGCTGTAGCGCGAACGCGGCGATGTCGTCCAGGCGATAGGTTCTGCGTCCGCGGATCTGTGAAAACCGCAGCGGGCGATCGGCACCAGCCCAATTGCGCAGCGTGCCCGGCGCTCGCCCGACCAGCTCCGCCGCGACGTGCTCCGGAACTCGGTCGCCCGGCAGGATGTGATGGCCGTGGTCGGCGCAGTGTCGACGGTAGGCGGCCAGCAGCTCGGCGGCTTCGTCGTGCTCGGCCTCGACCTCGGTCCAGGCGCCGCATGTCGGGCAGCGGCTCACGCTCGCGTCTCCAGCAGCCGATCACCGAATCGCGTGCCCAACTCGGCCTGCAGGCGTTCCAGCGGCTCGCCAGGGCGTCCGAGGGCAGTCGCCCATGCGTTCGGCGCGTGCCCGCTCAGGCGGAAGTGCAAGATGGCTCGGCGCGTCGCAGTGGCATTCTCCGCGGTCAGAGCAGCCAGCAGCTCCGGCTTGCGGGCGAGCAGCGTTTCTCGGAGCGCCGCGGTCACGGTGCCGCGAGGTGCCTCAACGTGAAGCCGATCGCCGCGTCGCGACAACCGGACACCGCGACGAGCGAGCGACTCGATCAGGGCCTCGGCGGTTGAGGTCATAGGTCGACCTCCTCGGTTTCAAACGTCGCTGCGGCGGTCCGCGGCAGTTGTGCGGCGGTTCGCTCAGGATTGGAACTGCCGCGAATCACCGCGCCATCCGGCTGCGGCGGTTGTGCGCAGGGGGGTATAGGGGGGATAACCGCCGCGCATTCCGGCGGCACGAATCGCCGCTTCTGGTGGCGGTGATCGTCGCGATACTCCTGCTCGACGATCAGGGACTGCCGCAGTGCATGGATCAGCGCGCGATTGAATCGGTCGGTCCCCGACTTGCCCTGCAGGTGCTCTGGGAGCTCCGGAAGCGTGCTCAGGACGTGCCGCGCTGTCTTCGGTCCCGTCGTCGCCGTTGGCACGGTGATGCCTGACGTGTGGGCGGCCTGTACGGCGCGCGCGACGAGCGCGGCGTCCGTGGACACCCGCGCGTTGCGTGTCGCGTCCACGCTCGCTTGCGCAACTCTGGCGTCGATTGGGACCAGCACACCCGTATCGGTCCAGACCAGTTGCACCGGATCCGCCATCTTCCCGTGCTGAAGCTTCTCCGTAACCAGTTCGACCCCGCCCTCGGTCGCCACCAGGGCCAGCCGCGCACGGACGGAGTTGTGCCAAGCGGTGCTGCCCGAGTAGCTGTTGCCCTGCGAACCGAACCGCGCCGCATGTTTGTCGACATGAGCCAGCAGCACCACGGCGGTATCGTGTTCGCGAGCGATCCTGGCAAGTTCGCGACAGAACGCCCGCACCTGCCGTCGCTCGTTCTCGTTGCCGGCGAAGGCATCGGAAGCGTTGTCGATGACCACGATGCGCTTGCCGGCTGCGTGCTCGGCGACTTCTTCAAGCGTGGCCGTGAATGCGAGCCTCCGCACGCCAAGCTCGCTCACTTCAGTGGCCAGCGACGCGTCGCCGGCCGTTCCATCCAGCACGGTCAGTCTGCGCTCGATCTTCTCGGCATCCAGCGCATACGCCTCTACGATGTTCCGAAGCCGGTAGCGCAAGACGTCGGCCCGATCCTCAAGCGATACGAACAGCGCGGCGCCGTCCTCGACGGGGAAGCCTGCCCATGTGTTCGCGCCACTGGCGACGTGAGCACACAAAACCAGGCCCACGCCGGTTTTTCCCAAGCCCCCGTGACTACCCAACATCGTCAGTTCGCGATCAGGGATCAAATCGTCAATGACGAACGTCGGCGCAGGTGTCGGTTCGGCCAACAGCCCGGACAGGTCGACCAATCGCAGCGGTTGGCCGGTGCTCGCTCTTGCAGCTGAGGGCTCACCTCCTTGCCCGCGCAATCGCGTCAGCGTCCCCACGTCGCTCGCGTACTGCTCGTCCAGTCGTTTCCAGTCAGCGGCCATCGAGTACCGCCTTGGCGTCTGCGACGCGATGCGCGGCGAGAATCAGACGCTCGTGATCCATCTCGCCGAGCGGACCCGCGTCGATCAGATGCCGGCTCGCACTTTCGACGACCAGCACCTCGACGCTCAGGACGTTCAGCGCTGCGCGCCAGTTCGCGATCTGGGCGAACTGCCGCAGCTCGCGCCGACCCTCCGGCGTCTGCGGCACGACCCTCTCAGCGTAGAGGTCCGCAAGCTGCAAGCCGATCGCCGCGACGACATCAGCGGCGGAGCACATCGCGAAGCAGTGAAGGAGGCATCGGCCGTCGTCGCCCGCCGCGACGCTCAGGCTTGCCGATCGGTCCTCGTGCGCAGGGCAGCGAGCAATGAATCCTCGCCCGCACTTGCGCACACGATCGAGACGCGACAGCACCAGTTCAAGGGGATCGGCTCGGATGGTAAACTCGCTGCGTCCGCCAAGACGCAAGCGATTTCCGGAGCCCGCCTCGCGCGGGCTCTGTCGTTTTGAGGGCTCAGGCTGCATCCGATATGCCCTCCTGACCGTCGCCACTCGAGTTCGTCATGCGGCCGCCCTCGTTGCATCAGCCTCGCGCGCTGCACACCAGGCTCGGACATCATCCGCAAGCCATGCGGCAGTGTTCGGACCGATCTTGATCGGCTTGGGGAAGGTCGGATCTCGGTAGATGGAGGAGCGCGACCGCTGGGTGTAGGCGAGGACTGCCGGCAAGCGCCAGTAGCGTGCCGATGGATCGGGGCCGTGAACATTTCGGACAACAGGCATCGCGGAATCCCTCTGCATGGGTTCGCCCGGCTTGCATTTGCTCGGACGGCCGTGGGATGCGGCGATACTCGATTATTCGTAGAAAGTGACGCGCGGAAAGAAACTAGGATTTGTCGGCGCGGCCGGCGCGCGTCTTGAGCGTGGTCGCCATCTGCCGCATGACCGCTTCTTGCTTTGCAACGAATCGCTGAGCGATGCCCGCCTGCTCTGCGCGAAACTTCTCGGCGTAGTCCAGCATCGCAACCAGTTGGCGCGCTGATTCACCGAACAGGCGTATGTTCTCCTGTAACGCTCGAAGACTGCTGTGCCGACGCCCTGCCACCAGTCTTGTCGCTTCCGCTCGAGCAGCCCTCGATTTCACTCCCTCCCCAGCGAGCTGCCGTTCTTCCAGGAACACCTCCAGCACCATCTGCTCTCGCCGCTCAGTTTCCCTGGCAGTAGGCTGTCGACGTCCTTGTTTGCCTCGGAGCCCGGCCAGCTTGGCAAACTCTTGAAGGTTTGCGTCAGTGGTTCCGTCGGAGAGAAAAACGCGCATCGCGTTTACGAGTCGATCGAGTGACTCCGACGGCAATGGTTTGCCAGCGTCGTATGCCCCCACTATGGCGTAAACGTCCGTGTATCCCGCTGGACGCTCAAACGCGACCCTGAATTGTTCTAAAAAAGAGGGCTCGGATGGCACCGAGCCCTTTCCCGATTTCCGCTTCGTAGCCATCACACATCGATCCTGCTGCTCATGACTGTGCCTCGCCAGTCAACGCACTGAAGCCAACGCGGATTTGGGCGAGCGCATCCTCGATGGCCCAGCAAGCGTTGTGAACATGGATCTCCGCGATTGGCTCCTGGCCAATGGAAGACACGCGGATCAGCGCCGTGATTCCCTGAGCCTGATCGACGAGGCGCCTGATCGCATCGCTGGCTACTTCGCCCGGGAGCAGGTTGAGCCGGCTCATCGCCAAGTCTCCGAACGGACCGCTCGCTCGATTCGTGCGCGCTCTCGCGAGGACAGCGAGTTGAACAGCGGATCGGCCGCGTCCCGCTCGTGACGGACGTGGCACGAATGCTCGGTACCGTAGACCGGCCCGTTCCCGAGGTCGTATCGCACGAACGGCGTGCACTCGAAGCGAACCAATGTGAAGCGGCGCCCGTTGCGCTTGGTAGGCCTTTCGACCCGAAGCAGGCGAGTCGGCACGCCGCCTCCCTTGTACCGATTCATGCTCCGGAGCGTCGCCGGGACGATCTCGTTGCTCGGCCCCAGCGGGAGCATCGGAATCTCGACGACTTCAGAGCGCGGCGCCCACTCCAGGCCGTGCTCGCCGTGGGCCGGAACCAACTCTGTATCATCTTGCGTTGCCATGATCGTTCTCCTATCGAACGGTGGTGGAAGTCGGCCGGTCGTGCTCGTAACACGCCGGCCGGCGATTACCGGCCTTTGCCGGATCTCTTGCGCAGTGCGATCACATTGGACGGGCGCTTGCCTGTCGCGAGCACGTCGAGATGCTGAGCCCAGACCTCTAGGGCCGTCCGCTTCTCCTCAACGTAGCCATATCGGTCGTACACCGCGCCGACTGAGCGGTCCTTGTGATTCAGGATTGCGTCGATCACGATGCGACTGGTGCCAAGCTCAGCCATCTTGGTCGCCGCAGTTCGGCGGAGGTCGTGAGACGTGAAGCGAGTGGCAATGTCGAAGGTCGCATGCGCCAGATCGTGTGTTGCCACGTCGATGCGCAAATGACCCGTCTTGCCGCCGGCGGGGAACAGATAGCCCTGGCGTGATGGGCGCTCCTTGAGAAGGTCGACCGCGACGGATGACAGCGACACGAGGTTCTCCCGACCGTTCTTTGTTCGGGCGCCGGGAATCAGCCATTGACGCTTGCGCAGGTCGATCTCCGACCACTCCGCGCCGACGGCTTCCCCGATTCGACATGCGGTCAGCAGTTGCAACCGCAGCGCCGCTTGAGCCGTCTCGGAAAGGCCGGACGCTGGCAGGCCGTTCCAGAATGCGCGAATTTCTTCATCGGTCAGTACACGCTCGCGGCTGCGCTCAGTACCCGGTGGCTTGACGCCAGCGCAGGGAGAAGTTTCGACGATCTCGCGCTCGAGCGCCCAATTGAACAGCTTGCGCAGGACAGCGAGAACGCGGTTGGCCCGCACTGGCGTCCGCTCGGCGATTCGATCGAGCAGATCGATGACGTCCCGCCGCTTGATCGATGCAGCCTTGAGATTGCCCCACTCGGGGAGAACAGCGCTTGCCAGCATCAGCTCGTCGGCACGCCAGCTCTTTTTTTTGCGCTTGGCGTAGAGTTCGATGAAGTCCGCAGCCAGTCCCGACATCGTTGGCGCTGCCCGCGCCGCCTGACGCTTGAGCTGCTTTTCCGCACGAGCGGTCTTCACCTCCGCTGCAGGATCGGCACCACGCCGCAATTCCTCGCGCCGCCCCTCCCACTCTCGGCGAGCCTCGGAAAGGGTCGCAGCGGACAGGGAGACACGCTTCAGCGTTCCGTCCTGGCGGTAGCGCAGCAGGTAGGTCCGCTGCCCGCTCGGCCACACGCACACCACCAGCCCGCGACAGTCGCGCACGGCTACCTCGTAGCGCACCGCGCGCGGCCTGAGTGCCTTGATCGCCAGATCGTTCGCCTTGACCGCCATGCCCCCTCCGATCACTTGGCCGCCACAGCGATACTTACAGCGATACTTCGCGGCGAGATGGCATGATACTAACCGGGACAGCAAGAGACATGCAACGGCGGGAAATCTAGAGCTGGCGCGGATAGCGATACTTCTAACGGCGTCCAAACCCATCCCTTCCGGACCCAAAAACAGTGACTGTTAATCACTTGGTCGGCGGTTCGAGTCCGTCTCGGGGAGCCAGATAGCCAAAGGGCCTGCAGCGATGCGGGCCCTTTCTGTTTTCCGCCTCGTTCCGAGGGTGATCGGTCGGGAATTTCACCTGCGAGGCCGGTCGTTCGCTCAGCGCGGCATCGCCACGCAGCGCTCGATCGCCGCCGGGGACGGCGGTCCGCTGCGGACGCGGCCGTAGACGTTGACGATCAGCGCGGTGGCGGCGCCTGCGCCGCGGCGGTCGCAGAACGTAACCGTGAGGTTGGAGCCGTGCGCGCTGCCGTCGGGCCGGTACGTGATGCGCGGCCGGCCGGCGCTGCCGGCGGCGGTCAGTCCGGGCGGCAGGGCGCCGGCAACGAGGTAGGCGTGTTCGCCGGGGCCGCGCTCGCGGTCGCCATCGTCGTCGGCGAACACGAGCCAGCCGTCGTGCCAGTGCGGCGACCCGCTGCACTGGACCTGATCGCCGGACGGGCAGGCGACGACCGCGCCGCCGCGCTGCACCGCGGCGATCCGCGCCTGGTGGAACGCGGTGAACAAGGCGCCGCGCGCACTGCGCATGCGCAGGGCCGCGCTCAGATCGGCATAGGCCGGTACCGCCACGGCGGCCAGGATCGTCAGCAGCACGAGGGCGATCAGGGCTTCGATCAGCGTGACGCCGGCGGGCTTTCGGGTGTGGGCATCCATGCAGGCCTTCCTCGCGGAGACGGGGCTATGCATGCTAGGCAGCGCAGCGTGATGCGCCGATAGCCGGGCGCCGCGCGGCACGGTAGGAAATCGCCGGGACGCAACGTAAGCCTTGCCGGGCCGCCGGCGAGCCCCATATCCAGACGCACTCCCCCGGTTTCGGTCGGCCCTCGCGGCGCGCGTCGCGGTGCGTTCTCAGGCCCCGGTTCCTGAACGCCGGCCAGGTCCGGGCCGTCCCCACCCGCAGGCTAGAATCCGTCGATGAGCGACCGCTTCCAACTCGTGTCCCCGTATCGTCCCGCCGGCGACCAGCCGGCGGCGATCGACCGACTGACCGCCGGTTTCGAGGCCGGCTTGGCGCGCCAGACCCTGCTCGGCGTCACCGGTTCGGGCAAGACCTTCACGATCGCCAACATGGTCGAGCGCATCCAGAAGCCGACCCTGGTGCTGGCACCGAACAAGACGCTGGCCGCGCAGCTCTACGGCGAGTTCAAGGAGTTCTTTCCGCACAACGCGGTGGAGTACTTCGTCAGTTACTACGACTACTACCAGCCCGAGGCCTACGTTCCGTCCAGCGATACCTACATCGAGAAGGACGCGAGCATCAACGACCACATCGAGCAGATGCGCCTGTCGGCGACCAAGACGCTGCTGTCGCGGCCCGATGCGCTGATCGTCGCCACGGTGTCGGCGATCTACGGCCTCGGCGACCCCGAGGACTACCTGTCGATGCGCCTGATCCTGGCGCGCGGCGAACACACCGACCAGCGCAAGCTGATCCGCCACCTGACCGAGCTGCAGTACACGCGCGGCGACTTCGAGCTGCGCCGCGGCACCTACCGCGTGCGCGGCGACGTCATCGACGTGTTTCCGGCCGAGTCGGAGACCGAGGCACTGCGCATCGAGCTGTTCGACGGCGACGTCGAGAACCTGTCGCTGTTCGATCCGCTGACCGGCGAGCTGATCCGCAAGGTGCCGCGCTACACGGTCTATCCGAAGACCCACTACGCGACCACGCGCGACCGCGTGCTGCATGCGATCGACACGATCAAGCTGGAGCTGGCCGACCGGCTCAAGGTTCTGTACGAGGCCAACAAGCTGGTCGAGGCGCAGCGTCTGCAGCAGCGCACGCAGTTCGACCTGGAGATGATGGCCGAGGTCGGCTACTGCCAGGGTATCGAGAACTACTCGCGGCATCTGACCGGCCACGCCCCCGGCCAGCCGCCGCCGACGCTGTTCGACTATCTGCCGCCCGACGCGCTGCTGGTCGTCGACGAGTCGCACGTGACGATTCCGCAGCTCGGCGCGATGTACAAGGGCGACCGCTCGCGCAAGGAAACGCTGGTGGAGTTCGGCTTCCGCCTGCCGTCGGCGCTGGACAACCGCCCGCTGCGCTTCGAGGAGTGGGAAGCGCGCTCGCCGCGCAGCATCTACGTCTCGGCCACGCCCGGCCACTACGAACTGCGCGAATCGGGCGAGGAGATCACCGAGCTGGTGGTGCGCCCGACCGGCCTGGTCGACCCGCAGGTCGAGATTCGTCCGGTGGGCACCCAGGTCGACGACCTGATGTCCGAGTGCCATGAACGCATCAGGATGGGCGACCGCGTGCTGGTCACCACGCTGACCAAGCGCATGGCCGAGAACCTCACCGAGTACCTCGGCGAGCACGGCATTCGCGTGCGCTACCTGCATTCGGACGTGGACACGGTCGAGCGCGTGGAGATCATCCGCGACCTGCACCTGGGCAAGTTCGACGTGCTGGTCGGCATCAACCTGCTGCGCGAGGGCCTGGACATGCCCGAGGTCTCGCTGGTGGCGATCCTCGATGCGGACAAGGAGGGCTTCCTGCGCTCGACCGGCTCGCTGATCCAGACCATCGGCCGCGCCGCCCGCAACCTGCGCGGCAAGGCGATCCTCTACGCCGACAGGATCACCCGTTCGATGCAGGCGGCCATCGACGAGACCGACCGCCGCCGGCAGAAGCAGGTCGAGTACAACGAGGCGCACGGCATCGTGCCCAAGTCGGTGGCGCGGCCCATCACCGACGTCCTCGAGGGCGCGCACGAGGAAGGTTCGGCCAAGCCCGGCGGCAAGGGCAAGGCCCGTCGCGTGGCCGAGCCCGAGGCCGACTACAGGGCGCTCGATCCGGCGCAGGCGGCTGCACGCATCAAGGCGCTGGAGCAGCAGATGTACCAGCACGCGCGCGACCTGGAGTTCGAGGACGCGGCGCGGGTGCGCGACCAGATCCGCCGCCTGAAGGAGGCGAGTTTCGGCTGATGCAGCGGGGTTCGCCGCGGCGTTGTCCAGGGAAAAGCGGGGCAGGGCAGGGCGATGTGAAAATTTTTACAGAAACCTGTTGCTCTCCCCCTGATCGCTGG
>NZ_DATKFQ010000015.1:0-21749 GCF_035511235.1 Dokdonella sp.
CCACCCGCTCCAGGCGATAGCCGGTCCAGCAGCCCAGCGCCTGCAGCGTCTTGCGATCGAACACGTCCGACCCCCGACTCTGGCCAAGAAAGCACCAGGATAGGGCCTCAAACGGTCCACGGTTTTCTGCGATGAACCAAAGAAAAACGCAGGCCGGAGCGGCTTGAGCCCGCCATGTTTGCCAATTAGGATGGCGCCTGAGCGGGGCGCTCATCGGAATCAAGGAGATAGGGATATGAAGAAGATTCTTTCAGGGCCAGTCATGCTGGCGGCGCTGCTGACGCTGACCGCAGGCATCGCACCGGCCGCGGCCGATCAGATGACCGTACGACACCGTGACGAGTCGAATGCCGGCGACGCGCTGAGTCAGTTGAGGGGCGACTACGTGCTCGTCGTGCCCGGACGAAACAGCACGACCCGGCCGGCCCTGCTGCCTTATGCGGAGTTCTTGTCGTTGTACGGCGGCAGCGGAGGCGAGGTCGTCCAGGGCGACGACGGCGGCGAAAGCATCGTACCGACGCCGGGCCCGCCTGGTACCGGCATGGGGTTCGAGCCGGGCGATACGGTGATCCTGCACCGGACCAACGGTCCCTGGATACGCACGACGACCTATCGCTACATGGGCAGCAACATCTGGTACATGCAGAGCAACATCCTCAAAGGTCCCTACGACAACGTCGAGGAATGAGGCCTGCAACTCGTTCGGTTCAAAGGAAGCCCGGCTCGCAGCCGGGTTTCTTTTTTGTGTCTCGCGTGGTGGCGTGCCCTTCGTGCTCGTTCGCTCGCGCGTGACGACGAAGGCCGACGCATTCGTCTGCCCACCCGTCCACACCATCGGACTGGCGCTGCGACGGCGGCGGCAGGGGCAGTCGGCTCCTGTGCGAACAGCTCGCGTCGAGAAGACTCCCCACGGCCTCGGCCGGACTGCGTGCGTTGCGCCGCATCGCGCAGCGGCCCGCGTCATCGCATGAGCCGAGCGGCCATCCGCGCCGATCCGGAACCTCTTGCTATGCTCGCCGGCGATGAACGAAGAGTCCTTCCGTTTCGGCGCGTACCGCCTCGATGCGGCCACGCGCGAGCTGGAGCACGACGGAACGCTGCTGACGCTGACGCCGCAGGTGTTCGACTGCCTGACCTATCTGCTGCGCCACCGCGCGCGCGCAGTCGGGCGCGACGAGCTGATCGCGGCCGTCTGGGGCCGGGCCGACGTCAGCGACACCTTGCTCGCGCAGACCGTCATGCATGCACGTCGTGCAGTCGGCGACAGCGGCGGCGAGCAGAGCGCGATCCGCACGATTCCGCGGTTCGGCTATCGCTGGATCCTGCCGGTGCAGGCCGGCGAGCCGGCGTCCGTGGCGGATGCGCCGACCGCGGCCGCGCAGGCGCCGGCCATCGATGTGGCCGGGCCGGACCGCGACCGCAACGACGATCGCGTCGACGAGCACGGCATCGTGCAAGACAGCCGCAGCGAGTCGTCGTCGTCGGCCACGTCTGCGTCCACATCCCCCCTCCCGCGCAGCGCCGACCGCCGTGTGCGTTGGCTCGGACTCGCGGCGTTCGGCATCGCGGCCGCGGTCCTGGTCTGGACGATGCGCCCGGGCGGCGAACCGGCGCCGCCGCCGCCCGCGAGCGTGACGGTGCGGCCGGTGCTCGTCGTGCCGGTTGCGGTCGCGCCGGTCGCCGAGACGGTATGGGTGCCGCTCGGACTGATGGATGCAATCGCCGGCCGCCTGCGCGACGGCGGCTGGCCGGTCGTGCCGAGCGCGACCGCGGTGGCGCTCGCACGCGACGGCGCCGCGGCTGCCGATCCGCTGCGGCTGGCGCGCGAGGCCGGCGCCGATCTCACCGTCGCGCCGACGGCCGAGCGCGAAGCCGGCCGCTGGCGGGTGCGCTTCGACCTGCACGGTGCGCCCGAGCTGCCGGCGACTGTCTCGGCCGAGGCGCCCGAACTGCTCGACGCGGCGCGTCTGGCCAGCGACCGGCTGCTGGCCCTGCTCGAGCGCCAGCCGCTGCCCGAGCAGATCGACGCCGATCCGGACCGCGTGCTGGCCGAATGGGTGCAGCGCATCGAATCGGAGTTCCTGGCCGATCGCCTCGACGCGGCCGAGGTTCTGCTCGATGCCGCGCCGGCGGCGCTGCGCGACCGGCCGGAGCTGAAGTTCCAGGCCGTGCAGCTGGACTACCGCGCCGGGCGGCTCGACCGAGCCGGCGCGGGCTTCCGCGCGCTGCTCGACACGCTGTCGCCGGAAGCGCAGCCGGTGCTGCGCGCGCGCAGCCTGATCGGCCTGGGCTCGATCGCGCGTACGCGCGCGCGCTTCGACGAGGC
This sequence comes from Dokdonella sp., assembly GCF_035511235.1. GTDB lineage: Bacteria > Pseudomonadota > Gammaproteobacteria > Xanthomonadales > Rhodanobacteraceae > Dokdonella. The sequence goes on from NZ_DATKFQ010000015.1 coordinate 2,327, forward strand.
CGAACCGCTCTATCGCGAGGCGATCGCGCTGCTCGATCCGCTGAACCAGCCGGTGCATCTGGGCACCGCCTGGGCGTACCTGGGCGTCAGTCTCGGCAGCCTGCACCGTTTCGACGAGAGCGCGGCGGCGCTCGGGCGCGCGCGCGCGATTCTCGAAGGCACCGGCGATGCGTTCGGCGTGGCGATCGTCGATGCCGGTTTCGCGACGATGCAGGCCGACCGGCGCCGCCTGGCCGATGCCGCGCCGCGGCTCGCCCAGGCGATCGAGCGCTTCGAGCGGCTCGGCGCCCAGGCCGAGGCGAACGGCCTGCGCATCGCGCTGGCGCAGATGTACCGCGAGCTGCTCGACCATCCGGCGGCGCTCGCGGTGTCGGCGACGGTCTGGGCCCAGGTCCGCGATCAGCCCTCGCAGCGTCTGTATCCGATGGCCGCAGCAGTGCATGCGTTGGCCCTGATCGAATCGGGCCGGCTCGCCGAGGCCGGCCGCGTGCTCGACGGCATCGAACGCCAGGACGGCCGCCACGACGCGGCCTACCAGTGGCGCCAGGTACGCTATGCCCGCGCGCACCTGGACCTGGAGCGGCGCCGGCCGGCCGCGGCAGCGGGCGTCCTGAAGGTGCTGCTCGCCGATGAGACCGCCGTGCCCGGCGATGCCGGCCCGGTCTGGCGCAGCTGGCTGACCAGCCTGCGCGCGCAGGGCCTCGATGCGGCTGCGCGCGCCGAGCTGCCGCGTGTCGCGCGCTGGGCGGCGCGCGTCGACGAGGAGGCGCGCATGCACGCGGACCTGATCGCGGCCGAACAGCACCTGGCCGACCACGAGCCGGACCTGGCCTACGCGCGCTACGAGGCGGCGCTGCAGACGGCCGATCGCATCGGCGTGCCGCGCGACGTCGCGCGCGTCGCGGCCTCGTACGGCCATGCGCTGATCCGCGCCGGCTGGCTCGAGCAGGCCGCGACCGTGACCGGGCGCCTGGCGGCCTGGGCCGACCGCGATTTCGACTGCGCCCTGGTCCAGGCGCGCCTGCATCAGGCGCTCGGCCAGGCCGGTCCGTGGCGCGAGGCGCTCGAGCGCGCGCGCGATCTGGCCGGCGAGCGCAGCCTGCCCGAGGCGCTCGATGCCGAGCCGCTGCGCCATGCGCTGTCGGGGCGCGGCTGAGTACCGTCGTACGGCCGCTGCGCATCCGGGCGCGATTCGCCGCGTTTGAAGGCCGCTTGAAGCCGGTCTGAATCGGTTCCGAATGCGCCGCCGCGGCCGGCGGGCGAGACTCGCGAGGTCTTCACTGCTGCGGGAACCCGCCGATGCGCTCTGCCGTGTGGTTGCTGTTGTTGATGCTCGTACCCGCCGCGGGATCGGCGGGGGTGCCGTTGCAGGCGCGCAACGATAGCGGACAGGGACGGTGCTACGACGCGGCCGGTACAGTGCAGGCCTGCGCAACGCCGGCCTACCGCGGCGCGGACGGCCATCACGGCCGCGACGCGGCCGCGGCCGACGGCGTGCTGGTCAAGGCCGGCGGCGGCGATGGCGGCTTCGACTACACGAAGATCGCCAACAATGGCAGCGCCGTGCCGGCCGTCACCGGGCTCGGCACCGCGCCGGCCAGCTGGGCCTGCACGCGCGACAACCACACCGGCCTGCTCTGGGAGATCAAGGTCAGCAATGCGGCCAGCCCGCGTCACTACGAATGGGGCTTCCACTGGTATCAGCCCGATCCCGAGCACGACGGCGGCAATCCCGGCGAGCCGGGCGGCGTCGAGCTCGGCTGCGGCTTCACGCTGACCTGCAACACGCAGGCCTACGTCGGCTACGTCAATGCGCAGGCCCTGTGCGGACGCACCGACTGGCGCCTGCCGAGCCTGGACGAGTTGCAGGACCTGGCCGACTTCGGCCGCTCGGTGTTCGACGACGGCGCGCTCGACCCGGTCTACTTCGCCGATGGCGGCCCGTTCCGCGGCTTCAACGGCGGCTGGACCGCCGACACCGGCCACGAACCGAGTCCGGAATTCGCCTACGGCATCAACTTCGCCGACGGCACCGCCTCGACGTTTCCGAAAGGCGGCCTGACCGGCATCCGCCTGGTCAGCGGCGCGCAGGTCGAGAGCGAGGGCGAACCGCCGGTGTGCACCGGCATCGAGAATCCGCAGATCCGGCCCGGCACCGCCGGCGCCTACGAGCCCGACGGCGCCACGGTGCTCGACCGCCGGACCGGCCTGGTCTGGGACCGCTGTTCGCTCGGCCAGACCTTCATCGAAGAGGCCGAAGGCCGCTGCGAAGGCGAGACCTGGAAGGGCGACTGGCAGGCCGCGTTCCTCGAGGTGCGCGCGCGCAATGCGGAAGGCCATCTCGGCCACCGCGACTGGCGCCTGCCGAACCTCAAGGAGCTGGCGTCGCTGCGCGAACGCCGCTGCGCGATGCCGATCCTCGACGCGCGGATCTTTCCGGACCCCGACATCGAGGTGCACTGGAGCTCGACGACCAACCAGAACGATCCGTCCGGCGCGTTCGGCATGAATTTCGAGTTCGGCCACCAGCTCGGGCTGCCGAAGAGTTTCGACAGCGCGCGGCTGCGCCTGGTGCGCGGCGGCGGCGCGTTCGACGACCACCAGAGCACGCTCGGCTACGAAATCGCCGGCCGGGTCGAGGGCCTGCTCGGCACCGGTCTGGTGCTGCGGTTGACGACCGACGGCGGCGGCGCCGAAGCGCTGACGATCGGCGCCGACGGCCGCTTCGCGTTCGCGCGCGGCGTCTTCGCCGGCGAGAGCTACACGGTCAGCGTCGGCGCCGCGCCGGTGCCCGATCAGAGCTGCACGGTCGCCAGCGGCAGCGGCACGGTCGGCGCAGCCGACGTCGACGACGTGCGCGTCAGCTGTGCGGCGCCGGCACCGCCGGTGATCCGCGTCGAGCCGCCGGATCTGGACTTCCACGTCCAGCAGTCGGGCAGCCAGACCCAGAGCCTGGCGATCGCCAACGACGGCGGCGGCATCCTGTCGTGGTCGATAGACACCGCCTACGAGGCGCTGCCGGCGGCAGGGCGTGGCGCACCGGCCGATTGCCAGAGCGGCAGCGGCCTGATCATCCACGACGACGGCAGCGCCGAGTCGGCCTACGGCGGCAATGCGGCCTGGAGTGGCGGCGTGATGATCGTCGACCGGTTCACGCCATCGAGCTATCCGGCCTCGATCGGCTCCGCCTGCTTCGCGTTCGGCGGCACCGGCGGCGTGACCTCGCTGGCGTTCGAGATCGTCGTGTTCGACGACAACGGACCGGGCGGCGCGCCCGGCACCGAGCTCGGCGCGCTCGCGGTCACCGCGACCGGCATTCCGCCGTACCCGGTCGCCAGCCCGGTCTGGCAGGCCTTCGATCTGTCCGCGCTGTACACGACGATCGACGCCGGCAGCCTCTACGTCGGCCTGCGCTGGCAGCCGGCCCAGCCGCAAAGCGTCTACGTGCTCGCCGACGAATCGGCCGATCGCCCGATCGGCCATGCCGGCGGCTACTACTGGAACTACTCCGGTGCCGGCGACTGGCGGCCGATCCAGAATCCGTTCGGCCAGTACCGCGCGATGCTGATCCGCGCGATCGAGGCCGGACCGCAGGCGCCGCCGGCCGGCTGCGAATCGCCGGCCGCGGTGCCGTGGCTGACGATCACGCCGGCAGCCGGCACGGTCGACGCCGGCACCGAGCGCGAGATCGCGATCGGCATCAACTCGACCGGCCTCGAGCCTGGCGACTATCGCGCGCTGTTGTGCGTGCACAGCGACGACGGCGGCGGCAATACGCCGGTGCGCGTCAACGTGCATCTGGTGGTCGAGCCGGGCGATGGCGCGCTGACGCTCGATCCGCCGGCGATCGCATTCGGTGCGGTCGGACTCGGCGACAGCGGTGTCGGCACCGCGACGCTGCGCAATACCGGCACCGGCACCGTGCAAGGCATCGACGTCGGCGCGGTCGCCGCGCCGTTCGCGCGCGGCGGCGGTACCTGTCCGGCCGGGCCGTTCAATCTGTCGGCCGGCACCAGCTGCACGCTCGGCTACGTGTTCACGCCGACCGCGTTCGGTCCGGCCAGCGCGACGGTGACGATCGGCAGCAGCGCCGGCACGCTCGAACTCGGCCTGTCCGGCAGTGGTGCGGCCGGTGCGCCGGCGGTGATCGCCGCGCTCGGCGGCGGCGGCCAGAGCACCGCGGTCGGCCATCCGTTCGCGCTGCCGCTGGCCGTGCAGGTCCGCGACGCCGCCAACCATCCGGTCTCCGGCGCGACCGTGATCTTCACCGCACCGGGCAGCGGTGCCGGTGCGATCCTCTCGGCGACCTCGGTGACGACCGACGGCAACGGCTATGCCGCGGTCACCGCAACCGCCAACGCGGTCACCGGCAGCTACGCCGTGCAGGCAGCCGTCAGCGGCGTCCCGGCACCGGCGACGTTCGCGCTCGGCAATACGCTCGGCGGCGGCGACGTCGGCGTGCGCCTGCAGGCCGGCCGCGACCACGTGCGGCCCGGACAGCTGATCGACTACGTGCTGACCGTATTCAACGCGAGCGCCGCGCCGGCGACCTCGATCGAAGTCGGCAGCGCGCTCGACGCCGCGCTCGATGCGGCGGCCACGCACTGGATCTGCCTCGATGCGCTCGCCAGCGGCTGCACGGCGGCCGGACAGGGCGCGCTGGCCGACGACGGTCTCCGTCTCGCGCCCGGCGCCAGCGTCAGCTATCTGCTGACCAGTCCGGTGCGCCTGGACACGGTCGAGCGGATCGTCGCCAGCACCGCCCTGGTCGACGCGCCGGACGACCCGAATCCGGCCAACGACACCGACGCGGCGACGACGACGATGGTGCTGTTCCGCGACGGACTGGAACGCTACGGCGACGGCGCCAGCGGCGAGGACGCCGAGCAGGCCGTCGCCTGGCCGGCCGGTCAGGCGGCCGTCCTCGATCTCCTGTCTGCAGCGCCGGCCTGGCAGATCGCCGCGCCGCTGCGCGTCTTCGCCGGCGATCGGCTGGCCGCGCGCATCGAATCGTTCCGCTCGGGTGCGGTCGAGCGTCTGCGTCTGGTCGCCCTCGACGGCGGCGTCGAGCGGGCCGGTCCATGGATCGCGGCGATCGCGCCGGTCAGGCTCGCGCTCGAGCCGATGGACGCCGGTGCGGTGCTGCGGCTGCAGGCCGGCGACCGCGCCAGCGAGCTGACGCTGACGGCTTCGCCGGCGCCGTGGCGGTTGCGGCATGCCGGCGCGCTCGGCGTCCGGTTCGCGCCGTCGGCTCCGTAGCGGTCGATCGCGTGCCGGCCGCGCCGTCGCGCGCGGCCGGCATGCAGCCGCTCGACGGCTGCATCGGTGCGGCTTCAGGCCTGCGAATGCAGGCCGATCAGATTGCCTTCGGTATCGCGGACCAGCACCACGAAGCCGTACGCGCCGATCGCCATCTTCGGCCGCACGATCTGGCCGCCGGCCTCGGCGGCGCGGGCGGCTTCGACCGCGCAGTCCTCGCAGCTGAAATAGATCATCACGCGGCTGCCGGCGGCCGGCACGTTCGGCAGCTGGACCAGGGCGCCACTGCAGCCGTAGCGATCGGGCGCCGTCGGAAATGTCCACATCGGCACCGCCGGCGAGTCGAGCCGTTCGAGCCGGAGGTCGAGCACCGTTTCGTAGAAGCGCGCGGCACGCGCGATGTCCTCGACATAGATTTCGAACCAGCCGATCGGATTGCCCGCCATCGTCTCGTCTCCGGGAGCCGCGTTGCGGCCGCGGTGCCGCGGCCGATCGATGCCGCCGCGTCGCCGCGCCGGCCCTTGCGCATGCTACGCCCACGCCGCGGCCGGTCCAATCGCCGCTGCGGACCGGTGCCGGCCGCGCCGGTCGCTTTTCCGGCCGGGGTGCGGACGCTACCCTGCGATCATGAACCGGCCCGTCCTCCACTTCGGCGCGTGCAGCCTCGACATCGCCGCGCGCGAGCTGCGCCGCGCCGGCACACGCGTCGACCTGCCGCCGACCGTGTTCGACTGCATCGCCTATCTGGTCGCGCATCGCGACCGCGCGGTCGGCCGCGACGAGCTGGTCGCGGCGGTCTGGGGCAGGGCCAGCATCAGCGACACGATGCTCGGCAAGGCGATTCTGGCCGCGCGCCGCGCAGTCGGCGACAGCGCCGATGCGCAGGCGCTGCTGCGCACGGTGCCGCGCTTCGGCTATCACTGGGTCGGCGCGGTGCACGAGGAACCGCCGTCCGGCGACGATCCGGGCCCGGCCGAGGCGATCGCAGCGCCGCCGGCCATCGCCACGCCACCATGGCGGCGGCGGGCCGCCTTCGTGATCGGCGGCGTGCTGGTCCTGGCCGCTGCGGCCGTGGCCGGCGCGCTGTGGTTGCGCACATCGCTGCCCGGATCGGCGCCACCGGCGGTCGCCGGCGACGGTTTGCCGGCGGACGCGATCGCGGTGCTGCCGGCCGAGGTCTCGGCGCCGGCCGAGGACGCCTGGCTGCGCCTGGGCGTCATGGATCTGCTCGCCACGCGCCTGCGCAGCGCCGGCCTGCCGGTGCTCGCCAGCGACGGCATCGTCCGGCTGGTGCCGCCGGGCGTCGAGGGCGAGGCGGCGATCGGCGCCGTGCGCGCGGCCGTCGCGCTGCGCTACGTGGTGCGGCCGGCGCTGCGCCGCAACGGCGAGAGCTGGATCGCGCATGCCGATCTGATCGAGGCGGACGGCAGCGCCCATTCGCTGCAGGCGCTCGCGGCGACGCCGATCGCCGCGGCCGACGGGCTCGCCGAACGTCTGCTCGTCCGGCTCGGCCGGCCGGTGCCGGCCGCGGCCGATGCGGCTGCGCCGTCGGCGACCGAGCTGATCCAGCGCATCGACGCGGCGCGCCTCGCCGACGACATGACCCAGGCACGCGCGCTGATCGACGCGGCCGAGCCCGCGCTGCGCGATCTGCCGCCGGTACGCCTGCGCGGCGCGTTGATCGATCTGCGCCTGGGCCGGTTCGCGCAGGGCCGCGCGTCGCTGGAGGCGTTGCGAGAAGCGGTGTCGGCCGAAGCCGATCCGGTACTGCATGCGCGCATCGAGGATGGCCTGTGCGTCGCGTTCAACCGGCTCGGCGAAATGGACGCCGGTCTGGCCGCCTGCGATCGCGCGATCGCGCTGGTCGAGGCGCGCAACGAGCCGACCCTGCTCGGCCACGCCTACAACGATCGCGGCGTGATCCATGCGCGCATGCAGCGCCATGCGCAAGCCCAGGCCGATTTCGCGCGTGCGCGCATCGCGCTGAACCTGGCCGGCGATCCGCTGCTGCTGGCGCGCGTGGACAGCAACGAGAGCACGCTGGAGATGGCGCAGGGCCGCCAGGCCGAGGCGCTGCCGATCCAGCAGCGGGCGGCGCGCCAGTTCGAGCGGTTCGGGATGATCGACGAGTATCTGATCTCGCTGGCCAACCAGATCAGCGCGCAGCTGGCCTTGCTGCAGCCCGAGCCGGCGCTAGCCGCCAGCGAGCAGGGCTGGTCGCGGCTGGCGCGCGTGCAGGACCGCGACGTGCGCAACCTGTTCCGGCATCAGCGTGCCGAAGCGCTGCAGGCCAACGGCCGGCTCGGCGAAGCGCGCATCCTGCTCGACGAGATGATCGGCGAGGCCGATGCCGGCCGCGACTGGCCGCAGCGCGCGCTGTCCCAGGTCAGCCTGGCCGGTCTGGATCTGCGGCTCGGCGAGCCGCAGACCGCGCTGCTGCTGGCGCGCCAGGCCCTGCCGCAGCTGCCGGGTCCGGAATTCGACCGTTCGCGCGCGGCCGCCTGGCGGATCGCGACGCAGGCGCTGCAGACGCTCGGCCGCCTGCCGGAGGCAGCCGAGGAGGTCAGGGCGCTCGGCGCCTGGGCGGCGACCACCGGCGATGCCTTCGTCGTGCTCGACGCCCGCCTCGCCGAGGCCGGGCAGGCGGCCGCCGAACGTCGCGATCGCGACGCCGCGCGTCTGTACACGGCCGCGATGGACCAGGCACGCCGCGCCGGCGCGCCGCCGGCCGTGGTCGGCCGCGTGGTCGAGGCCCACGCCCTGTTCCTGCTCGGACAGGGCGATCTGGCCGGGGCGAGCACGGTGGTCGGCATCGGCGCGCGCCATGCCGATGCCGATTTCGACGCGGCCCTGCTCGAAGTGCGCCTGTACCACGCACTCGGACGGACCGAGGCCTGGCGCGAGGCGCTGGGCGTGGCGCAGCGCCTGGCCGGCGAACGGCCGATCCCGCCGGCGCTGCTGCGCGCACCGGGCCGCGAACCGGTGCTCGGCGTCGGACCGTGACCGCCGCTACCGCGCCGAACCGCGCCCGAACGGCCGCCGAACAGAACCGGAACAGCCTCGGCATGGTGCCGTCCCGCGCGCCGGGCCATGCTCGACCGGTCTCCCCGCCGCTCCGCCGTGCGGGGCTTTTCCGACCGTTCCGGAGTTTTCGATGAGCGCAACGCGTAGTCCGTCTTCTCGCCGCCCGACGCTGCGGCCCCATCCGCTGGCCCTGTGCCTGGCCTGCGCGCTGCTGGCGCCGCCCGTGACCGGCCTGGCCGCACCGGCCGGCGCGATCCCGGTCGAGAACTGCGACGACGCCGGCGCCGGCAGCCTGCGCGCGGCCGTCGCCGCGGCGCCGGGCGGCGCCCAGATCGACCTGTCGGGTCTGGCCTGCGACACGATCACGCTGACCAGCGGGGCGATCGCGGTGACCGCGGCCGACCTGCACCTGACCGGCCCGGGCCGCAAGGCGCTGACGATCAGCGGTGGCGACAGTGATCGCATCTTCGCCCACAGCGGCACCGGCACGCTGGCGCTGACCGGCTTGACCCTGACCCACGGCAAGAGCACGGGCGATGGTGGCTGTCTGCTGAGCGCCGGCAACCTGACGCTGAGCGACGTCGCGATCATCGACTGCACGGCGGCCGAGCCGACCGTGCAGAACACCCGCGGCGGCGGCGCGGCGGTGGCCGGCAACGCCACGCTGACCGACGCCGAGTTCGTCGGCAACGTCGCCGATGGCAACCTGCTGGTACGCGGCGGCGGCCTGGCCGTCGACGGTACGCTGCTCGCGACGCGCAGCCGTTTCGTCGACAACCGCGCGCACAGTCACACGGTCGACGGCGGCAACCCGTTCGGCAACGTCGCCGAAGGCGGCGGCCTGCGCGCCGGCGGCGATACCCAGCTGATCGACAGCACGATCAGCGGCAATGTCGCGTTCTCCGACAGCTACGAGGTGTTCGGCGGCGGCGTCGCGGTCGGCGCGCGCGGTGACGCGCCGCTGGTGACGCTGGACATGGACGGCACGCGCGTCGCCGGCAACACCGCCGAGAGCCAGTGCGGCGTCTGCGCGCCGCAGGGCGGCGGCGTCTGGGCGCGCGGTGGCGGCAGCCTGAGCCGCATCGACGTGCTCGACAACCTCGTTACCTCGCCGGGCCACTACGGCGGCGGCGGCGGTCTGCGCTTCACCGGCAGCGGTGCCTCGGTCGAGATCCTCGACAGCACGATCAGCGGCAACCGCGCCGCCTCGGCCGGCGGCGGCATGATCGCGCCGGGGCAGGGCACGGTGTCGCTGGAGCGGACCCGCGTCGTCGGCAACAGCGCCGGCAACGAGGGCGGCACCGACGAGGGCGGCGGCGGCATCCTGTCGTTCGGCGGCACGGTCAGGCTGGCCGCCAGCAGCGTGACCGGCAATACCGCCGGCGCCGACGGCGGCGGTCTGGCCCTGCTCTACATGGAATACGCACCGGCAGACTCGACGATCGTCAACAGCACGATCTCCGGCAACAGCGGACACGAGGGCGGCGGCGTCATGATCAGCGGCGGCCGCGTGCGCTTTTCCAACAGCACGGTCGCGTTCAACCAGGCCACGCTTCGCGGCGCCGGCATCAGCAGCGATTCGTACACCGAGACGGTCGAACTCGTCAGCACGATCGTCTCGGCCAACGACACCGGCGGCCAGGCCAACCAGGTCTGGGTGTTCCCGAAGGCGATCGCCGGTTCGCACAATCTGATCGACAACGCAGGCGGCGCGCCGGCGCAGATGCCGGCCGACACGATCACGCTCGATCCGCAGCTGCTGCCGCTGGCCGACAACGGCGGGCCGACGCCGACCCATGCGCTGGCCGAGGACAGCCCGGCGCTCGACGCCGGCACCAATCCGGCCGGCCTGACCCACGACCAGCGCGGCGGCGTCTTCGTGCGCGCCTACGGCAGCGGCGTCGACATCGGCGCGTTCGAGGTGCAGCCGGTCGTGGTCGATCCTGAGGACCTGCTGTTCCGCGACGGTTTCGAGCCCTGACGGAATTGCGCTGGCGCTGGCGCTGGCGCGGGCGCGGGCGCGGCACGGATCGCGTCCGCGCGGGAGGCATCCGCACCGGTTCGGCCTGCGGCGACCGCGCCCGGCCGTGATCGCAGTGCGGCGTCGCCGTCACCGCCGAAGGCGCGCGGCGGCGGCCTGCTAACCTGTCGGCATGGCATCTTCGCTTTACCGATTCGGCCGCTTCCGACTGGACACGCAGGCGCGCGAGCTGTTCGAGGACGAGCGCCGCCTCAACCTGCCGCTCAGCACGATTGACTGCCTGATCCATCTGATCCGCCACCGCGACCGCCCGGTCGGTCGCGACGAGCTGGCCGCGGCGGTCTGGGGCCGGGTCGATGTCAGCGAGGTCTCGCTGAACCATGCGGTGATGCGCCTGCGCCGCCTGCTCGGCGACACCGGCAACGACCAGCGCGTGATCCGCACGGTGCCGCGGCTAGGCTATCGCTGGGTCATGGACGGCACGTTCGAAGGCGCCGACGATCCCGCCTCCTCCGCCGCGCCGCCCGATCCGGCCGCACCGGCCGTGGTGCCGCGGCGGCGCATGCGCTGGCAGGCGGCGCTCGCCGCCGCGCTCGCGGCGGTGGTGCTGATCGGCGGCCTGGCGATCTGGCGCGCCCGCCCGGCCGTCGAAGCGGCGCCGGCGGCGCCGCTGGCGGCCCTGGTGCTGCCGGCCGCGGTCGAGGCGCCGGAGGACTGGCACTGGCTGCGGCTCGGCCTGCTCGATCTGATCTCCAGCCATCTGCAGCGCGGCGGCCTGGCGGCCGCGCCGAGCGAGACCGTGGTCGCGCTGATCGAGGCGCACGGCGGCGAGGCCGGCATCGCCGGCCGCCACGATCTGGCGCACTGGCTGATCCGGCCCTCGGCACACCGCAGCGACGGCGGCTGGGCGGTCCGCGTCGAGGCCGGCGACGGCACGCGCAGCGTGGTCGTCGAGACCCGCGCCGACGACGCGGTCAAGGCGGCCCGCGGCGCCGCCGACGAGCTGCTGATCAAGCTCGGTCGCACCCCGCCGGTCGATGCCTCCGGCGATGCCTCGCTCGCGCAGGAGACCCTGCAGCGCCGCGTCAACGCGGCCGTGCTGGCCGGCCAGGTCGACGTCGCGCGCGCGCTGATCGCCGAGGCGGCGCCGGCGCTGCGGGCCAGTCCCGAGATCGCGCTGAGCCAAGCCTCGATCGAGTTCTTCTCGGGCGCCTACGAGGCCTGCCGACAGCAGGCCGAAGCCCTGCTCGCGCGTCTGCCGGCCGACACCGCGCCGGTGCTGCGCGCGCGGGCGCTGAACACGCTCGGCGCGGCGTTGTTCCGGCTCGGCCGCATCGACGAGGCCGAGACGGCCTATGACGAGTCGATCCGGCTGGTCGAGGATGCCGACGAACCGGGCGTGCTGGCGCGCGCCTACATCGGCATCGGCGGCGTCGCCAGCCAGCGCATGCAGCTGGAGGCCGCGGCGATCAGCTACGGCCGCGCGCGCACGTTGCACGAGCTGCGCGGCGATGCGTTCGGCGTCGCCGCGGTCGATCTCAACCTCGGCCTCAATGCGATGCAGCGCGGCCAGCCGGCCGCCGCGCTGCCGCTGCTGCGCAGCGCCGGCGAACGCTTCGAGACGCTCGCCGCCGAGGACGCGCTGGCGGCGACGATGGCGGCGCTGGTCGACGTCCACCTGCTGCTGCTCGAACCGGCCGAGGCGCTGGCGCTCAGCGAGCGCTTCGGCCCGCTCGAATCGCACGGCGGCAACCGGCGCCAGCGCTGGGAGCTGACGCTGTCGCGCGCCGGTGCACTGGCCGCCAACGGCCGGCTCGACGAAGCCGATACGCTGATCGCGCGGATCTTCGACGGCTCCGACGCGGTCGAGGATGCGCCGCTGCGGCTGCAGGCGACCAGCCTGGCCGCGCGCATCGCGCTCGCGCGCGGCCGCCCGGCCAAGGCCGAGGAACTGGCGGCCGCCGCGCTGACGCCGGCCCTGGAGCTGCGCAACCGGCTCGACTACGCCTGGACCTGGTCGACGCGAATCCGCGGCCTGCAGGGCAGCGGCCGCACCGAGGACGCGCGGGCCGAGGTGATGCGTCTGCGCGCCTGGAGCGAGGCCGACCCGAACCAGTCCGACCGGGTCTATGCCGCGCTCGCGCAGGCCGGCCAGGCCGCCGCCGAGGCGCGCGTCGACGAAGCGCTGGCGCACTATGCCGAGGCGATGGACCGGGCGGCGCGGCGCGCGATCCCGGCCGAGCTGGTCGCGGTCGGGCAGCCCTACGTCGACCAGCTGCTCGCGTCCGGCCGCATCGAGGAGGCCGTCGCCGTCAACGGCCGGATCGCGCCCTGGGCCGACCGCGACCTGCGCGCGGCCTGGAGCGAGGCGGCGGTCTATCGCGCGCTCGGCCAGGCCGCGCCGGCTGCCGCGGCACAGGCGCGGGCGCGGCGTCTGGCCGGGGAACGCGCGCTGCCGGAGGGACTCGCGGCGCTGCCTTGAAACGTTTGCGCATCGTCCGGACCGCGATATTTCACGCCGATACAGTGCCGATACAGGCTTTTTACATGCGCAATCGGTCGATTGGCGGGATCGTCGAGGCGACCCCGGCCTGCGCCCGATGGCGCTTCGGCCGCCCGTTCTCCGCAATCGAAGGTGCCCCGACATGACTGCGACTCCCTCCCGGCCTTCCGTCCCGGCTTCGGCCCGGCCGCTGCGCGCGGCCCTCGCGCTGGCCCTGGCCGGCGCCATCGGCAGCGCGGTTGCGGCGCCGCCGCAGTACCACCTGACCGTGCTCGAGACGCCGCCCGACGCGTCCAACGTGACCGTCACCGACATCAACGACGCCGGCCAGATCGTCGGCCACTGCCAGAACGCCGATTTCGTGCGCGTGGCCGTGCTCTGGGACGAGAACGGCGCGCATCCGCTGGACGTGCCGCCGGGCGTCGACGTCGACGGCATCGCCACCGCGATCAACAACGCCGGCCAGATCGTCGGCACCGCCACCGACTTCTCGAGCGGCGTCGCCGCGCTGCTCTGGAACGCGGCCGATCCGGGTCCGTATACGGTCATCAGCAGCGCTGTCGGCGAGGCGGCGACGCCCAACGACATCAACGACGCCGGCATCGTCGCCGGCGGCAAGGGCGGCTTCGGCACCGGTGCGCCGAGCCGCGCGTTCGTCTGGACCGCCGAGGGCGGTCTGGTCGACTACGGCCTGCAGGACGAGACCATGCCCGACCAGCAGGCGCGCTGGAACGGCCTCAACAATGCCGGCAAGCTGGTCGGTCACTGGAACGTGCACAGCTCCAGCGTGCACGCCGTGGTCGGCCAGGTCGGCGTGCCGCAGGTCTCCTCGATGAGCGCGATGACCGAGGAATTCGCGAGCATCGCCACGGCCGTCAACGATGCCGGCACCGCGGTCGGCCTCGGCGTCGGCGCCGAGCCGGTGCTGGTGCCGATCCTCTTCGCCGCGGACGGCACCTACACCGAAATCCCCGGCGCCACGCTCGACCAGTCCAACGGCGGCGCGATCGCGATCAATGCGGCCGGCGTCATCGTCGGCACCGCCGGCATCGGCACCGCCAGCGGCATCGTGCCGGGCCAGCGCGCCTGGGTCCACATCGACGGCGTCACTTACGACCTCTACCAGCACGTCGACGATACCGGCGGCTTCACGCGCTTCTCCAATGCGGTCGCGATCAACGCCGATGGCGTGATCGTCGGCACCGGCCGCCTCGCCGACGACAGCGTCGGCAGCTTCATGCTGACGCCGATCGTGGCCGAGACGATCTTCGCCGACGGTTTCGACGCGCTCGATTGAGGCGGCTGCCGGCTCCGGCGGTGCCGCGGCCGCACCGGCCGGCCCGTGCGCCGAACGCGCGATTCGGCGCGACCTCAGCGCGGGCCGTACTTCTCGTTGAGGCGCCGGCCCAGCGCCTTGGTCAGCACGCGCGCCTCGCTCTTGCGGCGCAGCTGCGCCTCGAGCGTGTCGGCGGCGGCGGCCAGCTCATCGCGCAGCTTGGCGTAGTTGTGCCAGCGCGCCGGATCGAGGCGGCCGTCGTCGAGCGCGGCACGCACTGCGCAGCCCGGCTCGGTCGCATGCGCGCAGTCGCCGAACCGGCACGACTGCGCCAGCGCCTCGATGTCGGCGAACTGGCCCGCGTCGAGCGTCTCCTCGCCGGTCAGCTTGATCTCGCGCATGCCCGGCGTGTCGATCAGGCAGCCGCCCGACGGCAGGCGCAGCAGCGCGCGATGTGTCGTGGTGTGACGGCCGCGGCTGTCGCTGCGGCGCACCGCGCCGGTCGCCTGCCGCGCCTCGCCGAGCAGCGTATTGGTCAGCGTCGACTTGCCGGCGCCGGACGACCCGACCAGCACCGCGCTGTCGCCGGGACGCAGCCAGGCCAGCAGCGGTGCCACCGACTCGGCCGACTTGGCATTGACCGCCACGATCGCGACCGGATCGGGCAGGCGCTGGCGCAGCTCGGCGACCGCGGCCTCGGCCGCTTCGGCCTGGTCGGCCTTGGTCAGCACCACGACCGGCTGCGCACCGCTCTCGGCGACCAGCAGCAGATAGCGCTCGATGCGTGCCGGATTGAAGTCGCCGTCGAGCCCGGTCACGACGAAGACGTGATCGACGTTGGTCGCGATGATCTGGCGCTGGTGGCGCTCGCCGGCGGCGGCGCGGCTGAGCACGCCGTGGCGCGGCAGCACGCGCTCGATCTGCGGCGGCGTGCCGGGCACGACCAGCACGAAATCGCCGACCGCTGGGCGCTCGAGCGGATCGAACGCGGCCTTGAGGAAGCGCGGCGCCGGCTGCGCATTGAAGACGCGCTCGCCGTCGTCCAGTTCGTAACCGGCGCGATGCTGCGCGCTGACGCGGGCCGGAAACGCGCCGGCCGGTGCATCGTCCGGCAGCGCCGAGGCGCGCCAGCCGATCTGCGCCAGGCGAAGTTCCAGGTCGGCGGGGAGCTGCATCGGCCGCATTCTAGGCCATGCCCGGCGACCCGTGCGCCGGCGCCGCGCCGCCGCGGCTGCGCTCGCCCGGGCCGCCGCGGTAATCGACCGGGCCGATCGGGGCGAGGCGATGGCCGACATCGGACCGTGTGCGGGCGCGCGGCCGCCGGGCCTTGTACGCGACCGCGTATCGGCTAGCATGACCGCTCTTTCGCGCCGCGCCGCGCGTCATTCGCAGCCCGCTCCCATGGAACGCCCGATCGCCACCAGCTCCCGCCTCGCCGAGGTTCGCTACGACATCCGCGGCCCCTTGAGCCGCCGCGCGCGCGAACTCGAGGCCGCCGGACAGACGATCACGCGCCTCAACATCGGCAACCCGGGCCTGTTCGGCTTCCGCGTCCCGGCCCATCTGCGCCAGGCGATCGCCGACGCCTTGCCGGCCAGCGAGGCCTACGGCCACCAGCAGGGCCTGATGGCGGCGCGCGAGGCGATCGCGGTGACCCAGCGCGCCCAGGGGTCGCGGCATGCCGATGCCGAGCGCGTGTTTCTCGGCAACGGCGTCAGCGAGCTGATCGATCTGAGCATCCGCGCGATCGTCGATCCGGGCGACGAGGTGCTGGTGCCGGCACCGGACTACCCGCTGTGGACCGCGGCGACCTTCCTCAACGGCGGCACGCCGGTCCACTATCCGTGCCCGGCCGAGACCGGCCACGTGCCGGATCCGGAACGGATGGCCGCGCTGATCACGCCGCGCACGCGCGCGATCGTGCTGATCAATCCGAACAACCCGACCGGCGCGGTCTATCCGCGGCCGGTCCTCGAGGCGATCGTCGCGCTGGCCGCGCGTCATGGCCTGATCCTGCTGTCCGACGAGATCTACGACAGCGTGCTCTACGACGACGCGCGCTTCGAGCCGCTCGCGCCGCTGGCCGGCGACGTGCCGTGCATCAGCTACGGCGGGCTGTCGAAGGTCCATCTGGCCTGCGGCTATCGCGTCGGCTGGATGACCGTGAGCGGTGCCGACAAGCGCGTGCGCGATCTGCTGATGGCGCTGGATTTGCTGGCGTCGATGCGGCTGTGCGCGAACGTGCCGGCGCAGTGGGCGATCAAGCCGGCACTGGAAGGCCCGAGCGCGATCGCCGGCCTGACCGCGCCCGGCGGCCGCCTGCACGAGGCGCGCGCCGCGCTGTGCCGCCGCGTCGCCGCCAGCGAGTTCCTGCAGATGGTCGCGCCGCGCGCCGCGCTGTACGCGTTCCCCGGCGTCGATCCGGACCGCCTGCCGGGTTTCGACGACGAGGCCTTCGCGCTCGAACTGCTCGAGCGCGAGCAGGTGCTGCTGGTGCCGGGCTCGAGCTTCAACGTGCCGTACCGCACGCATTTCCGCGTCACGCTGCTGCCGGAGCCGGCGGTGATCGACGAGGTGTTCGGACGCATCGAGCGCACGCTGCAGGCGATCGCGGCGCGCGGCCACGCGCGGCGCCATGTCGCCTGACCGCGCGATGCTGCGCTACCTCGCGCTCGGCGATTCGTACACGATCGGCGAAGGCGTCGCACCGGACGGGCGCTGGCCGGCCGCAATGGCCCGGCGTCTGCGCGCGGAAGGCGTGCCGCTCGGCGAGCCGCGGATCCTCGCCGTCACCGGCTGGACCACCGACGAGCTGGCCGCCGCGATCGAGCGCGAAGCGCTGCAGCCGCCGTACGATCTGGTCAGCCTGCTGATCGGCGTCAACAACCAGTACCGCGGCCGCGACATCTTCAATTTCCGCGACGAGTTCGACGCGCTGCTGCAGCACGCGCTGGCGTTCGCCGGCGGACGCGCTGCACGGGTATTGGCGGTGTCGATTCCGGACTGGGGCGTGACGCCGTTCGCGCGCGTCAACGGCCACGATCCGGCGCGCGTCGCCGCCGCGATCGACACGTTCAACCGCGCGGCCGCCGAAATCGCCGCGCGCGCCGGCGTGGTCTATGTCGACGTCACCGCTGCATCGCGCCAGGCCGGTGCGGCGCCGGATTTGCTGGTCGACGACGCATTGCACCCGTCCGCGGCGCAGTACGCGCGCTGGCTCGACACGCTGCTGCCGGCGGCGCGCAGCGCGCTCGCCGTCTGACCGGCCCCCGCCACGGCGAATGCCCCGTCGTGGCTGCTGACCCGGCAATGCGCCATCGTCCATGCGTTCCAGTCTGGCATCCTTCCTGTCTTCGGCATTCGATCGCTCAGGTGCCGCATGGGTGCGCGTGACGGGGAATCGGACGATGGCGCTGACGTCGCAGGCCGACTGACCGGCCTGGAGCAACGGGGTCGGCCGGCGTGTGGCCGGCATCGACCTCACGCCACCAGACGCGCCGGCGCGCCGGCAACGCCGGCAACGCCGGCGTCTCGTCGGGTCCGTGCAGGGCGCATGCGAAGAACCGGATAGACTTTGCCCTTCAACGGGATTTTCAAGGACACCGACATGGGAGCAGGTCCGTCCACGGACCGCTGAGCCGCAACAACTTCGTGACCTGAGTTGTTGCGGCGGTCTCTCCTCGATTTCGAACCGAACAGGCCGATCGCCGCCGGATTTCATTCTGAGCGGATGCTTTGCCATGTCCAAGAAAACGGCTCGTGCCTGGGCTTACCCTCTGCCGTCGACCTTGATGTTGATGGTTCCTTTCGATCTTCTCGCCTCGCTGGCGATGGATGTCTATCTGCCGGTCGTTCCGCAGATGCCGGCCGCGCTGGCCACCTCACCGTCTCTCATCCAATGGACGCTGAGTGCCTATGTCCTGATCCTGGGATTGGGGCAGATCGTGTTCGGGCCTGTTTCGGACCGGATCGGCCGGCGTCCCGTCGTACTGGGCGGTGCCGCGCTCTTTGCCGTCGCCTCTTTCCTGCTGGCGGCGGCGAACGCCGGAGGCGAGTTTCTCGTTCTTCGGATTCTTCAGGGCCTGGGCGCGTCGGCGGCGCTCGTCGGCACGTTCGCCACCGTGCGCGACGTCTTCGCCGACAGCCCGGAGAGCACCACGATCTACGGCCTGTTCGGTTCGATCCTGGCCTTCGTGCCGGCTCTGGGTCCGATTCTGGGCGCAACGGTCGCGTTGCTGTGGGGCTGGAGAGCCATTTTCGCGATGCTCGGCGCGCTGGCGGTCGTCGCCTTCGTTCGTGCGTGGCTACGATGGCATGAAACGCGCCCGGCGCATTCGGGGCGGTGCGGTCCGTCCCTGTCGTTGATCCTGGGCAGCCGGGCTTTCTGGGTCTACACGATCGGCTTCTCGGCCGCGATGGGGAGCTTCTTCGTCTTCTTTTCCATCGCTTCCAGGGTGTTGATCGAGCGAGCCGGATGGGGCCCGATGTCCTTCAGTCTGGCTTTTGCCTCGGTCGCGCTGGTGATGATCCTCACCACGCGTTCCATCGACATGATGGTGAGAACGTGGGGAATCGGAGGCTCGTTCATTCGGGGCGTTTGCGTCATGGCCGGCGGTGCCGTCGTTCTCGCCATACTCGGCCTCGTGACGAAGGCCGGTTTCGTCAGCTTCCTGATGCCGATGTGGCTGATCGCCGTCGGCATCGTTCTCGTGGTCGCCGTCACGCCCAATGGGGCGCTCGGCGATTTCGCGGATGCGGCCGGCACTGCCGTCGCCCTGTACTACGCGATCCAGAGTGTGATCGTCAGCGGGCTGGGCACGTTGTCGGTCCTGGCGCTCGACGGCGCCACCGCCTGGCCGTTGGTCGCGTACTGCCTCCTCATGTCTGCAGCCGCCATGGCCGGCTACGCGACATTGAAGCGCCGATGAGCAGGCAACCGGGAACTCCGACCCTGCAGCGCGTCCTGGCCCCCGCCGAAGACCTGCACGCTGCCGCGCCGCCGGGCGACCTCGCCTTGGCGGTCTGCGCTGTCGCGCACCGCCAGGAACGGGAAGAAGATCCCTGCTCCCGTCCGTCGGGGGTCGGGTGTTCCCGGAACAGGTCCGCTCTTCTTCGCTGCTTCGCTGCTTCGCTGGCTCGCTGGCTCGCAGCGTTTGCGCGAGCGGCAGCAGTGGCCGCAAACCGCGAGGTCGATCGCGCCTGGCGTCGCCCGATGCCGTCACGCCGGCTCAATGCTCGGAAAAAAAAGGTTCATCGCGGATTACCGGGGAAGGCGGCGCGGATCTTGAGGAAGAAGTAGGCCTCGTCCCGGTAGCCGTATGCGCGGCGCTTGATGACCTTGATGGTGTTGTTGATACCTTCCACGACGCTGGTGTTGAGA
>NZ_DATKFQ010000016.1:0-76298 GCF_035511235.1 Dokdonella sp.
CCTCGACACGGATGCCGACCGCATGGAAGCGCTCGACATCGAGATCGAGGAGATCGAGTCGCGCCAGCACCGCTGGTCGCCCGAGCAGCTCGCGAAGGCGGGCGCGATCGCGACCATCGGCTCCGGAGGAGCCCTCCTTATTCACCGGGGCCTCGTGCGACCCAACGACGCTGCGGCACTCAAGCCCAGGCGGGGCGCGGGGGCGAGCACAGTGGCGGGCACGAAGGCGACGAGCAAGCCGGTCGAGGATCTGTCTGCGCGCCTGACGCTGCGCCTCAGCGCGCATCGTACGGCCATCCTGCAGGGCGCCGTGGCGGCACGGCCGCACCTGGCACTCGCGCTGCTCGCGTTCGCGCTGCTCAAAGACTATTGCTACCGCGGCACCCGGGAGTGGTCGATCCTCCGCCTGCGCGCGCCGGAGCTCGTGCCGCTCGAGCAGCACGCCGGCGAGCTGGCCAGCGCGCGCCACTGGATCGATCGTAACGACCAGCTCAACGCGATGCAGGAGACGCTGCCGCCGGCGACCGAGCTGCTCGGCTGGCTGATCGCGCAGCCGCTCGAGCGGCTTACGCAGCTCCTCGCCGACTGCATCGCGATGTCGGTCGACACGTTGCTGACCTCCGGTGACGACGGCGCGGAGCGTGAGCGCACGATCAAGACCGTCGTCGCCGCGGCCGGCATCGATTTCGCCGACTACTGGCAGCCGACCCGCGCCACGCTCCTCGATCACATCCCGCGCGGCGCGCTCGAGGAGCTCGTCGGCGAGCTCGCCGGCGACCTCTCACTGTCGCGGCTGTCCGGACTTAAGAAGGCGGAGGCGGCCGAATCCGCGGAGCAGATGGTCGCCAACTCGCGCTGGCTGCCGAAGCTGATGCGCTTCGCGTCGCCGCGCGTCCCGGCGGACAACGTCACGCCGACTCTCAAGCCCAACGCCAAGGCGAAGGCGCCGGTCAACAGCAACGGATCGGGCGCGCGGGCTGGCGCGACAAAGCCCGCCGCGAAGAAGGGCAAGGCGGTCGGCAACTCGAGCAAGACGCCGGCCAAGCCCAAGGCCGCGAAGGCGGTCAAGACGGCGACCAAGCCGGCCGCCAAGAAATCCGCCCCGCCGGCCGCGAAGAAGCCCGCGAAGAAGGGAGGCAAGGCATGATGCCCTCGAACCCCACCGTCGTCGCCATCGCGTGGTGGCACCCGTCGACCGGCCGCGTCGTACTCGACTGCGACATGACGCCGGAGCGCCGCCAGGCGCCGAGCTGGTTCCCGCTGAGCATGGTCGATCGCGCGGCGGCAGTCGCGGCCCGCGTCGCGCCGGACGGCCATCACTACGTCTACGCCACGGCCGACGGCGAAGTGATTCGCACCGACGGAGGCGGGCGCGAAATCAACGGCAGTCGCCCGCTCCGCGCGATCCCGTACTACTACACACCGCCGACGGTGGACGTCGACGTCGAGCAGATGCTCGAGGCGTGCGTGCCGGGCGGCAGCATCTGCGACCCGCAGGCGATCGCGGACGAGATCCGGCGGTGGTACGACGCGCGGCGCTCCGACGTGCACTCGGACGATCTCGCAGTCGACCGGTTCGCGCGCGCGATGAAGGACAAGCTTGCGGCCGCGCGCGCGAAGGGACGCGGCGGATGGGACGACAAGGCTGACTGCACCCAGGAGCACCTTTCAAACCTGCTGCGGCAGTCTGTGGAGAAGGGCGACCCGCGCGATGTCGCCAACTTCTGCATGTTCCTGCACGACCGGGGCGAGGCGATCCTCGAGGCTTCGACCGGACCGCTCCCGATCGATGAGTGGTTCGATCCGGCGCGGCTTCCCGCTCGAGACGAGTTCGGCCTGGTGACGCACCCTGACCTGTCGCTCGTTATCGGTCACGACGACGACGAAATCGACGGCTCAAGGTTCCGTGCACTTCTTGATGGCCTTGGGTTCGATATCCATTCCGTGAGCGAGGAGATGCCGTTCGATGCCGAGAACGTGCTTTGGTTCGATCCGCAGCCGCCGGCCGGTCAAGGATGGCGCCTCGTCACGATCTTCGACACGGAAGACAGCGAGGCGGTCGCCTGGTTCGCTCGGCCGGTCCTCGCGCTGCCACATCGCGCGGACGGAAGCAGCGGCGAGCCGCTGTTCGGGCCACCGATCCCCTACAAGCCGGGCGAGGAGCTGCAGGCCGATGTCGTGCTCGCGCTGCTCGGCCTCGGCTGTTGCGCGTGCGGTGCCGAGATCGTCACGCGCGAGTCGATCAAGCGCTACGACGGCAGCGTGTCGCACTACTGCGTGCCGACTCGGAGGCTGACGCGATGAGCGCGCTCGGCGAAATGGTCAAGGCCGCGCGAGCTGCGCGCGGACTCTCTCTTGAAGAGGCCGCCAGCATGCTTCAGAAGCCGGTGGATCTCGAGGCGCTGCGCGAGCGGTATAGGCCCACGATCGTCCCCCCTTGCCGCGTGTGCGGCGGAGAGCTGTCGATTGCCGCGATCGGTGGCGGTCAGCCAACCCGCTGGGCTTGTGGCGGGAGGGTGGACAATCCAGAGCGCCCCGGATACAGCATGGATGCGCCGGGGCGCTGGAGCAATGCGCCTCCCGGCACGCCAAGCGAATACGGACCAGGCGGCCACTACCACGACTCTGAGTGGGTGGACCGGCGGCAAGGCGGTGACCCCAGCGTCATCGCGATACTGGACGAGCTGATCGCGCGCCGGGCGCGCGATGCGGTCGCATCGTTCCAGTCGCGCGTGGCGCCGTGGATGGCGGCGTGCTTCGGCGATGCGATCGCGTCCGATGTCGTCGAACGCTGCGATCGGTTCGTCGAGGAAGCGATCGAGTTGACTCAGTCGCTCGGACATTCAGCCGAGCGCGCGCATGCGCTGGTCGATTACGTCTACGGGCGCCCGAAGGGTGGGCCGGAACAGGAGGTCGGCGGGGTGATGGTGACGCTTGCCGCTCTCTGCCTTGCCACTGGATGCAACATGCACGCGGCTGGAGAAGCGGAACTGGTCCGCATCTGGATCAAGATCGACCAGATCCGGGAGAAGCAGGCAGCGAAGCCGGCCGGATCGGCGCTGCCGGTGGCAACCGAGCGCCGCGCCCGGGATGCGGCCATCACCGAGCTGACCGCCACGATGGAGTGGTACGCGGGACTAGTCGAGGGCTGCCGACGGCTCGGAACTTCCGGGGACGCATGCCGAGAGACGCTAGCGGCAGACGGCGGAAAGCGTGCTCGCCGTGCGCTGCTCGCCGTGCGCGGAGGTGCGCCGCAATGACCGAGCGCCCCATCAATCTGCGCAGGCACGAGGTGCCCGGAATTCTGGACGGGAGGCAGACGCAGCTGCGGCGGCCCGTCAAGGACCTGATCTTCGACCCGTATGAGGGCAGGCCCTACCGTATCCGCCTTGCTGATACCGATCTGGCCGGCGACGCCATCAAGATTGACTTCGACAGCGGCCGCGCGCACTGCCCCTACGGCAAGCCAGGCGATCGGCTGTTCGGTCGCGAGATCTGGATGCCGGGCTACGAACACGATGCGGACGATGCCGCTGGCCCACGAGTGTCCGTCATCTATCGTGCGGACTCGGCCGAAGAGCGTGTGGCTGCGCCAAGCCGGGATCTTGCGGAGCAATGGCGACGCGACTTCTCAGAGGATGGCCACACGCCACCGCGCTGGCGCTCTCCCATCGCCATGCCCCGCTGGGCAAGCCGCATCCTGCTCGAGGTCACAGACGTGCGCGTCGAGCGGGTGCAGGACGGCGAAGGTGAGACCGGTTTCGAGAGCCGGTATCTCGCCGAGGGCATCAATCGAATCCATCACGGTGACGGCGAGCACTACTACAGCGCGCTTCGGGACGAGCCGCACCCCAAGAACTGGGTCGATCCATTCGATGCGTGGCGCGAGCTGTGGACATCGATCCACGGCCCCGGCTCGTGGGACGCCAACCCGTGGACCTGGGTCATCGGGTTTCGGTCGGAGGCGTAAGCATGGCTCCCGAAACTCTCAACCTCACCGAGGCCGCCCGCTATCTCAAGCTCGGCTACGAAGCGATGCAGGCCCTGTTCGAGCAGGGCCTTGTACCCGGGGTTTCGCTCAACCAGAAGCACACCCTCTTCCTGCGCAGCGACCTCGACGCATGGATCCACGAGACCGCGCGCCGCCAGGCCGAGGAGCGCCGACATGGCGTTCTGCCGGCGGATCGCGCGGTGGCTTCGCCCCGCGCGCGCCGCACGCGCCGCGGCATGCCGAAGCCGGATCTCGACGCCAACGAGCGTCGCCTACTCTAACCACGGAGGTTCCCTAGTGCGTCAGTCACGTTCCGGATCCCTACTCGAGACCGCAGTTTCGACGGCGATCGGCTTCGTCGTTTCCTGGTGCGCGACACTGATCGTGCTCCCTCTCTTCGGCCATGCGGTCACCGCAGGCCCTGCCTTCGGCATCACGTGCATCTACACCGTGTTATCCGTGCTGCGCGGCTACGCGGTGCGACGCGCTTTCAATCGTCTTGCTGCCCGGCGCGCCGCGCGGGTCATTGGAGGCGGCAATGCGCAATAACAAACTGCAGGCGGCGATCCAGCGTGCCGGGAGCGTGACGCTCGACGGTGCGCGCATCCGCGGCAAATTGATCCGCATGCTCCGCGAGTATCCGGATATCGAGACCAACCTGAGAGTCGACTTCCGAGGCTGTGTCGTGCCGAGTCGGGGCTGGGCGCTCGATGAAGCTCTCGCAGACTTCATCCGCCGCGCGACGCAGCACGACTATCGCCGCCACCGGCACCGGCAGATGTTCGCGCGCCGCGGCGCGTGACCGACGTCGCCGTCCTTTTCGCCCGGGCCGATAGCATCTACAAGACCATGCCCGGTTGCGATGTCTACGACGCCGAGCGCAATGCGCTGACGTACCGCGGCGGCGCGCCGATCATTGCGCATCCGCCGTGCCGGGCGTGGGGACGGTTGAGCTACTTCGCAAAGCCGAGATACGGCGAGCGCAAACTCGCGATATGGTCGGTACTGCACATCCGCCGCAATGGCGGCGTGCTGGAACACCCCGTAGCGTCGAAGCTGTGGCCGGTGATGCGCTTGCCGGCGCCTGGGAAGCGCGATGCCTAGGGCGGCTGGACATTGGTCGTGGATCAGGATTGGTGGGGGCACCGCGCGGAAAAGCGCACAGCGCTCTACATCGTCGGCTGCGATCCGCGCGACATACCGCCGCTACCGATCCGCATCGATGAGCCTGCCTACGTCGTGTCGCCGTGGCGTGGCCTGCGCGCCGGCATGCCCGGATACCGGCCGCAACTGCGCAAGGCCGAGCGCGAAGCAACGCCGCCGGCATTCGCCGCCTGGCTCGTCGAGCTCGCGCGCCGCACGACAGCGCCATCACGTGCCTACCAAAGACGCGCGGCCAGCTTCGAGCCGCGCAGGTTGGCATAGCGCGCGAGCGACCGAAGGTCCTTGTGCCCGGTGATCTTGGCGATCTCCATTTCGCTCAGCTGTGTGCGCTCAAACAGCCGGCTCGTCGCCTCGTGCCGCAGGTCGTGGAAATTGAGGTCCTCACAGCCGGCCGCGAGGAATATCCTCTTGTACTGACGCGACAGCTGCGACGTCGTGCGCGCGAGAGATTTCGCCTGCGGCTTGCCGTCCCACCACGGAAACAGCTGGCCACCGGGATGCTTGCGCAGGTACTTGGTCAGCACCTTGCGCGCGACGCTCGTCAACGGCACCTGCCGCTTGCTGCCGTTTTTGGTTCGATCGAGGAAGATCGTTCGGCGAGCCAGGTCGACCTGGCGCACGTCGAGCGTGAACATCTCGCGCATGCGCATCCCCGACTCGAGTGCCAGGTCGAACATGGCCGTCAGCGCCGCAGCCTCTGGCAGCGCCAGCGCGCGCTGACGGCCCTCCGGCTTCTCGCCGGCGAGGATCTCGCGGATCCGTGCCTCCTCGCCCGGCTCGAGACGTCGATCGCGCTCCTTGGCGGTCTTGGCTTGGCCGTCGTTGGCGATCGCCTGGCGGGTGTCCTCGGCCGTGTAGACGGCATACCCTTTCGGTAGCGATCGCAGCGGGTTGAACGGCACGTCGCCGCTCGCGGCCAGCCAGTCGAGGCATCGCGCGAGCGCGCCGACGTGGTGCCGGATCGTCACGGGCGAGAGGTTGTCCTCGCGCTTCATCCGCGTGATCCACGACTGCGCCCACGCGAACGTCAGCGCCTTGAGCTCGAGCGTCGACGGCAACCGCGCGACCACGATGTTGAGGCACGCCTGATCGCCGGCGCTGACGTGCTGCTCGCGCATGTATCGGACGACGTGGCTGCGCAGCGTGGCCGCCGCCTCGGCCTCAATCAGCTCATGCGGGATCAGTCCGCGATCGAGCTGCGCCTCGAGGCGGCGCACGTACTCGTCTCCCTCGGCCTGGTCGCGAAACGTCAGATAGAGCGGCCGCGGCAACAGCGCGCGACGCACCACGTAGTACCAAGATCCGTTGCGCAGCCGTTTCGTCGCCATGCTCGCTCCCCAGCGAAACTCGCGTACACGGCAAACAGTACCACTATCACTGAGTTTGACACACGAAAACGCGTGTCAGGCACTGGATTTAACCCGGGAAAGCCGGGATTTCACGCAACAAAAAGCCCGCATCGGCGGGCTAAGTGTTTGAATTTCTTGGAGGCCTGAGTCGGAATCGAACCGGCGTACACGGCTTTGCAGGCCGCTGCATGACCACTCTGCCATCAGGCCGATGGCGCGACACCACATCCTGAGGGAAAACGCCGCGGACGGCGCCGGCCCCTTAAACAACAAAACCTCGGCGGGCCGAGGTTTTGGTGGAAAGCCTGGAGCGGGAAACGAGACTCGAACTCGCGACCCCGACCTTGGCAAGGTCGTGCTCTACCAACTGAGCTATTCCCGCCCGGGACGCGCATATTACGGAATGGCGTGAGAGTGTCAACAGAAACTGCCGCGATCGCATGAAAAATCTTTCGCCGAGCCGCTGGCAGGCGGTCGGTGAACGGCCGCCGGCGCGATCCGGAAAGGAACCGCCGCGGAATCGATCGCGCGAGCGGCTGTCCAGGGAGAACGGCCGCGAGCTACGCTCAGCGTTCGATCGAGGAGCCGGACGGGCCCGCTTCCCGGCCGCCGCTCAGACGCGGCCGCTGTCGTTGTCGCGCAGCGCCGGCCAGGCCGCGCGCACGTAGATCAGCGCGGACCAGATCGTCAGCACCGCCGCCACCACCAGCAGCGCCTCGCCGATGCGGTACAGGCGCAGTTCGGGCACGTCGCGCTGATGCAGGCAGACCACGATCGCGACGATCTGCATCGTCGTCTTGAGCTTGCCGATCCAGGCCACGCCGACCTTGGCGCGCTGGCCGATC
Source organism: Dokdonella sp. (assembly GCF_035511235.1). Classification (GTDB taxonomy): domain Bacteria; phylum Pseudomonadota; class Gammaproteobacteria; order Xanthomonadales; family Rhodanobacteraceae; genus Dokdonella. The sequence continues at coordinate 7,350 of NZ_DATKFQ010000016.1, forward strand.
TCGGCCATCCATTCGCGCAGCGCCGAGATGCTGATCTCGCGGCCGACGATGATCGCGCTGGCGACCGCCATCAGCGGCGTCGGGTTCTGCTGCACCAGCAGGAACAGCGCCACCGCGACCATCAGTTTGTCGGCGACCGGGTCGAGGAACGCGCCGAACGCCGAGGTCAAGTCGTAGCGACGCGCGATCCAGCCGTCGAGCCAGTCGGTCAGCGCCGCCAGCACGAACACGCCGGCCGCGGCGATGTTCGACCAGGTGGCGGTGCGCGGGAAGTATTCGGGCAGATAGAAGACGACGATGATGACCGGCAGCAGCACGATGCGGAACAGCGTGAGGATCGTCGGCACGGTCAAGGTCATGGAGCGGGTCCCTCAGCCGTGGAACACGGCGTAGATGCGTTCGGCCAGGTCGCGGTGGATGCCTTTGACCTGCATGATTTCCTCCACGCCGGCCGCCGCGAGTCCGGTCCGGCCGCCGAAGTGCTTGAGCAGCGCCGCGCGGCGCTTGGCCCCGATGCCGGCGATCTCCTCCAGCGTGCTCGCCTCGCGCGCCTTCTCGCGGCGGCCGCGATGGCCGGTGATCGCGAAACGATGCGCCTCGTCGCGGACCGCCTGGATCAGATGCGAGGCCGGCGATTCGGGCCCGGGCCAGAGGGTGCGGCCTGTGTCGCCCAAGATCAAGGTTTCCTCGCCGGCGCGGCGCGCCTCGCCTTTGGCGACGCCGACCACGTTGAGCCCTTCGACGCCGAGTTCGGCCAGCACGTCCAGCGCCTGGCGCACCTGGCCTTTGCCGCCGTCGATCAACAGCACGTCCGGCAGCACGCCCTCGCCGTCGCGGATGCGCCGGTAGCGCCGCAGCAGGGCCTGACCCATCGCCGCGTAGTCGTCGCCGGGCGTGATGCCGGTGATGTTGAAGCGCCGGTACTGCGACTTCTCGGCGCCCTCGGGGCCGAACACGACGCACGAGGCGACGGTGGCCTCGCCCATCGTGTGGCTGATGTCGAAGCACTCGATGCGGCGTGGCGTCTCCTCGAGGCCGAGCAGGTCGCGCAGCGCCTCGAACCGCGTCGCCAGCGTCTGCCGGCTGGCCAGGCGCGCATCGAGCGCGGCCTGCGCGTTCTTGAGCGCGAGCTCGAGGAAGCGCGCGCGCTCGGCGCGCACGCGCGCCTTGATTTCGACCGCGTGTCCGGCCTGCCCGCCGAGCGCCTCGGCGATCAGCTCGGCCTCCTCGGGCAGATGGCTGACGATCAGTTCCTCGGGCAGCGGCCGCTCCAGGTAGTACTGCACGATGAACGAGGCGATCACCGCCGGCGGCTCGGCATCGCCGCCGAGCCGCGGAAAGAAGTCGCGCGAGCCCAGGCTGACGCCGTTGCGGAAGAACAGCACGCTGATGCAGGCGATGCCGTTGCGGATCGCGCAGGCGATCACGTCCATGTCGGCGCTGGCGCCCTGCACGTAATGGCGCGCCTGGATGCGCTGCAAGGCGGTGATCCGGTCGCGCACGGCCGCGGCGCGCTCGAACGCGAGCGCCGCGCTGGCACGTTCCATCGTCGCGACCAGCTCGTCCTGGACCAGCTTGGAGCGCCCTTCGAGGAACAGCGTCGCGTGGCGCACGCTGTCCTGGTAGTCGGCCGCTTCGACCAGGCCGACGCACGGCGCCGTGCAGCGGCCGATCTGGTGCTGCAGGCACGGCCGCGAGCGGTTGCGGAAATAGCTGTCCTCGCAGTTGCGCAGCCGAAAGAGCTTTTGCAGCAGGCCGATGCTCTCGCGCACTGCGGCGGCACTTGGATACGGCCCGAAATAGCGGCCGCCCTCGTTGCGCGCACCGCGGTGGAACGCCAGGCGCGGCCATTCGCCGGCGGTCAGATGGATGTACGGGTAGCTCTTGTCGTCGCGCAGCAGGATGTTGTAGCGCGGCTTGAGCGACTTGATCAGCTGCGATTCGAGCAGCAGGGCCTCGGCCTCGGTGCGCGTCAGCGTGACCTCGATGCGCGCGATCTGCGAGACCATCGAGGCGATGCGCGGTTCCAGCCGCGGCTTCAGGAAGTAGCTGCCGACGCGCTTGCGCAGGTTGCCGGCCTTGCCGACGTAGAGCAGGTCGCCGGCGGCGTCGAACATGCGGTAGACGCCGGGTGCGCCGCTGAGCGTGCTGACGTATACCTTGCCGTCGAAGCCGGCGCGGTCCTCGGGTGGGATCATCGGCCCATTTTAGTCCGCAACGGCGCGTTCAGTCCGCCACGCCGACGCGCCGGGCCGATCCGTCGGTCAGGTCCACGCGCACGATCTCGTGGCCGCCGGTATTGGCGATCCACAACGCGCCGGCGGCGACCGACAGCCCCGAGGGCTCGTTCAGCCGGTAGCCGATGCCGGGCCGGTGCACCTTGGCCGCGGCGAGGTTGATCAGCTTGATCGCGTCGTTGTAGGTGTCGGCGACGAATACCGAGCCGCGCGGCCCGGCCGCGACCGCCAGCGGATGCTGCAGCCGCGCGGCCGCGCAGGGGCCGACCGCATCGCCGAACTGGTAGAGGCCGGCGCCGACCACGGTCGTCACGCGGCCGTCGGCGAGCCGCACCAGGCGCACCGCCGAGGCGGCCGCGTCGGCGACGACCAGCTGGCCGGCGCTGACCGCCAGGCCGCTCGGCTGGGCCAGCGCGGCCTGCACGCCGGCGCCGTCGATCCGGTCGAGCGCGCCGCTGCCGGCGAGCACGCCGGCGCGGCGGCCGATCAGGTCCACCTGCCAGATCTGGTTGAGGCCGGCCATCGCGACGTAGAGATGGTCGCCGACGATCGCCAGATCGGCCGGCGCGCAGGCCGCCAGACCGTGCAGGTCGCTGTCGCGCGGGCGCCGGTAGCCGGGCACGCCGGTGCCGAGCAGCGTGCGGATGCCGCCGTCGGCGAGATCGACGCTGCGCACCGCGTGGTTGCCGCGGTCGGCAACGTAGAGCTGGTCGCGGTGCAGGGCCAGTCCCTGCGGATCGCTGAACGCGGTGTCCTCGCCGCTGCCGTCGGCGAAGCCGGCGTGGCCCGAGCCGAAGCAGCGCAGCACGCGGCCGTGGTGATCGCATTCGAGCACGCGGTCGTGGCCGCTGTCGGCGACGTAGAGCAGGCGCTCGGTCGCCAGCAGCTTGCCGGGGAAGCGCAGGCTCGCGCGCGGCTCGGGACGGATCGCCGGCAGCGCGCTCTCGAACACGCGCAGGCCGTGTCCGGCCGCCTCGTCGAGCAGCGCGGCGACCAGATCGTCGAGCGGATCCATTGAACCGGCGCCGGCCACGCGCGCGGCCAGCCGCCCTTCGGCGTCGATGACCGCGACGGTCGGCCAGGCGCTGACGCCGTAGTCGCGCCAGACCGCGAAGGCTGGGTCGCTGGCGACCGGATGCTCGATGCGCAGGCGATTGACCGCGCGCCGCACCGCAGCGGGCGCGCATTGCGCGGCGTACTTGGGGCAGTGGATGCCGATCACGCAAAGCCCGTCGTGGTGGCGCGCCTGCAGCGCCGCCAGGTCCGGCACCATCGCCGCGCACTGCGTGCTGTCGCCGGTCCAGAACCAGACCAGCACGACGCGGCCGCGCAGCGTCGCCAGCCGCGGCGGATCGTCGGTATTGACCCAGGCCAGGCCGGACGGCAGCTCGGGCGCCTGTGGACGGATCGGGCTCATCGGCGCGATCCGTCCTCGCGCCGCAGCCGCTCGGCCAGTGCCGCGACGCCCTCGCGCGCGAGGCGCAGCACCTGCTCGAAATCGCGTTGCGAGCCGTAGTACGGATCGGGCACATCGCGGTGCGCATCGAAGCCCGCGAACGGCAGGAACAGCGCGACGCGATCGCGCGAGGCGGCCGGGCAGACGCGCTCGAGCGCGCGCAGATTGATCGTGTCCATCCCCAGCACGTGGTCGTAGTCGGCGAAGTCGGCCGCGCCGACCTGACGTGCGCGATGCGCCGCCATCGGATAGCCGGCCGCCTCGGCGACCGCGACCGCGCGGCGGTCGGCCGGTGCGCCGACGTGGTAGTCCTCGGTGCCGGCCGAGGCGACCGTCGCGGCAAGGCCGGCGCGCGCCAGCTCGACACGCGCGACCGCCTCCACCGTCGGCGAACGGCAGATGTTGCCCATGCAGACGAACAGGACGCGCGTCACCGCGCCGCTCCGGCCAGCAGCCGCTCGGCGCGAGCCAGATCCTCCGGCGTGTCGACGCCGGGCGGGAACGGCTCCGGCGCGATGCCGACCGCGATCGCGTGGCCGTGCTCGAGCGCGCGCAGCTGCTCCAGCGACTCGGCCTGTTCGAGCGGCGTGCGCGCGAGCCGCGCGAACGCGCGCAGGAAGCCGGCGCGATAGGCGTAGATGCCGATGTGGCGCAGGAACGGCACGCCGTCGGGCAGACGGGTGCGGTCCGCCGCGAACGCATCGCGCGGCCACGGCAGCGGCGCGCGGCTGAAGTACAGCGCGCGGCCGTCGGCGCCGCGCACCAGCTTGACGCAGTTGGGGTCGAACAGCTCCTCGACCGATCCGATCGGCGTCGCCAGCGTCGCCATCGGCGCGGCGCCGGCGGCCAGCGTCGTGGCGACCGCGCGGATGCCGCTGGCCGGCGCCAGCGGCTCGTCGCCCTGCAGATTGACGACGATCGTCTCGTCCGGCCAGGCGCGCCGCGTCGCGCACTCGGCGAGGCGGTCGCTGCCCGAGGCATGGCCGGCATCGGTCATCACGACCTCGACGCCGCTGCCGGCCAGCGCCTCGGCGATGCGCGGCGCGTCGGTCGCGACGACGACCTCGGCCGCGCCGGCGGCCAGCGCGCGCCGCGCGACGTGCACGATCATCGGCACGCCGCCGATCGGCAGCAGCGGCTTGCCCGGCAGGCGGGTCGAGGCGTAGCGGGCGGGAATCGCGACGACGAACGGAACGGACTGGGATTCCATGTGCGAAGACCGACACTCCGGACAAAGAGCGGGAAACACGATCGGCAGGGGCCGGCGGCGTCCGTCATCGGCTGCCGGCGCGACGGCCGGCCGCGATTGCGCTGCGTCGCGACGCAGCGATACCGCCGTCGCCCCCTTGCGACCCCCGCAGCGTAATCGACCCGAACCGGGAGCGACAGTCCGTCCGCGTGAACGCCGCCCGACCGGCGCCGCCCTGCGCACCTGACCCGGACCGCACCGGCCGCTACCATACCGCGCGCTCCCCGCCCGCTGCCGCACCGATCCTCACGTGAACACCCCTGCCCCGACCTCGCCGCTGCCATTGCGCGCGGCGCTGCTGATGGCCGCCAGCGCCTGCCTGTTCGGCCTGATGGCGGTGTCGATCCGCTACGCGTCCGCGCAGCTGCATCCGTTCGAGATCGCGTTCTTCCGCTGCCTGTTCGGCGCGCTGTTCGCGCTGCCGCTGCTGCGCGTGCACGGCATCGGCATCCTGCGCACCGACAAGCTGGGCTTCTACGTCGCGCGTTGCCTGATCGGCATGCTGTCGATGCTGGCCGGCTTCTGGGCGATGGTGCACCTGCCGCTGGCGCAGGCGATCGCGCTGTCGTATTCGACGCCGCTGTTCGTGACGATCGGCGCCGTGCTGTTCCTCGGCGAGGTGGTGCGGCTGCGCCGCTGGAGCGCGGTGGTCGCCGGCTTCGTCGGCGTGCTGGTCATCATGCGGCCGAACGGCGAGAGCTTCGCGGTCGACAGCCTGGTCGCGATCCTCGCCGCGGCGATGAGCGGCATGGTCACGATCAGCATCAAGTTCCTGTCGCGCTCGGAGCCGCCGGACCGCATCGTGCTGCTGACGACGATGCTTTGGGTACCGCTGTCGCTCGGCCCGGCGCTGACGGTCTGGCAGTGGCCACAGGCCGGCATCTGGCCGTGGCTGGTCGCGGCCGGCGCGCTCGGCACCGGCGGCCACTACTGCTGGACGCGCGCGCTGAAGCTGGCCGACGCCTCGCTGCTGGCACCGCTGAGCTATCTGCAGCTGCTGGTCGTCGCGGTGCTGGCCTGGGCGCTGTTCGGCGAGCAGGTCGACCGCTACACCGCGCTCGGCGCGGCGATCATCATCGGCGCCAGCCTCTACATCGCGCGGCGCGAGGCCTCGCTGGCACGCCAGCGCCGCGAGGAGCCGGTCGTCGTGCGCTCCGAACCGCAGGCCTGAGCGGCGGCCGATCGCGGCGCCGGCCGCAGGACGAGCGCGCCCCCTGCACAGGCGATCGAAGCCGGCTCAGGCGGGAATCGTGGATGCCGGATCGCAGCACCGTGGGATGCCGACAGCGCAGTCTGCCGCTATGCACGAGGCCGTCGCGGCCGGGCTGGACGCCGCCTGCGTGAACCGAACGAAGCTGAAGCCGGGTGCCCCCGCGCTCAGCTGCGCGGCGCGTAGCGGCGTGCGACGTAGTCGTCGATGACGCCGACGAATTCCTGCGCGATCGTCTCGCCGCGCAGCGTCATCGCCTTCTCGCCGTCGATGAAGACCGGCGCGGACGGTGCCTCGCCGGTACCGGGCAGCGAGATGCCGATGTTCGCGTAGCGCGACTCGCCCGGCCCGTTGACGACGCAGCCCATCACTGCCAGCGTCATGTTCTCGACGCCGTCGTACCGGATGCGCCACTCGGGCATCTTCGCGCGCACGTGGTCCTGCACGGTCCGCGCCAGCTCCTGGAAGAACGTGCTGGTCGTGCGGCCACAGCCCGGGCAGGCCGTCACCAGCGGCGTGAACGCGCGCAGGCCCATCGTCTGCAGCAGTTCCTGCGCGACGATGACCTCGCGCGTGCGCGATTCGCCCGGCTCCGGCGTCAGCGAGATGCGGATCGTGTCGCCGATGCCTTCCTGCAGCAGTACCGCGAGCGCCGCGGTCGAGGCGACGATGCCCTTGGAGCCCATGCCGGCCTCGGTCAGGCCCAGATGCAGCGCGTAGTCGCAGCGCGCGCCGAGGTCGCGATAGACCGCGATCAGCTCCTGCACGCCGGAGACCTTGCACGAGAGCAGAATGCGCTCGCGCGGCAGGCCCAGTTCCTCGGCGCGCGCGGCCGAGTCGAGCGCCGAACGGATCAACGCCTCGCGCGCCACGCGCGCGGCGTCCCACGGCACGTCGCGGCGGCTGTTCTCGTCCATCTGCGCGGCGACCAGGGACTGGTCGATCGAGCCCCAGTTGGCGCCGATCCGGACCGGCTTGCCGTAGCGCAGCGCCGCCTCGATGATCGCGGCGAACTGCGTGTCCTTCTTCTTGCCGAAGCCGACATTGCCGGGATTGATGCGGTACTTGGCCAGCGCCTCGGCGCAGGCCGGCTCGCGCTCGAGCAGCTGGTGGCCGTTGTAGTGGAAATCGCCGATCAGCGGCACCGCGCAGCCCATCATCGCCAGGCGGTCGCGGATCCGCGGCACCGCCGCGGCGGCCTCGAGCGTGTTGACGGTCAGCCGCACCAGCTCCGAGCCGGCACGTGCCAGCTCGGCGATCTGCTTGGCGGTGCCGACGACGTCGGTGGTGTCGGTATTGGTCATCGACTGCACGATGACCGGCGCGTCGCCGCCGACCTGGACCGAGCCGACGCGCACGGCAACGCTGGGACGGCGTCCGGCGGGACCGGAGGCGGGAGTGGGCGTGGGCTCGGTGCTCATGGGATCGCGTGCGGGCAATGGCGGCGCCCGGCGGGGACGGGCCGGCCGGCGGACGCGGGTGCGCAGTCTACCCGGGATGCCAGGCGCTGTCCCCTCGCGCCGGGGGCGCGCAACGAAGTACGGTGCCGAATCGGCCCCGTGCGCGATCCGGCGACGGCATGACGGACCTGCAACGAAAAACGGCGCGAACCGGGTGGTTCGCGCCGTCTTCTTCCGAAGTGGTGGGCGGTACAGGGATCGAACCTGTGACCCCTACCATGTCAAGGTAGTGCTCTACCGCTGAGCTAACCGCCCCAAAAGGGGCGCGAACTGTAGCGAACTCCGGCCGGCGGTACAAGCCTTCGTCGGCCACGACCTGAAATCGGAGCGTGACGCCGCGTGCGGGCGCGAGGATGGCACTGCCGATCGGGATTGCGCGGGCTTCGCGCGGCGGTTCTGTCACACCCGGGTGCGTCGGCGCTCCGGCCGGTCAGCGATTGGGAGATCGCAGCCGTCGCCGATCCGAAGACGGCGCTGCGGCGCGTGACGCTGCAGCGGGTGGCGCGACCGGCCGCCGCCCCGCGCATCGGCCTCGATCCGGCGCGGCGCACTCAGGCGGCGGCCGAGGTCTCCTGCTCGACCGCCTCGGCCGGCGGCAGCGCCAGGTGCAGATGCGAGCCGGTGCGGTCGATCACGCCGGGACCGTGCACCTGCCGCGTGCCGGCGGGGATCCACCAGGCCCAGGGGTCGGTCGGCACCGACAGCTCGAGCCGCTCCGGCGCGCGGTCGAGCAGAACCGGCGTCAGCAGCGAGGTGTAGCCGCTGCCGTGCTCGGGCTGCAGCGATTCGAGCAGGATGCCGCGCAGCGGCGGCCGGCCCTGGGCGCCGCCGTCGAGGCTGCGCACCGCGACCGGCAGGGCGCGCCGTGCGAGCAGTTCGACGCCGGCCTCGACGCGGCCGCCGTCGTCGATGCGCATCCAGCGCACCACGCCGACCATCCAGTCGGCCTGGTCGGCCGCCGGCGCGGGCAGACTGAGGCCGATCGCGTCGCCGACCTTCATGCGCACCAGGTCGCTGTCGGCGCCGTGGTTCCAGCACAGGCGATAGCCGGCCGCGCTCTGGTCGAGCACGCGCGCGGCACCGGGCAGCACGCGCAGCAGATCGGCGCCGCCCTGCGTCCAGGCCGCCGGCCGGTCGTGGCTGGCGACGGCGATGCCGAGCGCGTCCTGCAGGAAGCTGTCGAAGTCCAGGCCGCCGGCCAGCGCGCGATGCAGGTCGTGCAGGCCGATCACGGCGTCGAGCGGCTGGCCGCCGGGCATGCGTGCGTGGTCGCGCGCGCTGCTGTCGGCGAGGCTGACGACCATGCGGCGCACGACGTCGATGTCGACCTCGACGCTGGGCCCGGCCGGCGCGCGCAGCGCGACTCGGTGCGCGCCCGGCGGCAGCGCGACGATGCAGCTCTCGACGTAGGCGAGCAGCCGTGCCGGATCGATCGCGATGCGCGCCTGCCGGCCGCGCTCGCCATCGTCGGCGGCATGGCCGGGCTCGCGATCGCCGAGCATGTCGACCGTGCGCAGGCCCTCGACCTCGCCGTCGCGCAGATCGCAATACGAGGCCAGGGCACGCGTCAGCGCGACCACGGCCGGCAGCTCGCGCCGCGAATAGCGATACGGATTGGCCAGCGCCAGCAGCAGCGCGTGCTGGTAGACCAGGCGCGGACTGCGCAGCGCGACGTGGGCGCCCTCGTCGGCGCCGCGCTCGTCGAGCTTCACCGAGGCCAGGAACCGGTGTACGCCGTGCATCAGCTGCCAGGCGCCGGAGGCCGGTACGCGATACGCCGCATAGGCGCGCTGCAGGCGCTCGCCGCCGTGCTGCAGCGCGCGCAGTCCGGCCAGCGCGACGCGGCCGCCCTTGAGCATCGGCACGGTGCCTGCCGGTGCGCAGGCGTCGTAGAGCGCCTCCAGGTAGCCGAGCGCGAGCGCCTGATGGATCTCCTCCACGCGCGCGGCGAGCTCCGCCCTTTGCGGCTGCAGCGGCAGCGCCGCGGCGGCCGTCTGCTGCTCGATCATGTCGATCAGCTGCTGCGCGACCGGCCGGATCGCCTCGAGCGCGTCGAGCCGTTCGAGCGCGGCGGCGCGCTGCTGGTTCATCTGCTGCAGGCGCTCGACGACCTGGCGCGAGGTCGACGCGACGCTGGCCAGCGGCAGGCCGGCCAGCCAGTTGCGCAGCGCGCGCGGGTCGAGCGCGGCGCCCGCCGGCGGCGCGTGCCGCTCGGGAATCGTCCGCACCAGCTGCCGATACGCCTCACTCACGCGCCGTCGTCCCGATCCGTTTCGTGGCGGCGGCCGCAGGTGCGCGTGCCGCCGATCGGCGCCCGCCCAGGCAGGACGGTCGTCCGCGCATCACCTTAAGGGCAGGGGCTGCACCGGTGCAACCGGCGGCGGTGCCCGGTCCGGTTTCAGCAGCGGACGTAGCGGCTGCAGACTGCCGTCGTGCGGCCCGGGCACGAGGCCGAGCAGATGCGCCAGCAGCGGGTAGACGTCGACGTTGTCGATCGGCGGCACCTGCGCGCCCGGGACGAAGGCCGGGCCGCGGGCGATGAAGATCGCCTGCATGCTCGGCAGTGCCGGATCGTAGCCGTGCTCGCCGCGCGAGACGTGTGCCAGCGCCGCCATCCGCGCCCGCGTCGACACGACCCAGCCTTCGTCGGCCAGGCACAGCAGCGGCGGCACGCGCCGGTGCGTGCCGTAGCGGAAGCGCGCCGGCAATGCCTGCTTGCGCCAGCACTCCATGTGCGCATGGCGGCCGAGCAGCGCACGCTCCACCGCGGCGCTGCGCCCCGGCTGCGGACGCAGGCCGGCCAGCACGCCGGTGGTCACGATGTCGGCGTCGGCCTCGTCGATCAGATCCTCCAGATACGTCACCTGTCCCGGCACCACGGTCGCCATGCCGTGATCGGAGACGATCAGCAGATGGACGCGGTCGTCGAGGCCGCGCGCGGCGATGCCGGCGACCAGGCGCGCGATCGCGGCATCGACGCGGCGCACCGCCGCGGCGGCCTGCGGCGAATCCGGACCGTCGTGATGCGCGGCCTTGTCGACGTGCTCGAAGTACAGCGATATGAACACCGGCCGCCGCGCGGCGGGCCGGTCGAGCCAGCCGAGCACGGTGTCGACGCGCTGCTCGGGCGTCACCTCCGGGTCGAACGCGGCCCAGTCATCCGGATAAGCGCCGTGCACCGGCGCTTCGGACCCCGGCCAGTACATCGTCGCGGCGCGCCGCCCGGAGCGCTGCACGCGCGTCCAGATCGGCTCGGCCTGCGCCCACCAGCGCGCATCCTGCACCGCGGCCCGATTGGACGTCGCGAAGCGCTGCCCGGGCAGATCCGGATCGGTCATCGTGTTGTGGATGACGCCGTTGCGATCGGGCCGCAGGCCGGTGACCAGGGTGTAGTGGTTCGGAAACGTCAGCGACGGGAACGAGGGCTGCATCGAGGCCGCATGCGCGCCCTCGATCAGCAGGCGGTCCAGCGCCGGCGTCAGGCCGCGGCGAAGATCGGCCGGCCGGAACCCGTCGAGCGAGACCAGGATCACCGGATCGGAAGGCGCGGCTTCGGGGCCGCGGATCGCGGCACAGGCACCGAGCAGTGCGGCCAGCAGCGCCAGCAGCACGCCGCAGCGGAGCATCCTTGCGCAGCCGCGGCGCAGGCGCGGGCTCATCGCTGCACGCCCGCAGCGTGCTCGGCCGGCAGGCCGCTGAACGGCGCGAAGCCGAGCGCGCGCAAGGCCGAGAGCCGCTCGGCGGCGACGGCGGCCTCGTCGAAGTAGATTTCGCGCAACAGGGCCGTGTCGACGTCCGGATGCGTCGTGCGGATCGTCTCGGCGATCCGCTGCGTCTGCGCCGCGAGTTGCGCGGCGCGCTTGCCCAGGTGCACGGCATTGATCGCGGCCAGCACCGCGACGGCAGCCCAGGCGATCGTACCGAGCCGGCGCGGCACGCCCTCGCGCAGCGGCAGTGCCAGCGCGACGAGGCCGGCCCAGCCGAGCCAGAACACCGACGAGAAGCTGACCTAGCGGCTCGAGAACGCCTGATCGGCGCCGTAGTCGCCGGCGCGTCCGGCGGCCGCGAGCGCGGCGGCGACCAGGCCGAACACGAACAGGCCGCACCACGGCAGGCTGGCGCGGCGGTCGCGCGTGCGCACCATCGCGACCAGGCCGCTGACCAGACCGGCCGCACCGGCCAGCGGCGCCAGATCGGTCGCGAAGCGCGCGATGCCGGCGCCGAGGAAGTTCAGCAGGTAGTGCAGCGCGACGCCGGGCGCGGCGCCGGCGCTGCCGGTCGGTCCGGCCAGCCGATACTGCAGCGCGACCGCGGCGGCCGCGACCAGCCACGGCGCCGCATGCGCAAGGCGCTGCCGCCAGGACAGCTCGCCGCGCAGGGCGATCACGGTCAGCGCAGCCGGAATCAGCGCGATCGCGGTCGCGAAGCTCATATAGGCGATCGCCGCACCGGCCAGCGCGATCGCCTGGCGCCGCCCGTTCAGACTGCCGGCACTCAAGGCACGGATCGCGACCGCGACGCCGAGCAGGCACAGGAACACCGCGACCTGCCAGCCCCATTGCAGATTGGCCAGATGCCCCGGATACAGCGCGAAGCCGACCACCAGCCACCACGTGCGCGGCGCGGTCGCGGCCAGACTGTCGCGCGCGATCGCCAGTACCAGCGCGGCGTAGGCGAACAGCAGCGCCAGGCTGACCAGACAGTCCAGCCACGGCTGCCCGCCGGAAAGCGCGGTCGTCACCAGCAGCAGCGCGTAGGCGGCGCTGTGCAGATGGCCGCCGTGGAAGCGCCAGAAGTCCGACTGCGCGAGCGCGCCGTCCTGCCAGGCACGATAGATCGGCACCAGATCCAGGTGGTCCCACAGCATCAGCGGGATGTGCCAGCGCCAGGTCGCCAGCAGCAGGCCCAGACCGAGCGCGGCGGCGGCGAGTCGCGGGACGATCGGAACGGCGTGCATGCGGATTCGGCAGTCGTCGTCGTGCTGCGCCGGCGTCGCGGCGGCCGCCGATTGTCGCCGATGCGGATGACGCCGAAAACCTCGCCTGCTGCCGCCGCGGCGGCGTGCAACCGCGTCAGCGCACCGGCGCGCGCGTCAGCCGCAGATCGTCGAGCATGACCCGCGCTGCGGTGTAGCGGCCGTCGAGCCGGCTGCTGATGCGCAGCGCGTCGAACTCGACGCCGTCGAGCGTCAGCGTCCGCATCGCGATGTTGTCGCGGCCCGGCTGCGAGCCGTCGATCGTGAAGCTCGCGCTGCCGACGAGCGCATCGGCGCGGTAGGCCTCCAGGCGCACCTCGATGCCGCCCCACGGGCCGTTCTCGTAGTGCACGAGATTGACACCGACGCCGGTCGCCGGCGCATCGAGCGTCAGGCGCAGGTTGGCGAGCGGGCCGATCGTGAAGTTGGGGCCGCCGATGAAGGTCCGGCCGAACGTCAGCAGGTTCGGCGCACTGCCGATCTGCGGAAAATCCTCGAACAGCATCGCGGCGTTCTCGACGACGACCTCGCTGCCGAGTTCGCCGGCGGTGAACGGCACGCCGTCCGGATAGACGCCGTCGACACCGTTGACGTCCTCGTGGACGACGCCGGCATGCGCGAAGACCGCACCGCGGAAACCTTCGGCGAGCGTGTCGTAGCCGATCGTGACGGTCTCCGGGCCAGGCGGCCCCTGGTCGAACGCGCCGGTGAACACACGATCGTTGTGCAGCCGGATCAGCGCCAGATCGACCGTCCGCTCGGTCGAGCGCATCACCGCGCCGGCGATCACCGGCTGGCCGGCCTGCAGCGTCAGCGCGGTCGCGTCGCTGAAGACGCCTTCGGGGGCCAGATCGAAGCTGGCCACGCCGCCGTCGCCGAACGTCGGGTCGGGCACGCCGTCGGCATCGAGGCGCAGCGCGACGAACTGCGAGCGCCAGCCGGTCGCGTAGTACGCGCTGGCGACCAGCCGGCCGTCGCTCTGCCGGACCAGGCCGCTCGGATAGCGGTTCCAGGCCTGAGGCGCGATGTCGACCTGCTGATAGCCCGGATGCACGCCGTCGCCGAAGCTCGCATCGGTGCGGCCGTCGGCGATCAGGCGGCCGAACAGCAGGCCGGTACCGTCAACGGTCTCGTGATGACCGGCGAAGACGATCCGCCCGTCCGGCTCGACCAGCAGATGACCGATGCCGTTGAGCGTCGAATCGCTGCCGGGCAGCCGGAACGCGCGGCTGCCGCTGTCGCCGAAACCCGGATCGGGACGGCCGGCGGCGTCGAGACGATGGATCCAGAACTCGGTGCCGAGGAAGTCGACCTCGGCCCAGGAGCCGGCCGCGAGCACGGCATCGCCGGGCAGTATCCGCAGCGCGTGCAGATAGCCGGCGCGCTCGGGCTGCGCCGTACCGAGCAGGACATGGCCCTGGCCGTCGCCGAAGCCGGCATCCGGCACACCCTGGGCCGTGTAGCGCGCGACGATCGCGCGACCGACGACACCCTCGCCGATCAGCTCCCCGGCGACCACGATCCGGCCGCGGCTGTCGATCTCCAGCGCGTGGAATCGTGCCGTGCCGACGCGCACGACACCGGCGTCGCCGAAGCTGCGGTCGATGGCGCCGGCAGCGTCGAGCTTGACGACGAAACCGGTCAGCGGACCGAAAGCCTGCGCGGTGCCGGCCAGCAGGATCGACCCGTCGGCGAGCCGCTGCATCGCCTCGACTTCCTGCTGCGCGGTACCGGGCATCAGATCCGGCAGCACGACGAGACCCGGAGCGGCCGGATCGCCGCCGAACGAGGCATCGGGACGGCCGGCCGCATCGACGCGGGCGACCAGGCCGAGCACGTGCGGATCGAACGGCGAGCTCGGAGTGAAGCGATCGCGCGAACCGGCCATCAGCAGCTTGCCGTCGGGCTGGGTCAGCACGACCGCCGGACGCAGGCGATCGTTCGGGTTGGACGAGGCCAAGAAGGCCGTGCCGTCCTGGCCGAAGCGCGGATCGAGGTCGCCGTCACGCGGCGCCGGCGGACCGGCCAGCGCGACGCCCGCCAGTAGCAGGCCGGCCGCGAGCGGCACGGCGCGGCGGACAGTCGGAAACAGTGGGATCGGCATCGTGACTCCCTGGCAGCGCGCCGGCGGCGGCGCGCGAGGATGGCGGTGAGGCGCGCCCGGTCCGCAACGAACCGGAATCGGGCCTCACCTCGTCCCGTCACGGACGCAACGCGCTGCGCGAACCGATCATGCGCGCAGCCTTCGCTCCATCGTCCCTGCCGCTGGTACGTTCCGCATGACCGGCGCGGCGCCGTCGATCGGACCGGCGCGGCGGCCAGCCCTGCCGCGAGCCGCGGCGCCGCTCAGCTGCGCTTCTTCGGCAGGTAGAGGTCGGTGATCGTGCCTTCGTAGACCTCGGCGGCCAGGCCTACCGACTCGCTCAGCGTCGGATGGGGATGCACGGTCAGGCCGATGTCGGCCGCCTCGCAGCCCATCTCGATCGCCAGGGCCAGCTCGGCGATCAGGTCGCCGGCGTTCGGCGCGACGATGCCGGCGCCGATCAGGCGGTGCGTGGCCTCCTCGAAGATCAGCTTCGTGAAGCCTTCGGTGCGGCCGATGCCGACCGCGCGCGCCGAGGCGATGTGCGGAAACTTGCCGACGCCGTAGGCGATGCCGGCTTTCTTCGCCTCGCCCTCGGTCATGCCGACCCAGGCGATTTCCGGATCGGTGTAGGCCACGCTCGGGATCACGCGCGCGACGAACTCGCTCTTCTGGCCGGCCGCGACCTCGGCGGCGACCTTGCCCTCGTGCGTGGCCTTGTGCGCGAGCATCGGCTGGCCGACCAGATCGCCGATCGCGAAGATGTGCGGCACGTTGGTGCGCATCTGGCGGTCGACCGGAATGAAGCCGCGATCGGTCACGGTCACGCCGGCCTTGTCGGCGTCGACCTTGCCGCCGTTCGGCGCGCGGCCGACCGCGACCAGGATGCGGTCGTAGGTGGTCGGCGCCGGCGCGCCCTCGCCTTCGAACGTCGCGGTCAGGCCCTGCTCGCCCGCGGCGATGCCGGTCACCTTGACCTTCAGATGGATGCCGCCGTAGCGCTTGGACAGGCGCTGCTGCAGCGGCTTGACGAGGTCGGCGTCGGCGCCGGGCATCAGCTGGTCCATCAGCTCGACGACCGTGACCTCGCTGCCGAGCGCGTCGTAGACGCAGGCCATCTCCAGGCCGATGATGCCGCCGCCGACGACCAGCAGCTTGTTCGGCACGTCGGCGAGGTCCAGCGCGTCGGTGGAGTCCATCATGCGCGGGTCGTCCCACGGGAAGCCCGGCAGCTTCACGGCCTGCGAACCGGCCGCGATGATCGCCTTCTCGAAGCGCACCAGCTTGGTACCGTCGGCGCCCTCCACTTCCAGCTCGTTCGGCGAGACGAAGCGGCCGCTGCCCTGCAGTACCGTGACCTTGCGCTGCTTGGCCATGCCGGACAGGCCCTTGACCATCTGGCCGACGGTCTTGTCCTTGTGGCCGCGCAGCTTGTCCAGATCGATCTTCGGCGCGCCGAAATCCAGGCCGATGTCGGCCGCGTGCGCGGCCTCGTCGATCACGCGCGCGGCGTGCAGCAGCGCCTTGGACGGAATGCAGCCGACGTTGAGGCAGACGCCGCCGAGCGAGGCGTAGCGCTCGACCAGGACCGTGTCCTGGCCGAGGTCGGCCGCGCGGAACGCGGCCGTATAGCCGCCCGGGCCCGAACCGAGCACGACGACCTGGCAGCTGACGTCGGGCGTGCGGCCGCTCGCGGCGGCCGCCTTCGGCGCCGCGGCGGTGCCGGCTGCCGCAGCGGCGGATGCGGCCGGCGCGGCAGCTTTCGGCGTCTCGGCCGCCGCCGGTTTCGGCGCCTCGGCAGCCGGTTTCGCCGAGGCATCCGCGCCGGCCTCCTCGACGATCGCGACCACGCTGCCCTCGCTGACCGTGTCGCCGACCTTCACGCGCAGTTCCTTGACGATGCCGCCCGCGCTGGCCGGGACTTCCATCGTCGCCTTGTCCGACTCCAGCGTGACCAGGCCCTGGTCCTTCCTGACCGTATCGCCGACCTGCACCAGCAGTTCGATGACCGGGATGTCGCTGTAGTTGCCGATGTCGGGGACTTTGATTTCGCGGGTCGTGGCCATGTCGGGAATCGTCGGAAAGGAATGGAGTGAACGCAGCGCCGGATCAGCGCTGCGGGTCGGGCTGGCAGGTCAGCACCGCGAGCCCCGAGGCGGGGCCGGTGCCGGTGACGCCGGCGGCGCCGACTTCGCTGAAGCTGCCGGCGATCGCGAGCCGGCCGTCCGGCAGCGTCATCGCCTTGTTCGGGTTGTCTCCGGTGCCGCCGGCCACCTCGACCCAGTCGCCGTCCTGCAGCTTGGCGAAGCGCCGGATCGCCGTGCCTTGCGTATCGGCGGTGAACGTGCCGACCGCATACAGCGCCGGGCCGCTGCCGTCGTCGTAGACCTCGAAGTCGCGCACCTCGCTCGGCATCGGGAAGCCGTGGCCGACCGCCGACAGCGTGGTGCCGTCCCAGCGCGCGACCGCGAACATCGGCACGTTGCCGGTCGCCGAGGCGTCGAAGCGGCCGCCGATGTAGAGCGCGTCCTCGAACACGGCCAGGGCCTGCACCTGCGAGATGTTGCTGGTCGCGCGCTTGACGCCGCCGCCGACCGAGAAGAAGCCGCTGCCGTCGAAACCCATGACGTTCTTGGACTCGATCACGATCTCGCCGCCGCTGCCGTCGGGCAGGCGGATCCGGTCGAAGCGGCCGCCGACGTAGAGGTCGCCGCGGTACTCGGCCATCGTCATGATGATCGGCGCGACCAGGCCCTCGAAGCCTTCGCTGTGCGTCTCCCAGCTGCTGCCGTCCCACAGCGCCAGCAGCGGAAACTGCGGAATGCCGGTGGTGCCGCCGATCGCCAGACGGCCCTTGTAGACCAGGCCGGACCAGCCGAACGTCAGGCCCGGGAAACTGGCGCCGGCCAGCGCGCCGGCGGTCGTGCCGTCCCAGCTGAAGACGAGGTTGGTATTGGGTACGTCGGCGCCGCCGAAGCTGATGCCGTTCTGGCTGCCGACGATATAGAGCTTTTCGCCGTCACCCGGATCGAACGATACGAAGTCGGTCACGAAGCCGTCGCTGAGGCTGGTCGTGCCGAGTGGATGCGTGGTGCCGGCGGCCAGATCGATGCGCGCCACGCCGTTGCTGACGCCGTTGAACGGCGAGCCGGACGAGCCGCCGGCATAGGCGTCGGCGCCCCAGCGGCCGATGCCGTTGAGCGAACCGCCCGGCGTGCCGAGCGCGGTATCCCAGCCGCAGGTCACCTGCGGCGGCGGGTCGAAGCCGTCGGCGAAGATCGGATCGTTCTCGTCGCCGGCCGGTGCGGCCGTGGCCAGCAGCGCGACCGCGCCGAACAGGGCTCCTGAAACGGAAACCGCCATCGGATGTAGCCTCTTCATGCCTGCACTCCTCGTCGTATGGGTCGATCGGGTCAGCGGAACGGCCGTCCTGGCGGTGGAAACGGTGTGATGCCGGCGGACGCGTCAGCGCAGGCCCTCCGGCTCGAACCCGTCGGCGAAGAGGCGGTCCTCGACGCTCAGGCGATTGAAGAAGACGACGACCGAGGGCTGGCCCGAGTAGCCGATCGCCAGATCGAGCATGCCGTCGCCGTCGAAGTCGGCTGCGGCCAGCGCGGTGCCCGAGGCGGCGGCGTCGTAGCTCCAGTCCGGCAGCGCCGCCGGCAGGCCGGGCCGGTTCCGGTACAGATCGGCGCGGCCGGTCGAGAAGTCGATGTCGACGATGTCGGGCAGTTGGTCGCCGTCGAGATCGGCGACCAGCAGATCCTGATGGCTCGAATCGCGGCCGGACGTCCAGGCGTCGGCGAAGCCGCCGGCGCCGTCGTTGAGGAACACGTGCAGGCGCTCGTCGAGGCCGATCACGACGTCCAGATCGCCGTCGCCGTCCATGTCGGCGAATGCGATGCCGCGATCGCCCTGCCCGCTGCCGAACGTCAGCGCCGGCGCAGGCGCCGGCAGCGTGCCGGCATTGAGGTGCACGCCGCTGGTGAAGCCGACCCACTTGGCCAGGCCGATCTCGGGCCGGCCGTCGCCGTCCAGATCGCCGGCGGCGACGCTGTTCTGGATCGAGGCCTCGGCCGACTGCCAGACCGGCGTCGTCGTCAGCTGGCCGCCGTCGTTGCGGAACAGATACGCCGGGCGATGCACGTCGGGCTGGCCGCGGCCCTGGTTCGCGGTGACCAGGTCCAGATCGCCGTCGCCGTCGATGTCGACCAGCTTCATGCCGACCGCCCAGGCCGGCTGCGCGCTCTGCCAGCCCGGCGTCGTCGCCAGGCCCGCCGCACTGCCGAAGTAGATCGAATTGGGCGCGTACGCGCTGCCGCCGTTGGCGACGACCAGATCGTGGTAGCCGTCACCGTCGATGTCGGCGATCGCGGCATCGCCGGAGTGGACCTGATCGGCCGAGATCCAGCCGGCCTCGGCGGCGAGGCCGGCGCCGTCGTTGAAATAGACGAAGTTGCGCCAGTCCTCGTACGGCGGAAAGCTCGAGGACTGGTAGCACACGGCGGCGAGATCGGGCCGGCCGTCGCCGTTCAGATCGCCGGCCGCAAGCCCGCCGACCTGGATGCGCAGCGTGTTCTGCCAGTCCGGCGCGTCGCCGAACGGCAGCTCGGCGTCGCCGCGCGGCGTGGCGATCGGTGGCGTCTCCACGGCATCGACGCGTGCGATCGTGCGCCCGTCAGGTCCGACCTCGACCGCCATCGCCGCGGCGGTCCCGCGATCGGCCGCCAGCGGCTGCTCGAGCTCAGCGGAGTCCGGCGCGAGGCGCGGTACCACGCCGGCCGCGACCGACGCATGGCCCGGCATGCACACGGACAGCAGCGCCGCGACCGTAGCGGCGGCGATGCCGTGCAGCGGAACGGAGCGGGCCGGCATTGCGGGCACCTTAGAGCAGCACTCGCCGCATGTCCGCCAGCACCTGGCCGAGATACGTCGTGAAGCGCGCCGCCGAGGCGCCGTCGATGACGCGATGGTCGTAGCTCAGCGACAGCGGCAGCATCAGGCGCGGCTCGAAGTCCTTGCCGTTCCAGACCGGCAGCGTCTGGCTCTTGGACACGCCGAGGATCGCCACCTCCGGCGCGTTGATGATCGGCGTGAACGCGGTGCCGCCGATGCCGCCGAGGCTCGAGATCGAGAAGCAGCCGCCGGACATGTCGGCCGGCCCAAGCTTGCCATCGCGCGCCTTCTTGGCCAGCGCACCGGTCTCGGCCGCGATCTCGAGCACGCCCTTGCGGTCGGCGTCGCGCAAGACCGGCACGACCAGGCCGTTCGGCGTGTCGGCGGCGAAGCCGATATGGAAGTACTGCTTGAGGATCAGCGTGTCGCCGGCCGGGTCGAGCGAGGCGTTGAATTCCGGAAACTTCCTGAGCGCGGCGACCACCGCCTTGATCAGGAACGCCAGCATCGTCAGCTTGATGCCAGCCTTCTCGTTCTCCTTGTTGAGCGCGACGCGCAGCGCCTCCAGGTCGGTCACGTCGGCGTGGTCGTGCTGCGTGACGTGCGGAATCATCGCCCAGTTGCGCGCCAGGTTGGCGCCGGAGATCTTCTTGATCTTCGACAGCGGCTGCTGCTCGACCGGGCCGAACTTCGAGAAATCGATCTGCGGCCACGGCAGCAGCTGCAGGCCGCCGCCCATGGGCGCCGCGCCCGTCGCGCCACCGGCCAGCGCCTTCTTGACGTAGGCCTGCACGTCCTCGCGGACGATACGGCCGCCGCGTGCGCTGCCGCTGACCTTGCGCAGATCGACGCCGAGCTCGCGCGCGAACAGGCGCACCGCCGGGCTCGCATGCGGCACCTTCTCCGGCAACACGGTATCGGCGCCGAATGCCACCGGCGGCGTGCGCGGGCCGGACGCCTCCGGGTCGAGGTCGGGCGCGACCGCGGCGGTCTGCAGCTCGCTCAGCGCGGCCGGCCGGCTCGTGTCGACGGTCGCCTTCTCGGACTTGTCGGCCGGTTTGGCGGCGGCGGGCGGCGGCTCGGCTGCCTTCGCCGGCTCCGCCGCCTCGGCGGGCGCGGCCGCCGCGGCGGGCCTGGCCTCGGCAGCCGGCGCATCGCCGGCCTCGACGATCGCGACGACCGAGCCTTCGCTGACGGTGTCGCCGATCTTCACGCGCAGTTCCTTGACGACGCCGCCGGCCGAGGACGGCACCTCCATCGTCGCCTTGTCCGATTCCAGCGTGACCAGGCCCTGGTCCTTGCGCACGCTGTCGCCCGGCTTGACCAGCAGCTCGATGACGGGAATGTCGGTGTAGTTGCCGATGTCGGGGACTTTGACTTCTTGGCTGGCCATCAAGCTGCTCCGGATGATCGCCGACACGGGCCCGCTCGGCGTTGCAATCGGGCTATTGTGGCGCCGAAGCGCGATCCCGCCAACCGCGAGCGGCGGCCGCTGCCGCGGCGCCGGCCGATTCGCCGCTGCCGGCCGCCCGGATCGGCCGCGCTGCTGCGCTGCCCGCGCGAGACCGCGCCGTTCCGCCCTGGCGCCTGCGCGCGACGGCGCATACGCTGGACGGCGCGCGCGACCAGTCCAGCGCGTCGCGCCGCGGCCATGACGTCCGGCCCCTGCCGTTGCGCGGCCAAGCCGCTATCGTCATGGTGCCACCCAAGGAGACCTGCGCCATGCTCGAGATCCGCGACCTGTCCAAGACCTACGCGAACGGCGTCCAGGCGCTCAAGAGCGTCGCGCTCGACATCCCCAAGGGCATGTACGGCCTGCTCGGTCCCAACGGCGCCGGCAAATCGACGCTGATGCGCACGATCGCCACGCTGCAGGACGCCGACAGCGGCAGCGTCCATCTCGACGGCCTCGACGTGCTCGTCGAGAAGGACGAGGCACGGCGGCGCCTGGGCTACCTGCCGCAGGAATTCGGCGTCTACCCGAAGGTGCGCGCCGAGGACATGCTCGATCATTTCGCGATCCTCAAGGGCGTGGTCGACCGCAAGCAGCGCAAGGAAGTCGTGCAGGGCCTGCTCAAGCAGGTCAACCTCTGGGACGCCCGTGCACGCAAGCTCGGCGGCTTCTCCGGCGGCATGCGCCAGCGCTTCGGCATCGCCCAGGCGCTGATCGGCCAGCCGAGCCTGATCATCGTCGACGAGCCGACCGCAGGCCTCGATCCGGAGGAGCGCAACCGCTTCCTGAACCTGCTCGCCGAGATCGGCGAGAAGGTCGTGGTGATCCTGTCCACGCACATCGTCGAGGACGTCACCGATCTGTGTCCGCGCATGGCGATCATCGCCGGCGGCCAGGTGCGCCTGACCGGCGAGCCGCACGAGACGATCCGCTCGCTCGACGGCCGGGTCTGGCGCAAGACCGTGCGCAAGCAGGAGCTGGAAGCGATCCAGGCCAGCCATGTCGTGTTGTCCACGCGCCTGGTCGGCGGCCAGCCGGTGATCCACGTGCTCAGCGACGCCTATCCGGGCGACGGCTTCGAGGCGGTCGCGCCGGATCTGGAAGACGTCTACTTCGGCGAGTTGCGCCGCCAGGCCGCGCCGGTCGCGGCCGCGGCCTGAGGACGCGCCGATGCTCGGACATCTCCTGCGTTTCGAACGCCGCCTGCTGCTCGGCAGCGGCCTGTTCTGGATCGTCGCCCTGGTCTACGGCGCGATCGGCTTCGGCGCCATGGCGTCGGACAACGTCAGCTTCGGCGGCGGCGTCGGCAACGTGCTGCGCAACGCCCCGGCCGTGGTCGTCACGCTGCTCGGCGCGTTCAGCGTGATCAGCGTGCTGCTGGCGACGATCTTCGTCGGCGGCATCGCGCTGCGCGACTTCGAGCAGCGCACGGCCGAGCTGTTCTTCGTCACGCCGATGAAGAAGCGGGACTACCTGCTCGGCCGCTTCGGCGGCGGTCTGCTCGCGGCGATCGGCATCATGCTGATGCTCGCGCTCGGTCTTTGGATCGGCTCGATGATGCCGTGGCTGGACGCGACGCGGCTGGGCCCGACGCCGTGGACCGCGTATCTGTGGTCGTTCGTCGTGCTGGTGATCCCGAACCTGCTGTTCGTCTCGGCGCTGATGTTCCTGCTCGCGACGGCGACCCGTTCGATGCTCTACACCTACCTCGGCGCGATCGCGTTCTTCGTGCTGTGGCAGATGTCGGACTTCCTCACGCGCGACCTCGATTCGCGCTGGATCGCCGCCCTGGTCGATCCGTCCGGCAGCAACGCGATCTACGACCACATGCGCTACTGGTCCAGCGCCGAGCTCAACTCGCGCCTGCCCGAGCTGACCGGCCTGCTGCTGGCCAACCGCGCGCTGTGGCTCGGTATCACCGCGCTGCTGCTGATCGGCGCGTTCGCTCTGTTCCGCGCCGACCGCGAAGGCCTGGTGCTGCGCCGGCGCAAGCAGGCCGAGGCCGCCGCGCCGGCCGCCGCCGCGCGTGTGCCGCTGGTGCCGGTCGCGCTGCGCACCGACCGCGCCGCGCAGTGGAAGCAGTACCTTCACCAGGCCGCGTTCGACCTGCGCGGCGCGGTGACCGGCGCGCCGTTCATCGTGATGCTGCTGCTCGGCCTGCTGCTGACTTTCAGCGTGCTCAAGTTCAGCGGCGTGATGTACGGCACCGAGCTGTACCCGGTCACGCGGCAGATGCTGTCGACGCTGAGCGGCAGCCTCAACCTGTTCCTGGTCATCGTCGTCACGTTCTACGCGGGCGAGCTGATCTGGCGCGAGCGCTCGATGCGCGTATCGGAGGCGACCGACGCCTTCCCGGCGCCGAACTGGGTGCCGCTGGCCGGCAAGCTGACCGCGCTGCTCGGTCTGATCGTCGTGCTGTTCGCGGCCGGCGCGCTGTTCACGATCGGCTACCAGATCGCCAGCGGCTACACGACGATCGAGCCGCTGCTCTACGTCAAGGGCATCGCGCTGGAGATCGTGCCGTTCGTGCTGATGGCGGTGCTGGCGGTGTTCCTGCAGGTGGTCAGCGGCAACAAGTTCGTCGGCTATCTGCTGATGATCGTCTACCTCGTCAGCCGTTTCGCGATGACGATGTACGACTTCGACCACCTGCTCTACCGCTACGGCAGCGCCTCGCGCACGCCGTACTCGGACATGAACGGCTACGGCCACTTCATCGGCCCGCATCTGTGGTTCCGCGCGTACTGGGCCGCGTTCGCGGTCGCGCTGCTGGCGCTGGCGGCGGCGTTCTGGCCGCGCGGCACCTCGCTGGCGTTCCGCGACCGCGTGCGCGAGGCGCGCGCGCGCCTGCGCCGCGGCCCGGGCCGCTTCGTGCTGGCCGGCAGCCTGGTCGCGTTCGTCGCGCTCGGCGGCTGGATCTTCTACAACACCAACGTGCTGAACCGCTACGTGCCCGGCGATCTCGCCAAGGAGCGCAGCGCCGAGTACGAGAAGACCTACCGCCCGTTCAAGGACCTGCCCAAGCCGCGCATCACCGCGATCCGCGCCGACGTCGACATCGATCCGGCCGAGCGCAGCGTCGCGATCCGCGGCCATTACCGTCTCGTCAACGAGACCGCCGGACCGATCGCCGAACTGCACGTGGCGATCGACCCCAGCGTGCAGGTCGACCGGCTCGAGTTCGCGCCGCACGGCGTCGTCAAGACCGACGACGTGCACGGCTACACGATCTACCGCCTCGACACGCCGATGGCGCCGGGCGCGGCGATGGATTTCGCGTTCGACCTGCGCTTCGAGCCGCACGGATTCCCGCTCGACGGCGGCGATACCCAGGTGGTCCACAACGGCACGTTCTTCAACAACATGGCGCTGCCGCAGTTCGGCTACAGCGAGGGGCGCCAGCTGACCGACCGCAACGACCGCCGCAAGTACGGCCTGCCGGACCTGCCGCGCATGCCGAAGATCGACGACGAGGCCGCGCGCGCCAACACCTACATCAGCGACAGCGCCGACTGGGTCGACTTCGAGACGGTCGTGTCGACCGCGCCGGACCAGATCGCGCTGGCGCCGGGCTATCTGCAGCGCGAATGGACCGAGAACGGCCGCCGCTACTTCCACTACAAGTCCGAGGCCAAGCTGCTGCCGTTCTTCTCGTGGCTGTCGGCGCGCTGGGAGGTCAAGCGCGACACCTGGAACGACATCCCGATCGAGGTCTACTACGACGCCAAGCACCCCTACAACGTCGATCGCATGATCGAATCGACGAAGAAGTCGCTCGACTACTTCACGCGCAACTTCTCGCCGTACCAGTTCCGGCAGTTCCGGATCCTGGAATTCCCGGGCTACTCGAGCTTCGCGCAGGCGTTCGCCGGCACGATCCCGTATTCGGAATCGATCGGCTTCATCGCCGACCTGCGCGACCAGGAGGACATCGACTACGTGTTCTACGTGACCGCGCACGAGGCCGCGCACCAGTGGTGGGCGCATCAGGTGATCGGCGCCAACGTGCAGGGCGCCACGATGCTGTCCGAATCGCTCGCGCAGTACTCGGCGCTGATGGTCATGGAGCACGAGTACGGCCCGCAGAAGATGCGCAAGTTCCTCAAGTACGAGCTCGACCGCTATCTGATGAGCCGCGCGACCGAGCGCGTCGAGGAGCTGCCGCTGGCACTCAACGAGAACCAGGACTACATCCACTACCGCAAGGGCTCGGTCGTGTTCTACGCGCTGCGCGACATGATCGGCGAGGACACGCTGAACGCGGTGCTGGCGCGCTTCCTCAAGGACAAGGGCTTCCAGCAGCCGCCGTACACGACCACGCGCGAGTTCCTCAGCTACCTGCGCGAGGGCACCGATCCGAAGGTCCACCGGTTCATCGAGAACTTGTTCGAGAAGATCACGTTCTGGGACAACCGCGCGGTCGAGGCCGATGCGGTCAAGCGCGAGGACGGCAAGTACGCGGTCACGCTGAAGCTGCGCTCGGCGATGCTGCAGACCGACGGCAAGGGCGCCGAGACCGAGGCGCCGCTCGACCAGTGGGTCGACATCGGCGTGTTCGCGCGACCGCCCGGTGGCAAGGAGTCCGACGAGCGCGTGCTGTATCTCCAGAAGCATCACGTCACCGAGCAGGACACCACGCTGGAGCTGATCGTCGACGAACTGCCGTACGAGGCCGGCATCGACCCGTACAACAAGCTGGTCGACCGCAGCTCCGAGGACAACCGCAAGCGCGTCACGGTCAAGTGACCGGCCGGCCGCGGCGGCTGAATCGCTGCCGCGGCCGCATCGGGACCGACATTCCCCCGCAACCGGCGGTCGGCTAGGATGCGCGCATCCCCGCCGCGATACCGCCCATGCGCTCCCTGGCCGTCGTCGTCCCCGCCTACAACGAAAGCGAAGGCCTCAACACGTTCCACGACCGCCTCGCCGCGGTCTTCGACGGTCTCGACGGTCTGGCCTGCTCGGTCCTCTACGTCGACGACGGCAGCCGCGACGACACCTGGCAGGTCATGGAGGCGCTGCGCATGCGCGACGCCCGCGTGGCGACGCTGCGGCTGTCGCGCAACTTCGGCAAGGAGCTGGCGCTGACCGCCGGCCTCGACCACGTCGAGGCCGATGCCGTCGTCGTCATCGACGCCGACCTGCAGGATCCGCCGGAGCTGATCCCGACCTTCATCACGTACTGGAACGAAGGCTACGACGTCGTCTACGGCACGCGCGCCTCGCGCGCCGGCGAGACCGGCCTCAAGAAGCTGACGTCCTCGGCGTTCTACCGCGTCATGGACCGCCTCAGCCAGACGCCGATCCCGCGCGACACCGGCGATTTCCGCCTGCTGTCGCGGCGCGCGCTGCAGGCGCTGTCGCAGGTGCGCGAGCGCCAGCGCTTCATGAAGGGCTTGTTCACCTGGGTCGGCTACCGGCAGAAGGCGGTCGTCTACGACCGCGATCCGCGCTTCGCCGGCCAGAGCAAGTGGAACTACTGGCGGCTGTGGAACTTCGCGATCGACGGCATCACCTCGTTCTCGAGCGCGCCGCTGAAGATCGCGACCTACTTCGGCTTCACGGTCGCGCTGATCGCGTTCCTGTTCGGCATCTGGGTGCTGTGCAAGGCGATCCTCTACGGCGACCCGGTGCAGGGCTACCCGTCGCTGATGGTGGTGATCCTGTTCCTCGGCGGCGTCCAGCTGATGGCGCTGGGCGTGCTCGGCGAATACATCGGCCGGCTCTACGTCGAGGCCAAGCAGCGCCCGCTCTATTTCATCGACGCCTGGCATCCGCCGCAGGCGGCGGCCGCCGCGGCGCCGGGCACGGCAACCGCTCCGGAGTAGACTGACCGTCTGTTCCGGTCGCGCAACGAGGAGGGCCCATGATCCTGGTCAGGCAACTTCTGAACGAAAAAGGCGATGCGATCTACTCGACCGCGCCCGGCGCGCCGGTGCTCGAGGCGATCCGCACGATGGCCGAGCGCAACGTCGGCGCCCTGCTCGTACTCGATGCCGGCGCGCTGGTCGGCATCGTGTCCGAACGCGACTACACGCGGAAGGTCATCCTCATGGGCCGTTCGTCGGCCGATACCCCGGTCTCGGCGATCATGTCCGCGCCGGCGATCACCGTGTCCTCGAGCGATACGGTCGACCACTGCATGCAGGTGTGCACGCGCAGCCACGTCCGCCACCTGCCGGTGGTTGACGGCGGCGCGATCCTCGGCGTGCTTTCGATCGGCGATCTCGTCAAGGCCGTGATCAGCGAGCAGGCCGAGGAGATCGAGCAGTTGCAGCGCTACATCGCCGGCTGAGCCGTTCGCGGCGCGTATCGGTCGATCCGGATCGGCGCGATCGCGCCGGCGCGGCACGGCGCAGGATCGCCGCCGGCCGAGCCACGCCCCGCCGCGAGCAGCGGCGCCGTGACGAGGGGTTTCAGCGCGGGACCGGCGTACGCGCCGGGATCGCGGTGGAGCGGTTGCGCGTGTAGGTGTAGACGGTCGCCGGCGGCACGTTGATCCAGGCGACCGACCCGCGCCGCGCGCTCAAGCCCAGCTCGGTCAACAGTTCGCGCGAGACCGGACTGGCCGGCCCGTAGGTAAACTGGATCAGGCGCCCGTGCGGCGCCAGCACCGAGAACGCCGAACGCAGGATGTCGCGCTGCATGCCGCGCGACATCGACAGCAGGCCGAGTCCGCTGACGATCGCATCGGCCGGTCCGTGATCGAGGAAATGCGTCTGCGTCGCCAGATCGGCCAGTTCGCGCGCGTCGCCGCGGACCACCTGCACGCCCGGGAAGCGGTGCTGCAGCAGGCGGTGCAGAGCCTCGTTGAGCTCCACGACCATCAGATCGGCGGGCGCGATGCCGTGTTCGAGCAGGGCCCGCGTGAACACGCCGGTGCCGCCGCCGAGCTCGATCACGCGCCGTGCGCCGGCCGGCAGCTGCGAGACCATCGCCCTCGCCAGCTGCTTGCCCGACGGCGAAAACGCCGCCATCGACAGCGGATTCTTGAGCCATTGCCGGAAGAACGTCCAGGCAACCGGCGACTCGCAGGTCGCCGCCGTGGCCTTTCGGCGGAAATGGCTCATGGACGATACCGGCAGGGCGAAGGCCGCATCATAACGTCCAGGCTCGGCTGCAACGCAAGAGGGTACGGCTGGGAGAACAAAAGAAGGCCCCGCGACGATCAGGGGAAATCGTCGCGGGGCCGAACGCCGGACGGCAGAAGGGGGAGGAGCCGTCCGACGTTGAACCTTGAAGCTGCACGATCGAAAGAAATCGTGGCGCCGAGCCTGCCGCATGCGGGCTCCGCCCGCTCAGCGGCCCGCTCAGC
This sequence comes from Dokdonella sp., assembly GCF_035511235.1. Lineage (GTDB taxonomy): Bacteria > Pseudomonadota > Gammaproteobacteria > Xanthomonadales > Rhodanobacteraceae > Dokdonella. The sequence goes on from NZ_DATKFQ010000016.1 coordinate 35,684, forward strand.
GGTCGTAGTAGCGCGCGCGCCGGCCGCCGTAGTCCTCGTCACGCTCGTAGCGGTCGTAATGGCGATCACGGCGGTCGTCATCGACGTAGACGGTGCGCACGACGCGGCGCACGACCGGTCGCTCGTGATAGACCACACCATAGCTCGGGTAGTAGCCGCCGTAGTAGCGCGGCGGCGGATAGTCGTAATACGCGGAGCGATACCGCCCGCCGTAATACGGGCGCGGGTAGGCATTGACGTAGCCGCCCCAGTAGCCGCCGCGATGGCCGTCGACGTAGCTCAGGCCGATGCCCGGGAAGCCGATGCTGACGCCCCAGCCTCCGCCATGATGATGGTGGTGACGGCCGCCGGCCTGGGCCGCGGGCACGCCGATCAGGAAACCGGCCAGCGCGATCGCCACCCACGCCCAGCGCGACCGCTTCGACACCTTCGATACCATGACCGCTCTCCATCCGACGTCTGCAACGGAGCGGATGCTGGGGTCGGCGCGCTGAATGCGCACTGAGTATTAGCGTTCAGAATCGGCGTTCGGAATCAGCGCGTTGTCGTATCAGCCGGCGGCCTCCACGGCAGCGGCCGTGCGCAGCTCGAAACACTGGTGGATGCGCGGATTGCGCGCGAAGTCGAACGGCACCGTCGATGCGGTGATGTCGCGTACCGCCAGATCCGGCAGGGCTGTGGCGTCGAGGCGGAAGCGGCGGTTGTTGTTCGAGAACACGATCAGTCCGTCCGGCGCCAGGCGCCGCGCGCACAGCTGCAGCAGGCGCACGTGGTCGCGCTGCACGTCGAAGTCGTCGGCGCGCTTGGAATTGGAGAACGTCGGCGGATCGACGAAGATCAGGTCGTAGACGCCGCGATCGTGTTCGAGCCATTGCATCGAATCGGCCTGCAGCAGCCGGTGTGCCGGTCCGCCGATGCCGTTGAGCGCGAAATTGCGCGCCGCCCAGTCCAGATACGTCGCCGACAGGTCGACGCTGGTCGTCGCCGCCGCGCCGCCGGCTGCGGCGTGCACGCTGGCCGAGGCCGTGTAGCAGAACAGATTGAGGAAGCGCAGCCCGCGGGGAGACTGGCCGATGCGCAGCCGGATCGGCCGGTGGTCGAGGAACAGGCCGGTGTCGAGGTAGTCGTGCAGGTTGACGCGCAGGCGCAGGCCGCCCTCCTCGACGAGGAGGAACTCGCCGCGCACGTCGTGGCGGCCGTACTGACTGCCGCCCTTGGCACGGTAGCGGGTCTTGATCGCGATCCGCTCGCGAGGCACGCCGAGCGCCTGGCCGGCACCGCGGACCAGTTCGTTGAGGCGGGTGCGCGCGACCGCCTCGGGGATCTCGCGCGGCGGCGCGTATTCCTGCACGTGCAGATACGTCACGTCCGGGCCGCCGGCGTCTTCGGGATGACCGGTATAGAGGTCGATCGCGGCGGCGTATTCGGGCAGATCGGCGTCGTAGACGCGCCAGCAGCCGACCGCCTCGCGCTCGAGCCGCTTGCGCAGATGGCGCGCGGTCTTGGTGATGCGGTTGGCGACGGCCTCGGCGCCCGGCGACAAGGGGGCGTCGCTCGGCGGCCGGTGTGCCGGTTCGCGGCCGAGCGCGAACGTGTAGAGCCGGCACTCGAGCGCGCCGTTGAACAGCGCGTAGCGCTTGTCGGCGCGCAGACCGGTGGCGCGCGCCAGGCCCTCGTCGGACGTGATCAGGGCGAGGCGCCAGCCGTCGAACTCCGCGGTCGCACGCGCGCCGAGCGCGCGATAGACCGGCACCAGGCCCTCCTGACGGCCGATGCGCTCGCCGTATGGCGGATTGGTGATCACCAGACCCGGTGCATCGCAGCCGGCCGGCCGCTCCAGATGCGCGACGTCGCGGCGCGCCAGCTGCACGAAGCCGGCAACGCCGGCCTGCTGCGCATTGCGCTTGGCCTCCTCGAGCACGCGCGGATCGTGGTCGTAGCCGAAGAACCGTGCCGGCAGTGCGGTCAGGCCGGCCTGCGCCCTGGCCTTCGCCTCGGCCAGCAGCCCGGCCCAGGCTTCGCCGTCGTGGGCTTTCCAGCCGAGAAAGCCGTAATAGCGGCGCTGCAGGCCCGGCGCGACGTCGGCCGCGATCCAGGCCGCCTCGATCAGCAGCGTGCCCGATCCGCACATCGGATCGACCAGCGCGCCGCCGGCGGCGAAGATCGCCGGCCAGCCGGCGCGCAGCAGCAAGGCGCAGGCGAGGTTCTCCTTCAGCGGCGCCTCGCCCTGGCCGACGCGGTAGCCGCGCCGGTGCAGCGGCGTACCGGACAGATCCAGCGCCAGCATCGCGCGCTGCTTGCGCAGCAGCAGATTCAGACGTATCGAGGGTTCGCGCGTGTCGACGCTGGGCCGCGCGCCATCGCGGTCGCGGAACTGATCGACCACCGCGTCCTTGACGCGCTGCGCGAGATAGCGCGTGTGACGCAGCGCCTCGCTGCCGCCGTGCGCGTCGACCGCCAGCGTACCGTCGACGGCCAGGTGTCCGGACCAGTCGATCTGCGCGACGCCGTCGTAGAGCGCGTCCTCGTCGGCCGCGTCGAACTCGGCCAGCGGCATCAGGATGCGGCTGGCCAGCCGCGACCACAGGCAGGCGCGATAGGCCGTTTCCAGCGTGCCGTGAAAATGCACGCCGGCCAGCGCCTCGCGCACCTCGCTGGCACCGAGCGCGGCCAGTTCGTCGCGCAGCAGGTATTCCAGACCCTTCGGACAGGTCGCGAAGTACGCCCTCATCGACGCTCGAGCCCGTGCAGCAGGCGCGCGAACGCCTCGGCGCAATAGGCCACGTGCGCGCCGAGGCGGTGATCGTCCGGCACCAGATGCAGCGTGTCGCCGCGCGAGCGCGCGAATGCGATCGCGGCCTCGACCGGGCACAGCTCGTCGTCCCAGGCGTGCACCAGCACGGTCGGCACGCGCGCGGCCTCGAACGGCCGCGGATAGTCCGGGATCGACAGCGGCAGCGCCATCAGGAACAGGGCCTCGGCCGGCCGCCGGCACGAGGCGAAGCCGGACGTGAAAGCGCCCATGCTCGAGCCGGCGAACACGACCGGTCCATTCGCGGGCGCATTGGCCAGCGCGCGCGCGATGCGCTCGTCGATCGCCATCGGATCGCGCGTGGCGTCCAGGTCGCGGTAATCGGGCCGGACGCTGGCCCAGCCGAGCGCCTCGGCGACCTCGGCCAGGGCCGTGACCTTGCTGGCCTGCGGCCCGCTGTCCAGGCCATGGGAAAGAACGACGGTACCTTTCATCGCTGTCGCCGCGTGCAAAGTCGGGCATGCTAACACCCGCAGCATCCTCGCCCCGGATGCATCCCCGACCTGCCGCCCGATGCCCGCCCCGCTCGTCGAAGACTGGCCGATTCCGTATCGCACGCGGCTCGCCACGCGGCCGGCCGAGGCGGTCGACCTCGTCGTGATCCACTGCACCGAGCTGCCGGACATCGCGATGGCGCGCGCGTTCGGCGAGCGCATCCGCTATCCGGACAGCGGCACCGGCGCCTGCGGCCACGACTACGTGGACCGCGACGGCCGCTGCTGGCGCTTCGTCGAGCCGACGCGGATCGCCCATCACGTCGCCGGCCTCAACGAACGCTCGATCGGCATCGAGCTGATCAATCTCGGCCGCTATCCGCACTGGGCCGATTCGCGCCATCAGCGCTTCGAGGAGCCCTACCCCGCCGCGCAGATCGAGGCGCTGATCGGCCTGCTCGAAGACCTCAAGCGCACGCTGCCGAACCTGCGCCGCATCGCCGGCCACGAGGATCTGGACCGGCGCCTCGAACCGGCCAGCGACGACCCGGCGATCGATCTGCCGCGCCGCCGCGATCCCGGCCCGCTGTTTCCGTGGGACGCGGTGCTCGCGGCGACCGGGCTGCCGCGCTGGTACGGCGACTAGCACGCGTGCGGCCGGTGCACCCCGCCGGTCGCGACGCGACCGACGAGCCACGCCCAGCGCCTGCTCCCGACCGCAGCCGATCGGCCATGCCTCGCGCGAGCCGTCACCGGGCCCCGATCACCGGTGCGTTCGCATCGGCGCGACCGGCGCGGCCGCTATACTCGTGGGCCTCATCCGCTGCCCGATCGCTCATGAGCCATACCGTCGTCGCCGAACTCGTCGAGCTGCTGCAGCTCGAACGCCTGGAAGACAACCTGTTCCGCGGCCAGAGCCGCGACATCGGCACGCGCTGCGTGTTCGGCGGCCAGGTGCTCGGCCAGGCGCTGTCGGCGGCGCAGCAGACCGTCGCGCCGGACCGCGCCGCGCATTCGCTGCACGCGTATTTCCTGCGGCCCGGCGACATGGAAGCGCCGATCGTCTACAACGTCGAGCCGACGCGCGACGGCGCCAGCTTCTCGGTGCGCCGCGTCGTCGCGATCCAGCACGGCAAGCCGATCCTGAACGGCACGGTCTCGTTCCACATCGCCGAGGACGGCGTCGAGCACCAGGCCTCGATGCCCGACGTGCCCGACCCCGACGATCTCGATCCGCCGCCGTCGCCGTCGCCCGAGGAGCTGGCCAAGGCGCCGGCCAAGGTGCAGCGCTGGCTGACGCGGCAGGGTCCGTTCGAGTTCCGGCCGGTCTATCCGCGCAGCGATCTGCATCCGCCCAGGCGCCCGCCGTACCAGCCGGTCTGGTTCCGCCTGATCGCACCGGTCGCCGACAGCCCGGTGCTGCACCGCACGCTGCTGGCCTACGCCTCGGACTTCCATCTGATCGGCACGACGCTGTTTCCGCATGGCGTCTCGTACCTGCAGCCGAACGTCACCGTCGCCAGCCTCGATCACGCGCTGTGGTTCCACCGGCCGTTCCGAACCGACGACTGGCTGCTCTATTCGTGCGACAGCCCGACCGCGCAGAGCGCGCGCGGCCTGGCGCGCGGCCAGGTGTTCACGCGCGACGGCCGGCTGGTCGCCTCGACCGCGCAGGAAGGCCTGATCCGCCTGCAGGGCTGACCGATGCGCCAGATCTACACCTCGCCCCGCCACGAGAACGTCCAGCGTGTCGTCGCGCTGCTCCAGTCGCACGGCATCGAGACCACCACGACCAACCGCAGCGACTGGCGCGGCGGCAGCTGGAAGCGCTTCAGCTACAGCGCCGGCGGCCAGAGCCGCGACAGCTGGCCGCAGGTCTGGGTCGTGCGCTCCGACGACCAGGTGCGCGCGCGCCAGATCCTGCGCGATTCGGGCCTGGAGCCGGCCACGCGCTTCGCCGACGAGCTGGCCGCCTCGCGCGGCATCGTCGAACCCGGCCGCCACAATGCGCTGTCCAAGCGCATGAAGCTGGTCCTGCTGGCGCTGATCGGCGGCGTCATCGTGCTGATTGCGCTGAGCCAGCTCGGCCGCTGAACGCCGCCCGGCGCGAACGCGCGCTGAAGGCCGCAGCGGGTGTGTCCTTCGCGGCACGGCGAACGGCTTAGAATCGGCGCATGCGCTCGGATGTCGTCCGGCTGTTCCAGACCCTGCCCCACCGTTGCGGCTATTTCGAGACGCGCAACGCGCAGAACCTCGTCGTCGATCCGAGCGTGCCGCAGCTGGCGCAGATCTACGACCTGGCCCTGACCCGCGGCTACCGGCGCGCCGGCGGCCACGTCTACTTCCCGCATTGCAGCGGCTGCCGCGCCTGCGTCGCCTGCCGCATTCCGGTCGAGCGTTTCGAGCCGGACCGCAGCCAGCGCCGCTGCATCCGCCGCAACGCCGATCTGCGTGCCGAGGTGCTGCCGGCCGGCTATACCGACGAGCGCTTCGCGCTGTATTGCGACTATCTGCGCTCGCGCCATCCCAACGGCGGCATGGACGACGCCACACCCGAGGACTTCGCGCGGTTCCTGTACACCGACTGGAGCCCGACGCGCTTCGTCGAGTGGCGTCTGCACGGCCGCCTGATCGCCGTGGCGGTCACCGACGTCTGCACGACCGGTCTCTCGGCCGTCTATACGTATTTCGATCCCGGCGAGGATGCGCACAGCCTCGGCACGTTCGCGATCACCGAGCAGGTCCGCATCGCGCGGGCGCGCGGCCTCGATCACCTGTACCTGGGTTTCTGGATCGACGGCCATCCGAAGATGGACTACAAGCGGCGCTACCGGCCGCTGCAGATCCTGCGTGCCGGGCGCTGGATCGACGCCGACGCAGCGGCGCCCGCAGCGCCGGGGCACGCTCCGCCGGACGCTACTCGACCGTGATCGTCAGGCAGGCCGCCGCCGCGACGGCCTTGGCGCGCGCCGCCTCGATCGTCCCGGCACGCGCCAGCGTGACCGCCAGGCGGCGCTGTCCTTGCACCTCGGGTTTGCCGAAGATGCGCAGCATCGTATCCGGCTCGGTCAGCGCATCGGCGACGCCGCGGTAGCGGATCGTGCGGCCGTGGCCTTCGCCGAGCACCGCGCACGAGGCCGACGGACCGGCCAGCTCGATGCCCGGAATCGGCAGGCCGAGGATCGCGCGAGCATGCAGCGCGAACTCCGACAGCGGTTGCGAGATCAGCGTGACCAGGCCGGTATCGTGCGGCCGCGGGCTGACCTCGGAGAAGATCACCTCGTCGCCGCGCACGAAGAATTCCACGCCGAACAGCCCGCGGCCGCCGAGCGCCGCGGTGACCGCCGCCGCCTGCCGCTGCGCCTCGGCCAGTGCCACCGCACTCATCGGCTGGGGCTGCCAGGATTCGCGGTAGTCGCCGTCCTCCTGGCGGTGGCCGATCGGCGCGCAGAACGCGGTGCCGCCGACGTGGCGCACCGTCAGCAGCGTGATTTCGTAATCGAACGCGACGAAACCCTCGACGATGCAGCGGCCGCGGCCGGCACGGCCGCCGGCCTGCGCATAGGCCCAGGCCGCCTCGGCGTCGGCCGCCTCGCGCACGACGCTCTGTCCCTTGCCCGACGAGCTCATGACCGGCTTGATCACGAACGGCAGGCCGATCTCGGCGATCGCTGCGCGGTACTCCTCGGCCGTGTCGACGAACCGGTACGGTGAGGTCGGCAGGCCGAGCTCCTCGGCAGCGAGGCGGCGGATGCCTTCGCGGTTCATCGTCAGCCAGGTCGCGCGCGCGGTCGGCACCACCGTGAAGCCTTCCTGCTCGAGTTCGACCAGGGTCGGCGTGTGGATCGCCTCGATCTCCGGCACGATCAGGTCCGGCTTCTCCTGCTCGATCAGGGCGCGCAGCGCGGCGCCGTCGAGCATGTCGATCACGTGCGCGCGATGCGCGACCTGCATCGCCGGCGCGTCGGCGTAGCGATCCACCGCGATCACCTCGACCGCGAACCGCTGCAGCTCGATCGCCACCTCCTTGCCGAGCTCGCCCGAGCCGAGCAGCATGACGCGCAGGGCGGAATCGGTATGCGGCGTGCCGAACGGTTTCATGCGGGTCTCCGGATGAGGACGCGCCATTGTAACGGCTCCCCGGCAGCCGCCCGCCGGCCAGCGACGTAACACGCGGCAGGACACGATGACGCAGGATCTGTTCGGCACCCACGACGGCGGCCGCCTCCGGCTCGGCGACGAGGCCTTCGTGCTGCGCGGCTTCGCAAGGAACCGTGCGGACGCACTGCTCGAGGCGGTCGCGGCGGTCGCGCAATGCGCGCCGCTGCGCCACATGCAGACGTCCCGCGGCCATACGATGTCGGTCGCGATGACCAACTGCGGCGCGCTCGGCTGGACGTCCGACCGCCGCGGCTATCGCTACGCACCGGTCGATCCGCTGAGCGGCCAGCCCTGGCCGCCGCTGCCGCCGCCGTTTCGCGAGCTGGCGCGCGATGCCGCCGCGGCTGCCGGCTTTGCCGGCTTCGAGCCGGACGCCTGCCTGATCAACGAGTACCGGCCCGGCACGCGGCTGGCCCTGCACCAGGACCGCGACGAGCGCGACTTCGCTGCGCCGATCGTCTCGGTCTCGCTCGGCATGGACGCCGTATTCCTGTTCGGCGGCCACGCCCGCGGCGACCGCGCGATGCCGGTGCCGCTGACGCACGGCGACGTCGTGGTCTGGGGCGGCGTCGATCGCCTGCGCTTCCACGGCGTGCGGCCGCTGCGCGATCTGCCGCATCCGCTGCTCGGCAGCCGCCGCGTCAATCTGACGTTCCGCAAGGCCGGCTGAGGCGCGTACACCGCAGCGGCGCGTGCCGAGCCCGATGATGAACAGGCCGGCACCTGCCGACCTGCGCAGCGACGATCGCGCCCTCATCACCGCAGTCGCTGCGCTCCACGCGCGCCGCCCGCATCTGCGGCACCGTCACGCACACCGAACCCGCCGCTGCGCGGCGGGTTCGCCCGGCCGCGTCGCGCGGCGACGCGACGCTGCGGCCGGGCACTCGGGGTCAGTCGGCCCGGTCCGCACCCGATCGGGCGGCGTCTGCGGGGAAGCGCGTGCCGGTGAGCTCCTCGGTGATCGCCCACAGGCGAGCCGCAGCCGCGACGTCGCCGGCCGCAGCGGGCACGATCGCCAGGCCGAGCGGCCCGCTGACCTGCTGCTCGCCGGTCGGCCCGTAATAAGCGCCGCCACGCGCATCGGCTGCGGTGGCCGCATAGAGCGTCGAAACCGCGCCCTGCTCGGCAGTCTGGAAACGATCGCGATTGGCCGACCACTGGCGTCCCTGCTCGCTGTCCAGGCCCGGCCCGCGCGCGACCAGTTCGGTCACCGCCACGCCGGGATGAGCCGCCACGCTGCGGATACCCCAGCCCGCCGCGTCGCTGCGCCGCTGCAGCTCGAACGCGAACATCAGCCCGGCCAGCTTGGACTGGGCATAGGCCGCCATCGGTTCGTAGGCCTGCTTGAACTGCAGATCGTCGAAGTGGATCGCGCCGCGATGCACGGCGATGCTGGACACCGTGACGACGCGCGGCGAGGCGGACTTGCGCAGCAGCGGCAGCAGCTCGGCGGTCAGCACGAAGTGGCCCGCGTAGTTCGTGGCGAACTGCATTTCCAGACCATCGACGGAGAGGCCGCGCTCCGGCGGGGCCATGATCGCCGCGTTGTTGATCAACACGTCGAGCCGGGGCAGCGTCGCGGCCAGACGCTGGCTCAGCGCACGCACCGAGGACAGATCGGACAGATCGACGCGCTCGAACTGGACACGGGCCTCGGGTACGGCCGCCTCGATGCGGTCGATCGCGTCCTGGCCGCGTTGCGGATTGCGGGCCGCGATGACGACGCGGGCGCCGGCTGCCGCCAATGCCTTGGCATCCTCGAATCCCATGCCGCTGGTGCCGCCGGTGATCAGGACGATGCGTCCTCGCTGGGACGGCATGTCCGCGGCGCTCCAGTCGGGCTTGGGCGTGTTCTGCGCCAGTGCTCCGCTGGCAGCCATCGCTGCGTTCAGCAGCATGCCGAACGCGGCGAGGCGGCCGCGCGATCCGGGCCGGTTCGCGGCCGTGTGCTTCGTTGGCAATGCATCGATCATCTTCATGTCCTCAGGTTGGGGGAGTACGTCGCAGACCGACCGTGCCGGTCTCGACGAGAAAGGTGTCCGGCCGCCTTCGCGAGCGAGCCGGGCACCGCTGCGTGACGTCACCGTCACGGTGGCGTCCGCATGACCGGCGATCCGCCGGCTCAGAAACGCCTGCTCAGGCCCAGCATCACGCGGCCGAACCCGTCGCGATCGCGCTCCAGCAGCGGGCTGTCGGCCAGTTCGCTCGGCAGGAACTGGTACTGCGCCGAGCCGACGAACTGCCATCGGCTCGATCCGATCGCATGCGTCACCGTGAGGCCGACGTTGGGTACGACCGCGGATCCCGGCGCGTACGCGGTGACACCGCGCGCGACTTCCTCCTCGAGCGTTCCGAAGTAGTAGCCGGCCAGATCCGAGGACAGCCAGCTCGCGCCCGCCTCGGCCGTGAGCGCGGTGCGCTCGAATCGCCAGGTGTAGCGATAGTCCAGCGAGAGCTCGTAGCCGCCGCTGGCGTCGGTCACGTCGTGTACGGCCTCGAACGCGATCGTGCCCCAGGTCGAGCCGTAGCTCGCGCGGAAGCCGGCGTCCAGACCGTCGTCGCGGTCGCTCAGGCGATCGGCGTCCAGGCCATTGGCGAGCAGCTCGGCTCTGCCCAGGTCGTCGATGTCGAATCCCTGCAGCCGCGCCGAGACCAGCGCGTCGATGGTGAACCCGCCGGCCCGATACAGGTGCGCTCCGCCGGAGATGCCGCGAAAGAAGAAGCGCTCTCCTTCGTAGGTGACCCATGGAAACGGCCGGACCCGGGATCCTTCGCCGGCGTAGGGGCTGTCGATGACGGCCGCGCCGATACCAACCGACCCGATGCCGGTCGGCGGCGCCGGCTCCTGAGCGGACGCGCCGAGCGGAAGCGCGAGCAGAACGAGCCTAGAGAACATGCTGCGGGGTGTCGCATTCATTCGATCAGTCCAGTGGCGAGGAATGGGATCGGCGCGACCGCCGCCCGGATGGGCGAGGTCAGACGCGCCGTGTGGAAGCGAAAGCGGGGTGCACCGTGGGCGCAACGGCGGCGTCGTGCTCGGCAGCGGGCGACGCGGACGTCACGTCCGCCGCCGTCCCGGACGCACGCCGTGCCTGAGCGCGGCCGAGCCAGATACCCAGCACGGCCCAGAGCAGTGCGATCGGAACGACCACGCCGGCCAGTCCGCCGACGGCCAGTCCAAGCCGCCCGAGGACGCCCTCGACCTGAGCGCCGACGACGTCGCCGGTGCGGTAGACGAAGGTATCGATGAAGGCCTTGGCCTTGTACTTCTCCTCGCGATTGACCACGGTGAACAGCGCCTCCCGCGCCGGCCGGGCGATACCGCGCTGTACGGCACGATTGACGGCCTCGAGCCCGATCAGCACCACGAACGAGCCGTAGACGGCCAGACCGATGAAGCCTGCGGCGGTGGCGATCGGCAGCAGCGCCAGGGCCCAGCCGAAGCCGAAACGCTGGATCAGCTTGCCGGTCAGGCTGAGCTGCAGGACCAGCACCGCCACCTGCGTCCACAGGTCGATGCTGCCGAGGATCGCAGCACGCGCGTCCAGGTCGTCCGATGCGGCCGCGACCATCTGCAGACGCGTGAAGTAGATGAAGGTGGCGACCACGGTCATCAGCAGCACGTAGCCGGCGATGCCGGCCAGGTAGCGCGACCGGAACACCGCGTACAGGCCGGCCCAGGCGCTGCCGCCGATCGAGCGGGTCTCATCGGCCGCGCCCGGGTCGACGTCGCTTGCCTCGGCGTCGCCATCGACGCGATCCGGCGTGAACCGCACGAGCAGCCTGGACGCGACCAGCGCCAGCAGCAGAAATCCGCCGGCGACCAGCAGCAGGCTGGGCGTACCGAGCGGCTCGGCCAGCCGCGAGGTGAGCCAGGGGCCGACGATGGCACCGAGCGTGCCGCCAACCGAGATCAGCGCGAAGCAGCGCTTGCCCTGATCGGGGCTGAAGCGGTCGGCCAGCAGGGCCCAGAACACCATCGTCACGAACAGATTGAACACGCTGAACCAGACGTAGAACACCTGTCCGCTGCGCTCGCCGACCGCGGCGGGGGCGAATCTCAGCAGCACCCAGAACCCGACCAGGCTCAGTACGAAGAAGCCGTAGGTCACCGCGATGACCTGAAGCCGCCTCAGGCGCGCGACCAGCCATCCGAACAGCGGATTGGCCGCCAGCGTCACCAGTACGGTGCCGACGAACAGCCAGCGGATGCTCTCGATGCCGCGCTCCATGCCGAGCGCGTCGCGCGCGGGCCGCAACAGCATCAGCGCGGTCAGCACGCAGAAGAAGAACGACGCGGCGATCAGCACCGGACCGACCTCCTCGCGACGCAGGTTCAGTGCGGTCCGCAGCAGATTCCGGCCAGCGCTCGTCGGTGTGGCGTCTCGGCTCATGGGTCGTCGTTCCTCGTTTGCAGGGTCGTTCGAGCATGTGGCGCACGGTGAGCGGACCGCCGGATGCTGCGTTCCGCTCGGCTCGGCGCCGAATGCGGACGCAGTGTTCGGCGGGCCGATTAAGTCCCGTTTAAGGCGCTCGAAGCGCACATCGTGTGGCGCACGGCACCGCGCATGCCGCGGATGAAGGTCTTAATCCGGTCCTCATCGCGACGTGAGAACATCGCCGGCCATTCCTTGTTCGCGTGCAATGCCGTGGATGCGATCCTCCTAGTCGAAGACGACCCGATGCTAGGCCGTGCGCTGACCGCCGCGCTCGGCCAGGAAGGCTGGCAGGTCGTCCATTGCGAGAACGCAGGAGCGGCGCGTCTGGCCCTGGTCGACCACGCCTTCGTCGCGGTCCTGCTCGATCTTGGACTGCCGGGCGGCTCCGGCCTGGACCTGCTGGCGACAATGCGCGCCCGCTACGATCCGACTCCGGTACTGATCATCACCGCGCGCGACCAGCTGAGCGATCGCGTGCGCGGACTGGACGCCGGCGCCGACGACTACATCGTCAAGCCGTTTCAGCGCGACGAGATGCTGGCGCGGCTGCGCGCGGTGCTGCGTCGCAGCCGCGGCGCGGTGACGCCGCTGCTGCGCTGGCGGGACGTCGAGATCGATCCCGCCGCCCGCACCGTGACGCGCGGCGGCCGCCGCGTCGGCCTCAGCGCGAACGAGTTCCGCATCCTGCGCGTGCTGCTGGAGTCCGGCGGCCGCGTGCTGAGCCGCGATCAGTTGCAGGACCGGCTGTACGGGAATGATGCCGAGATCGGCAGCAACACCGTCGCGGTCTACGTGCACCAGCTGCGGCGCAAGCTCGGCGACGAGGTGGTGGTGACCGAGCTCGGCTTCGGCTATCGCATCGGAGACGAAAGCTGAATGCGCGCGCTGCGCACCCGACTGCTGATCGCACTCGCGGCCGTGCTGCTGACGGCCTGGGCGGGCTGGTTCACGATCCAGTATCTGGAGATGATGGCGCGCCAGTACGGCGAAGCCGACGGCATGCTGCGCAATGTCGCCGAACAGATACTGCAGTCGCTGCCGACCGACATCGCGACGGCGGGTGCGCAGCGGCAGTTCGCGCTCGACGGCGAGGCGAGGCCGATGAGCGGCAAGTTCTCCGCACTCGGATTCCAGGTCTGGGAGCGCGGATCGGGCCGCCGCCTGATGTCGTCGCGGCCGGCACCGGAGCACGCCCTGGTCCCCGACTTCGCGGACGGCTTCGCGGACACCCGCATCGCCGGCGCAGCATGGCGGACGGTGGCGATCAGCGACACGCAGCGTCGCGTGCAGGTCCAGGTCGGCATACCGGAGGCGGCCCTGCAGGCGGAGCTGCGGCGCTGGTTCCACACCAGCCTGGCGACGGCGATATCGCTCCTGCTCTGCATCGGCATCGCGATCTGGCTGGTGATCCACTGGTCGCTGCGGCCGGTGGCGCGGGTCAGCGCGTCGCTCGCCGCACGCGCGCCGCTCGATCTGACGCCGCTGCCGGAACACGGACTGCCGGACGAATTCACGCCGCTGATGCGCGCGTTCAATCAGCTGATGGCGCGTCTGGCGCACGCGCTACAGCACGAACGCGAATTCCTCGGCGAGGCCGCGCACGAGCTGCGCACGCCGCTGGCGGCGTTGCTCGCGCAGGCCCAGGTGCTTGAGCACGCCAGCGATCGCGACGAGGCGCGCGAGGCACTGGAGCATCTGATCGCCGGCATCGAGCGCGCCTCGCGGCTGGCGCAGCAGCTGCTCGATGCCGCCCGGATCGATGCCGGCGGCACCGCGATCCGCTCCGCTGACGTGGATCTGTCCTGGATCGCCGGCATGGTCGCCGACGAGTTCGCGCTGCTCGCGCTGCGTGCCGGCCGGACGATCGAGATCGAGAACCGGCACGCGCCGGTGCGCGGCGACGTCGACGAGCTCGGCATCCTGGTCCGCAACCTGCTCGACAACGCCCTGCGCCATGGCGCGCCCGGCACCCGCGTACGGGTGGAGACGCGCCTGGAGGACGAGGGCCGCAGCCGGGTCGCGGTCCTGGTCGTCGCCGATGATGGCCCGGGCATTCCCGACGGCGAAGCCGGGCGCGTGTTCGAACGGTTCTATCGCGCCGAGAACGGCCGCCGTACCCACGGCATCGGCCTGGGCCTGTCGCTGGTCGAGCGCGTCGTCGCCTCGCATGGCGGACGGGTGCGCTGCGGCATCGGGCTGGACGGGCGCGGTCTGAGTGTCGAGATCCGGCTGCCCGTCGCCGTCCCGCAGACCGATCGCGCCCCGTAGCCGGGACACTCCGGGTCACGACGCAGCCGAACCGCTCGCAGCGGATTCCGCGTCGAGAGCGACCACCCGCGCGCCATGCGCGCGCTGCACGAACGTTCAAGACGCTCGTCCGCGTACCGGCTACCGTGATCGTGCCGCGGGCACCCGCCCGATACCGAACAGGAGACCACCATGCTGATCGGCTTCATCGGACTCGGCGTCATGGGGCAGCCGATGGCCCTGCGCCTCGCGCAGGCCGGCCAGCCGCTGCTGGTCTGGAACCGCTCGCCGGAACGCTGCGCACCGCTGCGCGCGGCCGGCGCCGAGGTCGCGGCCGATGCCGCCGAGGTGCTCTCGCGCACCGACATCGTACTGCTGATGCTGGCCGACGAGGCCGCGATCGACGCGGTGCTCGCGCGTGGCTCGGCCGCATTCGCGGCACGCGTCGGCGGGCGCACGATCGTGCAGATGGGCACGATCGCACCGCACCGTTCGCGCGAGCTCGCCGCCGAGATCGAGGCCGCCGGAGGCCGCTACGTCGAGGCCCCGGTCTCCGGCTCGCGCGGTCCGGCCGAACGCGGCGAGCTGATCGCGATGCTGGCCGGCGACGCCGCGGCGGTCGACACGGTCCGGCCGCTGCTCGCGCCGATCTGCCGGCAGACCACGGCATGCGGCGCGGTGCCGGGCGCCTCGCTGATGAAGCTCGCGGTCAATCTGTTCCTGATCACGCAGGTGACCGGCCTGTGCGAAGCGATGCACTTCGCGGCGCGCCAGGGACTGGACCTGCGGCAGGTCGCCGAGGTGATCGACGCCGGCCCGATGGCGAGCATCGTCTCGCGTGCCAAGACCGCCAAGCTCGTCGACGGCGACTATTCGGTACAGGCCGCGATCCGTGACGTGCTCAAGAACAATCGCCTGATCGCAGAAGCGGCCCGCGGCGCACGGATCGCCTCGCCGCTGCTCGATGCCTGCCACGCGCTGTATGCCGAGACGCTCGCGCTCGGCCATGGCGAGGCCGACATGGCCGCGGTGATCCGCGCGATCGAGGCGCGCACCGACCATGCGGGCGGAGGCCCGTCGTGAGCGCCCCCGTATGCTCGGTCACGATCGTCACCGGCGGATCGCGCGGCATCGGCCGCTGCATCGTCGAGCGGCTCTGTGCCGACGGCCATGCGGTCGTGTTCGCGCATTCGCGCTCGGACGACGAAGCCGCCGCGCTCCAGACCGCGCCGCACGAGGCCGGCTTCGTCGCGCAAGCCGTACGCGTCGACGTCGCGACCGACGACGCAGCATCGCGGTTGTTCGACGCGGCCGAGGCGCTCGGCCGCGTGACCGGCCTGGTCAACAATGCCGGCATCACCGGCCGCATCGGAGCGTTCGCGGACCTGACCGACGCGGATCTGCAGCGTGTCGTGGCGGTCAACCTGCTCGCGACGGTCCGCCTGTGTCGCGAGGCGGCGCGGCACTGGCGCGGCCGCGGCCTCGACGCGGCGATCGTCAACCTGTCCTCGGTCGCGGCGCGCACCGGCTCGCCGCACGAATACGTCGCCTATGCCGCGACCAAGGCCGCGCTCGAGACGCTCAGCATCGGCCTGGCGCGCGAGCTCGCCGCCGAGCGCATCCGCGTCAACGCGGTCGCGCCCGGCACCGCCGACACGACGATCCACGCGCGTGCCGGCATGCCCGATCGCGCCGTGCGCGTCGCCGCGCGGATCCCGATGGGCCGCGCCGCCCGGCCCGACGAGATCGCCGCCGCCGTTGCCTGGCTGATGTCGGCGCAGGCCGCCTACGTCACCGGCGCGGTGCTGCCGGTCAGCGGCGGGCTGTGACCGCACGGCCGCCTGGTGCGAGCGCCGCGGCCCAGGCCGCCGGCGTCAGGCCGTAGGCGCGCTTGAACAGCCGCGTCAGATGGCTCTGGTCCGCGAAGCCGGCATCGAGCGCCGCCTCGTGCAGCGGGCTGCCGGCGGCGATCGCGCGGCGGGCATGGTCGAGCCGGCGCATCGTGCGGAATCGGGTCGAGCTGGTGCCGAACGCGAGGCGGAACTGGCGCGCAATCGTCCAGCGATCGAGGCCCGCGGCGGCCTCGTAGACGGCCATCGGCTGTCGCGCGAGCGGATCGGCGAGGATCAGATCGCGCACGCGCAGCAGCGCCGGCCAGGCCAGCGGCGCAGACCGCAGCGGCTGTACGCGCGCATGGCACAGCAGCAGGTCGCCGATCGAGGCCAGCATCTGGGTCGCGTCGAGTTCGTCGAGCGGCGCGTCGAGATCGGCCAGGCAGGCGCGCAAGGCGGTGTCGACCGCCTCGGCGCGAATGACCGGATCGGCAACGAACGGCAGCGGCCGCGCGCCGATCGCCTGCTGGATCGCGGCCGGATCGACATAGAGAATCCGGTAGCCGAACCCGGCCTCCGTGCCGGCGGCGCCGTCGTGCAATTCGTCCGGATGCAGCACGTGCGCGTCGCCTGCTCGGCAATGACGGCGCGCGCCGCGATAGCCGAAGGTCTGCACGCCGGCCGAGGTGATGCCGATCGCATAGGTGTCGTGGCGATGCGGCGAGAACGGCCGTCCGACGAAGGCCGCCTCCAGGCGCTCGATGCCGGCCGCGCCGCTGCCGAGCCGCAGACGAAGCGCAGCTGGCCGCGCCTGCATACGCTGGCCGCGCAAACGCACGGAGGATTCGTCCGATTGCATCGCCGCAGCATACGGCGCGGGTGCCCGGCCCCGGCAGCGCGATCGCGCACGGTGTCGTGCATGCGCGCGATCAATGCGAGGCGCTGGTCGCATCGCGGCGGACAGGCGTGGCCTGGCGCGGCCATGGCGTCCGCGCGGACGAGCCATCGCGCGATCCCGCAGCGGGCCACTGCGATGATCGGGGCGCCGCCACCGACGGGGCGCCGCGCAGATCACCGCAAGAACGCCAGAGTCGCAACCGGCCTCCGCGCCGGCTCCAGGTCGTCAGGATGCCGATTCGAACAGGGCCGTGTAGCGCCGCTGCATCTCCTCCGGCGTCACCTGCTCGATGGCATGCCCGATCAGCCAGCGGTGACCGAACGGATCGCGCACCGTGCCGGAGCGCTCGCCGTAGAAGTGGTCCTGCAGGCCGCGCTCGAGCGTGCCGCCGGCCGCCACGGCGCGTGCGACCAGCGCATCGGCATCCTCGACGTGCAAGTGCAGCGTGACCGGCGTCGCGCCGAGCCCCTCGGGACTGCGCACGCCCATCTCCGGATACTCCTCCGACAGCATCAGCACGTGGCCGTCCAGATCGATCTCGGCATGACCGACGCGGCCGCCCGGCTCGGTCAGGCGAAACAGCTCGCGCGCGCCGAACGCGCGCGCATAGAAATCGATCGCGGCCGCGGCATCGCGCACGCACAGATAGGCATAGAGTTCATGGACGGCCATGGGCACTCCTCATTGGACGAGGCGTCATTGTGAAGTCCCGATCGGACGCCGTCTTGCAGCGATTTGACCTGTCCCTCAGCGCGGAACGTGGCGCGGCGTGGCCGGATCGGCCCAAGCCGCCATGCGGACGGCGTCAGCCCCGCCGCGGCGCGAAGCGTATCGGACGGATGCGCCTGATCGGCTGAGCCGCTTGTGGCCGCGAGTCGGGCCTACCGACGCTGCCTTCGTTGGCATCGGTATGACTTCGAGCTCCACACTGACCTACTCAACGAGCGCAGGTTCAGTTCGGTAGCCAGGTGACAGTGCATTCCACGAGCTTACCGTTGACGAATGTGCAGGACAGATAGAGGTAACCGTCGGACGCGTAGCCGATCGGGCCGTAGCGCGTGTTGGTCGGCGTGACGGGAACCGTGTGGTACCTGCCACCGGTGCCGCCGGTGGTCCCAATCGGCACGTTGTCCTTGTCCCGTGCGGTGCCGTCAACGTACTCGGCCTCAGCGTCCTCCGTCGCCGGAAGATAGAAACAGGCCAGATCACCGTTCTGAAAGATCAGGCAAACTTGAAACTTCGCGACGCCAAATACCGCCTGAAACAGCTTTTCCAAAGCGGCCTGCGGAATGTTCGACTGCGGTCTCTGGTAGAGATGCCCCCACCGGCTCCACAGGTAATCCGACAGCAAGGAGTGATCACGTCCTGCGAACGATCCGAAGCCATCCTGCTTGATGGGCAGGACCGTGGGGCGTCCACGGTCCTCCACCTCGACCTTAATAAGCGTGATCAACTCGCCGAAATGCTCTTCGGTCGCAGCGGTTTCACGGTAACTCGACACAATGCTGGTGACCGGTGTGCCGCCACCGCCAGATGCGGGCGCCTCGTTGTCGAGGCTGGTATAGGTCTGAACCCGATAGAGCTTGAACGAGATTGTATTGCCGACCCAGAATTCCTGATAGCCCGAAACATTCGACGCCTCGGCGACGGCAGCGGCATTGAAGTCCGCAGCGACATCGCACGCGTCGCAGAATACCCATTCTTCAGCCTGTGCAGCACCCGAGGTCAGCAGACACAGAGTCAGCAGTGTTCCGATTAACTTGATCACGTTGGATCCCCTTGGCTAGAAGAAAGGACGGACTAGCCCGCCTCGCGTCCTGCCTCAATCAAGTCTCGGAAATGCGCTTCAGTCGCTTCGTCCTGACGTTCAACCAGGTCGAATCGAATCGGCGCGTCGCCGGCGGCGGCCTTGTCGTCGGCGGTATAGTGGATCAGATACAGGACGCAGGTCTTGGTATTTCCGATGAACACCGAGAACTGCCCCGCTTCACCCGGCACCTGCCCCATCAACGAGCGCTTGAATTGATCCTCGGACGTGCAGGTATCGCACAGGTAGAAGGCAGACACGTCATCGGCGGGTGTTCGCGCGCCGGCCAGTAGCGACAACAGCACCAGAAAAAATGGCAACCACTTCATTGAGCGTCTCCATGGCACACGACGTATATTCTTGCCATCGGAAGCGGCGCTCTTCAACCATTTGACCTTGCGCGGCAGCTTACGTCAGAGATCACCTCCTCGCGCGATACGAAATCGCGGTGACTTCGTGTAAGAAATTTCTTACAGGGGCTCGATCAGCCGCCTCAGCGCGGCACATGACGCGGCGTGGCCGGATCGGCCCGCAGCCGCCATGCCGACGGAGTCAGCCCCGCCGCGGCGCGAAACGTATTGGACAGATGCGCCTGGTCCGCGAAGCCGCTCGCGGCCGCGATCTCGGCCCAACCCAGCGACGGGTCGCACGCCAGATCCAGCGCATGCGAGAACCGCTGCAGCCGCAGCCATTCGGCCGGCGCCAGCCCGGTCGCCTGCCGGAACACCGAGATGCAATGCCGATGGCTGAGTCCGCTCGTCTGCACGAGTTCGCTGACGCGCATGCCGTGACGGACCGTCCGCAGCACGATGCCGGACAGGGCCGGATGCAAGGCCGAGCCGCGGCCACCGGCACGCTCCCACAACCAGCGCTCGAACACGGCCAGTCGCCCCGCCGCATCGCGGCACGCATGCAAGGCCGACAGCAGAGCATCGACCTCGTAGGCAGGCAGCAGACACTCCAGCGGCGTATGGTGCCCCGCCAATGCGGATTCCGGCGCACCGAGCAGACCGGCCGCCGCGCCGGGACGCAGCACGGCACCGACAGAGACCGACGGCTGCGAGATGTCGCGCAGGTGATAGGCCGTGCGCGCGCCGCCGGCCACCGCATGGCCGAGACGATGTCCGCGCCGGTCGGCCGCATCGTCGAAGATCCGCAGCGGCTCGCCGCCGACACGCACGGCGATATGCGTCGCACCGGTCGGCAGCACATGTTCGAGCACGGGTCGCCGCTCCGCCGCTAGGGGCGGCGGACCCGGGTCGTGCGCCCAGACCGAGGCGACGAGGCCGCGCAGGGCCGCGATCGGAAGTCGATGCAGCGAAGCCATGGGCCGATGCTACGCCGACCGGCGAGGCTCTGGCCAACCGCCCCGGAAAATCCCGGCTCGCTCGCATCCGAGCGCCGGGCGCACCGGTCGGCCCCGACCGAACGGCGGTGTCGCGATCGAGGCGGATCCCGTCTCGGCGCGGCTCGAGACGGCCGTCATGCACCGCGGCCGCTCGCTCGCCGTGCCCGCCTCGACGGCCATGCCTGAGCTCAGGCCGGCGCTCGCGGCCAGCATGCCTGCACCTGATGCACGTCGCCATCGTCCCGCAGCGTGAAACCGAAGCCAGGCTGCTCGACGCCATCCAGGTGCAGCGTCGCCGTGCCGGCGTCGACCTGACGCACGCAGATCACGTACAGGCTGGAACCGAAGCGGTAGCGCAGCTCGTACTCGGGCCAGTCGCGCGGCAGGCAGGGTGCCAGCACCAGCTCGCTGCTCCTGCGTTGCAGGCCCAGCAGCGATTCGGTCAGCAGGCGATACATCCAGCCGGCCGAGCCGGTGTACCAGGTCCAGCCGCCCCGCCCGACGTGCGGCGCCACCGCGTACACGTCGGCCGCCAGCACGTAGGGCTCCACCTTGTAGACGGCGACCGCATTCGCGTCCTGCGCGTGCCGGATCGGATTGATCATGCGCGCCAGCTCCCAGGCCCGTTCGGCATCGCCCTGCTGGGCGAACGCCATCGCGGCCCAGACCGCGGCGTGGGTGTACTGGCCGCCGTTCTCGCGCACGCCCGGGACGTATCCGCGGATGTAGCCTGGATCCTTCGACGTCGTGTCGAACGGCGGCTCGAGCAGCTGGATCAGACCCGCCTCGCGCTTGACCAGATGGCGGTCCAGGGAGTCCATCGCCTGCCGCGCACGCGCGGGATCGGCCGCGCCGGACAGCACCGACCAGCTCTGCGAGATCGAATCGATCCTGCACGCCTCGCTCCGGCTGGAACCGAGCGGGCTGCCATCGTCGAACCAGGCACGCAGATACCAGCGGCCATCCCAGGCATGCGCCTCCAGGTTCTCGCGCAGCAGCCGCGCCTGCGCCGCGCACTCCTCGGCGAAGGCCGCGTCCCCGCGTTGCCGTGCCACCGCGATGAAACGCTGCAGGACGTCGTAGAGGAAGAAGCCCAGCCACACGCTTTCGCCGCGGCCCGCCTCGCCGACCTGGTTCATGCCGTCGTTCCAGTCGCCGGTGCCGATCAGCGGCAGACCGCGCCGGCCGAGCAGGCGGCAGCCGCGCCGCAGCGCGAGCATGCAATGCTGGTAGAACGATCCGCGCAGGCTCGACGCTGCCGGCATGTCGTAGTAGGACTCCTCGTCGGCGCTGACCGGACGCCCCTCGACGAAACCGACCTCCTCGTCGAGCACGCTCGCATCCCCGGTCACCTGCAGGTAGCGGGCCGCCGCCAGCGGCAGCCACAGGTAGTCGTCCGAGCAGCGCGTGCGGACGCCGCGGCCCTGCGGCGGATGCCACCAGTGCAGCACGTCGCCCTGCGGGAACTGGTGCGCCGCGCACCGCAGCAGGTGGGCGCGGGCCAGGGCCGGCGTGGCGTGCAGCATGGCCATCGTGTCCTGCAGCTGGTCGCGGAAGCCGAACGCGCCGCCGGACTGGTAGTAGCCGCTGCGTGCCACGTAGCGGCACGCCAGGGTCTGGTACGGCAGCCAGCCGTTGACCAGCGCATCGACGCTG
The DNA here is from genome assembly GCF_035511235.1 of Dokdonella sp. Taxonomy (GTDB): domain Bacteria; phylum Pseudomonadota; class Gammaproteobacteria; order Xanthomonadales; family Rhodanobacteraceae; genus Dokdonella. The sequence goes on from NZ_DATKFQ010000016.1 coordinate 57,318, forward strand.
GTATCGGGCGTCCTGACCTGCACGGCGCTGAGCAGCTCGCGCCAGTGCGCGCGCACGGCCGCCAGCGCGTCGCGCGCCTGCTGCACGCCCTGCACGCGCCGCGCCAGGTGCAGGGCCGCGCCGTAGTCCTTGCCGGCACCGAGCCGGAACACCGTCTCCGACCGCCCGCCATCGGGCAGCGGCAGCGGCACCTGGATGGCCGCACACGGATCCAGCCCGACGCCGAGCCGGCCGGACAGGCGCTCGCGCCGCAGGGCAGCCGGATCGTCCGGACTGCCGTTGCGGCCCAGGAACTCGTTGCGGTCGCCGGTGACGCTGCAGCCGCGGGCGTCGGTATCGAAGAAGGCGACCCGCCCGTTGAACTCGGTGTTGTACGGATTGCGTGCCGTGATCACGCCGCTGTCGGCATCCTGCGCGGTGACGACATGCATCTGCGACTTCACGCGCAGATCGCCCAGCACCCACTCCACGTATCCGGTTGCCGAGAGCCGGCGCGCGCGTCCGGACCGGTTGCGCAGCCTCAGCACCGAGTACTTGACCGCATCCTCGACCGCCACGAACACCCACAGTTCGCTGGCGATGCCGTCCTCGACGTGCTCGTACACGCTGTAGCCGAAACCGTGACGCGTGCGGTACGCACCGCGCCCCCGGCGCGGCAGCGGCAGCGGCGACCACACGTATCCGGTGTCCTCGTCGCGCAGGTAGAACGCTTCGCCGCCGCTGTCGGCGATCGGGTCGTTGTGCCAGGGCGTGAGCCGGAACTCGTGCGCGTTCCCGAGCCAGGTATAGCCGGCCATGCTCTCGCTGACGACCGTGCCCAGCGCCTCGTTGGCCAGCACGTTGGACCACGGCGCCGGTGTCGGACGGCCCTCTTCGATGTCGATCACGTACTCGCTGGCATCGGCCGAGAACGCACCGATGCCGTTGGCGTGGAGGCGCGCACCGGACGCTGCGTCGAACGGCCACGCGGCGTCGTCCTCGGCGAGGTCCGCGGACACCGGCGGATCGGCCGCTGCGGTCCGGTCCGGAGGCTCGACGCGATCTTCTCCGGCGACCGCGGCCAGCAGCGGCGGCAGGGTCCAGCCGGCGGGCTCGCGTCGCCCGACCTGCGCGGCCAGCGAGCCGTGCTGGTCGTGGACGATCACCCGCGCCACCGACTGCACCAGGATGCGATCCTCCTGCGACATCTGGTGGCCGGTACGTACGAAGATGCCGCCCGGGCGATCGAGTACGTTGGCCTCCGGATCGGCCGAGATCATGCCCAGAATCAGGTCCTGCAGCTGCTGGCGGTAGCCGGCCTGGCTCTCGTTCCAGATCACCAGGTCCGCGCGCAGCCCCTTCAGTCTCCAGTACGCGTGCGCCTGCGCCATCTGCCGCACCAGCTCGATGTGCTCGGCATCGGCGATCTGCAGCAGCACCATGGGCAGATCGCCCGAGATCGCATGCCCCCACAGACCCGACTGGCCGCGCTGGTTCTGCAGCAGGACGCCGGCATCGGCGCGCAGCAGCGGGTGCGCATAGACGATCAGTCCGGCCAGCCGCTCGTAGAGTTGCGCGTCGGCCTGGGAGGCGTTGATCTGGCGTCTGACGACCTGGCTGTGCGTCCAGGCCAGGTCGAAGACGCGATCGGCGAGGCGGCGGTCCCGGTACTTGTCGACCAGTCCGATGCACGCTTCGCGATCGGCGCCCACACCGTAGACCATGTCGATCATGCCGGTCTGCCCGGGTGCCAGCTCGATCCGGCAGCGGATCGCCACGATCGGATCGAGGACCGACCCGTCGCTGTCGGACAGCGCATCATGTTCCGTCAGGGCGGACGGCGCGCGCGGCGTGTTGCCGCGACCGAGGAAGCGCGCGCGATCGGTCTCGTAGGAGATCGCACCGATATCGGCATCGTGGACCGCGACCAGGTGGAACATCCACGGCGCCGCCGCGCCGCTCGCGCGCGGCCGGCGCGTGCACAGCAGCGCCTGCTTCTCGCGCACGATCTGCGACTGCACGAACAGATTGCTGAAGGCCGGATGCAGCTCGTCGGCGATGGCCGGCGCCAGCACTACTTCGGCGTACGTGGTGATCTCGATCGTGCGCGCGTGCCGAGTGCGGTTGCTCAGGCGCAGCCGGCGCAGCTCGATGTCGTCCTCGGCGGAGATGGCGATCTCCAGATGGCTCTCGTAGCCGCGCCTGCGCCCGCGGAATTCGGCCTTGGCATCGGAGAAGATCGCCTCGTAGTGATCGACCGGCACGCAGGTCGGCTGCAGCGAGGTGGACCAGAACTCGCCGCTCTCCACGTCGCGCAGGTAGCAGAAGCTGCCCCAGTGGTCACGCGTGCCGTCCTCGCGCCAGCGTGTGACCGCCATGTCGCGGTGACGGCTGTAGCCGCCGCCCGCGCTGGTCAGCAGGCCGTGGTAGCGCCCGTTGGAGAGCAGCTGCACCGCCGGACGCGAGGTGCCCGGGTTGCGGAAGACGCGCAGCTGGGTTTCGGTTTCGGCGGGTGCTGCGCGCGAGTTCTGCGTCTCGGCCTCGTGCGGGTGGAACACGCCGGTGTGAGGAATGCGTTCCTGCAACAGCAGCACCGTGGCCTGGAACTCGGCGTCGGCCTCGAACCGGCGCTGCATCGGCTGCTGGCGCAGCAGATGGACGAGCGAGAGGAAGCCCATGCCCTGGTGATGGGCCATGAAGGAGCGCACCACGACGTGTGTCTGTCCGGGCGGGATGCGCGCCGCCGTGTAGTCGATGGCCTCGTACAGCCCGAACTGCCCGCCGAAGCCGAGCGCCGTCTGCCGCTGCAGGTTCTGGCAGGCCGCCTCCGGCGCCACCATCAACGCCATCATGCTGGCATAGGGCGCCACGACCAGATCCTGGCTCAGCCCGCGCTTGAGGCCCAGACCGGGTACGCCGAACGCGCGGTACTGGTAGTTCATGCGCGCATCGACGGTGTTGTAGCCCGACTCGGAGATGCCCCACGGCACGTCGTGGCGCGCGCCGTGCGCGATCTGCGCCTCCACCGCGTGGCGGGCGGTCTGGTCCAGCAGCGTGTCCGGGTAGCTCGGCATGACCAGCTGCGGCATCAGGTACTCGAACATCGAGCCGCTCCACGACAGCAGCGTCGCGTCGCCGTTGACCTCGGTCAGCAGACGGCCCAGCGCGAACCAGCTTTCCTGCGGCAGCTGTCCCTGCGCGATCGCGACGAAGCTGCACAGGCGCGCCTCCGACGCCAGCAGGTCGTACAGGCCGCTGTCCAGACGGTGCTCGTCGACGTTGTAGCCGATCGCCAGCAGGTGACGCGAGCGGTCGTAGAGGAAGCCGTATTCCATCAGCGAGAACTGCCCGGCGATGTGCGCCAGCCGCTGGAGCTGGTGGATCCGGTCGCGCGCTCGCCGGGCGACCAGCGGATCGGCGGCGCGATCCTGCAGCTCGCGCAGCGTCGGCAAGCGCTCGCCGGTCCAGGCGCCGGGGTCGGGCAGCAGGAACGCGAGTTCCGCCCGCGCCGACCGGCAGCCCTCGATCAGTGCCGCCGGCCAGTGGTGGGGATGGAGCGGCTCGGCAGCGCCGGCCGGCCAGGCAGCCGCGATATCGTCTGCATGCCGCAGCAGCCGCGCCAGCAGCCGATCGGCGTCCGCGGCGCCGGCGGGAGGCTCGAGCCGCGCCTGCGCCAGGGCCGCGCGGAAACCGGCCAGCGCCGGCGACAGCGCGTCATCTTCGGCGGGCAGGTCCGGAAGCTCGTCCTCCAGCACGGCCAGCGTGTCGGCCAGGCCGGCGAACGTGGCGGGCGCCAGGATCGGCGCATCGGCCAGCGCCAGCAGGCCCTGGCGCAGGGTCAGCAGGTGGCCGGCCAGGTTGCCGCTGTCGACCGTGGACACGTAGGCCGGCGGCAGCGGCTGCAGCGTCTGGGTGTCGTACCAGTTGAAGAAATGCCCGCGATGGCGCTTCAGCGAATCGAGCGTATCGAACACCAGGCGCGTGCGTTCGATCACGCCGCCGACCTGCAGATAGCCGAAGTCGCAGGCGGCCAGGTTCGCCAGCAGCGACAGTCCGATGTTGGTCGGCGAGGTCCGCCGCGCCACCACCAGGGCCGGGTGTTCCTGCACATTGTCGGGCGGCAGCCAGTGATCCTCCGCGCGCACGTAGGTCTCGAAGAAGGCCCAGGTACGACGCGCCAGCTGGCCGAGGAAGACCAGCTGGGACGCGGACAGCGTGTCGTCCCGCCGGCCACGCGGCCGTCCCAGCCAGGCCATCAGCGCCGGCGACAGCGCCCAGACCAGCAGCAGCGGCGCCGCCACCGCCAGCGCCGCAGGCTGCCGTGCCGCCAGCAGCGCGGCGACGGCGGCGGCGATCAGCGGCGCCGGCGCCATGCCGACCAGCTCCGCGCGCACGCCGCCGCCGAGGCTGCGCTCCACCTCGCTGGATGGATGCCACTGCAGCAGGTGGCGGCGCGTGACCAGCAGGCGCCACAGCGTGCGCACGATCGCGCCCAGACTGAAGCAGGCCTCGTACGGCAGGCAGGCCACGTTCACCGCGGCGCGCAGCAGCTGGCGCAGGCAGGACCGGCCCACCTGGACCAGATGCGCCTCCAGCGGCATGTCGACCGGCAGGTCGAACAGGTCGCGCAACGCCGGCATCAGCACCGGCAGCGCCCACAGGCTCAGCAGCCATGCCGTCCAGCCGAACGGGTCGGGCGAGAACAGCCAGCCGATCACCAGCAGGGCGAGGGTCGCCGGCGGCACCAGGCTGCGCCGCAGATTGTCGAGCAGTTTGCCGCGCGAGAGCCACGTGAGCCGATTACGCTCGAACCCGCCATCGCGGCGCGGCACCCACGGCAGCAGCCAGGGCAACAACTGCCAGTCGCCGCGGATCCAGCGGGAACGGCGCTTCACGTCCGCCGCATAGCGCGAGGGGTAGTCCTCGTACAGACGCACGTCGCTGACCAGGCCGGCCCGCGCGTAGCAGCCTTCCAGCAGATCGTGGCTCAAGATGCGATCGTCGGGAAAGCGGCCGGCCAGTGCATGTTCGAAGGCATCCACGTCGTAGATGCCCTTGCCGACGAAGGAGCCCTCGCCGAACAGATCCTGGTACACGTCCGACACCGTGCGCGTGTACGGATCGATGCCCGGCTCGCTGCCGAACATGCGCGCATAGCGCGAGCTGGGCAGGCTGCTGAGGCTGGTGCCGACGCTGGGCTGGAGGATGCCGTAACCGCGCACGACGCGACGCCGGCGCTCGTCGAAGACGGCCCGGTTGAGCGGATGGGCCAGCGTACCGGCCAGCTCGCGTGCCGCGTCCCGCGGCAGCCGGGTATCGCTGTCGAGCGAGATCACGTAGCGCACCTGCGACAGCACGCCGATATTGCCGGCCACCTGCATGAAGTCCCCGGCGCCTCCGCCGCGCAGCAGCCGATTCAGTGCCGCCAGCTTGCCGCGCTTGCGTTCGTAGCCCATCCAGCGCCGCTCACGCGGATTCCACCGGCGCGACCGGTGGAACAGGAAGAACAGGTCACCGCCACCCGAGTCGGTCCGCTCCGGCGCGTAGCGGCGGTTGAGCTGCTCGATCCGGTCTGCCGCATGCGCCACCAGCGAATCGTCGCCCGGCAGGACGGCCTGGTCGGCATCCAGGAAATCGGTGAGCAGGGCGAAATGCAGGTGGGGGTCGCGGTTGGCCAGAAAGCGGACTTCCAGCGCTTCGACCAGACGGTCCACGCCCGCTTCGCCGTCCAGCATGCTGGGAACCACCACCAGCGTGCGCGCCGCCGCCGGAATGCCCTTGGAGAAATCCATGCGCGGCAGCGGTCGCGGCGGCACCAGCACGGTCGCCGCCCAGTTCACGAGCGCGATCGCCAGCTCGCTGAAGGCGAGCAGTGCCAGCAGCGCCGGCAACCCGATCGGCACGGGCAGGCCGGCGCTCAGCAGGGCCTGCGTGAAGACGATCGCGATCACGGCGATCGGGATCAGATAGACCGGCAGCGGAACGCGGCGCAGGCGCAGGCGGATCCGCCGGCCCGCAGGTGTCATCGCCGCCACGGCCTGCCGGGTCCGGTCGACGCCCTCGTCGATCAGATAGAAGCCGACGTGTGCCTCGTAATGGGCCGGGTCGGCCGCCGCGGCGGCGCGTGCCAGGTTCACCGCAACCTCCGCCACCGCCGGCTCGTCGACACCGGCCAGGCGCGCGATCTTCTCGACCACGTGCCGGTAGTTGTCGCGGGTGCCGAAATCCATCCACGCGTAGGTGCCGGCCGGATCCCCGCGCAGCGTGCGCTCCACCACGCTCATGTCCTCGACGAATTCGCGCCAGTCCATGTCGGCGAGGAAGCGCAGGCTGCCGATGCTGTTGCTGATCGATACCTGGTCCGCGGCCTGCTGCTGGCTTTCCAGGTGGACCAGCTCCTGGATGTGCTGATCGCCGTGAGCGGCCCATTGCTCGAGCCAGGTGATCGGCATCGAGAACACGCCGCCCCGCCCCTGCAGTCCACGTGTCAGTTCCGAGATGAAGGCGCCGCTCAGCGGCGGATTCGAACGCGCCATGTCGGCGATCACCAGGACCACGCTCTTGGGATCTTCCGCTGCGGTGCGGTTGAGCAGGCCGGCCCACTCGCTGGCCAGGCGATGATCGTCGCCGTCGCGCATCAGCCGTACCGCCATGCGACGCAGATTGTCGAGCAATGCCAGGCGCAGCATGATCGGGATCGCCCACAACTCGCCCAGCTTCAGCGGGGTGACCGACTGATAGGCGGCGAAGAAGCGGCTGAGCGTCTCCGCGTCGATGCGGCCGTCGCCGTGCGCGATCGCTTCCAGCGACAGGTCGTACACGCGCGGCAGCCCGGCGGAAGGTCCCTCGCTCAACGAAGGCAGCTGACGGCTGTAGCCCTTCGGCAGATGCCGGCGCGCGGTGACGATCTGCTCCTGCACCAGGTAGTAGTTGTCGAGCAGCCACTCCCCGGCCGGCGTGACGCGCATGTCATCCTGGACCATCCGCGTGAGCAGATTGCAGGCATCGTCGAGCAGGCCCTCGTTCTCGGCCAGACGTTCCAGCAGGCGTTCCGGCCCGGCATGCATCTGCACCCGGTGAGCCAGCGCCAGCGCACGTCCGTGCCGCTCCATCTGTTCGACGTTGAAGAGCTGCGCGCGCAGCGGCGCTTCGGGGCGCAACGGCTTCTGGGACGCGGCGCGCCGCCAGCGCCACAATCGACGTCGCAGGCGCAGCCAGCGGCTGAAGACCCTCCACACCTGGGGCATCTGGAATCCTCTGGCAGCCACTGGCCGACGGTGCATCCTGCCCAACCAGCCTCACAGGCGACGGCGAGGCTGATGTGAGCGCTTCCCCCCACAAGCCGGCACCGCCGCACCCGATCGGTTGATCGCCTGCGCCCGCGGCCGGGTCTGCGGCATCGACCCTGCCCCTCCGGCCAAGGCAAACGGTCAGCCGGGCGTCACGCTCGGCCGCGAGTGTCACACATCGATTCTGTACGTGTGCGTACGCGGGCAGGTCATCGCGGGCCGCGGGCAAGGAGGTGCCGCAGAGGCCGCCCCATCCTGTCCTCCGTTGCGAGGCATGCGGGCACTGATTGGCAGCAGCCCCGGCCGGCAGGCCGCGGATTTCGTCGAGAAATCATCGCAGCGACACGCGAACGACATACGCCTGCCCGAGGTGCATGCCGGCGCGGTGTGAAAGGCAGTTCAGTGCCGTATCGCCGGCTGCCACTGCAACAGAGCCCTCCGGCATGTCGCAGAAAACACCCGACTGGAGCCGGCAATCCGCCTATCGGACCGTCAAATTTCCGCGACCAGCTCAGATTGCAACGTCTGTGCTGTTTGCCAAGGAGTAGTCGTGCTCACCAGGAAAGGCAGGCGGTTACGTGCGCCTCGTCCACCTGCAGCGAGAACTCCCAGCCGTTGCGCTCACACAATCGCTGGACGATGCCCAGCCCCAGGCCATGTCCATCGGAAGACGAGCCGGCCGGCATGAGCCGGCCAATCTCGTCGCCGCCCACCCGGTTGGTGACCAGCAGCTCGTGCTGCTTGAGGAGAACCGTGATCGGGCCCTGCCCGCCGGGCGTTTGCTCGAATGCGTTTCGAACCAGGTTGGTGACGGCGATGAGGAAGGCCTGCGGATGCCCGCGAACGACGGGTGCCGCGTGACTTTCGACGTCGACTTCGACGCGCTTGCCGTTCAGCAGGTAGCGCTGCTGGTCGACCGCCCGGCTTATCAAGGGCGCGACCAGGAACTGTTCGCCATACAGCCCGTCGTCGGCTTCGCGAGCGATGCACAGGAACATCTCGATCGTGGACTTCATCTCGAGCGTCGCGCGCCGGATCCGATCCACCGCCTTCACGTCTTCGGCCGACAGATCGCTTTGCTCCAGCAGCTCGAGCGCGCCCGTGATCACGGTGATGGGTGTCCGCAACTCATGGCTGGCGGAACCGGTGAAGTCCCGCTCGCGCACGACGAACGCGCTGATGCGCTTGAGCGTCTTCTCGATGGCGCCGGCGAGGACGCCGACCTCGTCCGTTCCGAACCGGCTGGATTCAATGAGCTTGTGGTCTGCGGCCGACAGATGCTCCAGGTCGATGCCCGCGACCACGTCGGCGAGCTGCACCACCGGCGCGACCGCTCTGCGCATCACCAGGACTCCCAGCCCGAAACCCAGGGTGCCGAGCACGCTCACGACACCGGTGATGACGAGGAGCCACCACCAGTCCTCGGAGGATGCCGCCTCGATGCCGGCGACATCGAACACCACGAAGGCGCGCCCCCCTGCATTGTCGGCAGGGACGACCGCGACATGCAGCTCTTCGGCGACGAACTCGTACAGGCCCTCGTCAGGGCCTGCCTGCGCCCATTCCCTCAGGGGCTCGGGCAAGCTCCCGGCCTCGTCGTAGCCCCGAACACTCGTCGTGAGATCGGGATAGTTCTCGGCGGCGCGCTGCAGCTGATTGACCAGCACCCGATCTTCGCTGAACCTGATGGCCGCGTAGAACGCGAGCCCCCAGGCCATGCTGAGTCCGACGACACACAGCGCGAACGCATACTCGACACGCTTGCGCAAACTTTGTTGCAGCATTACGGGAAATTCTCTGCGATTCGATATCCGATGCGATGCACCGTATGGATCAAGGGCCGGTCGAACGGCCTGTCGATCGCCTGCCGCAGCTTGTACATGTGCGAACGAAGCGCATCGCCATCCGGCCGCTCGTCGGCCCACAGCAGCGTTTCGAGCTCGTCGCGATCCACGACGGACGGAGACTCCTCCATCAAGCGTCGGAGCAGCTTGATGCCGGCAGGGTTGATCTCGACCCGTCGTCCCGCCCGATGCACCTGCAGCGTGGACCGGTTCAATGTCAGGTCGCCGACGGTCAGCAGGTTGTCGGCATTCCGGTGGCTCCGCTTGTACAGGGCCCGGATGCGCGCATGCAGCTCCTGCAGCGCGAATGGCTTGACCAGGTAGTCATCGGCGCCGGCGTCGAACCCTTTGAGCCTGTCGTCGAGCGTGTCCCGCGCCGTCAGCATCAGGACGGGTGTTTCGATTTCGGCATCGGCCCGCAGCCTCTGGCAGAAGGTGAGGCCGTCCATCCTCGGAATCATGAGGTCCAGGACGATGACGTCGAACGGATTCGTCAGCGCCAGGCTCATCGCGGTGACGCCGTCGTGGGCGAAATCCAGGACATAGCCGAGCTTTTCGAGGTACGTGGCAATGTTCCCGCAGATGTCGCGGTTGTCCTCGACGATCAACGCCCTGATCGGCGCAGCATCAAGAGCGCCTGCCATCTGCCGCCTCCCGTTTACCATGCGTAGTCTAGTCGAAGTCCGATCAGCGGCTCGGCCTCGCTGTCGTCCTTCACGTTGACGCCCCTGCGGTAGTCGAACTCGGTGTCGTCGGTCGACGATGCCGAGGTGACGTTGATGACATCGAGAAAGGCGGTGACGTCGATGGGGCCGAATGCGCGTCGATAGTCGACACGCGCGTTCAGCACGCCGTAGCCGGGTTTGCGACCGACGCCACGCTCGGTCGTCTCCCTGGAGTAACGCACCGGTTGCCCGGGGCCCAGCACGTCTTCGTGGATGATGAAGGCGTCCTGCGGCCTGCCGGACAAATACTTGTAGCGCGCCCCCACCTTCCAGCGATCGGTGATTTCCCAGGTCAAGCCGAGGGTCGCCACGTGCTCGCGGCTGAACTCGTCGGCGACGGCGCCCCGGCCATCCTTGCGGTCCACTTCCGCATCGTTGTAGGAGTAGGTCGCAGTCGCGTAGAGGCCCTCTCGGATCGTGCCCCTGACCACGACATCGAAGCCGTAGGACGTGCCGTCGCCGATGTTGGCGAACGTGCCGCTCGCCCGATCCAGATCGACCACCAGATTCGCCAGATCCTGGTAATAGGCTTCCGTCAACACCGACCAGCTGTCGTTCGGGAAGTACTCGAGGCCGACGCTCCTGTGCGTGATCTTCTCGTTCTCGAGCGTATTCGCCTCGTTGGCCGCGAGGTCCAGGAACCGTGGTGACTGGTAGAAGATGCCTGCAGTCGCGAAGTACCTGAAGCGCCGGCCCGGCTGCCAGGTTGCCCTGAGCCTCGGCGACACGAGGGTTTCGTCCGTCAGGCCGTCCCGTTCCAGCCGTACGCCCGTGCGCAGATCCCACGTGTTGTGCTTGAAGACCTGATCCACGTAGCTCGCGTAGCTGGTCGCTTTGCGGCTCAGCGCAGCGTTGATGTTCTCCGGCGTCAATACGATGAAGTGCTGCCCGGGGTCCGGCCGGACGTCATCGCTGTCGTAGACGTACCGGATCCAGTCGCCGTCGAGCACGGTGCTGTAGTCCAGGTCGATCTGCGTCAGCTGGAGGCCTGCATTGAAAGCACCCCATCGATTCACCGTCGCCAAGTCGCTGCGCCAGCCGATCTCGGTCTCATCTTCGATAACCGTGATGATGTCTTCGCGCACCGGGAAGCTGGAGGCCGGCGATCCGGGGGGCACGAGGTCAGGGAAGGCTTCGCCCTCCGAGCTGATCTTGTTGCTGGCCCGGTGGTACACCTTGTTGGTCCAGACAGCGTCTTGACCGAGCAATGATCGCAGGGTCAGCCCGTACAGATCGCTGTCCTGCCTGAAATCCAGGAGCGATGCATCCTCGAAGTTGGGCGACTCGAAGACGTGCCTCACGTCGCGCGTGTAGGTCTCGCGCGTATCGATGAGCAGTACCTCCAGCGTGTTGGACGGGTCGATCGGCACGGCCGACTTGACGATGATGTCCCTCAGCACGGGATTTCCGATGTCCAGTTCGTCGATGTCCTCGAAGAAGGCACCGAAATCCAGCCGGCGGGCGGACACGAGCACGGTGGCGTCTTCGGTGATGCCGAGCGGCCCGTCGTAGCCTATTTCATTGCCTGCAAGGTCCAGGCGCAGACTCGCCGACGGGCTTGGGCTGCCGTCGGCGACGTCGAGCTTGAGCAGCGACCCGGCCCGCCCGCCATACGCCGGACCCCACCCACCCGGTGAGAACTCCGCACCGCTGATGACGTTCGGTGCGAAGATCGAGAAGCGACCGCCACCCCCGATGTCCTCGTCCTCGCCCAGCGTCGCGTCGAAGTGCACCGCCTTGTCGAACGGGAACTCGTCGACGAAGATCAGGTTGTCCCGCGGGCCCCGGCCGCGCACGCTGAAGGCTGCGAACTCGCTGGCGGACGCCAAGCCCGGCAGGCCATCCAGCGAGAGCAGCGGATCGGCGCCGCCGCCAACGGCACCTCGTAAGGCTTCGCGATCGAGATAGGTGCTGGAGGGTGATGCGAATGCATCGAGTGCCTGTGCTTGAACCGCCACTTCTTCCAACGTCGGCGCAACAAGTTCGAGTTCGATCCTGGAGTTCTTCCGCGTGATGACGCGTACGCTGGGCTCGTATACCGGAGCGAAACCGGCCTTGGTCACGTTCACCGAATAGAGGCCCGGATCGAGCTGTTCAACGACGATGCGACCTTGCGCATCGGTTTGCAGAGACCGCGCCAAAGCGGTTTCCCGTTCCGTGATCGTGACCTGCACGCTTGAAATCGGCCGTTCCGTGTATTGATCCCTGACGATGATGGTCAGGGCGCCGGGTGCCTCCGCTGCGTGGGTGGACAGCGAAAATCCGATCAGGGGCGCCGAAAGAGCCAACCACAGTGCCCGTCTCCAGTACGTCTTCATATCGCGCTACCCCCAGGAATTGGCTATGTCCAGTTGATGAAGCAGCGCGAAACTAACAATGCAAATGTCGCCAAAAGGTCACCATCCTGGCGCAGCAGCGACCTCCTCCCTGCTCCCTGCGCTGTCGAGGTCTGCTTCCGCGAAAGCCGACCGCGATGGGGCGCGTGCAGACCGCGCTCCTCCGGGCTCCCAGGTCGCGTCCGTCGTTCGCAAGGCAGCGAGCGGTCGCTGTCAACCTGGCTGTCTGGTCTCGTTGATCGACGGCGTGTCCAGCGTGCGCATGTCCACCGCCACTCGTACTGTCCTTCAAGTACAAGTACGGCGTCGCTCGGGACGATGGCGTCGATACCCTTGCAGCCGTGGCTTGGCAGCAGCCTCATCATCTACAAGCGCTGCCGGCACGAATTCTTCAACTGGCCGGCGGGCGTCATCAGCCGCTCAGATCCGGATGCGCGGGGCCTGGTACGCAGCATGGGGCGATCGTGTTGACCGTGGCTGGTGCTGCTTTCGCGGCTGGCCGTGATCCTGCTGGAAGTGGTGCAGTCATGGCTTCCGCCCGGAAGCCGTCTTGCGGTCACTCGTTCGAGACAAGCCATTCCAGTTGCCGGGCTACGGTGTCGAATGCCGCGATACTTCTATGAGCGCGCAACGATCACGCTTTCATTGATGCGTTGGCAGCCAGAGGCTGCATCGCATCCACTCGACTTGGTTGGACATGTGGACACCCGCGATGACCTCGACCGAGCCCGCGTTGCCGCCTTGACAGGTGGTACACGCTCGCCAATGATTGAGGCAGAGCGCATCTGGAGCGCCTCCTGTCCGCGGCAAGGGAGCCCCTCCCATCCAGTCAGTACCGAGCGATCTTACGAACCCTTCTTCCGGCCTTTCGTAAGCGGACGTCAGGCGATGGGAAGGAAGGTTGAAGATGACTCGTGTCCTCACGCCCCGAACCTCCGTCGAAACCCTCCGCAAGGATGCGAAGCGTTGGCTCAAGGCGTTGCGCGCCGCAGAGCCGGACGCAAAACGACGCCTGACCGCGGCTTGGTACACCGCCCCCGCCGATCCTGGACTTCGTGACGTCCAGCACGCGCTGGCCCGCGAATATGGCTGCGAGAGCTGGACGGCGCTCAAGGCGGCGATCGAGGAGCTGGCGCTCACCGGCAGCAATCGCGCCGATCGCCTCGACCGGCTGCTGCGCCACGGCTGGGACGGCGACACCAGGATCGCCCGCCGCATCCTCGATCTCTATCCGGACATCGCCCGGCATAGCCTGTTCACGGCCGTCACCTGCGGCGACCTGGCGCAGGTCGAACGGCGGCTTGCACGCGATCCGATAGCCGCGACGCGGACCGGCGGACGGCTCAATTGGACCGCGCTCGCCTATGTTGCCTATGGCCGACTCGACGCCGAACACGCCGTCACCATTGCGCGCCTGCTGCTCGATGCCGGAGCAGATCCCAACTTCCGTTTCGATGACGGCTGGGGCAGCCCCTTCAAGATACTGACCGGCGCGATCTGGCTAGGCGAACAGCACAGGCCGAGCCATCCCCAGGCCGAAGCACTCGTCGACCTGCTGGTCGCGGCGGGCGCCGATCCTTTCGATCTCCAGGCCTTGTACAACATCGCCTGCGTCCCCGGCGACGCACGTTGGTACGAGCAGCTCTGGCGACATGGCGAGGCGCAAGGCGTCGCGCACAAGTGGAGTGACCCGTCGGCGGGCCGACCGGGCGGCAATCTGGCCATCAGCACGCTCGATTTCCTGCTCGGCCGCGCGGCTGACCGGAACCATCTCGCGCGCGCCGAGTGGCTGCTCGACCACGGCGCCAATCCCGACACCATCGATCCCTATCGCCACGAGTCGGTCCACGCGCTCGCCCAGGTGTCGGGCTTTCTGGAGATGGTCGGCCTGCTCGAACGACATGGCGCGCGGCCTGTCGCGCTCGAGGGCATCCAGGCCTTCCAGGCCGCCTGTCTTGCGGGCGACGACGACAGGGTGCGCGCCATGCTCGCTGCCGATCCGCGCCTGATCGACGATCCCGCGCCCCTGCTCGCCGCCGCGGAGTTCGGCAATGCCCGCGCCGTCGCGCTGCTGCTGTCGCTCGGCGCCCGGCCGCACAATCTCGGCGAGGATGGGATCAGCCCGCTTCACCGGGCGGCGCAATCGGGGTCGATGGAGGCGGTCGACCTGCTCGTTGCAGCGGGCGGCGATGTCGACCTGCAGGAGCGCCGCTGGGGCGGGACGCCGCTGAGCTGGGCGGTCATGATGGGCCAGCCGCATATCGCCGAGCGGCTCGCGCCGCTCAGCCGCGATCCGCGAACGCTGGGCTATATGGGCCAGACCGAGCGGTTGGAGGCCATCCTGCGCGAAGATCCCGGCAGGGCCAACCTGGCCCTGTCCGACCCCGAAGGTCCCACCCCTCTCTTCATCCTTCCGCCTGACGACCCTGATCGCGCGGCCGCGGTCACCCGCATCCTGCTCGCGCATGGCGCCGATGCCGGCAGGCGTAACGCCCACGGCCGAACACCGATCGACGTCGCGCGCGATCAGGATTTTCATGAGGCGGCGGCGCTGATGGAAGCGAGCATCGCCTCGAGTTGAACGCAGATTGCTTGGTCAATGGAGGTTGATTCGACGGCGAGATCGGCGTGCCCTCGGTGATGATCAGCCCCGCACTGGCCGCTGTGGTACAGCGCATTGAGTTCTGGACTGTCCAACGTCTGCTCGGTCAGGTCGTGCTTCTTGCACAGCGTCTTGATCGGCATCACGCCAGCCTCGGCCTCGCGCAGGATGTCGATGATCTATTCCCCGGAAAGCGCTTCTTCACGTCCAATCTCCTTCTCGTTGGGGATTGGACTCCAAATCGCTGCGCCACTCAAAAGCGGAGGGACGTCGGGCGAGTAACGGGGCGACGATGTTGAGGGAGGTCGCGAGTTTGAAACCGGCTTGCCTACTTGCCTTCCGCGGCCTTGGAGACGTGCGCCCACTGGGCCCACTCGGCCAGGCGCTGCTGGTATATACCTGCGGTGCCATCAGCGTCGGCCCCTCCCCGAAGAACACGCGCAGCGGCGCTTCTCAGCGTCCACGACCGTGAGGATCGCGGACCCGAAGCCGACCGGCTGCGGAAGTACAACCTGCGCCCGCATCGTGGCCATGTTCTCGTGCAGAGCCGCGTACGCGTGGTGCGCGTCGGCGACGATGGCAGATGCACCGGACCAGTCGGTGGCGAAACCACCGGGTTCGACCAGGGTGACCTTGATACCGAAGCCAGCGACTTCCTGAGAGAGTGCATCCGTCATCCTTTCCAGTGCCCACTTCGACGCGTGGTAGGCGCCAAGGGTCGGGAACGCGACGATGCCGCCCATGGTCGAGATCTGAATGATGTGGCCCGCGCGCTGCTCGCGGAGGATCGGGAGGACCGCCTGCGTGACATGGAAAACGCCGAACAGGTTTGTCTCGAGCTGGTCGCGCAGCTGCTGCTCGGTGATTTCCTCGACCGTTCCGAAAAGCCCTTAGCCCGCGTTGTTGATGACGATGTCAATTCGCCCAAACGTCTCGTGTGCGGAATTCACCGCAGCGAACACCTGGTCGCGGTTGGTGACATCAAGTTCGACCGGGAGGACGGCATCGCCGTATTGCTCGACCAGGTCACTCAGAGTATTCGTGTTGCAGGCGGTCGCTGCGACTTTATCGCCACGCTCGAGGGCGGCGAGGGCGAACTCGCGGCCAAAGCCTTTCGAAGTGCCAGTGATAAACCAAACTTTGCTCATGATGTAATCCTCCTATTGCTATGGACGGCCAAAGTTACTTTCTCAGCTGCTTGCTGTTGGCGTGCCGGGGTGTCGGCGAGGATGGCGCGGAGCTTGGCGGTCTGCTGGTCGATGGCCTGCGGGCCGTTGCCGGTGAGCAGCCGCACGAACGGCTCGTAGGCAAGTAGCGGGGCAGCCATGTTCAGGGAGGTCGAGAGTTTGAAGCCGGCTTCCTTGATGGCCTTGTCGACGAAATAGGAAAGTCGTGTCTTCTTTCCCGGGACGCGCGGGTACAGGAACCGCAGCGCGAACAACTCGCCAATCGCGGGGACCGTCGAGATGGCGGCGGCGAGGAACGGGTTGTCGCCGACGCGGTAGGGGCGGCCCTGTGCGTCGACGCGCTGCTGGGTGGAGGTCACCGCGATGGGCGCGTGGCAGATCAGCGAGATGGTGACGTTGTTCTCCCGGGCCACGTGGAGGGTTTCGCCGAGCCACGGGTTATCACGGAAGTCGACCATGGGGGCGTGGCCGCCAGGGGTATGGATGAAGTCAAAGTCGGCAAAAGTAAACGGATCGGCCGGGTCGCGGTGACGCAGGACGAGTTCCTGCAGAGACTGGAAGGTGCCCTCCGGCAGCTTGTCCAACCGGCGGATCAGTTCGGGGCGGTACTCGGCGAGCTCCGGCTCGCTGTTAGGCAATAGCTCGGAGACCGGGATCCGGCCGATGTGCCGCTCCAGCAGACGGATTTCCTGCTCGCGGCGGGCGACCAACTCGGGGTGGCGCTGCCGGAAGCTGTGGACGTCGAACGAGCGGCGGCGCTGCTGCATGCGCAGGGGAATGGTAATGGTGCCGGTCTTCTCGATGGCTTGCATGGACAGGGCCATGCCGTTGATGTCGAGTTGCGGGGCGTTGCCATCGGGGGTGGCGAAGGTGAACTCGTAGTCGTTCTCGAACTCCTTGAGCACTTGAGCCATCTCGACCAGGAAGAACCCGGTCGAGATCGACTTGACGTCGGCCGGTTCGGCCAACGGCAGCTGTCGGGCGGACGAGATGATGATCAATGCGCGGCGCTTGGTGGTGAGCATGACTTGTTCCTTTCAGTGCTTCGGCTGGGCGAGGATCAGGCGCCGAACGTCGGCGTCGGTCATTCGGCGGAGGTGAATGCCCTCATTAATGCGTGAGTACATGCTCATATGAAGGGTAAAAAGAGAAAGCCTCAGGCCTTGATCCCCCGCCAGAACAGGTCGAAGCCTGCTTCCTTGTGCTGCTTGCGATTCTTCGAATTCGCAGCCGTCGCCTCAATCGCGATATCCGCAAGGCCCATCAGGACATGGTCGATGTAGAAAGGGAGGCGCTTGGGGTCAGCATGGCCAGCCAGGCTTCTTTCGATCATCGCGCGGATCTCGCCGAACAAGGCACTGCAGCGCTGGAGTGTTTGCGCGCTGATGCGGTCCGACACCTTGAGCTGCCGCATGGCCCTGCGTTGAACAGGGTTCGTCGTGCCCCACTCGACCAGACACTCCCACACGCGCTGAACGCGCTCGCGAGGGCTCTTGGCTCCCTGACAGGAAATGAGCAGTGCCTGAGCCAACTGGGTCTCAATATCGACCAAGAGCTCGTTCAGCAGATCGTCCTTGGTCGCGAAATAGATGAACAGCGTTCCCTCGGCGACACCTGCCGCAGCAGCAATCTTCGCCGTGGGTGCGCCGGTGCCCAAGCTGGAGACGAGTTCGGCGGCAGCGGCGAGGATCGCTTCGCGCTTTTCTTCGCTGAGGGGCCGGGCCATATGGTATTAATGCCTGAGTGCTTGCTCATTAACGTATCCCGATCAGGACCGCAGGTCAAGGATAGCCACTCAAGGGTGTTGTTTCGCATTCAGATCGCGAGAGTCCGTTGCCCCTCAGCTCAACCATGGCGTGCGTCGGCCCTGAAGCTGCCTACTGCGGCAAGGCCAAAGACAGCTCCGGGTCGAAAGCAGAACTCGCACCCCCGCATGGTGTGCTCCACCATTCGACGCTAGGCGGTGGGGAACTCGCCAGCGAGGTACGCCGCCAGCTCCTCTGGCTGCCCTTGCGGAAACGCGTCCTTCAACAGGTCCAGGAACGCGGATACGCGCGCGCTCAACAGGCGCCGCGAGGGATAGAGCGCCCAGATCTCGATGGGCCGTCCTTTCACGTCACCCCACCGCACCAGCGCGCCCGATCGCAGATCGCCGGCCACCAGCGACAGCGGCAGCACGGCGGCGCCGATGCTCGTGCGCACCGCGTCGCGGATCATGATCAGCGACGCCAGCCGCAACACCGGTTCGATGGGCATCCGCACATCGCCTTCCATCGTCGTCAACTCCCACGCAGCGGGACTGCCTGACGCACGCACCACCGCGCGCACCGCGACCTGCGGTTCCGGTTTCGCCAGCGCAGGACTGGCCACGGCAACCAGGCGGTCGCGCAACAGCACGCGTCCGATCA
This sequence comes from Dokdonella sp., assembly GCF_035511235.1. Lineage (GTDB taxonomy): Bacteria > Pseudomonadota > Gammaproteobacteria > Xanthomonadales > Rhodanobacteraceae > Dokdonella. The sequence goes on from NZ_DATKFQ010000016.1 coordinate 75,688, forward strand.
GGCGTTCGTCCGGATCGGGATTGACCCGGATCACCAGGTCGTAGCCCTCCTCCACCATGTCCACCGCGCGATCTTCCGTGGTGATCTCCAGGCGCACCTCGGGATAGCGCAGCGCGAAGCGGGCCGACAGCGTGCCCAGCGCCATCTGCGAGAACAGCAATGGCGCGCTGATGCGCAACCTGCCGCGTGGCATCTCGCCGCCCGACGCGATCGACGTGGCCGCTTCGCCGATCTCGGTCAGCAGGGTTTCGGTGCGCTCGAACAACGCACGCCCCTCCTGCGTCAGCTTCAGCATGTGCGAGCCGCGCTCGAACAGGCGCACGCCCAGACTGGCCTCCAGGTCGGCCACCCGCCGCGACAACGTGGCCTTGGGCCGCTCGGCGGCGCGGGCCGCACGCCCGAAACCGCCGTGGCGGGCCACCAGGGTGAAGTCGGCCAAGGCGAGTAGGTCCATGTGTTCCACCAGCGAGACAGGCGATCCAAGTATATGGGCTATCGGCCCGCATGCGGATCAACAACCATGGCACCTCGTCACCACCCAAGGAGTACTCCCATGACCATTCTCGTCACCGGCGCCACCGGCCATGTCGGCCGCCACGTCGTCCAGCAGC
>NZ_DATKFQ010000017.1:0-100047 GCF_035511235.1 Dokdonella sp.
TGGATGTAGTCCTCCAGCCGATCAGGGAGCAGGAGTCCCTGGGAACGATCGACTTCATCTACGAATCGCTTCATGCAGAGCCCCAATTGACTGGCGCTGAAATCTTGCCAGCCAGATGGGGGTTTTCACACAGCCTCGGCCGATAGCGGACCGTACCTCTGGTCAACCCGACGCCGTGGTCGGCCATCACCGGGACCGAGGATCATCTTGGCAAGAACCGGCTGGGCGGGGAATTTTATCCGGCAACCTCATGAAGCGATGAGGGTTTTCCGATTCTATGGGGCATTTTTACACGTATCTCGGCTGAACCCCAAGGCGAGCGCGCACAAGTGCTGGAGCAATCGGGCGAGGATCCGATCGGCGCCTACCGTGCCGCCATCGGCCATATGCGCATCGCCGTGGAGCGTGCGCCGCAGGCACCGTTCCTGCGCCTGAACCTGGCCAATGCGCTGGGCATCCTCGCCTACGCACTGGCGCAGCGCGGCCAGCCCGACGTCGAGCTGACCCGGCAGGCCATCGCCCAACTGCAGGAAGTGGTGGCGGCTCAACCCGGACGCGCCGATGCATGGCATTCGCTGGCCAACAGCCACTGGGATCTGGCGATGGCCCGGAGCTGGCGGGGCGAGGATGCGCAAGCCTCGATTGCCGAGGCCGATCGCCTGTTCGACCACGCCGCCACCCTGGCACCCACGCAACTGGCCATCCCGTTCAACCACTACAACCTGTCGTTGTTCGCCGCCGCCGAAGCCCTGCGCGACGAACAGCCGGCGCAACACTGGCTCGCACGCGCCGAAGCGCTGGCCGCCGCGATCGACGCGCGCACGCAACAGGACTGGATATCGCCGTGTCCACGCGCCGAGTACGCGCTGCGCCGGCTGCAGGCGGCCACCGTGGCCGGACGCTACGAGCCCGCCACGCACGCACAGGCCGCCGCGCTGCTCGAACGTGGGCTGGCCGCGCAGCCCGACAGCGTCGACTGCGCGCGCCGGCGCATCGAACTGGCCGCGATCGCGCTGCCGTTTCTCGACGCCCGGCGCCGGCAGCGGGAACGCGAGGCCGCCGCCGCGCTGCAGGCCCGGCATCCGCGATCGCTCGAGATCCATCTGGCCTGGGCCGGTGTGCTCGCCGCCCGGGCTCCCGTGGATCCCGCAGACGCCGCCGCACTGGACGCGCAGATCGCTGCGCTCGAACGCGATACCGGCGGAAACTGGATCGGGCGTCTGCGTCCGCTGCATGCCAGACTGGCCGCACTCGCAGGCGAAGGGCGGCTCCCGGATGCGGCCGGTACCGGACTCATCGCCGAAGAGCGCGCCGGTCGTAGCGCGGCCCGGCCGGACCACTGAAGTCGCGCCCGGATCCGCTCTCGACGCGCGAACCTGGACCACGGCGCATCGAGTCCGGCTCGCCGATGCGCAGGCCCCGACTTGGCCCGAGGAGGAATCGGCGCATTCGCGGTCGTCACCGCGGGCCGGCGAATGACGCGCGACCTGCGGGCCGCCCTTGGCCGAGCGCTTGGCGGAGGCGCGACCGGCCGCTCGGCGACCGCCGATTCTCGTCCACCATCGCGCGGCCGCTGCAGGCCCGATGGCCGTTGCGGACGGTCTGCGAGAGTCCGCTGTCCGGCTCGATCCATCTGCGCTTGTGCGCCGCATCTTTATCGCCGCCGTACGCGCGCGTACAGTCGCGCCGTCCTTCGATCGCGATGGGGTGCCGCGTGCGCACGGTCAACGAATGGTTCGGCAACTACAGCCGCGATCACCAGCACCCGACCAACCGGCTGATCCACTGGATCTGCGTGCCGGCGATCCTCTGGGCCGTGCTCGCCGCGCTCTGGGTGATCCCGGTGCCGGCGGCGCTCGGCCGCCCGGGCTTCTGGGCCGGCATGGCGATGGTGCTGGCGTTCGCGTTCTACTGGCGGATGTCGCGCCCGGTCGCGCTGGCGATGCTGATCGTGTTCGTGCTGTTCGGCGTGCTGACCGAGGCGCTGTACCGCCTGCTCGGCCCGGTCGATCTGCTCTGGCTGGCCGGCGGCGTGTTCGTCGCGGCCTGGATCGGCCAGTTCGTCGGCCATCTGATCGAAGGCGCGCGCCCCTCGTTCTTCACCGATCTGGCCTATCTGCTGATCGGCCCGGCCTGGCTGGCCGGCAAGATCATGCGCAGGCTGCATATCGCCTACTGACCAAGCAGCGCTCGCGACCCGCCGATCGCGGAACTCGGCACAATAGCCGTCGCGCTCCAGCCGCTCTTCGCCGACACTCGGCCCGGGCGGCCTCGACCAGGCAGGAGCGATCCTGCCGTGCCGGCTTCTCGCGCCGCGGTCTCGACGGGCAAGCCTCGGCATATGCGGCAAGCGCCACGCTCCGTACGTGTCTGACCAAGTGGCGAGTTCTGGGGCCGGAGCGGCATGAACAGCCCGCTTCTTCTGCCTCCGCCGGCCCGACGGGCCTGGCCGTGTGGCCGTTCGACGGTATTGCCGATGTCGCGGTCCGGGTGCGAGCGAGCCTGAACCGGCGCCCGGCCGGCATCAGACGCCCCGTATCCGGCACGCGTGATCAGCGTCGGCGGATGTGGATCAGCTTGCCTGCCGCCCACTCGGTTTCACCGCATCCGAAAGCCGCACCGGCCTTTCCTGCCGGACCCTGGCGCGCCGGCGCGTTTCCTCAAAGGCTCGCCGTCGAGACGGTGTCCTCGCTCACACCACGCGCTCGCGCGGACGCAGCAGCCAGCGGCACAGCGCCGGCAGGAACACGATCGCCGCGATCATGTTGACGACGAACATGAAGGTCAGCATGACGCCCATGTCGGCCTGGAACTTCAGATCCGAGAACACCCACGTGAACACGCCGACCGCCAGCGTCAGCGCGGTGTAGAAGATCGCGATGCCGGTGGTCTTGAGCGCGGAGAAGTACGACTCGGTCAGCGGCTTGCCGGCCTGCATCGCCTCGCGCATGCGCGCGAAGATGTAGATCGCGTAGTCCACGCCGATGCCGACGCCGAGCGCGATCACCGTCAGCGTGTTGACCTTCATGCCGATGTCGAGCTCGACCATCAGCGCATGGCCGAGTTCGGTCACCAGCACCAGCGGCAGCACGATGCACAGCGCCGCGAGCGGGTTGCGGAAGCTCAGCAGGCACATCACGAACACCGCCGCGTAGAGCAGCAGCAGCATCGTGCGCTTGACCGCGCGTACCTCGTCGTTGGTCGCGGCCATGACGCCGACGTTGCCGGTCGCCAGGCGCAGATTGATGCGGTGGCTGGTCGTCGTCTCGCCGCGCGCCTGCGCGGCGGCGGCCTCCTCGGCCAGCTGCTTACGCAGGTTGACGTCGGGTCCGGCGAACAGGCCGTTGTCGTCGCGGAACTGCTTGACCGCGGCGACGACGCGGTCGATCGTCGTCGCGCGGTGATCGGTCAGGAACATCATGACCGGCATCGCGCTGCAGTCGCCGTTGAGCAGGCCGGTGTCGGTCTCGAAACCCTGCGTGTCCTGGCGCAGCGTGTCCGAGTCGCGCGGCAGCGCGCGGTAGCGCACGTTGCCCTCGTTCCAGCCGGCATGCACGAGCTTGGCCGCGCTCGGCAGCGTCATGACCTGGGCCACGCCTTCGACGTTGCGCATGTGCCAGGCGAAGCGGTCCAGCGTCTCCATGACCGGATAGCTGCCGATGCACGCCGATGGCGCGGCCTCGGCGATCACGTTGAGAATGTCGACGCCGAGCGCGAATTTCTCGCTGATCAGGCGCGCGTCCTGGTTGTAGCGCGCGTCCGGGCGCAGCTCGGCGACGCCCTCCTGCGCGTCGCCGATCATCACGCGGCTGCCGTAATGGCTGGCGGCCAGCCACGCGGCGACGCCGATCGCGATGATCACGGCGGCCGGCACCGGCCGCGCGAAGCGCGCCAGCACGGCCCAGAGCTTGTCGAACTGGGTCAGCTGGCGCAGCCGGTACTCGCGCTTGCGCGGCAGGTTGCGCAGGCGCGTGTAGGACAGCAGCACCGGCAGCAGGACCAGGTCGGTCAGGATCGTCAGGCCCACGCCGATCGTCGCGGTGATCGCCAGCTCGAAGATGATCCGCACCGGGATGATCAGGATCGTCGCGAAACCGATGCAGCCGGCAATCAGCGCGACTGAGCCCGGCACCAGCAGCATGCGGAACGCCAGCCGCGCCGCGGTCGCCGGATCCACGCCCTCGCGCCGGCGCAATTCCTCGACGCTGCCGTCCTCGAGGCCGCCGAAGAACAGCTCGCCGCGGAAGCGGTTGATCATCTGCTCGCCGTGGCTGACCGCGATCGCGAAGATCAGGAACGGCGTCAGCATGTTCATCGGATCGATGCCGAAGCCGAGCAGGCGCAGTGCGCCGAGCATCCACAGCACCGAGATCAGCGCGCAGAACACCGTCAGCGAGGCCAGCTTGGCCGACGAGGAATAGACGAACAGCAGCAGCCAGGTGAACGCGATCGTCAGGAAGAAGAAGCCGATCACCGAACGCGCGCCGTCGGTGATGTCGCCGACCATCTTGGCGAAGCCGATCACGTGGACGCCGATGTGCTCGTTCTCGTACTTGCCGCGCAGCGCCTCGAGTTGGGCGGCGATCTTGTTGTAGTCGACGTGGATGCCGTGTTCGGGATCCTCGGGCACCAGGTCGACCCAGACCATCGCGCCGGAGAAGTCCTTGGCGACCAGACGCCCGACGATGCCGGCCTTGACGATGTTGTCGCGCACCGTCGCGAACTGCTCGGGCGTCGGCGCGAAGCCTTCGAGATTCGGGCTGAAGCCGTTGGGGATCACGTTGCCGGCGTCCAGACCGTCCTCGACGACCTCGATGTAGCGCACGTTCGGCGTGAAGATCGAACGCAGTCGCGCCTCGTCGACGTTGTCGATGCTCTTGGCCTCGAGCGTGATGTTCTCCATCGCCTGCATGAACGGCAGGTTGAACATGTCGCCGCCCTTGTCGACCACCGCGATCAGGATGCGGTTGGCGCCGCCGAAATCGCGCTCGTAGTCGAGGAAGGTCTGCATGTACTCGTGCTGCAGCGGCACCTGTTTCTTGAAGCCGGCGTCCACGCGCAGCTGCGAGGCGAAGAACGCCATCGCCAGCGTGATCAGCGCGAAGACGACGAGGACCGCCGGCCGGTTGCCGAACACGAGCCGCTCGGCGAAGCGGTGGAACGCGCCGGGATGAGTCGCACTGGCCGGATTCATGGCAGCTCCACCTCGCCGACGCCGTTCTCGCCGACCAGCAGCAGCCGGCGTCCGTCCAGCGCCACCGCGCCGGCGAGTACGCCGGCACCGGGCTGGGCCATCGTCTCGAACGGCGCATCGGCGCTGCGGCGCATCAGCACCACGCCGTTGGCGCCGACCAGGACCGCGCCCTCGCCGTCGAGCGCACTGCCGCCCATCAGGCCTTGCTCGGTCCCGCTGGCGCGACGGGTCCAGCTCTCGCCGAGGTCGCCGGTCTCGAACACGTTGCCGCGCAGGCCGAACGCGAGCACGCGATCGCCGGCATAGCCGATCGCGCCGAACATCGAGCCGTCGTATGGCAGCTGGATGCGCTGCCAGGTGTCGCCGCCGTCGCGCGAGCGGAATGCGCTGCCGCGCTCGGCGAGGATCATCAGACCGCCGCTGCCGGTGCGCACGATCGCGTTGAGATGGGGATCGGACTCCTCGCCGAGCGCGAGCTCGTCCTCGCTGAAGACCATCGAGCCGTCCTCGCCGTCCTGCGCCGCGTCGGCCGCGGGCGAGGCCCCGGCTGGCGCGGGCGCCGCTGCGGCCGGCTCCTTGGACGCGTTCGCCGGCGCGACCGCGAGTGTCTCGGGCTGCCAGCTGGCGCCGCCGTCGCGCGTGACCAGCATCCGGCTGTAGGCGCCCACGGCGATGCCGTGGCGGTCGTCGACGAACAGCACGTCGAGCAGCGGCGCGCCGTGGCGCGGATCGGCCGCGGCCGCTGCGCCGTCCTCGTAGCTGTCGCGGTGCTGCACGTTCCAGTGCACGCCGCCGTCGGCACTGTGCACGATCACGCCGTCGTGGCCGACCGCCCAGACCGAATCGCCGCGTGCGGTCGCCGCGGTCAGCAGCACGCGGACCGGCACCTCGGACTGCGTCCAGTCACGGCCGTCGGCGGAGCGCAGCACGTGGCCGCGGTCGCCGACGACGAGGTAGCCGTCACCGGCACGCAGGGCGTCGAGCAGCAGCGAACGCGCGGCCAGCGGCATCCTCTCGGCCGGCGACGACACCGGATCGGGCCAGGCCGGCGGATCGGCGGCCTGGCCGGCCAGCGGCAGCGCGGCGCACAGACCGAGTGCCGCGGACCGGCACCATGAGAACGAGGATCGGGTCATGTCGGAACGGAGCGGCGGCGGATGGGGAGAAACCGATGATGCCCGAACCGCGATGCCGTGCGCGGCAGGCGCGGACCGGCACGGGCGGCGGCGCGGCGAAGCGCACCGGCCGCGCGCGGGCGCGCTGCGGCGCCGTGCGATCGGGAGACGGCAGCCCCGGGCGCCGCAGCGGCGCCCGGGACCGCGGAGGCTGCGAGCGGCGACGCGCTTACTGGATGCCGCGCTGGCGCAGCGAGTTCGGCGAGAACGCATCGGGCGAGAGCTGCACCGAGAAGTTGTAGCCCGAGTCCTCGTTGTCGAGACCGCCGACGATGTAGCGCCCGTTCTTGAGGTCGTGATGGGTCTCCAGCGTCGACCAGAACGTCGGCAGATCGTAGTAGGTCACGCTCGGCGCCTCCGAGTAGCGCCACAGCTTGCCGTCGGTGTCGTAGTGGTCGGTCAGCAGGATCTGCCAGCTGTCCTCGTCGAGATAGAACGTGCGGCGCGGATTGATGTGGCTCATGCCGGGCTTGAGCGTGGCCTCGACGACGTAGATGCGGTGCAGCTCGTAGCGCAGCAGGTCCGGATTGATGTAGCCGGGCTTGATCAGGTCGGCGATCTTCGCGGTGTGCGCCTTGTACGAGTTGTACGGCACGTACATCTCGCGCTTCTCGACGAGCTTCCAGTCGTAGCGGTCGAGCGCGCCGTTGAACATGTCGAGCATGTCCGAGGTGCGCAGATTGTCCGAGGCGGTGCCGGGGTTGTCGTAGGCGACCTGCGGCGCGCGGCGCACGCGGCGCTGGCCGGGGTTGTAGACCCAGGCCTGGCGCGGCGAGGTCTTGGCGTTGAGCGTCTCGTGCACCAGCAGGATCTGGCCGGCGTAGCGCGGCGGCGAGGTCACTTCCTGGTAGAAGTAGATCAGGATGTTGTTGATGTTCTCGATCGTCGCGCCGGGCCGGAAATACGGCGACAGCGTCTGCTCCTTGATCCTCACCAGCGTGTACTGGCCGCCGGCGGTCGGCATCGCCTGGTTGTACCAGTGGTCGAGCGTGATGCCCTTGAACTTGAGCTTGTGGTTCCAGATCGCCTGGGCGCCGGCGGTGGCGGCATCGGTGCTGAGGATCGGGAACGGGAAGCCCTGCGAGACGCTGCCGACGCCGTCACCGTCGCTGACCAGTTCGCCGGTGGCGGCGTTCTTGATCGTGGCCTCGTAGATCGTCGCCGGGAACGCCGCGCTGCGCCGCGTCGGATAGACCACCATCTTCCAGTTCGGGTACTTCTCGAACATCGCGATCTGGCCGGCCGACAGCTTGTTGCCGTAGGACTTGTAGTTCTGCGCGGTGATCTCGACGGTGGGCTTGTCGTCCGGATACGGGTCGACCTGCTGCTTGCCCGGCGCGAAGCCGGCCGGCGCCTGCGTGATGCCGCCTTCCCAGGCCGGGATCGAGCCGTCGGCGTTGCCGGCGCGCAGCGCGCCGGTCGGCGTCAGCTCGGTGCCGCTGACGCCGAGCTTGGCCACTTCGCCGGCCGGCGCCTTGGCGAGCGCCGCCGACGCGCAGGCGGCCGCTATCGCGAACGCGAGGAGTGTCTGCTTGATAGTCGTCATCGTCTTGCCTCTCCTCGTCAGAACGAATACTTGGCGGTCGCCGCGACGAAGTCACGGTCGTTGATCAGGTTGAAGCTGCCGCCACCGAAGAAGTTGGTGTAGCTGAGGTCGAACGCCCACTGGTTGAGGTAGGTGAGCTCGGCGCCGAGCGTCACCGACTTGCGGCCTTCGAGGAAGTTGCCGCCGGGGCCGGGCGAGGTGCCGTTGACGTCGTGGTTGAACGCGATGCGCGGCGACAGGTTCATCGCCTTGCCGAACACGTTGTTGTAGTCGGCGCGCGCGGCGATGCGATAGCCCCACGAGAAGTCGGTCGGGAAGCCGCCGACCTGCGTGATCGGATTGCGCAGGCTGCCGGTGAGGACGTCCGGGCCGCCGCCGGTGTCGGTGCCGTCGCCGTTGAAGCGCACGCCGTACGGCAGGCTGACCTGCGTGAAGCCGACCTCGCCGACCAGCGAGATCTGATCGGCGCCGACGAAGTTGCCGGGACCGAACACCTTGGTGCCGGTCAGCTGCAGCTGCCACTGCTTGGCGCGCTGGTAGCCGCGGATCTCCTCGCCGGGCGAGAACTGGCCGAGCTGGCTCTGGAAGCGCAGGCCCGGCTGCGGGATCACCGCATTGAGCGGCGACAGACCGGCGAACAGGATCTCCACGTCGTCGAGCTGGAACGGCATGTTCGGCCGGTAGCTGACCTCGCCCTGCAACGCCACGCCGCTCTGCTCGAGCAGCGTGTTGAAGCTCAGGCCGTACAGGCGGATGCCCTCGGGGTACTCGGTGAAGAAGCTGCCAGAGTTCGGCGCGGTCGTGGTCACCGCGAAGCCGCTGATCAGCGGCAGGCGGCTGTGATAGCGCATCGCGTAGAAGCCGAACTCGGTGTTGTTGAGCCAGTCGGCGAAGTAGCGCAGCGCCAGGCCGCCCTGCCCGTCGTCCTGCGGCTTGCGCGTCGGGCTGCGCGGGAACGCCGCCGAACAGCCGGCCGCGACCAGGGTGGCCGGCAGGCCGGTGTCGCTGGCACCGTAGTTGCCGCCGACGCAGACCTCGTCGAACAGGTTCGGATTGATGACCGGCTGCGGCACCGTGCCGAAGTTCAGCATGACGTAGCGGCCGCCGATCACCGCGAAGTCGTTGGTCGAGAAGTACGTGCCGACCGGATCGGCGTCGGTCTCGTCGTAGTCGAGCTGGTAGAACGCCTCGAGCGAGACGCGGTCGGACAGGTTCAGCGAGCCCCAGAGCATGTTGACCGGCAGGAAGGCCTGCTTGAGCTCGGCACCGGCGACGCGCAGCTTGGAGACGTCGACCGGATTGATCGCGTTGATGCCGTTCTGGATGAACGTGCTCTCGCCCCAGCTGACGACCTGCTTGCCGACGCGCCAGCTGCCGCTCTGGTTGCCGACCGTGAAGTTGTTGAACAGGAACGCGTCGTAGATGCGGGTCTGCGTGCCGACGCGGTTCTTGGCGGCGTGCGAGAGGTTGTCGCGGTCCTCGTTCTCGAAGTCGTAGAAGCCGTAGCCGCGCACGAACAGGCCCCAGTTGGCGCCGTAGTTGAGGCTGAGCTCGACGTTGGCGCCGACCGCGTTGGAGAACGGATCCCACTGGTCGTAGGCGAGATTGCCGTCGTCGCCGTTGACCGAGTAGCGGCCGCGGGCCGCGCGCTGCGCCTCGCTGCCGAGTCCGAGCGCGCTGACGGTCGGATCGTAGAAGGCCTTGCCGATCAGGTCCGGATCGCGGTCCTGCACGCGCACCGAGATGCCGTAGGACAGCGTCGTGTTGAGCGTGCCGTGGAAGCCGTCGTCGTCGCCGAAGCTGATCGCGGCCGCCGGAGCGGCCAGGCCGGCCAGTGCGAAGGCGGTCGCCAGCGCCAGTGCGTTGCGCGCCGGACGTGCACGCAGCGGCAGCGTCGAGATGTTGATCTTGTTCATGTCGTATGGACTCCCCAGGATCCCGGTCGATTACTGCGTGCGGATGACGGACGGATTGGCGATCTGCACCGCGGTGCCGCCGCTGACCAGCAGGCTGGCCATCTCGCCCTGCATCTCCGCGGTCGCGGCCGGCGATGCGGCCGGGCTCAGCAGCGAGCCGTGATCGCCCTGGGTGAAGCGCACCGCGCCGCGGATGCCGGCGGCGTTCTGCGTGGTGGCCGTGATCGAGGCCAGGCCGAGCGCGCGAATCAGCGGTTCGGTACCCGACAGCGGCGCACCGGCGACGCTGTTGGGAATGACCTGGTCGGGCAGTACGTCGCCGCCGCCGACCACTTCCTGCAGCAGCAGGCGCTTGCCGGCCGTCGCGAACGCGAAGTTGATCGGATCGGCCGAGTCGATGACGGTCTGCGCGGCGCCGAAGAACGCGTCGTAGTCGGGCGTACCCGGCTGCAGGCCGGCCGAGGCGGCCAGGCCCGCGCGGATGCGCGGCCCGAACGTCGGCGAAGCCTCGAGCAGGCGCGCGATGCCGCCGCCCGGCACGTTCAGCAGCGCGGTCTGCACGCCCGGCTCGGTCGCCATGAACACCGTGCCGATGATGCCGCCGAGCGACTGGCCGACGAAGCTGATGCGCGTCGCGTCGAAGTCGGCCGAACCGCTGCTGGAGATGCGCATCGCCGGGATCGCCCGCGTCAGCGCGATCAGGTCGGCCGCAGCCTGGCGGATGTTGTCGCGCGAGGTCAGCAGGCTCGTCAGGTTGATGAAGTGCGTGCCGGAGCTGTCGATCGCGCCATCCGGACCGGGCGCGCCGCTGGCGTTGTCGACGTAGTCGACGTCGAACGTGCGCTCGTGCGCGCCGAGTGCCGCGAACGGCGTGTTGCCGACGTAGAGCGGGCTGGTGCGGTCGGTGACGCCGTGCAGCGGCGCGTCGATCGCGACCACCGCGAAGCCCTGGGCGGCCAGCGTCGCGGCCACCGCGAACGCATCGGTGCGGTTGCGCGTGATGCCGTGCTGGTAGATCACGACCGGCCAGCCGGCCGCCGGCCGCGAGCGGCCCGAGGCGGCGTTCGGCACGGTCAGCACCATCGGCACGGTCTGCGTCGAGGTGGCCACCGGCAGCGGATTGGCGAACGTCACGTGGGTCGAGGTCGGGTCGAGGCCGGCCGCGTTGAACGGCGGCACGTAGGCGCCCGGACCGGCCTGCCAGAAGCTGTTGAGCGGCGCGGTCGGATTGGTCACGTTGGGCGTGCCGAGGTAGTACGGCAGGTCGATCACGCCGATGTGCACGTCGGCGACCGGCGGCAGCGCCGGGTTGATCGCGGCCAGGGTCAGGCCGGTCGGCGCGGTGCGCGTCGTCGGCGCGGCGGCCGCGACGGCGCGCGCGCGGACCGCCTGCATCACCGGCGTCACGCTCTGCGTGGTCGCGACCCAGCTCAGCACGATGCGGTCGCGCGGCACGCCGGCGGCGGCGGCGGCGGCCTCCTGCGCATTGGTCAGACGGCGCAGCGGCTCCAGTGCGCAGGCGGTCGCGTCCGGCAACAGCGGCTCGGTCGAGGCGCCGTTGCTGCACAGCGGGCTGGTGCGCTGGGTCAGGAAGTAGGTCTGGTCCGGCGTCGCGTCGTTGCCGCGGCTGTCGGTGATGCCGTCGGTCAGCACGGCCATGTACGAGGTCAGCTGCGCGAGCGGCTTGGTCGGCACGATCGCCAGCGTGCGCGAGGACGCGTCCGAGGTCGTCAGCGCGACGACGAAGTCGGCATTCGGCTGCAGCTCGCGGGTGACGCCGGTGACCGCGCCGCCGGGACCGCTCAGCGTCACCTGGAACACGCGCACGCTCTGGCCGGCGACGATCGAGGTCGCCCTGGGCGCCGCCGAGAACGTGGTCGTCCACGGCGTCGTCGTGCTCCAGCCGTCGAGCGCGTTGATCGCCACGCGCGGGTTCGAGTAATCGGTGGGATCGGGAACCGGGATGTTCAGCGTCAGGTCGGTGGTGCCCGACAGCAGCAGATTGGTCGGCGAAGGCACCACGCTGACGCTGGGGTCGAAGCGCGCGGTGATGACGCCGGTGACCGGCGACCCGTCGTTGTTGGTGGCCGGCGGGTTCGCCGGCGGAGCGCTGGAGCTGTTGCTGCCGCCGCTGCAGGCGGACAGCAGTGCGGTCGCCAATGCGACCGCCAGAATCGATCGGGCCTGCATGAATCCTCTCCCCTTCTTAAATTTCTGTAGGCGACGTGTCGGGCGTCGCATCTTAGGCGGTCGCGAGTTCGCTTTGCAATGCCGGAGCGCCTAGAAAATCGTTTCTACTTCAATATGTTGCGTCGCACCATACGCAGAGGCATGGTGCGCGCCTCAGAGGGCCGGCGGCGGCGACCAGCAGGCCGGGTCGGGCCGGAACGGCCGCGGCGACCAGCCCAGGTCGGCGGCAGCGGCTGCATCGTCGGCGATCAGATCCGCCGACAGCCGCTCGACGATGGCGGCCAGCCGCGGCATGCCGGGCGAGGTTCGCCATAGTGCGCCGCCGACCCGCAGCAGGGCCAGCGGCACCGGCAGCGGCAAGGTCGCCACGCCGAGCCCGGCCCGCACGCGTTCGAGCATCGCCGCGAACGGCAGCCGCTCGCCGCCGCCGAGCGCATAGACGCGCCCGGCCGCGTGGCCGTGTGTCATTGCGGACAGACAGGCGCCGGCGAGGTCGGCGGCATGGACCGGCTGGCGCAGGCCCTCGCCGCCGAGCAGGCGCGGGAACACGCGCAGACGGCGCGCCAGCCGCGCGATCGGGGTCAGGCTGTGGTCCATGCCGGCGCCGTAGATCAGCGTCGGCCGCAGCACCGTCCAGCCGGCGCCGAGCGATGCGGCAGCGGTCGCAAGCGCCTGCTCCGACGCGGCCAGACGTGCCGCCAGCGCGCGTTCGGCCGGGTCGGGCGAGGCGCGCTTGCTCTCGGCGCTCATCGAGCCGAACGCGACGATGCGGCCGATGCCGCCGGTCTTCGCCGACGGCAGCCAGCCGGCCAGGCCATCGAGCGGTCCGAGGCTGAACAGCGCGTCGATCGCCGGCAGCGCCGGCATCGCGCCGTAGAGATCACCGCAGCGCCATTGCAATCCCGGCCGCTGCGAGGGCGGCCGCGGCCGGCGGCTCAGCGCGATCACATGCCAGCCGGCGTCGAGCAGGCGCGGCACCAGAAAGCGGCCGATCTGGCCGTCGGCGCCGGCGACGAACGCGAGCGGCATCTAGCGCCCGGCGGCCTGGCGCGCGACGCGCGCCGGCAGCGCCCGGATCCGCGCGAGCTGCGAGGCCGACGGCAGCGCCAGCAGCGGCTCGGCCGCGGCGACGGCGGCCAGCGCGTGACGCGGCAGCGCATCGGGACTGCGCTTGATCAGCATGTAGCGCTCCAGCGCGGCGGCGATCGCCTGCTCGCACTGGCGCAGATCGAGCGGCCGCGCCAGCAGCCGGAACACGCGCGCCTCGTTGGCGAGCGCGATCGCGCGCGCCGGGTCCTGGCGCGTGCACGCGGCCACCGCGAGGATCTGCGGCTGGTGCGCCTTGAGCGCCTGCAGCCAGCCGCCGAGATCGCCGTGGCGGGCGTCGACCTCGGCAAAGACGACACCGGTCTCGTACTGCTCGACGACCTGGATCGCACGCTCGGCCGAGCTGGCGAACCGCACCTGATGGCGCGCCTGCAACTGATCGCGCAGCCGCTGCTGCAGCGTCGGATCGTCCTCGATGACGAGCACGCCGACCTGGGCGCGTGCCCAGGCCTGCTCCTGCGCGAGAGCGGCGTCCGGCAGCAGCACCGGCACCGAGCGCGCGATCGTGCCGGCTTCGGCGACCACGGCCGCCAGCACGTCGTTGCTCGGCCACGGCACCGTCGCCACGTGCCAGACCTCGGCCTCGTTGACGGCTGCGGCGACCGCCGCGAAGGTCTCGCGCTCGAACAACGCGATGCGCTGCGCGCGCGGCTGCGCGGTCCGCAGCGCGGCCAGCATCGCGACCGCGTCGCCGCCCGCGAGCCGGCCCGAGGCGACGATCACATCGACGTCGCGCTCGCGTGCCGATGCCAGCGCATCGTCGCCGTCGGCCGCGACGATCACCTCGTGCATGCGCAGCAGCGCCTTCAGCGCGCGCACCAGCGGCGCGTCGGCGACCAGCAGCAGGACCCGCAGCGGCTCCATCGGCGCCTCCGGATCAGGCCGCCGCCAGCGGCGGGACGGCCAGCGCATCGGCGGCCGAGCCGGCAGCCGGCAGGCTGACGACGAAGCGCGAACCGCCGCTGGCGGTATGTACCTGGATCGAGCCGCCGTGCGCCTTGACGATGCGGTGCACGACGGCCAGTCCGATGCCGAGCCCCTGCCCGACCGCGCGCGTCGTGAAGAACGGCTCGAAGATCCGGGCCAGCACGTCGTCGTCGATGCCGTGCCCGGAATCGGCGATCTCGATCTCGACGGTGCCGCCCGCACCGTGCCGCGTCGCGACCGTCAGCCGGCCGTTCGCCGGCATCGCCTGAACGGCGTTGGTGACCAGGTTCAGGACCATCCGGCCGAGCTGGCCGGGCACCGCACGCATGCGCGGCAGCTCGGCGCGTTCGCGCCTGAGCTCGATGCGGTCCGCGCGCAGGTGCGCGGTTGCGTCGAGCACCGAATCGACCAGCGCGTTGAGATCGACCCAGTCGGCGTCCTCGCGCTCGCCGCGCGCCTGCGCGCCGAGCTCGCGCGCGATGCCGTCGAGCCGCGCCAGGCCGGCGTCGGCATCGCCGAGCAGGTCGCGCGCCTCGTCAAGGAACGCGCTGCGCTCGAGGTTGCGGCGCGCCTGGAACAGCTTGGCGCGCGCGCCCTCGACGTGGCGCACGACGTTGTCGAGACTGGCCGGATCGGCGCCGAGGATCAGCTCGACCGGCTGCAGGCAGTACTGCACGGCCGCGTCGTAGGCCTTGACGAGCGCGCGATAGTCGGCGATCTGGCCGCCCGCCAGCTGCACGTTGTTGCGCGCCGCACCGAGCGGCCGCGCGAGTTCGCGGCAGAAGCCCGCCGCGATCTGGCCGAGTCCGGCGTATTCGCCGGCCTGGGCGGCCTGCACCTGGCGCGCCTCCAGTTCGGTCAGCTCCTCCATCAGTGCCTGCTTGCCGCGTTCGAGACTGGACGCGCGTTCACGCTCTCGGCGCAATGCGCCGTGCGCCATCAGCCCTGCGACCAGGAGCGCGGCGGCGACGATCCAGCCAGCCCAGGCGATGGCGTTCACGGGCGTCCCTCCAGGTGGCGCGCCCCGCGGCGCCGGCTCACGTCCAGGCCCCGATCAGGAACGTCTCGCCGAGCATGAACAGCGCGAACAGCGCCACCAGCAGGCCGCCTTCGCGCGCCGACAGCTCGCCGTCGCTGCGCATCATCGGATACAGCGCGAACGCCAGCGCGAACAGCACCGGCAGCTCCACGCGCTGCAGCGAGCGCGCGACCGGCAGCGGCGCCCAGACCGCGAGCACGCCGACCAGCAGCAGCACGCACAAGGCGGCCGCGAACGCATGCGCGAGCACGAAGTCGCCCTGCCCGCGCCGTGCCGCGATCAGCGCCGGCGGCAGTCCGGCCAATGCGGTCGCGATGCCGAGCGGCAGCAGGCCGGCGACGACCGGCGCGAGTCCCCAGCCGTCGGCGAGCGCCGCGGTCGAACGCACCAGCCATACCGCCGCGAACGGCAGCATGACCACGCCGACGACGACGCGCAGCGAATCGCGCCAGACCAGCATCGAGGTGCCGGTGGCGGCAGCCAGCTCGTTGCGTACCGCGGCATCCTCGCGCCGCGCCGCGATCACCGCGACCGCCATGACGACCAGCCACGCGGCGATCAGGATCGCGCCGTCGAGCGGGCCGAGCCCGCCGTCGGCGCCGAGCGCCCAGAGCAAACCGATGCCGAGCAGCAGCGCCGGATGGGCGATGCGGAACAGACGCAGGCGGATCAGCAGCGGCGAGGCCAGGGCCGCCAGGCCCAGGATCAGCGCCAGATGCGCGATGCCGCCGCCGATCAGGCTGCCGAGCGCGAGTTCCGGCTGCAGCGCGAACGCCGCCGCCAGCGCGACGGCCAGCGCAGGCAGCACCGCACCGAGCACGGTGGCGCCGAGCGCGACGCCGTAGGTTCTGGCGCCGCTGCACAGGAAAAGTCCGGTGACGCCACGGACGAAGGCGTCGTTGGCGACGATCAGCAGCACCGTGGCCAACGCCAAGATACCCAGTTGCGCGAGCATGAGTTCCCTCCGGAGCGGCAGTGTATCGACTGCCGTCGACGCCGGCCCAGGGAGGCCGGCGTGCCGCGATTTCATGCCAGAACGCCATCGCGTGCAAGCACGGCGCCATCGAACGGTGCCGTCGATCACCGATGGGCTGCAGCGGCGGCGGCTCCTGCGCGGCGGCGAGCGATCGTCCTCGCGCCGGCGCACGGCGCGTTTCGATGACGCACGACGGCCGGCAGCGGCGAGCCGGTCCGCATGCGCGGCGCTGCCGACGTGATGCGCGGACGCGCACGGCCGGCCGGCGGCAGACAATCCGCTGCGCTCGGTCTACCATCCCGGCGACTGCATCCTCCCGCTCGACTGCGAACCGCCTGCGGCTTCCGCGAGCCCGCCGGCCGATCCGATTGAAATCCCTCGAACCCGTGTCACGGCCCACCGATCCGCCAGCCGCACCGCGGCGGCGCCGGCGCGCCCGGCGCTGGCTCGCCGGTCTGCTCGCGAGTGTGCTCGTCATGACGGCCGCCGGCGCCTGGCTGCTGCGTCCGGCGACGCTGACGGCGCTGCTGACCGATCAGGTACGCCGCCAGTTCGGACTCGAGCTGCGCCTGGCATCCGAACTGCGCTATGCGCTGACGCCGAACCTGTCGCTGCGTCTGCCGGCGGCCGAAGTCCGCAGCATCGGCGAGAGCGGCCTCCTGTTCAGTGCCGCCCGTGTCGAGCTCGCGCTGCCGTGGTCGAGCCTGTGGCGGCGCCCGCCGGCGATCGAGCGGCTCGTGCTCGAGCGGCCGGAGCTCGACCTCGACGCGCTGGAGCGCTGGCTGGCGCGGCGGCCGGCCGGCGAGGCGGCCGGCGGCCTGCCTGCGTTCCGGCTCGAGATCCGCGACGGCCGCCTGCGCCGTCAGGGCGCGCTGCTGGCGAGCGGCGTCGACCTCGATCTGGCCCATGCCGGCGATCTGGATGCCTGGCTCGCGCGATGGCGGCAAGGCGCCGCGATCGAGACGCTGCCGCCGCTGTCCGGTCGCGCCGCGATACGCGCGATCGAGATCGGCGGCACGCGCATCGAAGGCCTGCGGCTCGATATGCAGCCGGGCGCCGACGCGCCCGCCGCCGAGAAGAGCGGACCGTGAGCGCGATCGCCGCGCGCCTGCTCGCCTGGTACGACGGCCACGGCCGCCACGACCTGCCGTGGCAGTCGCCACGCACCCCGTATCGGGTCTGGCTCAGCGAGATCATGCTGCAGCAGACCCAGGTGCGCACGGTGATCCCGTACTTCGGGCGCTTCGTCGACGCGTTGCCGACGCTGCCGAGCCTGGCCGCGGCGCCGCTGGACACCGTGCTCGGCCTGTGGTCGGGCCTGGGCTACTACAGCCGCGCGCGCAATCTGCATCGCGGCGCGCAGATCTGCGTTGCCGAACACGGCGGCGAACTGCCGCGCGACGCGGCGGCGCTGGCGGCGCTGCCGGGCATCGGCCGCTCGACCGCGGCGGCGATCCTGGCCCAGGCCTGGGGCGACCGCCACGCGATCCTCGACGGCAACGTCAAGCGCGTGCTCGCGCGCCACCGCGGCGTCGCCGGCTGGCCCGGCCTGCCGCGCGTGCAGGCCGTGCTGTGGACGCATGCCGAGGCGCAGACGCCGCCCGCGCGCGTCGCCGACTACACGCAGGCGATCATGGATCTGGGCGCGACCATCTGCACGCGCGCACGGCCGATCTGCCTGACCTGCCCGATTCAGTCCGACTGCATCGCGCGCCGCGAAGGCCGCGTCGCCGAGCTGCCGACCGCGCGCCCCAGGCGCGAGGTGCCGACGCGCAGCACGACGATGCTGGTTGCGCGCGACCGCAGCGGTCGCATCCTGCTCGAGCGGCGCCCGCCGGTCGGCGTCTGGGCGCAGCTGTGGAGCCTGCCCGAGACCGACGATGCGGCCGCCGGCGTGGCCGCACTCGGCGAGACGGCCGGGCCGCTGCGGCCCAGTCCGCTGCAGCCGCCGCCGTTCGAGCACGTCTTCACGCATTTCCGCCTCAGCGTCGTGCCGCTGCTGCTCGACGCGCCGGCGCCGGCCGCCGGCGTCGCCGACGATCCCGATCGCGGCTGGTTCGCCGCATCGGAATGGGCGACACTCGGCCTGCCCGCGCCCGTACGCAAACTGCTCGAGACTCTGCCGCCATGCCCCGGATGATCCACTGCGTCAAACTCGGTCGCGAAGCCGAAGGCCTGGACTTCGCGCCGTGGCCGGGCGAACTGGGGCGGCGCCTGTTCGAGCAGGTGTCCAAGCCGGCCTGGTCGGAATGGCTGGCGCACCAGACGATGCTGATCAACGAGAATCGGCTCAATCCGCTCGATCCGAAGAGCCGCACCTTCCTCGCCGCGGAAATGGAGAAGTTCTTCTTCGGCGGCGGCGCCGAGAAGCCGGCCGGTTACGTGCCGCAATAGCCGGACCGCGCCGCATGATCCACCCGATCCTCAAGATGGGCGACCGGCGCCTGCTCGAGATCGCCGAGCCGGTGCCCGAGGCCTGGTTCGGCGGCGGCGAACTCGACGCGCTGATCGCCGATCTGTTCGACACGATGCGGGCGGCCGGCGGCGTCGGCCTGGCCGCGCCGCAGATCGGCGTCGGGCGGCAGGTCGTGATCTTCGGCTTCGAGCGTTCCGAGCGCTATCCCGATGCGCCGGCGGTGCCGCGCACGATCCTGATCAATCCGGTCATCACGCCGCTGTCGGACCAGACCGAGGAAGGCTGGGAAGGCTGCCTGTCGGTGCCGGGCCTGCGCGGCGTGGTCGCGCGTCACCGGCAGATCCGCTACGCCGGCCGCGACGCGCGCGGCGAGCCGATCGACCGCATCGCCGAGGGCTTCCACGCACGCGTCGTGCAGCACGAATGCGATCACCTGATCGGCCGGCTGTATCCGTCGCGCATCACCGACTGGACGCGTTTCGGCTACGCCGACGTGCTGTTTCCGGGGCTGGCGGCCGACGCCGAGGACTAGCCTCGCGCCGGCGCGCGGCCGGTCGCCTGGCCGCCGCGACGGTCGCGGACCGCGCGATCCGAACGACGCAACGATCGCAGCGGATCAGCTCGAGCCGGCGCCGGACATCTCGTCCTGGCGCAGCCGCTTGTAGTCGATCGGCCGGATCTCGCTGATCCGGCAGCGCTCGCCGGAGGCGATCACCGAATCGAAGCGGCGGTTGACGGTATTGGCCGAGGACGTCACGCCGATCGCCTTGGCCCATTCCAGTTCGCGGCATGGCGGGTCGACGGTCAGCAGATAGGCCTCGCTGACGCGGGTCCAGACCACGACCTGGTAGCGCCCGACGCGCTCCCACTGGTCGAGCTTGAAGAACTGAAACGACTCGACCGGCGCGCCGGCGTAGGCAAGATACTTGTCGAGGTTGCGCTGCAGCGCCTCGTCGCTCTGTGCCCGAGCCGGAGCCGTGAACACGGCAGCCAGCGCGGCGAGCACAACGGTGGAAACGAAACGAGAGTTCATGGCGGCATTCCGGTGGTGAGGGGCCGGGTCGAAGCGCGAGCATGACGCGCCGGCTCGGACCTCCAAGGACGCGCCAGGGCTCCGTTCCGTCGCCGCGCCGCGCGCACGCAATGCCCCGGCCGCCATGGCTTTCGGCCCACTGCGCGGCGGCGGCAGGCGACTACAATCGCCGCCTCGTCCGTCCCGGAGCCGCCGATGCGCCGTCCTGTCGTCCCGATTCTTCTCGCCCTCGCCGCCGTTCCGGCCGCCCATGCGGTCCCGCCCGGCTCGACCGGACTGCTGCGCTTTCCGGACATCTGCGGCGAGACCGTCGCTTTCGTCTACGGTGGCGACGTCTATACCGCCTCGGTCAACGGCGGCACGGCACTGCGGCTGACCTCGCACGAAGGACGCGAGCTGTATCCGAAATTCTCGCCGGACTGCCGCTGGATCGCGTTCTCGGGCGAGTACGACGGCACGCGCCAGGTCCACGTGATCCCGGCCGCCGGCGGCAGCCCGCGCCAGCTGACCTGGTACAACGACGTCGGCGCGCAGCCGCCGCGCGGCGGCACCGACTACCGCGTGCTCGACTGGACGCCGGACGGCAAGAACGTGCTCGTGCGCGCCAACCGCGTGCCGATGGACGACCGCGGCGGCCGCCCGTATCTGGTGCCGTTCGAAGGCGGCATGGAGCGTCCGCTGGCGGTGCCCGAGACCGGCGGCGGCATGCTGTCTCCGGACGGCCACCGCTATGTCTACACGCCGATCGACCGCGAGTTCCGCAGCTGGAAGCGCTACCGCGGCGGCCGCGCCCAGGACGTGTGGATCTACGACCTCGCCGCCAACAGCGCGCAGCGCCTGACCGACGACCCGGCCAGCGACAATCAGCCGATGTGGATCGGCGACACGATCTACTTCACGTCCGACCGCCACTACACGGTCAACCTGTTCTCGATGCCGGCCGCCGGCGGCGAGCCGCGCCAGCTGACCCATTTCACCGATTTCGACGTGCTGTGGCCGAGCGCCGGCCGCGACGCGATCGTGTTCGAGAAGGGCGGCGGCCTGTGGCACTTCGATCCGGCCAGCGGCCAGGCGCGCGAGATCCCGATCCGCGTCGCCGGCGATTTCCCGCAGACCGTGCCGACCTGGAAGAACGCCGCCGAGCAGGTCGAGTCGTTCGACCTGACCGCCGACGGCAAGACGCTGATCTTCGGCGCGCGCGGCGAGGTGTTCCGGGTCAGCGGCAAGAACCGCGACGTGACCAACCTGTCGCAGACGCCCGATGCGCGCGAGATCGGCGTGACGCTGGCGCCGGACGGCCGCAGCTACGCCTATCTGTCCGATGCGACCGGCGAGTACGAGCTCTATCTGCAGCCGACCGACGGCGGCGCACCGCGGCAGCTGACGCGCGACGGCGGCATCTGGCGCTTCGCGCCGCTGTTCTCGCCGGACGGCAAGCACGTCGCCTACGCCGACAAGCAGCAGCGCCTGCGCATCGTCGAGGTCGCCAGCGGCAAGACCACCGACGTCGACACCAGCCGCAACGACGACATCACCGAGTACACCTGGTCGCCGGACGGGCGCTGGCTGGCCTATACGCTCGAAGGCGACAACCACCTCACGCGCGTGTGGCTGTATTCGCTGGCCGACGGCAAGCGCCATCCGGCGACCGCGGCGAACTCGAGCGCGTACAGCCCGGTGTTCGATCCGCAGGGCCGGCGCCTGTATTTCCTGTCCAATCGCGACTACAACCTGACCTTCAGCGCGTACGAGCAGAACTACCTCTACACCAATGCCACGCGCATCTACGCGGTCAGCCTCGCCGCGGACGGCCCGGCGCTGTACCGCGACGATGCGCCCGCGGCAGCCGAGGAACCGGGCAAGGACGACAAGAAGGAGCGCACCAAGACGCCGCCGCTGCGCATCGACCTCGACGGCCTGATCGGACGCGAGCAGGCGCTCAAGGCACCGGCCGGCAACTACCGCGGCCTGGCCGCCAATGCCGACGCGGTGTTCTACGTCACCGCCGGCAGCGACCGCGGCGGCAGTCCGCTCGAGCTGCGCATGCTGCCGCTGGACGCCGACAAGGACGCGACCGTCGTGCGCGGCGCCGGCGGCTATCGCCTGAGCGCCGACGGCAAGACGCTGATGGTGCAGCAGGGCGACAAGTTCGCGCTGATCGAGGCCAAGCCCGACCAGGACTTCGCCAAGGGCACGGTCGATCTCTCGCGCATGCAGCTCCTGGTCGACCCGCGCCGCGAATGGCGCCAGGCCTTCGTCGACGGTTGGCGCATCCTGCGCGACTGGTTCTACGATCCGGGCGTGCACGGCGGCATCGACCGCTGGAACGCGATTCGCGCGCGCTACGAACCGCTGGTCGCGCACGTCGCCACGCGTCAGGACCTGGACTACCTGCTGCAGGAGATCGCCGGCGAAGCCAATGCCGGCCACGTCTACGTGCAGCAGGGCGACGAGCCGAAGATCGAGCGCCGCGCCGGCGGCCTGCTCGGTGCCGAGTTCGAGACCGACGCCTCGGGCTACTTCCGCATCGCCCGCATCTACCCGGGCGAGAACTGGCAGGCATACTCGCGCTCGCCGCTGACCGAGGCCGGCGTGCGCGTGCAGCCGGGCGAGTTCCTGATCGCGGTCGACGGCGTCGACGCGCGCAGCGTCAAGAACGTCTATCAGCTGCTGCAGAACAAGGGTGACGCCGACGTCGTGCTGCGCATCAACGGCAAGCCGACCGCGGCCGGCAGCCGCGAGGTGCGCGTGCGTACGCTGAGCTCCGAGCTCGGCCTGCGCTACCTGGACTGGGTCGCCTCGCGCCGCGCGATCGTCGACCGGCTCTCGAACGGCCGGATCGGCTACATCCACGTGCCGAACACGGCCGTCGAGGGCAACCGCGAGCTGTTCAAGGGCATGCTGGCCTATGCCAACAAGGACGCGCTGATCATCGACGACCGCTACAACGGCGGCGGCTTCATTCCCGACCGCATGATCGAGCTGGTCGCGCGCGAACCGCTGAACTACTGGAAGCGCCGCGGCCTCGATCCGCAGGCCACGCCGCTGCTGTCGCATGCCGGTCCCAAGGCGATGCTGATCAACGGCCTGTCGAGCTCGGGCGGCGACGCCTTCCCGTACTACTTCAAGAAGCTCGGCCTCGGCAAGGTGATCGGCACGCGGACCTGGGGCGGCCTGGTCGGCATCTCGGGCAATCCCTCGCTGGCCGACGGCGGCTCGATCCTGGCGGCCACGTTCCGCTTCCTCGGTACCGACGGGCGCTGGGCGGTCGAGAACGAGGGCGTCAGTCCCGACATCGAGATCGTCGACCGGCCCGACGCGATCGCCGCCGGCGGCGATCCGAGCATCGAGAAGGCGGTCGAGGTGCTGATGGCCGAGCTCGAGCGCCAGCCGCCGCAGCACATCGTCGCGCCGCCGGCGCCGACCGACTTCGGCGACCCGCAGGGCTCGGCACGGCGCTGAGGCGCCGGCGCCGCGCATCCGCACGCGAAGGCCGGGCCGCGGCCTGGTCTTCGCCGGCGTGGTTCAGTCCTCGTCCCAGGGCGTGCGCGGCGATCGCGCCGAGGCCGACGGCGCCGCACGCGGCCGGTCGCCGGCCGCGACGCCGGCCCACACCGCGAGCGCATCGCGCGTGACGGCGACGTCGTGCACGCGCACCAGCGTGGCGCCACGCTGCACCGCGATCAGCGCCGCGGCCGCCGACCCGGCCGCGCGCGCCGCCGGATCGTCACGCCCGGTCAAGGTACCGATCATCGTCTTGCGCGAAAGCCCCACGTAGACCGGCGCGAGCTCGGCGAAGCGCCCCAGATCACGCAGCAGCGCGAGATTGTGCTCGAGCGTCTTGCCGAAGCCGAAGCCGGGATCGACCAGGATCCGCTTCTTGTCGATGCCGGCCATCTGGCAGGCGAACAGGCGCTCGGCCAGGAAGCGATGGACCTCGCCGACGACGTCGTCGTACTCGGGCGCGGCCTGCATCGTGCGCGGCTCGCCGCGCATGTGCATCAGGCAGACCGGCACGCCGAGCGCGGCGGCTGCGTCGAGTGCACTCTCGCCGCGCAGCGCGGCGACGTCGTTGATCAGGCCGGCACCGGCCTCGACGGCCGCGCGCATGACCTCGGGCTTGGACGTATCGATCGAGATCGGCACCGAGGTGCGTTCGCGCAGTGCCGCGATCACCGGCACGACGCGCGCGATCTCCTCGCCGGCCGTTACCGGCTCGGCACCCGGGCGCGTCGATTCGCCGCCGACGTCGATCAGGTCGGCGCCTTCCTCGATCAGGCGCAGTGCGTGCTCGACCGCCTGGCCGGGATCGGCCCAGCGGCCGCCGTCGGAGAACGAATCGGGCGTGACGTTGAGGACGCCGGCGATGCGCGGCCGGTCCAGCACCAAATCGCGTCCGTTGCAGTCGAGCGTGATCGCGAACATGTACCCTACCCCCGAAAAGACACGGGCCGCGCAGGGCGGCCCGTCGATGCCCGCGTCGGCACGCAGCCGGCGCGATCCGATGATGGCGGCGCTGCCGCCGGTTCGAGCCTGATCAGTCGGCCGACGTGCGCGGCTGCACGGCCGGACCGCCGATCGGGCTCTCGCCGCCGCGGCTGCCGCCGTCACCGCCGCTGCTGCGCTTGGGCGTACCGGTCCAGTCCTTCGGCGGCGTCGGTGCACGGCCCTGCATGATCTGCTCGACCTGCTCGCGGTCGATCGTCTCGTAGGTCAGCAGCGCATCGGCCATCGCGTGCAGGACGTCGATCTTCTCGGTCAGGATCGACTTGGCGCGCGCGTACTCGCGATCGAGGATCGAACGCACGACCTCGTCGATCTTGCGCGCGGTCTCGTCCGAGACGTTCTTGTGCTGCGTGACCGAGCGGCCGAGGAAGACCTCGTCCTCCTGCTCGCCGTAGGCGATCGGACCGAGCTCGTCGGACAGGCCCCACTTGGTGACCATGTTGCGCGCCATCTGCGTCGCGCGCTCGATGTCGTTGGACGCACCGGTGGTGACGCGATCCTCGCCGAAGATGATCTCCTCGGCGACGCGGCCGCCGTAGAGGCTGGCCAGGCGGCTGGCCAGCTCGGTCTTGCTGTAGCTGTGGCGGTCCTGCTCGGGCAGGTACATCGTCACGCCGAGCGCGCGGCCGCGCGGGATGATCGTGACCTTGTGCACCGGATCGTGCAGCGGCACCGACAGGCCGACGATCGCGTGGCCGGCCTCGTGGTAGGCGGTCAGCTTCTTCTCGTCCTCGCTCATGATCATCGAGCGCCGCTCGGCACCCATCATGATCTTGTCCTTGGCGCGCTCGAAATGCAGCATCGTGACCTCGCGCGCGTTCTCGCGCGCCGCGAACAGCGCCGCCTCGTTGACGAGGTTGGCCAGATCCGCACCCGAGAAGCCCGGCGTGCCGCGCGCGATGACGATCGGCTCGACGTCGGACGCGACCGGCACCTTGCGCATGTGCACCTTCAGGATGTGCTCGCGGCCCTTGATGTCCGGCAGCGGCACGATGACCTGGCGGTCGAAACGGCCCGGGCGCAGCAGCGCCGGGTCGAGCACGTCCGGACGGTTGGTCGCGGCGATGACGATCACGCCCTCGCTGCCCTCGAAGCCGTCCATCTCGACCAGCAGCTGGTTCAGCGTCTGCTCGCGCTCGTCGTGACCGCCGCCGAGGCCGGCGCCGCGGTGACGGCCGACCGCGTCGATTTCGTCGATGAAGATGATGCACGGCGCGTGCTTCTTGGCCTGCTCGAACATGTCGCGTACGCGCGCCGCACCGACGCCGACGAACATTTCGACGAAATCGGAGCCCGAGATCGAGAAGAACGGCACCTTGGCCTCGCCGGCGATCGCCTTGGCGAGCAGGGTCTTGCCGGTACCGGGCGAGCCGACCATCAGCACGCCGCGCGGAATCTTGCCGCCGAGCTTGGTGAACTTGGACGGATCGCGCAGGAAGTCGACCAGCTCGGAGACCTCCTCCTTGGCCTCGTCGCAGCCGGCGACGTCGGCGAAGGTGATCTTGACCTGGTCCTCGCCCTGCAGCTTGGCGCGCGAGCGGCCGAACGACATCGCGCCGCGCCCGCCGGCACCGGCCTGCATCTGGCGCATGAAATAGATCAGGATGCCGATGAACAGCAGGATCGGCAGCCACTCGATCAGCACGCGGAACACCGAATTGCGGTTGTCCGGCGGCTGCACGATGACCTTGGCGACGTTCTTCTGGATCTCGTCGATGTTGCTGTCGGTCGGCAGGAACGTCGTACGCAGCTTGCTGCCGTTCTTGAGCGTCGCCTCGATCGAGCGGTTGTCGTTGCCGACGGTGACCTGATCGACCTGGCCGCTGCGGACCTGGGCCATGAATTCGGAATACGGAACCGGACCGCTGTTCTCGGCTCCACGCGGATTGAAGCTCTGGAACACGGTCAACAGCACGACCGCGATCACCACCCAGAGCAACAGATTCTTGGCTATGTCATTCATGCTCGCTCGTTCCGCCTTTCGCCTGGGGAAGGCCACCGCTCGGGATCGAGCCGCGCGTTCCGCCTGTCATCCTACTTCGTTCCCGTTTCCGGCTCCGGCCGCCGCGCCGTTCGCGCGATCAGACCGGTCCGTGCCTGAACCCATGCCGCCCCGGCGCCGTCTAGCGCTTGCCGGTGGCCAGCGCGTAGACCTCCGGACTGCGTGACCGCGATGCCTTCGGCTTCCGGATGCTGACGCGCTGATAGGCCGCGCGCAAGCGTCGGACGTAATCGTCGAACCCCGGTCCCTGGAACAGCTTGGTCAGATAGGCGCCGCCGGGTCTCAAGTGTTCGGAAGCGAACGCTTCGGCCAGCTCCGCCAGATGCATCGCCCGCGGCTGGTCGACCGCGGTCATGCCGCTCATGTTGGGGGCCATGTCCGAAAGCACAAGATCGACCGGTGCGCCGTCGAGGCGCTCGCGCAGCTGCGCCAACACCGACTCCTCGCGGAAATCGCCTTCGATGAAGTCGACGCCGGCGATGCCCTGCATCGGCAGGATGTCCAGACCGATCACGCGGCCCCGGTCGCCCAGGCGCGCGCGCACCATCTGCGACCAGCCGCCCGGCGCAGCGCCCAGATCGACCACCGTCATGCCCGGCTTGAGCAGATCGTCGCGCTCGATCAGCTCCTCGAGCTTGAACACCGCGCGCGAACGCCAGCCCTCGGCCTGGGCCCGTTTGACGTACGGATCGGCGAAATGTTCCTTGAGCCAACGATGACTGGATTTGCTGCGGGCCATGGGAAACCGAGGTTCGGCACGGCCCGCATGATACCCTGAAAGGCTTCCCGGCCCCGTCGCCGCCGCTCGCCTCCCCTCCCATTCATGTCGTTGAACCCGAACCAGAAGCGTCACCTGCGCGGCCTCGCCCATGCGCTGCATCCGCTGATCCAGATCGGCCAGCGCGGCATCACCGAGCCGCTGCTCGCCGAACTGGGCCAGGCGCTCGATCATCACGAGCTGGTCAAGGTGCGCCTCGCCGGCGATCGCGACGAGCGCCAGGCGCAGACCGCTGCGCTGATCGAGGCCACCGGAGCCGAACTGGTGCAGGCGATCGGCGGCATCGCCTGCCTGTTCCGGCGCAATCGCGAGCAGCCGGTGATCGAGCTGCCGCGCTGAGACCGGCCGAGACGACGAGCGTCCCGTGCAGCTGATCCACGACCGGCCCGAGGGCTACTTCTTCATACGCGCCAGTTCGCCACGCTCGATCCGCGTGATCGACCGCGAGCTCGCCTCGAGCTTCCTGCTCGCGCCCGATGCGGTCGTCGAGGACTGGCCGGTGCGCGATGCCGGCGCGCTCGACGCCGCGGCGGTCGAGGCGCTGCTCGCGCTGCGCCCCGAGCTGGTGCTGATCGGCACCGGCGAACGCCAGGTGTTTCCGCCGCGCGAGCATCTGGTCATGCTGATGCGGCGCGGGATCGGCGTGGAGGTCATGGACAACGCCGCAGCCAGCCGCACCTACAATCTGCTCGCGGCCGAGGGACGCCGCGTCGTCGCCGCGTTCATCCTGCCGGAGCCGGACGCTCCGGCGCCGGACTGAACGCGCAGCGGGCGACGCTCACTGCAGCAGCCGGCGCAGCTTGCGCAGGGCTTCTTCCTGGATCTGCCTCACCCGCTCGCGGGTGACGCCGAGATCGCGCGCGATCTCGGCCAGCGATTGCGCGGGCTGTTCGTTGAGGCCATAGCGGCGCTCGACGACCGAGCGCTGCCGCGCGGTCAGATGGTCCAGCCACTCCGGCAGGCGGACACCCGGTCCTTCGCCGCCGCTCCTGCCGGCGTCCTCCTGATCGGCGATCTGCTCGATCAGCGCGCGGCTGTCGTCCTCGGACAGCGGCGCGTCGAGCGAGCTGATGCCCTCGCTGATCCGGAACAGCTCGGCGAGCTCGCCCGGCGCCTTGCCGGTGGCCTGGGCCAGTTCATCGAGCGTCGGCGACCGGCCGAGCTGGGTGGTCAGCTCGCGGTCGACGCGCAGCACCTGGGCCAGGCCGCGCAGCACGTGCACCGGCAGGCGCACCGTGCGCCCCTGATTCATGACCGCCTGCTGGATCGCATGGCGGATCCACCACACCGCGTAGGTCGAGAAGCGCAGCCGCCGCTCGGGCCGGAAACGCTCGACCGCGCGGATCAGGCCGAGATTGCCCTCGGCGATCAGGTCGATCAGCAGCAGGCCGCGGCCGACGTAGGCGCGCGCGACCGTCACGACCAGGCGCAGGTTCGATTCGATCATGCGCCGCCGCGCCTCGCCGTCGCCGCGATGTACGCGCTCGGCCAGCGCCCACTCCTGCTCGCCGGTCAGCAGCGGAATCAGCGCGATCTCGTTGAGGTATACGCCGGTCGACGAGCGCGCCTCGTCGTCCTGCGGCTCGATCGCGTCGAGCAGCGCAAGGAGATCGTCTGATTCGGGATCCGGAGGCGGTGAACCAGCCATCGCGCAAGCTTAGCGCGACGGCAGGTATTCGAGCGGGTTGATCGGCTTGCCGTTCCTGCGGATCTCGAAATGCAGGATCGGCCGGCCGCTGGCGAGCTCGGCGATCGGCTGCCCGGCCTTGACGCGGGCGCGCTCATCGACCAGACGCCGCCCGTTGCGCGCGTAGGCCGACAGCAGCGACGGGCTGTGCTTGATGATGACCAGCTCGCCGTAGCCGACCAGGCCATTGCCGCTGTAGACGACTTCGCCGTCGGCCGCCGCGACGACCTGGCCGCCGGCCTTGCCGGAGATGTCGATGCCCGAGCGCGCCGGATCGCCGGCGACATAGCCGGCCAGCACCGACCCGGCCAGCGGCCAGCGCCAGGCGATCCCAGCCGAGGTCGAGGACGCCGCCGGTGCCGGTGGCGGTGGCGGCGGCGGCGGCGGTGCAGCCGGCGGCGTCGCGGCAGGTGCCGGCGCCGGCGCGGTCGAAGCCGCGCTCGACGTCGTCGTCGCCGGCGTGGCGGGTCGCGTAGCGGCGCTCGCGGCTGGCGGCAGTGCCGGCGTGGCTGCCGGCGGCGCGCTCGTCGTCGCGACCGGGCGCGACGGCGGCGGTACGCTGGCCGGCGGCCTGGGCGGCGGCGCGGCGGCAGCCGAGCGCGCCGGATCGGTCAGGCGCAGCTGTTCGCCCACGCGGATCGTGTACGGCGGGCCGATGCCGTTCCAGCGCGCCAGATCGCGATAGTCCAGACCGTTGCGGAACGCGATGCCGTACAGCGTGTCGCCCCTGACGACGCGATGGCTGGCGCCGGCCGGCAGCGCCGCCACGGGCCGCTCGGCCGCGGCCGGCGGCCGCGAGCGGCCGCTGCGGTCCTCGACCGGGGCCGGGCCGGTGGACGCGCAGCCGGCGAGCAGACCGAGCATCAGCCAGGCCCCGAACCGCCGCGCGTAGCGTCCGAAGACGGCGTCGCGTTCC
Source organism: Dokdonella sp. (assembly GCF_035511235.1). Taxonomy (GTDB): domain Bacteria; phylum Pseudomonadota; class Gammaproteobacteria; order Xanthomonadales; family Rhodanobacteraceae; genus Dokdonella. The sequence continues at coordinate 29,409 of NZ_DATKFQ010000017.1, forward strand.
TTATCCGATCTTTCCACGTCAAACATTTAGTGCAGGAACTTGAAGTAGAGTACCAGCAGGATCAGCAGTCCGACGGCAGCCCAGCCGATCACCTCGATCCAGCGGTGCAGCGCCCGTTCAGCCCGCACGCCGCCGAGCCGGATCAGACCGCACAGCAGATAGACGCGCTTGCCGCGGCCGACCAGCATGCTGGCGAGGAACGGCAGCAGCGGCACGCCGACGATGCCCGAGGCCCAGGTGAAGATCTTCAGCGGGATCGGCGTGAAGCCAGCCAGCACCAGCAGCCAGAACGCCTGCCACGGCGACTGCGCGACGACCTCGCGCAGGTGCGCGACATGGGCGTCGATCGCCGTGCTCCAGCCCAGCCACTGGATCAGCGGCTGCAGCGCCGCAAACGCGAAATGGCCGAGCGCATAGCCGACGGCGGCGCCGAGCAGCGAGCCGATCAGGCTGATCGTCGCGTAACGGAACCATTGCTGCGGCCGCGCCAGCGTCATCGGCGCGAGCATGACCTCGGGCATCACCGGGAAGATGATCGCCTCGACGAAGCTCAGGCCCGCCAGCATCGACACCGCGCGCGGATGCGCGGCCCAGCGCATCGCGCGTTCGTACAACGGTCCGAACAGTTTCAACCGGTACCTCCGAGCAGGGGAACGAAACTGACCGGGCCCAGATCCTCGCGCGTCCAGCCGTCCTCGCCGGCGCGGATCCGCGTCAGCGTCTGTCGGCCGGGCGGACCGACCGGCGCGATCAGGCAGCCGTCAGGCGCCAGCTGCGCGAGCAGCGCGGCCTGCAGCTCGGGCCCCGCGGCGGTGACCAGGATCGCGTCGAACGGCGACTCTTCCGGCCAGCCGAGACGGCCGTCGTCGTGGCGGGAGCGGATGTTGTCGAGCTTGAGCGCACGGAACCGGCGCCGCGCGCTGCGCAGCAGTTCCTCGATCCGCTCGACCGTGTAGACGGTGCCGACCAGACCGGCCAGGACCGCGGCCTGATAGCCCGAGCCGGTGCCGATCTCGAGCACGCGCGCAGGCAGGCGCGTCTCGATCAGCGCCTCGGTCATGCGCGCGACAACCCACGGTTGCGAGATCGTCTGGCCACGGCCGATCGGCAGCGCGGTGTCCTCGTAGGCGCGCGAGGCCAGCGCCTCGTCGATGAACTGATGCCGCGGCAGGTGCCGGATCACCTCGAGCACGCGGCGGTCGCCGATGCCGTCGGCCTGCAGGCGCTCGACCATGCGGTCGCGCGCGCGCTGCGAGGTCATGCCGCTGCCCTGCGCCTCGCGGTTGCGGTGCGAGAACGACATCACCGGCCTGCGCTCACGACAGCGCCTCGCTGCGCGCCTGCAGCGACTCGACCCAGCCGCTGACCTTGTCCAGGGCCTGGTAGCGCGTCAGGTCGACGTGGATCGGCGTGATCGAGACCTTGCCTTCGCGCACGGCGTGGAAATCGGTGCCCGGGCCGTCGTCCTCGGCGGCGCCGGCCGGACCGATCCACCAGATCAGGCGGCCGCGCGGGTCGGTCTGCGGCAGGCACGGCGCGGAGCGATGACGGCGCCCGAGCCGCGTCACCGCGAAGCCGCCGATCGCCTCCCACGGCAGATCCGGCACGTTGACGTTGAGGATCGTGTCGGCCGGCAGCGGATCGCGCAGCAGCTTGTTGATCAATGCCAGCACGGCGTTTGCGGCGCTCTCGTAGTGCACGCCCTCGTGATCGACCGTGACCAGCGACACCGCGATCGCCGGCAGCCCGAGGAACCGCCCCTCCATCGCCGCCGAGACCGTGCCCGAATAGATCACGTCGTCGCCGAGATTGGCCGCGTTGTTGATGCCCGAGACGACGATGTCGGGCTCGTGCTCGAGCAGGCCCGACAGCGCCAGATGCACGCAATCGGTCGGCGTGCCGGCGACGCGGTAGCGGTCGGCGTCGAGCCGCGCCACGCGGATCGGCTGATCGAGGGTCAGCGAATTGCTGGCGCCGGAGCGGTCGCGATCGGGGGCGACCACGGTGACCTCGCCGATCGCGCGCAGGCGCTCGGCCAGGACGCCGATGCCCGGAGCGTCCACGCCGTCGTCGTTGCTGACCAGAACCCGCATCGCACCCCTCGAGCCGAACCGCTGCACGCCGATGCCTCGGTGCCGCAGCCGGCACCCGGCGAGATATCGGGAGAAGCGGCGATGATACCGGATTCGCCCCGATCGCTTCAGCCGACGCGGCCTCGTGCCGGTCGCGTGCGGCGATCGAACCCGGCGCCACGAACGAGGATGCGGCGCGCGTCAGCGAACAAAACCGCGTTGCGGTAGGCTCGCCGCGATGAAGCGCTCGCCGCCGCCCGACGAAGACGACAGCCGCCTGTTCCGCGAGGCGATCGGATCGGTGCGCCCCCTCGCCACACCGTCGCAGGCGGCGCCATCGCGGCCCAGGCCGCAGCCCGAGCCGCTGCAGTTCATCCGCGACGAGGCGGCGGTCGGACGCGAGTTGCTCGATCATCCGTTCGATCCGGCCGCGATCGAGGTCGGCGAGGAACTGGTCTGGCTGCAGAACGGACAATCGCCGCGCCTGCTGCGCCGGCTGCGGCGCGGCCAGTTCAGCGTGCGCGCCGAGATCGACCTGCACCAGATGACCGCCGCGGTCGCGCGCGTGGCGATCGCGCAGTTCATCGACGAATGCCGGCGCGAGAACGCACTGTGCGTGCGCATCGTGCACGGCAAGGGCCTGCGCTCTAAACCGGAAGGACCGGTCCTCAAGAAGCTGACCGACCAGCTGCTGCGCCGGCGCGCCGACGTGCTCGCGTTCGCGTCGGCACGCGCGTCCGAGGGCGGCACCGGTGCCGTCCTCGTCCTGCTGCGGCCGCTTTGAACGCACCACCGCGCGATGCCTGGTCGCTGCATGCAGGCGGGCCGGCCGCGCTGACCTGCCGCATCGCGGCGCTTGCGGTCGCCGCCGCCGGCGTCGCGCTGATGCTGCTCGCCGCGCCGCGCGTGCCGTATGCCGATGCCTGGCGCCTCTACGCCAAGCTGCTCGAGCAGCCGTTCCTGGCCGGCGTGAGCTCGGCCGACAACGGCCACCGCGAGATCGTGCCGAATGCCGTGCGCTGGATCGAGGTGCACCTGCTCGGCGGCGATCAGACGCTCGGCATCGTGCTCGGCGCCCTGCTGGCGATCGCCGCGGCGGCGGTCTGGCTGCGCACGATCGCACGGACGCAGCTGCCGACGGCCACGCGCGCGGCTGCAAGCCTGATCGCGGTATTGGGCCTGTTCTGGCTCGGCAACGAGCGCGCGCTGGCGCATGCGCACGAATCGGTGCGCGTCTACCTGATCGTGCTGTGCCTGATGCTCGCACTGGCGCGAATCGCCGACGGCCGCGTCGACGCGCGCGCGGCGGCCGGCGCGGCAGCGCTGGCGCTGCTGGCGACGCTGACCTTCGGCAGCGGCATCGCCAGCTTCGGCGCGATCGCGATCGTGATGGCGCTGGGCGGCGCGACGCGTGCGGCCTGGGGCGTCTGGGCGGCGGGCCTTGCGGTTGCACTCGCGCTGTACCTCGGCGGCGCCTCGGCGGCGGTGACCGGTACGCTGAGCTTCGACCCGATCGGGCAGGCCGTGGTGCTGGTGCGCTGGCTCGCCAGCCCGTTCGTCTACGTCTTCTGGCCGCTGCTCGATCCGGCGATCGCGGCGCAACTGCCCGGCGCGCCGCTGCGCGCGGCCGCGATCGCGGCCGCCGACGCGTTCACGACGCGCTACGGCCCGGTACGGACCTCGCTCATGCCGCAGGCGCTGATCGGCGCATCGGGCCTGGCGTGCCTGCTGATCGCGAGCGGACGCGCCTGGCGCGCGCCGGCCGCCACCGTGCCGGCGCGCCGCGCCGCCCTCGGCGTGGCCTGGTTCGGCCTGGGAGTCGGTGCAGTGATCGCGGTGTCGCGCTCGGCCTACTTCGCCGATTTCCCGGAGCAATTGCAGGCGCCGCGCTACCTGCCGTGGTCGAGCCTGTTCTGGGCCGGACTGCTGTGCGCGGCGCTGCTCGCGCCCGGCCGTCGTTCTCGCCCGTCGATCGCCCTGCTGGCCGCCGCCGCCCTCGCGCCGAGCTCGCTATGGATGGCCGAACTGGCGCTGTCGATGCAGCGTGCCGCCGAACGGACCGCGACGGCGGCCGTGGTCGGCCTGGTGCCCGACTCGCAGCCGCTCGGCGAGACGGTCGCGGCCGAGCTGGCAGCCGCCCTGCCCGCGCTGCGGCGCGACTCGCTCGGCCCCTATCGATGGCCCGAGGCGCGCTGTCTCGGACGCCGCCTGCGCGAGGACGCGATCGATCGGCTCGACATGCGCGAGCCGGCGATGAGCACGAGCGCGAACCGGATCGGCGCGGCCGGGCGGCTGATCCGCTTCGAGCTGACCGAACCGGCGCAGGGCCGCCTGCTGATCGTCGATGCGGCCGGCGTACTGCGCGGCCTCGCCGTGCGCGATCGCGCGCGCGGCCGCGGCACCTGGGAAGGCTGGCTCGCGCCGGATCCCGATTCGGCTACCGTCGTGCCGACGATCGCCCGGCGCGTCGGGACGCCGTTGTGCGCACCCTTATGAGTTCGACGCCGCCGTGAACCCGGCGGCGCCGGTGCCGTGTCAGCGCTCCGGATACAACGCCGGCAGCGCCGAAGCGGCGCGCAGCGCCGACGGCGCGGCGGCCCAGCGCAATCCGTCGCGGAATGCGCGTTCGAGACGCCCGCCGAGACCGTCGGCCGAGGCGCCGGCGTAGCGCGCGCGCTGCAATGCCAGCAGGGCCTCGCGCTGCGCCTCGTCGCCGAGCGCGGCGATCAGCTCGCCGACGTTGCGCAGCTGCGGCCGTTCGGTGCGCGCCCAGGCGATCAGGCTGCGCTCGGCGCCGGCCAGCTCGCCGAGCGCGGCGGCGCGCAGGAAGCGGCTGCGCGCGGCGCTGCCGTCCTCGTTCGGACCCGGCACCGCCCGTGCGCCACCGCGCCGGCGCGAGCGCCAAGCCCACAGCGCGAGCGTCGCCAGCCACAACGCAAAGCCCGCGGCGGCCAGCGCCTGCCAGAGCCGCAATGAAGGCAGCGGGGTCTCGACCGGGGCCGTCGTCGGCGGCGGCGGCGCATCGGCCGGTGCCGGCAGCGCCGGAGCTGCGGCACCGGCGGCCGGTGGCGCTGCGGCATTGGCCGCGGCCGGCAACACCTGGACGACGCGTGCCGGCAGCACCGCGATCGCCTCCTCGCCGGTCGCCGTATTCCACCAGCGCAGCCTGATCTCGGGCAGCTCGAGCCGCCCGGGCTGCGTCGGCACGACCGCGAACTTGCGCACGCGCTCGCCGAACAGCCAGGTCCCGTCGTCGCGCGTGACGACCTGCGACTTGTCCGGGTAGATCTCGGCACCGGCGAGCGGCGGGAAATCGAGCTCGGGCAACTGCTCGTAGCCCAGACCCTGCGCCTTCATGCGCACCGTGCGCGTGACCGGATCGCCGACGCGGACCTCGGCCGGCAGATCGGTCTCGTCGGCGAGCGTCAGATCGACCGCCGGCAGCCATGGGTCGGTCCCCCAGCCGTCCGGCCGCGGCCGGACGTTGAACTCGACCGCGTCGGAACTGGCCGACACGGCGCGGCCGCGATTGAAGAAGCCGGTCGGATCGCGCGGGTCCAGCGCGCTGCCGCGGAACACCAGTGCGGCGATGCGCAACGTCCCGCTGGCTTCCGGGATCAGCGCGTAATGACGCTCGACCACGTGATAGCGGCGGTCGCCGATGCTCGCGACGTAGCGGCGATCCTGTCCGAGCCGCTGCACGACGAGGCCGTCGGCCTTGGGCTCGGCGAGGTTGCCGTCGGTCAGGTCGAACGCGAAATACAGCTTGACCGTGTAGCGGATCTGCTGCTGGACGTAGGGCGCGAGCGGATCGGCGCTGACCTCGATGAAGAGATCGTCGCCGGGCCGGCCCTGCGCTCCGGTCGGCTGCGGCAGCACGGTCAGCGTCAGCGGTTCGGTACGCGCGCTGCCGACCGCCACCGGCGGCACCGTCAGCACGCCCTCCTGCTTCGGTTCGAGCGCGACCGCCCACAGGGTCTTGATCACCGTGGTGCCGTTGACGATGTTGACCTGGCGGCTGGACTGCGTGCCGAGCTGACGGAAATCGCGGTCGAGCACCGAGAAGTCGGGCTGGCCGGCGGCGCCGCCCTGACTCTCGACGTTCAAGGTCACGCTCTCGCCCAGATGCATCGTGTCGCGATCGAGCCAGGCGCGGACGCCGTCGTCGGCCGCGAGCGCCGGCACGGCCGTGCACAGCCAGATCAGCGCGGCGATCAGGCCGCGCCATGCGCGAAACGTCATGGTCCGTTTCCTCCGGCCTGTTGGCGCCGCTGATACTCGAGCAAAAACTTGCGCCGCAGCAGACCGCCGGGATCGTCCGGTACGCGCTCCATCCACTGCTTCATCGCCTGCTGCTGTTCCTGGTCGGCCGCCTCCTGCGGCGAGAGCGAGCGCGGCTCGCCCTGCTGCGCGGACGAGTCGGGCCTGGCCGCATCGGCCTGCTCGTCAGGGCCGCGTTCGAGCGCCTCGTCGATCGCCTTGGACAGCGCTTCCTTCTGCCCTGCCCGCTGGCCCGGATCCTGAGCGGCCGATGCTAGCGTGGACGGATCCTCGGCGCGCTGTTCGCCGGCGCGGCCGTCGCGCGCGGCGTCGGAATGCTGCCCGCCGTCCTGACCGTCCTGCGCCGACGATGCCTCGTTGCTGCCGTCCTGCTGCGCATCGTCGCCCTGCTGCGAACGCTCGCCGCCGTCCTGGGACGCCGATTCGCCGGCGGACTGGCCGGATGTGCCGTCCTGGCCGCCCTGCTGACCTTTCTGGCCCTGCTGGCCGTCCTGCGGCGGCGGTGACTGCTCGGCCTGCTGCTTCAGCCAAGCCTCGATCGCCTCGCGGTTGGCCTTCGCGTCGGCCATCTCCGGTGCCTGCGCGAGTGCGCGATCGTAGGCGGCGATCGCCGCCTCGTACTGGCCGAGCTTGGCCAGCGCATTGCCTTCGTTGTAGGCCGCGTCCGGACCGCTGGCCTGCTGCCAGGCCTCGGCCGCGCCCTGGTAGTCGCCGGCGCGGAACGCGGCACTGCCGCGCCATTCGGGCGAGTGTGCGCGATCGAGCGCCGCCTGCGCGTCGCCGCGCGCCAGGGCCGCCGCAGCCTGCTGATCGGGTCGCCGCCACAGATCCGCGAGCGATGCCGCCTCGGCCTGAGGCGCCGGCAGGCCGACGCACAGCGCCAGCGCCATCAGCCATCCGCGCCGGAAGCCGGCCAGCGCGAACGGCAGCACCAGCAACAGCAGCCACGGACCGCGATCGCGAAAGCGCGTGCTGCGGGCCGCATCGTCCGCATCGGGCGCCGCACCGCGCACCGCATGCGTATCGTCGAGCAGGCGCTGCAGATCGCTCGCGTCGGCGCTCAGCGCGACGTAGCGGCCGCCGCCGGCGGCGGCCAGCGCGCGCAGCCGGTCCTCCTCGAGCTTCGGCACGACGATGTCGCCGCCGGCGCCCTTGAGAAAGCCGCCGTCGGGCAAGGCGACCGGTGCGCCGGCAGCGGTGCCGACCGCCAGCACCGACACGTGCATCCCCTGCGCCAGCGCGGCATGCGCGGCCGAGTCGGCATCGGCCGACGCGCTGTCGGCGATCACGATGATCTCGCCGCGGCCGGCACCGGCCTGGCGAATCAGATCGGTCGCGCGCGCGATCGCACGTCCGGTGGCATTGCCGGCGACCGGCATCACGGTCGGATCCAGCGCCTGTACCAGATTGCGCACGGTATTGACGTCGTCGGTCAGCGGCGCGGCGACGAAGGCGTCCCCGGCATAGCCGATCAGTGCGGTCTGCTGGTCGCGGCTGCGGTCGAGGATGTCGCCGATCTTGTGGCGCGCCCGCTCGAGCCGGCTCGGCTTGACGTCCTGCGCGAGCATCGAGGCGGCCAGTTCGAGCACGATCACGCGTGCCGATTCGTTGCGGTACAGCGGTATCGATTCGCGCTCCCAGGCCGGACCGGCCAGCGCAAGGCAGCTCAGGATCCAGGCCGCGGCGGCCAGACGCGCCCCGCCGCGTCCCGCGGCCTCGTCGCCGCGCTCGATCAGATGCGGCAGCAGCTGCGGATCGACCACCCGTCGCCAGGCACCGGCCTCGGCTCGCGCGTGGCGCACCCGCCAGGCGAACAGCGGCAGCGCCAGCAGTGCGAGCAGCCAGAGCGGGCGCAGGAAATGGAAATCGGCGAGCGTCGCATCCATCACGTCGTATCCGTCACGGAGCGGCCTGGAAGCCGCGCCAGCGCAGCGTCGGGGCGACCAGCGCGAAACCGCCGACCAGCAGCGACAGCGCCAGCGGCGGCCAGTACAGCTCCTGGACCGGGCGCAGGTTGTCGGCCTTGTCGGCCGCCGGCTCGAGCTGGTCGATCGCCGCGTAGATGCCGGCCAGCTCGGCGCTGTTGCGGGCGCGGAAGTAGCGGCCGCCGGTCTGCTCGGCCATCGCCTGCAGCATGGCCTCGTCCAGATCCTCCGACGGGTTGACCACGCGGCTGCCGAACAGGCTGTCCACGCGCATCGCCTCGGCGCCGACGCCGATCGTGTAGATGCGCACGTGATTGGCGGTCGCCAGTTCGGTCGCCTTGCGCGGATCGAGTTCGCCGGCGTTGTTGACGCCGTCGGTCAGCAGCACCAGTACGCGCTGGTTCTCCGGACGGTCGCGCAGGCGCTTGACGGCCAGGCCCACCGCGTCGCCGATCGCGGTCTCGCGGCCGGCCAGGCCGATCGCCGACTCGTGCAGCTGTGCGGCGACCGTGCCCAGATCGAACGTCAACGGTACCAGCAGATAGGCGCGGCTGCCGAACAGGATCAGGCCGACGCGATCGCCCTTGCGCCGCTCGACGAAGTCGGCGCCGATCGCCTGGATCGCATTGAAGCGCGGCGTCGGCACCGTGGTCGCGCCGAGCTGCATGTCCTCGATGCTCATGCTGCCGGAGGTGTCGACCGCGAGCAGCAGATCGCGCCCGGTGCGGGCGACGTCCTCGGGCGGACCGAGCCATTGCGGGCGGGCCGCGGCGACCACCAGCAGCAACCAGGCCGCCAGCGCCAGCCAGCGCCGCCATGCCGGCACCGGCGCCGGCTGTGCGGCCTGCTCGAGCCGCAGTCCCGGATGCGGCAGCCGCAGCGCATGGGCGCTGGCGGTCTTGCCGCGCGGCAACAGCCAAGCCGCGAGCAGCGGCAGCGGCAGCGCTGCGAGCAGCCATGGCCAGGCCAGCTCAAGCATCGGGGCGCTCCTTCGGCAAAGCGCGATCGAGCCAGTCGCGTGCGAGTCCGACCAGGACCGCAGTGTCGATCTCGGCGCTGCGCCGGAACGGCGCGTCGAGCAGGACGCGCCCGGGCCCGTCGGCGAAACCGCCGCCGCCGTGGCGGTCGAGGAACGCCAGCCAGGCCTCGCCGCTGAGCGCGGCGGCGCGCCGATCGATCAGCAGGCTCGCGCGCCGCAGCAGCAGCGAGATGCCGCCGGCCAGACGCACGGGATCGGGCGCGGCCGCATCGGCCGCGACCAGACGGTCCAGTTCGGCGAACACACCGCTGCGCCAGCGGCGACGTCCCTGCCGGCTCCGCCAGCGGCGCAGCGCCCACCAGCCGAGCAGCAACACCGCCACTACGAGGATCCACCAGCCCGGCGCCGGCGGCCACCAGGCCGGATCGGGCGGCAGATGGATGTCGCGCAGCACGGGACCTTCGGCGTTCATGCGACCCCGGTGATGACTCGCGAGCGCGCCAGCAGCGGCGCCAGCGTGCGTTTCAGATCGGCATCGGTGTCGAGCTCGAGCACGCGCACGCCGATGCGCACGCTCTCGGCGCGTACCCGTTCGCGCAGTGCCGCGAAGCGCTGCGGCCACGCCGCGCGGACCTGCGGGTCGGCGAAATCGAGCGTCTGCCTGACGCCGCCGCTGCTGAGCGCATAGCGTCCCGGCGGCGGCGGCGCGATTTCGAGCGCGTCGCGCAGCAGCACCACGGCCACGTCGTGACGGCCGGCCAGCTGCGCCAGCGGCGACCATGCCGCCGCGTCGGCATCGAAGCCGTCGCTGAGTACGACCAGGCGCATGCCGGGCCGCAGCAGGCGCCGGATCCGCGGCATCGCCGCGGACCAGGTCGACATCTGCGCCGCATCGCTGGCCGCGTCCCAGTCGCGCAGCGCGCGCAGCACGCGCAGCACGCCGCGCCGCCCGCCGCCGGGCTTGACCTCGCCGGCGATGCCGCCGCCGAACCCGACCAGGCCGACGCGATCGCCCCCGCCGGCCGCGAGCCAGGCGAGCAAGGCGGCGGCGCGCCCGGCCTGCACGCTCTTGAAGCGCTGGCGCGTACCGAAGCGCATGCCCGGATTGAAATCGACCGCCAGCAGCAGGCCCTGCTCGCGCTCCTCCTCGAACACCTTGGTATGCGCGCGGCCGCTGCGCGCGGTCAGGCGCCAGTCCATGTGACGGATGTCGTCGCCGACCTGGTAGACGCGCGATTCGCGGAAGTCCACGCCGCGGCCGCGCCAGCGCGAGGCATGGCCGCCGCTGCGCGTGGCGGTGCTGCGCCGCGGCTCGGTCAGGCGGCCGCCCTGCGCGAGCACGCGCAAGGCGATCAGGTCTTCGAGATCGATGGCGGTAGCGGACATGGGGCGGCTTTCAACGGAGGTGGATCACTCGCAAGACAGTCGTCCCGCTTCCCGACGGAAACGGACATCCCCCCCGTGCAACGCCCCCGGTATCGAACTCGCACATGCTGCTCAGATCCCTCCGAATGCTTCGTTGACGCCGCGGCCCGTCCGCCGCCGGGCCGCACGCGCTGCGGACAGCGGCCGCTCGAGCGGGCAAAGCCCGATCGCAGAAGGCGCCCTCCGGCTCCGGCCTCCGCTTACGGCAGCGGAACCCGCTCGAGCAGCAGGCCGATAACGCGATCGGACTGGACGCCCTCGGCCTCCGCCTCGTAGCTCAGCAGCACGCGGTGCCGCAGCACGTCCGCCGCGACCGCGTGCACGTCCTCCGGCGTCACGTAGTCGCGGCCGGCCAGCCAGGCATGTGCCCGCGCGCAGCGATCCAGCGCGATCGTGCCTCGCGGACTGGCGCCGAACGCGATCCAGCGCGGCAGATCCTCGCCGTAGCGCGAGGGTTCGCGCGTGGCCAGGACCAGCTGCAGCAGGTATTCCTCCAGCTGCGGCGCCAGATGGACGTCGAGCACCTCGGCGCGCGCCGCGAAGATCTGCGCCTGCGTCAACAAACGCAGCGGAGCGGCGGAAACGGTCAGCGTCTCGCGCGCACGGGCGCGTGCCAGCTGCAGGATCGCCGCCTCGGCCGCGGCCTGCGGGTAGTCGATGCGCACATGCAGCAGGAACCGGTCCAGCTGCGCTTCGGGCAGCGGGTAGGTTCCCTCCTGCTCGATCGGATTCTGCGTGGCCATGACCAGGAACAGCTCCGGCAGCTGATAGGTGGTCCGTCCGACCGTCACCTGCCGTTCGCCCATCGCCTCGAGCAGCGCCGACTGCACCTTGGCCGGGGCGCGATTGACCTCGTCGGCGAGGATCAGATTGTGGAAGATCGGCCCTTCCTGGAACTGGAACGTGGCCGACTGGGGCCGGTAGATCTCGGTGCCGGTCAGGTCGGCCGGCAGCAGATCGGGCGTGAACTGGATGCGGTGGAAATCGCCCTCGATGCGCGAGGCCAATTCCTTGATCGCGGTGGTCTTGGCCAGGCCCGGCGCGCCTTCGACCAGCAGGTGGCCGTCGGCCAGGAGGGCGATCAGCAGCCGGTCGACCAGGGCCTCCTGGCCGATGATCCGGGTGACCAGTTCGGCGCGCAGCGCGGAGAAGGCGGCCGAGGCCGCGGAAGTGTCGGGCATGTCCATGGGGAAATGTGGAAGCGGTCTCTATGATCGCACGCAGGCGCGTGGCGCTTCGCAGTGGACAGCGCGCCGACGCATTGGTTCATCGCGGGAACGAATCGCTCAGTCGGCGACGACCTCGTGGATCGGCAGCGGGTGGCCGACCAGCCAGCCCTGCGCGTAGCGGCAGCCCAGGTCGCGCAGCAGCGCGTACTGCGTCGCGGTCTCCACGCCCTCGGCGACGACCTGGCAGCGCAGGCCGCGCGCCATCGCGACGATCGCGCGCACCAGCGCCAGGCCGCGCGAGGACGACAGACGGTGAACGAGGCTGCGATCGAGCTTGATGCAGTCGAAGTCCAGATCGGCCAGCACGCCGAGATTGGCGTAGCCGGTGCCGAAATCGTCGAGCGCCACGGTCATGCCGGCGGCATGACAGGCATCGAGCAGCTGCGCGATGCGCGGCGTGTCGAACATCAGGCTCTCGGTGATCTCGATGCGCAGGCGATCCGGCGGCAGGCTGTGCGCGGCCAGCCGCGCGATCCAGCGCGGCACCAGACAGGCGTCGGCGAGCTGGCGTGCCGAGACGTTCAACGCGATGAACGGCAGCGCTCCGACGCGGCGTTCGCGCAGACGCTCCAGCATCGCGCAGACCCGGTCGAGCACGTAGTCGCCGATCGGCAGGATCAGCGAGGTTTCCTCGGCGAGCCGGATGAACTCGGCCGGCGAAACCTGGCCGCGCTCGGGATGGCGCCAGCGGATCAGCGACTCGTAGCCGGCGATCGTCCCGTCGCTCATGTCCTGCAGCGGCTGCAGCAGGACGTCCAGATCGCCGCGCTCGAGTGCCAGGCGCAGTTCGCTCTCGAGCCGGATCTTGTCGAGGCCCGGATCCACGTGCGGCACCGGCGCCGCCAGGCCGGGCGCGATCTCGCCGCCGCGCGTCAGCATCGCCAGCGCCGAGCGGTAGCGCGCCAGCTGGCTCATCAGCAGGGCGCGCACGACCGGATCGGCGGCCTCGAGCCGCTCGGAGAACTGGTCGCGGTCGATCGGCAGCAGGACGCAGTCGCTCAGCGCGCGCGCCGAGGTCGACCGGAGCGAATTGTCGAGCACGGCCATCTCGCCGAGCAGCTCGCCCGGCCCGAGCTCGCCGAGCACCTGCACGCGACCGTGCTGGACCGTACTGATCTCGATGCGGCCGCTCTCGACGAGGAATGCGGTGGTCGGCGGATCGCCCTCGGCGAAGATCAGCTCCTGCGCGGCGACGTAGCGGCGTTGGCTGCGCATCGATGTGCTCGTGAACGGCCGCTGGTGACGGCCTGGCTAGGCTGACATTGCGCGACGCGCGCGACAAGTAGCGGCCGCGGCATCGGTCCGGTCCCGAACGCCCGGAGGCGGAAAACGAAAAGGGCTGCCGAAGCAGCCCTTTCCGGTCTTTCCGAAGATGCCCGCTTACGGACCGGTACAGGTGCCCGGCGGCGGGCTCCAGCCACCGGTGGCCGAGCGGACCGGCACGACCACGCTGCGCGTCGTTCCGGCAGCCGCGAACGTGCACTGGCCATCGGCCGACAGGGCCGCACTCACCTGGACCGCGAAGGAGGCCACGCCGTCGGCGCCGGTCGTCGCGCTGCCCGGCGTGACCGAGATGCCGGTCGTGCAGGTGCCGGTGACGTTGACGTTCGGAACCGGCGCGCCGCCCTGGTCGATCGCACGGATCGCGACCGGTGCCGAGAACGGCACGCAGTTCACGGCGAGCGAGTTCGGCGAGGCCTGCAGCGCGGCGAGCTGGACGACGATGTCGATCGTCGTGCTGGCGCCCGCGCCGGTAAAGACGATCTGGCCACTGTTGCCGTTGGCCGCCGAGATCGGCAGGCCGCTGGTCACGACGTTGCCGTCGACGCAGCCGTCGGCATCGGTGGTGTTCGACAGCAGGCCGTTGGAGGCCACGCCGTCGATCGAGCCGGTGCCCTGCAGGCCCTGGAACGCGAATCCGACCGCGAAGCCGCGCAGCGGAATGCCGAGCGCGTCGGTCAGGCAGACCGTGACCGTCTGTGCGACGTTGCCGCGGATCGGGTTCGGGAAGGCCGTGATCGACGCCGGCGCGACGCCCGGATAGGTCATCGTGACCGCATCGGTGACCAGGCGCGTGCCGCCGGTGACGGTATCGGTGCCGTTGCCCTGCGCCCACAGCGCGACCGCATTGCCGACCGAGCGCACCGTATAGGTCAGTTCGCCGATGGCGACGCCGAGCTCGTTGGTCGTCGCGGTGGCGGTCACGTTGCCTTCCATCGCGCGGCCGACCAGGTACGGCAGGACCGCGCCATAGTTGACGCTGCTGCCGGTGGTGTTGTTGAGATTGAACGCCGGATTGACGGTCAGGCTGGTCTGGCTGTTGACGCTGGTCACGGTGACTGCGGTCTCCAGATCGGCATTGCCCTGGACCGCCTTGCCGAACACGACCAGCGCATCGCCCGGACCCGCACCGCCGCCGGCGGTCTGGAACTGACCGGTCGGCGCGACGAAACCGGTGCCGCCTTCGGTCGGGTTGCCGTCGGTGCCGGAGATCAGGAAGCGGTTGGACTGGGCGGTACCGAACGCGCCGACCGGCGCGTCGACGGCGCCGAAGCGCAGGGCCGTGCCCGGCAGGACCGGGTTGCCCTGACGGTCGGTCGCGAGCACCGCCACGCGCAGGCTCAACGTCGCGTCGGGCTGCGGCGGAATGATCACGCCGTTCTCGCCGGGCTCGAGCTCCACGTCCTCGTCGACCGGCAGTGCGTTGATCTCGATGCCGGGCAGCTCGGCCGCGAACACCGGCGAGGTGACCTTGAGCGTATAGAGCTTGCCGTCGGAGACCACGACCGTCGTGGTCACGCTGAGCGCGTCGGTGATGCCGTTGCTGACGTTGTTGTCGGCTCGGTCCGCAGTCGCGCGGATCTGCACCGGCCCCTGCACCGTACCGGCCTGGAACGAGACGTTGGCGATGCCGTTGACGGTCGAGGCCGTCACCGAGCTGCCGGACTGGCTGCCCGCGACGAGTCGGCCGGCGCCGGCATTGCCGCCGACGATCTCGAAGCGCAGATTGTCGCCGCCGGTCGGATTCGGGATCAGCTGGCTTCCGCCGTCGGTGACCGCGGCGCGGATCATCGAGTTGGTATTGCCGCCGGAGTTCTCCATGTAGACCTGGTTCGGCGTCGCGACCAGCTCGATGTTGGCCGGCAGGTTGCCGGCACCGCTGACGACCGTGACGTTCAGCGTGCTCGATACGGTGCGATTGGTAATCGGATCGACCGCCGAGACCGTGATCGTCGTCGTGCCGGTGGTATCGCCGGACGTCACGAAGATCGTATTGCTGCCGTTGTTGAGCGTCAGCGGGAACGTGACCCAGCGCGTGGTCAGTTCGTTCTCGGGCGTCGTCGGATCGTCCGGAAACGACACCGCCGCGACGGCGACGTTGCTGGTCGTGACGGTCGCATCGCCGAGCGGTGCGGTCAGCGTGCCGGACGCGTTGCGGAAGCTGATCGCCACCGTCGCAGTGTACGGACCACCCGGGTTGGCCAACACCATGTTCGGGTTGACCGGCAGGCTCGTCGTCGTCGCATTCAGCGTGATCGAGCCGTTCTGCGGCGGGCTGGTCGCGCCGCCGCCGTCGCCGCCGCCACCGCCACAGCCGGCGAGGCTCAGTGCGAGGCCCAAGAGCAGCAATCCCAGGGTCTTGCTGTGAAAGGTCATCATCGTTCTCCGAAATCGCGGTTCAATCAGGTGCCAGGTGCGAGCGGCGGCCTACCGGCCACCCTAGATCTGTCTTATTTCAGGCTGTCGTTGAGGATCTTCGGCGTCACGAAGATCAGCAGCTCGGCCTTGGTATCGGTACGCCCGGTCTTGCGGAACAGGTTGCCGAGGATCGGCACGTCGCCGAGCAGCGGCACCTTGGTCAGGTCATCGCGCTTCTCGACCTCGTAGACGCCGCCGAGCACGACGGTCTGGCCGTTGTCGACGAGGACGCCGGTGTTCATCTCGCGCTTGTCGAGCTGCGGAACCGAGCCGCCGCCGGGCACTTCGATGTAGCCGGCGATCGCGTCCTTCTTGACGTTGAGATTGAGATAGACGCGGTCGTCGGCGGTGATCGTCGGCGTCACGCGCAGCTCGAGCACGGCCTCCTTGAACTGCACGGTCGCGGTGCCGACGCCACCGGCGCCCGAGTTCTGGTAGGTCACGTAGCCCACTTCCTGACCCTGCTTGATCAGCGCCTCCTTCTGGTTGGCGGTGACCACGCGCGGACTGGAAACGACTTCGCCACGGCCCTCGGTTTGAGCGGCGGAGAGTTCCAGATCGAGCAGGTAATCGGCGCCTAGGATCGCCAGGCCGAAGCTGCCGGCCGGCGTGGTCGCCGGCAGGTTGACGTTGAGGCGCTCGTTGAGCGGCGGCACCGCGATGCCGCCGGGGATCGGCGCTGGCGCCACGACCGGCAGTCCGCGCCCGCCGTTCAGGCGATTGATCAGGGCGATGTTGTTCATCCGGTTGGTTGCCGCGGACGATCCGGCGGTGGTGATCACGTTGCCGTGGTTGTCCTCGTAGCCGCCGCTGATGCCGAAGCGGGCGCCGAGCTCGCGTGCGAAGCTGTCGGTGGCGATCACGATGCGCGACTCGATCAGGACCTGCTGTACCGGCCGGTCGAGCACGGCGACCAGCTGCCGGATCTCCTGCACCTTGAGCGGAATGTCGCTAACCAGCAGCGTATTGGTGCGCTCGTCGTAGGTCACCGAGCCGCGCACCGACAGGAAGCCGCGCTGCTTGCCGCCGCCACCGCCGGCGCCGGCGCCACCGCCGCCCTGCGCGCCCTGCGCGTCCTTGGTCAGCAGTTCGGCGATGTCCTTGGCCTTGCCGTAGTTGACCGGGATGTAGTCGGAGATCAGCTCGTCCTGCTCCTCGCGCTTGAGCCGCGCATCGGCCAGCGCCTGTTCGCGCTTGGCGATCTCTTCCTGCGGGCCGACCCAGATCACATTGCCCTGCAGGCGCTTGTCCAGGCCCTTGGCCTGCAGCACGAGATCGAGCGCCTGGTCCCACGGCACGTTGATCAGGCGCAGCGTGACGTTGCCCTGCACGGTGTCGGCGACGACGATGTTGACCTGCGAGACCTCGGCCAGCAGGTTCAGCACCGAACGCGCCGGAATGTCCTGGAAGTTGAACGTCACTCGCTCGCCGGAATAGTTCGGCTCGCTGTTGCGGCCCTTGCCCTGCGGGTCCTCGCGCTTGGGCGCGATCTCGACGATGTATTCGGTGCCGGTCTGGTACGCCATCTGCTCGTACGGCGGCGTCGCCAGGATCTCCATGCGCACGCCGTTGCCGCGCGAGCGCGTCTCGATCGACTGCACCGGCGTGGCAAAGTCGAGCACGTCCAGACGCTGGGCCTGGTTCGCGCCGAGCCTGACGTTGGCGATGTTGAGCACGATGCGGTCGCCCTCGCGCTTCAGATCGGCGGATATCCCGGGCTGCGAGAAGCTGACGATCAGACGGCCCTCGCCGGTCTTGCCGCGGCGGAAGTCGACATTGGTCAGCTCCGCGCCCTGCTGGGCCGAGGAGGTCTTGGTCGGGTCGACCATCGCCGTCGTCGCGGCGACACCGGTCGCGCCGGCCATGCCGTTGTTGACGGCCACGACCAGGGCATTGCCGTTGATCCGCGTCGTGTAGGTCGAGGTCCGGTAGAGGTCGACGACGACGCGCGTGCGGCCGCCGGCCTCCACGGCCGACACGCCCGCGGTCGCGCCGGTGCCGATCTCGATGCGGCGCCTGGTCAGGCCGTTACGCGTATCGGGCAGGTCGAGCGCGATCGTCGGCGGCGTCTCGGTCGTGAAGGCGCGCGGATCGGTGACCGGCTCGGCGAACTTCAGCGTGATCTCGACCTTGCCGCCCGGCAGCGCCGTGTAGTCGATCGCCTCGAGCGTGTTCTGCGCCTGCGCGGTGGCCGCCGTCACGCCGAGCAATGCGGCGATCCAGAACAGCCGGGCACGAAGCCTGCGCAATCCCGATCCACGCTCCGGGTTCATGATGTGTGCATTGATCATTGCATTACCCCCAACGGGTCGGTCACTTCGTATCGGTCAGTGCCATCGATGCCGGACGTTCCATCCATCCGCCCACGCCGTTCGGCACCAGCTCGACGAGGTCGATCTGACCTTCGCTCATCGACGTGATGCGGCCGTAGTTCTGCCCCAGGTAATTGCCGGGCCGGACGCGATGGATGATGCCGTCCGGATCCTTCACCAGGCCTTCCATGTTCGCGCCGGTTCCCAGCGTTCCCATCATCTTCAAGCCGTCCAGCGGATAGCGTTCCAGCTCTTCCTTCTGGCGGTTCTGGTCGGGACGGGGACCGGCGTCGGCCGCCGCCATCTCTTCCTGTTCCTGACGGCTCGCACCGAACGGATCGCGCAGATCCTGCGCCTTGTACTCGAACGTCTCGAACGTCTTGATGACCGGCAGCGGATCGAGCGGGCCGCCCTTCTTGGCCTTCTCCTGCGCGAGCCACTGGTCGAGGTCGCCCTGGCCGCCGCCGCAGCCGGACAAAGCGAGCATCAGCACCGCCAGTGCGGCCGAACCGGTGAGCCGGGATACGGAATGGCTCATCTCACTTCCCTCCCGCCGGCTTGGGCGCGGGCCGCGGTGGCGCCGCCTTGCGGCCGCCGGCGGCGGCGGCTTTGGCCGCCTCGGCCTGGTTGATCGCGGCCGCTTCGTCATCGTCGACGTAGCGATAGGTCTTGACGGTGCCTTCCAGCACCAACAGGTTGCCCGGCCGCGCCGGCTGTCCTGCCCCACGTTCGGCCGGCTTCAGCGAGACGTCGTGCAGGGTCAGGATCACGACGCGCGGCAGCGAGGCCACACCGCTGATGAACGTGCCGAACTGGTGGTAGCTGCCGACCATCTTCAGCTGGATCGGCTTCTCGGCGTAGAAGTCCTCGGTCAGGATCTTCTCGCCGCCGGGCTGGAACAACTCGGTCTCGATGCCGGCGGCCAGCGCGGTCTGCGAGATATCGACCAGCAGATCGGGCATGTCGGTCTTGCTCGGGAGCTGGCGCAGCATCTGGCGCAGGATCTCGTTCATGTCCTCGAGCTGCTTGCGCAGCGCCGGCAGATTGACCACGCGCGACTGCTTCTTCGAGAAATCGGCCTTCAGCGTGCCTTCCTTGCTGACCAGGCGGTCGAGCTCTTCCTGCTGCGGGCGGATCAGGAACCACCAGCCGCCGAGCACGATCAGCACGATCAGCAGCACCGCGAACAGCGTCTTGACCGACTTGGGCCAGCCGCCGACGTTCTGGGTGTCGAGGTTGCGGATGTCGTCGATGATGCTCACTGTCCGCCCTCCTTCTTCTCGGCCGCCTTCGACGCATCCGACGCGGTCGCCTGCGCCTTGGCGGTCGCGCCGGCCGGTGCGGCCGAGGCCTTGGTGTTGGCGTCGATCAGCTGGCCGGCGGCGTTCTCGAGCTGCGCGCCGAGCGGTGCGCGCGGCTGCGCGCCGGCCGGCTGCGTCGCGGCATCGGCGGCAGGCGCATCGCCATTGCCGTCTTCGGGCTTCTGGTCGCCGACCTTGAGCAGCTTGACGTTCAGCGAGAACACGTTCGGCAGCCGCACGTCGACGATGTCCTTGCTGCCGGCCTTGTTCTCGATCTTCTTGAGGTCGCTGCGCCCCATCCACGGCGACTTGTCGATGTTGCGCATGTAGCTGGCGACGCGCGCGTTCGACTCGGCATTGCCCTCGAGCGTCAGCATGTCGCCGGATTGCTTGAGGCCGGTCAGGCGCGTGCCGTCCGGAATCGTCTTCACGATCTCGTCGAACAGGTGGACCATCTGCGAACGGTTGGCCTGCAGCTGCTCGATCGCGTTCTTGCGCGTCAGCAGCCGCGACCGCGTGCGGTCCAGCTCCTCGATCTCCTTGATTTGCTCGTCGAGCTTCTTGATCTCGGCGGTCAGCCGCGCGTTGCGCGCGTTCTGGTTGTCGATCCTGGCGCCCATCATCAGGTAGCCGAGCAGCACCGCCAGCACGCCCGCCACGGCGGTCGCGCCGAGCAGCACGTAGAACTCGCGCTCGCGCTGCTTGCGCCGTTCGGCACGCCAGGGGAGGAGATTGATCTTGGCCATCAGTCGAAGCTCCTCAGCGCGAGGCCGCACGCGATCATCAGGGCCGGCGCGTCCTGGGCCAGCGCCTGTGCCTGCACGCGGTTGGACAGCGCCATGTTCGACAGCGGGTTGGCAACCACGCAGGGCACGCCGAGCTGCTCCTCGATCAGATCCGAAACGCCGGCGATCGCCGCGCAGCCGCCGGCCAGGACCACCTGGTCGACGCGGCTGTACTCGCTGCCGGCGAAGAAGAACTGCAGCAGGCGGCTGATCTGCTGGACCATCGCCTCCTTGAACGGCTCGAGCACCTCCACTTCGTAGGATTCGGGCAGACCGCCCTGGCGCTTGGCCAGGCCGGCCTCCTCGTAGGACAGGCCGTAACGGCGCATGACCTCGTCGGTCAGCTGCTTGCCGCCGAAGACCTGTTCGCGCGAGTAGATCGTGCGCTGGTTGCGCAGCACGATCAGCGTGGTCATCGTCGCGCCGACGTCGACGACGGCGACGACCGCGTCCTTGGACACCGAGAGCTGGTCGGTGATCAGCCGGAACGCGTTCTCCATCGCGAACGCCTCGACGTCCATGACCTTGGCGCCGAGGCCGCCGAGATCGAGCGCGGCCACGCGCAGGTCGACGTTCTCGGTGCGCGAGGCGGCCAGCAGCACGTTGACCATGTCCGGGTTGTCCTTGACCGGACCGACCACCTCGAAATCGAGGCTGACTTCCTCGATCGGATAGGGAATGTACTGGTTGGCCTCGACCTGGATCTGCGCTTCCATGTCGTCTTCGCTGAGATCGGCCGGCATCGGGATGATCTTGGTGATCACGGCCGATCCGGCGACGGCGGCGGCCGCGGCGCGGGTCTTGGCGCCGGACCGGTTCAGCGCGCGGCGCAAGGCCTCGCCGACGGCCTCGACCTCGACGATGTTCTTCTCGACGACGGCGTTGGGCGGCAACGGCTCGACCGCGTAGTGCTCCACGCGATAGCGCCCCCCTACCTGCCCCAACTGCAACAACTTGACCGCGGTCGAACTGATGTCCACACCGATCAGGGCCGGTGTCTTCGCAGTGAACAAGCCCACGCTTTTCCCCTTCCTACGCGCCCTTACGAGCGAAAGATGCGCCTCTACATTAAATCGGAGCTCTTACGAATTGGCAACCGTCACTTAACGAAACCGTCGATTCCGTGGCAGTTCAGAGCCGATTTGCCGGCGTCGGCGATCCCGGAGGTCGCCCGCCTGTCGGCGCCGGGGGCGACGATCTATACTCCGTTTGCCGAGCCGGCAACCTTGACTGGCTTCACATCTATATGTTTCTGGAATGAAAATC
Organism: Dokdonella sp.; assembly: GCF_035511235.1. Classification (GTDB taxonomy): domain Bacteria; phylum Pseudomonadota; class Gammaproteobacteria; order Xanthomonadales; family Rhodanobacteraceae; genus Dokdonella. The sequence goes on from NZ_DATKFQ010000017.1 coordinate 50,683, forward strand.
CTTTACCGTCTGCTCCGTTACGGCATCTACCTCGCGTTGACTGGAGCCTTGTTCGGGGCCCTGGCGATCGGTGTCACGTACTGGCTGATCGCCCCCCGGCTGCCGTCCGTTGAGACCTTGCGCGACGTCCGCCTGCAGGTTCCGCTGCGGGTCTATTCGGCCGACGGACGCCTGATCGCGACGTTCGGCGAGACTCGGCGCATTCCGGCCCGGATCGAGGAGGTGCCCGAGCAGCTCAAGCAGGCCTTCGTCGCCGCCGAGGACGCCGACTTCTACCAGCATCGCGGGATCGACTTCGGTGGCATCATGCGCGCCGTCTGGCTGATGGTCACGACCGGCAGCAAGCACGTCGCCGGCGGCTCGACGATCACCCAGCAGGTCGCGCGCAACTTCTTCCTGAGCTCCGAGGTCAGCTTCACGCGCAAGATCTCGGAGATGTTCCTGGCGATCCGGATCGAGAACACGCTCGAGAAGGACGAGATCCTCGGTCTGTATCTCAACAAGAGCTTCTTCGGCAATCGCGCCTACGGCGTCGCCGCGGCCGCGGAGTTCTATTACGGCAAGACGCTCGACCAGCTGTCGCTGGCCGAGTGCGCGATGCTGGCCTCGATCCCGAAGTTCCCGTCGACCGGCAATCCGATCGCGAACCGCCCGCGCGCGCTGATCCGACGCACCTACGTGCTGCAGCGGATGCTCGACAACCGCTTCATCGACCAGGCCGCGTACGAGGCCGCCGACCGCGAGCCGGACCTGTCCTACCCGCACGAGCCCCCGATCGAGCTGGAAGCGCCGTATCTGGCCGAGATGGTGCGCCTGCAGGCGATCGAGCAGCTCGGCAACGACGCGCTGACCGGCGGCTACAGCGTGCGCACCACCGTGCAGTCGCAGCCGCAGGAGGCCGCCAACCGCGGCCTGCACGACTCGCTGTTCGCCTACGACCGCCGCCACGGCTGGCGTGGCGCCGAGGCGCACGTCGAGCTCGAGCCGGGCGCGGGCAAGGCCGAATGGGACCAGCACCTGATCGGCTACCGCTCGATCGCCGGCCTCGCGCCCGGCCTGGTGACCGCATCGGATGCCGATCGGGCGACCGTCTATCTCGGCAAGGACGAGCGCGTCGAGCTCGATCTGGACGCGGTGGCCTGGGCCCGGCCCTACGTCAACGAGAGCAGCCGCGGCGCCGCGCCCAAGCGCGTCGATGCGGTGCTGACCCCCGGCGACATCGTGCGCCTGGCGCCGGACGAGGAGAAGGGCTGGACGCTGTCGCAGCTGCCCAAGGTCCAGGGCGCGTTGGTCGCGCTCGATCCGAGCGACGGCGCGATCATCGCGCTGACCGGCGGCCTGAGCTTCCAGCGCAGCAAGTTCAACCGCGCCACGCAGAGCGCGCGCCAGCCCGGCTCGAGCTTCAAGCCGTTCATCTACTCGGCCGCGTTCGAGCAAGGATTCAATCCGGCCTCGGTCGTCAACGACGCGCCGCTGGTGTTTCCGGATCCCTCGCGGCCCAACGGCTTGTGGACGCCGAAGAACGACGATGACAGCTTTCGCGGACCGGTACGTCTGCGCGAGGCGCTGACGCGCTCGATCAACCTGGTCTCGGTGAGGCTGCTCGATGCGATCGGCGTGCGCTACGCGCGCGAGTATTTCACGCGTTTCGGCTTCAAGCCCGAGCAATTGCCGGAGAACCTGTCGATGGCGCTCGGCACGGCGGCCGTGGCGCCGCTGGACATGGCACGCGGCTACGCGGTCTTCGCCAACGGCGGCTTCCTCGTCCAGCCGTACTTCGTCAGCGAGATCCTCGACCGCGACGGCGTGGTGGTCTATCGCGCCAACCCGGCGGTCGCCTGTCCGGATTGCACCGATCAGGCCGCCGCCGCGCCGGCCTTGCCGGCGGAAGCGGCAGGCGCCGGCTCGACCGCCGCCGCGCTGTCGCCGATCGGCTCGGCGCACGCGGCCGCACCGCCGCCGGTGGCCGAGGCGCCGCGCTATGCGACGCGCACCATCGACGCGCGCAACGGCTATCTGGTGACCTCGATGATGCGCGACGTGATCCGCCGCGGCACCGGCTCGGCCGCGCTCTCGCTCAAGCGCCAGGATCTGGCCGGCAAGACCGGCACGACCAACGAGCACCGCGATGCCTGGTTCGTCGGCTTCAATGCGAAGGTGGTCGCCGCGGCCTGGACCGGCTTCGACGATTTCAGCTCGCTCGGACGCGGCGAGTTCGGCGCCAAGATGTCGCTGCCGGTTTGGATCGACTTCATGCGCACCGCGCTGCACGAAGTGCCCGAACAGCCGTTCGACATGCCGCCGGGCGTGGTGACCGTGCGCGTCGACCGCGCGACCGGCGCGCTGGCCTCGGCCTCGGATCCCGACGCGATCCTCGAGGTGCTGCGCAGCGAGGACGTCTCGCGGCTGGCCACCCAGGTGCACTCGACCGATCCCAACGCCGACCGCCAGAACGACGCCTACGACGTCTTCTGACGATGGCGCGACGTCCCTCTCCCCGCCCGCGGGCGCCGGCGCACGGCCACGGCGAGCCCAGACGCACCGATCTGCGCCGCACGATCGCCGTCGAGGCCGCCCGCCTGATGGCCGAGAGCGGCCTGCGCGACTTCGGCCAGGCCAAGCGCAAGGCCGGGGCGCGCCTCGGCGTCACCGAGGAGACCGGCCTGCCGAGCAATGCCGAGATCCAGGACGCCCTGCGCGAACACCAGCGGCTGTTCCAGGCCGATTCGCAGCCGCTCGTGCTGCGCCGCCTGCGCGAGGCGGCCGTCGAGGCGCTGCGCTTCTTCGCCGCGTTCGAGCCACGCCTGGTCGGCGCCGTGCTCGAGGGCACGGCCGACGCGCATTCGGCGGTCTGCCTGCATCTGCACGCCGACGATCCGGCCGAGGTGCTGATGCGGCTGCGCGAACACGGCATCGATTTCGACCAGCAGCAGCGCCGCCTGCGCCTGGACGGCACGCACGATCTGGACTGTCCGGTGATCCGTTTCGATGCCGGCGATGCGACGATCGACCTGACGATCCTGCCGTACGCGCGGCGCCGCCAGGCGCCGCTCGACCGCATCGGCGGCGGCCCGATGCCGCGCGCGGCGCTGGCCGCGGTCGAGGCGCTGCTCGCCGACGCGTCCTAGCGATCCCGGTCCGGCACTGCCATCGCGCGCCATCGGATCGTCGCTCTTCCCAGCGAGACGCCCGCGCGTGAGAATCGGCCGCTCCGAGCCGGTATCCCGCCAATGAAGCCCCAGCCGTCCGTCGCCCTGCTGCTGGCGCTCGCGCCGGCGATCGCGTACGCGCAGACCTATCCGAACGGTTTCCGCCAGACGCACGTGCTGACCGGCCTGTCGACGCCGACGCAGATCCGGTTCGCGCACGACGGACGCGTCTTCGTCGCCGAGAAGAGCGGACGCATCCGCGTCTTCGACAACCTGCTCGACGACACGCCGCAGCTCGTCGCCGACATCGGCGCGGACGTTCACGACTATCACGATCGCGGCCTGCTCGGCCTCGCGCTCGATCCGCACTTTCCGGAGCGCCCCTATCTGTACGTGCTCTACACGCACAACGGCGGCCTGTTCGACGACCGCCCGCCGCGCTGGCCGATCGCCAACTGTCCCAACCCGCCCGGCGCGACCAGCCAGGGTGGCGGCTGCGTGGTATCGGGCCGTCTCGACCGCCTGACGATCGCCGCCGGCCAGTGGGTCGAGACGAAGGTGCTGATCGAGGACTGGTTCCAGCAGTTTCCGAGCCACTCCGTCGGCAGCGTGCATTTCGGCGCCGACGGCTATCTCTATGCCGGCGGCGGCGACGGTGCCAGCTACAACTGGGGCGACTGGGGCCAGCACGGCAATCCGGCCTGGCCGGACCGGCGCTCGCCGGCCGGCCAGGGCGGCGCGCTGCGTGCGCAGGGGCTGGAGATCGCCGAGGCCTATACCGACCGGGTCTGGCTCAACGGTACGATCGTGCGCGTCGACCCGGCGACCGGTGCGGCGGCGCCCGGCAATCCGCTCGCAGCGCCGCGCGGTGCCGATGCGCAGGCCGCGCGCATCATCGCCTACGGCCTGCGCAATCCGTTCCGCTTCACGATCCGCCCCGGCACCAGCGAGGTCTGGATCGGCGACGTCGGCGCCAACACCTGGGAGGAGATCAACGTGCTGCCGGCGATCGGCCCCGGCGCGGCGCTGCACAACTTCGGTTGGCCGTGCTTCGAGGGACGCCTGCACAACGCGCTGTACGCCGCGCGTCCGATCTGCGCGACGCTCTACGGCGGCAACGACAGTGGCGGCCGCACGCCGGCGACGCCGCCCTGGTACGCCTATGCGCACACCGGCAGCAACGCGATCAGCGGTCTGGCGTTCTATCAGGGCGGCGGCTATCCGGCCGAATACGCCGGCGCACTGTTCTTCGCCGACTACAACGCCAATCGCATCCGCGTGATCCGGGATACGAACGCCGATGGCCTGCCCGACGCGCCGGCCGACGGCACCGCATCGCTGTTCGCCGACGGCGGCAGCAGCCTGGCGGTCGATCTGCTGACCGGTCCCGGCGGCGACCTGTTCTTCCTCAACATCGGCGAAGGCCGGCTGACGCGCGTGTCCTACAACGCCGATCCGAGCCAGCCGAATCTTGCCCCGTCCGCCGCGATCGCGCTCGCGGACGGCCAGGCCTACGCCGCCGGGCCGCGCACGGTCGGCTTCAGCGCCGCCAACAGCGTCGATCCCGACGCGGCCGACACGCTCGGCTACGCCTGGGATCTCGACGCCGACGGCATCTTCGACGACGGCACCGCGATCGAGGCGAGCGCTAACTTCCAGACGCCGGGCGAACACCGCATTGCAGTGCGCGTCAGCGACGAGCGCGGCGGCAGCGACGTCGCCGGAATGACGATCCTCGTGATCGATCCGCTGATCTTCGCCGACGGTTTCGAGCCGCCCAAGCGCTGAGCGTGCGGCGACGCGGCACGCGCGCCGCCGTGCGCGGACCGGCGAGAGACCAGCGCGGCCTCAGAGATGGCTCAGCACGCCGGCGATCGTCGCGGTCATGAACGTCGCCAGCGAGCCGCCGAGCACGGCCTTCAGACCGAAGCGGGCCAGATCGGCGCGCCGGTTCGGTGCCAGTCCGCCGATGCCGCCGATCTGGATCGCGATCGACGAGAAGTTCGCGAAGCCGCACAGCGCATAGGTCGCGATCAGGCGTCCCTGTTCGGTCATGTCCGGCAGATGGCGCGCCATGTCGACGTAGGCGACGAATTCGTTGATGACGACCTTCTGGCCGATGAAGCTGCCGACCAGGGTCGCGTCCTGCCACGGCACGCCGATCAGCCAGGCCACCGGTGCGAGCACCCAGCCGAACAGCGTCTGCAGCGACAGCTCGACCTCGCGGCCGGCCTGCGCGCTGAGCCAGCCGTTGATCGAGCCGGCATCGCCCCAGGCGTGTGCGCCGAACCACTGGAACGGCGCGTTCAGCAGCGCGATCAGCGCGATGAACGCCAGCAGCATCGCGCCGACGTTCAGCGCCAGACGCAGACCGTCGGCGGCGCCGGTCGCCGCCGCATCGATCACGTTGGCGGTGGTCTTCTCGACGTCGAGCTTGACGGTGCCGCGCGTCAGCGGCTCCTGCGTCTCGGGCATCAGGATCTTGGCGATCATCAGCGTCGCCGGCGCCGCCATGATGCTCGCGGTCAGCAGATGCGTCGCGAAGAACAGCTGCTGGTCCTTGTCGTCGCCGCCGAGCAGGCCGACGTAGGCGGCCATCACGGACCCTGCGATGTGCGCCATGCCGCCGATCATGACCGTCATCAGCTCCGAGTGGGTCATCCGCTCGATGTACGGCTTGATCGTCAGCGGCGCCTCGGTCTGGCCGATGAACACGCTGGCGCACACGCTGGTGGTCTCGGCGCCGGACACGTTCATGACCTTGGTGATCAGCCAGGCCATGCCGCGCACGATCATCTGCATGACGCCCAGGTGGTACAGCACGCCGGTCAGCGCGGCGAAGAAGATGATCGTCGGCAGCACCTGCACCGCGAAGACGAAGCCGAACTTCGATACGTCCATGAAACCGCCGAAGATGAACTCCGAGCCGACCCGGACGAAGTCGAGCAGGTTGACGAAGCCGGTCGCGATCGCGCGGAACAGGTCGCGCCCCAGCGGCACCTTCAGCACCAGCGCGGCGAACAGGATCTGCAGCACGACGCCGGTGCCGACCAGCCGCCAGTTGACCGCGCGCCGATCGGCCGAGAAGGCCCAGGCGATCGCGATCAGGACGGACAGGCCGAACAGGCCGAACGCGATGTGGCCCAAGGCTGCGAGCATCGTCATCTCCCCGAATGATCGGGTCAGCGTAGAGCAGCGCTCGCATCGCGCGCAAGGCGGACCGAGGCGGCCCTCGCCGCGTCAACCTGCCGCAGCTGGAAAGCCCGGACGGGTTTGGACGGCTATTTGCCGACCGGGGCGCTTTGACGCGGTGCATCATCTGTGCTCTAGTCGGATCGCCAGGAACCGCATCCGGCGGATGCCTCATCCAAGCTCTCGGGAAGCGACCGATACATGACGCGCGCCATCGACGGTGGTCTCTACGATCCGGCCTACGATCACGACAGCTGCGGCTTCGGCCTGGTCGCGAACGTCGAAGGCCGCGCCAGCCGCTGGCTGGTCGAACAGGGCTACGCGGCCCTGGCCAAGATGGCCCATCGCGGCGGCGTCAACGGCGACGGCATCACCGGCGACGGCAGCGGCATCCTGATCTATCGGCCCGAAGCCTGGCTGCGCGCGCTGGCGGCCGAGGCCGGTCTGGCGCCGGCCGCGCGTTTCGCGGCCGGACTGGTGTTTCTCGATCGCGATCCGGCACGCGCCGCCGCGGCCGCTGCCGCGCTCGAGGCCAGCATTGCCGGCGAAGGGCTCGGCGTGGCCGGCTGGCGCGAGGTGCCGGTGGTCGACGAAGCCTGCGGTCCGCTCGGTCTGGCGCATCGCCCGGCGATCCGCCAGATCTTCGTCGACGCGCCGGACGATCTGGACGAGGCAGGTTTCGAACGCGCGCTGTTCCGCGCGCGGCGCCGCGCCGAGGTCGCGCTCGCCGGCCAGGGCACGTTCTACGTCGTCAGCCTGTCGGCCGCGACGATCGGCTACAAGGCGATGGCCGCGCCGGGCCGGCTCGATGCGGTGTTCCCGGATCTGCAGCGGCCCGACCTCGCGTCGACCTGCGTCGTGTTCCACCAGCGCTTCTCGACCAACACGATGCCGAACTGGACGCTCGCGCAGCCGTTCCGGCTGCTCGCCCACAACGGCGAGATCAACACGATCCGCGCCAACCGCAGCTGGGCCGCCGCACGCGAGGCGCGGCTGCGCTCGCCGCTGGTCGACTTCTCCGACCTGGGTCCGCTGGTCTCGACGAGCGGCTCGGACTCGCAGAGCCTGGACAACATGCTCGAGGTGCTGCTCGCCGGCGGCATCGACCTGCTCGCGGCGATGCGGATCCTGGTGCCGCCGGCGTGGAGCGCCAGCGACCGCATCGACGAGGATCTGGAAGCGTTCTACGAGTACTACGCGCTGCATTCCGAACCATGGGACGGCCCGGCCGGCCTGGTCATGTGCGACGGCCGCTACGCCGCCTGCACGCTCGACCGCAACGGCCTGCGGCCGGCGCGCTGGACGCTGGCCGACGACGGCCATCTGATCGTCGCCTCGGAAACCGGCCTGTGGGATCTGCCCGAATCGCGCGTCGTCGCCAAGGGCCGGATCGGGCCGGGCCAGATGCTTGCGGTCGACCTGGTCGAGCACCGCCTGCTCGACGATGCCGCGATCGACGCGATCAACCGCGCGCGCGCGCCGTTCAAGCAGTGGCTGCGCGACCGCGTGACGTACCTGGAGTCCTACCTGATCGATCCGGCACTGGCCGCCGAGCCGTTTGCGCCGGACATGCTGGCGCGCTTCCAGAAGCAGTTCGCGCTGACGCGCGAGGAGCGCGACGTGGTGCTGAGGACGCTGGCCGAGGACGAGGCCGAGGCGACCGGCTCGATGGGCGACGACACGCCGGCGGCGGTGCTGTCGCAGAAGTCGCGGCCGCTCTACGAGTACTTCCGCCAGGCATTCGCGCAGGTCACCAACCCGCCGATCGATCCGCTGCGCGAGCGGCTGGTGATGTCGCTGGTCACGCAGATCGGCCTGGAGCGCAACATCTTCGAGCCCTCGCCCGAGAATGCGCAGCAGGTGCTGCTGAACTCGCCGGTGCTGTCGCAGCGCAAGCTGCGCCAGATTCTGGCCCTGCCCCACATCGCCGAGCGCCAGGTCAGGCTGGACCTCTACTACGACGAGCAGACCGGCCTGAAGGCCGCGCTCGAACGGCTCTGCCGGGACGCCGAGGCGGCCGTGCGCGGCGGCGCGGTGCTGCTGTTGCTGTCGGACCGCTATCCGGCGCCGGGCCTGCTGCCGATCCATGCCCTGCTCGCGACCGGCGCGGTGCACGCGCATCTGATCCGCCTGCGCCTGCGCTGCGACTGCAACGTGCTGGTCGAGACCGGCACCGCGCGCGACGCGCATCATTTCGCGTGCCTGATCGGTTTCGGCGCGACCGCGGTCTATCCATACCTGGCCTACCAGACGCTGTTCGACATGAACCGGCGCGGCGAGCTCAAGGGCCTGGAAGGCGAAGCGCCGTCGGAGATCGGCCGCAGCTACCGGCGCGGCATTCGCAAGGGCCTGCTGAAGATCCTCTCGAAGATGGGCATCTCGACGATCGCCGGCTACCGCGGCGCGCAGCTGTTCGAGATCCTCGGCCTCGACCGCGAGGTCGTCGATCTGTGCTTTCCGGGCACGCCGGCACGGATCGGCGGCGCCGGCTTCGCCGAGATCGAGGCCGAGTACCGGATCCAGCTCGCGGCCGCGCGCGACCCCAACTACGCGCTGCCGCCGGGCGGCCTGCTCAAGGCGGTGCCGGACGGCGAGTACCACATGTACAACCCGGCCGTGATCGGCCATCTGCAGGCCGCCGTGCGCAGCGGCGACGCCGAGCTCTACCGGCGCTACGCCGATGCGGTCGATACGCGACCGCCGTCGGCGCTGCGCGACCTGCTCGCGTTCCGCGACGGCCTGACCGCGCTCGATTCGATCGACGAGGTCGAGCCGTCCGAACGCATCCTCAAGCGCTTCGATTCGGCCGGCATGTCGCTCGGCGCGCTGTCGCCGGAGGCGCACGAGGCGCTGGCGATCGCGATGAACCGGCTCGGCGCGCGCTCCAACTCCGGCGAGGGCGGCGAGGATCCGGCGCGCTACGGCACCGAGCGCATGTCCAGGATCAAGCAGGTCGCCTCGGGCCGCTTCGGCGTGACGCCGGCGTATCTGGTCAACGCCGAGGTGTTGCAGATCAAGATCGCGCAGGGCGCCAAGCCCGGCGAGGGCGGCCAGCTGCCCGGACACAAGGTCAATTCGCTGATCGCGCGCCTGCGCTACGCCAAGCCCGGCATCGGCCTGATCTCCCCACCGCCGCATCACGACATCTACTCGATCGAGGATCTGGCCGAGCTGATCCACGACCTGCGCGAGGTCAATCCGCGCGCGCTGGTGTCGGTCAAGCTGGTCTCGCACGCCGGCGTCGGCACGATCGCCGCCGGCGTCGTCAAGGCCGGTGCCGATCTGGTGACCGTGTCCGGCCACGACGGCGGCACCGGCGCCAGTCCGCTGACCTCGATCCGCTATGCCGGCGTGCCGTGGGAGCTCGGCCTGGCCGAGACGCACCAGACCCTGGTCGCCAACGGTCTGCGCGAACGGGTGATCGTGCAGACCGACGGCGGGCTCAAGACCGGCCTGGACGTGGTCAAGGCCGCGCTGCTCGGCGCCGACTCGTTCGGCTTCGGCACCGGTCCGATGGTCGCGCTCGGCTGCAAGTTCCTGCGCATCTGCCATCTCAACTCGTGCGCGACCGGCGTCGCGACGCAGAACGAGGTGCTGCGCCGCAAGCACTTCATCGGCCTGCCGGAAATGGTCGAACACTTCTTCCGCTTCGTCGCCGAGGACGTGCGCGCGATTCTCGCCTCGATCGGCGCGCGCTCGCTCGGCGAGATCGTCGGCCGCACCGATCTGCTGCGCCAGATCGAAGGCACCACCGCCAAGCAGCGCCGGCTCGATCTGTCGCCGCTGCTGGCGCGCTCGGCACTGGCCGAATCGATGCAGGGCGCCTGCGGCGCCGGCCCGCTGGTGCCGGGCCCCGGCGATCTGGTCGAGGCGATCGCGCGCGACAGCGCGGCGGCCGTCGCGGCGCGCTCGGGCGCGCGCCTGCGCTATGCCGTGCGCAATACCGACCGCGCGATCGGCGCGCGCCTGTCCGGCGAGGTCGCGCGCGCCTGGGGCGACAGCGGCATGGCCGATGCGCCGATCCTGATCGAACTGGACGGTGCGGCCGGCCAGAGCTTCGGCGCCTGGAACGCCGGCGGCGTGCATCTGCTGCTGCGCGGCGAGGCCAACGACGGCGTCGGCAAGGGCATGGCCGGCGGACGCATCGTGGTCCGGCCGCCGGCCGACGCGCGCTACGCGACCCAGGACACCAGCATCATCGGCAACACCTGCCTGTACGGCGCGACCGGCGGCGAGCTGTACGCGGCCGGCCGCGCCGGCGAGCGCTTCGCGGTGCGCAACTCCGGCGCGATCGCGGTCGTCGAGGGCATCGGCGACCACGGCTGCGAATACATGACCGGCGGCACCGTCGTCGTGCTCGGCCGCACCGGCCTCAACTTCGGCGCCGGCATGACCGGCGGCATCGCCTACGTGCTCGACCTGGAGCGCGATTTCGTCGACCGCTACAACCACGAGCTGGTCGACATCGTGCGCATCTCGCTGGAGGGCATGGAAAACCACATGCAGCACGTGCGCAATCTGATCGGTGTGCACGCCGAGGCCACCGGCAGCGCCTGGGCCGGGCGCCTGCGCGAGGATTTCCGCAACGTGCTGCACAAGGTCTGGCTGGTCAAGCCGAAGGCGGCCAGCCTCGACGCGCTGGCCGAAGAACTGAGGCGCGCGGCATGAGCGAGAAGACCTTTCCGTTCCTCAAGTTCCACCGCGAGCTGCCACGCGAGGTGCCGGTGCCGGTGCGCATCGTCGGCTTCGGCGAGATCAACGGCAGCTACGCCAACGGCGACGCGGCCGACCAGGCCTCGCGCTGCATCGACTGCGGCAACCCCTACTGCTCGTGGGCCTGTCCGCTCGGCAACCGCATTCCGCAGTGGCTCAAGCTGGTCAAGGAAGGCCGTGTCGAGGACGCCGCCGCGCTGATGCACGAGACCAATCCGCTGCCGGAGATCTGCGGGCGCGTCTGCCCGCAGGACCGTCTCTGCGAGGGCGACTGCACGCTCGAGGAAGGCTTCGGCGCGGTCACGATCGGCGCGATCGAGCGCGTGATCACCGACGAGGCGCTGCAGCGCGGCTGGCGTCCCGAGATCACCAATGCGCCGACCGGACGCCGCGTCGCGGTCGTCGGCGCCGGCCCGGCCGGCCTTTCCGCGGCGGACCGGCTGATCCGCGCCGGCGTCGCGGTCGACGTGTTCGACCGCTACGAGGAGATCGGCGGGCTGCTGACGTTCGGCATCCCGCCTTTCAAGCTCGAGAAGTCGGTGATCCGGCAGCGCCGCGACGTGCTCGAGGGACTCGGCGTGCAGTTCCATCTCGGCGTCGAGGTCGGGCGCGATCTCGGCTTCGAGACGCTGGTCGCCGATTACGACGCGGTGTTCCTCGGCACCGGCGCCTATCGCTACGTCGATGCCGGCCTGCCCGGCCAGGATCTGCCCGGCGTACACGCGGCGCTGGATTTTCTGATCGCCAATGCGCGCCGCCTGCTCGGCACCGACGGCGGCGCCACGACGCTGCCGGACCTGACCGGCAAGCGCGTCGTCGTGCTCGGCGGCGGCGACACTGCGATGGACTGCGTGCGTACCTCGGTCCGGCTCGGCGCCGCGCGCGTGGACTGCGTCTATCGCCGCGACGAGGCCAACATGCCCGGTTCGCGCAAGGAAGTGAAGAACGCGCGCGACGAAGGCGTGCAGTTCCGCTTCAACCGCCAGCCGCTGGCGATCCTCGGCGATGCCGACGGCGTCCGCGGCGTGCGCGTCGCCGAAACCCGCCTGCTGCCGGACCGCCACGGCCGGGCGCGCCCCGAGCGCGTGCCGGACAGCGAGGAAGACCTGTCCGCCGACGTCGTGATCCAGTCGTTCGGCTTCCTGCCGAGCCCGCCGGACTGGCTCGGCGACTTCGCGATCGCGACCGAGAGCGGCGGCCGGCTGATCGTCGGCGGCTCCGGCCTGCCGTACCAGACCAGCCACCCGAAGGTGTTCGCGGGCGGCGACAACGTGCGCGGCGCCGACCTGGTCGTACGTGCCGTGCTCGACGGCCGCGAGGCGGCGCGTTCGATCGTCGCCCTGCTCGGCATCAGCGTCCGCGACGCGCTGCTCTGACCGCCGCGGCCGGCCGCTGCCGGCCGTCCGTGCTCGTGCGGGAGCCCGCGCCGCTACGCCGCGACCGGCCTGCTGCACCGCAGCATCCGGCCCGGACAACCATGCCAGTGCTGGCGCAGTCGCGCCGCCGGAGTGTCGCGGATCGGAGACAACCTCCGCCCCGCGCGCGGAACGGGCCGCCGAAGATGCCGCTCAAGCCCTTGATCGATCGTATCTGCCGGCCGTCCGCGCCAGTTGGCACGGCCAGTGCTGTAGAGAAGGCCATAGCCGGATCGCCGGCTTGGTTGGGTGTGTTCACGCGTCAAGAATTTTCGGAGCCGAGAACGTAATGAAGACAAGAGCCGCGGTGGCCTGGGAAGCCGGTAAGGATCTCCAGATCGAGGAAATCGACCTGGCCGGCCCGCGCGCCGGCGAAGTGCTGGTGCAGATCGTCGCCACCGGCGTGTGTCATACCGACGCCTTCACGCTGTCCGGGGCCGACCCGGAAGGTCTGTTCCCGGTCGTCCTCGGCCACGAGGGCGGCGGCATCGTGCGCGAAGTCGGCGCCGGGGTGACCAGCGTCAAGCCGGGCGACCACGTGATTCCGCTGTACACGCCCGAATGCGGCGCCTGCAAGTTCTGCCTGTCCGGCAAGACCAACCTGTGCCAGGCGATCCGCGCCACCCAGGGCAAGGGTCTGATGCCCGACGGCACCTCGCGCTTCTCGTATCAGGGCAAGCCGATCCTGCACTACATGGGCACCAGCACGTTCTCCGAGTACACCGTGCTGCCGGAGATCGCGCTGGCCAAGATCAATCCGGCGGCGCCGCTCGACAAGGTCTGCCTGCTCGGCTGCGGCGTCACCACCGGCATCGGCGCCGTGCTCAACACCGCCAAGGTCAAGCCCGGCGACACCGTCGCGGTGTTCGGCCTCGGCGGCATCGGCCTGTCGTGCGTGCAGGGCGCGGTCATGGCCAAGGCCTCGCGGATCATCGCGGTCGACACCAATCCGTCGAAGTGGGAGATGGCCAAGGCGCTCGGCGCGACCGACTTCGTCAATCCGAAGGACTATCCCGACACGCCGATCCAGCAGGTCATCGTCGACCTGACCGACGGCGGCGTCGACTTCTCGTTCGAGTGCATCGGCAACGTCAACGTGATGCGCTCGGCGCTGGAGTGCTGCCACAAGGGCTGGGGCGAGTCGGTGATCATCGGCGTGGCCGGTGCCGGCCAGGAGATCTCGACGCGGCCGTTCCAGCTGGTGACCGGACGGGTCTGGCGCGGCTCGGCGTTCGGCGGCGTCAAGGGCCGCTCGCAGCTGCCCGGCTACGTCGACCGCTATCTCGCCGGCGAGATCAAGATCGACGAATTCGTCACCGAGGTTCTCCCGCTCGAGGAGATCAACGAAGCCTTCCACCTGATGCACGACGGCAAGGTCATCCGCTCGGTGATCAAGTACTGAGCTTTTCCCGGCGGTCTTCCGGCGAGGCGCGACGCGCGTGCCGCCGGAAACCGCGGTATCGCGATCACTTCACTCTACAACCCGAAGGAGTTCTCTATGGCAAACCCAGTCATCTCCGGCGACGGCGTCTTCTCTCACGTCTTCATCGGCGCCGCCGACATGAACAAGTCCACCGCGTTCTACGACGCGACCCTGGGTGCCCTGGGCATCAAGAATCTGGGTCCGTTCGGTAACGGCTGGATTCTCTACGGCCGCGACAAGCCGGCCTTCATCATCGCGCGTCCCGGCAACGGCGAGGCGGCCTCGAGCAACGGCGTGACGATCGGCTTCGCCGCGAAGAGCACGGCCGAGGTCGACGCATTCCATGCCGCCGGGATTGCCGCCGGCGGCAGCGACGAGGGCAAACCCGGTCCGCGCGGTCATCTGCCGGGCGCGTACGCGGCGTACCTGCGCGATCCGGCCGGCAACAAGGTCTGTTCGTACACGTTCGTCTGATGCACCCGATCGCAGCGCGCGGCGGCCGACGGCCGTACGCGCTTTGCGATCGTCCATGCGGCACCTGGCCCGCCCTGCATCGCAGGGCGGGTCTTTCACGCAGCGCTGCCGGGAAGTTTTCCCAAACGCGCGCGTAGCACTCAGGGAATCCATCCACCGGTTGTCAGGCCAGCCTTCGGAACGTGCACGAACCGCGACACATCGCCCGCGAAAACCGTAGCCCTTCCAGAGCCCGCCACCACGCCGCACCGATCCGGGAATTTTTCCCGACGCATCGCAGCACACGACATGCCTCGCCCGCAGCGGCGATCGGCTCGGTTGTCGCTGCGCGAACGCCTCCGGACAATCGCCTCTCCTCTTTCCTGACGGAGCGCGCATGTCCGCCCTGAGAATCGCCATCGCCGACGACCATGCCGTGGTCCGCACCGGCTATCGCCGCCTGCTCGAGCTCGAGGACGGCATCGAGGTCGTCGCCGAGTTCGGCGACGGCGACAGCGCCTGCGAATGGCTGACCGCGCATCCGGCCGACATCCTGATCCTCGATCTGTCGATGCCCGGCCGCGCCGGTATGGAGACGCTGCAGCGCCTGCGCGCGCGTGCGCCGCACCTGCAGGTACTGGTGTTCACGATGCACGAGAGCCCGGCGCTGGCCGCGCAGGCGATGCGGCTGGGCGCACGCGGCTACCTGACCAAGAGCAGCCCGCCCGAGGCGCTGGTCGGCGCCGTGCGCGACATCGCCGCCGGCGAGCGCAGCCTGGCCGAAGGCCTCGAGGAGGAAATGAAGCAGAAGACCCGGCGCGTGCCGCTTGCCCATCTCGCGCTCAGCGCGCGCGAGCTCGACATCTTCCTGCTGCTGGCACGCGGCCTCAGCGTGGAGGAGATCGCCGCGCAGGGACGCATGAGCTTCAAGACCGCCGCCAACTACCAGACCTCGATCCGCAAGAAGACCGGCCTGGGCAGTTCGCTGGACATGCATCGCTACGCGATCGCCCACGGCCTGCTGCCGGAGGGACCGGGTGCGCCGCTCTGACCGGACCCTGCCCGCGCCGCGCGTCCCGGCCCGGGCGCGCCGCCGCGCCGCGCGCGCGGCCGGCGCCGGGTCAGCTTCGCGCGCTGCCGTTCCGGCCGATCGGGAAGCGTGCCGACAGCCGCACGCCGGGCCGGTCGGAGCCGGCGTGCCGCGGCTGGATCTCGATCTCGCCGTGATGGGCCCAGACCCGTTCGCTGATGCCGGCCAGGCCGTTGCCGCGATGCAGGGCGCGTTCCAGCGCGTCGATGCCGACGCCGTCGTCCTCGACCTGCCAGAGCAGGCGCTGGTCGGGGTCCAGACTCAGCGCGACCGCGATACGCTGCGCGCCCGCGTAGCGCATCGCATTGGTCAGCGCCTCCTGGGTCATCCGGTACAGCGTCAATGCCAGATCGTCGGCGACCGGCTCGACGCGATCGTCGAATCTCAACGTCAGCTCGGCCTGCTGTCCCGGCCGCTCGCGCCAGCTCTGCATCAGCCGGTCGAGCAGCGCGCGCAGCGGCACCGGTCCGTCGCCGGCACCGGCGTCCTGCGGCCGCAGCCGGTCGAGCAGATCGCGGACGCCTTCCTGCAGCCGGCCGCACGAGGCCGCCAGGCCTTGCATGACCTCGCCGACGCCGGCGCTGCCGTCGACGCGGCGCTGCAGCCAGGCGACGTCGGCGCGCATCGCGGTCAGCACCTGGCCGAGCTCGTCGTGCAGCTCGCGCGCGATGTAGGTACGTTCCTCCTCTTGCACGCCGAGCAGCTTCAGGCTCAGCGTGCGGCGTGCCTCCTGGGCCTGATCGAGCGCGCCGGCCATGTGATTGAGCGCGCGGCCGACCGCGTCGAGCTCGCGCATCGGCAGCGGCGGCACGCGCCAGGCGTAGTCGGCGTCGCGGTAGTGGCCGATCGCGACGTGGATCGGCTGCAGCGGCGCCAAGGCGCGGCGCAGCGCCCAGAACACCGCGACCAGGGTCAGCACGCCGTAGCCGAACAGCGTGCCGAGCAGGCCGAGCGTGTCGTCGAGCGCCTCGTCCTGCTCGCTGGCCGGATTCAGCATGAAGGTCGCGACGAAGCGCACGCCCTCGTCGCGCCGGATCACCCAGGTCGCCGCGCTGGTCTGTGCCGACTCCGGCGGCAGCAGCGCGACGAAGCTGCGCGCGAGCCACGATGGCGCCGCCGGTTCGGGCGGCGCGATCAGTTCACGGCCGGTCGCATCGGCCAGACGCAGCTGCAGATGCCGCATCCGGTCCGATCCGACGATCTCGCGCAGCGCCTCGATGTGCGTGTCGATCCGTTCGGCCGGCGCGTCCTGCAGCGCGCTCAGGTGCTCGAAGGCGCGCGCCACGTCGGCCGCACCGCGTTCCTCCAGCGCCACGTCGAACTGGGCACGCCACAGCGCGAACACCAGCGCGGCGCAGAAGATCGCTGCGGACACCGCGGCGATCCGTCCCATTAGAAACCGCGACATGTCCATCAGAGGTCTCCGCACGTCCAGAAGCCAGGAAGTTTTCCCGAAACGAGCCACCGTCCATCACACGACAACGACGACAACCGGACGCGGCGCCGAGGCGCCGACGGCCGAACGACCGAGGGGAGAGAAGACCATGCTTGCAGGTTCCGTCAAGTCCATCCAGCGCGGCACTGCCGTCCTGACACCGGTGCAGCGGCGCGTTCCGGGCGCGCGCTCGGCGCTGTTCCTCGCACTCGCCGCGGCAGGGCTGCCCGCGCCTGCCCGCGCCCAGGCTCCGGCCGACGAGGAGCCTCTGCAGCGGCTGCCGACGGTCGAGGCGATCACGCCGAGCCCGCTGCCGGGCACGACGATCGATCGCGACACGCTGCCCTATTCGTCGCAGACGGCCGACGCCGACGCGATCAGGGCGTCGGGCGCCGACAATCTGATCCGCTTCATGACGCAGCGGCTGACCGGCGTCAACATCAACGAGGTGCAGGGCAGCCCGTTCCAGGGCGACCTGACGTTCCACGGCTACCGTGCCTCGGCCACGCTCGGCGCTGCGCAGGGCATCTCGGTCTATCTTGACGGCATCCGCGTCAACGAACCGTTCGGCGACATCATCAGCTGGGACATGATGCCCGAGGCGGCGATCCGCACCCTGACCGTGGTGCCGGGTTCCGACGCACTGTTCGGCCCGAACACGCTCGGCGGCGCTCTGGCGTTCACGACGCAGTCCGGCCTGACCGCGCCGGGTTTCAGTGCGGATCTGAGCTACGGCAGCGATGCGCGCAAGCGCGCCGACCTGGCCTGGGGCTGGAACAACGCCGACGGCTGGCATGCGTTCGCGGCCGTGACCGGCTTCGACGAGGACGGCTGGCGCGACCGCTCCGAAGGACATCTCGGCACGTTCTTCGGCAAGATCGGCCGCAGCACCGCGACCACCGACTGGGACCTGTCGCTGCTGAGCGGACGCAGCAAGCTGATCGGCAACGGCCTGCTGCCGAGCTGGCGCTTCGAGGACGACGGGCGCGAAGGCGGCCTCTACCAGGACAGCCGGCGCGCGATCTACACCGCGCCCGATCAGACCGAGAACCGCCAGACCCAGATCGCCTCGCATTTCGCGCACCGCTTCGACGAGGACACCCAGCTCTCGGCGCTGGCCTACCTGCGCCACGGCAAGCGCGACACCGTCAACGGCGACATCAACGGCGAGTACGAGGAATACGTCGAGGACTGCGAGGACGGCTTCGACGACGACGGCCAGCCGCTCGACGAGGACTGCGACTACACGCGCGAGGAAGGCGCGGCCCTGCACAACGGCGTGTTCAACGGCACGCATCTGGACCAGCGGGCACGCGGCCTCGCGCTCAACCTCGACCGCCAGTTCGGTACGCATCGCGTCGTCGTCGGCGCGACCTGGGATCACAGCAAGGTCGACTACAAGCAGTACGAGCAGCTCGGCTGGCTCGACGAGGAGACGCGCCAGATCTATGGCGACCCGGACGAGGAACGCGAGTTCTTCTCGGGCGTGCGCGGCAACGCGACCGCCTACAGCGTATTCGCCAGCGACCACTGGCAGATCGGCGAAAGCACCTACCTGACCGGCTCGCTGCGCTGGAACCGCAGCCGCGTCGCCAATACGCTGAGCACGGCCGACGACGGCGAGCGCCCGCGCGAGCAGTTCACCTACACCAAGGCCAATCCGTTCCTCGGCATCACCCATGCGATCGGCGACTGGACCGTCTACGCCAGCGCCTCGCAGAGCAACCGTGCGCCGACCGTGATGGAGCTCGGTTGCGCCGATCCGGAAGAGCCGTGCCGGCTGCCGACCGGCCTGCAGGGCGATCCGTACCTGGCCCAGGTGGTCTCGCGTTCGGTCGAGCTCGGCGCGCGCTGGTCGCCGAATCGCGACACCTTCGTCTCGGCCTCGGTCTACCGCACCCACAACCGCGACGACATCCTGTTCCTGCGCGCGCCGAACACGCAGCAGGGCTACTTCTCGAACTTCGACCGCACGCGCCACGAAGGTCTCGATCTGACCGTGCACCAGGACCTCGGTGCGCTCGAATGGCATCTGGGCTACAGCTGGCTCAAGGCCACCTACCAGGCGCACGGCGAGTTGCTGTCGGGCGAGCGCACGGTCCAGATCGAGCCGGGCATGCGCATGGCCGGCCTGCCCAAGCACACGTTCAAGCTCGGCGCCGACTGGAAGCCGACGCGGCGGCTCACGCTCGGCGCCGATCTCGTCGCGCAGTCGGACCTCGTCGCCAGCGGCAACGAGGACGGCGGCATGACCGAGGACGTCGAAGGCTCGAGCGCGCGCGACTGGAAGACCGCCGGCTTCACGATCGTCAACCTGCACGGCAGCTGGCGCAGCAGCGAGCGGCTGGAGTTCTATGCCGGCGTCGACAACGTGTTCGACCGCCGCTACGAGACCTTCGGCATGATCGGCGAGGACGTGCTGCCGAACGGCGAGCTGCTGCGGCCGCACGTCGACCCGGAGGACTCGGCCGATGCGCTGTTCGTCGCACCGGGCGCGCCGCGGCGCTACCGCGTCGGCCTGCGGCTGCGCTTCTGACGATCGTTCCGGCGCGCGAGGGCCGGCTGCCCTCGCGCGCCACGCGCGCCGGCTGCCGCCCTCCGGCGGCCGGCCGCTCGACATCCGCCCGCGCAGCGCAGCGAACGCAGTCGCAGGCTCAAGCCGCGGCCAGGTGCGCGCTGCACGCGCCGCGACGCGCAGATCCGCGAAGTCGACGACCGGACGCGCTCGACACGCGGCGTCGCCGTGTTTGCACGAGACCGTCGGGCGCAAGCGCGGCTGCGGCCGGACGCGATGCCGGCTGATTCGTATCCCAGCTCGCTCAGCTCCAGCCCAGCTGCACCCACAGGCTCGGCGCCTTGCCGGCCTGCTCGATCGCCTGCAGCCGTGCCGCGTGAGCGGCCGCCTCTTCGGGATCGGCGGCCTGCACGCGCAGCGGCACCACGATCAGGGTACGCTCGCGGCGCGCCTGGCCGGCCGGCGAGGCCTCGCTCGCGAAGCCGAGGTCGCCCTGACCGGACGTCATCGCCAGATAGACATCGGCCAGCAGCTGCGCGTCGAGCAGCGCGCCGTGCAGCTCGCGATGGCTGTTGTCGACGCCGAGCCGCTTGCACAGCGCGTCCAGGCCGTTGCGCTGGCCCGGCCACATCTCGCGCGCCAGCGCCAGCGTATCGATCACCGCGACGCGCCGTTCGAACGGACCACCGATACCGGCGCGTTCGAGTTCGGCATTGATGAAGCCGACGTCGAAGCTCGCGTTGTGCGCGATCACCTCGGCGCCGTCGACGAACGCGATGAACTCCTCGGCGATCTCGTGGAAGCGCGGCTTGTCGAGCAGGAACTCGTCGGCGATGCCGGTGACCGCCCTGGCACCCTCGTCGATCGCACGGTCGGGATTGAGATAGCGATGGAAGCTGCGTCCGGTCGGGCGGCGCTCGCTGAGCTCGATGCAGCCGATCTCGATCAGGCGATGGCCCTTGTGAACCTCGAGGCCCGTGGTTTCGGTGTCCAGGACGATCTGTCTCATGCCCCTGCCCCTCCGTCGCGGATCGCCTGCGCCGCCGCGCGTGCCAGCTGATCGACGCGCTCGTTCTCGACATGGCCGGCGTGGCCGCGCACCCAGTGCCAGCGCACCACATGCCGCGCGTGCGCGGCCGCCAGCCGCTCCCACAGATCGCGATTCTTGACCGGCTTGCCGTCGCTGGTCTTCCAGCCGCGTGCCTGCCAGCGCGGCAGCCATTCCTCGATGCCGCGCTGCACGTACTGCGAATCGGTGTACAGCGCGACACGGCACTGCCGCGTCAGCGCCTCCAGTCCCTGGATCGCCGCCATCAGTTCCATGCGGTTGTTGGTGGTCGCCGCCTCGCCGCCGGACAGCTCGCGCTCGCGCTCGCCGAAGCGCAGCAGCGCACCCCAGCCGCCGGGGCCGGGATTGCCGAGGCAGGCGCCGTCGGTATACAGCTCGACCTCGCCCCCGCTCTCGCCGCCGCTCATGCCGAGGCGCGCCGGCTGGCGGCCGCGGCCAGCCGGCGCGGCGGCACCGCACGCACGCGCGTCGCGCGATGCGGCAGCAGCGTCGCCGGGATGCGGCGCTTGTTCGCGGCGAGCACCCACGCGGCGCGGAACAGATCGACCGCGGCGCCACTCGGTACGCCGGCCACGGCATCGCGCGGCCAGAACGCGCCGATCCGATGCGCGGTCTCGACGTCCAGACCGCTGTGCGCGAGCAGGCGCCGCAGCCGCGCGGCGCTCAACCGGCCGAGCGAGACCTCGTGGCGCCAGCGGCACCACGGATGCCAGGCGCCGAGCGCGTTGAGTCCGGACCACAGCACGACGCCGCCGGGTGCGGTCACGCGCTCGATCTCGGCGACGAAGGCCTCGACCGGCGCCAGCACCTCGCCGACGTGCTGCACCTGGACCAGATCGAAACTGCCCTCCGCCCACGGCAGCCGGTGCGGCAAGCACGACTGATCGCCTTCCAGGCGTCCGCCCTGGACGTACAGCCGCGCCACTTCCGTTTCCGGCAGATCGAGCGGCAGCTGCAGAGCGCTGGCGTGCGGATGGACGATCAGGGCGCGCGCCGGCGCCAGGCGGCGCGCGTAGACACCGAGCAGGGCGAGCTCGTCGCGGGCCAGAGCCGACAGCTCGGGCCGCGCGAAGACGCTGACGAAACGAGGGATCATCGAGGCATCGGAGAATCGAAGGAACCGAAGTGTAACCAAAGCCGGCGGCGCTGCACGCCACGCCGATAACCTCCACTTAACCTCATCGCGCGCGTGCGTCCTTATAGTCCGGCGGCCCATGAACCGACTGCATCTGCTGGCCGTTCCGGCCTTCGCCGACAACTACATCTGGCTGCTGGCCGATGCGGCCGGCGACGCGATCGCGGTCGACCCGGGCCAGGCCGCGCCGCTGCGCGCCGCGCTCGAGCGCGAAGGCCTGCGCCTGCGCGCGATCCTGCTGACGCATCACCACGCCGATCACATCGGCGGCGTCGCCGAGCTGATCGCCGCGACGCCGGTGCCGGTCTACGCGCCCGCCGACGCGCGCATCGCCTGCGCCGACCATCGCGTCGCCGACGGCCAGATGCTGACGCTGTCCACACCGGCCGTACGCTTCACCGTGATCGCGGTGCCGGGCCATACACGCAGTCACGTCGCCTATGCCGGCGAAGGCCTGCTGTTCTGCGGCGACACGCTGTTCAGCCTCGGCTGCGGCCGCCTGTTCGAAGGCAGTCCGGAGCAGATGCTCGCCTCGCTCGACCGACTGGCCGCGCTGCCGGACGCGACCGGTGTGTGCTGCGGGCACGAGTACACGCTCGACAACGCCGCGTTCGCGCAGACGATCGAGCCCGGCAATCGCGCACTCGAGGCGCGTATCGCGACCGTGCGCCGACTGCGCGCCGAGGGACGACCCTCGCTGCCGGTCTCGCTGGGCGAAGAGCGCGCCAGCAATCCGTTCCTGCGCATCGACGCGCCGGCCGTGATCGCCGCGCTGTCCGCGGAGGCCGGGGCCGGGGCGACGCGCGCCGAGCGTTTCGGTGCCTTGCGCAGACGCAAGGACCTGTTCCGGGCCGCCACCGCATGAGGTGGGCGACGCGCGGCGGCGCCGGGCTGCTGATGCTCGGCCTGGCGGCCTGCGGCACGCTGCCGCGGCAGGCGCCGGCTCCGGCATCGGTGCCGCCGCCCGCGGCGCCGTCGGCGCTGCCCGCCCCACCGGCCGCGCCGAAGCCGGTCCCGCCGGTCGAGCCGGAACCGGCCGCCGAGCGGTCGCCGTGGCAGCGCATCCGCGACGGTCTGGCGATGCCGGGCTGCGACCACGGCGCCGACGCAATGCGCTGGGCGCATCGCTATGCGGCCTCGCCGCGGCGCTTCGAAGCGTCGTGGGTACCGGCGATGCCGCTCCTGCTGTGGGTGCTCGACGAGGTGGAGCGGCGCAAGCTGCCGACCGAGTTCGTGTTCCTGCCGTACGTCGAAAGCCACTACCGCCCGCTGCCGGGGCGCAGCGGCCAGCCGGCCGGCATGTGGCAGCTGACCGCGACGACCGCGCGCGGCCAGGGCCTGCATGTCGGTGCCGACTACGACGGCCGGCTCGATCTGGTCGAGTCCACGCGCGCCAGTCTCGATCTGATCGCGCTGTACGAGGAGAAATTCGCCGACTGGCGCCTCGCCAACATGGCGTTCAACGCCGGCGAGTTCCGCGTGCGCCGCCTGATCGAGCCGCTCGGCGACAAGCGATTGTCGCCGGGGGAACTGGCGCGTCTGGCGCTGAGCCGCACGACCCACGAGCATCTGGACAAGCTGATGGCGCTGGCCTGCATCGCCAGCGATCCGGCGCGCTTCGGCGTGCGGCTGCCCGAGCCCCGCGCGGCCGACCGGCTGCAGACCGTTACCCTGCCGCGCCCGATCGACCTGCGCGTCGCCGCGCATCTGGCCGGCATCGATGTCGACACGCTCCGACGGCTCAATGCCGGCCATCTGCGCACGCGCATCGCTGCGGACGCGCCGCTGCGCCTGGTCCTGCCTGCGCCACAGGCACAGCGGTTTACGGCAGCGAGCGCCGACCCGGCGGACACGCTCTGGTCGGACTGGCGCGAACTGCGTACACGCCACGCGACCGACGTCGCCGCGCTGGCGAGCGCCGCCGGCGTCGACGCGCACCTGGTCGGCCTCGCCAACGGGCTGGCGGCCGACGCGCGGATCGCCGACGGCGCGCGCGTGCTGCTGCCGGGACGCGAGCAGGCCGCACCGGCGGCCGACCAAGCGAAGGCGGCGATCCACGTCGTCAAGTCCGGCGACACACTCGGCGCGATCGCGCGCCGCTATCGCGTCAAGCTGGCCCAGCTGCTGCGCTGGAACGCGCTCTCGGCGAGCGCGACGCTGCGCCCCGGCGATCGTATCCGGGTCACGGCGCCACGCGATCGCTGACACCCGGCGTCCCCGCCGGATCGGCCGCGCCGCGGCGGCCTCTACGCGCGGGCCCTCTCATGCCGGCATCGAACCGGAACAGGAAGGGGTTCCTTCCCGGTTCGATGCCAACCCACCTGGCGCCGCGCGCCGCGCATGGACGCCCGCTCAGGATTCGAAATCGTCTGCGAACAGGCGATCGGCCTCCAATCCGACGCTGAACCGGACCGGCACCACGGCGCGGCGATGCAGCAGATCGTTGCTGTGGATGCACAGATCGGCCGCGTATACACCCTCCGGCAGGCTGCCGGCATCCAATTGCAGCCTCAGCTCGACCTCGGGCGCTCCAGGCTCCACGGTGCCGGCGGTCTGATCCAGCGACAACCAGGGAATCTCTTCGAGCGCCGTGCAACGAGCGCCGGGGGTCGCAAAGCTCATCGCACCGAACTGGGTCGAGCTACCGCTGATCGGCCCGATCAGCGACGCCTGCCCGGTCGCCCGGTCGACGCGATAGAACGAGCACGGCGTCGCCTGGCAGGTCGCCAGATAGAGACGTTCATCGTCGGCCGGATCGAACGCCAGAGCGGCGAACGAGCCCTGCGCCGAGAATCCGAGCGAGCCGACCGGCTCGGCGGCGCCGCTCGTCTTGTCGATCGCGACCAGCGCGTTGGCGATCACATCCACGCCGTAGAGCCGTCCATCGTTGTCGAAGTCGATGCTGATGATGCCGGGTGCATCGGTGATGGCTCCGACCGGCCACAGGACGGCCGTTTCGGGATCGACGCGCCACAGCGAGCTGGCCGTCCCGTCCGAACTGGCCAGGTAGACCGAACCGCTGGTCGGATCCTGCTTCAAGCCGCTGCCGACCTGCCCGACCGGAAGATCGACGCGTCCGATCACGGTCTCGGCCGCATAGACGTTCGGCTCGTGCGCGAGCGGCTCGTAACGGAGCAGCTGCCGGTCGGCCGCGTCGAAGGCGTAGAGACGGCTGAAGTCGTCATCCAGAAAATCGGTACCGGTGATGGTCCGGCCCGCCGCATAGCCGCGAATGGTGCCGTCTCCGCTCGCCCAGCCGGGCGTCTGCGCGTTCGTGCTCACCAGATAGCCGCCGTAGATGTCGAACGCCCAGAGCGACTCGTCGGTTCCGGCGGGCATCGCGACTTCGGCCTCGCGACCGGTCGGCTGCGTGAACCAGGGTTGGGGCTGACGCTCCACGGCGGCCGCGAACGAAGCCGAGCGGTCGGGCAGCGCCAGTCGCGGACCGCCGCCGAGGTGACCGTTCGGCGACGCCGCGCCGGCCTCCCAGACCAGACGGGCATCGCCGCCGTTGCCGATTCCGAACGTGACCGTAGCGGTCGCGCCCGGAGCCGCGCTGGCCTCGACGCGGTCGGCGGCCAGCTCCAGCTCGGCCGAGCGCGCGACGATCCGGACCTGGCGCGTGCGGGTGTGACTGGCCGGATCCGACGGTGTCCAGACGATGCGATCGACGCCGGCCAGACTCGGCGACAGATGCGAATACTGCTGGCCGATGTTCTTGTTCTGCAGGCCGATGCCGGCACAACCGCCGAAACCGCAGCCGAACTGATCGCCGAACTGGACGTTGGCGTACTGGAACTCGATGACGTCGGTTCCCTCGTTGAAAATCACCTGGGCGCTCAGCCCGTACTCGGGAAGCGGCGAACCGTAGGTCGTCGTGCGCTGCTGGTAGGCGATCACGTAGCGCCGATTCGGCGCCTGCCCGACGATCTTCTGATAGACGCCGGACGTCGCCGGCGGCGACATCGACAGGTTCGTGTAGTACAGCGAGGCCGCGGCGCCGTAGATCGTCAGCTCCGAATCCGGCAGGGGCCGCACGCCCCAATCCAGGAAGAACGGCGTACAGAAATCGAAACGCTTGGTGCTGACCACGCCGAAATGCGTCACGCACAGCGTGTCGACGCGCTCCCCGTAGAAGCGGAAGTCGAAGTCCGGCGGGAACGGCAGCTCGGCGCCCCACTGCGTGTCGAGGCTCTGGCCATCGGTCACGTCCAGATATTGCGCCGGCTGGGTATCGTCCACCGTATAGCCCGGAGGATCGGCCGACGCCGTCCACGTCGCCGAAGGCGACATCGAGCGGCTGACCGTCACGATACGGTTGTACTGGAAGCTGCCGCCGGGCGGCACGTCCTGTGCGTGATCGCTCAGCACCGGTCCGACGTGATCGTCGCGCAACCAATGATGCCGCAACGTCTGCGCGGTCCGGTTGAAGATGCGGTAACACAGGTTGACCTGATCGCCGGCGGTGACCTCGATGGCGGTGGCAGTGCCGCAGGCGTCCGGCTGAGCAGGGTCGACCGCCGACACGGTGATCTCCAGATCCAGATCGCTCGCCTCGCCTTCACCCTGCTCGACCACGACACGATCCAGGCCGGTCCAGTTGCCGCGCAGTACGCCGTCGTTCTGGTGCGCGTAGTGACGAAACGCGACGCGACCGGTGCCGCTGGTCGGCAGTCCATCGGCGGCCGTCAGTTCGTAGCGGGTCCATTCGCTCGGATAGGTCCAGGGCGTCTCGGCAGGATTGATGTCCAGCAGCATGTCCTGGAAGCCGCCGACGTCCTCGGGCCAGGCGCCCACGTCGGTACAGTCTCCGTCCGTGCACGCGCGTACCTGCAGACGCGAAGGCATCAGGACCGAGCCCGCATAGGCCAGCGCCCGTGTGTAGAACGAGAGCTTCGTGCCGGGCGAGAAGTTGATCGGCGGCGACAGCAGCCAGGAACTGATCGTGCCGGTGTTCGACAGCGTCGAGCGCGGATGCGAGCCGGCGTAGGCGCCCGCGTGTCCGTCGTAGGCCGTCATGAGCAAGTCGATGCCCTGCTCCCAGGCATTGCCGGGCGCATCGCTGTTGTTCTGCCGGATCCAGCCTTCGGAGAACACGCCGCCGGCCATCAGGAACCGGCCGTCGCCGGTCATGCGGATGACGTCGTCGAAACCCTCCGCCACCACTCGGGGTGGAGTGTCCGGACCGCTCGGGACGGCCGGGTTCGGCCGCTCGGCGGCGACGCTCTGCGCCGTGGCCATGTCCGGGAAAAAGGGACCGCGCACCGTGCCGGCGCCGTCCCGGGCGGACGCCGCAGCGCCGGCCGCCGACAACGACGACACGAAGGCGGCCGCGCAGATCAGCGGAGCTGCGGGAAAGTCTGGCTTGCGATGCTTCGGTTCTGAGTGACCACTGCTTTTCATTCGAACAGGCTCCGAGTTGGCCCACCGCATCCCGGCGAAGGAGATTGGACGAGAAACGAGGCCCGTGAAGATCGGCCTCTATCGACAGGCTATGTCGGTCCGTACGGTGCGGCATCAGAGCGGCGTCAAATCGAGCCGGGGACGATCACACAACTCTCAAATGGATCAGATGTGACGCTATCGAAGCCCCGCAGACGCGCCGGCCTTCGTCCACGCGGCGGCGCCCCGCGGAGCCTCAGAGCGGCAGTGCGGTGTCGCGCTCGCCGGCCAGGCGCTGCACCGCCACCCTCATCTGCTCGGCCATCGGCTGCTGGCCGGAAGCCAGGTAGTAGGCCTGCATCGCGCGCGCGGCCCGGTAGCTCCGGTCCGCCCAAATCCTGAGGCGTCCGGCGACCTGATCGGCCGCGTCGATCCGGCCCGCATCCAGCAGCGATTTCAGCCATGCCACCGATACGGCGACCGCCAACTCCTGATCGCTCATCCTCTCGGCCTCGGCGAGGGCCGCCGCATACCGGTCGAACGCACCGGACTCGCCGCGTGCGTGCGCCAGCTCGGCCGCGACGTAGTGATCGAAGTAGGGTCTGCCGATGTCGCGTTCGCTGCTCGGGCTCTGCGCGAGACGGTCGGCCAGGCGCTGCGCGAGCTCGAAGCGGGCGCTGCGCAGGGCCGCATCCACGCCGAGCACGCACGTCCATCCAAACAGCGCCTGGGCGGCATAATCACTGCCCGAGCCCAGGCGATTGATCGACTGCAGCGCTTGATCGGCGGCCTCGGCATAGCGTCCCCGCTGTATCAGCACGTCGATGCGCAACGCGGCGAATTCCGAGTCGCCCGGCTTTGGCGCCGATTCGCCGTCGAAGCGGTCGATCAGGCGCTCGGCTTCGGCCAACTGCCCGGAAGCCAGCATGACGCGGGCGCGGGCCGCGGCGATGCGTGCCTTGGCTACGGCATTGTCGACGTTCGAGACCAGTTCCATCGCGCGGGCACTGGTCTGCGATGCACCGGGCAGGTCGATCATCGCCAGTTGTATGTAGATCTTGTTGTTGAGCGCCGGCACCAGCTGATCGCTCAATCCGAAGGCAGTCAGCGTGTCGATCGCGCGATCCTGCGCCCGCAGAGCGGGTTCGAGCCGACCGCGCAACAGCTCGGTGAACGCGATGTTGCTGTCGAGCTTGGCGATGCCGATGCGGTCCCCGGCACGATCGAGTTCGATGCCGGCACGACCGAAATCGTCCATCGCCTGGTCGAAGCGACGACGCAAGGCGAAGGCCGCGCCCCGGCTGACGTAGGCATTGCCGCGCAGGCGCCGATCGCCGTCGGTCCCCAGCAGATCGAGAGCCTCGGAGAACGCACGCTCCCCAGCCGCGAAGTCGGTTCGCTGCAGCGCCAGCGCGCCGAGCCCCATCCAGGCCTCCGCGCGCAGCGCCGGGGCAACCGCACTGTCGGACTTGGCCAGTGGTTCCAGGCGCTCCCGGGCCACGTCGGGGAGGCCGCGACGCAATGCCACCTGCCCGCTGCGCAGCCGCAGCAGCGCATGGTCCTCGTTGCGGACGCTCGCCTCGTCGATCAGGGCTTGCGCCTGATCCAGCCGGCCGGCGAGCAGATCGGCGTCGATTCGCTGCACGACCTCGTCCAGAGACGAGGGTTCAAGAATACCGGCATCGGGTATGCGCATGTCGGCGGTCAGCTTGCGCACGGCCTGACCGACCGCCTGCAACGGCGCAGCGCCCTCACCCGCATAGCTGCGCTGGCCGCCGCCGTGGAACAGGTTCAACACGAAATGCCAGGTGCCGCCGGCCGTGTAGCCGTGCGGCTGGATGAGGTGAGTAGCGCCGGTTTTCGCCATCAGCCGTGCGATCTGCTCGGGCTTGGCCTGAAAGGCATCCGCCGGTGCGAGCGCGACGACCTGATCGCTCGGCAGCACGGACAGTTCCGAGCCGGCGCGCAACGATGCCGCGATGTAGTCCATGACGCCGAGCCGGATCCAGGCGCTCTCCTGATCGCCGTGATCGAGCGTCACCGGCACGACCAGGAATACGCTGGCGTCGCTCGGCGGCCCCGCTGCGGCATGCCGGGCCGCCACGCCACCCGCTGGCCCGTTCACGCCGCCCGATGCCCACCACAGCACCGACGCGCCGATGCCGGCGGCCACTAGCGCGACGATGAACAACCGGGCACGCCGGCGATCCCGCTCCACGGAAACGGCGGCGGCTGGAAAACTCGCCGCTCCGGTTTGGGAGACGCTCTGCGCGGACGGCGCTGCCGTCGGCTCCAGCGCGGCGCCCGCCATCGACGGATCGTCGACGTCGACGCGTTGCGTGGGCAACGTCCAGCTGTAGCCGAAACGCGGCACGGTGCGGATGGCGGCCGGATCGACGCCATGCTCGCGCAGGGCTTGGCGTACGCGCGACAGCGTTTGCGCCAGTGTGTGGTCGTTGATGTCGACACTGCCCCAGACCGCGGCGATCAGCTCGTCGCGACCGACCGCGCGATCGCGGTGTTCGACCAGATAGGCCAGACATTCGAACGATTTGAGCGGCAATGCGACCAATTGCCCGTCTCGGCGCAACTGGCGCTGACGAGGATCCAGCTCGAATCGGTCGAATCGATAGAGGAGCTTGCGCATCGACGATGAGGCTCGGTTCGGACGCGATACGAGAACCGAACCGACTCCGGCCGCTTACCGCCCGCCCAAGCTTATCGAGCCGCGGCCGCAAATGCGAAACGGCATGGGACAGCTCCGCATCGGCGGGCCGGCATCGCCGTTGCGCCTCGGGCAGCCGACACGCGCGGGCGCTGCCCGCGGATCGGCCGGCCGGAACGGCCGAAGCAATGGCATGCGATCAGTTGAGATTCTTCTCGTTGATGACCGGCTTGACCTCGCTGCGCAGTGCCGCGACGAAGTCCTGCGTCGTCAGATAGCCCAGGCCCTGCTGCAGCGTGGTGCGGGCGGCCTCGCGCGTCGCCGCATCGAGCGCGGACGGATCGCCGTCGACGACCTTGTCGAGGCGGACCAGCGCGTAGGCATCGTCGCCGAGTGCGACCGAGCGGAACGCCGGCTTGCCTTCCTCGACGCGCGGCATCGCGAACACCGCCTGGACCAGGGCCGCATCGAGATTCACGGCGTTGCGGCCGATCGCCTTCTGCTCGCTGACCTCGAGCCCGAGTTCGCCGGCCAGCGCCGACAGCGACTCGCCCTTCTCGACCCGCGCGAACAGCTCGTCGGCGCGCTGTCTGGCCGCGGCGGCGACGCGCTCGGCGACGATCCGCTCCTTGATCTGCGCGCTGACCTCGGCGAGCGGCTTGGCCTCGGCCGGCTTGCGCTCGGCCAGGCGCACGAATGCGATGTGGTTGGGTCCCAGATCGATCGCCTCGGAATTGTGGCCTTCCACCAGCACCGCATCGGAGAACGCGGCGCGCACCACGGCCGGATTGGCACCGATCCCCTCCGCCGCGCCCTCGCGCGAGAACAGGCCGGTCCGGCCGACCTCGAGCCCGACTTCCTGGGCCGCGTTCTGCAGCGAGGAGGTGTCCTGATAGACGAGGTCGACCAGACGGCCGGACTTCTCGTTGTAGACGCGCTCGCGCTCGGTCTCGGCGTATTCGGCGGCGAGATCGGCACGGACGTCCTCGAAGCTGCGCACGTCGCCCGGACGCGTGTCGCGCAGTTCGATGATGTGGTAGCCGTCGCTGCCGAGCACCGGATCGGAGACGGTCTTGGGTGCGAGCGCGAACAGCGCGGTCTCGAACGCCGGATCGGTCATGCCCTTCTCGAGCCAGCCGAGGTCGCCGCCCTGGTTGCGCGAACCGAGGTCGTCCGATTCCTGCTTGGCGATCTCGGCGAAGTCGCCGCCTTCGCGCAGCCGCTTGACGATGTCCTCGGCCTTGGTCAGGGCCTGCTTCTGGTCGTCCGGACTGCCGCTGCCGCCGACCTTGACCAGGATGTGCGAGGCGAGCCGCTGCTCTTCGGTCGTGAAGCGCGACTTCTCGTTCTCGTAGCGCTCGCGCAGCACCGACTCGCTCGGGTCGAGGTCGACCTGCAGCTGCGCCGCGTCGAGTTCCAGGTATTCCAGCGCGACCTGCTCGGGATTCATGTACTCGGACTGGTGGGCGTCGTAGAAGGTCTTGATCTCATCGTCGGACACCGCCGTATCGGCCGCGGCCGGCTTGTCGATGCGCACGAAGCTGAAATCGCGCTTCTGCTCGCGCAGCCGCAGATAGGTGTCGACCTCGGCTTCGGTCACGAAGCTGGTCGCGTACAGGCTCATCGGCAGCTCGCGCGTCGCGATCGAGGTGCGGATGTCCTGCTCGAGCGCGCGTGCGCTCATGCCCTGCATGCCGAGCAATGCGCGGTACTGCTCCGGATCGAACTTGCCGTCGCGCTGGAAAGCCGGAATCTCCATGATCGCCTCGCGCACGCGCGTGTCCGGCACGCGCACGCCGAGCTTCTCGTTGGCGTCGAGCACGACGCGCTCGTCGATCATCGAGTCGAGCACCTGGCGCCGCACCAGCGGCGAGTCGAGCAGCCGGCTGTCGAATCCTTCGCCCTGCTGGCGGATCATGTTCTGGCGATAGTCGTTGAAGCGGTCGCGGAACTGATCCTGGCTGATCTCCTGATCGCCGATCCGGGCGACGCTGGCGTCGCTCTGGGACACGAAGTACGACTCGATTCCGAAGAACGAGAAGCCGATCAGGATCAGGCCGAGGACGGCGATGCCGACCCAGCTCTTCAAAATGGTGCGCAGTCTCGACAGCATGGAAGTAGTCCGTTTCTTTTCTTGACTTGCTAAAAAGCAAGGGCGCCTCGCGGGCGCCCTGCTGGACGGTGGCGGCGAAAACGGGGACAGAACAGGCCCGCTCCCGTTCTGGAGGGCGGCTATTCTAACCGCCCGGACCGCCCTTCCACCGGATGGTGGGTGCTGAGGGGATCGAACCCCCGACCCTCGCCTTGTAAGGGCGACGCTCTACCGCTGAGCTAAGCACCCGGCGAAGCGTCTTTAGTTCAGCGCATCCTTGAGCGCCTTGCCGGCCTTGAACGACGGCACCTTCGACGCCTTGATCTTGATCGTGTCGCCGGTACGCGGGTTGCGGCCGCTGCGCGCGGCGCGCTTGCGGACCTGGAACGTACCGAAGCCGACGAGGGACACGCTGTCGCCAGCCTTCAGCGCCTTCTTGACGACCTTGAAAACCGCTTCGACAGCGCGCTCGCCGTCGGCCTTCGACAGGCCGGCAGCTTCAGCAACTGCGGAAACGAATTCAGCTTTGTTCATTGAGATGTCACTCCCTCGTGGAACAGCGGCCCGAACGCATAGGATTGGGAAGCGAATCACGCGCATCGCCGGAGGCGGGCATCTTCAGCACGCATGGAACGCTGACCCGCGAAACCGGCCGCCTCGAAGACGGCCCCGATCGCGGCGGCCCCTTTATACCAGCGGCCCTGAGGCCAGGCAATAAAAGGCTCTGCGGACTTTTTCGACCGTAAAGAACGGTCTCCGAGACTTGACAACGATGCGCACGGAGGCGCTGCGTGCGGCGCTTTTCGCGAGCGAGACGCGCTCGCGCAGCCGCATGCGCGGCGCATCGTCCGCGCCGGGGCGCCGTGTCCTCGCATCCGCACCTGCGAGCGCGGCGGCGCCGGTCGCGACCCATGGCCGAGCCCGGAAACGACTGCGCCGGCCATGTGGCCGGCGCAGATCCTCGCGTCGAAGCGCCCGGCTCAGTGCGGACGGGCCGGCGTCTCGCCGGCGGTGCCGCCGTGCGCACCTTCCTTCTGCTTGTCGGCGTCCTCGCCGCGCGCGGTCGGCGCCAGCGGCCGCTCCAGCGCGATGTCGAGCACTTCGTCGATCCACTTGACCGGCCGGATCTGGACCGAGTCGGTGACATTCTTCGGAATGTCGACGAGGTCCTTGCGGTTCTCGTCGGGGATGATCACCGTCGAGATGCCGCCGCGATGCGCCGCCAGCAGCTTTTCCTTGAGTCCGCCGATCGGCAGCACGCGGCCGCGCAGCGTGATCTCGCCGGTCATCGCGACGTCCGATCGCACCGGCACGCGCGTCAGCGCCGACACCAGCGCCGTGCACATCGCGATGCCGGCGCTCGGTCCGTCCTTCGGCGTCGCGCCTTCCGGCACGTGGATGTGGATGTCGAGCTTCTGGTGGAATTCCGGATCGATGCCGAGGCGATCGGCGCGCGCACGCACGACCGAGAGCGCCGCCTGGATCGACTCCTGCATGACGTCGCCGAGCTGGCCGGTGTGGATCAGCTTGCCCTTGCCCGAGACGATCGTCGCCTCGATGCTGAGCAGGTCGCCACCGACCTCGGTCCAGGCCAGGCCGGTCACCAGGCCGATCTCGTTCTGCTGTTCGGCGCGGCCGTAGCTGAACTTGCGCACGCCCAGATACGCATCGAGGTTGCGCGAACTCACGCTGATCCGGCCGGCCGGACGCTTGGCCTTGTCGCCGGCGTCCTTGGCCGTCCTGGTCTTGGCCTTGGCCTTGCCGCCGGACTTGGGCTTGGCGGCCAGACTGAGCTCCTTGACGACCTTGCGCGCGATCTTGGAAATCTCGCGGTCGAGGTTGCGCACGCCCGATTCGCGCGTGTAGTAGCGGATGATGTCGCGGATCGCCGACTCGGCGATCTGCAGCTCGTCCTCGTGCAGGCCGTTCGCCTTGAGCTGCTTGGGCACCAGATAGCGGCGCGCGATGTTGATCTTCTCCTCCTCGGTATAGCCGGGGATGCGGATGACCTCCATGCGGTCGAGCAGCGGGCCGGGAATGTTCAGCGAGTTCGCGGTCGCGATCCACATCACCTCGGACAGGTCGAAATCGACCTCCAGGTAGTGGTCGTTGAATGCGTGGTTCTGCTCCGGATCGAGCACCTCGAGCAGGGCCGCCGACGGATCGCCGCGGAAGTCCATCGACATCTTGTCGATCTCGTCGAGCACGAACAGCGGATTGCGCGTGCCGACCTTCGATAGGTTCTGGATGATGCGCCCCGGCATCGAGCCGATGTAGGTGCGCCGGTGACCGCGGATCTCGGCCTCGTCGCGGACGCCGCCGAGCGACATGCGCACGAACTTGCGATTGGTCGCCTTGGCGATCGACTGGCCGAGCGAGGTCTTGCCGACGCCGGGCGGCCCGACCAGGCACAGGATCGGTCCCTTCATCTTGTTGACGCGCTGCTGCACGGCCAGGTACTCGAGGATGCGCTCCTTGACCTTCTCCAGGCCGAAATGGTCGGCGTCGAGCACTTCCTGCGCGAGGTGCAGGTCCTTGCGGACCTTGCTGCGCTTCTTCCACGGCGAGTTGACCATCCAGTCGATGTAGTTGCGCACGACCGTGGCTTCGGCCGACATCGGCGACATCTGCTTGAGCTTGTTGAACTCCGCGCGCGCCTTGGCCTCGATCGCCTTGGGCATGCCGGCCTGGCTGATGCGCTTGCCGAGCTCGTCGAGCTCGTTGGGCGCCTCGTCCATGTCGCCGAGCTCCTTCTGGATCGCCTTCATCTGCTCGTTGAGGTAGTACTCGCGCTGGCTCTTCTCCATCTGCGATTTGACGCGGCCGCGGATGCGCTTCTCGATCTGCTGCAGATCGATCTCGCCGTCGACCAGCGTGACCAGCGTCTCCAGACGCTCGACCACGTCGGCCATCTCGAGCACGCGCTGCTTGTCTTCCAGGCGCACCGACAGGTGCGCGGCGATCGTGTCGGCCAGCCGCGACGGATTGTCGATGCCCGACAGCGTCGCCAGCAGCTCCGGCGGAATCTTGCGCGAGAGCTTGACCAGCTGCTCGAACTGCGCGACCAGCGAGCGCGAGATCACCTCGGCCTCGCGTTCGCTGCGGCCGTAGACCGGCTCGATCACGCGCACGCGGCTGAAGGTCAGGCCGTCGTTCTCGCTGTAGCCTTCGATCTGCGCGCGGTCGGTGCCCTCGACCAGCACCTTGATCGTGCCGTCGGGCAGCTTGAGCAGTTGCAGCACCGTCGCGATCGTGCCGATCGCATGCAGATCGTCGGGCTGCGGATCGTCGGTATCGGGACTGCGCTGTGCCACCAGCAGGATCTGCTTGCCGCTCTCCATCGCCGCATCGAGCGCGCGCACCGACTTCTCGCGCCCGACGAACAGCGGAATGACCATGTGCGGGAATACCACGACATCGCGCAGCGGCAGAGCCGGCAGCTCGAGTACGGGGGCGGTGGAGGAACTGCCGGACTTGTCCATCTTCGATCCTGAGCGATGAATTTCGTTGCCGCGGAAACGGCAACGGCAGCGTGAACTCACGCTGCCGTTGGGTCAAGTGAGGGCGTCGGCGCGTATTGCAACGGCGCCGCGCCGGCGGATCATTCAGCCGCTGCGCGCGTCTGCATGTTGCCGCGATAGATCAGGTAAGGCTCGGCCTGGCCGTTGATGACGGCCTCGTCGACGACGACCTTGCTGACGTGCTCGAGCGAGGGCAGATCGAACATCGTGTCGAGCAGCACCTGCTCGATGATCGTGCGCAGGCCGCGCGCGCCGGTCTTGCGCTTGAGCGCCTTGCGGGCGACCGCGGTCAGCGCGTCCGGACGGAACTCCAGCTCGGCGCCCTCCATCTCGAACATCCGCTTGAACTGCTTGGTGATCGCGTTCTTCGGTTCGGTCAGGATCTGCACCAGCGCGCGCTCGTCGAGCTCCTCGAGCGTCGCGACGATCGGCAGACGGCCGACGAATTCCGGAATCAGGCCGAAACGGATCAGATCCTCCGGCTGCACCTCGCTGAGCAGGCGGCCGGTGTCGAGCTGGCGGTTCTTGCTGCGCACCTCGGCATTGAAGCCGATGCTGGTCGTCTCCGACCGTTGCTGGATGATGCGGTCGAGCCCGGCGAACGCGCCGCCGCAGATGAACAGCACGTTCTTGGTGTCGACCTGCAGGAACTCCTGCTGCGGATGCTTGCGGCCGCCCTGCGGCGGCACCGAGGCGATCGTGCCCTCGATCAGCTTCAGCAGCGCCTGCTGCACGCCCTCGCCGGAGACGTCGCGGGTGATCGACGGGTTCTCGCTCTTGCGCGAGATCTTGTCGATCTCATCGATGTAGACGATGCCGGCCTGCGCCTTCTCGACGTCGTAGTCGCACTTCTGCAGCAGCTTCTGGATGATGTTCTCGACGTCCTCGCCGACGTAGCCGGCTTCGGTCAGCGTCGTTGCATCGGCGATCGTGAACGGCACGTTCAGCAGGCGCGCCAGCGTCTCGGCCAGCAGCGTCTTGCCCGAGCCGGTCGGCCCGACCAGCAGGATGTTGGACTTGGTCAGCTCGACCTCGTCGTTGCGGCTGCGCGATTCCATGCGCTTGTAATGGTTGTAGACCGCGACCGCGAGCACCTTCTTCGCGCGCGACTGCCCGATGACGTACTGGTCGAGCACGTCGAGGATTTCCTTCGGCTTGGGCAGATGGCTGCGCGTGCTGGCGGCCTTCTCTTCGAGCTCTTCGCGGATGATGTCGTTGCACAGCTCGACGCATTCATCGCAGATGAACACCGACGGGCCCGCGATCAGCTTGCGGACTTCGTGCTGACTCTTGCCGCAGAACGAACAGTAGAGAATCTTGCCGCTGTCACCCGATCGGCTTTGCCGGTCGTCCGTCATGTTCCGCCTCTGCAAGGTGGGGTGTTGCGCCCCGAGAATAACACAGCGCGCACGCGCCGCTCAGCGCAGCTGAACGGGCGTGCGTGGACCGCTTAGGAGTCGCCGCGGCGCTCAGCCCGGCGTCGCTTCGACCGGCCGCTTCTGCAGCACCGCGTCGATCAGGCCGTAGCCCTTGGCGTCTTCGGCATTGAAGAACAGATCGCGCTCGACGTCGCGCTCGATCCGCTCCAGCGGCTGGCCGGTATTGGCCGCCAGCTCCTCGTTCAGGCGCTTGCGCAGGTACAGGATCTCGCGCGCCTGGATCTCGATGTCGGTGGCCTGGCCCTGCGCGCCGCCATGCGGCTGATGGATCATCACGCGCGAGTTCGGCAGCGCGTAGCGCTTGCCCTTGGTGCCGGCGGCGAGCAGGAAAGCGCCCATGCTCGCGGCCTGGCCGATCACCATCGTGGAGACGTCGGGCTTGAGGAAGCGCATCGTGTCGTAGATCGCCAGCCCGGCCGTCACCGAACCGCCGGGGCTGTTGATGTACAGGTTGATGTCCTTGTCCGGGTTCTCCGACTCCAGGAACAGCAACTGTGCGACGACGACATTGGCGACGTAGTCGTCGACCGGGCCGACCAGGAAGATCAGCCGCTCCTTGAGCAGGCGCGAGTAGATATCGTACGCGCGCTCGCCACGCGAGGTCTGCTCGACCACCATCGGGACCAGGTTGAGGCCCTGGGCGGGTGAATGCTGCGACATGTGCGACCTCCAGTGACGCCCGGGTTCAGACGCCCGGACGCATGACTTCGTTGAAGCTCAGCGGCTGCTCGGTGACCTTGGCGCGGTCGGCGATCCACTCCACGACCTGATCCTCGAGCACGCGGCTTTGCAGACCGCCCATCAACTGGGGGTCGCGGCTGTATAGTTCAATGACCTGCTGCGGCTCCTCGTAGGTCGAGGCGATCGTCGCCAGCGCCTCGCGGACGCGGCGCGGTTCGACGCTGATCTGGTTCTGGCGCGCGATCTCGGCCAGCAGCAGACCGGCCGCGACGCGGCGCCGGGCCGCCGGCGCGAACGCCTCGGCCGACTGGTCGGCCGGCACGCGGGCCTGGTTGGCGAGCAGGCGCGCCTCGCCGTCGATCAGCGATTGCGGCAGCTCCAGGTCGGCGTGGGCGGCGAGCAGCTTGTCGATCGTCGCGGCCTTGAGCCGGTTCATCAGCACGCCGTCGAGCTCGCGCTGCAGATTGGCGCGGACGTCGTCGCGGAACCGCGCCAGGCCGCCTTCGCGCACGCCGAACGCGGCGATGAACGCGTCGTCGACCTCGGGTACCTGCGGCGCCTGTACGCGCACGACGCGGACGTGGACCTTGGCCGACTTGCCGGCCAGCGCGGCCTCGCGGAAATCGGCCGGGAAGTCGACATCGACGTCGAACTCCGCCTCGGCCGACTGGCCGATCAACGCCGACTCGAGCGCCGCCGGCAGCGCGTTGGAGCCGATGATCGTGCCCATGCGGTCGCTGCCGCTGGCCGGATGACGCAGGCCCTCGCCCTCGGCCGAGAACTCGAACAGCGCCATGTCGCCGCTCTCGGCGGCGCGCTCGACCGGCGTCCAGCTGCGGCGCTGCTGGCGCAGCGTCTCGATCATCTGGTCGATGTCCTCGTCGGACACGCCCGCCGTGGTGCGCGTGATCTCCAGCGCGGCCACGTCGATCGGGCCGATCTCCGGCACCACCTCGAATTCGGCGGTGTACTCGATCTGGCCGTCGGCCGGATGGCCGGTGGTCGAGATCGACGGCTGCACGGCCGGACGCAGGTTCTCCTGGGTCACGGCTTCCTGGAAGCTCGAGCCGATCAGATCGGACAGCACCTCGCTGCGCAGTTGCGCGCCGAAACGCTGCTCGATGACCTTCTGCGGCACCTTGCCGGGGCGGAAACCCTTGATGCGCGCCGAGCGCGTCATCTCCTGGATCCGGTTGCGGACGGTGTCTTCCAGGCGATCGGCCGGCAGTCTCACGACGAGCTTGCGGCCCAGCTTGCCTACGTTCTCAACCGAAACTTGCATGTATGCTCCTTACGCGAACGCTCGTTCTGACAGCTGCGGCACGGCCACGACGGCCGCGCATGCGGAATGCGAAACCCGGCCTCGATCCGGCCAGCGAAAGGAGCGTTACGAAAGGAATACGCGAAGAGGCGTCGCGTGAGCGGTGGGAGCCTGCCCGACACCAGCTGGTGCGAAAGGAGAGACTCGAACTCTCACGGGTTGCCCCACTGGAACCTAAATCCAGCGCGTCTACCAGTTCCGCCACATTCGCATGTTGCCTGGGTCAACCCGGGGCTGTTTGGTGGGTCGTGTAGGATTCGAACCTACGACCTATTGATTAAGAGTCAACTGCTCTACCAACTGAGCTAACGACCCAAACAGATCGGAAAGTCTAGCAAATTGTGTCGCCGGGAAAAACCCGCATCGCGCGGTTTCCTCCAGAAATATGGGGTGAGCGAGGGGATTCGAACCCCCGACAACCGGAATCACAATCCGGTACTCTAACCAGCTGAGCTACGCCCACCATTGCACCGCACCACGCCGTCCTGACGGTCCCGCTCCTTCGCCCCTCCCTGCCCGTCCGGGCCGGACGTTCGCGCGTCGCCGATCCGGCGATGCGCTGGCGCGCCCGACAGGAATCGAACCTGCAACCGTCGGCTTAGAAGGCCGATGCTCTATCCGGTTGAGCTACGGGCGCAGCGTACGGCCTTCCCGGGATGGTCGGGGTAGAGGGATTCGAACCCCCGACATCCTGCTCCCAAAGCAGGCGCGCTACCAGACTGCGCTATACCCCGCCGGTTCCGGCCCTTCGGCCAACGGACAGGCGCCGCGAAGCCGCGAGATGGTAAGGGGGCCGCACCGTGGCGTCAATGACCCGGATGCGATCGATTGCGCCCGATGCCGCGCGCCGGATCGGTCCGCCGCGGACGCCGGTGCGGTCAGTGCAGGCAGGCGTCGCCGCTGCCGGCCGGCGTGCCGGTCGCAGCCACGGCGATGCGCCGCGCGCCCGGTACCGCCAGTTCGCGCACGAGGTCCTCGGCGATCACGCGCGCCATCGCCCGGATCTCCGGCAGTCCGCTGCATTCCCAGAGTGCGCCGCGCAGCAAGCTGCCGATCACGCGCAAGGTCGGCGCGACGGTGCCTTCGGCACCGCGCAGCCGCCCCTGCGCGTCCGCGCACAGACCCAGTCCGAGACGATCGGGCCGGACCAGATCCTCGGCGATCATCTGGCCGATCAGCGGGTGCGAGGTGCCGTCCGCCAGCGTCGTCAGGCCGGTCGCCTGGATCACCAGATCGGCCGCCAGCGAGCGCTGGATCTCGCCGCCGCGCGGGCGTATCCGCACGTCGAGAGGGCCTTCCCCGGACACCGCGAGCACGCGACCGGCGACGATCCTCAGGCGCCCTTGCGTGCGCAGCCGCGCGATCGCGGTCGCCGTCTGCGGCGGCATGCGATGGCGCATCGGCTCCCACAGCCAGCGCAGATGCCGGACGAAGCGGGCACGCTCGGCGTCGCCCAGGCGCCGCCACAGCCCCGGCGTCGCGCCGCGCAGGCCATCGACGACGGCGCGCCAGTCGACGTCCTCGTCGGCGAGCGTCGCGCGCGCCGTACGCAGCCAGGCGCCGATCCGCGGCTCGGCCTCGAATGCGTCGATCAGTTCCTGCTGATGCGGATACGGCTCGCCGGGGTGGCTGGCATGGGTACGCGGCAGCTGGCCGTGGCGCGAGATCGCGGTCAGCTGAGCGTGCGGCCACAGCGTCGAGGCGCTCAGCAGCACGTCCACCGCGGTCAGGCCGGTGCCGACGACGACGACCCGCTCGGGCGCCTGCGCCAGCGTCGGCCACTGCCACGGATCGGTGACGTAGGCGCCGCCGTGCAGCGCCTCGGGCGTGACCGCGGCGAGCGGTGCGGGCGGCAGCGCGCCGACCGCCAGCACGACCGCATCGGCGCGCCAGCTCTCGCCGTCGGCGGCGGTCACGGTGTAGCCGAGCGCCGCGTC
The DNA here is from genome assembly GCF_035511235.1 of Dokdonella sp. Lineage (GTDB taxonomy): Bacteria > Pseudomonadota > Gammaproteobacteria > Xanthomonadales > Rhodanobacteraceae > Dokdonella. The sequence goes on from NZ_DATKFQ010000017.1 coordinate 91,310, forward strand.
ACCGCGCACCGCGACGGCTTCGCGCGACTGCACGCTGAGCCGGCCCGGCCGGCCCGACTCGGCGACCAGCCGCGCCAGCGAGGACTCGACGAAATCGCCGAACCACGAGCGCGGCACGAAGTCCGCGCCCTTGACCGGCAGGCCGCGCGCGGCGGTGTACTTGAGAAACGCGCCGACGTCGTCGACGAACAATCCCATGCCGGCGGCGCGTACGTTCAGCAGATGGTGGTCGGCGCTGGTCGAGTAGGCGATGCCGCGTCCCGGCGCGCGCTGGCCGACCAGCCAGACGATGTCCGCTCCAGCCGGGCGGCCCGGCCGCAGCAGCTCGCCGACCAGCGCGGAGCCGGCGGCCCCGCCTCCAATGACGACGATACGTGGCATGTTCACCCCCGGAAGAACGGGCACAGGCCGCTCGATGACGGCGCTGTGCGGACGCTGCTGCGATGCAGCGCAAACCAGCCGGATGCAATGGCAGCACGAGCGGCGTTAGCGTTTCGCTAAACCGCATCGCGCCGCGCCATGAGGATCGGCCCTATGCATATGGGCGCACCGTGCCGGCGCGCCACGGCCTCGGATCGCGTACCTCAGATCGCGCCGCGCCGCGCGAGACGCCAGGCGCGCCAGGCCGCCGAGGGCCCGAGCCGTCCGCGTGCCGCGACGAGCGCTGCGGCCGGATCGGCCGCGCCTGCGGCGCGCTCGGCGCGACCAAGATCGGCGATCTGGCGAATCCCGGCGAGCAGCGGAAGCGCCTGCCACGGCAGCGCATGCAGCCGCGCGGCGATCTGTCGCGACAGCTCGCGCAATCCCTCGTCGCGTGCCGGCGAGCGCGCCGTCAGCTCGCCGCGGTCGATCTGGTGGCGCGCCAGCAGATCGAGCGGCAACGGCAACCGGCCGCGACCGAGCGCGCCGCGCAGATCGGCCAGATCCTGCAGTGCGCGCCCCAGGACGGCCGCCTCCGCCGCCGCCTCGACCGAGACGCCCGGCGACGCGGCAGCGGCGGCGCGCGCGAACGGACCGTAGTAGCGGCGATGGTCCTCGATCAGATCGGCCAGCGTTCCGGCCGGCCGCGCCTCGCGGATCGCCAGCGCGCCGGCGATCACCGCGTCCCAGACGCCCGGCGGCACGGCGGGGCCGGCCGCGCAGTTCAATGCCTGGGTCGCCGGATGACGCGGCTTGCCGTCGAGCAGGCGCGCCAGTTCCTCGGCCCACCAGTGCAGCTTGGCCTCGGCGACGTGATCCTCGGCGATGCGGAACGCGGCATCCTCGATCTCGAGTCCGACCACGGCCAGACCCAGCGCATGGTCGCGGGCCCGGCCCGGCACGAAACGCAGCGCCAGCGCGAGTTCCGGATGGACGCCGGACCACTTCGCCTCGAAGCTGCCGAGGCCCTCCTCGCCGGCCATCAACAGTGTCCGATCAGACGGGTCAGCTCGGGCGGCGTCGCGACGACGACATCGGCCTGCCAGGCGGCCGGATCGCCGCCGTCGAGATAGCCCCAGGCCGCGGCGAACGTGCGCGCGCCGGCCGCGCGACCGGCCTGGATGTCGCGCAGGTCGTCGCCGACGAACCAGGTCCGCGCCGCCTCGACGCCGGCCCGCGCGCAGGCGTGTAGCACCGGTTCGGGATCGGGCTTCTTGGTCGGCAGGCAGTCGCCGCTGACCAGGGCCGCGCAGCGGCTCGCCCATCCGAGCTGTTCGACCAGCGGCCGGGCCAGCCAGCCGGGCTTGTTGGTGACGATGCCCCAGGCGATGCCGCCCCGCTCGAGCCGGTCGAGCAGTTCGACGACGCCGGCATAGGGCCGGGTCTCCTGCGCGATGCGGCCGGCGTACAGCCCCAGGAAGCGCGGCAGATGATGCTCGATCGCCACCTCGTCGAAATCCGGCAGGCCGCGACGCAACATGGCGCGGCCGCCGGCCGAGACCACGGTACGCACCGCATCGGCGTCCGGCGGCGGCTCGCCGAGCTCGCCGCACAGGGCCTGCAGGGCGCCGATCAGGTCCGGCGCCGAATCGACCAGGGTGCCGTCGAGGTCGAACAGCACGGCCTGCGGCGGCAACGTCATGCCGGCTTGACCGCGCAGGCGACGTAGTTGACCGAAACGCTCGCGGTCAGGCGCGCGCCGCGCGTGAACGGGTTGTAGGCGATGCCGGCCAGGTGCTCCAGTTCGAGACCGGCGGCGCGCAGATGCGCGGCGATCTCGCTCGGCCGGATGAACTGCGCGTAGTGGTGCGTGCCGCGCGGCAGCAGGCGCAGCACGTGTTCGGCACCGAGGATCGCCGCCGCGAAGGCGGCCGGGGTCCGGTTCAAGGTCGAGACGAACAGGCGCCCGCCCGGCCGCAGCAGACGCGCGCAGGCGTCGACGACGCTGCGCGGATCGGGCACGTGTTCGAGCATCTCCATGCAGGTGACGAGGTCGAACGCCGCCGGCGACTGGTCCGCCAGCGCCTCGACGCCGAGCAGCCGGTAGTCGACGGTCAGCGCGCTCTCGAGCAGATGCAGGCGCGCCACCTCGATGACCTCGGCCGACAGGTCGATCGCGGTGACCTCGGCGCCGGCGCGGGCCAGGCTCTCGCTGAGGATGCCGCCGCCGCAGCCGACGTCGAGCGCGCGCGCGCCGCGCAGCGCCACGCGCTCGGCGATGTAGGCCAGGCGCACCGGGTTCAGATCGTGCAGCGGGCGGGATTCTCCGTCCGGATCCCACCAGCGGCCGGCCAGACGGCCGAACTTGGCGATCTCGGCGGGATCGACGTTGATCGTGTTCATCGGCGCATTCTAACCGGCCGCGGCGCCGGCCGAACGCCGCGCCGGACGATCAGCGCAGCGCGCCTCAGGCCGCCGCGATGCGCTCGCGCCAGCGCCGCGCCTTGGCGATGATCTCGGCGGTATCCAGATCGACCAGCTCGCGCCGCGCCAGCTTGCGCCGCCCGGCGATCCACACGTCGCTGACCTGATGGCGCCCGGCCGCGTAGATCAGCTGCGAGACGACGTGGTAGACCGGCTGCATCTCGATCTCGTCGAGTCGCACCGCGACCAGGTCGGCCTGCTTGCCGCGCTCGATCGAGCCGATCCGGTCGCCCCAGCCGAGCGCGCTCGCGCCGCCGAGCGTCGCCGCGCGCAGCACGGCCGACGCGCCGAAGGCGGTCGCGTCGTCGGCGACCGCCTTGGCCAGCAGCGCGGCGCTGCGCATCTCGCCGAACATGTCCAGATCGTTGTTGCTGGCGCAGCCGTCGGTGCCGATGACCACGTTGACGCCGGCACGCCGCATCGCCTCGACCGGCGAGAAGCCGCTGGCGAGCTTGAGATTGGACTCGGCGCAGTGCACGACGCTGACGCCGGCCGCCGCGCAGTCGGCGATCTCCTGCTCGGTCAGCTGGGTCATGTGCACCGCGAGCAGGCGCTCGTTGACGAGGCCGAGCGCCTTGACGCGCGCGAACGGCCGCACGCCGTGCTCGCGCTTGCCCTCGGCCACCTCCTGCGCGGTCTCGTGCAGATGCAGATGCACCGGGATGTCGAGCTGGTCGGCCAGTACCCGAATGCGCTCGAAGCTGGCATCGGACACCGTGTACGGCGCGTGCGGTGCGAATGCCGTGCCGAGCAGCGGCATCGAGCGGATCGCGTCGTGCACGGCCAGCGCCTTGTCGAAGTACTCGTCGCGCGTGCGCGCCCAGGCGCTCGGGAACTCGATCACCGGCAGACCGACCAGCGCCCGGAAGCCGTAGCGCGCGTAGGTCGCGGCCTGGACGTCGGGGAAGAAGTAGTTCTCGTTGCAGCAAGTGGTGCCGCCGCGCAGCATCTCGGCGATCGCCAGCTCGATGCCGTCGCGCACGAACTCCGGCCCGAGCACCCTGGCCTCGGCCGGCCAGATGTGCTCCTGCAGCCAGCGCATCAGCGGCAGGTCGTCGGCCAGGCCGCGCATCAGCGTCATCGGGTTGTGCGTATGCGCATTGACCAGGCCCGGGATCAGCGCGTGATCGGGCAGCGCGACGCGCTCGGCCGGTTCCCAGGCCGCGCGCGCACGCTCGATCGGCGCCAGATCGACGATGCAGCCGTCGCGGACCGCCACGGCGTGCTCGTCTAGCACGACGCCGTCGGGCTCCACCGGCACGACCCAGCGCGCCTCGATCAGGACATCACACGGTTCTGACATGAACGGACCACCATCCGGGCAACGGAAAGCGCGGCGAAGCGACGTCCGACCGGCCGCGGATGCGCACCGACCGGCGTCGCGGCGGCAGCCGCGCGGGCCGCCGCCGGGACCGGACCGGAGCTACTTGACGCGTCCGACGTACTCGCCCGAGCGCGTATCGACCTTGATGATCTCGTTCTGGTTGACGAACAGCGGCACGCGCACGACCGCGCCGGTCTCGAGCTTGGCCGGCTTGCCGCCGCCGCCGGAGGTGTCGCCGCGCACGCCCGGATCGGTCTCGACGATCTCCAGCTCGACGAAGTTCGGCGGGGTGACCGTCAGCGGTGCGCCGTTCCACAGCGTGACGATCACCGCCTCGTTGCCCTTCAGCCACTTGGACGCGTCGGCCATCGCATTGGCGTCGGCCGCGATCTGCTCGTGGGTGTCCGGATGCATGAAATGCCAGAACTCGCCGTCCGAATACAGAAACTCCATGTCGGTGTCGACGACGTCGGCGGCCTCGACCGAGTCGGTCGACTTCATCGTCAGCTCGACCGTGCGGCCGGTCTTCAGATTGCGGTACTTGACGCGCGTGAAGGCCTGCCCCTTGCCCGGCTTGATGTATTCGGTATCGATGATCGTGCACGGATAGCCGTCCACAATGATCTTCATACCGTTCTTCACATCGTTCATGCCATACGAGGCCATCGACTGCTCCTGCCGCTTCTGAATAAACAAAGCCGCTCGGGAAAGCGGCTGACGGATAGAATTGCGCTTTCGCCTGAGGGAAAGCCGTGATTCGTGCCGCCCATGATAACCGCTAACCGCGCGCCCGCGCAGCCGCGCCGCTGGCAGCAGCTCTGGCGCGAGGCGGTCACCGACCCGCTCGAACTGCTCGGCCTGCTCGACCTCGCCGACCGCGCCGGCGAGCTGCTGCCGGCGGCCGATACCGGCTTCCCGCTGCGTGTCCCGCGCGGCTTCGTCGCGCGGATGCGCCGCGGCGACGCGCGCGATCCGCTGCTGCTGCAGGTGCTGCCGCTGGCCGCCGAGCTCGGCGAGGTGCCCGGCTTCACGCATGACGCGGTCGGCGACCTCGCCGCCCGTGCCGCGCACGGCGTGCTGCACAAATACCAGGGCCGCGCCCTGCTGCTGGCGACCGGCTCGTGCGCGGTGCATTGCCGCTATTGCTTCCGGCGCCATTTTCCGTATGCCGAGGAGACCGCGGCGGCCAACGGCTGGCGCGATGCGGTCGCCCACCTCGCCGGCGATGCGTCGATCGGCGAGGTGATCCTGTCCGGCGGCGACCCGCTGTCGCTGGCCACCCACAAGCTCGCCGAGCTCGGCGCGGCGATCGGCGCGATCGGCCATCTCAAGCGCCTGCGTCTGCATACGCGCCTCCCGGTCGTGCTGCCCGAGCGCATCGACGCCGAGTTCCTGGACTGGTTCGGCGCCCTGCCGCAGCAGCGCGCCGTCGTGATCCACGCCAACCATCCGCGCGAGATCGACGCCGCGGTCGCCGCGGCCTGCCGCGCCCTGCAGGCCGCCGGCGCCACCGTGCTGAACCAGGCGGTGCTGCTGCACGGGGTCAACGACGACGCCGACGTGCTCGCCGAGCTGTCCGAGGCGCTGTTCGCGGCCGGCGTGCTGCCGTACTACCTGCACCAGCTCGATCGTGTCGCCGGCGCCGCCCATTTCGAGGTCGACGACGGCCGCGCGCTGGCCCTGGTCGATGCGCTGCGCGACCGCCTGCCCGGCTACCTCGTGCCGCGGCTGGTGCGCGAGATACCCGGCGCGCCGTCGAAGCGGCCCGTGTGACGATCGCCGGATGGAAAAGGCCACACGAATCCGGTAAACAGTTCAGCGGCGATTCTCCCGAGCCGCCGCACACGTCCGGTGGCGCCGGTGCCTCTCGCAGCACTCGGGCCGACGCCGGACGCGCGCCCGCATTTCCGCCGAGAGTCCCCTAGAACTCCGATGAATCGACAAGACACCGTGCTGCGCCTGATCCTGGTCGAGGAGTCCACGGACGCGGCCGAACAACTGGTCAGCCAGCTGCGCAACGGCGGCATCGCGGCACGCCCGTCCCGCGCGGAGAACGAGGCCCAGCTCGAAGAGGCCATCGCCGACCAGCCCGACCTGATCCTGTTCAATCTCGCCACCACCTCGATCTCGCTGCCGGCCACCGCCGCCGCGGCGGGCCGCTCCGGTCGCGACATCGCCCTGGTCGCCTACGCGCTCAGTCCGAGCGCCGACCAGATCGCCGACGCGTTCCGCGACGGTGCGCGCGCGCTGGCGGTCTGCGACCGCCCCGACCACATGCAGACGATCATCGCGCGCGAGTTCGAGGCGCTGAAGATGCGGCGCAGCGTGCGCCGGCTCGAGGCGGCGCTGCGCGAGTCCGAGCGCCGCTGCGACTCGCTGCTCGACTCCTCGCGCGATCCGATCGCCTACGTCCACGAGGGCATGCACGTACGCGCCAACAAGGCCTACCTGGACATCTTCGGCTTCGAGGAATTCGAGGACATCGAGGGCATGTCGATCCTCGACCTGATCGCCGCCGACGACGCCGGCGACTTCAAGGCCCTGCTGCGCCGCCTGTCCAAGGGCGAGAAGCCGCCGCAGCGGCTGAACCTCAAGGCGCAGCGCAGCGACGGCTCGATCTTCGACGCGGTCATGGAGTTCTCCGAGGCTACCTACGAAGGCGAGCCCTGCCAGCAGATCGTGTTCCGCCAGCAGGCGCTGGACCCGAATCTCGCGCAGCAGATCGACGAGCTGCGCTCCAAGGACCTGGTCACCGACCTGTACAACCGCCAGCACACGCTGACCGAGATCGAACGCGCCGCCGCGGCCGCCGCCGGCGGCCAGAGCGATCAGGCGCTGCTGCTGTTCGAGCCGGACAACTTCAAGAAGACGCTCGACACGATCGGCCTCGGCCTGACCGACCTGCTGCTCGGCGACATGGCCAGCCTGCTGCGCCGCCACCTCGGCGAATCCGACGTCGCCGGCCGCCTGTCCGACCAGAACTTCGGCGTGCTGCTGACCGGCCGCGCCGCCGACCAGGTCCGCCAGCTCGCCGAGACGCTGCGCCACGCGTTCGAGGACCGCATCTTCGAGGTCGGCAAGCAGTCGGTCACGCTGACGATGAGCATCGGCGGCGCGCTGATCACCGAGAAGAACGCGCATGCCGACCAGATCCTCAACCAGGCCCAGGCGATGCTGCGCATGGCGCAGGGCGAAGGCGGCAACCGCGTCTCGCTGCTCGATCCGGGCGCGCAGGACAAGGCCGAGGTCGAGAAGCACCAGCGCTGGCTGCGCCTGATCAAGGACGCGCTCGCCAACGACGGCTTTCTGTTCCATTACCAGCCGGTGGTCAGCCTGCACGGCAGCGGCAAGGCGTTCTACGAGGTGCTGCTGCGCATGAAGGGCCCCAAGGGCGACATCACGCCCGAGCACTTCCTGCCGATCGCCGAACAGAACGGTCTGCTGCCGGCGATCGACCGCTGGGTCATCGCCAACGCGTTGCGCCTCGGCGCCGAACGCGAACGCCAGGGCCAGCCGACTTCGTTCTTCATCAAGCTCTCGGCGCAGTCGCTCGACGACCAGACCCTGCTGCCGTGGATCGCCCAGCAGCTCAAGAACGCGCGCCAGCCCGGCGACAGCCTGATCTTCGAGATGCCCGAGAGCCTGGTCGTGACCCACCTCAAGCAGGCCCGCAGTTTCCTGAAGGGCCTCGAGCAGCTGCACTGCCGATTCGCGCTGGAGCAGTTCGGTCGCGGCCTCAACTCGTTCCAGCTGCTCAAGCACGTCCCGGCGCACTACCTCAAGATCGACCGCAGCTTCATGGTCGACTTGGTACGCAGCAAGGAAACCCAGGACAAGGTGCGCGAGATCTGCGAGCAGGCCCACCATGCCGGCAAGCTGACGGTGGCGGAGTTCGTCGAGGATGCGGCGACGATGTCGATCCTGTTCTCATGCGGCGCGAATTTCGTGCAGGGGAATTTCCTGCAGGAGCCGCAGGCGCAGATGAATTACGAGTTCGGCAGCTGAGCTCGGCTTTCTGACGACGGATTTTGCTTCGCAGGTGAACGGCATCTCTGCTCGCTTTCCGCTCCATCCGGCGAGCGGCACATCTTGTAGCGACCAATCCTCCGGATTCTGGTCATCTGTGAAGCAGCACCGGGTTGCGAATGACCGGCTGTGTTTGCTTCCTAGGTGAGCGACATCCCTGCCTGTTTTTCCGCTCGCTCCCGCGAGCAGGTCACTTTCTCTTGCGTACCCACAGTGCCGCTGGAGCGGCGAAGCCGGTTCGATGTTGGGGTGGTTGTTGCTTCGTAGGCAGTCGGCATCCCTGCCTGTTTCCGCTCGCTCCCGCGAGCGGGTCACTTTCTCTTGCGTGCCCACTGCGCCGCAGGAGCGGCGCGAACGGCGAAGCCGGCCCGGAGGGCGGAGCGCAGGATGCGCGGAGTCAGAGAAGTAACCAAAGAGAAGGGCACCCCACAGACGTGCCCTCCGGGCCTCCTGCCCTGCGGGTCCGTGGGCCGGGACCGAGGTTCGTCGACAGCACCTCCTGTGCTGACGACGAACGCGCGGGCCTCCCTGCCCGCGCCCCTGC